>NZ_AUQA01000001.1:0-273918 GCF_000445495.1 Virgibacillus sp. CM-4
CGCTTTTTGCAGCAACTCTTTTATTATACCAGTTTGATTAGCGTTTGTCAATAACTTTTTTCAAGTTTTTATCATCAACTGTTTCGCTTCTCAAATTGGCGACTTTACTAATATATCATCTCAATAAGGTAAAGTCAATACCTTTTTTGCTTCAAAAAGCAAATGGGCCTGAGTGGACTTGAACCACCGACCTCACGCTTATCAGGCGTGCGCTCTAACCAACTGAGCTACAGGCCCATATAATCATGGAGCGGGTGAAGGGAATCGAACCCTCGTCATCAGCTTGGAAGGCTGAGGTTTTACCATTAAACTACACCCGCAAAGATGGAAATCTATTTAATTCTGCGATGGTCGGGAAGACAGGATTTGAACCTGCGACCCCATGGTCCCAAACCATGTGCTCTACCAAGCTGAGCTACTTCCCGGAATCATGGCGCGCCCGAGAGGAGTCGAACCCCTAACCTCTTGATCCGTAGTCAAACGCTCTATCCAATTGAGCTACGGGCGCTTAAAACAACATTTTCAAATCTATCATATCCGATTAATCTATGCAAGAACTTTTTGGTGCGGTCGAGAGGACTTGAACCTCCACGGGTTATACACCCACTAGGCCCTCAACCTAGCGCGTCTGCCATTCCGCCACGACCGCAAAGTAAAATGACAGGAAATAAAAGACTGTGATTTAACACAGCTTCTACGATGCGGGTGGAGGGAGTCGAACCCCCACGTCCGAAGACACTAGATCCTAAGTCTAGCGCGTCTGCCAATTCCGCCACACCCGCGTAATTGAATAATGGTGAGCCATGGAGGATTCGAACCTCCGACCCTCTGATTAAAAGTCAGATGCTCTACCAACTGAGCTAATGGCTCATATGAAATGAATTTACTTCTTAATACTAGTTCGTTTAGTTCGGTTAATTATTTATGGTTTCAAAAGAAAAAATGGCTGGGCTACCAGGATTCGAACCTGGGGTACACGGGATCAAAACCCGATGCCTTACCGCTTGGCTATAGCCCAACATCTGGCGGTCCGGACGGGACTCGAACCCGCGACCTCCTGCGTGACAGGCAGGCATTCTAACCAACTGAACTACCGGACCCGACCTATGCAATTAGGATGATGACCCGTACGGGATTCGAACCCGTGTTACCGCCGTGAAAGGGCGGTGTCTTAACCACTTGACCAACGGGCCATTAAAAAATGGCGGAGAAGGAGGGATTTGAACCCTCGCGCCGCTTACACGGCCTACACCCTTAGCAGGGGCGCCTCTTCAGCCACTTGAGTACTTCTCCATATGGCTCCACAGGTAGGATTCGAACCTACGACCGATCGGTTAACAGCCGATAGCTCTACCACTGAGCTACTGTGGAATAAAAGATCAATAACAATTGCAACGAGAAATATAATACAGCATTCTGAGCTAAAAGTCAACATTTTTTTATGATTTTCTCAACGGAAACTATGTAAGTTGAATCCACTGTATGAGACAGCTTAATTAATTTATCACGGATGACATCATTCGTCAATGGTTTATCACCATTTTTTTATATTTATTGTAGTATAATCCTCCCCTTACATTTTCCGCAGCGGTATTTAGATGTATTTATTCTTCTCATTCGTCTATACGTCTGATTACAATTTCTGCATTGATACTCATAATTATACTTCATTTGAGAAGGCAATGGTTTACAATGTCGAGGAGAGCCCGTAGCTTTTAAAAGTTCTTTGAATTCACGATCTCCGTGTTTATATCCTTTTCCTTCTATATGAAGATGATAGTGGCATAGTTCATGCTTTATAATTCCAATAAATTCTGTTTCATCCCTTTCCATCGCATACTTAGGATTGAGTTCAATGGTCTTCCTACCCGGAATATATCTGCCACCTGTCGTTCGTAATCGGGAATTAAAAGATACCTTATGTAAGAAAGGTTTATTGAAATGTACTATTGATAGCCTATCGACTAATTCAAATAACTCGTTATCATCTGGAAGCCTCATCAAAATTCTCTCCTTATCAATAAGCTATTCTAATATTTTAATATACTATCGATTTTATTGCAGCATATTTTTATTCTTTCCTATATTATGTGTCAAAAATGTTATGTTCGTTATTTAAAATTATTGTAATTAAACATTGATTTTTATTTGAATTATATTATAATATTAAGTGTAGATATATTAATACTTAGTAAAAGAGAGGAGATTTACATTGAGTAATAAAAGAAATACTTTGACTACTGCTGCTGGTGCACCAGTAAGTGACAATCAAAACTCAATTACAGCTGGACATAATGGACCTACACTACTACAAGATTTTAATTTACTAGAGAAGCTTGCTCATTTTAATAGAGAACGTATTCCTGAACGTGTTGTGCACGCAAAAGGTGCTGGTGCATTTGGGTACTTCGAAGTTACAAATGACGAAATCTCAAAATATACGAAAGCTGATTTCCTCAGTGAAAAAGGTAAACGTACGGATATGTTTATCCGTTTTTCTACAGTTGCAGGTGAGCTTGGATCCGCAGACACTGTTCGTGACCCTCGTGGTTTCGCAGTTAAATTTTATACAGAGGAAGGAAACTATGATTTAGTTGGTAATAATACACCAATCTTCTTCATACGCGATGCAATTAAGTTTCCTGATTTCATTCATACACAAAAACGTAATCCACAAACTCATTTGAAAGATAAAGACATGGTATGGGATTTCTGGTCTCTATCTCCAGAATCATTGCACCAAGTAACCTATCTTCATAGTGACCGTGGTATTCCAGCCACCTTACGCCATATGAATGGATATGGAAGCCATACGTTTAAATGGGTTAATGAAGAAGGAGAAGCATTTTGGGTTAAATACCATTTCATTAGTGAACAAGGTATCAAAAACCTAGACCCTGCTCTAGCAGATAAAATTGCTGGTGAAAATCCTGATTATCACACAGAAGATTTATTTAATTCGATTGAAGAAGGCGACTACCCTGCATGGAGATTATATGTACAAATCATGCCTTATGAAGATGCTAAAACATACAAATGGGATCCATTCGATGTAACAAAGATCTGGTCTAAAAAAGACTATCCACGTATTGAAGTTGGCCGCATGGTATTGAACCGTAACCCTGAAAACTACTTTGCAGAAGTAGAACAGGCTGCGTTTTCACCTGGTCAATTCGTACCTGGAATTGAAGCATCTCCAGATAAAATGCTTCAAGGGCGTTTATTCGGATACTCTGATGCTCACCGCTACCGCCTAGGTGCAAATCATCATAGCATTCCAGTAAACCGTCCTAAGAACGAAGTAAATAATTATCAACGTGATGGCTTTATGAGTGTAGATGGTAATGGTGGAAACAAACCAAACTATGAGCCAAACAGCGTGAATGGTCCTACAGAAGATAGCGATGCTAAAATTAAGCCATTTGAAGTATACGGAGAAGCTGATAGCGTTGCTTACGACAGTGACGATCACTATACCCAAGCTGGTGACCTTTACCGTCTTATGTCATCAGATGAAAAAGAACGTTTGGTTCAAGCTTTTGTTGATCATATGACTCCAGTTACAAAAGATGAAATTAAACTTCGTCAAATTGAGCATATCTACAAAGCAGATTCTGAATGGGGCGAACGTGTAGCCCAAGGTCTTGGTTTACAAGTTCCAGAAGGCGTAAAATAAGTAACACTAATGAAAGAAGCATGGCCCTTTTGTGAGCCATGCTTCTTTACTTTTCTCCTTCGATCATCGATAAAGCAATTCTTCCCTTATTAATATCTATATTCTCTACCCAAACTGTAATTACATCTCCAACCGAAGCAATATCCATTGGATGCTTAACAAATGAATGAGACATTTTGGAAATATGAACAAGTCCATCTTGTTTCACTCCAATATCTACAAACACACCAAAATCAACAACATTTCGAACAGTTCCTTGCATTTCCATACCTGGCTTAATATCTTCCATTGCTATCACATTCTGCTTTAATAAAGGTTGTGGAAAATCATCACGCGGATCACGCTCTGGCTTCGTTAATGCTTGTATAATATCAATCAATGTCGGTTCGCCAATCCCTAATTGTTCAGAAACTTGCTTAGGATCTATAGCATAAATCCCTTCACGAAGTTTATCTGACCCAATATCGCTTACATCGCAATTTAACATTGTTAACAGGTTTTCCGTGTTTGAATAACTCTCTGGATGAATGGGAGTACGATCAAGCGGGTTATCTCCATCAATAATTCTAAGAAAACCAATGCCTTGTTCATACGTTTTTGCACCTAAGCGAGGTACTTTCTTTAATTGTTTCCGATTCGTATATTTCCCTTCTTCATCACGCTGTTTCACAATATTCGTTGCGACGGCTTTGCTAAGTCCCGAGACATATTGTAATAACGATGCGGAAGCAGTATTTACATTTACACCAACCTGGTTTACTGCTGTTTCAACAACAAAAGATAATGATTCATTTAACGACTTCTGACTCACATCATGTTGATATTGGCCAACTCCTATGGATTTTGGATCAATTTTAACTAACTCAGCTAATGGATCTTGAACACGTCTAGCAATGGATACCGCACTTCTCTCTTCTACTTGTAAATCCGGAAATTCTTCTCGAGCTAGTTTAGAAGCTGAATATACACTGGCTCCTGCTTCATTAACGATAATATATGGCACTTGTAATTTGTTTTTTCCGATAACATTTGAGATAAATTGTTCTGTTTCTCGGGAAGCTGTACCATTGCCAATGGCAATCAACTCAATCTTATAAGTCTTTATGAGCTCCATCACCGTCTTTTCTGCTCCAGCAACATCATTTCTGGGTGCTGTTGGATAAATAACACCTATTTGATGCACTTTACCTGTTTCATCGATCACAGCTAGTTTACAACCGGTACGAAAGGCTGGATCTACACCCAGTACAGTTTTTCCTTTAAGAGGCGGTTGGAGTAATAGGTTCTTCAAATTCTTAGAGAAAACGTCGATTGCTTGTTGCTCTGCACTTTCTGTTAGACTGTTACGAATTTCACGCTCAATAGACGGTTGGATCAATCGTTTATAACTATCTTCAATTGCATGCTTTAAGACTTGAGTCAACGCTTCAGATGTTGCTTTTGTAATAACATTCCTTTGTAAATACTCAATAATTCGTTCCGTTGGTGGGTTTACAGACACTTTTAATATACCCTCTTTTTCACCACGATTCAGTGCTAAAATGCGGTGTGATACAAGTGAACGTATCGCCTCATGAAATTCATAATACATCTCATATACTTGTTTCTCGTCTTTCTCTACATCTTTTTCCTCGGATTCAATCATACCACGTTTAAACGTTTCTTCTCGCATAAATTCACGATATGCTGGCTCCTCTGAAATCCATTCTGCCATAATATCGTTTACTCCTGCTAATACATCTTCAATTGTATGTAATTCTTGTTCTTCTGATATATAGACAGCTGCTTCTTCTTGAATATCTGTAATCGATTGCTGCCAAATCAATTCTGCTAATGGTTCGAGACCTTTTTCCTTAGCTATTGTCGCTCGTGTACGTCTTTTTTGTTTATAAGGGCGATAAAGATCTTCCACTCGTTGTAACTGCATGGCTTGCATAATTTCCTGCTGCAGTTCATCTGTCAATTTCCCTTGATCTTTAATACTGCGCAATACTTCTTGCTTTCTTTCAGCTAAATTAACCGCATAACTCCATTTATCTTGAACAGATTTTATCTGTACTTCATCTAAACCACCCGTTATCTCTTTGCGGTAACGTGCAATAAACGGTACCGTATTACCTTCTTCTAATAATCCAATAACCTTATTTACAATCGAAGTGTTTACTTCTGTCTCTTTTGCCACCCATTGGATTAATTCTTGATTCTGTTCGTTCGCCACACATTTTCCTCCTTTACATCCAAATCTATTTTATCATAAATCGAAAACTGAAGTTGAATACAACCTCACGCTACAAATTGTACGAAGATTCGTTCTCCATTGACGGGATACAAGAAAAAAAGCTGACTCTTTTCATTGTCAGCTTTGCCTAAAATGCATTGCAATAAGTGTTGTATCGTCTTTTCGACTAGAGTCGCTTACATATTCAAAGGTTTGCGTAATTTCATTCACATCTTCTGTCATAATGTATCGTTGAGATAGATCCTTATCCGTTACTCCATCAGAAAACATGATAAACATCATATCTTCCTCCAATTTCTCACGGATAATTTTAAAAGGACGATGATAACCTGCAAGGTACCCAGCATTAGGTATATTTCTCTTCTTTTTTTGCTTATCATTAACCGTTAAAATACCAATGTTGCCAATGGAAGAAAATGAATACATATTGGACTGAAAATCAATCTTCAAAATGCCGATTACTACGCCGCGCTTCCCTTGTAATTGTTTATTACACTCTTTTATGATGCCCTCTATACTTGTGTGCATATTCTGTTTAATAATATCGATCACTATTTGGGATGACTCTTTTGCATACTCACCACTGCCTAATCCGTCGGCTACAGCACATACAAATTCTTTATCTGTCTCTTTATAAAAATAACTATCGCCACAGTAGTAATTTCCTTCTTTCGCTTGTTGAAAGACAGATACTTGTACATGTTGCATTCTTAATCAAAGACCTCTGAGCTCTCAGACTGAATTGCTTCTCTTAATTTACGTAATGAACGACGCTGTAGTCTTGATACATGCATTTGTGAAATCCCTAATAGTTCGCCAGTTTCTTTCTGACTGCGATTTTCAAAATAGGTATACTGAAGAATTTGCTGTTCTCTTTCAGATAAGATAGGTAAAATTTTCTCCAGTAACATTTTTTGATCGATCGAATTATAACCGTCCTCTTCTTTACCAACTAAATCTAAAATAGCTACCGTACTTCCATCAGAATCTGCTTCGATTTTTCTATCTACAGATAATGCTTTATAGCTTTTGCCCATTTCCATTGTCTCTAGAACATCTTCTTCTGATACCTCTAGATAATCCGCTATTTCTTTAACTGATGGAGATTTTTGCGTTTCAGTGGTTAATGTGTCTACTGCTTTTTTTATTTTTGGTCCTAACTCCTTAATTCTCCTTGGTACATGGACACTCCATGTTTTATCGCGGATAAATCGTTTAATTTCTCCAATAATCGTGGGTATTGCAAAGGATTCAAAAGATTTACCAAAAGCTGGATCATACCTACGAACGGCAGCTAGTAACCCAATCATACCTACTTGAACTAGATCCTCATGTATACTACTATTCTTAGAGTACTTACGTGCAATAGATTCTACGAGATCCTTATAGGTGAGAACAATTTTTTCCTGCAGACCTTCATTAGTAGGATCTTGTTGTAACGATTCAATTAATTGGTAAACCTCATCTCTTCCGCTATTGTGTGGTTGAGATTTGGTCGTCATCAAAGCCCACCTCAGTTTCATTTAAATACTTTGTCATTAAAACAATAACCCCATAGTTATTATTTATTTGTACTTTATCCATTAATGCATCGATTAGGAACAGACCAAAACCTCCCTCTTTTAGGTCTTCGATCGAATCCGTATGCTTATAGGGGCCGATTCCGTCTTTCACTTCGTTCAGATTAAAACTACCTCCATGATCAGCTACCATAACTTCTAGTCTATCTTCGTACACGCCAAAACCGATGGTAACTTCTCCATCATCATTGTCTTCATAGGCATGTGTAACGGTATTCGTAATTGCTTCCGATATAGCTACTTTTAGATCTTCAATATCTTCATAAGAAAAGCCCATGCGATTTGCTATCCCCGAAATACTTAATCGCACTACTCCAACATATTCTGCTTTTGCAGGAACTTTTAGTTCAATAAAATCAAATCTTTCCATTATTCACTTCCACCCCGAATCGCAGAATTGATATCCATAATTTCATCTAAACCCGTAATCTTAAAAAGACGAAGCACACGATCTTGAATGTTAACAAGCGTCATTTGACTATTATTCTCTTTGGTCGATTTTAAGGCACTGATAAATATTCCTAAACCTGTACTATCCATGTAATTCACCTGTTCTAAATCCACCTCTACTAAATGACCGGATTGCTTTGTTAAAGGTAGTAATGCTTCTTTTAATTCTGGTGCAGTATATGCATCTATTTCACCTGCGAGGTTAACAATTGACTTATTCGTTTCTTCTACAACATCCACACTTAAATTCATACTCTTCCTCCTATATCAGAACGATATAATTCGTAACTCTAGTTTTTACCCTTTCACAAGGGTTTACCCATTTTATTTAACCATTAAACCTCTCTTCGTATGATTAGTAACGTAAAATCATCTCGTAACTCAAATTCTTGAAGTCGTTCAAAATGTTTAAATACTTGGTTGACCATTTCCTGTGCTGGTAAATGTGCATAGTATCTAATTACTTCTAACACCTCTTCACTTTCAATAAATCGGTCACCATCACGGCATTCTGTAACTCCGTCCGTTAACATAATTACCATATCATCTTTGTTAATATCCATCTCATATTCAGGATACGCTGTATCCGGAGTTACCCCGAGTACAAGCCCTTTTGTTTCAATCTCCTCAAAGGTATCATTTGCAGCATTATAATAATAACCAGGTTCATGACCTGCCGATGCATAACGAAGTTTATGTTCCGAGGGAAGATACTGTGCATAGAACATTGTAATGAACATACTGGGGTCAACATTTCTTTCTACCACACGGTTTAAACTATTTAAAATAGCTTTTGGGCTCATAACATCTTCTGGATAGCTATCCATGGAATACTTAATCATGGACATGCATAATGCTGCTGGAATACCTTTACCAATCACATCAGCCATCGCAATACCTAAAGAACCATCTCTCCCTTTGATAAAGTGATGATAGTCTCCATTCATTTGATGAGCTGGAACGCTAATTATGCCGATGTCTATCCCCTCGATATCTGGCTTCGTTGTACCAAGCAAGGTTTCTTGCATGCTAGCTGCGACCGATATTTCCGATTTTAATTCAGATTGTTTCTCGCGTAATGTTTGATATTCTTGATGAGCAATACCATAGGCAATCATGGCTTCTAGTAAGAAGTTCATTGAATACTGTATGTCTTCACTCAAACTGGGGTATAACTCTTCCAATGCTTGGATATGCATATTAACGATTTCATCTGGTAAGATATTGTTTTGTATAAAGGATTTGCTGGCCTGTTCTACTTCATATAGGGACTGTTCATCCCTTGTCTCCATATATCGCTTCATTAACTCTTTATATGTTTCGGCATCCAATTTCAATATATCGTCCACCTCTCTTCCCCCTATCTCCCTATGAAACCAAGGATTGTTACGATCTAAAACAACACAGGGTGTGTACAATCATAATGTACACACCTTGAGCAAAAAGTCATTCTATCTCACCCATTTAATTGCTTTGACTCTCGTTCCCTTTTCTACTTCGGATTGGAGGTCAAATTCATCCATAAGTCGTTTAACACCAGGTAACCCAGCACCTAATCCACCTGAAGTAGAATACCCATCTTCCATAACTTGTCCAATGTCTTCGATTCCAGGACCAACATCGATCGCTACCATACAAATCCCTTTATGTTCCATGTTATCTATTATTTCAAAACATATTTGTCCATGATCAGCATACAAATAGATGTTTCTAGCCAATTCTGAGATCGCGGTAGCGATACGTGCTTGATCGACAGTCCCAAATCCAATTTTTTTCGCAATATCTCTGCCTAACTGCCTAGCCCCAACAATATCCCACTCTTTATTTATGTTTACGCAAGATTGAGGTTTCATGCGCTATTCCCCCAATTCCTGGTAGAGTTTAATAAGACCCTGTTCTAAGTCTAATGCAGTTGGCACATTCTTTAAGTGTATTCCTAAATCAATTAAAGTCATTGCAACTGCTGGTTGGATACCGGTTAAAACTACCTTTGCCCCCATTAAATCAGACATTGTAACCACATCGCCTAAAACCTTGGCAATGAAAGAATCTATAATCTCTACAGATGTTAAATCAATGACTACTCCAGATGACCCGCTTTTATGGATCTTATCGAGTAAGTCTTCTTGAAATTGAATAGCTGTTTGATCATCTAATTCCGTCTGAATGGAAATTAGCAAATAATTATGGAGCTTTAGTATCGGTATACGCAAGATTCTACTCCCCTTTCAATGATTTAATCATTTGTTCCATGTTATCTTCTTTACTTTCTATATCGACAACTTGTCTGTTGGTTATTTCAAGTGCGGTTCGGAAGCCTTTTTTCAAAGAGCTTTTTGTTGGAAATTTGCCTAAGTCAATTCCAAGGTTTACAATCGTTTGAGCAATTTCTGGACGAATCCCTACTAATATACAAGTAGAACCAATTAAGCGTACTGCTTCTGCAGCTTGAATAATATGGTGAGCCACCATCGTATCAACGACAGGAACTCCTGTAATATCGATTAACACCACTTCGGAGTTATGTTTAATTACACCATCAAGCAAGTTCTCCATAATTAATTTTGCCCGTTCTGTATCAATTGTTCCAATTAACGGCATGATTGTAATACTCTCCATTACTGGAATCAGTGGTGCAGATAACTCTTGAAGTGCTACACGTTGTAAAGAGACCGTATTTTCCCAACTACCGGAATACTCATTAACCAATTGCCTAATCAGCGGCTCTACCCAAGTATCTACACTTCGAAGTACAGATGAGATAAATGCAGAATCCACTTGTTCCGATTGACTTAAAATATAATCTACTGTTACCCTGCGAAATACTTGTAGCCCATCAATGATATAACTTAATGGCCAACCAAGATTAATGATTTTCTCCGAAAAGCTTTCAACCGATTTCGGTGATCCAGCGTTTTTTATACTTGTAAATATAACATTAACAAACTCTCTATTTGTGCTTTCAAATAATTCATCAGATATACTTGAAGTGTAATTCCCATCCTTTAGTGAATGAATTTCACCCATCCACATTTTCACTATGGAATCACTGTTTTCGATCGCAACCTTTTTAAACTTCTCGTCCATTTCCATACCTCCAACGTATTTAGAGATTTGTTTATTTGTTCTTATGTTGTCAAATTATCTGTTTTAGAAAATTGTCGTTCCTGGCTAAAATTGTATAAATTTCACAATAAATTAGTTAAAAAACACTAGTAATGTCAAATTAATTGTAACACAGAAACAAATTCTATATATAATATTATCTTGTAACAAACATAAAAATACCCTTGTTCCGCATAACAAGGGTATCGTCATTGACCATACATATCTTTCAGCCCCAGACTTATTTCTAATGCCTGGTTAATTTTAGTCATCATCTCTTTATCTAATCTTGTAATTTTATCTGTTAGCCGTTGTTTGTCAAGTGTTCTTATTTGTTCTAGCAAAATAACGGAATCACGATCAAACCCATATCGCTTTGCATCTATCTCCACATGCGTTGGGAGTTTAGCTTTTTGAATTTGCGCTGTGATAGCCGCAACAATAACGGTAGGACTGAAACGATTCCCGATATCATTTTGCAGGATCAATACCGGGCGTACGCCTCCCTGTTCTGATCCGACAACAGGGGAAAGGTCAGCGAAATATACTTCGCCTCTTTGTACGATCAAGTGATTACACCCCGATCACTGAGCGTTCCAAGGTGTTTTCTGCCTCCTCTTCAGCTTGAAAAGCTTCTGAAGCAATTGTTAAATTAATGCGGCCCATTTCTTCATAGCCTTTTTGCATATTTTCACGAAATTGTTGGAAATGCTCATCTCTTTTGTGTTGAAGATAGTTTCTTGTAGCCTGACATATGAAATCACTTAAATCACTATTCTCATACTTCATTAGACCATCCACCTCATTTAACAGGTTTTTCGGTATTTTCACTAATACTTCTTGTAAACTCTCTGACAAAACCATCACACCTCCGCCAACTGTTGAACGAACTTTGTAAAAGTCATTTTCAATAATATCATTGAATTCGCCCATTTGCAAAGGGTTGCCCGAATTTTTTCTAAAAAAGTCGTTTGTTTTGTCGTTTAATAGACTTCTATACGTGGTATATGAATAATTTAATCCGTTATGAAGAGCTTTTCCCTAAAGACCTTTATATATTCGTGGAATCCGCTTATTAATCACACAAGGAATCTCATAGTTAATCGTTTCAGCATATTCCGACACCTCATCCATCGGAATAAATGCATCATTCTGGTGACCAATGAAAGTCACTTTTGTTTCAACAGGGTATGCGCGATCCAGCCGTACCATCGTTTGATCCATACAAATCCTGCCTACGATAGGCATTCTTTTTCCGTTAATTAAAATAGAGAACCCTTGCATTTTTCGTAACCAACCGTCCCCATATCCAATCGGAATTGTACCAATCCATTCTTCCTTTTTAGCTGTATAGGTACATCCATAACTTATCGAATCTCCTGCTTGAATCTGTTTCACATGCACCAATTGACTATGCAAAGAGAAGGCCTGCTTCAATTCTATATCTCCTTGTTCTTTAACAGCTTTAGAAGGATACAATCCATACATGGCAATACCAAAACGTATATAATTGTACATACCTTCTGGTAACCGAATAGCACTAGCGCTATTACCAATATGGATATCTAGATTACCATTCCAATTATCTTGTAAAAGCGAGAGCCCCCTTTCAAAGCGTTTTTTTTGTACATCAAAATAGGTTGATTCTGGTTCATCGGCTGTTGCAAAATGGGTGTATACTCCTGTTAAATATATGCTTGAATTTTTATTTAATGCATATAAGATAGCATGTAGTTCTTCTTCCGTTCTTATTCCGATTCTTCCCATTCCTGAGTCAAGTTTTAGATGGAGCTTCAATGGTTTCGTAAATGAATACGTGTTAACTTGCTGTATCCATTCTTGTTGAAAGAATGTTAATGTGATATTCTGCTCTGCAGCAATTATTGCTGATGCTGGTGGCACCCAACCCAGTACTAAAATTGGTGCAGTTATACCAGCATCTCTTAATTCAAGTGCTTCTTCCAATAAAGCTACTGCCAATGCCTCAGCCCCTGAATCTAAAGCTTTTTTGGCAACCGGAATACTTCCATGACCATAACCATCGGCCTTCACCACAGCAATTACTTTTGTATGATTAGGCATCTTATTCTTTATTGTATTTATATTATATGCAATAGCATTCAAATCTATTTCTACCCATGTACTTCTATGTAAATCCACAAATCTTGACTCCCTTCCGAAAACCAATTTTGTCTCCTTTTGCTACTTTTTAGCTCTACCTATTATTTCTTGTCTTGTCAAGGCTGTCAATTCTTTTACGACGTAATACGATTCTGATTCCAAAAATAAAAGCAGACTCTATTTAGTGAGAGTCTGCTTTATTATAATGGCATATTATTTCACTTCTTTGCTTTGTACGGATTGCGCTACTTGGATGAGTTCTTCTTTTGTTAACTCATCGCTAGCTAACATGAAGTCTACTCCATCATGCGTCCACTCGATGGAGTTGTCTGAAATTGCTCCTACCGCAAAACCTAAGTTTACAATTTCGCCTGCTACCTCATTTGGGGATGCCATGGTTTTTTGTGCTTCCGCTTTTTCTTCTACTAAGGTAAAGTTCTTTTCTCCTTCAAATGTTAAAATGACTCTTTCCCCATTTTCAGTTGAAGCTTCTTTCTTTTCGGTTAATTCTGCACCAGCCATGTATGAAGGATAAAATACGGTAAGCGAATTTTCTCCTTTATCACTTGAAACTGGCTCCTCTTGAGATCCACTACTTGCCATATTTTTCTCCATTGAAAAATCGTCATCTTCAAACGATGCTTCTTGATCGAAATTTGAGAACTTCACCTCTACTAAAGCATTTCTATCTTTATCTAGTACATTCACTTGTACAGGCTGTAATGTCTTTTTATCAAAGTAAATTTCTTGAAATGGAAGATTGTTATTGCTTTGATAATTTGTTTTTGTTTTAAACACATAATGGGAATCGGTTACTTCAAATTCCGCTTCTTTATCTTTTTCAATATCATTAATTAATGATTGGTATAGGTATGGTTGACTACTATTTTCCGGCCATTCAGATTGAAACTTAAAACTTTTGCTTAAAGCTGGTGTTAAAACAAATACACCATCCTCATTTTTTAAAATGATTTGGTTACCCTTTTCATCCTCATTACTGGATAACCCTACTCGATACAAATCATCTTTTTTATGCCAAACGTCAATATTAAACATTTGTTGTTCTTGGCCAGTGTTCATACTCATTTCAGCTTTTGCTTTATAGCCATCCATTTCTTCCATATTATCTTTTAGGTCTGCAACCACATCCTCCTGTGTCTTTTCTCCACAGGCTGATAATAATAGAACAAAGCCAAATACAATGATCCAACCACCGATTTTTCTTTTCATGAACATATCTCCCTTGTCTCAATTAAAAAACAAAGGGAACCTTATCACCTAAATACCTCTCAAGAAATGGTACGATAAACGTTAGCTATTCCGTCAATCACATCACTGGCTAATAGATCATGATGAGAGTGCTGATGTTTAATTAAAAGATCTGCGGACTTCCCATGAACATAACAGGCATTACAGATGGCATCAAACATGTCTTGTCTCTGCATAATCATTGCCAATATAATCCCTGTTAACACATCTCCACTTCCCCCTTTAGCAAGACCTGGATTACCAGTCATATTTACCGACTGCTTTCCTTCTGGAGACGTGATAATACTATACATCCCTTTTAAAACCAGATAAACGTCAAACTTTCTAGCAAATTCGGAAGCATAACGAAAAGGTTCTACCAAAATTTCGTTAACATTCGCCCCTAAAAGCATGGCCATTTCTCTAGGATGTGGCGTCATAATGGTAGGGGATTTTCGTCTTTTTAAGGATGTGAGATATGGTTGAATATGATGTAGTCCATCACCATCAATAATAATTGGACAATTGGCTTCACTAACAACATCTCTTACCAACTCACTCGTAAATGCTTTTCTACCCATCCCCATTCCTAATGCGATTGCGTCATAATCTTGTACATTTACTTTCGAATCATTATTGATAAATCCATCTGTCGTAGATAATACGGCATAAGTTGCTTCCACATTCGTAGACGCAATACGATTAATTACATGTTCTGATGTAGCCCCAGTAATTAATCCCGCTCCTGCTCTTAGAGCTGCTTTTAGTGTCATAGAAAGCGCCCCCGGCATTTCCGTGCATCCTCCAATCACCAGTCCCTTTCCATGTGTTCCCTTATGATCATCTGGTTTTCGACCGGGAAAACAATCTCGAACATTCGTCTCGTTCCAAATAGACTTGCTTGTACTTAACTGGAATGCTTTTTTGGGTAAACCAATGGAAACAAGTTCCCATGTACCGTAATAAGGAGATGTATGATTTAAAAACGCACTGATTTTTGGTGCCCCGATAATAAAAGTGTATGTTGCTTCTACTGCACTAAATTCAACTGTACCTTCATCAGCTGGTAAACCAGACGGAACATCTACAGAGATTACCTTTTTGGTTTGTTGGTTAATAAGCGAGACCAATGATAACAAAGGTTCTCTTAATTCCCCTTTCACGCCAATGCCAATCATTGCATCAATAATAATATCTGCATCTAACACCTCTGTTCCATCGATTCCATCGAATAAAGATAGACTGCCTCCACAATTCTCATAAATACGTTTATGAAAAGATGCATCTCCTCGTATTTTACTATCTGGAACCACTTGTAACACATGGATATGGTACCCTTGATCCATCATTGTCCGAGCAATAACAAAACCATCTCCACCATTATTTCCTGCACCAGCTAATACACAGATTTTTTCCTGTTTAGAGCTCATTGCTGTGATCTTCTCAGCAACGGCTCGTCCGGCATTTTCCATCAGCAATTTCCCATCTAAACCAATTTCCTGCATTGCGAACTTATCAATATCGTACATTTCCTTCGCGGTGACAATAAACAATTTGTTCCCTCCTACCCGCACTAAAATATATGAGACAACCTTTCTGTTTATGCATTTTGTTCATCTTCTTCAATGACAACCTGTGCAGCAGCATAATCGTTACTATGTGTAATCGACAAGAAGATATTAACTTTCTCGTAACCAGAAGCAGTTAATTTAGGTGCTCCACTCTCACAAGATTGTATTTCAATATCTTGAAAACGAAGCTTTCCAATTCCTGTACCTGCTGCTTTAGCAAATGCCTCTTTGGCAGCAAATCTTCCAGATAAATACTCTATTTTTCGCTTATTACTTTCTAGTGTGTAAAATTCCTCTCTTTCTGATGGCGTTAAAATTCTCTCAATAATACGGTTATTCGTTTGAATACTTTGTTCTATTCGTTTTAATTCTATTAAGTCTAATCCAATTCCCTTTATCATCGACCACGAACCCTTTCTAACTAAAATGCAAATGATTATATTTTTGATTGTTATTTTAGTACGATAAAATTGGTCATACTACTTGTAGTATTTTATTACAATATAATAACAATGATTTACAGAACCATTATCCTTTTATAATATAAAAATCGGGGGAGTCTATTCCATGTTTATTCGAAATGAAAGAAGTTTGAAAGAATTTATAACGTCTTATCCTGTTGTTTCTACATTAGTGATTGTCCACTTAGCATTATGGTTAATTATTAACTTCCTACAACTGTCTATCGGTGAAACAATTTATCAATTAGGAGCTGGGAGTAATTTTTATATCAATCAAGGTGAGTATTGGCGGCTTGTAACGCCAATATTTCTTCATGCCGATTTAATGCATGCCCTATTTAATTCTTTCTCCCTCGTATTATTTGGTCCAGCCTTAGAACAAATGCTAGGGCGCACAAAATTTATTATTGCATATTTGGTTGCTGGTATTGCCGGGAACCTCGGAACTTATTTCTTCGGCCCCTCTGAATTTTGGTACGTCCACGTAGGCGCATCAGGTGCTATTTTTGGTTTATTTGGTATTTACGTCTTTATGGTGGCATTTCGTAAACATTTAATAGATCAGACAAGCTCCCAAATTATCCTTACTATTTTCGTTGTTGGTCTCATTATGACATTTATACGAGCAAATATAAACGTATATGGACATATATTTGGGTTTATTGGCGGCTTTGCAATAGCACCTGTCGTTTTAGCGAATGCTAAAATGTATAATCCATGGGTAACTATGGCAACGCGAAGGAAGGATGACAGCGAAACCATATCATTTGACCCTAACCGCTGGAAAAAGAAACGAATTCCACGTTCCATGAAAAAAAATATATGGTGGATCATTTTCATCCTCTTAGTTTTATTAGGAATAATTAGTAGAATAATGTAGTGGCGAATACGGAGTTGAACCAAAAAGCAAAGTAGATAAAGAGTAATCCGAACGAACATCCGAGTATACGAAGTAATATTCGAAGTAGTTCGGATATTTTATCGTTCGTTTTTAAATGATGATGACTAAGACAGTCCTGATTCCTAATGAAAAAGCCCCATCCAAGTTGGTTGTGCCGTTCCTCGAAAGTATAGTCTGTTTCAGATTGGGTTTAAAGCAAAAATAAATTATCCGATTTTCGTGTTACTCGTTTTAGTTATGTACCAGCCAGCTTTATTATCAATTACTATTCTTGATTGGAGTAATACTAATGGCAAATATAAGTGAAATAGCTAGATTAGCTGGAGTATCTGTTACGACCGTATCCAGAGTACTTAATAACTACAAATATGTATCAGAAACCAAAAGAAGCAAAGTACAGAAAGTGATAGAGGAACTCAATTATACCCCAAATAAGAATGCAATCGATTTGATACGTGGTGAAACAAAGATGATTGGTGTAATTATTCCGTACAATAATAATCAAGCATTCGACCAAATGTTACACGGCATTCTAAATCAATCTACGGTATATAATTATTCTGTCACTGTACTCCCAACAAAATATGATAACAAAAAAGAGATGGAGTATCTTACGATGCTAAAGAATAAATTTTTAGATAGTCTTATTATTACTTCCCGTTCCAATGATTGGGAGAAGATCGTTCCGTACACGAAATATGGATCCATTATTTCATGTGAGTATACAACAGCTGAAGAAGTTGGTTGTGCGTATATCGATCGCTATGCTTCCTATGTTGATACATTTCAAATGCTTAAAAAGAAAGGCTATACAAACATAGCAATTACTACTGCGAGAGCCAATGAAAGCCTTAGTACCAGGCAAACCATCCAAGCTTACCATAAAGTAATCGGAAAACTCCCACCCCATTTACATATTTCCGGTTGTTACCGTTTGGAAGATGGCTATCGAGCAGCCCATGAATTTTTGCAATTGAATGATCGACCACATGCTATTTACGCAAATGGAGATGAGGTTGCTGGCGGCATTTACAACTATGCACAATCAGTAGGAGTGAAAATACCCGATGAGCTAGCAATTGTCGGCCAAGAGAACCAGCCTATTGGAATAGCTCTTGATCTTTCAACAGTCAATCATCGCTTAATGAAAGTTGGTGAGCAAGCATTTCAACTTGCTATTCAAAAATCACAAGCAAAAGTCAACGTTCCTTATGAAATAATTCAACGATCTTCTATTTAACTATTGACCTGAAATCCATTTCATCCTCTAGGATAAACATAGCAACTATTCTTAGGAGATGATGATGGTGTATCAAGTATTTATTTTTGATTTGGATGGAACGATTATTGATTCAGAAAAAATTGGATTGGAAGCATTACAAGCAACATTATCCGAGATGGGAATCGTTAAAGATCTTGAAGAACTACGTTTTTCGATTGGTATTCCAGGATTAAGAACACTCGAAGTCTTAGACATTTCCGATACTCAAACAGCGCTCGATACTTGGTTCCAAAAACAACAGCCGCATATGCAAAATGTCCCTATCTTTAGAGATATTCTCGAAGTAATCAAGCGATTACCAAAAACAGGAATTGTCACATCCCAAACCAAAAAAGAACTGCAAGCAGGTTTTGAAAGGCTTTCAATTGCACAGCATTTTCAAACAGTTGTATCTGCAGATGACACAGAATACCATAAACCAAATCCAGACCCGTTGCAGTTAGCCTTACAATACTTAAATTGCGACTCAAATGAGGCTATATATATTGGGGATTCCCCTTATGACATGGAATGCGCGAAATCAGCAGGAGTAGATTTCGGGGTAGCAGCATGGGGACTGACTTCTACTACCAGATTTACAAATGCGGAATATATATTTAAAAACCCCTATGAGATTTTGCAGTTAACCACCTAAGCTACCGCAGAGGCTAGGACCCAATAAAGGTCGTTCACTAAAATCCGAACAATAATATAGTGGTGAAGTAAATCCTGATAAGAAATGCGGTTCGATCCGTAGATTCCTGCAGGAACATCGCGAGCTGAAGTCCCCCTAAAAAGTGAAGTGTTTATGGAGCTAGAATAGAACCTGTTTTTGGTAAACAAATAATCCGAACTGATTCGAGTGTGAAATCGTTCGGATTATTAAATGATAAAATTCTTTGACTTCCCTTCCTTTTTACACTCGGTATGAAAACCAATCTGCTAATGAATCTGCTTGGACATCTTTTACTTCCTTTAATTGATAATGTTTACCAGAACCGTACTTTCCGATAATAGATAGTTTAAAGTTAGCAAGGTTTTGCTTTCGATGTGCAATGTGTTGTTTCTTTTCATAGGCTTGAATACGCTTATGAAACAAGACGACTGTTATCCTACTAAAAGTGCGGCAGCGGATCATTAATCGTTTTTCTTGTATAAGAAAGCCTCCATCTGAATAACGGAGATAACCTAGATATAACCCAAGTATAAGAAAAACAATGACAGTCCATAAGAAAGTTGGAATAAATATAGCGATTGGTATCGCGATTAGAATAAATGGGATAACTCCACGAAGCATATAAAATTTCTTCGCCTTGATTGGGAGTTTTCTCCATGTTGGCTCGATTGGATAACTATAGGAAGGAAGGAGTGTCCTCAAAAAATCCTCCACTTCGTCTTTTTTCATGATTGGAAATAATAAAGTGGAATACTCTTCTCCTTTATCTAAGGAACCACCAGCTACTTCTGCAAATAAAGAAACATAACCAAAGGGTTGACGAATCATGCTTTCTTTCATACCAATGGCTTGAATACGTTTTAAAGGTATAGTAATTTGCTTTTTTTCTAGTAGGCCTCTCGTAATAAATAATTCTTCATCACGCCTCTCAATACGGAAATGACCGTACTTAACCATCGTCCCTACTATTCCAAGCAGCCATAGAACGAATAAGAATCCAATTGTTATTATAACGATAAGCACAACGCTTAGCCCAATTATCCACTGTATCGTATGATCAAAATAATTATCAGGAATAAATTGTTCTAATTCGGACAATGCAAAAGCGATAAAAGCTAATAATACACCGATGCTTCCAGATGTTGTTCCAGCAATGAACAACCGCTTGTTGGTAATTTGATAAAAAGGTGCTTGTACGGTCTTCGTTTCTCCAACTTCCGATGTAGCTACCTTGGTTACTTTCAAAAGATTTCTTAGTTGTTCAGCCTCTGCTACCTTCACCGCAGTTAGAGAAGCTTCTGCTGAAGTACCTGAACCAGCAGTTTCTATTTGTACTTTTGCTAAGCCTAATAACCGATGCAGGACATTAGCTGTTAAATCGATTGATTGAATACGTCCCTTTGAAATATACCTTTTCTTTTTAATAAAAATTCCAGATTCAATACGCAGTTCCTCATCAGTCACTGTATAAGTGAATCGCAGCCAAGTAATGGTACTAAAAGTGACAAGAAGTACAGTTACAAGCGTAATCGCTCCAATAAAGTACATAAAATGTTCATCGCGAAAAGCAAAAAAAGCTACAACGATAGGGATAATCATTTCTCTGAGTGACTTAAAAAATTGAAACAAAATAACAGCAGGGTGCATTCGTTTTGCTCTATACATCTTCTTCATCCACCCTTGCTAATTCTGAGATCCGATCTCGCAACACGGAGGCGTCTTCCTCAAGTAAAGCTGGTATCTCATGTGTGGTAGCAGCTGTGGATATTGTCACACTTGCTAATCCATACCTTTTTAATATTGGCCCTTGTTTTGTATCCACATGCTGTACACGTATCATGGGAACTAAAGTCCTCGAAACAATAATAATGCCATGCTGTATGTAAATCTCTTGGTCAAACACTTCGTATCTCCAGCGCCGCCAGCGAAGAGCTGGCAAGTATTGTATTGCAATATACGCCAATACGATAATTACAACCAAGCCAATGATGCTGTACCAAATAGTAAAATCAAAGAGCATACTAATAATAAATGCAGCTATCCCAATGATAATAAGGATACCAAAAAATATTGCTTCGGTAATTCTCCATACCTTGATAGCGTCTTGAGCTATCGTATGTTTCGGAGGTTGTCTCATGTCCAATCACCTTGTTTTTTAATTTTCTTCTCAACTAATACGATACATCGATAGAATATGTTTCATTTTATTCTTATCCTACCATGAAGCTCATCTATACTAAACCATATAAAAAAAGCTTCTTGCTATTCAAGAAGCTTTTTTTATATTAACTAATCTCTATTTCTCCGCTTTTGAAAATTACCTTTCCGATTACGGCCACCCTGGTTGCGGCCGCCTTGACCACTACGACCACTTTGACCGCGTTTCCCGTAAACACGTTTATTATTTGAACGTCGACTATCCTTCGAACGTTGTGCTTTTTTAACACTTACTGGTGCTACAGAAGATATCTTAACAGGAGTGTCTTTGCGCTCCTTGGTTAGTAACTTCAATGCTGCAGCTACGACTGAAACAGAATCGTGTTCTTCTAATAGTTGATTGGCCGTTTGGTGGTAATCATTCAAATCTTTCTTCTCAATCGTACCTTTAATTTTATTTAATGATACTTGTTGCTGTCCCTTTTGGGCATCATGATTCGTTGGAGGTACCATACGTTTCATTTTACTTTTCGTTACTTTTTCAATTAATTGCAAGTGTGCCATTTCTCTTGGAGTAATGAATGAAATGGCTGCGCCAGTTCGACCAGCACGTCCCGTACGACCGATTCGATGAACATAACTTTCTGGATCTTGTGGAATATCAAAGTTATACACATGCGTAACACCAGAAATGTCCAATCCTCTAGCAGCCACATCTGTCGCAACTAATACATCAACACGACCATGTTTGAATTTCTTAAGGACGGACATACGCTTACCTTGGGTTAAATCGCCATGGATTCCTTCAGCTCGATAACCTCTTGCTTGCAAACCTTCCGTAATCTCATCGACACGTTTCTTCGTACGACTAAAAACGATCGCTAAATCTGGGGAATAAATGTCCAAGTGATTATTTAACGTATCAAATTTATATTTTTCCGGTATTTCAATGAAATACTGATCAATATTTTCAACCGTCATTTCCTTCGCTTTAATCTTAATTTCTTTTGGACTTTTCATCAAATTTGTTGCGATTTCTCTAATTTCTTTAGGCATTGTTGCTGAAAACAATAATGTTTGCCTTTCTTCTGGAATTCCTTTTAAAATATCACGAATATCATCAATGAATCCCATATTCAACATTTCATCTGCTTCATCTAATACAGCAGTCTGAATATAGTTTGTACGAATTGTTTTCCTGCGCATATGGTCTAATAGTCTTCCTGGTGTAGCAACAACGATTTGTGGACCATCCTTTAAAGATCGAATTTGACGATCCATGGGTTGACCACCATAAACTGCAAAAGCGCGTACTCCTTTAAGCTTTCCTAGCCTATTTAATTCTTCTGCTACTTGAATAGCTAATTCTCTTGTCGGCGCTACTACTAATCCTTGAATTTTTCTTGCTTTTGCATCTAATTTTTCTATCATTGGAATACCAAAAGCAGCGGTTTTCCCTGTTCCAGTTTGAGCTTGTCCAATTAAATCATTGCCTTCTAAAGCAAGTGGAATTGTTTCTGCTTGTATCGGTGTAGCTTCTTCGAACCCCATTTTTTCTAATGCTTTCATAATGGAAGTTGAGATGCCTAATTCTTTGAATGTTGTCACCTATTCCTCTACTCCTTTTTTTGTGATTGTAAAAGAGGCCTTGGTTGCTTCTATACTTTAGTTCTTGATATCGTTCCCGCGTTCACAGTATAGTAAAAGCTTATCTTTAAGGGAATTTTACACAAAAATCGTATGACTTTATTTATATTCTAAAATCAGAATGTATTTTTATACTTCTAAAGTACAAAAAGGCTTCACCATAATGGTAAGAGGCCTCAATCGTAAGTTCATGCAATCAATATGATAACATATTTTTCATAAGGATACTAATTAGAAAATGATTTTTTTACTATACCATGATAAAATGTATGGGATATACAAGTATAAATTAGGAGGGTTTAGGATGCGTCTTCCTCCGTTTAACCCATACATTGCTGTAGTTATTGGAGTTGCCTCTGTTTCGACCTCTGCAGTATTTGTAAAGCTGGCAGACCAAGCACCTGCAGCTATTATCGCAAATTATCGTTTATTATTTGCCGTATTATTAATGGCTCCTTTCGTATTAACTAAATATCGACATGAGTTAAAATTAATTAATCAAAAAGATTGGATATTGTCCATTTTGGCCGGAATTTTTTTAGCCTTCCATTTTATATTATGGTTTGAATCTTTAAACTATACTTCCGTAGCAAGTTCAGTTGTACTTGTAACGCTTCAGCCTATTTTTGCATTTCTAGGCACCTATTTCTTTTTCAAGGAACGCTTCTCATCTGGAGCCGTAATTAGCATGCTAATTGCATTAATTGGAAGCATTATCATAAGTTGGGGCGATTTTAAGATAAGTGGAGTAGCTCTCTTTGGCGATATACTAGCATTACTTGGGGCAATAACCGTTACTGCTTATTTCTTATTAGGTCAACAAGTTAGACGAAATCTTTCGTTAATGACCTATACATTTGTTGTATATGGCGTCAGCTCCATCACGCTTATTGTCTATAACTTATTGCTTAGCAACGCTTTCTTTAATTATCCAGCCGATCATTGGTGGATTTTCTTAGCACTTGCTATTATTCCGACTTTTCTTGGGCATACCTTATTTAACTGGGCGTTAAAATGGTTAAGTACGGCAACCATTTCTATGGGGATTGTTTTTGAACCAATAGGAGCCTCTATCCTCGCCTATATTATATTAGGCGAGAATATAACTGCCTTTCAATTATTAGGTGGGACAATCGTACTCTTTGGTTTGTTTTTATTTATTTTAAGTACCAATCGAAAAACGAAAATGACAATCGCAAAAAAAGAACAGCAAGATTAATTTTTACGAAATGGGTGAATACATGTACATTCAATTAATGACAGATGGTGGGGCAGATATTCCATTGTCGCTGCTTAATAAAACACAAATTATTCAAGTACCACTCTATTTGCATTTTAGTGATGGCCAATACCAAAGTGGAATTGATTTAGATCTCCCTGCATTCCATAAAAAAGTTTCAGAATTAAACGAATTGCCTAGATCAGCAGCACCAAGCCCTAATGATTTTTATGAAGCATTTAAACAAATTGATAAACAAACACCAATTCTTATGCTAAGTCTTACTAAAGGATTAAGTAGTACGTATGAGAATGCGGTGTTGGGACAGAGAATGTTGTTAGAAGAAGAACCAGAACGCAATATAGAGGTAATTAATACAAAAACCGCTTCTTCAGGAATTGCGTTATTACTTCATGAAGCAATCTCAAAAATAAATGACGGCTTTGCATTTTCAGAATTAGTAGAGCATATGCACCAAATGGTTGAGCACACCACCACACTATTTGTGCTTAAAACGCTTGAAAATCTTATTCTAGGTGGTCGTTTAGACAAAGTGAAAGGTACCATAGCCAAAACATTAAACATTAAGTTATTAATGAGAGCTAGTGAGGAAGGTACCATTGAAGTTAGTGAAAAAGTACGTGGTGATAAAAAATCCATTCGCCGATTTATTGAACAGATCGGAGAATATACTAAAAATGTGGAAGATAAGGTTATATCATTAGCACACTGTAATGCCGAGGAGCGGGCAAATAACGTACTAGCCGAAATTCGTAGAAAGTACAATTTCAAAGACGCCTATCTCATGGATACTGGTCCACTAATTTCTACCTACGGTGGTGAAGGTGCCCTCGTCATTTCCTTCTTTCGAGACTGAATTATGTATGTAAGAGTCTGTTAACACATGGGTTACAGACTCTTTTTATGTGTTCATCACTACCTCTTGTTTGGTAAGAAATGAATAGACCATTTGATTAAGGGTGTCTTTATCATCCCCTAAACAAATTAAATGTCTGGAACGTTCAAAAAACACTACTTCCTTGCGTTCTGAAGTAATTTCTTTATTTAAGTAATAAGCGGTTTTATATGGTACCATTCCGTCCTGTTGCCCTTGAGCAATTAATACAGGCGATTTAATTTTTTTTAAATATCTCCTTGTGAATTTTACCAATTTTAGAAATTCAATATTTGCTTTTAACGGTACGGCTCCTAATTTCTTTTTATAATGGATGTATAACTTATTCCTTCCTAAATCACCTTTTATTGCATCAGCAATTACCCCGCCAACGTCTAAGCTAATTTGTTTAAAAGACAAGTACTTTCCTGAAGTTGCCAAAAGAACGAGCTTCTCTACTTTGTATTTTGCTGCAAGATAAGCAGCAATCATTCCTCCCATTGAAAATCCAATAAGATATACTGTCTCGTACTTCTCTCTTAATTGCAGCAATGTAGTTTCTGCTGCTTTAATCCATTTCTTATAAGAAACATTTTTTAAGTTAAGCCTTCTTCCATGTCCAGGCAGCGTAGGAACATTAATATGCCAATTGGTATGTTCATGTAAATAATTGGCTAGTGGTTCCACTTCATAAGGGCCGCCAGTATAACCATGAATAATTAAACATGCTGTCATCATATTTATTCTCCTCTTTCATATCCTATATCTTCGTTTACCCGATAAAGGAAAAAATTATTATAGTTACTTAATGGATAAAATAACAAACTATTTTTCCAACAAAAAAGCTGATGTGTTCCTTTTTTACCATCAGCTTGATTTCCTCTATCGAAACGTCTTTATTAGTGAACCGAATTGCTTCACAATTGGCGACACTTGGTGATACGTATTAGCTAACTGCCCTACGGTTGATAACATTTTATCTAAATCTAATTGTTGACCTGGTCCAGGGGGAGCTTGATCTTGTGTAGCAAATTCTGGAACATTCATGTCTTGATAATCCGTTTGTTGATTTAGTTGCGATTTTGTACCTGGCCAGCTCATTGGTTGTTGTGGCTTAGCAAAATAATCATAGGGGGTCTGCTGCACGGCTTGAAAATTGTATGGATTACTCCCGTGGTAATTTTGATTCCCTGGATCCGTATTCAAATTGTAGTTATATTGTTGAGGATAAGGATAATTACGTTGGCCATCATCATGAAAATAAGCGTGATCAAAATAAGGCCGATGAAACATTTGAACACACACCTTCTTTATCTTTTTTACTAGTTTATGTTGTTCATTAAGGTGTGTGACATTTAGATGAATGCATCATTTTTCATACCCTTCAAACAATGAACTATAATGTGAGACATCGGTATTAGCTAAACCAAGTCTATATTTTATTTTGTTTTTCTGAAAGCCCAAAATTGGTTCTTTTTCTCCATTGATAAACATCGCTGGAGTACCGTAGATTCCGTTTTCTTGCAACTCCTTCATGTGACCACTATCTGTATTAACATTTTTAGTCACATAAGTGACATTCCAATCACGCAAATGTTCTAGTAACTTTTCACATTCAGCATTATCGTTGCTAACAAAAACGACCACCTCTGGATCTGCCATAACTAAGAGCCTCCTTTTTCATCTTTATCAGCTGCTTAATGCTATAGTACCCGTCATAAAGGAAAAACAAACAGAAATATAATAAAATGATTACATCTTGATTACATTATTTGCATTATTTGTCATAAAAATAAACCTACGATCTAGGAAGATATCCTAGCTGCAGATTTATATAGCCCACTTACTGAAAAAGGTTGCTAATTGGTGTTTTTCCATTCGTTAATTGTAAAACCTTATATTGAGCTCTCTCATCTGTTAGTAAAGCTGACATTACAGCTGCAACATCACTTCGCGTTACCGAGTCAATTTCTATTTCATTTTCTTCATCTTGTAAAGTTACTGTACCTTTTTCTTCTTCATTCGTTAAATAACCCGCACGTATAATTGTATAAGCAAGACGTGACTGTTTTAGATACTCATCTGCTCGATGCTTTGCATACAAATAATGCTTGATCGAATCAGGAGCTTCTTTTGGTTGATCTGCTCCCATTGAACTAAGCAGTAAAAACCGTTTAATAGAATGCTTTTGAGCCAGATGCATTGCTGCAATCGCACCTTCTTGGTCAATTATAATTGTTTTATCTGCACCTGTATTAGAACCCGAACCTGCAGCGAAAATAACTGCATCTATCTGATTAAATACCGATTCAAAGTCAGATTCTAAATCTGCAAGAACAGCCTTCCATCCGTTTTTTTCAAAATCTGACAACTGACTCTCTTTACGAACCATTGCAATTGGCTCGTGTCCTTCTGCTCTTAGTTTGGTGACAATATGCCTTCCTACTCCACCGTTAGCTCCTATTACGAGCACTCGCATAAATGATTATTCCCCCCCTTTGAAACTCAAAATTAGCACACCTAAATACTATATCCGCAAAGAGAAGAAGCAAAACATCTTTTAAAAGACATTTTGCTTCTTTATAGTCAAGTAAACGGAACCTTGACTCGTGTTATATCATAATAGAGCTGGGACATCCCCATATCCCATTGTATATATTACCATTTTTTTCTATTTTCATCAGTGATGTTCGTCACAGATGGAAATAAAATATGTTATAAAGATCGGATAGAAGTACCCAATTTTTTTAATAAATCAATCGCAATTTCTTTTTCTGCATCATTTAATCCAGCAGTAATTTCCTCAATCCTCTCCCAATGTCCTGGGAAAATGGTTTGCAATAAGTCAGCCCCGCTTTCAGTAATTTCAGCAAAAGTAACACGTCGATCTTCAGCGTTCGGTATTCTTGTTAATAACCGTTTATTTTCAAGCTTATTAATGACATACGTAATACTTCCACTCGTTAATAGTATTTTTTCTCCAATGCTTTTTAAAGGTTGTGCTCCTTTATGATAGAGTAATTCTAACACTGCAAAATCCGTTAAATTGAGTCCTCTCGATTGAATATCAGCTTCTACTTGTTCCATAATTGTTCGGTATGCCTTTGAAAGAACGACAAATAATTTTAGAGAGGCATCCTCTTTTTTCTCTTTTAATGTATTATCTATTATCATTTCATCCCCTCTTTCCGATTCCATAATTAAAGGTATTATAGCATAATTTCTTTCCTAAATTTGTAAATTAGAGCGAATTTAAAAACACAATTCCCCAAAAATGGAATTGTGTTTTTCTTTAATTTGATGTAGCTTTTATCATGCGCAGATGCGATGGTAATATTTCAATAGTCGAGGGGGTACCAGATATGATTTCACCGTCGGTATCCACATCCTTTGTTTCGTTTGTGTGTATGTGTAACCGATTTGTTTGTGTGTACTTAATTTCTTGGAGATCGTTTATTTCTGTTTCTGGATTGTTCATAGACAATAGTTCTCGAAAAGATGCTAAGCTTGAATTCTTAACTATTAAGACATCTAACCTCCCGTCAGAAGGGCTGATTGATGTTATCGGGATTTCTCTCGTCCCCAGGTATTTTCCATTGAGCACAATCACCATCACCGCTTCCCCTTGATATCTATCTGAACTTGTTTTTAGTTCATAAGAAAAGCTTTTAGCTTGACCTACTGTCTTTAACGTACTCATAAAATAACTAAGAACGCCTAAATTTTTCTTTTGGTCGTTGTCAATGTTTTGGGAAGTTTCTGCGACTAAGCCAATTCCCCAAAAATTAAGGAAGTAACGGTCATCTGCTTTGCCTACATCTATAGGAACAACCTTGCCATCTATGATCGCACTAGCTGCTTGGTATAAGTTTTGGGGGATTTGCAACATCCTCGTAATGTCATTTGAAGTTCCTCCAGGGAGTATAGCAATTACCGGTCGTTCATTTAAAGGAGCTATCGCATTAATACAATTATGTATCGTTCCATCTCCACCTAAGATAATCAGCAAATCTATGTGCGAAGCATAGTCGATACATGTTGTTCTAGCATCTTCAATTGATTCCGTCTGAATAATAATTAATTGTTTGATTGCTTGGGATAAAATGGGTAACGTTTGTGCTAATTTTTCTTCCATTGCTTCTTTTCCAGCGTTTCCATTATATATATATAATGCTTTATTATAACCCATTGCTAAAACCTCCACTCCTCCGCTATTACTTATTTATTTCCTTATATATGTGAAAAGAAACCTATCCATGTAAGATCCATGCATTACATCTAATCATTGGGCGTCTTCCTATCATATTAATTTAATATAGCTTTTTTGTTTTAAATAGTATTTAATAAAGGCATGGAATGATGTAAAACGTTATAAACTAAATCCTCAAGTACCATTTTAGCTTCGAAAGGATGCTTTTTAAGTTGATAAATCTTACTATTTTATATACAAGTGATATTCATGGACATATCATGCCAATTAATTATGCTACCAATGAAAAAACGGATAGTGGTTTAGCGAAATATGCCACAGTAGTTAAACAAAAAAGAAAAGAATCAGATTACATGATCGTAGTTGATAATGGTGATCTGATTCAAGGCACGCCATTAATGACACATTATGTAAAAGAACATATGAACAAATTAAATCCAATGATACAAGCGATGAATACGATTGGAATAGATGCCGGCGTGATAGGTAACCATGAGTTTAATTATGGGATGAATGTATTACATGCCGCCATAGATCAATCCCATTATCCATGGTTAGCGGCAAATATTATTGATAAGGAATCCAATCAACCAAAATTTGGGCCGCCCTATCTAACAAAAATATTTGAGAATGGTTTAAAGATTGCAATTATTGGAGTTACAACACATTATATTCCAAATTGGGAATCCCCGGATCATCTTCAAGGGATTAATTTTGAAGATGCATCTTCAACCCTTCAAAAATGGGTCTCTCATATTCAAATGGTTGAACAGCCAGATGTTTTAATTGCTGCTTATCATGGCGGATTTGAAAAAGATTTACAAACTGGTGAACCTACAGAGACGTTAACTGGAGAAAATCAAGCATATGAAATGTGCGACTTGGAAGGAATTGATATATTACTCACTGGCCATCAACATAGAAAAATCATTGGAGATAGACATGGCACACTATTTATTCAACCTGGTCATAACGCGGTAACCTATGGTGAAATACAAGTGACCCTTGAACAAGATGAAACCAATCATTGGAACATTATAAATAAACAAGCATCCATTGGTCGTTTAGAAACTATGGATACAGATAAAAAAATTGTTGAAGATGCTTCCTATTTAGAAGCATCCACACAGAAATGGCTAGACCAACCGATTGGTAATATTATTGGTGATATGACCATACGTAATCCATTTGAGGCGCGAATAAACAAGCACCCATTTATAGAATTTATCCAGAAAGTACAAATGAGAGCTAGCGGAGCTAATATTTCTGTAACTGCTCTCTTAAATAACCACGCAACAGGGTTCTCTTCAACAGTTACAATGCGTAATGTAGTTAGTAATTATATGTACCCTAATACATTGGTTGTTTTAGAGCTATCCGGGAAAGACATAAAGGAAGCTTTAGAACAAACCGCAACCTATTTTAAATTAGCCGTAGACGGGAGAATCATTGTTAATCCTGCATATGAAGATCCAAAGCCGCAACACTATAATTATGATATGTGGGAAGGAATTGAATATACCATTAATGTCGCCAATCCAGTTGGCAATAGAATAGAAAAATTATCTTATCAAAAACAACCAATTAAAAATACGGCTACATATTCCGTTGTTATGAATAACTACCGTGCCTCAGGCGGTGGAAATTATGCAATGTTTAAAGGGAAAAGCGTTATAAAAGAAATTCAAAAAGACACCGTTGAACTAATCAGAGAATACTTTGATACATATACCACTATAGAAGCTACGGTAACAAATAATTATAAGGTTATCGCCAAATAAATGATTTATCGTGACTGTATAAAAAACATCCAGCTGATGCATCATCAACTGGATATTTTTTATGTTTATTCGTCATCGTCGTCATCGTCGTCTGCTTCTACATCCATTTCTAAAATCTCACCGTTTTTGGCATCAATATCAAAATCGGCTTCTTTCTTACCATTTTTTAATTCCAATTCATATATCAAGCGATTATCATCATCATCCAACTCAATGCTTACTACTTTCCCATCAAAGTTATTTTTGGCGATCTCTTTTGCTTTTTCTACACCAATCAAATCTTCATTATTCATATCAAGTTTAACATCATCTTCGATATCATCGTCATCTTTATTGATGTCTTTTGATTTTTCACGTAATACTTCTCCTGTATCAGCATCTAACTTAAGGTCATGCTCCTTGCTTTTTTCGATAACCTCTACCTCATATACAGCTTGATTGCGATCCTTATCAAGCTCTAACTCAGTAATTGTTCCATCATACTGATCCTCGACCATTTGTCGAATCTCGTCACTATTTAACTTTGGACTTTTTACATCTGCATCTGAATAGTAAACCCCTGATCCAATAACTGCTGTCCCTGCCAATGCTCCAATAATAATACCGAATGTTTTTTTCATATTTATTCCTCCTAATTTGTTGTTAGTCTTATCATAACCATTCGGAATAAGAGGATCGTGTGAACAAGATTAGAATTTAATGAGAAAATAAAAAGGAAATACCCTCTTAAAGGCAGGTTTAACTAGAATATCCGCTCTATGGCAAGGTCAGCTTCCATCCATAAAAAGGTCCCTGTTTTTGTAACAGGAACCATACAGATTAATCTTCATCTTCTCTCTCAACATCAATATCTTTATAAATAATTTCTCCAGTTGATGCATCAATTGTAATTTCTGCCTCGTCTTCACCATTTACAACCTTAACCTCATAAACATAAATGCCATCATCTTCATCTTTTTCTATGTCTTCGACTGTTCCATCAAATTGTTCTAAAGCAAGTTCTTTTGCCTTTTCTATATCTATTACTACTTCGTTTTCATTGGATTTTTCATGATTGTTTTGATTTTCTTCGTTTTTTTTCTTTTTCGAATCCGTTGCGTTTTTATCCTCCTGGTTTTCCGTAGAATGATCATCAACAGGTACTTGTAGTTTTTTTAAATTTAATACCTCACCGGTATTTCCATCGATTTTCACGTCATAAGCTTTCCCATTATGTTCAATGACAGCATGATAATATCCATGCGTTGCATCTTTTTCTACTTCACCATTAATTTTCCCAGGGTATTGACTAGTAATAATATCCTCTGCTTCTGATTTGGAGAGCTCCGTCCCTGATGATGTAACGCTAAAATAGATCATCCCAAAACCAAAAAGAATGACTCCTACTATGCTTGCTACAATGATACCTATTTTTTTACTCAAAGGTCTTCCCTCCTTATATTACAAGGATAAATAAAGCGCATGAGAAGCAGTGGTGATTCACATTAAAATTTGCTAAGAATCAACAATTGGTAGGCTTATCGTAAATGTCGAACCTGCATCCGTTTTACTAAAAACCGTTAATTCTCCCTGATGTTCTTTAACGATTGCCTTCGCGATAGCAAGGCCTAAACCGGTTCCACCTGTATCCCTGCTTCTCGCCTTGTCTACACGGTAAAATCGTTCAAATATACGCGCTTGCTCTTGCTCAGGAATCCCCTTGCCATAATCACGTACAGAAAAAACAGCCTTATCATTGCTCTGATCAATGCTGACTTCTACCTGTTCATTACTGTATTTAAGCGCGTTATCTACTAAGATATACATTACTTGCTCCAATTGATCACGACTGCCATTTACCATCAATTGCTGTCTTCTTTGATCAAATTGGATTTCTCTAGAATAAGCACCATCAAATGTACATACTGTCTCCTTTGCTAATGCAGACATATCTATCGTTTCCGTTACAGATGCTTCTTTATTTTTAGCTAAACGCAGCATTTGTTCCACCAATTTACTCATTCGATCTGCTTCTGAATCGATGGTCTCAATGGACTCTTTTACAAGAGATGGATTATCCGTTCCTCGTCTCTCTAATAGCTGAGCATAACTTTTCACTATAGAAATAGGTGTTTTTAATTCATGAGAGGCATCCGATACAAATATTTCCTGTTTCTCAAAATTATCTTTCAACTGATCAATCATTTCATTAAAGGTCTTCTCCATCTCATAGAGCTCATCTCGGGAACGATTGTCGACATTGATCTTCTTCCAATTGGCTTCGCGCATATTTTCACGCATCGTTTGAATTAATGTTTTTATTGGATTTAATAAGAATCTGCTTAGCACATTACCAGCGATAATGATTGGAATAATTATCAACCCTGATGCAGCTAATAATACATAAAACAAAGTTGTCATTGTACTATCTAATGTAGTCAGCTGATTTGAAAATTGGATGGTAACAACCTCACCAGCCTGATCGCCTGTCTCCCAAATAATTGGCTTGGATACTAATGCTACATCCGGTGCATTGTTTTGTTCTATAATTGTATTTTCCTCGTTAGCCGAAAACGCCGTTGGTGGTTCGTAATTTGCGGGGTTTGCGGCAAGAAACGCTATATCTGACTGGTTAATGACTTGAATCATTCCTTGTTGCGGAGAAAATGAAGTAAATAATTCTTTTGAAGCAACATCCGGTTGCTGTTGAATCGTCTCTACCAAGCGCTCCGTTTGATCTGCTAATTCCTCTAATTCACTATCCGTGGAGATTTTATAAAACAAAAAGTAAATAGATGTATTTATTAATAACGTTACAACGAGCATAAACAAACCTGTAAATAGTTGGATTTTTGTTCTAAGCTTCATGCTTCAATATCCTTTATTGTATAGCCAACTCCTCGAATGGTTTGGATATAGGGTTGATCATAGCCTTTGTCTACTTTTTGTCTCAAGTAGCGAATATAGACATCTACGACATTCGTATCCCCAAAGTAATCAAATCCCCATACTTGTTCAATTAATTGTTCTCTATTTAAAACGATGTTTTTATTTCGTAACAAACATACAAGTAAGTCAAATTCTCGAGGCGTTAATTCAACTTGTTTTTCTGCACGCTTTACTTCTCTACTATTTTGATTGACTTGTAATTCACCAACTGCAAGTAAATCTCCATTCTCTTCTTTTTTCTTAATCGGATTACGTAAATGAACACGAATTCGTGCTAATAATTCTTCTATTTGAAAGGGTTTCGTAATATAATCATTTGCCCCTAAATCCAAACCACTAACTTTATCATGGACTTGGTCTCTGGCAGTAAGCAGAATAATTGGTGTCGTTTCATCCGTTTTTCTTACTCTTCGCAGCACTTCTAAACCACTTAATTCGGGAAGCATAATATCTAAAAGCACTAAATCCCATTGGTTATTTTCCATTTGCTTTAACGCTTCTTTTCCGCTTGTAGCAATTGTCGTTTCGTAATTTTCATACTCCAGTTCCAATTGCAGAACTCTGCTTAACTTTTGCTCGTCCTCTACAATTAAAATGTTTGGTTGCCCCATGATTCCACCTGCTTTTTTAATCTAGATTATTGATAACTTTCATTGCTTGTATACCCATTCAACTAATTACCATTTCTTTCTTCTTAAAGATAACAAATATATGGTAAAAAGTCTGTTCTTATCCTAATTTTGCATAAATACATGTGCTGCGTAACCCTTCCCCATCAACCGCTTTCGAATTATTACGCAAAATACCTTCCAAAGCAAAGTCCAGCCGTTCTGGAATAGACCTGCTTCTTACATTCTTTTCATCACAACGAATCTCAATGCGATGTGCATGAAATTCAGAATACGCAAATTCAATCAATCCTTGAACTGCTTCTTTCATCAAACCTTGCCCCTGATACCTTGTATCAATCCAATAACCAATTTCAAATTTGGGAACATCCCAATCAATTCGATGCAGCCCAGTACAACCGATGAATTTTCTTCTGTTGCGATCATAAATATGAAAACGCAAATCTTCTCTACTTAAGAAATGCAGATGTGCTTGACGAACATTTGCCTCTGTTTCATCTTTTGTTTGGTCATTTTGCGCAAAGGGTAACCATGGTTTTAACTCAGCTCGACTTGCTTGCAATGCATCATAAATTTCACTGCCATCCCCAGGAAGCGGCAAGCGGATAAACAATCTTTTTGTTTCGAACTCATGTGGAAAATCCTTTAAAATTGGTTGCATTTCCTTTACATCCCTTCACGAATAATTTTTTTCCATTATACTTAAGGTACAAGAGAATAGGAAGCTATTTTTTAACCAGGAGGGATAAGTAATATGTTGGCATTGGACCATATCATTGTTGCTGCCAAGGAACCGAAAACAGCTGCTCTTGCTTTTGCATCTAAGAATCATATCAAAACGATAGAAGGTGGAAAACATGAGAAGTGGGGTACCTATAATCATTTAGCGTACTTCGCAAATAACTGCTATATTGAATGGTTAGGAATATTCAACCAGCGATTAGCCAATCAATCGGAAAATCCATTAATTCAACAACTCATTTTAGCTCTAGATAATTCTGAAGAAGGACCAATTCAATTCGCCTTAAGAACAGAAAACATGACATCTTTTATCAAACATTATGACACAGCGATGACTCCATATATCGGTCCCATTGATGGTCATCGAAAAAAGCCAAATGGAATGGACTTAACATGGCAAATGCTTTTCCCACAACCGAAAAAGTACTTCCCTTTTTTAATTCAATGGGGAAATTCAATGAATGTTCCAGATGATAAACAATTAATTAATAAGCAAAACATAACGAATATTGCTACTACCTTACCTGTCAATGAATTTAAAGCCTTGTACCAACATCGAATCCAAGCTAATCATTTCCAGCTGGCTAACACGAATTTACAGTTTGAAGAAGAAAAAAAGCTTATGTTTAGCATAAGTGAATAACTGACTTCAAAACTGCAAATCTAGGTAAACGGTTCTATATAATAGATGCGTACGGTATGGAGAATCGGATAGTTTTCATAGATATAACTATTCCATGTTTTTAACAATGTTGCACAGTTGCCATCACTTGCACAAAGACATGATTATTACACATACCACTTCCTATCAACTGAATACAATGTAATATACGAATAGTATAAATTGGTAATTTTGACATATTGTTACCATAATCATCCAGTGCTATTCTATTTATAAGGACTCACCCCTATCAAATCAAACAAACGACTACTTATTTTCTCTATACGACCCACTCTCTCTTAACAGGGATACAAATATAGGGGGTTGTTCTCGTTACTGGTATTCTATTTCGTAGATTTTAAATTTAAAATCACAAGGAGGAAGAAAATGAGTAACAGAAAAAGAGTTTGGTTTGAAGAGGCCGGCCGCAGACTAGATCCAGGATTAGTAGAACAACTTCGGTTAAAACGGAAAGAAGATCCTTATGAGACAAGTAACGAAAGACTGCCAGTAATTGTTTATTATTCAAAAGACTCAGATGACACAAAGAAGAAAGACTTGTTAACAGCTTGCCAAGCAGATAACAACAGTAAGCTAGACAAAGATATTGGAAGAAGAACTGCTCGAGGTAATTTAACTCCACAAATGATTAAACAAATTAAAGATCATGAAGCTGTTGACCGTATTTTCTACGATCGTACAGTTACTGCATTATTAGACGTTGCCAGTAAACAAATTGGTTCTGTTGAACTACAGGAAAGCGCTGGGTTAACAGGAAAAGACGTCACCATCGCTGTTATTGATACAGGTATCCACCCTCATAGTGACTTAACAAAGCCAAATAATCGTATTATAGCATTTAAAGATTTTATAAATAATCAAGAAGAGCCATATGATGATAATGGACATGGCACGCATTGTGCTGGAGATGCAGCAGGTAACGGTCAACAGTCCGATGGATTATATGTTGGACCCGCTCCAGAAGCATCCATCATTGGTGTAAAAGTACTTGATAAGAATGGAAGTGGGAGATTATCTACAATTATTGAAGGGATTGAGTGGTGCATAAGTAATAAAGATGAGTATAACATTCGGGTTATCTCACTATCTCTTGGAGCTCAAGCCTTTGAATCATTCCGAGACGATCCTTTATCAGTTGCTGTAGAGGAAGCATGGCATGAGGGAATTGTTGTATGTGCTGCCGCAGGAAATAGTGGCCCAGAACAAACAACCATTAGTACACCGGCCATCAACCCATTTATTATTACGGTCGGATCAACCATGGACCAAAATACTGAAGCACGATCAGATGATCAAATTGCAGAGTATTCAAGCAGAGGTCCCACTGTAGATTCCTTTGTGAAACCTGATATATACGCACCTGGCACAGACATCATATCTTTATTGGCACCTGGTTCTGCCTTAGAACAAGAACTTCCTGAGCAAGTCATCGATGAGAACTATTTACAGTTATCAGGAACTTCCATGGCAACCCCGATTTGCGCAGGAGTAATTGCTCAAATGCTGGAGGCAAATCCCAATTTAAGTCCGAACGATATCAAAAGCATCCTTAAATCTTCTTCTGAGCCAATGCTCAATGATATTTGGGGATATATTGAAGCAAATGGAGCCGTGGAAATGGCTAAGAAATATACAGTATATCAAAAAGCTGCCAGATAAGAGCGCAAGCACACCCATTTACTTAGGGTGTTCGATTAAAAAAACTCACACCATTAATAAACAGGCTGTCATAAATGACAGCCTGTTTATAATTATCCTAATTGCTGATGAAGAAATTCTGTAACCGATTCTGGTGTTTTTGTATATGCACTATGTTGATGTGCTTTCTTTTCCCCATTTTGGAAAATTAATAGGCTAGGGATTCCCATTACTTCGTATTTTTCAGCAATACCTTTGACTTCATCACTATTTATTTCATACCATTTATAGTTATTAAATTCTTCCAAGATATCGCCAATAAACATGTCCATCCGTTTACAATCCGGACACCAATCCGCAAAGAATTTAACGATAACTGGTTCATCGTTTTGAATAATTTCATAAAAAGCTTCTTCTGTTTTAATTGCTTCCATTTTGACTACCCCCTCTTTTTCTAATGTTTATTGTACCGATTTTTTATATGTTTGTCTTATGGTTTGCTCTATCTTAATATTCTACTCTACCTAGAATATATGCGACAAATAATCCAGCTGCAAACGTCGCAACACTGATTAAAACAAGTGAACCTGTTGCTGGCCATCCTGGAAATACGACAACGATTGAACCGATTACCATCCCAATGATAATAGCAAAAGTCCCTGTTCTGTAATGAGTAAGAAAGTAGTTAATTACTTTACTCATAACGACAATTCCTATTACAATCCCAATACCAGTAACTGCAATAATATCGACATGCATATTACTTACTGCTCCAATAACAGTAGGATAGACGCCAAGGACAAGCAACATAAATGACCCACTTATTCCAGGTAAAATCATAGCACTACTTGCTATAAAACCGGAAAAGAAAAGTAAAATATAGGTTGACATATTCATTTCCGTAATCACTGGCCCTTCGCCAGCCTGTAAGAAAACCATAGAACCAACCAGAATCGCACCAATAATTAACAATACAATATGGTTTGCTTTAAATTTGCTCTTAGCTTCGGCCTTATGTAAAAGATACGGAAGGACTCCAATAATTAATCCTAAGAAAAAAAACATGGTTGGTCCAGGGTGATGTTCAAATAGCCATTCAATTACATGGCTTAATGTAAATATCGCAATTACAACACCAATTCCCAGTGGTATTAAAAACCCTAGTTGTTTTTTCCATTCTTTACTCAAGAACCCATTAATTGCAGCAATTAATTGATCATATATTCCTAATAGTACAGCAATCGTTCCGCCACTTACTCCTGGAATGACATCACTTGCTCCCATAAATATACCACGATAAATATTTTTCCATTCCATTTTCTAATCTCCCTTATTGATGGTTAAGATTTGTTTCTATCTTCTTCCTGCTTATACATAGGATTAAACAAAATAAAAACCTAACCAAATGTTGATTAAGTCACTAGCATTATCATATCAAATTAATGATTTATTTTATAGAAAAAAAATATGCTCTGGATGTAAAAATTATTTAACTTCCAATTATTTGTGTTGGCCACAAGAAGTGCTGATATCTAACTTCGAATACACATTTATTCATTAACCGTACAATGCAATAAGGGAACTCCCGCGGGCACGGCTTTAGCTAACTCGATTAAAAGAAAAGTCGCTTATCTGTGTGGACCTTCGGAACTGTGCTATTCCCGCTCGATTCATCCCTATTTCACATGCTGCTAAGATTAAGAGGAAAGATATCCATTCCTTCCCTAGCAATTCAATTGTAAAAATTAACAATTAAAAAATCCGAACAATTCTCCAAATATAAATAAATGAATATTTCTAAGGAATTGTTCGGATGATTCTTTTTTACTCTAACGCTTCTTAAGTAATTATTCTTCTTTTAACTCTGTAAATACCACAAGTCTTTCTGTTCTCCCGCCAATGGAATGGTCAAATGTTCCAATACAAGTAATTAGATTCAACATTCGTCTTGATGTATAACCAAAGATATCTTCAATTGGTGCATCATCTTTAGGAAATACCTGTCTATCTACTACTTCGAAAGTTAACGTTCGTCCATCTTCTCCAGTTATATTCACTTCATCACCAATCTTCAAATCTTTTAAATCAAAAAATACCCCCGGACCCGTTTTATCATCAACATGACCAGCGATTACCGCACTTCCACGATTTCCTGGTTTCGTACCAAGGTCAAACCATCCTGTTTTCGTGAAATCCTCTGGAACAGCCATTTCACCATTATCCAGTAAACCAACACTTTCGATTTCAGATTTGACATCAATAGCGTCAATGGTAATTTTTTTTGGCGTAAGATGGTATTCTTTATCTTTAATTATTGAATCCGAGGTCTTATTTTCTACATTCGCAGTTTCCGAATTGTATTCCAACTGTTCCTGTTTCATACCTGAATTACTATTGGAAGGATTGGAGGAAACCGAAGTGTCAGCTGTTTCATTCTGAGATGGAGAACACGCTACTAAACAAATAGCTATTCCAACGAAAGCTATATATTTGATCATCCAATCCCTCCTGTTTCTTGAAATCTACTATTTCCGTTCATTATTTAATTTCATTTTTCTAATAACAAATAGTATAGCTGCACCAAGCACACTTGCTCCAACGATCCATGCCCATGCCATAGTTGAAGATTGATCTTCTGGTGCTCCGAGACCGGTATTTGGCATTTCAGATGGCATTTCTTGAGCAAATTTATCAGGGTGTTGCATAACAATACCGGATGATAATTGTGCGGCTGCTCCATACATATGACCATATGCTTCGCGTGCTTTCGTGAACGCTTCATTATAGTTACCTTCTGCATATGCATCAAATGCTGCAATCAGTTGATCTGCATGCATTTGTAGACCTTCGGCTAAAGCGTCGGCTGGAACATTACCCTCTGTAGCCTCGGCCATAAAGCTAGAAAATTCTTCTTTATACATAGCCAAGTTATCTAGTGCTTCTTGTTTTGCCTCTTCATCTTCTTCAGCTGTTGCATTTACGTAATCAACGAAGTAGCCAATATGTTCAGACCACATCTCCTCAAATGCTTTTCCTGCTTCTTCGCCATATACAGATGTAATAGCCTTCGATAGATCTTGTGTATTTGCATTTAATACATTTGCCGCTGCTTCAAAATCCGGAGCCCCATCTGCTCCATTCTGCATTGCTACTACTGCTAGACCAGTATGTTCAGATAATAGATGTCCTAAATCAGCTCGTAAATCTCCTGCAGGTGTTACTGCTTTCGTATTATTAAAGTCTTCTGGAAATTGATCTGTAATTGCAGATGATAGACCTTTTGCTACCATATGCATATGCCCAATAGCTTCCCTTTCATGTTCATAAGCAGTTTGATAATTTTTTTGTACATAACTATCAAATGCTCCAATTAGTTGGTTAACATGCATTTGAAGACCTTCCGCTAATGAACCAGCTTCTAATCTCTCTCCGGTTGCTTCTTCCAAGAACTTCGAAAAATCTTCTTTATATTGGGAAAGCTCATCCAAAGCTGCCTGTTTTGCCTCTTCATCTTGTTCGCCAGTGGCTTTTACATAGTCAACAAAGTAGCCAATATGGTCACTCCACATCGTTTGAAATGATTCACCTGCATCATCTCCGTAAACCGATGCAATTGCAGCCGTTAGATCTTCTGTGTTCGATTCTAAAGCGGAAACAGACGCGTCAAAGTCCTCTGATTGCGCTGCACCATTCCGCATTGCTTCAATCGCTAGAAATGCGTGTTCACTTAATAAATGTCCTAAGTCAGCACGTAAATCTACTGCTGCTGTTTCTACGGTTGGCTTATCTGTCGTTTCCTCTGCACTTACCACACCTACACTACTTGAAAATAGTAATGTTGCACTTAAAGGTGCAATAACCAATGTCTTTTTCCAATTCATTTCACTCTCTCCTTTTTTATTAATCTGTAAAGCGAACGAAATAGAAATAAATTTAGATCACATTTTTATCAAAAAATTTATTATCCATAGCTAAAAAAGGCGGAACACTTCATGTGTTCCGCCTCTAAATTATAATGGAGAACTCAATAAAATATCTCCTTGTGGTTGTTGGCTATTGGCATTTGGCTCCTTTGTAATTGCAATCGTATCATAATTCCGCTCCTTCATGTCATGCAATGTATAGGATACACCACCTTTGCCGTCTTGATTGGTTACAAACGTACCAGCCCGAAACGGTTTACCTTCTTCTAACACCCAAACTTGGTATTTTTCATCTCCTTTTAATTCTGGAAGATTGTTTGCTTGAATAATGAGGTTCGTCTCACGGTTCTGTTCGATCATCATCGCTGTTGCTGCTGCCTCAATATCTTCAGAAGCTTGAAGTGTGTAGGCTTCCTTCATGCTATCTACAGAAAAGGATTCTCCAGTATCAGCGTCATCTTTTTGTTCATTAATATAGTACAAGGCCGCCCCATTACCCACTAACGATAACGTTAATGCTGCTACCATAAACGGTTTAAACCATGTACGCTTCGGTTTTATTGGTGGTTTCGGACCAGGTTCACTGTCTGTTTGATCAAATGTGGCCTTATTCTCTATCTGTGAATCGTCTTTAACATTTGATAAAATACGTTGCTTCATACCATCTGGAACAGCAATAGGTTCACTTGCATATGGGAGATCCATTGTCAGCTCTTCTAATTCCTTTAGTTCTTCCTGACAAGATGGGCAATCTTTTAAATGCGATTCAAATGCAGCCTTCTGTTGGTTTGTTAAATGCCCATTAAAATAATCTAGTAAAAGATCACATTGTTTATCCATCATTCACGAATCCCCCTTTCTTTTTTCTTAGTCAGTATTTTATTTAAGTGTTGTAGCGAAAGACGAACTCTTCCTTTAACTGTACCTAACGGAAGGTTACACTTCTTTGCAATTTGGGACTGAGTAAATCCTCTAAAATAGAACAAATTAATAATTTCCTGCTGTTCTGTTTTTAACTCCTTAATCGCATGTTGTATCTCTTCATGCTGTTCTTTCCATTCAGCTGTTTCTTCTGGAGAAGGATCATTATCTTCTTGAAGAGCGTCCCTCTCCTTTAGCTCATAATCATTTGATTTCTTTTTTCTTAATAAATCAAGACAGGTATTGCGTGTAATAGTTAACAACCAAGATGAAAATTTACCCTTTTCTTCCGAATAAGGCAATGATTTTGACCAAAGTTTAGTAAACACATCCTGAACGGCTTCTTCCGCCAAGAATTTATTATTGGTCATACGAAAAGAAAAAGAAAAGAGTAATTTCTCATAGCGATCATAAAGTAGCTCTAAAGCGACTTCATCTTTATTCTGTACGCGATGAAATAATTCAATATCTTGTTCTCGCATCCTATTCTCCTTTATAGCAATATGCCTATAGAATATCATAGGTTTGATCGAATTCATAAAAGCAGCATCTTCTAATCATCTAAAGAGGAAACGTATAAAGCGCTGTAAATGGATCAATTTTTTACGTTTAAGTATATTTCTAACGGGAATACGAGAAATGTAACCATTTTTAAGAAAGGATTTTTAAAAGATGAGTAGAAATACACAATATCAACCAACGAAAAACAAACAGTTGACTGACGCACAAGAAGTTCATTATTCAAAGGACTTCAAACATGCGGACATCGCTGGTGGATATCGTAAATCAAGAGTCCGTGAAGCAAAAAACGAAAACCCTGATTTGATTAAATAAGATACGATTAAACAAAGATTGGACAGACAATTGCTGGACATTCATCATTCAATTCCCCCTATAAATAGACAAACACCAATATATGAAGAGGAATTTCCTCTTTATATATTGGATTTTTTTTGAAGGAATGAAACAATCTAGTAAGCCCCTACGTAATACCTAATAACAATGATATAGGAGGTTTAAAAATGCCGGAAACAGCGATGGAATTAATCGATGTTAAAAAATCAGTAGGAAACAAAGAAATTATTAAAGGATTATCATTCTCTATTTATAAAGGAGAAGTATTTGGTTTTATTGGTCCAAATGGCGCAGGAAAAACGACTACAATTCGAATGATGGTAGGTTTAATGAAATTATCGGCTGGAGATGTTCGTATTCTCGGAAATAGCATTTCAACAAATTATAAGGAGGCTGTAAAGGAGGTAGGTGCCATTGTTGAGAATCCAGAAATGTATCCGTTTATGAGCGGATGGCAGAATTTAATGCATTACGCCAGAATGATGCCAGAAGTAACAAAGGAACGTGTACAAGAAGTTGTCACCCTTGTTGGTCTTGAAAAACCAATTAACGACAAGGTAGGTAAATATTCTTTAGGGATGCGTCAACGTCTAGGAATTGCTCAAGCCTTACTCCATAATCCTTCTGTTTTAATTTTAGATGAACCAACAAATGGGTTAGATCCAGCAGGAATTCGAGAAATTCGTCAATACATAAGAAAGCTTGCAAAAGAAGAACAGGTAGCCATTATTATTTCGAGTCATTTATTATCAGAAATTGAACAAATGTGTGATCGTATTGGTGTCATTAAAAATGGTGAGCTGATATCTATTCAAACGGTCGGAGGTGATGCAGCCGACCATAACCTGATTCATCAAATGGAAGTAGAACCGATAGATAAAGCAGCACAGGTTTTGCAAGAGCAATATCAATTGGAAGCTGTCCGAATCGATGAGTTCTTATCGTTTCGTAGTCAAAAGGAACAAGTTCCCGCAATTATTAAATCATTAATGGAGAACGATTGTGCTGTATATCAAATCCATGTTGCAAAAGGAAACCTAGAAGATCAATTTTTTGAACTGATTGGAGAGAATACAATTGAGTAAACTGGTAAGCCTTATCTACAATGAACAAATCAAAATCTATATTCAAAAATCAACGTGGGCAATGTACATTGTCTTAGCCTTATTAATTCTTGGCATGGCAGTTATGACAAACAATTTCGGTAATTCAACAGAACAATATCAAGATGACAACTGGCGAGAAGTATTGCAAGAAGAGAATGCTGCCTTGAAAGAAGAGATGCAAAATGAGGAAATGATGGCAGACTATAATTCACAACAAATTGAAAAGAATAACTATTATTTAGAACATGATATCCAGCCTGAAGCATATGGTGCCTGGAAATTTGTCCAAGAAAATCTAGCCTTTTTATCTGTAGTTAGCTTACTAACTATTATTATCGCGGCAGGAATTGTAGCAAACGAATTCCGTTGGGGAACAATTAAGCTTTTGCTTATCCGCCCAATTAGCAGAAGTGGAATCTTATTATCAAAATATCTTTCTGTGTTATTATTCTCATTATTTACTTCTATTTTTGTTTTTGCTTTTTCATGGATTATTGGCGCTATTTTCTTTGGCGTAGAAGGGGTTAATCCTTCTATTGTAACAAATGATGGTTCGGGAGGATTCGAAGTTGTTTCACTAGTCGGTTCCATTTTTACTGAGTATGGTTATAGTATGGTTAACCTAATTATGATGGCTACATTTGCGTTTATGATATCTTCCATCTTCCGTAATAGTGCACTTGCTATCGGTACAGCAATATTTTTAATGATGGCGGGAAATTCTATCGTTGGCTTCTTTGCAGACAAAGAATGGGCCAAGTATATATTATTTGCAAACACAGACCTTAGTAGATATGCCGCTGGCAATACTCCCTGGATAGAAGGAATGACCCTTGGCTTTTCCATCAGTGTTTTAATTGTTTATTATATTGTATTTTTAGTATTGTCTTGGCTGTTTTTTACGAAAAGAGATGTTGCTGGGCAATAAAAAGTCCAATTTTTAGAACCTGTTAATATAAATTTTTGAAGACACATATTATAATATATGCATACAATACGATGGAACTATGTACCTAAGTAATCGAGGTGTTTTACGTGAAACGTTACTTAACAGTGTTCTTCATTGGTTTAAGTGCGGTTATCTTAGTTGTTGGATTACGTATAGACTTTCAATGGAACGGTATTGTTTCATGGGGATTGTCCTTTATATTTTTATTATTCGCAGCTTATTTTGCAAAGTATATACCAAATGAAGAAGAACATAATAAACATTGACAAAGGATACGATCCTACAGAAAAAGGGCTGTAAGCAGTCCTTTTTTTGTTTCTTTCTTTAACAAACAGGGAAGAATAGGTAAACAAGTAATGGAGGTTCAACAAATGACAAAAGCTTTGCCCGAAAACCAACCTATGACTATTTATTGCGAAAACGAATATGATGCATTACAAGAAGTTATTCTTGTACCACCAACCAACATGAAAATTGAAGAAGTGATTAATGAAACACAGGAGCATTATCTAAAAGATAACATCAACCGAGATAAGGCTCTGCAGCAGCACCATGATTTTAAACTTTTCTTAGAGTCAGAAGGAACCCATGTAAGCGAATTACCAACGAAGGAAGAATTAAATGAACAGGTCTATACAAGAGATATCGGATTTGTCATTGAGGATACGTTATTTATATCATTAATGAAAGAAGAGGTTCGTCATCCAGAGACTGCTGTTTTAAGAGACTGGCTACAGCAAAATAACCTGCAATACAATGCTACGATATCATCAGCAATCGAGGGCGGAGATGTACTAGTTGATGGTAAAACCATTTGGATAGGAAACAGCCATCGTACGAGCAGAAAAGCTATCCAACAGTTACAGCAAGTATTGCCTAACCATTATATACGATCCGTAAAACTAAGAGAGGATATTCTTCATTTGGATTGTGTATTGACTATTATTGGGGAGCATACCGCCCTCGTATATCCAGCTGGGATAGATAAAGCTGCTTATCAATACTTGAAGACATGGTACACGGTTATTGAAGTCACGGAGGAAGAGCAATTCGCGATGGGGCCGAACGTTCTTACGATTGGTAACAACACAATCGTAAGTCTACCTGAAAACCGCGCCTTAAATAGGAAGATGGAACAAGCTGGGTTTAAAGTAGCTGAAATCGCCTTTTCTGAAATTATAAAATCAGGTGGATCCTTCCGCTGCTGCACACTGCCACTGAAAAGAATGGAAGGTTAGCAATAGACGCTCTTACCTAGTTCTAGAACGAATACTTCTCTTTTAAGTGCTGGGGAGCCATTTTAATCATCCATTGCAATAATAAAATTGCTATTGAAACATCATCTACAAGACCTAAGCCGAATAGAAAATCAGGAATTAAATCAAATGGAAATAAGAAATAGCCGATAATTAATACAGCAAACAAAATCTTTTTTGATTTTGTAACTTCCTTTTCCACAAAGAAATCTTTTAAAAATGGAATAGACCGTTGAAATGTAAATAGGAATCCAATACGTTTCCAAAACCTTCGCATGATAAGCAAGCTCCTTTCTTGATTTCCTTTATCCTAGTTATACTAGCATATATATATGTGATTTGCCGAATGATTCAACATGGCGCATAATATATGAAAATCTTTATAAGATGAGCCAATTAAAGACATAGCACTATAAAATAGCTGGGGAGAAGTAACACAAAAGGCCCTAAGAAAAGGATGGATAGCGAACCTTGTTTTTATACAAGGTCCACTATTTTATACTATTGATGCAGCTGATTTTTTGGTATTGGAATGTACATTAACTGATCATCATTCTCTGCTGGATTTCCTCGTCCATCTGTATTGTTCGTAATAATATACAATCCATTCTGGTCAGCCATTACATCTCGTACCCTACCAACATCTGAAATAATTGCTGTTTCGGTTTCCTTTAAGGGATCAAATTGGCGAAGTGCTTCCCCTCTTAAAGAAGCAAAATAAAACTTGCCTTGTAAATAGGTCATTCCAGAAGGAGCCCAAGTATCTTCACCTGAATGGATAATCGGAGTTTTCATTCCTTCTTTTGTCTCATCACCCTGTATCTCCGGCCAACCATAATTATTGCCTGCTTCGATCTGATTTATTTCATCTGTTGCGCTTGAACCATGTTCGGTTGCATATAACTGACTGCCTTTCCCCCAAGCTAAACCCTGTGGGTTACGATGACCGTAAGAAAAAACATAGGAATCTTGTTGCGGATTATCATTGGGAACGGTACCGTCAAGATTCATCCGAAGAATTTTCCCAGCAAGGCTCTCCATATCTTGAGCTGATTCAGGATTCGTAGCATCACCTGTAGTAATATACAACTTATTATCTGGCCCAATCTCCATTCTTCCACCTTGATGGAACTCTCCTCCTGGGATTTTATCAAGTAATATACTTTTTTCTCTCCATTGTTCTTCGGTCTCCTCTACTGTCACTACACGTTGATAATATGCTCCATTTTGTTCGTAGGAATAATAAGCAATTGCCGTATTTGTTTGTGAGAAATTCTCTGGGAACGCTAACCCCAATAATCCAGCTTCAGCTTGCTGGGATAAACTAGCATCAAATTGTACGGGTTTTCGATTAACTTCGTCCGCTTCCACTTTCACAATAGAACCGGTTCGCTCGCTAATATACAGCGAGCTATCTACTTGCTCAATTTCCCACGGTTCTTGCAAATTAGAAGCAATTACTTTCTTTTCGATTCCTTGATCTGTTTCTTCAGTGGTTTTTGATTCTTGTGACGCTTGATCTTTTTGAGACGAATTCGAATCGTTATCTTGTGCACATGCAGATACCAAAACGATAACAACCATGATAAAGAATACGTAGAAATCCCGAATACACAACACCTCATCATTATTCGTTTTACTAATCTATTTTGATTATTCCCTAAATTTAGTAACAAAAAACACTACAGTCTTTTCTTGCTTTTTTTCCTGAAATTCCATCTTTTCTTTGTTATTTTTAGATAGAATTCTTAAAGGCAGTAATGGTTTTGTTTCAATCAAAAAAAGATAGGCAAAATGTATTGGAAATGGAGTGCCCCCTCACCTATCCAAGGTAAGTTAGGTGAAGGACGAATACCACGAAACTCCTGCGGAAAAAGCCCCCGCAGTGGGGTTTTCACGAGGAGGCTCGGGCTTTCGTCCGCAGAAAGCGAGTGGTACCGCACGGGCGCACAAAAAAGCTTGTAGAAAAACATAAGATTTTTCTACAAGCTGACTGAAAGCAATACTTTCAGTGTTTTACGTTTCTTAGTCTATTTTATTCTTTTTCGCTGCTTTTTCACGTTCATTCTTATTTAAGATTTTTTTACGTAATCGGACTGTCTCAGGGGTTACTTCACAATATTCATCATCATTTAGATACTCAATTGCTTCTTCTAAAGACATTTCCCTGGTTTTGCGAATGGTTGAGGTTTGATCTTTTGTCGCAGAGCGAACATTGGTTAAATGTTTTTCCTTTGTAATATTAACCGTTAAGTCATTATCCCGATTATGTTCTCCTACAATCATACCGGAATAAACCTCCGTACCTGGGTTAACAAAGATAACACCACGATCTTCCAATTGCATAATACCATAAGTTGATGCTTTACCGTTTTCTAGTGCTACTAGGACACCTTCTCTTCTTCCACCAACTTGTCCTTTTATAATTGGTTCATATCCATCGAACGTATGGTTTAGGATTCCATACCCACGTGTTTGCGACATGAATTCTGTTGAATACCCAAGCAGTCCTCGTGATGGAACTTTAAATTCAAGGCGTACTTGACCATTTCCTTGGTTAACCATATCAAGCATTTCACCTTTTCTTTCCCCTAAAGATTCCATAATCGCTCCTGTATATTCTTCAGGTACATCGACTTGTACCCGTTCTACAGGTTCACACTTTACACCATCTATTTCTTTAATAATAACTTGCGGTTTCGATAGTTGTAATTCATATCCTTCACGACGCATATTTTCAATCAAAATGGATAGATGTAGTTCCCCACGCCCTGACACAATCCAAGCATCAGGTGAATCTGTTGGCTCCACTCTCAGACTAACATCTGTTTCTAATTGTTTTAGCAATCGTTCTTCAATTCGACGTGACGTAATATATTTTCCTTCTCTCCCAGCAAATGGGCTGTTGTTAACAAGAAAAGTCATTTGTAAGGTAGGTTCATCAATACGTAACCAAGGCAGTCCTTCGATATGATCCTGTGGACATATCGTTTCACCTACATTAATATCTTCCATTCCAGCAACTGCTACAATATCTCCCGCAACTGCTTCTTTAATTTCTATCCGTTTTAAGCCTATAAAGCCAAATAATTTAGTAATACGGAATGATTTTTCCGAACCATCTTTTTTCAAAATGACAACTTGCTGACCGACAGCGATTTTACCACGTACTACACGGCCCACACCAATTCGGCCAACGTAATCATTATAATCCAATAAAGTTATTTGGAATTGTAATGGCTCTTCACGATTATCCACTGGAGCCGGAATGTGATCCAGAATTGTGGTGAATACAGGATCCATCGTCTCTTCTTGTTCCTCTGGTTCAAACCCTGAAGTTCCATTTAAAGCAGAAGCATAAACTACAGGGAACTCTAGTTGGTCATCATCTGCACCAAGCTCAATGAATAAATCAAGCACTTCATCAATTACTTCGTGTGGACGTGCGTTTGGGCGATCAATTTTATTTAGCACGACGATTGGGGTAAGTTTTTGCTCCAGTGCTTTTTTTAATACAAAACGGGTTTGCGGCATCGTTCCTTCGTAAGCATCAACTACTAACGCCACTCCATCAACCATTTTCATAATTCGTTCCACTTCACCACCAAAGTCAGCATGGCCAGGCGTATCAAGGATATTAATGGCTGTGTCTTTATATTTAATCGCGGTATTCTTTGCCAAAATAGTAATACCACGTTCTCTCTCAATATCTCCAGAGTCCATCGCCCGCTCATTAACTTGCTCATTTTCGCGGAATGTCCCCGAATACTTTAAAAGCTGATCGACTAATGTCGTTTTACCATGGTCTACATGGGCAATAATAGCGATGTTGCGAATATCTTCTCTTAATTGCATACGTAAGCTCCTCTATTTACGAGTTGATTCAAACCATTCAATTATAACACACTTGCCGGTATTAGGTAAAAGTTTTGAAGTTTCATCGTTCTAAATGCTGCTCGAAAAATTCTATTTGGAATTTTGCTCCTCCAAGTTGTGAGCGATCGACAGTTATTCTGCCACCAGATTGTTCAATAATAGCTCGAGCAATTGCTAATCCAAGGCCAGTTTCTCCACCCTTTCCTTTTACAAATCGATGAAATATCTGCGGGATAAGGTTTTCGGATATCCCCTCACCATCGTCCTCTACAGTAATCAGGATTCGCTTGTTTTCTTGTTTAATATGCAAGCTTACCTTTTCGTTCGCATGACGTATGCCATTAAAGGTAAGATTTAAAAGGGCACGTAATAACTTTTCACCATCAGCGTATAATTCTGGTGACCCCTCCATGCTGTGCTTTAATTCAACTCCATTTTCATTAACAATTGGCAAAGCCCGATCCACTACTTGCTCCAAGATAACAGATAACTGTAACATTTCAGGATTATAAACATCTGGTTCACTATCTAATTTAGCTAATAGGACCATTTCATTAATTATTTTTTTCAAGCGTTTAACTTCTGTTACCATCACTTCCAAGCCCTTTTCTTCTTCATTCGCATCAAAAATCTTATCCCGGATTCCTTCTGCATACCCTTGGATTGTCATCAATGGCGTTTTTAGTTCATGGCTTGCATTTTGAAAGAAAGTTTGTTGAGAATTAATATACCTCTGTAGTTCGTTTGCCATCTCAAATACACTTTGTTCCACTTCCTTAATTTCCCCAGTAGCGTGAATTCTCTCCATGGAATTAAATTGACGTTTTTCGATTTTCTTCAATTGTTTTTTTAATTTAGAAAGTGGCGTTACTAATTTACGTGTAAATATATAACTCAGAATTGTTGCAATAGCGCCACCTATCAAGAATACAATTAGTAACCGGAAAATAAAATTCTGTTGAACAGATTCAATATCACTAAGTGGGGTTAATAAAATTAACTCTAATCCTGTACTTTCAGGTCTAATTAGAATTCGCGAAGTAACGTATTTATCATTTTTATACTCCCATAACGTTTCATTTTTATCGGAAAAATCATTGGTACGAAAGAATTCAGCAACAACCGATTTAGGTAATGGTGATACGACGGCATTTTGATTACGATCATATATAAATAATTGTAAATCTTGATCCTGGAGAAACTCCTCTAAATTACTTATACTCGTGTTACCGTACTGTTCATTTAGAACCTCAATTAATAAATCTCCTTTTTGCCTTAATTGCCGTTGCTCATCTTGAATAAGCATGTCCAAAATTAAAGAGTAAATCAAATATCCCGTTATCGCCATGACGATTAATAATAGAGTAGTAAATGCAGCATTTAGCTGAGATTGCAGCCTCATACTTGATCTCCTTCATGCCTTAATCGATAGCCGTAACCCCATACAGTTTCCAACGGAAGATCGGGTAGTTTCTTCCGAATCCGCTTCACTAAATCATCCACGGCTCGATCACTTCCAAAGTAATTATCTCCCCATATTTTTATTAGCAATTCTTCTCTAGAAAATGCGCGATTGATATTTTCAGTTAGTATCGATAACATATCAAATTCTTTGGTGGTTACTTCAAATTCTTGATTATCAAAGAAAATACGCCGTTCTTTCTTATCAATCGTTAGTTGGTCAACAGTTACTCTATCTTCCAGTTCTTCTTTTTCTACCAACACTTGCGAGCGTTTGAATAAACGTTTTACTCTAGCCACTAATTCTCGCGGGCTAAACGGCTTTGTTAAATAATCGTCTCCACCAAGCTCCAGCCCGAGAATCTTATCTATCTCTTCATCTTTTGCTGATATAATAATAATTGGAACTTCACTTTCATTACGAATTTTTTTGCAGAATTCATAACCATCCATACCAGGCAGCATAATATCTAATATCCACATATCGGGGCGGTCGGTTTGCCAAAACTCCCATGCATCCTCAGCATTATCCAGTACGGTTACTTCAAAACCCTCTTTTTTCAAATACGCGGATACAATATTTTGTATATTCGAATCATCTTCAACAACACCAATATGATTATTCATACTCTGTCACCTTTTCTACAAATTAATTACTTCTATTCTCACATAAATAGTTAATGTTTACATCCTAAATGGTTTTACACATTTTTTCCACATTTATACCAAATGAATCCCAAATAGCGTGGGTACAATATAAATATATCGATGGTGACTTCATTGAATTACATCTTTAAATTCTCATGAAGTGCCATTTACTCATATATTCAGGCTGGTGGATAACACCTCTGTTGCGTCCCCTAACTCCCCTCGTCGCTTAGAGATGGTATCCTAAAGCCTGTTTTTTAAAATCTTTGGAAAGGGTGAGGAAAGATGGATTATAAAGACGAAAATCAACGTAATGATTGGGATGGATATCCTAATGAAAATAATTCTTTCGAAGATGAACGGCCACTATCTGATACCTATCAAGACCATCAAACTCAAAGAGAATCATATAATCAAACAGATACAGGTACTTCCGATAATCATAGAGACTCTAAAGGAAATAAAAAACCTCCAAAAAATAAATCGATGCTGCACTTCTTCCTAGGAGGGTTATCTGGTGGTATCGTATCTGTAGCCTTAATAGTAGCATTGGTATTAACAAATATTATACCTATTAACCAACAAAGCGGAAACAATAATAACGCTACAGATAATTCAAACAATGAAGCAGCAGAAGTAGTCAAGACCTTGGCCTCCGATGACGCAGATGTTGCTACTAACATAGAAGAAACTTCTAAAGCTGTTGTTGGTGTACTTAATATGCAACAGCAAAGCGTATGGACTGAAAGCGAGGAAGCAGGTACTGGCTCAGGAATTATATATAAAAAGGAAAACGGCAAGGCATACGTTATTACGAATCAACACGTTGTAGAAGGGGCAAAAGAAGTAGAAATTGTGCTTAATTATCAAGAGGAACGCTTAAATGCAAAAGTACTAGGTACAGATGAATTAACCGATTTAGCTGTATTAGAAGTCGATGGCGAGAAAATAACAACTGTTGCTAACATGGGTACTTCAAAAGACCTTAAAGTAGGTGAAACTGCTATGGCTATTGGCAATCCGCTCGGCATGCAATTTGCTAACACCGTGACGAAAGGCGTAGTCAGTGGATTAAATCGCTCCATTGAAATTGATACAAATGGTGACCAGCAAGCAGATTGGGTAACAGAAGTTATTCAAACCGATGCTGCAATCAACCCTGGAAATAGCGGCGGTGCATTAGTAAATGAAAATGGAGCTGTCGTCGGTATTAACTCTATGAAAATTGCTCGTAGTGAAGTAGAAGGTATAGGTTTTGCCATCCCGGTAGATTCAGCACTTCCGATAATTGAACAATTAGAAAAAGAAGGTGAAATCGAAAGGCCGCTAATCGGAATTAGTACTGCCGCAATTAATCAAGTACCTCAACAGTATCGCAATGAAATTGCCTTGCCTGATGATGTAAAGGGCGGTATGGTTATCGCAGAGGTACAAAATGGTTCGGCAGCATCTGAAGCAGGTTTAGAACAATTTGATGTCATTACAAAAATTAATGGGAATGAAATTACATCGATTTTAGAATTAAGACAATTCCTCTATTCTGATGCATCCGTTGGTGAGACAGTCGAAATAGAGTACTATCGTGATGGTGAGAAGCAAACAACAGAATTAACACTTCAAGCACAAGAAGACAATGAAACAAACCAGTCAAACGAATGATAAACATGTAAAAACCCATTTCCTCAACAACAGGAGATGGGTTTTTTATAATGTTATCCAAAGAATAAATCAAAAATATTGCTGCTTGCAGAAGTTTCCTTATTGTAGAACTCCGAGTATCCACAATTTTTACAATATACAACAAGGAATTTATTATTCTGAACATCAAACATCTTCGATAACCCAGAACCTGTCATTGATACTTCTTTTTGATCCGCATCCGTACTGCCACATTTTAAACAACCTTTACTTTGATTCATTTCATTCACCTCTTATTTGTACTACGAATAAATGGAATAAAGGTTTCAAATGAAGTTGCAATGAGTTAGTCCAAATTCTCTTCATATTTATTATGATTAGCAGCCGGATGTGTATATTCTCCATTAATATCAGCAGCTAAAAATTCTTCTACACTTTCTACTGCTCCTGGTGCTCCATCACTATTTGGATACATTTCATCATAGTCTTCTTTCTCACCATAGAAGTCAGATGGAGTTTCAGAAGTTCCATAGACACTCACTTCTTGCCAAGCATCTTCTGCATCATATTCAACCTGTGAATCATCAGATCTTTCATCAGGATTTATATTTGGGCTAAAAACTTGCTCTTCAATGGTACGATGCTGCGTAAATGCATTATGATTCGCATGTTCCACACAACGATCAGCAGTAGGAACAGCAGCTAGCCTTTCATACGGAATATCTCCCCCACATTTCGTACATATACCATATGTGCCATCTTCAATAGCATGTAATGCTTCATTAATTTCTTCTAATTCCCTTTCAGCATGCTCATTAAGAGCTAGATCCTTTGACCTCTCAAATAATTCAGACCCTGTATCTCCAGGATGATTATCATAATTGGAAAGTTCCCCAATTGATTCCTGTGCCGTTTCAAGCGTAAGCCCTAAGTGATCCTGAACTTGATTAATCAACTCAGATTGCCGATTTAATAAGACTTCCTTACATGCCGCTAATTGTTGGTTCGTAATCATGGAAGATCGTCCTCTCTTTTTGAGTGAATATGTATCTATACTATGCACAAAAGAGGACGACGACATTCTCTATTTTTGCTCCCAAATCATGTCAATCCGAAATCGGTTATTTAGAATTTATTTCCATTTTTAGTTGATACATTATGGATGCAGGAATGCCAAAGGTTATATATAAATCCTTTTATTAAGGCGCTTCAAGATACATGTAAAAAATTGAAGCGAGAAGAAAATACATCCATGTTGATCATTTTTCTTACTATTACCCTTCACGTTTATAGAATGCGACAACACTTTCAGCCATTTCAATAATCTTATCCTGTAATTCTTTTGGTTCAATCACCCTTATTTGATCTGCAAACCCCAGTATATAGGCTTTTGCCTCATTTTCGGTATCAAAAGAAAGTTTGACAGGGACCCAATCATCCTTCGTTATATTTTCAACCTCCATATTTTGGACCAATCGTCCAGAGAACTTAAGCCATGTCAAGGTAGACGGCAGAACTTCCACTCGTACTTCGTAATGAGGTAAATTTTCTATAAATGCTTTTGTTGATAATTCCCAATACTGAGCAAGATTGAAATCTTTTGGTCTTTCAAATGTTTCTTCCAAAGGTTTTGCGGATAATATACGCGACGCCCTGTAATTTCGGATGTCATCATTTTCTTTGGAAGCAACGAAATACCAACGACTTCCTTTTGCTACAAGTCCAAGTGGTTTTACAACTCGTTCACTAGTATTTCCGTCCATACGCTGATATTCAATCTTTAATTTGTATTCGTTCCAAATGGCCTTTTTAAGAACTTCGAAGGACATTATTTTTTCTCTCCGCTTAAACCATGTGCTCATGTCAACATGAATACGATTCCAGACATCTTTAGCGTTTTCGCGATAAATAGATGGAAGCGAAGCGATTAGTTTATTCCTAGCTTCTTCGGATGTACGGGCAAATCCCAAGTCATCTAGCAATTGTGTGGACTGAGGTACAAATAGCGCACGAATTTCAGATTCCTTTAAACCTGTTAAATTAGTCCGATAATCTTCCAATAATGACCAGCCGCCGTTTTTCCCCCGTTCTGCTAAAACTGGGATACCGGTTCCACTTAAAGCATCCATATCTCGATAAATGGTTCGTTCGGAAACCTCCAGCTTTTCTGCTAATTCTTTGGCTGTCATTTGCCCATGTGATTGTAATAATAAAAGTATAGATACCAGTCGATCCCCTCTCATCAACCTCACCTTTTTATCATTTATTATGTTTATTTAATAAAATATGACATAAGTTGTCAAGAACAGGGTGTAATATTATAGGTAATTCATTGAGACCACTGTTCCATATACTTAAGCGCTCTACCCAGGAGGTGCAGTATGCAAGACCAAAATCACATCATTTTAAGCGAAGTAAATGCGCTCAAATCATTGAAATTTCTGGTGCAGATCATATGGTGACGTTAACGCATCCCAAGGGTTTGTATCGACATATAACATTTTTTAAAAGGATGATGATTGATATGCCAAGAACACCACAAGAGAATGAGCGTATTCGGCAGTTAGCCAAAGAGAGTATTCTTAAAGCTGCGATGGAATTATTCATCAAGCAGGGGTATCATGCGACTTCTATTAGCGACATTGCTATACAGGCTGGCGTCTCTAAAGGCCTGCTTTACAACTACTTTAAAGGGAAAGAAGAACTTCTGGCGACAATGGTAGACGCTCGGGTAGGAGAAATAGTTGAAGTCATGGATCAAGCAAAAGCTATCGATACACCAGTGGAGCAAATCAAGCATATTATAGAGGGTGCTATCGATAATGTCTACGATAGGCCGGAAGAATTTCGTTTCTATCTACATCTGCAAACGCAGCCTGAAGCAGATCATGAGCTGATCAAATACAGTCGTTTTCTTATTGAAGAGAACGGCAGACAGTTTGAGTTTCAATGTAAGATATTTGAAAAACTAGGAGCAAAGGAATCACGGAAACGGTCGTTATACTTTTCATCCACGCTTCAAGGCATTATGTTGATGATATCTACTTATCCACAGCAGTTTCCCATAGAAGAAATAAAAAAGCAGATCGTTGATGAGTTTTGTAACTCGCTTTCCTTTTAAAACAATTATATGGCGTGATTGCGACATACAAACAATGAAGCTCATTCTCATCCGCCCCCTTCTTATTGAAGGGGCTTTTATGTCAATTAATTAAAATTAAACTTTTAAACTACACCAACAAACGTTCCTTTCATATGATTAATAGTGAAATGGTTATAACATTTCACTCCTTTCTAGACATTGTTATTCTTTTAGCCCTCTCTTGTTCCAAGAGGGCTTGTTTCACATCTCTATATTTTAATATACATTTTAATATGTGATACCTAAATTATATTGCGAGTATGCCTATTAAAAAAACACCCAGGGGACGGGAGACAACTAAAATAGGTAACCTAAAAGTCGAACGATAAAATAGGAATGAGTTAAACGATGATACACATGCAGTCAACATACGTAGACTCATACCGGAACAGTACGAGCGGAAGATCCCGAAGGAAAGTGTGCTGACGAGGGATTGCCGGGGCAAGGAAGCTGAACCGTGCTCGCGGAAAGCGAAGGATTTTGACGAGAGCGATGATAGAACCTATTTTATGTAAACAACTCATCCGGACGGACTCCTCTACTATTTAAGTCTAGAAGCCAAAGAAGAATTATTACATAACTATAGCCCTAGTACAACAACCGCAAATTGAACTAGGGCAAGGTAATGGGGTTAACCCTTATAGATAATATTTACCAATGTATTTAAATATGACTAAAGACACATCATAAATTTAAGGCTTTTCTTAGCCTTTCAGATTACTCACTTTCTATATAAACATAGTATATGTAAGGTCTCACGCGAATTGCCCCTCTTAAACGAGGGGCTTTATTTAATTAAATAACGAAATGTTTGTAATTCACTAATCGCTCGCTCAATACCAGAAAAAGTATTTATAAAGTTACAATGATTCACATGTAGTCAACAGTTATTTGCTGCTTTGCGAATGATTGTTAGGCGCTTGTTGTTGTGAACTATTTAACCCACTTAGTGTGTTTGTTAGTTGTTGCGCATTTTGATTGTTAGTCATATTTTGGATGGGTTGAGTTATTTGTTGTGCTGAATTGTTCATTGCATTCGATAAATTTTGGGACATGTTCTTAAATGTTCCATTTTGTACTCCCTTTGTAATTCCATAAATTGCTGCTCCCGTTGCTCCTATGGCAAGTAGTGAAGTCATCATACCTCGATTATTCATATTTATCATCCTTTTTATTTGTTGGTTCTTCTTGAAATTCAATATTATTTTTGCATCATCCATCAAATTTATACGAATGATAATACTTCACTTTTTTCCATTTGAATTTACTTACTTTTCGTGATGAATAAGCATAAAAGTATTGCTTTAATAATAGCTCTTATATCAACATCAATTGTGATCATTTACCCAAGTCATATCAATATGCCAAATCCCATCATCAAGGTATGGCTCCGATATTTGTCTAAATTGAAAGGATTCATAGAACTTTTTTAAATATTGTTGCGCTTGTATTTTTAGGGTATACACTTGTTCATTTTTCATATAATGTAGTACATTTGCCAATAATTGTCTTCCATAACCATTGCCACGATATTTAGCCGCTACCAATACGCGACCAATTGATGCTTCTTCATACATACTACCCGCAGGTAATAATCGTGCATAAGCAGCGATTTCTTCACCATCTTTTAAATAATAATGGATGGATCGAAAATCATACCCATCCAATTCTGGATATGCACAACGTTGCTCCACGACGAACACATCTACTCTTAACTGAAGTATTTTATACAATTCTTCTGCATCTAATTCATTGAATGTTTTAACCACCCATTCCATTTAAAAAACCCTCCCCACTATGTTTACAATATAATTTAACTATAGCATACAGGAAAACTTGTTTATTTTGTCGAAAGAATTAGAAAGAGAAGAAAGGAGAGAAAAAATTGGTAACCACAGATACAAATATCGGATTTATCGGAACTGGTGTAATGGGCAAAAGTATGGCGCGTAATCTCATGAAAGCAGGATATAAATTATCAATTTATACTCGAACTCAACAGAAAGCGGAAGAATTACTGGCCGAAGGCGCAACATGGTATTCGTCCCCAACAGCCTTATCCAAATCATGTCATGTAATAATTACCATGGTTGGATACCCTTCAGACGTAGAAGAAATCTATTTTGGCGAAAATGGCATATTGAATCATGTGTCTCCTGGTTCGTTTTTAATTGATATGACTACTTCAAAACCACAATTAGCAATAGATATTGCAAATCAGGCAAAACAAAAAAATTGTTATGCCTTAGATGCACCTGTATCTGGTGGTGATTTAGGTGCCAGAAACGGAAAGTTAGCAATTATGGTTGGCGGAGAAGAGCAAGCATTTCAGGATGTTAAAGAGCTTTTTCAGATTATGGGAGAAAATATCATGCTTCAGGGAGAAGCGGGGGCAGGCCAACACACAAAACTCGCAAATCAAATTACCATTGCTTCCAATATGATTGGTGTTTGTGAAGCAATTGCTTATGCAAAAAAAGCTGGACTCGATCCAAGCCGCGTTTTGGATAGTATTACAACTGGTGCTGCAGGTAGTTGGTCATTATCCAACCTAGCACCACGAATGATTGTTGGTGATTTTGCACCAGGGTTCTATGTGAAGCATTTTATCAAAGATATGAGAATTGCGCTTGAGTCTGCGGAAGAACTTGGTCTATCCACACACGGATTATCGCTTTCACTAAAGTTATATCAGGAACTTGAGGAAAAGGGTGAAGCTGATAGTGGAACACAAGCGTTAATGAAACTATTTGCTTAAAACAAAAATGCTGAGAGAAGGGGTAACAATTATGCTATTGTTGCCCCTTGTGTTTGATTTCCTCTGCTGCTTGTTGGACGATAAAACCTAATTCATCATTACCAAATAATTGTAGCACTTGTAATACCGTTTCCGTTGGAATCATTTCTGACTCTTCCCTTGAAACAGTTGAATTGATAGCTTCAACTAACGCTTGATTTGTACCTGTCTGTTTAGGATACGCTTGATTATACAAAGCTTCCGGGTCTAAGTTATTATTCTTGCACCATTGGGTGAACACAAGAATCATCATTTTTTCTTCTTGTTGATAATTATCTATGATTTGCTGCTCTTTTGCTTTTTCGTTCATGATTCCCCCGCCTTTTTTAACATAAATATCCAAGAAAAGGATAGTGCTTGTTTTAGTTCTGTCGTTAAGTGAGCATAATTTTCTTTTGTTACGCCTTGTTTATATACTCCAAATCCATCCGTACAGGAAAGATTCATCTCCTCACATAGTTTTTCAAATTCCCATGGCATCATCGTATTACATATAGCTTTTTCCATATGTAAACGTGGATAACTATTTATTCTCGGACCGGCAGTCGGACCAAGAATACCAATACAAAGCCAACCGCCCTGCTTTACTACTCGCTTTATTTCTTTTATTGCATGTTTAGGATTCTCCGTCCACTCTAAACTATTTATTGCCATCACACCATCAAATGTTTCCTTTTTGAAAGGAAGCTGATTTACATTTCCTTGTAAGAATTCAATACTGCTTGGATGCTCTGCTCTTGCATAGTTAATCATATTGGCTGATATATCAAGGCCCACTGCTTGGTACTTCTGCTCATAAAGCTTATATGTTCCATATCCATCACCACAGCCAATATCCAGAACATAGCCTCCTGTTTGAAAGTAGTTATTAATAAATGGGATAATCTCGCTCCTACTCCCATTTTCCCACATATTCTGACTTCGTTCATTCCAAAACGCTGCTCGATTGTCCCATTGTTCAGTAGCCTCTTTATTCCAATCAAAGCTTGTCATGAGTTTCCTCCTTATATAACAAAGATTTCGATTTGTAATATAGTTAAATTCTATCCTTTTCTAATGTATAAAAAAAGGCTTATCTCAAAAGAGATAAGCCTTTTTTCTATATCTATTATAGACGAGTAACGTTTGCAGCCTGTGGCCCGCGGTTACCTTCTACGATTTCAAATTCAACATCTTGACCTTCTTCAAGTGTTTTGAAACCTTCAGCTTGGATAGCTGAGAAGTGTACGAATACGTCGTCTCCGTCTTCACGCTCGATGAAACCGAAGCCTTTTTCAGCATTAAACCATTTTACTTTACCAGTCATTAAAATGACCTCCTTATACAAATATCGTGCAAAGTAATTGAATCATAAATACTTTTACACTCACTTTGATAAAGAGATCGTAAAGTATTATTCAAACTTCAATTTCCTTTTGCACTTTTAACTTTACCTTGTTCTTTAATAAAATGCAAGTGCATAAGCGGATATTCGCAACATTTTTTCGCAATTGCTCTATAATTCCTATGAAAATAATTTGATAATTCATATTTTGGAATATTTTTTTAGGCGATTCCACCTATTTGTCAGACATCCGTTAAATTACGACATTATATCCTTGTTCTTCCACCGCTTCACGCATAGTCTGAATATTCACCTGTGCTTCATCATAGGTTACATCTACTTTTCCAGTATTCAGATGAACTTCTACTCCCGTAACACCATTCAATGCTTCAAGTGCACCTTTCACTGCTTGTTCACAGTGGCCACAGCTCATTCCTCTTACATCTAATGTTGTTTGCATCATTTATATCTCCTTTCAATTATTGCTTTCCACGAAAATATATCCATTTAAACCTTATTTCTGCTATAGTTTCAGCCGTTTTAATCGTAAAGAATTGGAGACAACACTGACGGAACTAAATGCCATTGCAGCTCCAGCAATCCATGGAGCTAATAAGCCGAGAGCTGCAATTGGTATACCTGCACTGTTATAGGCAAAAGCCCAGAATAAATTTGCCGGATATTTTTTATCGTTGCTTGACTTGTTTTGATCGCCATTGGTATTAAAAGCAACTCGCCACCCAAGATCGTTACATCTGCTGCTTCTATAGCAACTTCTGTCCCTGTCCAATGGCAATACCAATATCGGCTACTGCTAATTAATTCCGTCACCAACCATTGCTACTTGCTTACCTTGTTGTTGCACCATTTTTACTTTTTCTGCTTTCTGCTTTGGAAGAACCTTTGCAATCACTTGGCTAATTCCAACTTGTTTCGCGATCGCCTCAGCTGTTCTTTCATTATCTCCTGTGAGCATAATTACTTCCAAGTCTTGAGATTGAAGTTGTTCAATTGCTTCTATTGCAGTATCTTTTATTGTATCTGCAACAGCAATAACTCCTTTCAAGTCATAATCAATTGCGATCAGCATGGCCGTCTTCCCATCAGCCTCAAATCGTTGAACTTCTTCCTCTACTGTTTGATAGTTAACGCTTTTGTTTCCAAATATTTACCAAATAATATTAACGTGATTAGAATAGCACTCGTTTCAAAATAAAGATGTGGCATATAAGTTGGATCCCCAATGGTTTTTAACGATTCATACAACCTATAAAAATAAGCTGCACTTGTACCTAGAGCTACCAACACATCCATATTTGCTGAATAATTCCGCAGGTTCTTATAAGCTCCAATATAAAATTGGCAGCCAATCAAAAATTGAACGGGTGTAGCTAAGACAAATTTAAAACCAAGGATTCATAAAGATAGCCCGGCAATTGTAGACCAAATAAATGGTCAAACATAGTTATTAATAGTGGCATAGATAAAACACTGCAGCAACCAACTTCCTTCTCATTCGCTTTAACTGTTCTTCTTTTTTCGATTGTTTTTGTTAGTTTTCGGTCTTTAACTGTGCATGATACCCTAGCTTTTCAATTACATTAATTATTTCACCTTCCCCAGTAACTGCGGAATTTGTATTCAATCGAAGCAGATTCATTGGCCAGATTTACCGATGCATTAAAAATTCAGATTTTTCATTAAGTGCTTTCTCAATTCTAGTTGAACAAGCAGCACAGGTCATACCTGTTATTCCGAATGTAACATGTTGTTTTTCAGGTATTGGATACACCTTCATTTAGAAAACTGTTTTAATACTTCCATTAACTCATCAATCGCTTCATTGCCTTCACCATTTTTAACAGCATCCGTAACACAATGTTTCGTGTGTCGTTCTGCTACAGAAAATCCAACCTTTTTTAATGCAGCATTAATCGCGCTGATTTGAACTAAGATATCGATGCAATAGCGATCTTCCTCAACCATTTTTTGTATCCCTCGTACTTGTCCTTCTATGCGCTTTAGCCGATTCGTTATTGCTGCCTTTTCATCCTTTGTCCTTGGAGTTACTGGGTGGTCATGCCTTTGGTTTGCCATCTATCTTCATCTCCTTATTATTGGTTTCATTCATCTTTCGCTATATACTATACCCCTCTAATGTATAATGCACAACAAAAAAGCATATAAATCCCATCACTATTTTGTATCATTTTTTCTTTTTCTAGTTAATACAAAAAACCTTTTCCATAAGAGCTATATTTTCAGCTTCTACGAAAAAGGTGATTCCATACGGTATTTAGTTAAAAATATAGAACATAAATGCAATTAAACCTATAAGTACTGCCAAACTATAAATCCCAATTAAAATAGGGACATTCGTTTTTAACGAATTTACCTCATATTCAGATGAGCGGATTCGCTCATTTTCGGGAGAATCTCCTTCCTCCTCATACCTTCTTAGTTTATTCTCTTCCTGCTTGAAAGCAAACAAGGTAGCGCCTAGAGCAATCACAAATAAGATAATTAAAAAGACGATTAAACCAACACTCACTTTTTTCTGCCCCCATTCAAATTCCTAGTTTAAGAATTACATGGGGAACAGCACTTTGCAATCGTTTTCGATCAATTGTCAAAAATCGTTACCTTATTATTACGCGATCTTTTCGACCATTAGATTAGCATGGATTAATCGATTCCTCACTATAATCCCAATCCAGCTTGCCATTAACACTTTAATAAATCCAACAATAATAAACGGATATACCCCCGCTAACATAGCTTCTTGCCAGTTAACATCCAGTACATACTTCATCTGAATTGTTCCAAATACTAAGGTAATAAACATACCAACTGTATTCGCAATAACAGCATAAAGGTAGTTAAAACGTGTCTTCTCTAAGATCATTCCCGTAGCAAAGGCTGCTAAAATAAATCCCATTATGTATCCACCCGATGGACCAGCTAAAACTTGAAGACCCCCGCTAAAACCAGCAAAAACAGGTACACCGACTGCTCCGATTAATACATAGCAAATCATTGCTATCGCTCCAAGCCTACTTCCCAAAATGGTTGCAGTGATGCCTACTGCTAATGTCTGACCACTTATTGGAATAATTGGTAAAGGAATTTCAATTTGCGCCAATATGGCTGTTAACGCCGAGAAGATTGCACACGTTGTAATCCTATGCATCTTTTTACTTTTTGAATTCATCCTCACACCTCCCCTTAAGAATAATTAGATTAAATTCTATTTTAAAAACATTTGTTTGTCAACCACATTTAATTAAGGTTGACAAAAAAACTCCCAAGCGACAGATCATACTATCGTTTGGGAGAAAAATGGAGGCTATTCGGCTGTTAAACGTAATACAGATTCTAATAGGACATTTACACCTTTTGCACAATCATCCCAGTCTGTTAACTCATCTTCAGCATGACTTTTTCCATTTACACTTGGAACAAAAACCATAGCAGATGGAATATAAGTCGCAATAAATTGGGCATCGTGCCCAGCTCCACTAACCATTCGCTTATATGAATAACCTAAGCCTTTGGCGGATTGTTCCAGTATGTTTACAATAGCTGAATCAAACCAAACCGTATCTCTGCCCCACAGTTTTCGCAAGGTGACATCACAATCTTCTTTCATGGGAGAAGATGGAATAGCCTGAATAATTTCTTCTACTTGTTTAATAATCGCTTCATCTTGATGACGTGCTTCTAAAGAGAATACAACCTTATTCGGAATAACCGTATGAATATTGGGGCTAACATCTACCCTACCTATTGTAAATACTATGCTTTCATCCAATTGACTTAACCTATCCCGTAATTGACTAATTACGCTATTCGCAGTAAATAGTGCATCTTTTCTCATTTGCATTGGTGTTGTACCAGCATGATCCGATTCACCTGTAATTTCTATTTCATAACAAACCATTCCGACCACACATTCTACAACACCAATTTTTAAGGATTCCTGTTCTAAAATTGGTCCTTGCTCAATATGAAGCTCCAGAAAAGCCTCGGCCTCAGTTAGTCGATTCGCTTCCTGTCCAATATAACCACTTGCTTCCAACGCTTCCTTAAACGTTATCCCATGATTATCTGTGGACTGTAGCATTCTGGTTTTATCAAATTTTCCTGAGATGACCCCTGAAGCCATCATCGAGGGTTCAAACCTTGCGCCCTCTTCATTTGTTATATTAGCAATAACAATAGGTATTTGCGGTTTAACCTTATTTTCGACGATCGTTCGTACCACTTCAAGTCCAGCTACTACTCCCAATACGCCATCAAATCGTCCGCCTTTTTCTACAGAATCTAGATGCGATCCAATTACAATTGGTTGCTTTTCATTATTGACGCCCGCTAGTCTTGCATACATATTTCCCATATCATCATAGAATACGTCCATTCCTAGATTTTCACAACATGATTGAAAGTAGGACCTCACTTTTAAATCCTGCTCTGATAAGGCAAGGCGAGTTACGCCATTATTTGCAGTCCTGCCAAAATCTGCGAATTTCTCCAATGTATCTCTTAAACGTTCTCCATTAACCAAAACTTTTTGGTTTTCCATTTCCTTCATCTCCCCTTTTGTTAGTGTTGCACAAGTCACTTGATTAAGTAATCGTTCCTTCTCTTCCTTGCCTAATAAGTAATGTCGTCAGGTACTTCCTGCTCTCGGGATTGGTTAAGCGAATCGTTCTTTGCTCATTTGTCTCTATCCGTTCCATATGGACCACATCCCCATCTAAATTACTTGTTATCCTTGTCATTTTAAAACCACTATGAAGCAATTGATCAATTTGATTCTTTTCCGTTTCAAAAACATCGTAAACTGTCATCCTACGCCTCCTCTTTTAATAAATGATTGCTACCTTCCTCTTCTACACTCTCAATAACCCAATCCCTTCCTACTGTTATTCCTAAACTAGGATCCTCAATCTCCTTCTGCTGATATTTTCTGAAGTACCAATATTTAGCTAAAATATAATAGCTAGCACCAGCTATAAGAAAACCTACTATAAACGAATATTCCATTAAGAATATTGCGGCTACTCCCCCAATCGCCCAAGCGATAAACCCAGCTACATTTATCCCTCCAGCAAATCGATATTGACCATCTGAGCGATACAAATCTTGTACATTAACTCTTCGCCTCCGTAATAAATAATAATCTGCAAAAAGTATTCCCGTAATCGATGCTAATACCGCTCCAATAAATAGTAATACCTGTGTTAATACTTCATAAACACTCCATGGTTGGATAACCGTACCTACGATTCCTACAATAAATACAGCAACCATATTTGAGACTTTTGGTCCTAACACATTAGAAAATACCGCAGAAGCGGGAATGATATTCGCAGCCGTATTTGTAGACCATTGTGTTAAAACCACCATTAACAGTAACATTGCTAACATCCATCCAGATGAAGCATCTTGTAAGGCAATAACAGGATTCGAAGTACCAGAAACAACAAAAGCCGCTGCGCCAATCATAATCATAAATGCCTCTGTTAATGGAAGAGCAATGACACTGCCAATGAAGGTTGTCTTATTTCTTTTGAACCAGTTTCTTTCAAATTTAGGAGCCTTAAAAAAGCGGGAAATCGTCGGAATATCAGTTCCAAGAGTTGCCCAGAACCCCATATTAGCGAAAACTACAATCATAAAAGCGGTAAAAGCTGCCCCTCCAGTTACCGGACTACCAACCCATGTCCATACATCACTTCCACCGAGTTTCGCTTCCTCTGACAATGTCATGTAAATAATTAAGGACAAAACAACAATAATCGGAGCTGCTAAATCAGCGAATCGTTCGACCCATTTAATCCCTGAAGCTGTATTAATTAATTGAAAGACTGCAAATACAATATAGCACCCTAATAAATAATCAAATGAAGGGAAAAACGTATGTAAAATAGCATTAATTGCGGTTGCACCAAAGTATGTATTGATTCCAAACCAAAATGAAGCAGCTAATGCACGAGTAATGGAAGGTATATGCGTTCCCAATGTACCAAATGGTGCGCGCATATAAACTGGAAACGAAATTCCATGCTCTACACCGATATCACCAATGATGGAAATAAAACCACCAATAGCAATTGACCCGATTAATGTTGCAAGTATAACCAGTGGTAAAGGAATATTTTGTATACCCGAAGCTCCTATATCAAAGGTTGCCAGAAGAATAGCCATTCCCACCCACATGGCACAAAAGCCAACTACATTAATATTTCGCTTTTGATGATGAACTGGCAGCAGATCTGGAGATTTCAAATAGGATTTCTGGTTTGTTTGCATTTTTTTCTCATCCCTTCTGATCCCAAAGTTATATAGAATAACTGCTTGACGTGTTAGGAACATCAAGCAGTTATCTTGCTTTTACGAGTTTTTAATTAAAGTCGTAGCTTTTGCTTCGTCTTTAGCTTTAAGCCCAAATTTATTACATTTCAGATAGCTCCCCATCCCCGGTCTACCGACAAACTGTCTATCCTTGATGACATATTTCCCTCTGGAAAAAACACTCACTGGTTCACCGATTACCTTTATCCCTTCTAATGCACTATAATCGACATTCATATGATGTGTTTTTGCAGAGATTGTCCGTTCCACAGCGGGGTCAAATAGCACCATATCTGCATCACTTCCTGGTGCAATTGTTCCCTTACGTGGAAATAATCCAAATAATTTAGCTGCTTGCGTAGATACCATATCAACAAATTCATGAATGGAGATTCTTCCTTTATGGACTCCCTCTGAATACATCAAACTAAATCGATCTTCCACAAACGGACCGCCATTAGGGATTTTCGTAAAGTCATCCCTGCCAAGATCCTTCTGGCCGTTAAAATTGAACGAACATTGGTCAGAACCAATGGCTTGCAATTGTCCACTTTTCAAAGCATTCCATAACACCTCTTGATTATATTTCTCTCGCAATGGTGGTGACCAAACGTATTTCCCACCTTCAAAATTAGCTTTTTCTAGGTAAGATTGATCTAAGACCAAATACTGTGGACATGTTTCTCCATATACACGAAAACCTTTACTACGCGCTTCAGCAATTTGTTCAACCGCTTCTTCACATGTAACGTGTACCACATATAATTGAGAATCTGCTAATGCAGTTAATTTAGCTGCTCTACCCGTCGCTTCCCCTTCTGCCTCTGGAGGTCGGGTCAGTGCGTGATAGATAGGATCTGTTTTACCTTCAGCTAACGCCTTTGTCGTCAAATAGTTGATGACATCTCCATTCTCTGCATGTACCATTACTAGCCCACCATGCTCTTTCGCAGCCACCAGTATTTTAAATAAAACTTCATCATCTGCTTGAAATACACCTTTATAAGCCATGAAAACTTTAAAAGAAGTTACCCCTTCTTGTTCAATAATTTCTGGAATTTCATTTAGTACATCCTCATTGATTTCGGATATTTGCAGATGAAATCCATAGTCAATTACCGCTTTATCCTGGGACTTGCTATGCCATTTTTCTAGTGCACTTTTTAATGACTTCCCTTTATCGGATAAACAAAAATCAATGATTGTTGTTGTCCCACCATACGCTGCCGCAATCGTACCTGTTTCAAAGTTATCAGCTGTTACTGTTCCTCCAAACGGCATATCCATATGTGTATGGGGATCTATCCCACCAGGCATTACATAATAGCCCGATGCATCAACTATTTCTGCTTCTGGTTCATCTATTTGATCACTAATTGATTTGATTTTTTCATCTTCTATTAAAATATCCGCTACATACTTATCAGATGCAGTCACAATCGTCCCATTCTTAATTACTCTTTTCATTGCATATTCCTCCTTAACACTATGAATTAACAATATTTTGCTCAAGCATTTGGATTGCTGTTTGCCGTTCATTCCAAGACATTGGTGTTTCCAACCTCTCAGCTTCAACCATGTCAATAGCACCATCAACTGGACAAACGATCGAGCATAAATTACAGCCGACACAGTCTTCTTCTCGAACTTCTAGATATTCGATTCCATGTTTATCTTGTAACATATCAATACATTGATGCGATGTATCTTCACAAGCGATATGGCACTTATTGCAATTAATACAAACATCGGTGTTTATTCGTGCAACGATCTTATGATTTAGATCAAGATTGCTCCAATCAGTATACTTTTCTACAGACCTTCCAACAATGTCGCTAACAGAAACAATCCCTTTATCATCTAGGTAGTTATTTAAACCATCCACTAAATCTTCAATAATCCGAAAACCATGGTGCATAGCCGCTGTACAAATTTGCACGCCACCTGCACCCATTAGCATAAATTCAACTGTATCTTGCCAAGTGGATACACCGCCAATCCCAGAAATAGGAATGGTAATATGCGGATTTCGAGCTGATTCCCCTATCATATTTAGGGCTATTGGTTTAACGGCAGGGCCGCAATAACCACCATGGGCCCCCTTCCCATTTACATTCGGAATCGTATTCCACGTATCTAAATCAACACCTACTAAACTATTGATTGTATTAATCATACTAATGGCGTCTGCTCCTCCTTGTTCTGCAGCACGAGCAGTAGCAGTTATATCAGTAATATTCGGCGTCAATTTGGTAATCACAGGAACCTCAGCAGCCTCTTTTGCCCACATGGTAGATTTTTCTACTAAATCTGGCTGCTGGCCCACAGCAGATCCCATGCCGCGTTCCGACATGCCATGAGGACAGCCAAGATTTAATTCAAATCCATCCACTCCAACAGCCTGGACACGTTTCACAATCTCATGCCATTTCGCTTGTTTTGGTTCAACCATAATCGATGCTATAATTGCGCGATCAGGGAATCGCTTCTTCGTTTCATAGATTTCTTTCAGGTTTTCTTCAATCGGTCGGTCAGATATTAATTCTATGTTATTGAATCCAGCAACTCGCTGTCCATTAAAGTGATGCGCTCCAAACCTAGAAGTTACATTAAGAACAGGATCACCAAGCGTTTTCCACACGGCTCCACCCCAGCCGGCCTCGAAAGCTCGCTGTACTTGATAACCTGTATTCGTCGGCGGTGCAGATGCTAACCAATATGGATTAGGGGATTTGATCCCCGCAAAATTAATACGTAAATCAGCCATATCCATCCTCCGATCATTGATTTCTTTCATTATGCAGTTTCTGTTATTGATGGTTTGATTGATCTATGAATAGCATAAGCAGTTTCTTTGCCTTGTTGGGCTGCAGAAACAACCATTGCCTCACCTTGTCCTTTCCCAAATATGACATCACCCGAAGCGAAGACTTTCGGATTAGAAGTTTGGTAAGTTTCTTGATTCACACGAACAACACCATCATGATGTACTAACTGAAATTCCTCTATTAGTGACCGATATCTTGTTTGGCCGATTGCTTTTACGACAATATCCACATCCATCATAAACGATGAATCTTTTACTTCTACTGGACGTTTTCTGCCACCCACCTTTTCCTCTATTAATTCCATTTCGATACATTCTAGTTTGGTAACTCGTCCATGTTCATCGCCAATAAGCCGTTTAGGTGCTGTTAACCATCTAAATTCGACTCCATCTTGCTTAGCGAATTCATACTCAAAGTCGTAAGCTGACATCTCCTCAACCGTACGACGATAGAGTATTTTAACGTTCTTAGCACCAAGTCTTACTGAAGTAGTGGCTCCATCAACCGCTGTATTACCAGCACCAATCACTGCTACCCGCTTATCAACAAATTCATCTGTTACTCCATATGTTTTTGTACGTTCAACTAATTCGATGGCATCGTAAACGCCTGCCAATTGTTCACCTTCAATTCCTAACATTGGTACCTTAGACATCCCAATAGCTAGTATCACAGCATCATGATTATCCAAAAGTTCCTGTGGCGAAATGTCTTTGCCGACTTCTACACCGGTACAAATCTCCACCCCCAGTCTGCTTACTTGATCCACTTCCCATAACGAAATCTCTTTCGGTAAGCGAAATGGGACGATTCCAAACGTATCTAATCCACCGGCTTCCTCTTTCGCTTCATAAATCACAACATGATAACCTAATAAAGCTAATTCTCGTGCAGCTGATAAACCTGCTGGTCCACTTCCGATTATTGCAATGCGCTTATCATGCTTCTCTCCCTGTTGGAATAGTAATTGTTCATTTTTAATGGCCCAATCTGTTGCGTATCGTTGTAAGTCTCCAATCATGATTGGACTGGTAGAATGATTTAATACACAAGCTCCTTCACATAACTCTTCTGTTGGGCAAACCCTAGCACAGCTCGCCCCCACTGGATTTGCTGTCATAATTGTTTTTGCAGAACCCTTTAAATTTCCGGATGCTATCTTTTTAATGAAGGATGGTATGTCAATTCCTGTCGGACACGCCTCCATACATGGCGCATCATAACAGTATAGACACCGATTTGCTTCATTGATCGCTTCCGCAGAATTGTAACTCGGCTTAGCTTCTTCAAAGTTTTCTAATAGGGTCGTTAAAGTCATAGACGGTTGTTTCGAATCGTTCAATCGTAAACCTCCTTCTACATCTTGACAGTTCATTTTTAATTATCATTTACACTTCAAACATGTTATCTTTCCTTACATAAATTATTATAATTTTTTTATTTTTCAAATACATTAGACAAAGTGTTAAAATTTATTTACAAAAACAGGACATACCGTCAAATCATTTCTCAATTTATGTAATGTCCGAATCAGATAATGTGAGATTTTCTTACATTTATTTTCAATATTCTACAAACGCAATCTCCTTAAACAAAGGTAAATGATGTTTACCTTTGTTTAAGGCAGTCGCATTTAGAGATGGCTTCTAATACAAAAAGAGCTCAGGCCATCTATTGTCGATAGCCTAAGCTCGTTCATCATTTCCGTTTTATTTTTCTGGTGCTAATTCAATAGCTTGATTCAATGCTTCTAACATACTTCTTTCATCAACCATTCCTTTACCAGCAATATCAAATGCTGTACCGTGATCTACACTTGTACGAATAATTGGTAATCCGACTGTTATGTTCACTCCTGCCTCCAAGCCTAACACCTTAATAGGACCATGGCCTTGATCATGATACATAGCAACAACAATATCAAAGTCCCCACGCTGCGCACGGAAGAATAATGTATCTGCCGGAAGTGGCCCTTCTACTGGAATCCCTTCTTCCAGCGCTTTCGTAACAGCTGGTATAATCTTCTCTTCTTCTTCCCCATAACCAAATAATCCATTTTCGCCAGCATGCGGATTAATTCCACAAACTCCGATTTTCGGCTCACTTATACCGGATTTAGCTAATGTATGATGCGCAAGACGTATAACATTATATACACGTTCTGGCTTAATTTGGTTAATTGCATCAATGATTCCCACATGTGTTGTTACGTGAATTACTTTTAGTTTAGGAGAAGAAAGCATCATAGAAAAATCTGTTGTATCGGTTAATTGCGCCAATATCTCCGTATGTCCGGGATAAAGATGACCACCTTTATGCAATGCTTCCTTATTTAATGGCGCCGTACATATGGCGTCAATTTTATGTTTATTCGCTAATTCAATAGCTGTACGTAAATATTGAAAAGCAGCATTCCCAGCCTCTGCTGATACTTGCCCATATGGCAAATCCTCCGGAAGCAGGTCTAAGTCAACACATGTAATTTCACGATTATTTCCTTCTGTAAAATCTGAATCTATATTAATTTCTTTAATCGTCATATCAGTCTTTACTATAGATGCGGCCCTTTTTAGCATTTTCGAATCACCTATAACAATTGGATGTGCTCGATCGTATAATTCCTTTTGTTGTAAGCTTTTCACAATAATTTCCGGCCCTACTCCAGCAGCATCTCCTATGGTTATACCAATAATCGGCTTTTTGTTCATTTTGTTTCTTCTCCTTTCAACACTTGCATGGCTTCATATATAGAATTTAGTTTTCCAAAAGAACCAGCTTTCGTAACTACATGATACAACTTATCTGTTCCAATTAAAGTACCTAAAGGTATTCCGGCTTCTACCTGTTTAATCAGATTTATCCCCACACCACCAAGGTGTTTTGCCGTATCTTTTGCCGTGTCCCCACCAGTAAGAATCAATCCAGTTAACTGTTCATTTCTTTTGGCGATTTGTGCCACCATTTCTCCAATTGCTGAAGAAATTCTCTCTCCAATCTGATTAGGTGTAAGAGATAGCTGGTCTGCTAATTGTTTAACTTCCCTTCTTATTTCCTCATTGGATGGAACAAACAGCACAACATCTTGCTCTTCCCGCAAAGCATTGGTACACTGTTGTATGTACTGTTGTTGCTCCCTTTGCCAATTATCGTTAAAAATAGCTGACGTATCAATCTCAACAGCTTGTATATTCGGTTGCTTTTTTGCATATACGATTTGCGATTGGGTTACTTGAGACAGACTACCGCATACGGTCATTACTTGGGATAAACCGATTTTTTTAGTTTCATCATGTAATTGGTCAATTTCTAATACTTCAGGCAATACTTCTGCCAACCCCGCAGACCCTGCCCAAACAATATCTTTAGATAAAGAATTTATTTTTTTGGCTGCTTGGAATAAATCTGTTTGTGTATTGGCATCACACACGATATACTTTATCCCATCTTCTACCATGCGATTGATCCATAGCGTAAAATCGGATAACGAGGCTTCAATCATTTCCTTTGTTAGAACTTCTGCATGTTCTCCTATTTCATTTTGGATAATAGCTGGTATAGATGATTCCAAAACTGGGTGTTTCGGGTCTATAGAAACTTCCGTATTTGCTATTTTGTCTCCTTTCACATAATGAATACCGTTAACTGTAGTTCTCCCAAGTTTCGGATATGCAGGTGCTACAACTATAAAGTCAGGATCAAGTATGTCACCGACGGCTTTTAACTCAGCACCAATATGCCCGCGTAATGTGGAATCCATTTTTTTGTAAACCTGTTGATATCTCGCCTGTTTAATAAACGCAGCAGCCCTTTTAGTAGCCTCAACCGCCTCTCTTCTGGTTAAAGCTCGTGAATTCGTATCAATGACAATTCCACGATCAATCGTTGTTTCAGATGTTGGCGTTTCAAAAAATACAGAAGTGCTAATTCCCTTTTCTGCAAGCTGAACACCACTATCATTTGCACCAGTTAGGTCATCTGCAATTATTCCTATTTGTCTCGTCATTCCTATCCCTCATTTTAGCAAGCTTGAATTCCCCTAATATAATAGTGAAAGCCGTAATTTGATTTTCTATTTCCGTTTATGAATTATGATTCTTCAATAACATAATCTTCGGGTATATTTACTCCTTTTTTCTCCAGTCGTTTGACTAAGAAAGCAACATAGATTGGGAGTAATATAGCCGTCGTTACCGTAGATGCCGCAACTTGCACAGTTGCTAATTCCACATTAGCAGCAAAAGCAGAACTCGCCGCAGCAATTGCAGCAGGAGTTGCTACAGCATTACCCGCTGTGGATCCCTCTGCCGCACCAGCAATAGGATTCCATTTCATCATTTTAAATACAAAATATCCTGCTGTACCAGTAACAAATACAGTTAGTAAACCAAGCACAATACCGCCAAGTCCACCTTCAATAATACTTGCAAAATCGATTCCCATACCTAGTGCAAATGCAAAGAATGGAATTAACATAGAACTTCCTTTATTCAAAAACTCTCTCATGTCTCCATCTAAATTACCAAGAACCATTCCTACAACAATTGGTAATAAAACGGATACAAATGATACTACAGAAAACATACCATCTACAAAGCCCATCGTACCGAAGATAGCTAATGCTACCATCGTGAAAAACGGTCCATCATTTAATGCCAAGAGGGAATATGCCGCTCTATCTGTTTTATCTCCATACTGACCAACCATAGCAACATACAATCCCCCATTACTATTTGTCATGGCAGCAATAATAGCAATCGGAGCTAGCCCCATCCAAAGCCCGTTATCCCCAGCAAACATGTAAGCAAGCAAACCAACGATTGCACCAACGACCCATTTTGTCGCAAGTAATGTAGCACCTTTCCCTAAACTAACCCCTACATTACGTAAATTAATTTGAGCACCCGTACAAAGTAAAAACAGAGCAATTAATGTGCTAGCACCATCTACAAAAAGCGCTTGCGTAAAGTTACCAATACGTAACCACTCTGGCACGAAAGTGTTCAATAATGCAGCAAATAATAATGGTACAACCATCATACCTCCAGGTATTTTCTCTAATGTGGCTTTAATCTTCATTTTTTTCTCCCCCTCAAAAATTAGATATAAATACAAGTGATAAGAACGGAATCCACAGTTCATTATTAATGAATCAATTATAAAGCCCTTTCATAATCGATTAAAAAAAACTATAGTCTATGGACTAATTATTATCGTTCAAATATGAAACAAAAATTAAAGCGATTTCAGTGATAATTGTACCCTTTCGTATATTATTTTGCAACAGTTAATTTATCCCTACTAAATATCGTTTCATTTTTAAACAAAAAAAGAAGGAAAGCAATGTTCTGCTTCCCTTCATGTTCACTCGTTAGCCTTCGTTATGAAGTTTCCTCCACAATGTTGTGCGACTAATCCCTAATCGTTTTGCGGCATTGGATTGGTTATTATTCTCCTCCTCGAGCACGCGCTTAATCACCCGTTGCTCCATTTCCATTAATGTACCCTCTATTGGTATGGAAAAATCACCAATTCCTTTATTTTGTATCAGTTTCTCTACATGCTTTGCTTCAATATAATAACCCGTTGTCATTAAGCTTAGCTCTCTACAAACCTTTTTTAATTGCGCTACATTTAATTCCCACTCCAATTGCATAAGTAATTCCATTGCATCTTCTTTCATTCCAATCGCTTCATAGCCACTGTCCGTATGGAATTCAGCTAAGAAATAATTGATAAACGCTGGAATATCCCTTTTCCTTTCTCGTAATGGAATCATATGAATCGTATGATCCGTTAACTGATCGTATAACTTTTGGCTAAATGCACCCTTTTTTACCAACTTTTCTATCGATGCATTACTTACTGATATTACTTGTACATCTATTGATTTATTGCTTACTATTTTTAACAAGCTTGATTGTTCACTCTTACTCATTTTATCGGCATCCCTTAATAGCAATGTTGCTTGTTTAATAGTTCGAACCAGTTTTTTTAAGCTATTTAACTCAGCATGATTCAATGAACCAGCTACTTCGATGATAGGTACATGACTTCCAAAACGCTCAAAATGTATAATCTTGGCTAATGTCTTTTTACCAGTACCAATTTCTCCGTAAATATAAATGGAATGATTAGTGGACGCATAGGTAGGCATATTGTTAGTTAAGCTTTTACTTTGTTCACTATCCCCGATAATCGGTAAGGGAGAAGGATGACTAGTTACCTTTAAATGAACGTATTCTGGTTTCTCCACTTCTGCGTGTACCAGAATACCTACAAGTGAATCTTCTTCATTTACTTTATATGCCTGAGTCATAAATACCTGATTTTCTCCCTTAATTTCACTCCAACAGTCTGCTCCTGAACTCAAAACTTTACGGATAATGTTGTTCAATTGCTTCGTATGTAAGATTTCTTTATATCTTGGATGTACTTGAAAAACATTGTTGTAATCAACGATTTGCTTCGATTCATCAATTATAACTGCAGGTATTGGTAAAGCGGCAAACATATCAGATAAATATTTTGTTTGATATCTAATTTTATTAGCTAAGTGATGTAACCTCTTCGTTTCTTCAAAAGCATCCATTAACGCTTCTTTTCCTGAAGTAATCAACACTCCACGTAAGCCAAGTTGTTTAGCTTCCTGAACGGTTACAACATCCCCGATTATTACAGAATATCCTTCTTGTTTTAATTCTTGTAAATGGTGTTTTACCTCACTTCTAGATTGGATAGTAATCATTTTTACATTGAGTTCTAATATATTGCACAAAGTTGCAGCACCGCGTGATATATTAGCGAATCCTACAAGTGCAACCTTCTTTTGCAGGCCGCTTATCAATGTAAAAACTCGAAGCATATCATATCCAGTAATATCAATATGAACAACAGGTAACGATACTTCATCTTGTATTATTGTTGCGGTACCACCGCGACTTATAATAATCTCATACCCCTGTCGTTCGGCGTTGCGAGCAATTTCTACCCCTTGTTCTAAATTTGCTGTCTGTATATCTAACTGCATATAATTGGGAATCTGAAGGTTTTTTGCGATTTCAACTAACCCAGGATAAGGGGCAATTAATAATGCTTTAATCAATGTCATCCCTCTTTTTGTTCCATTTTTAAACAACTCTATTATTACATAGTTCGTTTCTCTTGTACATCAACGCTCTTTCAGTGGATAAAATAAGGAACATGATGCAAAATAAAGCTGTTTTGAAATTCATATCAAACCTTGGTATAATATCTCTTGCAAGATAGAAAAAATTGAATAACGGCTACCAAACATTTGTATCTTGCAAATATAAATGATAGGTGGTAAACAACATGGAGAACAATAATTATCAAGTATTATTGTACTATCAGTATGTCCAAATTGATGACCCAGAAAGCTATGCTGATGAGCATCTTAAATTCTGCAAAGACATTGGTTTAAAAGGTAGAATTTTAGTAGCACAGGAAGGGATCAATGGTACTGTATCAGGTACAAAAGAACAAACCAAATTGTATATGGATACGATGCATCAAGATCATCGCTTTGCAGATATGGTTTTTAAAATTGATGAGCATGATGGACATGCCTTCAAAAAAATGCATGTTCGCCCTCGCAAAGAGTTAGTTACATTTCGATTAGAGAATGATATAAATCCGTTACAAACAACAGGTAATCATTTATCTCCTAAGGAATTCTACGAGGCTATGCAGGATGAAAACACTGTCGTGATTGATGCACGTAATGATTATGAATATGATTTAGGACATTTTCGCGGTGCCGTCCGTCCAGATATAGAAACATTCCGTGAATTACCAGAATGGATTCGTGAGAATAAGGAACAATTCAAAGATAAAAAAGTATTAACGTATTGTACTGGCGGTATTCGCTGCGAAAAATTTTCTGGTTGGTTATTAGAAGAAGGTTTCGAAGATGTAAACCAATTACATGGTGGAATCGTTACGTACGGAAAAGATCCTGAAGTTCAAGGTGATTTATGGGATGGAAAATGTTACGTATTCGATGAACGTATCTCTGTTCCAGTAAATCAAAAAGAACACGTAGTAGTTGGTGTGGATTATTTCGATGGAAAACCTTGTGAACGATATGTAAACTGTGCAAACCCAGATTGTAATAAACAAATTCTTTGCTCTGAAGAAAATGAGCATACGTATTTACGGGGTTGTACACATGAATGTCGGGTGAGTCCTCGAAATTTATATATTAAAGAACAGGAGCTTTCACAAGAAGAAGTGGAACAACGATTAGCACGAATTGGTGAAAGTTTAATGCAAAATGCGTAATGACAAGAAAGAAGACGTCCTTCTTTTATAAAGGACGTCTTCTTTTTATTTTACATCTGGTTAAGAAAACCAGTCACAGCTGTTACTGTCTTTTCTATTTCCTTTTCTCCATGCTGTGTAGATAAGGAATATCGATTACACGGCTTTGCATATATACCTTCTTTTAACAAATGAGCATCTAAATCTTTCCTTAAACGAAAATCAGCAATTTGATATTCACGATAGTTGGTAACCTTTTCTTCCGTAAATACTATATTAAACATTGCTCCTATCCCAATTGCTTGCATAGCAATTCCTTTTGTTGCAAACAGCCTTTCTAATTGCTGTTTTAATTCATTTGTTTGCATGACTACAAAGTCAAACTCATTTTCTAACACTTGAATGGTTGCAAGTCCTGCTGCTAAGATCATTGGATGACCATTGTACGTACCGCTATGGAAAAGTACATCTTTGGAACTTAAATTGGTAGCATTATTTTTAACAGGCGCACTTTCCATCAATATCTCCCGTTTTCCACCGACAACCCCCATCGGGAATCCAGCTCCAATGACCTTTCCTAAAGCAGTTAAATCCGGCTCAATGCCATAGTAGCCTTGTGCCCCTCCCATACCTATTCGAAATCCAGTTTTCACTTCATCAAATAGGAGAACAATACCTAAATCTTTTGTAAGACGACGCAATTCTTCCATAAACACTTTTTGTGCCGGGATAAACCCGCTTTGGATAGGTTCTAATACTACCACTCCGATTTCATCCCTGTGGTGCTTTAGTAACTCAAACGCATATGAATGATTGAACGGCAAAATAACCGTATGGTCTTGATGATAGGCTCCCACTCCTTTTGATGCAGGTACAGATAGAGGTTCCTCTGCTGGGCCAGCTTCATTAACATCTGGATCCACACTTAATAACACCTGATCATAACCGCCATGATAATGTCCTTCAAATTTAGCTATTTTATGTTTTCCAGTATAAGTTGCTGCTAGACGTAAAGCAAGCAAGGTTGCCTCTGTTCCTGAATTCGTATACCGAAGAAGTTCCATGCTTGGAAAGTATTGCTTTAACTTCTCTCCAAAATCTGCTTCTAACTCATGTGGAGTTCCGAATAACCACGTACCACTTGTATCTAGTTGGGATTGAATTGCATGTTTAATTACAGGATGTCCATGTCCTAGCATTAATGAACCATAGGACAATAGATAATCGACATATTCATTATCATCCACATCCGTTAAATATGCACCATGGCCTTTCTTCATAACAATTGGATGTGGTTCAAAATATTTAATATTGGCTGTCACTCCTCCTGGCATCACCTGTTTAGCTCTGTCCATATATGCCAACGATTGATTCATACGTTTTATCAACCTGCCCACCTCTTTGCGTTAGTTCGTCTGTATTTTTTGATTGAATAACGAGATATTTATTGTATCGTTTTCATGGTAATGGAATTACATTGACAAGTCGAATTGAAATATTTTATGATCATATAAAAATTAATAATAAGGTGGGAATACAGTTGAACTTTGATCAGCTTGAGGCCTTTATTTATATTGCTAATACAGGGAGTTTTAGTAAAGCAGGTGAATTACTTTTTTTATCGCAGCCATCTATTAGTTCTAAGATAAAAGTTTTAGAAAAGGAGCTAGGCGCGCCATTATTTGAACGTAATTATTCAAACGTTTATTTAACTGAGGAGGGGGAAACATTTCTTGCTTTTGCACAAGCAGCTGTCGACTCCATTCAAAAAGGAAAACGCTCTATTCAAAAACGGAACGAACTATTTGATGGTGAAGTAGTTCTTTCTATTGTATTTTCAGGTGCTGGCTACTTCCTCCCTAGTCGCATACAAGCCTTCAGAGATACTTACCCAAACATTAAATTCAGCGTTTTCTCCGGCCATTCTGATCAAGTCTTAGATATGGTACTTAATCAAGACGTTTCCGCCGGAATTGTTCGCTCTATTTATCACCCACAAATCGAAAGTTTCTGTATCGAAGAAGATGAAATGATACTAGTCTACCATTCAGATCATCCCTTAAGTAAATTAGATAAGCCAACCCTTGAGGATCTAGCTAATTCACCACTAATTTTATATAAGCCAGAGACCAAAGATTGGAAATTAATTCAAAACGCTTTTAAAAAGGTAGAACTGGCTCCAAATATTGTTGCTGAGATTGATAGTATTGATGGTGCGAAAGAAATGGTTAAAAATAATATAGGTGCTTCGTTTCTTCCATATTTTTCTGTTAAAAATGACTTGCATAATGGCTTATTACATACAATTAAAATAGACGGAATTCCTAAAATAGAACGAGATTTTGAATTAATTATTAAAAAAGAACAAACCGTTGATGATGCAACAAAATTATTTATTGATTTCATAACTAACTAACCGGTTACTAACTAAACCATTCATTTTGACAGTGACACCCCCTATTGCTATTCTTTTTTTAAAGGAGGCTATTGGTATGAATGTCTATGATTTTCAAACTACTTTAATAGATGGGAAGGAAAAATCTTTAGCAGATTATCAAGGGGATGTTCTTTTAATTGTAAACACAGCAAGTAAATGCGGATTCACGCCTCAATTGGAAGACTTACAAAACCTATACAATTCTTATAAGGAACAAGGATTTAATGTACTTGGTTTTCCATGTAATCAATTTAATAATCAAGATCCTGGCTCGGACGATGAAATCTCAGATTTCTGTCAATTAAATTATGGGGTTACCTTCCCCATGTTTAGCAAGGTAGATGTAAAAGGAGAAAATATTCATCCATTGTTTAAGCACCTTACAGAAGAGGCGAAAGGTATGTTAACAAAGCAGATCAAGTGGAATTTCACCAAGTTTCTGATTAATAAACAAGGAGAGGTAATTGCCCGCTATGCTCCTCAAACAAAACCAAATCAACTAGCGAAAGATATTGAAGCTGCATTAAAAGCATAATTTAAAGGGAGGCCAATGAACATTTGGTCTCCCCTTTCTCTTACCTTATAGTACCTTATCAAGAAAATCTCTAGCTCGTTCGGAAGTTGGCTGTTCAAAAAATCTCGTAGGTTCTGCTTCTTCTACTAATCTACCGTTATCCAAAAACAAGACCCGATCAGCTACTTCTTTCGCAAAATTCATTTCATGCGTTACAATCACCATCGTCATACCCGTCTGTGCCAGATCTTTGATCACATCCAGTACCTCTTTCACCATTTCTGGATCTAATGCTGAAGTCGGCTCATCAAATAACATAATACTTGGTTCCATTGCTAATGCCCTTGCAATCGCAACTCGTTGTTTTTGTCCACCAGATAAACGGTTGGGATACGTATCCTCTTTATCCGTTAATCCTACTTTCGTTAGTAACTGCTTGGCCGTTTTCTCTGCTTCTTGTTTTGATACACCCTTCACCTTTTGCGGCGCATAAGAAACATTATCTAGTACGGTCATATGTGGAAATAAATGAAAATGTTGAAAAACCATTCCGATATTTTTACGGATAACTAATTTATTGGTTTTAGGCAGCGTAATTTCCTGATCGTGAAGAAATATTTGTCCTTCTGTTGGGTCTTCTAATAGGTTTAAACAACGTAGAAAAGTAGATTTACCTGACCCAGAAGGTCCAATTATAGTCACTACTTCCCCTTGCTTGATTGTAGTAGTTATTTGCTGAAGAACTGTACTTTCACCAAATACTTTCGTAATATTGTTTGCTTTAATCACTTTGACGAAGCCTCCGTTCCACTAATCTTCCTACAGAGGTAAGAATATAAACAATTACCCAATATATGAGACCAGCAAATAACAATGGTTCGAAGTTACGATACAAATCTGAACCAACAACTTGCGCTCTTCGCATAATATCTAAATAACCTATGGTAGATACAAGTGCTGATTCCTTTGTTAATGTAATAAACTCATTCATCATTGCAGGCAATATATTTTTAAATGCCTGTGGTAAGATAATATTTAGCATCATCGGTTTATATGGTACCCCTAAAGCTTCTGCCGCTTCGGTTTGTCCTTTATCTACTGCTAAAATCCCACCGCGAATAATTTCGGAAATATATGCTGCCGAATTCAAACCGAAGGCGAGAACAGCTGATAAAAACGCAGAGATATCATACCCCGTTAATTGTGGTACAGCATAATAAATAATCATGAGTTGTAAAATAAGTGGCGTCCCTCGAAATATTGACGTATACGCATCCGCTAACCACTTTAATAGGGGGGTTTTTGTAATTTTACATAGGGATAATAGCGTACCTAATATAAATCCCATTAGAATCGAAACACTTACAAATTTTAATGTAGCCCATATTCCCTCAAGTATAAAAGGAATATAAGGCACGATTTGGCTGAAGTCCAAATTCATGCCTTATCACCTCGCTTTTCTCTATCTATTGCTTTATTCAACGTTAGATAACCATTTTTCTTCCAGTTCTTTAATTTTTCCTTCTTCTTCTAATTTCGCTAATGCTCCATTCACTTCATTAACGAAGTCATTTCCTTTCGGGAAAGCAATAGCCATGCCAGGTGAGCTAGTTGTTGGATCATCAAATCCGCTTAACCCTTGCTCCTCTTGATAGCCTACTGCTACGGTCTTATCCATATACCCGACGTCAATTCGATTGGAATTTAATTCTTGAACAAGTAGGCCAGAGTTATCAACTTTCTTCACTTCAAAACCATATTCTTCAGCTAGTTTCTCTGCACCTTCCTCTTGAATCGTACCAAGCTGCACACCAACTGTTTTCCCTTTCAGATCGTCGAGTGATTGGATATCCGAATCAGCTTTGGTTAGGAATGATTCTCCTGAATGATGATATTCCGTCGAAAAATCAACATTCTTTTTACGTTCTTCTGTAGCACTCATACCAGACAAAACCATATCTACTCGATCTGCTTGTAAAGCACCAATTAATCCATCAAATTTCATATCTTCTATGTTTAATTCATAACCTAATTCGTCCGCAATCATATGTGCTAGTTCAATATCAAAACCTTCAAAGTTACCTTCTGGGTCACGAGATTCGAAGGGTGGGAAATCCGCAGAAGTAGCCATCTTAAGTACTTTCTTGCCTTCTGAATTCGCATCACTAGAAGCCTCGCCATTATTACCTTGACTTTCACACGCGGCTAATACCGCACCAATTAGCATGAATACGATAAATAAGTTCGTTAATTTCATCATTTTCTTCCCCTCAATTTCGTTTTTATTTATTAAATGCCCCTTTAATTTCAGAGAGCAATATAGGGTTTGTTATGATTTCAAAACCTGTTTTTGCTAGAGCCAGAGCCCCATCTGCAATTACCTGATGACCTTTATCTGTTATCGTTAAATCCGCAAACTCCTTTGTATGCGCGATTAATCCTGGCTCATCCAAACCAATATAAGGGTGAATGGCTGGCACAACTTGGCTAACATTGCCCATATCAATAGATCCATAGTTTTGTTTAGCTGCTTGCACAGGTTTTTTTGTTATTTCTTGTAAATGATTTGTAAACGTTTTTGATAATGGTTGATTTGTTAGCATATTGTCATAACTCAATTCATAGTTAGATATCTCGAGTGTTGCTCCTGTCATCATCGCTACACCATTTGCAATATGTTTCACTTGATTAACAACTTCATTTAACATGCGTCTCTCCTTCGCCCGTACATAAAACTGAGCAGTCGCCTTATCAGGTACAACGTTGGCAGCATGTCCACCTTCTGATATGATGCCATGAATTCGAATATCTGACGAAAGATGCTGGCGTAGAGCATTTATCCCATTAAATAATTGAATAACACTATCAAGTGCATTAATTCCCTGCTCAGGAGAGGCTGCTGCATGTGAAGACTTCCCGTAATAAGTAAACTGAATTGCATCCATAGCTAATGATTCTCCACTCTCATAGGAACTGTCACTAGGATGAACCATCATTGCTACATCCATTTCATCAAAAATCCCCTGTTCACTCATTGGCACCTTGGCACCATTTGTCTCTTCAGCAGGAGTCCCTAAAACTATAACACTTCCCCCAACCTCCTCTACCTGTTTGCTTAGCGCAATACCTGCTCCAACACTCATCGTGCCAATTAAATTATGACCGCAACCATGTCCAACTTCTGGTAAAGCATCATACTCAGCTAAATATGCAATCACAGGTCCTGGTTGTTTACCTTTAAATGTCGCTTTAAAAGCAGTTTCTCGATCTGCAATACCAGTTTCAATCGTAAATCCATGACTTGCTAGTAAATGAACGAGAGCTTTCATCGATTCATATTCTTGATCTCCTAACTCTGGATGCTTGTATAAGTCATCACTAATTGTACATAACTCTAAATGAATTTCTTCTATTTGTTGTTTCAAAAACGCATCCATCTTCGTTCCCACCCATATGCATATTTATTAATTTATATGTATATTTATACCACAATATGTATAGCTATGCAATAGTTATTTTATTCCACCATTTCACAGAACGGCAGTCTCTTTTACATTGTCAATTAGTTATGATTAAATGCATAAAAAACTTCTGGACACAACTAGAATAGCTAATCCAAAACCCGAATGGTAAAATAACTATTAATTGAAGGTGAAACAAAGCACAGTTTAAGTACGTATAGCAGAAGCGAAGTATGTTGATGGCGTAATGATAGAAGAAATTTTAAGTGTAAACAAATAATCCGAACAGATTCGAAAGAAACCGTCCGGATTATTATTGGAATAAGATTTTTTTATCTTCGTCTCTTTTTAATAAGCTTTTGCCCAAAAAACTAACTCTTTTGCTGGTTTTCCACAGCATACACAGATATCCGCAACTTGCTCTTGTTCAAATGGAATACAACGGGAAGTAGCTAACGTATCTTCTTTGATTTTCTCTTCGCAAGCTAGGTCTCCACACCACATTGCTTTAATAAAGCCAGGATTTTCATGTAATACACGACTAAATTCTTCTATCGTAGTGGCAATACTTGTTTTTTTATCACGATGATTCTTTGCCTTCGTATACAAATTCAATTGGACTTCTTCTAAAAGTGCCGTCAATCTTGTTTGTAGTTCAGTTAAAGGAACGAATTCTTTTTCGCCTGTATCGCGACGTACAAGAACCACTTGCTCTTTTTCCATATCCTTTGGCCCCATTTCAATTCGAACTGGGATACCCTTCATTTCATATTCATTAAACTTCCATCCAGGCATCTTATCACTAGCATCAATATCAACACGAACAATATCCTTTAATTGATCACGCAATTCATAAGCTTTGTCCAACACACCTTCTTTATGTTGTGCAATTGGAACAATCATTGCTTGTGTTGGAGCAATGCGAGGTGGAATTACTAGCCCTCGATTATCACCGTGTACCATAATTAATGCTCCCATAATACGCGTGGAAAGCCCCCAAGAGGTTTGATGAACATATTGACTATCTCCATTTTCATCTAAGTACGTAATATCAAATGCTTCGGCAAATCCAGATCCAAAATGATGCGAGGTACCTGACTGCAAAGCTTTCCCATCATGCATAAGGCTTTCGATTGTTAACGTGTATTTTGCACCAGCAAATTTCTCTTTATCCGTTTTCTTACCACGCAAGACAGGAATTGCTAGATATTCTTCAACGAGATCCGCATAAATAGTTAACATTTGATTCGTTTCTTTTGATGCATCCTCATCTGTAGCATGAGCAGTATGGCCTTCCTGCCAATGGAATTCCGAGGAACGTAAAAATGGGCGTGTAGTTTTTTCCCAACGAACGACATTCCCCCACTGATTATACAATTTAGGTAAATCACGATAGGAATGAATGTTTTTGGAATAGTAATCACAGAATAACACTTCGGAAGTAGGACGAATCGCAAGGCGTTCTGTTAACTCCTCTTCTCCTCCGTGAGTCACCCATGCAACTTCTGGTGCAAATCCCTCTACATGATCCTTCTCTTTTTGTAATAAGCTTTCAGGAATAAATAATGGGAAGGCAACATTGGTATGGCCTGTTTGTTTAAATTTTTTATCAAGCTCATCTTTGATATTTTCCCAAATAGCATAACCATAAGGTTTAATAATCATAGTGCCGCGAACTTGACCATAGTCAACGAGATCAGCCTGTTTTACTACATCTGTATACCATTGTGCAAAATCATCTTCCATTGCAGTTATCTTTTCTACAAACTGCTTATTCTTTTTGCCCAAATCAAACACCTCTTTACGATATATAGTAATAAAATACGATTAAAAACATTAAAAAAATCCTCCATCCAATAAAGGGACCGAGGTTGGTGGTACCACCCTTGTTTACGTATATAATGACACTACGTACACTCTTTGTTGATAACGGATACGATCCGCACTGCCTTATAACATAGAAGCCTTTCCGACAGTGAGCTCAGGGAGCAGGTTCTAACCATTGCCTTAGGAATTCTCAGCGGCCATTCCCTCTCTAAAAAGACATCCAGATTATACTAATCTCCTTCATTGCTACAGATATTACCTTCACTATATAGTTTACAATTAACAAAGTCAAGATTTAACGAAGGACTTTTGATACAAGGAAAACAAATCACCATCGATATCCTTCTGTTTAAGATACACAAAACCGGCGTGTTTATATAATTGATTTAGACCTGAATTATCAGCCACACAATCAAGTCGAAGAAAGCAATTTGTTCCAGTTAACTGATTATCCATCCATTGTAGAATTTGTTTTCCAATCCCTTTGCCATGATACCTGCTGCCCACAGCAAAGCGATGAAGATAAAAGGCATTATCTTCCCGATGACCCCACATACAAATATCCCATTCATTCTGTTGATTAGAAAGATTAAATGTAGCAACTAGCTGATTATTTTGCTCTACAACGTATGTCGTATCAGATTGGATGTCTGATTGAATCTTAGCGTCTTCCTCTCCAGTTAGTAAATGACCCCATTGTTCTATCCCCTTTGCTTGTACCCATTGTGCAGCAGTTTTCAGTAAATGAATAATTTCATCCATGTCTTCCAATTTTGCTTTTCTAACTGTATATCCACTATATGGATCGTTCAACGCAATATTAATCACAATCCCCCCTGGAAAGAACTTTTGCAGCTAATGTCTTTTCAAAATGCGCCAATGCCCACTCATGCCCTGTGTGATTAAAGCTTGCTACTGCATCCTCATAGACGATAATGTTGAATCCTTTATTATAGGCATCCATGGCTGTATGTAAAATACAAATATCTGTACAAACTCCTACAAGATGTATTTCCGTTATACCTCTCTCACGTAACTTCATTTCTAAATCCGTACCTTGAAATGCACTATATCTTGTCTTATCAAGAAAGTAAACATTTTCTTTGTCTTGATGTTCTTGATAAACTTTTGCAAGTTTTCCATATAAGTTCCTGCCTGAAGTGCCACGTATATTATGCGCTGGAAAAAGCGAAGACTCTGGATGGTAATTATCTCCCTCTACATGTGTATCTATCGCAAATACAACAAACTCCCCTTGTTGTATAAAGTTAGTTGTATAGTTAACAATAGATGTTTCAATAGCTTGACCTGGCTTTCCACACGTTAACTTACCATCATCAGCCACGAAATCATTCGTATAATCTACATTGATCAAAGCCTTTCTCATTACAGCATCCCCCTATACACTAAAATAAGATAGCAACAAAGAACCAAATAATCATAAACAGCTGGATAATTACTTTAGCTATCGTTCCTCCTAGAAAACCTACTAATGAACCAAAAGAAGCTAAAAGTGCTTCTTGTACGGTTCGTTGCTGCATTAATTCAATGATAAACACGGTTAAAAACGGAACGATTAATATCCCGAATGGAGGAATAATGAATGAACCTACAATAACAGCAATCGCTGCACCACGTTCTCCCCACTTACTTCCACCGTATTTTTTTACAAAATAACCATTTGCAATAACGTCTGCAACAATGAGAATTACCGTAATAATAGACATTGCTATCCAAAATGACATCGTTAATTCATTTGCGTTAATTACAAAGTGATAGATGAGAAAACCAATCCATATCACAAGTACGGATGGAACAATTGGGAAAATGACCCCTACAAAACTTAAAATAAACAATGCACTAATTAAAATCCACATGATTATGTCTAACATAGTTACCTCCAACGTCACTTACTTTTTTGAAAACATATATGATAGTTTTGTTTCCTGCTTCGTAATTATACGTCTGTAGTTCTCCATATGTTTCGCTACACTTAAAATTGATAAAAAAATGACGATAGAAGTGGGCTCTGGGCCAAAAAAAACAAACGTTGTAATTAAAAAAGAAAGATACATACATAATACACCAACAACTAGGTAATCCGTTGCAAAAGTAAATAATAACAGTATTCCTATTCCAATAACAGCAATTTTCCAATCTATGGCTAATAAGATGCCGACGAGTGAAGCAGTCCCTTTTCCTCCACTAAATTTCATTGTAATTGGATAGTTATGTCCTAGAATAATGAATAAAGCTGTAATATAGATGAGCAATGTTTGCTCTTTACCATTGATCCCATTTTCATTTAAAATATAGAGTACAAGTAATATTGCAAACGTAGCTTTAAATATATCAATTAATGCAACTAGTATCCCATATTTCCATCCAAGTAAAATAGTCGCGTTAGAAGCACCTGCGTTTTTTACTCCATTCTTCTTTATATCCACCTGTTTATATATACTTACTAGCTGCGATCCATGCAGGCAGCCTGCTAAGTATCCAATAATTGAGACAGCTAACGTAATCATTATATCCCCCTTCCTTTTACTCATTATAACGTAAAACTGGAAGAAAATAATAAAGATTTTTTAAGATTTTGGTATTTCAACTTAATACCCTTTAAAGAAGAAATAATATTTTTACATTAGAGGAGATCACCATGAGAAAATTGCAACAAATACTACTTCCATGGCTGCTAATTTCCGTATTTCTCATCATCTTATTCCAACTTTATCAAGGACAAAACGAAGAGTATACAGACCAAAGAGAAGATGTTGGAGCAGCAACGGAATTACATCCAACGGTGGAAGAGAAGAAAAATAAATTAATTGAACAAGCAGTAACGAAAGATATCCATGTAGTGATAACGGATGACGTTCGCTCATTTGAACGCCAAGAAGAATTATATCAGCAAGGAAGAGCGACAGATGGCGAGATTGTGACATACGCACAAGGTGGCGAATCCTATCATAATTATGGACTTGCTATCGACTATGCACTTGAAAACAAAAACGGCGAGTTAATTTGGGATATCCATTACGATGGCAATAATAATAATCAATCCGATTGGTTCGAGGTTGCAAATATTGCAAAAAATCTAGGATTTGAGTGGGGTGGAGACTGGGAAGGATTTAAAGATTATCCACATTTACAAATAACATTTGGCTTAAGCATTGAACAACTGCAACGTGGTATACGCCCTAAGCCTGCACAAGAATAGTTTATTTTGTTACCACTTTCTAATAAAAAATGTAGCTTTTCCTTATGAATGAAAAGCTACACTTTTATTAACGGAATCTCGACCAACACGCATCAAAGCTCCAGGGAAGTCTTCATCCGGATAACCAAATGAAATACCAAATAATAGTTTCATGTCCTCTGATATGTCTAGAGATTCTCTGACTTGATTAGCAAAAAAGCCTAATGATGTTTGCGGAACGCCACCTAATCCCCTCGCTGCAAGAGCTAATAAAAATGACTGACCATACATCCCAATATCGGCGGCTACTCGAACGTTATCCCCAAAAGATGGCATAAATAGAAAGGCAACATGAGGAGCGTGAAAGAATTCATAGTTTAAGTTAACGACACGCATTCTGCCTTCACGGTCATTCCTATCGATTCCCATCGCCTGTTGATAAGCAATGGCTTGTTCTATTTGACGTTCAGAATAACGCGCATAATAATCTTTTGTATCAAATGAAAAATCAGCAGTATGTTGGCCATTACGATTCGCTTCTAAAATCTTGCGACTTAATTCATCTTTTATATTCCCGGATACAATATGAACGTCCCAGGGTTGCGTATTACAATTGGAAGGAGTAAATTGAGCATCTTCCAAAACTTCCGTAATGGTCTCGCTATTTACCGGCGTCGATTTAAATCCCCTGATTGAGCTTCTACTACGGACTAACTTTTGAAAATAATTCTTATCTATGGGACGACCCCTCCTTAGATATCTGTATAGCTTGTACATTATCCTATATGTATATCATAAATGATCGATTATCATATCAAAAGTAATAAAGCTGTTGAATGCGACCAACAGCTTTATTTGTTTCTATATTATATCATGATTCACCTGGGAAAAGGATTCCATTTTCTTTTCTAAGTTGTTCAGTTATTTGGACAACGATACGGCTTCTTTCCAGACAGGCATCATGCCATTTCCTATCTTTTCCTTTCAACATTTTCTCAAAAGCTTGAATTTCATAGATCATGTCAGCCTCATATTGTTGACTTGCAAGCAAAGTTGTTTTTGAAGCAATACGGTCATATAATTGCAGATCACTAATTGGAGCTACACTATCCATCGTCAAGGAACCATCTTCACCATGAATTTCTGACGGCAGGCTTGCATTGGCAATTTTTGAACAAAGAATAGTTACAATAAAACCCTTATAGGTTAATACAATTGTGCCACTACCATCAATCCCATTAGATAATAAAACTGGGAAATAATTGACTTTCTCGGGCTGTCCAAACAAATCAATTGCCATGCTTAACGGATATACACCCAAATCCATTAATGCACCACCGGCAAAAGTTTTAGAGAATATATTTGGATCTTTACCTTCTTTATATTGATCATATTTTGATGAATATTTCACATATTGAAACATGGCACTACGAATAACGCCAATTTGTAATAGTTGTTCTTTTAAGATTTTGTAATTAGGAGAGAATAGATGCCGGAACCCTTCAAAAACGAAGACATCATTGGCCCTCGCCAAGTCCATTATCTCTTCTAATTGCTGCACAGTATATACCATTGGTTTTTCACAAAATACATGTTTCCCATTCTGTATACATAATTTGATATGATCGGCATGCAATTTATTGGGTGAAGCAACATACACAACATCACTTTCATCCGTAAGCATCGCTTGCAGATCCGTAAATATATGAGCTGCTCCATGCTTTTCTGCAAAACGATGGGCTTTTTGTTCATTTCTTGAATAGACCGAGACTAATTCAGCTACCCCTGATTGTTGCGCAGCATCAATAAAAGCATCGGTTATCCAACTTGTTCCTATTGTAGAATACTTCAAAGCTCTATTCTCCCCTTTTATCCGTACTATCTTCTTCGTGCTTTCCTTCTGTTGTTTCCCATTCATCTGGTAATGGATCGATTTCATGCTTATAAGCGTATCCTTTTGAGATCGTCACTAAGGACAAGATAAGAACGATTGCGACTACAATAATACAGGCGATAATTACTACAATATAAGTAGACACAAAGAACATACCTCACTTTATGTTAGATTTGCAAATGGCTTAACCATCCCTAACACCATATTTGTATAGGGGAGCGTAAGACCTTTTTGTTTAGCAAGTCGAATGGCTGCTCCATGTAAATGATCCAATTCGAGTGGGGATTGTTTACGTCTATCCTGGTGCATCGATGATGTTGCTTCATTATTCAGACCTAGTAGTTTTTCTTTTGCCATTTCTACATCATCGTCGGTAAGCTTAATTTGGCATGCATTTGCTAACTTTTTCATCTCTTGTAATAGATTTACTGCAATCGCAAATGTCTCTTTATGCTCTCTAATTGGACCGATTGGTAAATTGATGGCCGTGGTAATTCCGGAAAAAGCACTAATAAACATGTATTTCTTCCATTGTTCATATAAAATGGATGGATGGTATGTTGCAGTCATGACAGCTTTACTACTAAGTTCTTCTAATCGCTTACATACCTCTTCTTGACTAGAGTTTATTGGCCCAAACACAAGCTCATGAAAATCACTTGAATGTACCACATACCCCTGCTCATTTAATGTAGCAATAATAAAGGAAAGTCCGCCAAGTATGTTCTTCTCGCCTAATTTTTCCTGCAAAATGTCCATATGTTCAATACCATTTAGAACCGGAAGAATATATGCCCCTTTTTGAACGAGTACTTGTAAAGAATCTAACGTCCCAGCTAAATGATAGCCTTTCACACTTACAATCACTATATCTGGTTTTTCTATATTATTTGGATCCGTACACAATATAGGATCTTTAACATCATAATCACCTTGAGGGCTACGAATGGCAAGCCCATGCTTTTGAATCTGTTCAGCTCTCCTCTCCCGAACTAAAAAGGTAACCTTAGCACCTGCCTCTTGATACCGTAAACCAAAATACCCCCCCAATGCGCCAGCACCTAGTATAACAACATGCATATTTTCCCCTCCCCTTTGAATAATATAGCTATTAAGAGATAGTCGTCCAATGCTATCTTATCATGTTTATTTGGTTATCTTAATGGTACTTTTTTAATGGATAGGTGTCTAACAATAACTACTCAATAAAATGGTAATTATTCCCTATATCAACATATTTATGAACATACCAAAGCTTAAAGGATGATACCACAGTATATTTATGTATATAAATTTTATATACCCTATACATCGATTTTTCGTAATAAATTGCAAATTATCAAAATTTACTGTGTTTGAATCAATTGTAAAAGCCCTGTAACATTTTAATATAACTGCATATAAAGGAGGCTATCCATTCTTTAAATCTATTTTTTTAATAAAAATGCAGTGATTTTTACCCAGGAATAAAGACGCAAGATTGCTAGCGCCGACCAACTGGGCACTGCAATACATAGAAAAATAGATTTTTAAATAAAAAAGGGAGGCAATTAATTACATGAAGAAACTCTTACTTATGCTTGTTCTAGGATTAACCATGTTCGCACTAGCAGCATGCGGGTCAGACGATAGTGCAAGCGGGGAAGATGGCGAAAGCAGCGGAAGTAAATTAGACGAATTAAAAGAGGCAGGAACCGTAACTATTGGTTTTGCTAATGAAAAACCATATGCATATGAGGGGGAAGATGGCGAATTGAAGGGAGCTGCAGTTGATATTGCAGCAGCTGTATTTAAGGAACTTGGTGTGGAAAATATGGATTCGAAATTAGCTGATTTTGGACAATTAATTCCAGGCCTTAAAGCTGGCCAATTCGACGTTATTACGGCAGGGATGGCTATTAATCCTGACCGTTGTGAGAACGCAGCCTTCGGTGAACCTGAAATGAAATACGGTGAGGGACTTATTGTCCAAAAAGGAAATCCACTAAATCTTAAAAGCTACACAGATATAGCAGATAATCCAGATGCTACCGTTTCGGTTATGGCTGGGGCAACAGAAAATGAATTTCTTAAATCTGAAGGTGTAAGCGAAGATCAAATAACGAATGCAGATGATATACCAGCTACTTTATCAGCTGTAGAATCTGGTAGAGCAGATGCAACAACCGGTACAGAGATGACAATTAAAATGGCATACGAATCGTTGAATAGCGATAAATTAGAATTCGTAGAAGGATTTGAACAACCAGATGTTGAAGGTGTACCAAGTTATGGTGCGGCAGCTTTCCATCTAGATAACACGGAATTGCGTGATGCATATAATGAAAAACTTGCTGAATTGAAAGAAGATGGCACAGTAGCAGAATTACTGGAGAAGAATGGATTCAGCGAACAAAATAATATGGTGGAAGCAGATATTACTACGGAAAAAATTTGTAACGGTGACATCTAATCTACCTTCCACGAAACTGAACAACTTTACAGTTTATAAACATGATGACTCCATAGGGTCCGGCTCCCTCGCCCAGGGTGTCTGGCCCTATATTTTTTATCTTACGTATTAAAGAAGCAGCCAATCTACTAAAGGAGTGATTATCATTAATGCGGTCATAGAAATATTCCCTTCCCTAATGAAGGGATTAACAATCACGATTACTGTTCTGCTCGGTTCTGCCTTTTTTGGTTATCTATTTGCATTTATTGCTGGGCTTTGCCGACTTTCTTCTAATATTTTTCTACGTAAATTTACTGGATTCTATGTCGAGGTATTCCGGGGAACTTCATTAATTGTCCAATTGTTTTGGCTCTATTATGCCATTCCGATGCTATTTGGTATTGAACTTGGTAGTAACTGGTGGGCCGGTGTTATTGCGATAGCATTAAATTATGGCGCCTATATGTCAGAAATTGTACGTGGATCGATTCTCGCAGTTGCCAAAGGACAAACAGAGGCTGCGACTGCTTTGAATATGTCGCGATTTCAGCGAATGCGGCTTGTTATCTTTCCCCAAGCAGTGCGAATGATGTTACCCGAGTTCGGAAATTATTTAATTCAAATGTTAAAGGCAACTTCTCTTGTATCATTAATTGGAATGACCGATATTCTTTACTATGGAGATATTATTCGAAGCTCTAATCTATCCCAGGCGCCGACAGTTTATATCTTAGTATTGTTCTTCTATTTCATACTTGCTCTCCCGTTAATCTTCTTAACTCGGAAATTGGAGGGCATTTCAAAGAAAGGGGTGGCTAATTAATGAGTAATTGGAGTTGGGAAGTATTTGCAGAAGCATTTCCTATTGTTTTAGAAGGGCTAGGAATAACACTGGGATTAACCATCGCTTGTTATTTATTTGCTCTTATATTCGGCTTTTTTTGGACATTCCTGCGTAGAATTCCTTTTAAACCAATTAACTGGATCGTAACGTGGGTAATGGAATTTATTCGCTCAACGCCACCGTTAGTACAACTATTCTTTATTTATTATGCATGGCCGATGGTTCCAGTTGTAGGGGTCACCCTGGATCCTTTCACAAGTGCGATTCTTGGGCTAGGTATTCACTTTAGTACTTATATTGGAGAAGTATACCGTTCTGGTATTGACGGAGTAGATAAAGGGCAATGGGAAGCAGCCAAATCACTAAACTTTTCTACGAAACAGAAGTGGACTAAAATTATATTGCCGCAAGCTATTCCACCAACAATACCAATGTTAGGAAACTATCTTATTATTATGTTTAAAGAGGTGCCTCTTGCTTCTACAATTGGAGTTGCAGGAATACTTCATATGGCGAACAGCTATGGAGCACAATATTGGACTTATCTAGAACCTCTTACCATTGTAGCAATATTATTTTTAATAATGAGTTATCCTTCTGCTATACTAATTAATAAGCTAGAAAAGAAAATGAACCGCCGCTTTGACAAGAAGGAAGCACTTAATAGTAGTAAAGGAGCGACAGCATAATGACAGAACCGATTGTTACGTTTAATGATGTTCATAAATCCTTTGGTGATGTAAAAGTACTTAAAGGAATTGATTTAGATATAAGACCAGCAGAAAAAGTAGCTATAATTGGGCCAAGTGGTTCTGGGAAAACCACCATCATTAGAATGCTAATGACATTGGAACAGCCTACTTCTGGTGACATTATTGTAGATGGAACGAACTTATGGAAGATGGATAAAAAAGGAAAACAGGTTACAGCAAATGAAAAACATTTACGAGCAGTTCGAGGAGATATCGGAATGGTATTCCAACACTTTAATCTTTTTCCTCATATGACAATTTTAGAAAACTGTATGACTGCACCCATCCATGTGAAACAGGAAAGCAAATCCTCTGCCAAAAACCGATCCATTGAAATGCTAAAAAAAGTGGGACTTGGTGATAAATTAGATAACTATCCTAGCCAGCTCTCCGGAGGTCAGAAGCAGCGTGTAGCTATGGCAAGAGCTTTAGTTATGCGACCAAAAGTCATGTTATTTGATGAGGTAACTTCAGCTTTGGATCCAGAATTAGTCGGTGAAGTGCTTGAAGTGATCCGAGATATTGCTAAAGACGGTGAGATGGCAATGATTCTTGTAACCCATGAAATGGATTTCGCTCTTGACGTCGCAGATAAAGTATTGTTCTTGGATGAAGGTGTCATTGCTGAACAAGGAACCGCGAGCGAAGTCATTGAACACTCTAAAAACGACCGTTTACAAAGCTTTTTACACCGTTTTAGAAATTAAAGGGCTAAAAGCAGAGAACACCAACTTGAAGTTTGCTATAAAAACAAGAAGCTGCAGCTTCCATTAAAACGGAGCTACAGCTTCTTGTTAATGTATTGGATCTTCCCCTATAATTTTTACCTCTCGTTCTAACTGAACCCCGAATTTATCACTTACTGTTTTTTGCACGTGACGAATTAATTGAATATAATCCGTTGCCGTTGCCTGGTCTTTATTCACAATAAATCCTGCATGTTTTAAGGAAACCTGAGCACCACCAATTTGTGATCCTTGTAATTCGCTATCTTGTATTAATTTCCCTGCAAAATAACCTGGGGGTCGTTTGAATACACTCCCACATGAAGGATATTCTAATGGCTGTTTCGTTTCTCGTTTCATCGTTAAATCATCCATAATTGCTTTAATATCTAGATAACTACCTTGCGACAAGGAAAACGTTGCTTCAAGAACAATATATCCTCTCTCAGGAATATTACTCGTACGATAATCCAAATCCAGTTGATCTGCTGTCCTTGTTAAAAGATTTCCTTCTCTATCTACTACTCTCGAGCTCACGAGTACATCCTTTATTTCGCCTCCGTAAGCCCCTGCATTCATAAATAAGGCACCACCGACAGATCCTGGGATTCCACAAGCAAACTCCAATCCAGACAATGTCTTATCAAGGGCTTCCCTGGAAACGTCAATGATCCTAGCACCGCTTTGAGCTACAATGGTTGATCCATTTGTTGAAATATCGGTTAACTGCTTCAAATTCATAACAATCCCCCGGATACCACCATCTTTTACAATCAGATTAGATCCATTACCGAGTAGGGTAAATGCGATTTCTTCCCTATTTGCTAGTTTGACTATTTCCTGTACTTGATTATATGTTTCCGGTGTTACTAAAAAATCAGCCTTCCCGCCTAAGCGAGTATACGTATGATTCTTTAATGGTTCATCCACCATCACATTTTTCTTCGGGGTTATTTCCGTTAATTTATCGTACATATGATGATTCAATCCCACACGTATCATTCCTTTAAACATTATTCCAATATATTGTAAGCTATTGTATATGATCTTGCCACAGAAATTTATAAATGAGATGATCCACTTTCCTGCTTTCATGTAAGCCACTATGACTTAATTGATCATTATGAATAACTTTCTCCTGTAGCTGTGCCTCTGGTACAATATTTCGTAATGAGTGTACACTTTCTGGCACAGCAATTGCATCTCCTGTACTTGCAATACTAAGTACTTCGATATGATCTGGAAACGGACGCTCACGAAGGTATTGTAATGCAGGAGAATCAGGATGTAAATCCGCAGCTGCAGGATCACGATTTATTTTAAAATACTCTTCACTATAAATTCCATCAAACGGACTACCAATAGCAATAAATTTACGTACTGTTGGAAAATTCACACCCTGAAATTGCTTCAAGTATTCTAATGACACAATTCCTCCCATTGAATGCCCGACTATATTGACACTTTCGATGGAATAAACTTGCTTCATATCCTCTAACACTTTTGCAAGCCAACTTGCCGTCACCTCAAAGCTTGCCCGATTATCCTCAAACACAACTTGAATAAATACCGGTTCTTTTTTTCCTTTACTGAGATTATATTTTTGAACAACTCCGTTCTGCTTCACATAATACACGATCGCTTTATTTCCCCAATGATAGTCATATTCAAAACGGTTTAACATATTACCAAATGAATTTATGGTACCTTTATAACCATGTACAAATAGGGTTGGCCTTACTTTATCATAATCTGAATTTGCCTTATTTGGCATGTATAAAAGGGCCGCGAAACCAAGGATGATTAGACCAATTGACGTTATTGTTATAATATGTTTCTTCTTCAAACATTTTCCCTCATTTATACAACCTGTTGAATCTAATTTGTTCTACCCAATTATAGCATGTCTCATGATTGTTTTCTTTCAAAACAAGGACATTCGATAAACATTACGTAATGGGATGAAAGATCGGTTGTTTGTTTTCAAATGTCGTGACATATTTAAACCCTAGATAGCGTAATAAACGAATTGCATCTTCAACCCCTGAGCCTACTGTCGTTTCTACATGTGAATCTGAACCCACAGTTATAATTTCTCCGCCACAGTCTTTATAAAGCTTTAAGATATCTGTACTTGGCATGGCACTGTTAAGCCCATAACGGAAACCAGAGGTGTTTATTTCTATACCTTTCCCAGCTGGAATTATTTCATGAAATATTTGTGAAAGAATGGAATGAAAATCATGATTACTCTCTTGTCCTTTCGTATATCGCTTTACTAAGTCAATATGTCCCAGTACTTGAAATTCTTTAAATTGCGTAATACATGCATATAATTCCTGATAATATTGCTGATATGCTTCCTCTATCGTTTGATTCTTAAAGAAATCACCGGAATGTAAATCTTTCTTTTGAGTGGTGTGCATTGAACAAATAACAAAGTCAAAAACTTCTTGCTCAACCACCCGTTTACAATTAGAAATAAGATGTGGCTGAATGCCAATCTCTACCCCTTTCTTTATACTTATCCTATTTGCATATGCTTGTTGCATTTCTCTAATTTTTTTATCATAAGCAGCTAAATCTAAATCAAAGGTAATCGTAGGATCTGGATAATCTTCATCAATATGCTCTGTAAAGCAGATTTCTCTAAGCCCTCTATGAATTGCCTCTTCGATTGCCTTCTCCATTGGTGTATCACAATCTGCCGAAAAAGTACTGTGCATGTGATAATCAAACATAAAAAATATCGCTCCTTTGGTTGACTTTTTCTTTTATAATTATTAGAATACTATATAACTTTATTTAGATAAAGCGATAAAGTGATGAAGTGTTCTGGAAGGAGTATTAACTTTATGCATTCATTAGTAAACAACCATTACCGTGCCGATCAAATCGAAAGGTTTCAGCAACGTGAAGAATTGATTTCTAAACTAAAACATCGCTTTAAGACGTATGGATATAAACAAATTCAAACTTCAGCATTTGAAAAGTATGATATGTATGCAACGAAAACTGGAATTGTTAACACAGAAGATATGATCAAAATCATCGACGCATCGGGAGAAGTGTTAGTATTACGCCCAGATATAACCATTCCATTGACGCAATGGATGACCAATAAAAATCAATTAACTGTAAAACATGATCGCTACTTTTATGTTATGGATGTATTTCGTCATGCAGAATGGAATGAACAGAAGGAACGTACCCAAGCAGGTATTGAATACTTTGGAGACTCTTCACCCACAGTAGATGCTGAGGTTATCGCATTAGCTATTCATACCTTACATGACTGCGGTTTTTCCGACTATAAAATAGAAATTGGGCATGCTGGTTTTTTTAAGGCACTCATTGCACAAACATCACTTTCGACAACTGAAATCACGAATATTCAAAGATTTATACAATCAAAGAATCTAGCAGAAATGACAGCTTATTTAGAATCATTAACTATTGATGAGCCTTTAAAAACAGCCATTCGGAATATTCCTTTTCTATATGGGCAGCCAAAATCTGTCATTAATGAAATTAATCAATATGGCTTGGATAACGAGGTGAAAGCTGAATTACAAAAACTAATTGATGTTTATACTAACCTCCAGGCATATGACCTGTCAGAGGATATTGTGTTTAACTTAGGACTGATTAATGATATGGATTACTATTCAGATATAATTTTCCAAGGATTTATCAATCAGATTGGTAGACCAGTCGTTATGGGAGGAAGGTATGATAACCTAGGTGATCAGTTTGGTACACATATTCCTGCTATTGGCTTTGCTTTTGATGTAGATTTATTAATCCATGCTGCTAGTCAACATCATTTATTGTCCGAACCAGAGTCATCCATTGATATCTGTTTATATTATGATACAAATACGCAACAAGAGGCTGTAGCTGCAGCGTTTCACCTTAGAAACCAAGGATATTCAGTTATTTCTTTTCCTAAGGAAACATCCGAAACAGCGACTATTCAAGCTACTTGGGAAATCATGTACACAGAAAACGTTTATACAGCTGCTGTAGACAATCAAATCTATCAATTTAAAAATTTCGTAGATTTACAGGGATTATTACAAGCAAAAAAGGAGAATGGATAGATGGAAGCTTTTACTCTAGCTGTAGCAAAAGGCCGTACAGCAGATCACACCATTAGATTATTAGAGCAAATGGATATTTTCTTTGAAGATTTAACCCCTTCCAGTAGAAAATTGGTCTTTTATAATAAAAAACACACGATTAAGCTTATTTTTGTTAAAGCTGTGGATGTGCCCACCTATGTAGAAAAAGGTGCAGCCGATATCGGGATTGCTGGGAAAGATAATATCTTGGAATCAGAAGCTGATATTTATGAGATTCTTGATCTGCAAATTGGAAAATGTGAATTTGCCGTTGCCGGAAAACCAGGTGTAAACATTGATACATTACAATCTTTAACGATCGCAACAAAGTATCCGACCGTTGCAAAAAAACACTTCTTACGTAAAGGGAATAACGTTGAGATCGTAAAGCTGAATGGTTCTGTTGAATTAGCTCCATTGATCGGCCTCTCTGATGTGATCGTCGATATTGTAGAGACAGGTAATACGCTAAAGGAAAATGGGTTGGTCGTAATTGAACATGTGGAACCGATAAGTACTCGTTTAATTATTAATAAAGCAAGTTTTGCCATGAAAGCAAATCACATACAGCAATTTATTGAAAAACTGAAAATAAGCTTGGAGGAATAGACATGAAATGGCTAACTGGAGCTCAATATTGGAGCAGCAAGATATCTTCACAAGCTATCGAAGATCAACTTGAAAACTCCATCGATCAATCCGTTCTTGATATTATTCGTCAGGTTAAGGAAGCTGGTGACCGGGCCGTCAATTCTTTAACAAATCAATTCGATGGAATCAAATTAGATGACTTTACAGTAACGAAAGATGAATTTGCAGAAGCACGAGATCGAGTTTCTCCTGCTTTTGTGCCTGCATTAGAGCAAGCGAAGACAAATATTACACGTTTTCACCAGAGACAACTGCAACAATCATGGATAGATTCAAGTATCCCTGGAATTGTCTTGGGGCAGCAGGTTACTCCCCTTGAACGTGTTGGTATCTATATTCCTGGGGGAAAAGCTGCTTATCCATCTACCGTGCTAATGAACGTCATCCCTGCAAAAATTGCTGGGGTTGAATCCATCGTAATAACGACACCCCCACAACCAAACGGCAAGGTAAACCCACATATTCTAGTTGCTGCCGAGAAGGCCGGAGCAGATACGGTTTATAAAATTGGAGGGGCGCAGGCGATTGCAGCACTCGCTTATGGAACGGAAACGATAAACAAAGTTCAAAAAATCACTGGTCCAGGTAATGCATATGTGGCTCGCGCAAAAAAATGGGTTTTTGGAGAAGTAGCCATTGATATGATAGCAGGACCAAGTGAGATTTGTATAGTTGCAGATGATACAGCTCCAGCTGATTTTGTTGCAGCTGATTTACTATCACAAGCAGAACATGATGAGGCTGCTACCCCTATTTGTATCGTTTGGAATAACAAGCAAGCAACAGCGATACAAGAGGAAATGGAAAGACAAACCGCGCTGCTGGAAAGAGAGGAAATTATCACTAAATCTGTACAGCAAAATGGCAAATTCATCCTCGTTGAAGATCTATATGAGGCAATGGACATCGCTAACGATATTGCTCCAGAACACTTGCAATTAATGATTGAAAATCCGATTGAAAAGCTAGGTTACATTAAGAATGCTGGTGCCATATTCTTAGGTAACTATTCCCCAGAAGCACTTGGAGATTATATGGCAGGACCGAATCATACATTACCAACAAATGGTACCGCTGCTTTTTCTTCACCATTAGGGGTTTATGATTTCATGAAAAAATCCAGCGTGATTCAATATGACAAACAATCGTTACTTAACACAGTTGATGCAATTACAGAATTAGCTACTACAGAAAAGTTGACTGCCCATGCCCAGGCCATTCAAATTCGAAAGGAGGATGATTCCAATGCGAAAGCATGAGCTTAACCGAGCTACTTCAGAAACAGAGATCACTTTAGGATTAACGATTGACGGGGCAGGAATTAGCTCCATTCAAACCGGAGCTGGCTTCTTTGACCATATGTTAACCTTAATGACCAAACACGGATTATTTGATATCAATATCATTTGTAAAGGCGATTTAGACGTTGATCAACATCATTCTGTTGAAGATATTGGTATTGCCCTCGGTCAAGCATTTCACCAAGCATTAGGCGATAAAGAAGGGATCACTCGCTATGCTAGCGTAACAACGCCAATGGATGAGGCGCTATCAACAGTTTCGATAGACATAAGTGGTCGTGCCTATCTCGTCTATGGAGTAGAGGGACTTAAAGACAAAGTAGGAGATTTTGATACAGAACTGGTTGAAGAATTTTTTCAAGCATTTGCTAGCAACGCTAAAGTCACTCTTCATATACACCAGGTTTACGGCAAAAACACCCATCATATCATTGAATCGATATTTAAAGGATTTGGACGTGCGCTTGATACAGCTAGTCAAAAAAATGGACGGATCAAAGGTGTTCCTTCCACAAAGGGAAGCCTATAAGTGCGAATACAGAAAGGGCGTTGAAAATGATTGCGATTATTGACTATGGAGCTGGAAATATTAAAAGTCTTCAGTTTGCATTGACCAAAAAAGGCATGGAATCCTACTTAACAACAGATCCTAATGAGATTGCTAACAGTGATGCAATTATCTTACCAGGTGTAGGAGCATTTCAAGACGCAATGAAAACGTTAGATCAAAAAGGCCTCATTGATATTCTGAAACATGAAGCGAATAATGGGAAACCTATACTTGGTATTTGCTTAGGCATGCAATTATTCTATGAAACAAGTGAAGAAGATGGAGAATGGGAAGGGTTCGGACTACTTGAAGGCAAGGTAAGTAGAATTAGCAACTCCGTAAAAGTACCCCATATCGGGTGGAATAATTTAACCACGCATCGAAACAGTGCATTATATAAGGATATCCCAGATGATGCGTATGTCTATTTCGTTCATTCTTATGCTGTAACAGCGTTTCAACATAATTCATTAATTGCAAGTTCAACATACGGAGGGATGATTCCAGCATTTGTCCAACAGGACAATATCATTGGAATGCAATTTCACCCAGAAAAAAGTGGCGATATCGGATTGCAGCTATTAGAAAATTTCGGGGAGATGATAAGATGATTCTATTTCCAGCAATTGATATAAAAAATGGAAAGTGTGTCCGCCTAACACAGGGAAATTACAGGAAAGAAAAAATTTATAGTGACTCACCAGTTTCTGTTGCGAAGCAATGGGAAGAACAAGGAGCGGCTTATTTACACTTAGTTGACCTCGATGGTGCAAAATCTGGCTTGTCTATCAATGCAGATTTGATTAAAGAAATTGCCAAGCAAACGAATATTCCGATCCAAATCGGCGGTGGGATCCGATCCATCACAGTTATGGAAGATTACTTAAATGCTGGAGTCGATCGAGTTATATTAGGAACAGCGGCAGTTAAAGATAAACAGTTCTTAGAGACTGCTGTTAAGAATTATCCGACTCAAACGGCAGTTTCCATTGATGCACGAAATGGTTTTGTTGCTACAAATGGGTGGACTGAAACAAGTAAAGTAGAGGCAACAGAAATTGTTGGAAACTTAGAGGACTTAGGTTTACAAACATTAATTTACACAGATATTTTGAAAGACGGTATGCTACAAGGCCCTAATTTGGAGGAATTAGAAAATGTCAATAACTCCACCTCCATGAATATCATTGCTTCAGGAGGAGTAACAACATTGGATGATATTGTTCAATTAAATCAAAAACAGTTATATGGCGCAATAATCGGAAAGGCGCTTTATGATGGATCCTTATCATTAAAACAAGGATTGGAGCTGATCAGCAATGCTGGCTAAGCGTATTGTACCCTGCCTAGATGTCGATAAAGGCCGAGTCGTAAAAGGTAAAAAATTTCAAAATATCCAAGATGTCGCTCATCCGGTTGATTTGGCAAAGAAATACAATCAAGACGGTGCAGATGAACTCGTATTTTATGATATAACAGCCTCTAATGAAGAAAGAAATATTTTCCTAGATATGGTGGAGAGTGTTGCTGCAGAAATAGCTATCCCCTTTACTGTCGGAGGCGGAATCCGTACCGTAGAAGATATTCATCAAGTACTACGGGCTGGGGCAGATAAAGTATCAATCAATAGCGCAGCTGTTAAAAACCCATTGGTCATTAAAGAAGCTGCGCTGAGATTTGGATCTCAATGTATTGTACTTTCCATTGATGCAAAGCAAGCTGCCAATAATAGATGGGGTGTTTATATTAATGGAGGACGTCAACAATCAAACCTAGATGTTGTCGATTGGGCCAAACAGGGGGAAGCACTAGGTGCAGGAGAAATTGTCCTAAATGCAATTAATACAGATGGAGAAAAAAATGGCTACGACCTAGCATTAATGCAATCCGTTGCAGCTGAAGTAAATCTCCCGATCGTTGCAAGTGGTGGTGCAGGTACAACACAGCATTTTGCTGAGGTGTTACAAGATGGGATTGCAGATGCTGCCTTAGCTGCCTCTGTGTTCCATTATGGAGAAATTTCCATACCTGAATTAAAAACGGAATTGTATCAATCTGGAATAGAAGTTAGGAGAGATTTGCAATGGAAATAGATTTTAATAATATCACATTTGATGAGAATGGTTTGCTTCCAGCTATTGTACAAGATGCAAACACAGGACAAGTATTAACCCTAGCCTATATGAATAAAGAAGCCTTTGAAAAAACAATAGAGACAAAGGAAACATGGTTTTTCAGCAGAAAGCGTCAAGCACTATGGAATAAAGGAGCGACTTCAGGAAACAAACAAGTTGTTCAAGAAATCTCCTTAGATTGTGATCAAGATGCCTTGTTACTAAAAGTTAATCCGTTCGGACCTGCATGCCATACAGGTGATGTTACATGTTTTCATGACATGCTATACCAGAATAAACCAGCAAATTTTGAAGTAATTCAGCAGTTGACAAATCGGATATCTGAACGAAGAAATAATCCCGTAGAAGGTTCGTATACAACCTATCTCTTTGATATGGGGGTGGATAAAATTTTAAAAAAGGTTGGAGAGGAAGCGAGTGAAGTCATTATTGGTGCTAAAAACACCGATAAAGAAGAAGTCACTTGGGAAGTTGCTGATTTAACCTATCATACGCTTGTACTCATGGAAGTATTGGGAGTAGCTGTCACGGATATTTATGATGAGTTAAGCGAAAGACATATTCAAAAAAAGGCTGAACAAAATGACTAAATTTTGGAGTGAAGCAGCGAAACGATGTACACCTTATGTACCTGGTGAGCAATTAAATGATCCAAATATTATTAAACTAAATACAAATGAAAACCCGTATCCTCCCTCCCCTCTTGTAGTGGGAGCAATTAAACAAGAAGTGGAAAACCAAATGAATCGCTACCCTTCTCCTACATTGGATAATGTAAGAGAAAAAATAGCTTATCACTACCAAGTAGATAAAGAAAATGTTTTCATCGGAAATGGCTCAGATGAAGTATTAGCTTTTTCCTTTATGGCATTTTTTGAAGAACATCAACAGATTTTATTTCCTGATATTTCTTATAGCTTTTACCCAGTATACGCCAACCTCTTTCAAATTCCCTATAGAGAAATGCCATTAAAACAGGATTTCACCTTGGATGAAACGCTGTTTTTTGGATCTCAGGGAGGCGTTATTCTACCGAACCCAAATGCACCAACAAGTATTCATACTGCATTGGACCGAATTCAAGCCATTATCGAGAATAATAATGATAATGTCGTTATCATTGACGAAGCTTATAGTGATTTCGCTTCTGATAGTGCGGTTGAACTTATTAAGCAATACAAGAATCTCCTCGTTGTAAAAACGATGTCTAAATCGCGCTCGCTAGCTGGATTAAGAATCGGGTACGCTATTGGAGATAAAGAACTAATTGAAGGGCTCACCCGAATAAAGGATTCCTTTAATTCTTATACTGTTGACCGTCTAGCTATCGCCGGTGCAGAGGCTGCAATAGAAGATAATAAATATTATCAAGAAACAACGAGAAAAATAATGAATACGAGGAACTGGCTCTTATCGGAGTTAAAAAAACGTGGCTTTAAGGTACTGCCTTCCGAAACGAATTTTCTCTTTGTCCATCACCCAATGTTTCATGCTGAATCGCTTTATAAAGGGTTAAAAGAAAACGGCATTTTAGTGCGTCATTTTAATAAACTGCGGATATCGAATTACTTGCGAATTACGATAGGGACAAAAGAATCCATGGAACAGTTCCTGGGTATTATTGATGATATATTCAGCAAAAAATAATGGATCTTCCCTTGTAGAAGGGAGATCCATTTTATTGTCTATATTAAGGTTTCTACTTCAGCATCTTTTTTCAATTCATCCACTTTTGCTTGAAGCTGTTCATTTGTTTTTTGCTGTTCAACTTGAGCTTTTATTTGTTCCTCTAAATCTTTCAACTCACCAATCTCTTGATTTTGTTCTTTGATCTGATTGTAGTACTCTTCTATTTCCTTATCCGTTACTTTAATATCCAACTGTGAGTCAATATATTTCGTTGTAATTAAATCATCTTTTAACATCGTTTTGAATTGTTCTTCATTTAATTGGAATTGTTCCATCGCTGCAGTTAATTGATCGCCATTTTGTTCTTTGAGTGTATCGAATTCAGATTGAACCTCTTTATCTGATACTTCAATCCCTTTACTCTTAGCATCTTCACGAATTAAATGTTGCTCAACAAGAACTGTAATTGCTTGTTCTTTCAACTTTTCTTGATCACTAACATCTTGGCCATATTGTCCCATTGTAATCTTTAGTTGAGAGTATGTTGGGTTATAACGGTCACCTTTAATTTCTTCCCCATTTACAGAAGCTACTGCTTTATCGGCAGCTACTTTCTCCTCATCTGTTACTTCTACTTTTTGCTGTTGTTGCTGCTGACCTTCTTCAGACGAACTCCCTTGCTCTTGCTCTGTAGCTTGTTCGTTACTATTATCTCCTTCAGCGTTGTCGTCACCACAAGCTGCTAATACAATTGCTAAAGTTAAAGTGAAACCTAACAAAATCAATTTCTTCATTCGTACAATCCCTCTTTTCTTCGTGAATGTCCTTTCATTCAAACATACTTCGTATAACCTTTTCAAGTGCCAAATGTGCTTTTTTCAGTGAAAAAACAACTGTAGCAAGGGATAAAGCCCCATTTACAGTTTATCAACAATACTCGGGCCTTTTTCTCAATTATGCCACATTCGACAGGCTTTTATGTACCTACTTAATTATCGACACTAGCAGGAGCGCCTTTTAATGATAGGTTTTCAAGTGTTTAGCTGAGATTATTTTACCCTAGCTACTTCATGAATTATAATCAACAACACTTGTCTAAATGCAATTTTCTGCAAAAAAATTGCTTATCAGAGAAAAAACTCTAATAAGCGGCATAGTTTCCCTATTCACTCTCACAGCCTTCATCTGTACAATAAGTTGTTTTAGCAGAAGTAGGATTTAGGGATTTGAGTTTACTTTCTTTTTGTTCTTCTTCCCATATCTGATTTAGTACTTCTTCAAACACTTCTTGAGGCTGTGCACCAGATAGTGCATATTTTTCATTAAAGACAAAGAAAGGAACTCCTTGAACTCCAATTTCTCGTGCTTGTGATTCATCTTCTCTTACATGTTTTGTATATTCATTAGATTCCAGCATTCCTAGAACATCTTGTTTATTTAAATCAACATCAGCTGCTAATTCGGCTAGTGTAGGATAATCGCTTATTAATTTGGATTCCGTAAAATACGCATGCATTAACCGTTCTGCCATATCCCTCCCTTTTCCTTGCTTTTCAGCATATTTAGCTAATCGATGTGCATCAAACGTATTTGTATGCTGCATTGTATCAAAACGGTAGGTTAGACCAACTTGCTCCGCTTGCTTTCCTACATTTTTGTTCATTTGCTTTGCCTGATCCAATGACATACCTTTCTTATTTGATAAGTGTTCATGTATGGTTTCATTTGGCATCGCCTCTGATTCTGGATCCAACTCATAACTTTTGAATTCTAATGTTACTTCGTTTCGATGAGAGAAAGTTTCTAAAGCGTTCTCTAGCTTTCTTTTTCCAATATAGCAAAAAGGGCACACAAAATCAGACCAAATTTCAATTTTCATAGCTGCACCTCATTTCTCCTATTATTGTAGCATAGCTGAACTTTCCTAATGAAGAATCCTGCTTGGTCCCGATTAATGATAATTGGGAGAGTCATCTTGATCGACATATTTTCCATGGTTAGGCATAGCTAATTCATCAAAAGAAGATACTAACCTTTGAAATCCTTTGGATAGTTTCTCGTCTTTCATAACTGCACCGTGTCCAGATACCAAAGTTGATGGATTAAGCTCAGCCAGCTTTTCAACCGACGCTCGTGCAGCTTTCCAATCGGTTGTAAGATATCTTGGTGGACCACATACCTCTTGTGTTTGCATAAAAACACGTGGCAATGAATCTTGTCGAACCGTAACCACCGCGTCACCTGAGAATAAAAATCCGTCACGTTCACGGTAAAACGAAACATGCCCTGGCGTATGTCCTGGTGTGTGAATCCATTTCCAATCAGCTAACCCCGGAACGGAATTATCTTCCGGTAAAGATTGAATTGCTTCTCCTAAATCAATCGGTTCTACTGGATACATAGAGGATATTTTAGCTAATACCCCTCCTTCTACGGAGGGGTCAGGATCTGGATAACTCTTCTCACCCGTCAAATAAGGGATTTCTAGTGGATGAGCATATACAGGAACATCCCATTCCTCTAATAAATCAGCTATCCCTCCAACATGATCAAAATGCCCATGTGTCAATAAGATTGCATTCGGCTGACTCCCTCTTCCGAAACGATCCACAACCACTGACTTTATCTCCGGAGCAGCATTTGGTAAACCAGCGTCAATTAACACCCAGTCACCTGTCTCTGGATTGCCAATAAACCCAATATTGACGATTTGATCCGTGTAGTAATATATATCGGTTTTAACTTGAATTCCCCCACCACTCGTGATCGATGTCATTGGAATAAATTTATGATGTTCGGATTGATGAAATTCGTTATCCATAATAACTAGCTCCTTTGTATCGTATTACCTCTAGTATTTATCAGGGAGCAAAAAAATAACCACTCTAAGAGCAGTTATTTATACATGAATAGTTATGTTGAAGCATACTTCTTCTTTTCTTCAATAGAACCATCCTGTCGGTGTACAATCAAATACGTTCCTTTATTTTTTGCTATTTTTCGAGCACGTTGGATAGCCCCATGCTTATCTTGAAAAACATTACTTGGCTTCTTCCCATTACTTGATCGTACAGCCCAGCCGCCTTCATGAGCAACGACATGCTCGCCTTCCTCTAATCGCTCTGGATTATTTTCATATTGCTTTCCTTCGCTTGAACGTTTCGTTGGCTTGCCGTTATTTTTATACTGATTTATTTCTTCAGTTGAAGCTTGTTTGCGCCATTGTTTGGCTTGTTCAATTGCAATCGGTATAGCTCTACTCTCCTCATACCCTTCATCAAGCATCGAATTTGCAATATCAATCGCTTTTTTCTTCGTAATAGCTTCTAAGTTTTTCATAGAGGATGGATAATCCGTTCGTGTCCATGGCATAGAAAAAAACCTCCCGACGAAAATTCTTAGTTATAGACTACCCTTTTCGATATCATTAAAAACACATGATATACGTTATTCATCCAAGCAGGAAAGAGGCATTTTTATTATATGCTAACGGGCATATCAGCGGGAGTAACTGAACACTTTCTTATCTTTTGAAAAAACAGCTAATGCTTATATAAGCATTAGCTGTTTTCTTCTAATAATGATGTTCCCATTATATTCACACGTTTCGTATTTTTTAAATCTTCAAGTGTGGTTACGCCAATTCCAAACATAACCATTTTCAACTCTAATTCGATTTGATCCATGGTCGTAACAACTGCTTCAGCTGATTCAGTTGCTGCCTGTAATAACTGACGAGCAAAACCGATCACATCAGCACCAATTGTTATTGCTTTGGCAGCATCAACTCCTGTTTTCATCCCTCCGCTTGCCACTAGTGGAATACTTGGAAGCTTACTCTTAACAGAAACAATACAATCCTTCGTAGGTATTCCCCAATTATTAAACGCTTCAGCTGCAGCTTTTTTTAAAGGATCCTGAGATCTAAGTTTTTCCACTTGGCTCCAGGATGTACCGCCTGCTCCAGATACGTCAATATAGGAAATACCTGCGCCATATAGTTTTTCTGCCACAGTGCCATCAATCCCAAAACCAACTTCTTTCGCACCAACTGGTACTGTTAATTTATTACAAATTTCTTCAATCTTTGGTAACAATTTTTCGAAATTTAAGTCGCCTTCATCTTGCACGGCTTCCTGTAAACTATTCAAATGTAAAACAAGCGAATCAGCCTCCGTTAGATCAACAATCCGCTGAGCTTCTTCTACTCCATAACCATAATTTAATTGAACTGCCCCTAGATTAGCAATTAATGGCGCTGTCGGAGCCTGTTTGCGAATCAAAAAAGAAGCTTTATGCGAATCACTTTCTAACAACGCTCTTGTAGAACCTAGTGCAACAGCCCAACCTTTTGCTTCTGCTGCTATTGCTAGGTTTTGATTGATTTCAGCTGCTAATTCTGATCCACCTGTCATCGAACTAACCAAGAAAGGAGCCTTTAACGATTTATTTAAAAAACTTGTATCGGTTTTGATGGTATCAAAATTAATTTCTGGAAGTGCATTATGTATAAATGAAATACCCTCTAGCCCTGTTGCTTTGTTAACACCTTCCACATTTTCGGTTAAGCAGAGCCTGATGTGTTCGGTTTTCCTGCGGTTGATTCCCTCTTCCATGCTATAGACCTCCAATATTTGACCTCGGATCTTATCATAACATAACTTGTCTATGAAATCGTATGTTTCGATTAGAAATGAAGAAGTTTGCTTCCATATTCTTTTGCCTAGTTCTAAGCCAGCATACGCTAAGTATACGAATTTTTTTCTTTTTTAGGAAACACGGTATAACTAAAGCTAATGATAAAATCAATTAATAAAATCAACGACCATAAACGAAGTGTTCCAAGAAGTACAAAAGTTTGTGCTGTATCATTGATGTATAAGATAATTCCTCCTAGACATAAGCTTCCGATACACCAAGCTGCTAAGTGACGATACCACCCAACTCTTTCACGTTTAGCAAGCTCTTTGCCATATTTTTTCTTTTTGGCAGGCCTCTCTCCATTTGCAAAATGGAAAGCAAATTGCTGATCTGCCCACTTAATCATAGTATGGCCATATGCAACACTCACACCAATATAAATTGCAGCAATACCATGGACAGTCGAAGCCACTGCACCGTTTTTTAAATCGATGACGGTTGCTATTAACAAAATGCAATCGACAACCGGTGTAAGAATAAGCAAAATCGTACTCAGCCGTTGCCTTTTTAAGATATACCTTGTTACCAATCCAGCTGCAACAAATATCCAAAAGCCTATTTCACAAGCTATGATCAACCAACCAATCATTATCTCCACCCCTTTTTAGTACAGTTGTACTAATTAAATTATATGCGACTTATTTAAATAATACAACTGTGCTATAATAAAAACATGCCAAAAAAAGTAGATCATGAAAAAAGAAAAATCATTATAGCTGAAGCAACATGGAAAGTAATTGCCGAAGCTGGGATAGAACGAGCGACTGTTCGGAATGTGGCTGAAGCTGCTCAACTATCCGTCGGCTCTTTAAGGCATTATTTTACGACACAACCTGAATTATTACGCTATTCGATGCAGCTCATTTCTGAACGAGTAAGCGAACGGATGGCCAATAAACATTACACAGGGCCACCACTTCAAGTCATGCAGGAAATACTTTTCGAATTTTTGCCTTTCGATAACAATAGAAAAATAGAAATGGAGGTATGGCTCAGCTTCACAGCAAGAAGCCTTGTCGATCCAGATTTAATGAATTTAAATCGACAAGTATATCATGATTTAAGGCAAGTTGTTTCTACGGTTATCCATAGCCTTATATCCTTACAATTCGTAGCAAATGATTTTGCGGCGGAAGTCGAGATTGAACGGTTATATGCACTCATTGATGGACTTGCGATCCATCATATACTCCAACCAGACAGTTTATCTGTGGATACCATGCATGCTGTTATCCAGCATCATCTACAAACATTATGTAAACAGGAGGGGTAGAGATGAAACAAAGAGCCAAACACTTTGCAATAAGTGCACATCATGGGCAACGGAGAAAAAGTTCGAATGCCCCATATATTACACACCCAGTTCGTGTAGCTGAAAGACTTGAAGCGGCTGGTTTCGGTGAAGAATTAATTAGTGCAGGCTATCTACATGATGTCGTTGAGGATACGCCTTATACAATTGAAGACATTAAAGAACAATTTGGCAGTCATGTAGCTTATTTGGTTGCAGCTCACACAGAGGATAAATCCTTACGTTGGAAAGAACGAAAACAACATACCATTGATACTGTCAGAGTAGGTGGTAAAGAAATCAAACAGTTAATAATAGCCGATAAACTTGATAATTTATTAAGTCTAGAGGCCGACTTAGCTAATCAAGGTGATGCAGTATGGGATCATTTTAATGCTCCATATGATCAACAGAAATGGTATAACCAAGCGATTGCTGAAGTAATGTATAACGGGATCAATCAAGAAGACATACCAGATTATTTTAAGACGTATGAAGAACTCGTTCATCGAATCTTTGTTTCATAACAAATATAGAAAAAAGCTGCTATGGGAAAGTAATATAGCTAAATAAAACCGGCACGTAAACCCGATCTCTATTACATTCGGTTCGGGCACTTCATTCGATTGCAGTTTAAAATCGTTTCGTTTTTTCACTGGATCGGCCTCAGCTGACTCGAGTAAGAAATCGCTTACCCGAGTGGATCATACAACCCCTGCTGCAGCCATAGAAGCTCTGTAATGTTTTTCTACTGTATAATTAACTATTAAGCAAGCGTGTTCCTTTTCTTCATTTTAAGTTTGAGGGGGGTCTATATGTCCCCCCCATTCAATAAATGGTTTAAATCCGTGATTCTTTCTACCGTTTGTGATATTTATATCGTTTTTTCATGGTCTTCGATATCTGTTTCCACTTGTTTTTTTCTTCTAATTGTGCTTTTTGGTCTTGTTTTCTTTTTTCATATGCCAGTTCACGCTGCAATTTGAGGTAACTCTGAAAGCGTTGTTCCGATAGTTCACCTGAAGCTATTGCAGCTTTCACCCGACAACCTGGTTCTGTATCATGCCGACAATCTGTGAAATAGCATGCTTCAACAAAACTTTCTACATCTTGAAATGTAGTGTTAAAAGAATGATCGCCTTCCCATAGCTGTAGTTCACGCATTCCAGGTGTATCAATAAGCAATGCGCCACTTTGCAATTGAAACAACTCTCGATGGGTTGTCGTATGACGTCCTTTGCTATCCTGACTACGAATAGCTTTCGTCGTCTGTACTTCTTCGCCCAACAATATATTAACTAGTGTTGACTTTCCTACACCAGAAGACCCCAGTAATGCTGCTGTTCTCTTCGGAACTACATACTCCAAAAGATCGTTCAACCCTTCACCAGTCAAACTACTTAAAGCAACAATTGGCACTCCAATCGCTATCTCTTCGATTTCACTAATCGTATCTGCTAGTACCGCTTCTGTACATTCATCCTTCTTTGTTAGAACAATAATAGGTGTAGCTCCACTTTCATAGGCAGCAAGGACATAACGCTCCATCCGCCGTATATTTAAATCCTCATTTAATGAATTAACAATAAGGATCGTGTCTACATTTGCCGCCACGAGCTGACCCTCTGTTTTCTCTCCTGCCGCTTGCCGGATAAATTGACTCTTTCTCGGCACCACTTGATGAATAACTGCTTTTCCTTCCTCCATCAATTTATCTACGCGAACCCAGTCACCAATGGTTGGAAATTCTAATATGGAGGTAGTACCATTTAAAAATCTTCCGCTTACATGGGCAATATAGTCATTCTCCCCATCGGTAATTCGATACTGATTACGTTGAACCGCTGCAACGCGTGCCAGCTTATCCGTATCTATTGCAGGGAAAAAATGTTCATCCCAGCCTAACTTTTCTAAATTACTCACGATTGTTTCCTCCTATTTTCTGGAGGAAAGCCATTATACCGACCGTTCCTCCATTTTACGTGTAATATGGGTGGTTTGCTTTTTTATTACGAATTCACTCATAAAACATCACTCCTTTCAAATGGAAAAACCTTATACTCTTAGATTAGTTATACCTCATTTTTATGTATACGTAAAGTTTGTAAAAGAGAAATGAACAAGAGAATATGCGTGCTGTCAAAGTGTGTTTCGTCGAAGCGACACTTTCTTATCTTAATAAAAAGCCTTTCACCACTAACTGTTTTAGTGGTGAAAGGCTTAGTGGTGAAAGGCTTATAGGTATAATTATTTTAATTCGTCTAGAATCTCATTAATTTTATCCATTTCAGATTGTAATCCGCCACCGCTTAAGTACCAAAGCGGACCATCTAAATAAATAATTTGATCATTCTTATAAGCTTTAGTTTGTTTAATAATATCATTTTCCATATCCTTATTAATATTCGAATCCCCACCAATAGCAGCTGTGCGATCAATAACAAATAACACTTCTGGATCAAACTCTAGTAATGCTTCAAAGCCAAAGTTTGAACCGTGTGAAGAAGATTCAATATCTTCTGTTACAGGGTTGAAACCATATACATCATAAAGATAGCCGAACCGAGAATTACTAGCAAATCCAGATAAGTTACCTTCATTATACATGGTAACTAAACTAGTCTCATAATTTCCAGCTAGTTCATTTACTTCTTCTAATGCGGAATCAAATTCAGCAAGATATTCATCTGCTTCTTGTTCTTTATCAAACATTGTTGCTGCAATATTAACGGACTCTTGGAAAGTATTCCAATAATCATCTTGCTGTGTTCCAACAAAAACAACATTTGGTGTAATTTCTTTTAATTGGTCATAAAATGCTGACTGGCGCCCAGAGATAAAAATAACATCCGGCTCTAAAGCAGCAATATCTTCAAGTAACGGTTCTTTTAATGTACCAATGTTCGTATATTCATCCGATGCATATTTTTCCAAATGAGATGGTAACGTAGAACCTTTAGCTACTCCTACAATACCCTCAACACCTAATGCATCTAAAGTATCTAACATGCCATAGTCAAAAACTACAATATTCTCTGGCATCGATTCGAATTCTACATCTTCGAAAGTATAAGATGATCCGTCCCTACCTTCACTGTTAGAAACAGTTGGAGAAACTGTCATCGGATATTTTGAATCTTTACTTTGATCTTCAGAATTAGCACCTTGGCTTTCAGCATTTGAATCACCTGATTGTTCTGTGGCACTATCTTCGTTTGACCCACAAGCAACAAGTACGAATGATAAAAATATAAGTACAACTGCCATTCTAAATTTATTCACGCTTTATGACACCCCTCAAAATTATGTAATATATTCGCAACAAATGATATTGATAATCATTATCATCTGTTGTATTTATAGTATAATCCCTTTCACATCAACCGTCAAGACTCTTTAATAAACTTTCAACATTTCATCGATTTGTCATATACAAGAAATAAAGTCTAGAGCAACTGTTTAACCAACCGTAACTCTAGACTACATACAGCTTTATTTAGTTTGCCTCTGTGTGTGAATTAAAATAAACGCAAATCCTACAACCATTTTGTTCCTGTATAGGAATATCCATATCATATATTTCTCTTAAAGCTGTAGAATTGATAATTTCATTCGTTTTACCGTTTTTAACGAGTTTACCTTCCTTTAATGCCACAATTCTATCTGAATAAACCGATGCAAAATTAATATCATGTAAAACAATAATTACTGTCTTACCAAGGTCATCTACAAGCCTTCGTAAAGTCTTCATAATTTGAACAGAATGTTTCATATCTAAATTATTTAATGGTTCATCAAGCAGAATATACTCCGTATCCTGTGCAATGACCATCGCAATGAATGCACGCTGCTTTTGCCCCCCGGATAATTCATCTAAGAATTTATCTTGTATATTAACTAAATTCATATAATCCAATGCTTGTTCAATGTAATTGATATCTACGTCTGTCAATCTTCCCTTTGAATAAGGATATCTGCCAAAAGCTACTAATTCACGTACTGTCAATCGGACATTAATAAAATTGGACTGCCTTAAAATAGAAACCCTTTTTGCAAATTCATTTGATTTCCATTTCTTCACATTATTTTTATCTACCAAAACTTCCCCAGTGTCCGCATCTAATAACCTGCTAACCATTGATAGCAGTGTTGATTTCCCTGCGCCATTGGGACCTATAAATGAAGTTATCGTTCCAGGTTCAATAGTAACGGAAACATCTTCTACTACTGGTTTCTTACCAAATCGTTTCGTTAATCCTTTTATCTCTATCATCGGGAAGACCTACTTTCTTTGATTAATAAGTAAATAAAGTAAATTCCACCAACAAAATTAATGATTACACTCAAGGTTGTACGAAGCTCTAACACATGCTCTACGAGAAATTGTCCGCCAACTAGAGCAATAATACTGATCAAGCTTGCCCCTAATATTAATACAGAATGCTTATAGGAAGCTAAATATTGATAAGATAGATTCGCTACAATTAACCCAAAGAATGTAATTGGACCAACTAAAGCTGTTGATGTCGCTATAAGAATAGAAGAAAGAATTAGGACATTCATTACCATACGATCATAATTAATACCTAGGTTAATTGAATTCTCCCTGCCAAGTGACATCACATCTAATTTGTCCATTATCGAGTATCCATAAATGAATGCTACCAATAACATACCTACAGAAACCAGTAATAAATCAGAATTAACATTTGAAAATGTTGCAAACAATCGAGATTGTAAAGCCAAATATTCTACTGGATCAATAATAACTTGTAAAAATGTAACAAAACTTCCTAAGAACGTTCCAATAATCATTCCTATTAATAATAGTAAATAAATCGGATGTTTATCCGCCCGAAATAAGAATCGATATAATAGGAGAGCAAAAACCACCATCGCAATGATTGCAGCTCCAAAGTTCAGGTATTGATTCAACACCCATACCGACATAGATCCCGCAAAAAAATAAATCAACGTTTGGACAACTTCATACATCGAATCTAATCCCATTACTGAGGGCGTTAATATTCGATTCCTAATAATTGTCTGAAACACTACTGTTGCATATGAAATAGCGATACCTGTTACAATCATTGCAGCAATACGTATCATTCGTCTAGGGAAGGCGTAGTCAAAACCACCCTTTATATCATAAAAAGCGTAGAGTAATATACAAACCAATCCAATTCCAGCTAGAATAAATAACCTGATCCTATTTTTGCGCATATGCTCTCCCCCTAAACAACATGATTAAGAAGATCGCACTACCAATTACAGCAACCGTAATATTAACTGGAATTTCAAAAGGATGAATAATCACTCTTCCAAGAATGTCACAAGCCAGTAAAAAAGCAACTCCCATGACAGCAGTATGTGGAATTGTTTTTCTTAGATTGTCACCCAAATAAAGTGAAACGATATTTGGTATGATTAGACCCAGGAATGGAATAACTCCAACCGTTAATACCACCGTCGTAGAAATTACAGCAACAAGAAGAAGCCCAATATTTAACACAACTTTATAGCTCATCCCTAAATTCTTAGCGAATTCTTCACCCATACCAGCAACAGTAAACTTATTCGCATACAAATAGGCTAATATAACTGCCGGAACACTGACATATAATAGTTCATATCGACCAGCAATAACTAATGTAAAACTTCCCATTAACCAAGAGGAAATATTTTGTAACAAGTCTGCTTCATAAGCAAAAAATGTCGTAATGGAGGACAAAATATTTCCATACATGATTCCTATTAAAGGAACAAATATGGCATCTTTAAATTTTATACGATCCAAAATCTGCATGAACAAAAATGATCCGATTAATGCAAAAGCAAAACTAAAAATCACTTGCTGGGTATATGTAACATTTGTAAAGAACAGCATGGAGATCAATATCCCAAGTTTTGCTGCATCCAACGTACCTGCCGTAGTCGGTGATACAAATTTGTTCCGACTTAACGACTGCATAATTAATCCTGCAATACTCATCCCTGCTCCTGCCAAAATAATTGCTATTAAACGAGGCACTCTACTAATGAGAAATGTCTGCGCTTTATCGGACTCCCAATCTAACAAATCACTTAGTTGAATATCTATAGCACCAATAAATAGCGAAATAAATGACAGGATAACAGTAATTATAATTAATATCCATAGTCTCATAGGTTATCCTCACACGTGTTGTTGTCATTTTATAATTGAAAATGATTATCATTCTAAATGTAAATTTATTATATAAAATACATCGTATAAAATCAACCTGAATTATACTGCTGCTAGATAAATAATAAAATCGAACCTAGTATAGACAAGAGTTAAAATCAATCATAGGTAATGAAAATTCTACCCAAAAAATAGACCAGACGCTATCCTCTCGTCTGGTCCTAACATAATAGATATAAAATTTATCGTACATTCATTTCACTAGGCTCTGGGCCTTTACGCTCATTACGATCCAAGTCTTTAATTTTTTCTAGTTCATCTGCACTCAATTCAAAATCGAACACATCAAAATTCTCTTCAATCCTTGATGGAGTAACTGATTTTGGAATTACAATATTATCATATTGCAGATGCCAGCGAAGCACTACTTCAGCTGCTGTTTTATTATAGTTGGCTGCAATGTTGGTAATGACTTCATTATTTAACACATCTCCGCCTTGCATTAATGGGCTCCATGCCTCCACATAAATATCATGCTTGGCACAGAATTCTTTTACTTCTTTTTGCTGTAGGTATGGGTGACATTCTATTTGATTTACTGCAGGAACAATTTCGCATTCATCTAACAATCGTTGTAAATGTTCCACATTGAAATTACATACTCCAATCGCTTTCACTCGTCCATCTTTATACAGCTTTTCTAACGCTTTATACGTTTCCACATATTCATCATATTCTGGAGTTGGCCAATGAATAAGATAAAGATCCACATAATCAAGCCCTAATTTTTCTAAACTTTTATCAAAAGCCTTTAATGTATTCTCATAGCCCTGATCTGTATTCCACACTTTTGTAGTAATAAACAAGTCTTCTCTCGGAATATTACTACTAGCTAGTGCTTCCCCAACACCTCGCTCATTATCATATACCTTCGCCGTGTCAATCGAGCGATAGCCAACTTCAAGTGCTTTTTCTACTGCAGGTACTGCTTCATCATTTGGCACTTGCCATACACCAAAGCCTAACTGTGGCATTTTAAGACCATTATTAAGTGTAATAAATTGCATCCTATTAAAACACCCCTTCGATTTAATTAATCTCATCTTATCATAGCTTTTAGCCCATATTAATTAATATGCTTTTAAAGATGCCATCTCTTTCTTACCATTGAATAGGTACCTTCAAACTTTACTAACGAATGATGGTCAATCAAATAGGTTACAGGAAATAAACGATCCAGAAAATACCGGTCATGGGAAACAGCAATAATCGTACCATCGAACTGTTCCAATGCTTCCTCAAGTACTTCTTTCGATTCAATATCAAGATGGTTCGTTGGCTCATCTAAAACAAGCAAATTATGATTTTGATATACCAGTTCTGCAAGACGTAAACGCATTTTCTCTCCTCCGCTCAACTGGCTTACTTTACGAAAAACACTGGGGCCATAGAAAAGGAATTGAGCGAGTATTCCCCTCGCTGCTCCTTCAGCCACATGTACATGTTCTCGAAATTCTTGTAAAACAGACCGTTCGTTATCCATTTCTATCATATGTTGCGAGAGAAAACCAACGGACAAATTACTGCCTAAGTCAACTTTTCCTTCATCGCTATTAATGAAACCTAAAATTAGATTTAATAATGTAGACTTCCCCGTTCCATTTTTACCAACAATAGCAATACGATCCTGATAGCGAATGTGCATATTCACACGGTGAAGCACCCGCTTATCATCATACTTTTTTGATACATTCTCTAACTTCACTACATCTGTCCCACTTCGTTTTTCCATTTGAAAGTCAACTTTTATTCGCTTGTTTTCTAAGATCGGACGTTTATAAATTGTCATTCTCTCTAAAGCTTTTTCCATACTTTTTGCTCGTCGATGTAAACCATCATTTGGGGGATTTGCTCGATTTGCCCACTCTTTTAAGCGTTTTATCGTATCCTTCATCTTCTTTATCTTCTTTTGTTGATCCTGATACGCTTGAAATTCTTGAAGTAAGCGTTCCTCTCGTTCTTTTACATAATTTGTATAATTTGTATTATTATATTTCAAAATATCTCCTTGGTCTATTTCTACAATAGAAGTAATCGTTTCATCCAGAAAGTAACGGTCATGAGAAACGATAACCACCGTACCTTGGTATTGATTTATAAATGTAGTTAGCCATTCGATGGCTAAAAAATCAAGATGATTGGTTGGCTCATCTAATAAAAGCAGGTCCGGTTTTGTTAATAATAGTCTCGCTAAACCAACCTTTGTTTTCTCACCGCCACTTAAGGTGTTCCATTTTTTATTGGATAAGCGCTCCATTTGCAGGCCTTTCATAACACGTCTTACATCAGCAGCTACTACATATCCACCACCATCTTGAAACCGTTCTTGAAGTTTTCCGTATGTTTCCATAAGTTCATTTAATTTTTTGTGATTCTTCTCATTAGCCATTTTGCTTTCCAATTCTTCCATCTGAGCCTTTAATTGATTTAATTCAATGAAAACATCAAACAATAATGTTTCAACTACTGCACTTCCCTCCATGTCGGGAGCTTGTTCTAATAAGCCAATCGTTACATTCTTTTTCCACGTTATCTCACCACTTGCAGGTTTTGTTTTCTTGGCCAGTAAATGTAATAATGTAGACTTGCCTGCTCCATTTCTTCCAATAAGTCCAATTCGTTCTCCTTGTTTGATTTCCAATGATAAATCTGTAAATATTACATTTGCTCCTAGCATTTGAGTAACCTGTTGCAAACTACTAATAATCATTTGCCCTTCCTCCATCGTCAGAAGAGGCATTTTCGATACACAAAAAGACACGAAGACGTTTCTACTCCCATCCGTGTCTTTATAATGCATAGTTTAGCAGCTACTCTTCAATCATCAGAATAGTAAGCTGAGTCCATGCAATATCCGTTTGTAGGTAGATGCCTCTTACTGGTATTTTTTCCATTTAATTGGTAGCTAAAAAGGACATACGTATCCCTTTAGTGGCAATTCCGGAAAAAATCGCATAACGAATATAGAGATATTCCATAAGCTTCGTTACACTACCAGTATGATTCATCTAACCCACCTCCTTTTTGTGTTACGTTTAGTGTACCGAAAAATTCAGATTAATGTCAATACTTCCCCCTCACTCAATTTTCTGCACAGCAAAGGTATCTTGCAATACTGGCCAATTTTGAGGAAATGGTGCCCCCATTACCCAGTAGCTAGCCCCCCTTAGGTTATATTCCTCTACTGTGTTATATTTTGCCTGTATGCTTCTTGCGTCTTCAAACCATACTTCATGTGCTTGACCTTCTTCATCTGTGTATTGGAAGTAGGGGGACTGATACGTATCATTGTACTCAATCTCTGCTCCATACGTTGCAGCCAGCTGAATTGCCTCCTGTGAGCTGACAGTTCGAGCAACCGTCCCCTCTTGCCATGGAATCTTCCAATCTCTACCATATAAAGGAATACCCATCATAATCTTCTCACGTGGCATGACGGTAACTGCATAATCCAATACTTCACGAACGTTGTTAATCGGTGCTATGGCTAAAGGCCTGCCTCCTGCCCATCCCCATTCATAGGTCATTAATACAATGAAATCCACGATCTTACCTTGTGCTTGATAATCATGGGCTTCGTATAATAAACCTTCTTGATCATCACTAATTTTAGGAGCTAAAGCAGTTGTAACAATATAGTCTTCTGGATGTAGCCGAGCAACGACACGTCTTAGAAACGCATTATAATTTTCTCTATCTTCTGGATAGACATATTCAAAATCAAAGTTAACCCCTTGGTAGCCTTTTTCTTGCATAATTTCTAGTAAATTTGTAATCATTGTTTCTTGCAATTCCGGATTACGTAGAAGACTAGCAGCTACATCTGAATTAAATTCTCCCTCTACAAAATTAGTCAACACAAGTAAAGGAAACGTATTGGTTGCTTCAGCTGCTTGAAGAATTGGCCTATCATCTAATTCATTTATTCCTCCATCAGACTGAATATGATACGAAAATGGGGATAGATACGTTAGAAGCCTTCCATAGGCCATTACTTCTTGAGCTCCTTGCTGATTAGTATTTGTGGAATATGCATTTATCTCTGTAGTTGGCCTTGCTGGTTGTGAAATCCTGATGCGCTGTCCAGAATAAATAAGGGAAGGATCAACGATTTCATTCTCCCTGACAATGTCATCCACACTCACCCCAAAACGATTAGCAATTGCCCATAAGGAATCCCCTGGTTGAATAACATATGTTAAAAAAGGGATCTGCAGCATTTGACCAACAAAAAGCAAGGATGGATCTGTAATATTATTAAACGAGGCGAGCTCACTAACCGATATCTGATACCTTTGAGCAATCGCCCATAAATTGTCCCCAGATTGAACTACGTACTCCAGTTGGGCATTTGGAACAACTAAAGCTTGCCCGACTACCAATGTATTTGGATTATTTATTTGATTAAGTAAACTAATTTGATTTACGTCAGAACCATAATTATTAGCAATATTCCATAATGTATCATTACGACTTATCACATGTATTTGCATTTCTATTCGCTCCCCATGTAAACAATTAGGTATGTTTCGATCTCGCTACTTCATATTTTATTCATTGGGTGTTTGTCCTGTTATCTAAATTAGAGAATAAAAAAGACCATTCCCCTCCATTCGCGGAACAGCCTCTCACATCAACTATCTGTCCAAATAATTTCTCCAGATTGTTGGCTATGGTCTATGTTTACATTGAAATAATGTTTACAATAAAAATGCTTTAGTCGATGAACATGATCAAAATCGCGTTGGACAATATCACCTGTGATAAATTGCTTATTTTCTTCACGGGCTATTTCTTTTAACTGATTGATTAGGACAGAACCAAATCCTTTATTCTCTTCTCCCTTTATATCACAGATGTGAATGGTTCTTTCATTTTTATATTCTACTTCGATCGCAGAGTCCCAATTTCCACGAAATGGCTTTGTGCACTCATGTAGCATAATTTGGAAAGTGGTGGATTTTTTATCAACATAGATAACAGCCCAGTTCTCTTCCTTTGTTCGATCGATACTGATAATCTCAGATTTTTTAGCTATTTCTTTTACATTTTCTTGCATTCGAAATAATTGAAACTCTATAGAATCCAGTTCTTCTTTTAATTCTTCCTTATTCCTATCTATATCAACGAATGCAGTATAACTCAATTTTAATCACCTGCAATTTATCTAAAATAAGACACACAATGGTGCATTGTACAGGATATGCTTAAATGATGCAAATGTTAAAAAATTTGAAATAGTACTTCATACCTACACCAATTATGTCGATAATGAAGAAAAGCTGTCTTATTAATTGGGGGATAACAATGAAAAAGAAAAAGTTGGAAAAAGTAAAACATAAGAAAGGAAACAGGAAACACCCGAAACTTCTATTCTTAAAATGGAGAAACCTAAAGCTCAGCAAGAAATACATGATCGTTTTTTTCCTTACGATCGCTTTATTTGTCACCTCTGCCATTATTGTATACTTACAATTAAATCATGGTCAGAAGGATATACAAGCAGTAGATGACTATAGTAACCAATTAAACGACGTATCCCAATTAGCAATTCTTATCCAGGCAAAAGATGTACAATCTGCAGACTACCTTCTGACACAAAATGCGCAGTATATTGATTCTTTTAAAGAATATCAAAATGATTTTAATGAATTAGCAAGCAAACTCGAATCCACATTGGTTACAAAAGAGCAAAGAAGCTTGTTTCAAGAGATCAAAGAAAAAAATGAATCCATCGACACTGCTTTTCTCGATCGAATGGTCTCTTCCTTAGAAGGTGATAATGACATCATGGCTAATACATTACGAGATTATTCGTCTAGGATGAGAAACGATACGATACTTTTAGTAAATGAACTTATGGAATTAATGAAAGAGGATCAATCGAATGCACTAACCCAAGCGAAAAACAGTTCAAATACGAGTATTTATGTTTTAGTAAGTGCCAATCTACTCGTATTAATTATCGGAATCCCATTAATGATAATTGTCAGCCGCGGCATCACTTCAAGGTTAAAACAAGTCGTCCATTTAACCTCAAGAGTGGCAAATGGAGATTTACAATCCGATTCAATAAAGGATCATGGAAAGGATGAAATCGGTCAATTAGCTACTTCTGTTAATCTAATGAAAGAAAATATTAAAGCAATACTGATGAAAGTACAAAACGCTTCCTCCTCTGTCTCTTCTCGAAGTAAAGAACTCACACAATCAGCTACTGAGGTGAAAGAAGGCAGTAACCAAATTGCAACAACGATGGAAGAATTATCAACAGGTTCAGAATCCCAAGCGAATAGTGCAAGTAACCTATCTGAAACGATGCTAAGCTTTGTAGATAAAGTTCGTTCTTCTGAAGAAAAAGGCAAAGACATATTAACCAGCTCTGAAGGAGTACAACAATTAACGAATCAGGGTAAAAAACTGATGCAGCAATCTGTCACACAAATGAAGCAAATTGATACAATTGTTGCTGAAGCCGTAAACAAGGTACAAGGATTAGAACATCAATCAACTGAAATTTCTAAGCTTGTATTAGTGATTAAAGATATTGCTGACCAAACAAATTTATTATCGTTAAATGCAGCTATAGAAGCAGCAAGGGCAGGAGAACACGGTAAAGGTTTTGCTGTGGTTGCAGATGAAGTTCGTCGGCTCTCTGAGCAGGTCGCTTCTTCTGTAGGAGAGATTACCTCGATTGTGACAACTATTCAGGACGAAACCAATCAAGTGGTTCAATCATTGAATAATGGGTATCACGAAGTGAAGGAAGGTACGAATCAAATTGAAGCAACTGGCGACAACTTTAACTCAATTAACACCGCTGTATTAGAAATGACTAGCAGAATAAATGATATTTCCCAGAATCTCAACGATATAGCAGCGAGCAGTATGGATATGAACAATTTAATTGAAGAAATTGCTTCTGTATCTGAGGAGTCTGCCGCAGCTGTTGAACAAGCTGCCGCTTCTGCCCAACAATCCTCCAGTTCCATGGAAGAAGTTTCGGGTAATGCAAATGAATTATCGGTGCTTGCCGAACAACTAAATAAAGAAGTAAATGTATTTAAACTATAAGGAATATAGGAGCATGAAGTTACCTTACCCGTAAGCCAATACTTCCAGAGCGGAACTGGGAAAAGCTTACGGGTTATGTAATGAGAAACTAGAATAAATTCCTTGATAACACAGTTAAATGTCGCCATTATACAAGAAACACCCTTGAATATGATCATTTACCATGCCAGTAGCTTGCATAAAAGCATAACAAATCGTCGGCCCAACAAATCGGAATCCACGACGTTTTAAATCTTTACTCATATTTTCAGATTCTTTTGCATAAGCAGGAACCTCTTCATGGGACTGCCAATTATTTACAATTGGCTTCCCATCCACAAAATTCCAGATATACCTTGAAAAGCTACCGAATTCTTGTTGAATCTGCAAAAATGCTTGTGCGTTTGTGACAACCGATGCAATTTTTCCTCTATGTCGAATAATTCCTTCGTTTGCCGCTAATTCATTTATTTTTGATTCCGAAAACCCACTGACAGCAGCTGGGTCAAATTGTTCAAAAGCCTTTCTATAATTCTCTCTTCGTTTAAGGACTGTAATCCAACTTAATCCTGCTTGGGCTCCTTCTAAAGATAACATTTCAAATAATTTCTGATCATCGTATACTGCTCTTCCCCATTCATTATCATGATATTCGATATATATAGGGTCATTAGTTACCCAATGGCATCTCTGCTTCATGAATCCTCTCCTATAGCTACTTCATTTTCATCATATGAAATCCAATCGCTAAAGCTTCCGGGGTATAATTTTACATTTGTAAATCCGAGTGATTTTAAAGCGAGAATGTTTGGGCACGCCGAGATACCAGAACCACAAGATACAATAATTTCATCATCTTTGGATAATCCAGCAAACTGCTGCTCTAATTCATGTTTATCCTTCCACTTACCATCGACTTTCGATAATACGTCTTTCCAAAAATAATTGGTTGCTCCCGGGATATGACCTGCTCGAGCATATAATGGCTCTACATCGCCTAAATACCTTTCCTTCGACCTTGAATCAATGACAACCGCCGTTTGCTTCGCTAGCTTATCTTTTACCTCTTTCATCTCAACGGTTTGATTCTGTCTCAGCTTCGCTTCAAATTCCTTTGCATATAACTCTGGAATAGCATCTGTCGTTGGATTGCCTTCTTCCTTCCAACGCTGATAGCCCCCTTCAAGAATATACACTTTATCATGTCCTAAATAATGCAGAAGCCACCATGCTCTTGCCGCATACATTTCATTGCGTTGATCATATACAACGACTGTCGTTTGATGATCAATTCCAATATTACTGAGTTTATTAACCAACATATCAAGATCTGGCAAAGGATGATTCCCACCATGTTTTTCCTTTTTACCAGATAAATCCTTTTCCAAGTCCATATAAACAGCTCCAGGAATATGGTCCTTCAAGTATGCTTTCCTTCCTGCATCTGGTTTCGTTAGTTCAAAACGAGCATCAATAATTACCGTATTATTTAGACTATTATTTAAGCGATTCTTTAACCGATTTACACTAATTAAGTACGTCATATTCAGACCTCCAAACTGGAATTTATTTCGGATAAAAGTAACAGACAATATTTTATTACCTTTTATTTTAAACGAAGTATTCATGCATTCCTACCCTATTCAACAATTTCATGACTATCGATCTATCAAGCGTTCCATACCCCTAATGGAAATTTCTATTTAGATCGCACGTAAGAATAAGCTATAATAAAATTAGAATTATTTAAATAGGAGATGAATTCAAAATGAAAGAAGACTTAATGAAACGATTTATTACCTATGCAAAAATGAATACACAATCAAATGAAAATAATGATCAAACTCCATCTACACCGGGACAACTAGAATTAGCTAATCAATTAGGTAACGAACTTCAAGAGATTGGCCTAATTGATGTAACCGTGGATGATTTCGGTTATGTAATGGCCACACTACCTGCAAATACCGATAAAGACATACCAACAATTGGTTTTTTAGCTCATATGGATACCGCCACCGATTTTACTGGCGAAAACGTAAAACCCCAAGTGATTGAGAATTTTGATGGAAGTGATATTGTTCTAAACGAAGATTCAAATATCATTTTATCGAATGAAGATTTTCCAGAGCTAACCAAATACGAAGGTCATACTTTGATTACAACAGATGGCACGACATTGTTAGGTGCAGATAATAAAGCTGGTATTTCAGAAATTATGACTGCCATGGATTACCTCGTAAACCATCCAGAAATTAAACACGGACGCATTCGTGTAGGATTTACTCCAGATGAAGAGATTGGTAGAGGTCCACATAAATTTGATGTAGATCGATTTGAGGCATCATACGCTTATACGGTTGATGGGGGGCCATTAGGTGAATTGCAATATGAAAGCTTTAATGCAGCTGCGGCAAAGGTTATCTTCAAGGGAAATAGCGTACATCCAGGGACCGCCAAAAATAAAATGATAAACGCTGGTAAAATGGCCACAGAATTTATTAGTAAATTTCCAGAATTAGAAGCTCCAGAGCATACAGCAAACTACGACGGTTTTTATCATCTAATCTCTGTTCAAGGAGATGTTGAGTATGCAGAAGTAACTTACATCATTCGTGATTTTGATAAGGGTATTTTCCAGAAACGAAAAGATACAGTTATTCAGTTTGTCGATGAGTTACAGGAGAAATACGGCGAAAATATTATTTCGATAGAATTAATCGACCAATACTATAACATGAGAGAAAAAATCGAACCTGTAAAAGAAATTGTTGATATCGCACATCAAGCAATGAAAAACCTCGCTATTGAACCAATTGTAGAGCCAATTCGCGGTGGTACTGATGGTTCTCAGCTTTCTTATATGGGATTACCGACACCAAATATTTTTACAGGTGGAGAAAACTTTCACGGTAAATATGAATACATCTCTGTAGATAATATGATTAAAGCAACCAACACCATAATCGAAATTTGCAAATTATTTGAACAGCGATAAGCTAATGTCAGGTGCTTTCACTAAACGAAGCATCTGACTTTTCTCTTAATAACTTAGAGAGAAAAGCAACCCAACATGAAATAAATAAACAACTTGCTAAACTTAAAAGCGCACCATGATAACCAGCTATCCCCTTAAAATATAAAGAAGTCATCGGCCCTAGAGAAGCACCCACAAATAATATAAATGCATAAAGTGCAGATGCAACAGACCTAGCTTCCCCGCCTAAATCGCCAATGATTTTCATTAGTACAGGGAAAGTAAGCGAAATCCCTGCTACATATCCAACACTCGCACTAATTGTAAACCAGAGGTTATTACTAATTACCATAAAAAATAACCCTATGAGCGCTATACTGAGACTAAAACGCAGTACAATTAATTCTCCCCATCGTTTGACAAAGAACCCTGCAAATGGAGACAACAGCATTCCAGTGATACCTAATACTCTTACATTAAAAACCTCCCGATCAAGAAGATAATACGGATTTCCCTGTAAATAGTCCCCCATAAGGCTATACATACCGAGAAACGTAAACAAGAGAGTAAACGCAATGAAATAACATACTTGTAATTCTCTTCTTATTATTAATTGCTTTATTTGCAAAATATAACTTTTTACTTTAAGTTGTCTGACTGTTTGTGTTGTAGATGGAAGAAAACAATAAACAAGAAATATACTAATCAAATAGATTACCGAAAACACGTAAAATACAAGTTGCCATTCAAACGTTTGATTAATTATGTCTGCGACTGCTTGACCAAAGATCCCTGCTAGAACATATCCAAAACTAATGTAACTAATTGCCACCATCCTTTTGTCTTTTGGAAACAGGTCAAATACATATGCGAGTGCAGTAGGAGCAAATGTTGCAGCAAAAAAGCCCTGCAAGGCACGAAACATCAACATAAACCAAAAAGCTTCAGCGAAAGCAAGCAAAAAAGTTAACCATGTAAGCATAACGAGCCCAAATACAATTAGCTGCCTTTTTCCAAAGCTTTCCACGAGCGGTACAAATAAAAGGAATCCAATTGCATAGCATCCAGAAAACACACTTCCTATCCAAGTCGTTTCTTGTTCACTTACTTGAAAATAACTGGAAAAGGTATCTGTTAATGGCGTTACAACATATACACTTGAAACAACGACTAGCGCACACCAAAAAAGAATAAACGTATATAGATAATATCTTTTTGAGCTATTTTGAAACACTTATGTCACCCTCTTCACTCTTCTATTATCCATATGAGACGCTAAAAGATGATGTGCCTATAAAAATGGATTGCCACCTGAGCGAAAACTATGAGAGAATAAAAGATGGTTTTATTAAGACCTTTAAAATTATTTCGCACAGGAGAGGAACGTCATGAAACATAAGCGAATTGTTGTATTCGTAGTGTTTATAATTTTGCTTATCGCTGCCGCATGCACCGATAAAGAAAGCCTTGAAACAACTACACAACCAGACCAAGAAAAGAATACTTCAAATGCAGAAAACGATACAATGGAACTTCCAAAAGAGCAATTACAAAAATTAGACAATGGTGATGCTGTTCAATCTCTACAAACAGTTCTAAATAAATTAGGTTATGAAATCACAATAAACGGAGAATTTGATGCTTCTACTGTATGGGCAATTACAGATATTCAACTTCAACATGATGCTTTACTGGTTACTGGAATCTACACAGAAGATACAGCTCAAACAATAGACACGCTTCTCCATGAGAATACAGAAACATTCGAACCAGGAAATGGACTACCTGCGAAAACAGAAACTGCTACAACTAATCATGGTACAGAAGTCATTGCAAATCCTTATGAACAATTGGCTCTAGTAAACAAACAACATGCACTTCCTGAAGATTATATACCAGAAGATTTAGTAATTCCTGACGTTCGTTTTCCGTTCACTGAAGATTTACCAAAAAAACAAATGAGAAAAATCGCTGCTAGTTCTTTAGAAGAGCTATTTGTTGCAGCTGACGAAGCAGGACTTGATTTATTTGCTCAGTCTGGCTATCGTTCCTATGAAAGACAAGAAACAATTTTCGCATCAAATGTGGAGGCAGATGGTGAGGAAGCAGCTAATAAATTTAGCGCACGTCCAGGGGAAAGCGAGCATCAAACCGGGCTCACAATGGATGTTACCAGCCCTGATATTGATTTTCAGTTAACAACGGAATTCGCAAATACAGATGAAGGTAAATGGTTAGCACAGCATGCAGTTGATTATGGCTTTATTATTCGATTTCCTAAAGGGAAAGAGGATATTACAGAATACCAATATGAGCCCTGGCATATTCGTTATGTAGGGAAGAAGGCCGCAAAAGAAATTACGGAACAGGATGTAACACTGGAAGAGTATTTAAAGCAAGAAGAAAATTAGAGAAGAATGAGAAGAAATAACATGGAGAATGAGTAAAAATCAGACAATTTCCTTTGTCTGGTTTTTATTTATCCAATGATCAATTTGCTTATCCAAGACACGAATTCGCTCTAATGCTACATGATCTTCAATTACCTTATAATGGTGATTCCCACCGATTTCCTCATCCGCTTCATCTGCAAGGTTCACCACTTGCTGCAATGGTTTTAATTGTAATTCACCTTTAGGCAAATACGAATCAGTATGAAGCAGAATAGCAACCGCAATCTCTTTTGCTACGTGACGTTCTTCACCAATTCGTATTAATAATTTATGCGCTCTACTTGCACCTTTAATCGCATGAATATCATTTTCTTTATATAATTCATAATCCCATTTACCTTCTCGATACCAATTATAGTGTCCTACATCATGCAATAATCCAGCTTTTGCAGCATGATCTGGATTCACGCCATATTTTTTGGATAACATAAATGCATATTCAGCTACTGCAATAGCATGAGCAATGCCTGAACGCTTTAAATGTCTTTGTGTGATTGGGTGAACAAATACGTCTTCAAGAGTAACATTTCGCATTTAAACTACTCCTTTCTTTTTTAATGAAATATAAATTTTTAAAAATATAGCATAAATCAGCTATACTTTGCAATACTTATTTCCCTAACTTTACATATTTTAAACTTTTCCTTCATCCACATTAACATCCAATGAATGATTTTGAACAAAAATGAACGAATATGATTGATTTTTGTAATCGTTTACTATATACTGAATACGTAATCGATATAGGAGGAATTCAAATGCTGACTACAGAAAGACATTCCCTTATTTTAGAACAATTAACGAAATATAAAAACCTTACAATAAAAGATATTATCGAGTTAACATACGCTTCTGAATCAACGATTCGCAGAGATTTAACCGAGCTAGAAGCACAAGATAAATTAGTTCGAATTCACGGTGGTGCCACTTTACCTAAACGGAAGTTACAGGAATTCAGTATCAAAGAAAAATCCACCAAAAACCTTCACGAGAAGGTTCAAATTGCTCAATATGCTGTTTCCCTCTTGAATAAAGGAGATTGCATATTCCTTGATGCCGGTACGACTACGATGCAAATGATTCCTTTTCTTAAAGATAAAGAGGTTGTTGTAGTTACAAATGGTCTGACTCATGTAGAAGCTTTAATGAATTATGGCATCCCTACTTATGTTACAGGAGGATATATAAAGACCAAAACAGGAGCTCTAATTGGAGCCCAAACCATTCAATCAATTAGCAATTATCGTTTTGATAAAAGCTTCTTAGGTGTAAATGGATTCCATAAACAATTCGGTTATACAACTCCTGATCCTGAAGAAGCAAGTACAAAGAGACAAGCAAGTGCATATGCTCTTGAAACGTTCATGTTGGCTGACCAAACGAAAAGAAATAACGTTAGTTTTGCAAAAATAGCTGATATAAGCGATGCCGCCCTCATTACTTGTCACCTTTCTGAAGAAGCGTACAAAATTTTCTCCGACTTAACAACAGTAAAGGTGGCAAACCAATGATATATACCTGCACAATGACACCATCAATCGATTATACAATCCATCTACCAACCTTTAAACCGGGAGAGCTGAACCGAACGGAACATGTTCATTATTATCCAGGCGGAAAAGGGATTAATGTGTCGAGAGTACTCCATCGTTTAGGTATATCTACTACAGCACTCGGATTTGCAGGTGGTTTTACTGGCGAGTTTATTCAACAAGCATTGACTGTAGAAGGGATTCAAACAGACTTTATAGCAACCAATGAAATTACGCGGATTAATGTAAAGATTAAGGCAGAAAAGGAATCAGAGTTAAATGGACCAGGACCAATTATTTCAAAACAACAACAGCGTGCGCTACTTACAAAAATAGAACAATTTCAAAAAAACGATTGGTTTTTATTAGCTGGGAGTCTCCCAGAAACCATTGACTCATCCTTCTACGAAGCGATAGCTGCTACTTGCAATCGCAAAGGAGTACATTTAGTAATTGATACATCAGGGAAAGCATTACATCAATTATTGCAGACAGAACCTTTTTTGATTAAACCGAACCAAACAGAGCTGGAAGCATTATTTAACACGAAACTTCACACGACAGAGCAAGTAATTGATCGTGCAAAGCAAATTATGCGTACAGGTATTAAGCATGTAATGGTTTCTATGGGAGAAAAGGGCGCTATTTTAGTTAACGAGGATACTACTTTGGTAGCTGAATCGCCACAAGGAAACGTAATAAACACGGTAGGAGCTGGAGACTCAATGGTAGCTGGATTCTTAGCATCTTATTTAATTAACCAAGAAAGCCAAGAAGCTTTTCGCTATGCGGTAGCAGCAGGAAGTGCTACGGCGTTCAGTCACGACTTATGCGATAAATCACATATCGAGCATTTAATAGATCGCGTATCCATAACACAGGTATAAATGGGGGGTAAATAAATGAAGATTACGGAATTATTAGGTGATGATACGATCTTATTAGATCTACAAGCGAACACCAAAGAAGCGGTATTGAATGAACTCATAGATCAATTAAACAAAACTGGTAAATTAATAGATAAACAGGCTTTTCATAAAGATATCTTTGCAAGGGAGGCTCAAAGTACTACCGGAATCGGCGAAGGGATTGCCATCCCTCACGCCAAATCATCTGCAATAAAAACACCCGCTATTGTATTTGGTAGGTCACTATCTGGAATTGATTATAATTCACTTGATGGAGAACCGTCGCATCTATTCTTTATGATAGCCGCTTCAGATGGCGCGAATAATGAACATCTTGAAGCATTATCTCGATTATCAACGTTCTTGATGGATGAAACATTCCGAACCAAATTATATGAAGCTGCGGATATCTCTCAGGTCCTGCAAGCGATAAGCAAGAAAGAATTAGACGTGGATGAAGAATCTAATAAAGGTACCAATTCAACCAACCAACAGCTATTAGCAGTAACCGCATGTCCTACAGGGATTGCTCACACATATATGGCTGCTGAAAAATTATCTGAGACTGCGAAAGACATGGGTACTTCTATTAAAATTGAAACGAATGGTTCAGGTGGGGTAAAAAACCAACTAACCAAGCAAGACATCGAAGCTGCTGACGCTATCATCGTCGCTGCTGATACAAAAGTAGAAATGGCTCGCTTTCATGGAAAACCTGTTATTCAGGTACCTGTAGGTAAAGCCATTCATGAAGCAGAGGATTTGCTAAAACGTGCCATCCAAAAAGAGGCACCTATTTACCAAGAAGCACACAGTAATGGTTCTAAAGAAAAGGAAGGAAAAAATGGCTTTTACAAACATCTCATGAACGGCGTTTCCAATATGCTTCCATTTGTTGTAGGTGGAGGAATTCTAATTGCCCTCTCATTCTTTTGGGGCGTAGAATCAAGCAACCCTGACAGCGATCAGTATAATGTATTCGCTGCCATGTTAAATGAAATAGGCGGGGGTAAAGCATTCTTCCTCATGGTGCCAGTGCTTGCTGGGTTTATCGCTTCTAGCATAGCCGATCGTCCAGGGTTTGCCCCCGGAATGATAGGTGGATTAATTGCCGTTACTGTATCTGGGGTTGAAGGAGCAGATGGGGGTTCTGGATTTCTCGGAGGGTTAATCGCCGGATTTCTAGCAGGATACATTACCTTATTAATAAAAAAGATACTTTCCCGATTACCAGAAGCATTAGAGGGTTTAAAGCCTGTCTTATTTTATCCATTAATTAGTATTGCTGTTACTGGGTTGATCATGATGACGATAAATCCCCCTCTTACACAAGTTTACACAAGTATTTCTTCCTTCTTAGAAGGAATGGGAGGAACAAATCAAATTCTGGCAGGACTATTGTTGGGGGCCATGATGGCATTTGATCTTGGAGGACCTGTTAACAAGGCAGCTTACACTTTCGGCATCGCAATGCTAGATGCTGGAAATTACTCGTTTATTGCAACTGTAATGGCAGCCGGTATGGTACCACCTTTAGGTATGGCCTTAGCGACGACGTTTTTTAAAAATCGTTTTACGCAAACAGAACGAGAAGCAGGTAAAACTTCTTATGTACTTGGTGCATGCTTTATCACCGAAGGAGTTATTCCATTCGCTGCAGCGGACCCTGCTCGAGTAATTCCATCCGTTATGACCGGGGCAGCCATTACAGGCGGGCTCACGATGTTATTCGATATTGGACTACGTGCACCACATGGTGGAATCTTTGTAATTGGACTAGTCGAAGGCGGCGTTTCTTCTGCACTCCTCTACGGTCTAGCAATCATTATTGGTGCAATAGTCACTGCCTTACTAGCAGGAGTACTAAAGAAAAAAATAGGGGCTTAAATACAGACGAGTTCTAACTCCAAATCTTTGATTTATACACTCAAAATTGACACCATGATCAAGTACCGTTCTTTTATTTAAAACGACTGTCAAAAAGTCGACAGCCTGTAAAGCAGCACACTAAAGTGTGCTGCTATTTTTATTACTAAAATGGCTTACTAAACATTAATACGATAATAAGTAAAAATAAAAAGTTCTCGATGTTTTCGTAGAAGAATAACTTACGTGAAAGTTGATCATACGCCACCGGGATATTTTTTCCTTGATATTCATTCAATAATTTCTTTATTGGTTTTGATTTTGGCGACAACACCAATGGTCCGAATGCTAATCCTATTAGGAATAAAGCTAAACTTAGTACATACCAACCTTCTGTGAATAAATGTGGTCGAAGACTTCCCATTATTAAACCTGTTACTAATAACAAAGTTCCTCCTATCATTACACAACGATGGAGTCTTCCCCTGATAGCAAAAGCATAGCGTAGTTCTTCCATAGTTTTTGCTTTCGAGACGACAGGAATCATCATAAAACCAGGACCTAGCCCTAAAATAGCGGAGAATATATGAACGAAAGCAAGAAGATCGTAAAAAGTCATTTTAATGCCCCCGGATAGTCAGCGAACATAATGGTTAAGAATTGCATCCACTTCTGAGCCGTACATTTCTCCAAATAGATTTAAATGTACAAGTAGATAATAGAGCTGATATACTTTCTTGCACGATTGGTAATGATTGCTCGTTGGATATGTAGCTTCGTATGCTTGATAGAATTGCTCGGAAAATCCCCCAAATACTTCAGTAAATGCCAATTCAAAATGTCGGTCCCCATATAAGAATGAAGGATCAATTAAATAAGGATGCCCATCTCCCCCAACGATCCAATTCCCTCCTCATAGATCTCCATGTAAGTAGGAAGGTTCAATGTCTCTAGGAATCCACTGATCCAAATGATTCAGTAAATTCTCTAATTTCTTTTTACGCTTACCAACCATTCGCTTATTTCTTATCCCTAACTTCAACTGAGCAGCTAATCGACGATCGCGATAATACTCCAGCCAACTGTCATACAATCCATTAGGCTGCGTTAACGTACCAATAAATGTTGGTTCTCTAAAGCCATGAGCTTGTCCTATGGTTTGATGTGACCCAGCAAGGCGTTCCCCTAACAGTCTCTCCGTATGATTATTACGCTCTCCTTGTACATGTTCAAGCACTAAGTAAGCTTCCTCCTGTTCATCTGAATAATCAATAACCTCTGGTACATCAATTGTGTTTGTGTATTTTATCAATTGCAGCCCTTTAGCTTCCAGTTCAAAAAAACGTTCGGGGGCATCTTTATGATACTTAACAAAGTAGCTCCTTTTCTTAGTTTCAACAATATAGCTTTCATTAATCGAACCGCCAGCCACTTTTTTGATTGTAAGCAAGGTACTACTATCCCCTGCCCTCTCTAGCGCACTTTTGAATAAAGTATTCATGTTATAGATACTCCTTTATGATTATACAAATGAATTGTACACATCCTATCATGATCCAGATTCATGATAAACCTTATTCATATGTTATCTTCATGTCCCCTGGCTTAATCCAGCCTTTTCTTCGTAGTATTTCGGCTAGTAAAAAACTAATAATTGCTGGAGCTATTATATGCAGCACTAGCACTGCCCAAAAAACATCCATTGAAAATCCCATCGATTCAAACGTCATAATTTGACCAACAAAACCACTCGTTCCCATTCCTGCTCCAGAGGCATTATTTGTTAGTTCAAGCCAAACCGTTCCAAATGGTGCCAAGATCGCACCAGCAAGTGTTGGAGGTAACAGAATGATTGGTTTTTTTACAATATTTGCAACTTGAAGCATAGAAGTTCCTACACCTTGGGCGATTACCCCGCCAAAGCCGTTATCACGATAACTTGCTATCGCAAAGCCTACCATTTGAGCAGAACAACCTATAGCAGCAGCACCTGCTGCCAATCCATCCAAGGATAGCATGATAGCAATAGCTGCTGATGAAATTGGAGCAGTTAATGCTATCCCCATAAGCACAGCAACTAGCACTCCCATGATGAATGGCTGTTGCTCTGTGGACCAATTAATCATCTCTCCAAACCCAATCATAAATTGATTAATTGCTGGACCAACAAAAGTTCCTATTGTAAAACCGAATACAATCGTTACAAATGGAGTAACAATTATGTCCACTTTCGTCTCTTGATAGACAAGTTTTCCAACTTCTGTGGCTAATAATGCAGTCACATAGCTGCCAGCTGGACCACCTAATTCCGCTCCGAACGCTCCGGCAAATAAAGCAGAGAACAGCACTAATGGCGGTGCCTTTAGTCCATAAGCAATAGCTACCCCGATTGCGCCGCCCATTATTTTCGTTTCCATCGCAAAGCTGCCCATTTCAATCAGTGTTTGGGCAATACTTGGGGAAAAATTAATAATAATTTGTTCTCCGATTGTTTTAATTATAAGTCCAATAATTAATGATGAAAACAAACCTAACGCCATATAACCTAAAGCTGTAATAAAATAGGTTCTCCCAGATAACGAAACGCCTTTACGCTTTAAAAAATCCCGCATCTGATTACCCTCCTTTTGTGATTTATTTCACAAATATTTCAGTATCTCCTCACACGTTCGCGTCCAATCTCTATTATTACGCTAAAACGCTCCCATAATCAAGTACTATTTATACAAACAAAAAAGAGCTGCACCATAGACAGCTCATTGTCATGCTTTCGTACTGTTCATCAAAATTGTGAAACACATCTTTCTTAATATACAGTCTCTGTTTCTTTATCAATTCCATGCTTTAAATTTCGCATCATCGATAACCGTTTCATCCCAAAGTAGTCATGCAATTCCTTGTAATGAGCGAAGAGCTGTTGATAAACTTCCACATGTTTCTTTATTGGATAATACGTTTTTTCTATTGGTTGAGCCATGTAACGAATAGCTGCCTCCATATCATCGTATCCGTTATTGATCCTCCCTGCTGCAACAGCACCTAATATTGCCGCCCCAATTGCCGGAGCGTAATTTGATTGGGATACATGAATTGGCATATTTAATATATCAGCATATAACTGCATTAATAGTTTGTTTGCTTGTGGTAATCCGCCGCAAGCTACCACTTCTCTTACGTCCATTCCCCAATCACGATAAGCTCCAATAATCATATTCGCTCCAAAAGCTGTACTTTCTAAATACGCTCGAAAAATGGCTTCAGGTTTCGTATGAAGTGTTAGGCCAATTAAACAACCAGAAAGATCCGTATTCGATAAAATAGAGCGATTACCATTATGCCAATCCAATGCTATTAATCCACTCTCCCCTGGTGAAAGTTTAACAGCTTTTTTCTCTAAATAGTCAAACATGGAAACCCCCTGTTTGTCAGCTTCCTGTTTGTATGATTCGGGTACATGGTTCTTAATATAACTCCCAAACAGATCACCCACTGCTGACTGTCCAGCTTCATAAGCGTATAAGCCTGGGATAATGGCATCTTTAACCACTCCAGATATTCCCGGAATCTCCTTTTCTTCAGAATGTAACATCATATGACAAGTTGACGTTCCCATTACCATTAATAGCTCTCCACTTTGGTAAACGCCTGTTCCAAGCACTGCTGAATGAGCATCAATAATTCCTGTTGATATAGGAAGATTTACAGGTAGTGAAAGTTTTCTGGCCCATTCCTCTGTTAAATACCCCGCACATTCCCCAATATTTTTTACTTCTCCTGCTAGTTTTGGAAGAATTGTCTTTCCAAACACCGGGTCTATTGCAGTGAAAAACTCTTCTGGATAGCCATCTTTTTCATTCCAAAACGCTTTAAATCCTAATGAACAATTATTTCTTGATACTTTCGATGCAAGTGTTGATACAATCCAATCAACCGCTTCTAAGTAATAGGCTGTATGGGTATATATTTCTCTATCTTGTTCAAACACTTCAAGAATCTTAGGAATCATCCATTCTTCAGATATATTATAGCCTAATTTCCGCATCCACTTTTCTTTTCGTTGTGTGGCTACACGATAAATCTTTTCTGTTTCTGCCTTTGTATGGTGGTGTTTCCATAACTTCACCCATGAATGCGGTGATTGATGATAGTTAGAGTAAAAACATAATGGCGTTAATGTATGATCCACCGGCACGATTGTTGAAGAAGTAAAATCAACACCGATACCGATGATATGTGTTGGATTGACTTTTGATTCAGCAAGTACATGCGCAACACCCTCTTTCAATACATGCAAATAATCCCCGGGATGTTGAAGCACACTCCCTTTCGGAATTCGTTGTTTATTAATAGGCAACGTATCTTCAATCACACCATGCCTGTAGGGAATAACTTTTATCGCCTCAATTGAACCGCTATGCACATTTACAAGCAGAACCCTTCCCGATTCCGTTCCAAAATCTATTCCGATCGAAAAATAGTTATCCACCATTTCATCCCCTCCCTGTATCGAAACCCCTTTCACATAAACTCATTTTATCAAAACGAGCAAATTCGAGCAACAATGAAATAAATATATTCGTGATTATGTATTAAAAACCTAATTATTACTGTTCATTTATGTTTGTTTTATATTGACATAAGCATAAATGAACATTAAGATAGATAAAAAACAAGATATGAGGAGGTATTATTATGGCTAGAACCTTACATTCCATTTCATCCAAAACATATCAGCTCCTACAGCCAGGCAAGATTCAAGAAAACGTTCAAAAAAAAGATATAAAAGCAGGTTATGTAGTCATCGAACCCACTTTAGCTAGCATTTGTCATGCGGATATACGTTATTATGCTGGGTTAAGAAAACCAGAAGCTTTGGCTAAAAAGTTACCAATGGCTTTATTGCATGAGGGAATTGGAACCATCGTTGAAAGTAATGATTCGGAATTCCAATTCGGTCAACGTGTCGTGATCGTACCAAATCTACCAAACTATTTACTCAAAGGAAATGAAAAAGAAGCCTGTTGTAACTCTTGCCGTAAAGGTAATCCGGATAACTACTGCGAAAAAAGTTCATTTATGGGAAGTGGTTATGATGGCATTGCGCAACATCGTGTTGTGGTACCTTCATCATGCGCAATACCTATACCGGAACACATACCAGATGAAATTGCAGTTCTAAGTGAACTTTGTACCGTATCTTACCATGCATTACATCCTCTTAAAGGAACATTAAACGCAAACAGTACCAGAATAGCTGTCTTTGGAGATGGACCAGTTGGATATTTGACTGCTGCCATGCTACGCTTCCTGTTCGGGGTCGATTATTCTCGTTTACTTGTTTTCGGTGCAATACCTGAAAAATTATCTCACTTCACTTTTGCAACCTGTCAGTTAGTACATGAGGTTGATTTTAAAAAGACAAACGGAATAGACGTTGCCATTGATTGTACTGGAGGGATATTTAGTGAATCAGCCATTAATCAGGCGATTAATTTGTTATATCCAGGAGGCTCGTTAATCCTAATGGGTGTTTCTGAGGATAGAGTGCCAATTAATACGAGAGATATTCTTGAGAAAGGGATTTCTTTATATGGTAGCAGTAGAAGTTCCGTACCAGATTACCATGCTGTTATGGAAGCCTTTGAAAATCTTAACTACCAACATGCACTAAAAGAAATTATCCCCGATCATTATACTTCTATATATAGCGCCCATGATTTTCAAAACGCAATGAATGATGCTTCGAACCATAAAGGCTGGAAAAAAACTATACTAGATTTTAAATGGTCGTAAAATTATCTAATACGTCAGTATGAGCAAAAGTGAATAATCAATTACATGTATGCTAGACTAGCATTAACTAGTATTTTGTTAAAGGAGTTAATTGCCTTGCTCGCAGCAGAAAGAAAGCTAAAAATCATAGAATATGTTAAGCACAAAGAAACCGCATCGGTAGCTGAGCTATCTTCCACTTTCCAGGTTCATGAGGCGACGATACGAAGAGACCTAAATGAAATTGAAAAAGAAGGAAAGCTTAGAAGAACTCATGGCGGAGTGGTGTTAGTAGAAGATGTAAGTTCAGAGCCAACATTTACCATACGTGCAAGTGAACGGATTGATGAGAAACAACGAATAGCTAAGCAGGCAGCTTCGATGGTGGATGAAGGTGATAATATCATTCTTGATTCAGGGACGACCACCTATCAAATTGCTCAAGAGTTAACGAATAAAGTAAATATCACCATCGTTACGAATGATATCAATATTGCCGCTGAATTTAAAGCATGTGCTTCCATCAAGGTAATTGTAACTGGCGGGATTCTCTTTCCGGACAGCTACATTCTTAACGGGGTCTATACAGATAGCGTGTTAAACAACTTGTATGTTTCAAAAGCATTTGTTGCCATCCCTGCATTTCATCCGAAACGTGGGTTAACACATTTTGATGAACAACTTATATCGGCAAAAAAAAGCATGATTGAGGCTGCAGAAGAGACTATCGTTGTAACCGATCACACAAAACTAGGTGGTGTTTCGCTTCATACGGTATCACCTATAGATCGAATAAATAAACTAATCACTGGTAAAGAGGCATCAGAAGCACAAATCCAGCAGTTTAGAGATGCTGGACTTACCGTATATACAGTTTGACCACTTATTAACGGAAAGGGGGATACATGCCAAAGAATTTCGACTTCTCTATGATGAAGTTTCTCGAATTGTCCAGAGTATTTCTAAGACCTATTGAAAATCAAGAGTTAGACGTGAATTTCAGAACTCTATTATGGATGGGACTATTAAAACATGAGCTCAGCACCTATCATTAGGGTTAATCCTATTATTCCATGTTGTAACATCTTCCGATAAGGTTGAATAGACTACTATGCGCATGCATATATCAACAGAATTCTACCTAATGTATGAAGATTTGCTTTTCTCCTTCTTATCGGCTACAATTTTCATTGAAAATAATTATCAATTGTTCGAATATAATGCAGCATGTATATAAGGAGATGTATTACATGGAATATACAGCAACTAAATCACAGCTGGCTAAGGTTATCCGTGAACGCCGTGCGGTTAAAAAAGGCTATAATAATAAAGAAGTAAAGAAAGAGACGATATTAGAACTACTCCAAGATGCTATTTGGGCTCCCAACCATGGGATGAGACAACCTTGGCGTTTTATCTTCGTCGGACAGAATAAACGTCCTGATTTTGCCAAAAAAGTCGCGGCAACTTATCCTGAAGAAAGACAAAAAAACCGTGAAGATTATTTGAATGAACCAAATGCTATATTAGTCGTCGTCATGGAAGAAGCAGAAATTCAAAAGCAGTGGGAGGAGAATTATGGTGCCGTTGCTTGTATGGTTCAAAATTTCTGGCTATTAGCATGGGAGAAACAATTAGGCGTTGTTTGGAAAACAAATCCGCATATATATGATCCTGCAGTAAATGACTTATTACAACTGAAAGAAAATGAAAAAATTATTGGCTTCCTACATTTAGGCTATTTTGACGAAAAACCTGCTGTCAAAGAACGGACCCCTATTGAAGAAAAATTCTCGCTTTTTTAAAAGCATAAAAAAGGGCTGCTGCATCTTGATGCAGCAGCCTTTTTTATATTGATACATAAAAGCAGCTTACTCCCACTTTGTACTTTTTAATTGGTTATCCTGCTCATGTCTTTCCATAGCAAGTTCAATTAATGTATGAATTAACTCTTTATAGGAGAGACCACTAATTTCCCAAAGCTTTGGATACATACTAATTTTTGTAAACCCAGGAAGTGTATTCACTTCATTAACATAAATCGCTTCATCTTCTGTGATGAAGAAATCAACTCGAGCCAATCCTTCACATTCAAGAGCTTCAAATGCCCTAATCGCTTCTTCTTGAACGCGCTTGGTTGTTTCTTCTGAAACATCCGCTGGGATTGCTAAATCCGCTCCCTTTTCATCAATATATTTTGATTCATACGAATAAAATTCCGTTTGGGGTAGAATCTCACCAAGCAACGAAGCTCTTGGTTCTGTATTGCCTAATACAGCACATTCGATTTCCCTACCAATTATATTTTCTTCTACCACAACTTTATGATCATATTGAAACGCCTCTTCAATACCTTTGTAAAACGCTTCTTCTGTCGCAGCCTTTGTTACACCTACCGAAGATCCTTGATTGGCTGGTTTGATAAAGATTGGAGTCCCAAGCTGATCAACTGCATCCGAATACGATATTTGATGCTTTTTCGCTTTAGAATATACCATTCCTTTAGCTACATTGATTCCTGCAGCCTGTAAGAGACGCTTCGCAATATCCTTATCCATACATACCGAAGAACCTAACACACTTGATCCTACAAATGGAATATTCGCTAGTCGCAGCATCCCTTGCAGGCTGCCATCTTCCCCTAACGTCCCGTGAACAATAGGGAAAACAGCATCAAGTTGGTCTACTTGTAACGAAGTTGATGCATGAATGAACTGGTTATCACGTTCTCCAGGTATTACAGCTACTGTATCGTTCGATTTATTTAATTGAATAAGTTTTGGATTTTCTGCATGCAATAAATAAGATGATTGGTCATTCAAATGCCATTTTCCTTCTTTATCAATTCCAATTAACACAACTTCGTATTTATCCCTATCAATTGCATCTACAATATTTTTAGCTGATTGAAGCGATACTTCATGCTCAGCAGACTTACCACCAAAGATGATACCCACCTTTTTCTTTTCCATTCTCCTCCGTCCTTTCCTACAATACACAACCTATAACATGCAACGAATGGTTTAACTTTTACATCGGTTGCTTTTCTCCTAACCTATGTGAATCCTAATGATTTTCACAGAAAAATAACAATAATTAGCGCTAAAATTTTTGACCATTCAACCATTTTAAGGATGAAGGCTATATTAAAAATAGCACAAAGTGGCTTGGATAAGAAAGTACTATTTTATTGTCAATTATATCTCAAATCCAAAGGAATGAATATGATTCATTTCATTGCATGCTCCTCATATAGTAAATCAATTATATTCCAAAAAAAGCAAAAATGGGGTTGACTTTTTGAAAAAACTCTCTTAGTATTAATGACAATAAACTTAATCAACTTAAGCATTGAAGAAGAGTAGTATTCTAATTGAACTCATAAGAGAGCTGATGGCTGGTGAGAATCAGTGTGATTCATTAGAAGAATGGACTTCTGAGCTTCCAAACCGAACCATAATTGCAGTAGGCTTTGGCGAATTCGTCTTATCGTTACCTGAGACAGATAGGCAGCAGTTTTAGCTTCCTATTGTCAAAGTGAGCTGTATTTAGCTAATAAAGGTGGTACCACGGTCCCCTCGTCCTTTTTTGGATGAGGGGCTTTTTCGTTTTCGTGTACGTAATTAAATAATGAAAATCGTTGCGTAAGAGGAGTAAGCAAGGATTAGGTCGTTCAAAGAGAGCTAGTGATGCTGGGATGCTAGCACGATCTACCCTGCTGAATGGACTTACAAGAGGTTTCTTGAAATAAGTAGTAGGGAAACACGGAGTTCCGCCGTTACACGGATAGAATATCGGATTGTATTAGATCCCGTATTCGAACAAAGATGAAAAGCATTTGCTTTTCAACAGAGGTGGCACCGCGGTCCCATAATCGTCCTCTATAAACACAACTGATGTGTTTATAGAGGACTTTTTTTATGAAACGAAAAACAGAAAGGAAAGGATGAAAGACATGCCAACTAAAACAAATCATCAAATACTAAAGTTAAATGCCGATACCTTAACCCCGATTGAGCTATATAAACGGCTAACTGGAAACAAAAAATTTCTCCTAGAAAGTACATTTCAACACGAAACAAAGGGAAAGTATTCGTTTATTGGTTGCAATCCTTACCAAGAAATTATTGGCGATGGGAAACAAACAACGGTTGTCGATTCTAAAAAAAACACCGTTACGAAAATTAATCAAGATGCCTTAACTTATGTGGAACAGCACTTGCCATGTATCGAAATTGACCTCCCCCTCCCCTTTTATGGAGGAGCCATTGGATATATTGGTTACGATGCGATCCGTTGTGTAGAAGATATCGGAGAAAATCTGCCTGATGACCTTGAAATGCCCGATATCCACTTAATGCTCTATCAAGAGATTATTGTGTTTGATCATACTAGCGAATCCGTCTATATCGTTGCCATACAATTACCAGACGACCAAAGCACTGATTTATCTAAACGTATAGACAGTATGAAGGAACAAATACTCCAGCCAACGGCTACAACTGATCAGGGCACAACCACTTTTCATTTTTATCCAGAGATCGAACGCAAACATTTTGAACAAAATGTAGAAATCGCTAAACAGCATATAGAGCGCGGGGATATCTTTCAGGTTGTTTTATCGCAACGAATGAAAGCAAACGTCCATGGCGATTCCTTTTCCTTTTACCGCCAACTACGAAAGGTAAACCCATCTCCGTATATGTTCTATATTGACTTTGAAGACTATCTTTTACTCGGTGCTTCACCGGAAAGCCTTATTCAAACAAGCGGAAAAACAGTCATGACGAATCCAATTGCTGGGACTAGGCCGCGTGGCAAAACAGCATTACAAGATGAACAGCATATGAAAGAGTTGCTAAACGATGAAAAGGAAATTGCCGAACATCGCATGCTTGTTGATTTGAGCAGAAATGATCTCGGACGAATATGTGCAATCGGAAGTATTACCATTCCTACCTATATGGTGGTCGAAAAATACCAGCATGTCATGCATATTGTCTCAGAAGTACACGGGGAGCTTCGAGATGATACGACATCATTCGATGCCCTGAAATCTTGTCTACCTGCAGGTACCGTTTCTGGTGCCCCTAAAATACGAGCGATGCAAATCATTAATGATTTAGAAGATAAACAGCGTGGTGTCTATGGCGGTGGAGTTGGTTTTATTAGTTTTAATCACGACTTAACGATTGCACTCGCTATCCGTTCGCTTGTTATTAAAGAAGATTATGCATACCTGCAAACAGGTGCAGGGATTGTTTATGATTCGAAGCCGAATAAGGAATATGAAGAAACATTATTTAAAGCCCAATCACTTATGGAGGTGCCAGCTCATGATTCTATTAGTCGATAATTATGATTCTTTCACATACAACATTTATCAATACGTATCTGAAGCGGGATTCGATGTTCAAGTAGTTCGTAATAACCACGTCACCGTCGATGAAGTGAATGCTCTACAGCCACAAGCAATCATTATTTCTCCCGGACCAGGGCTACCTAAAGAATCAGGAATTTGTCTTGATTTAGTTCAAGCATTTTATCGACAGCTTCCAATATTAGGCGTTTGTTTAGGACATCAAATTATTGGAGAAGCATTAGGAGCTTCTGTTCGCCAAGCAAACCAAATTATGCACGGAAAAACATCATTAATTACGCATAAAGGAACAGGAATTTTTCAATATTTATCTCAACCACTCGAAGTCATGCGTTATCACTCAAATATACTAGAAGCAGCATCCATCCCACCACAGTTAGAAGTGGTGGCGACTTCAATGGATGACCATGCGGTGATGGCGATTCAACATCCTGTTTATCCGGTATATGGTGTACAATTCCATCCAGAATCAATTGGTACATCGATTGGACGTAAAATAATGAATCACTTCATTCAAGAACTTAGAGAGGAGACTCCCCATGAGAACTTATCTTGAGAAATTAATTCAAGGAAATAATTTAAGTATAGAAGAGATGAAGGCAGCAGCTCTTGCTTGTTTCAAGGAGTCTATTACAGAATCTGAAATTGCAGCTTTACTAACAGCTTTACAAGTAAAAGGAGAAACTGCAGAAGAAGTTACTGGTTTAGTAGAAGTTATTCTATCTCAATCCGCTTTTAACACTGACTCCATAGTGAACGCAATGGATAATTGCGGAACTGGAGGAGACATGTCAGGAAGCTTTAATATTAGTACAACTTCAGCATTTGTGATTGCCGGTGCCGGCGTTCCTGTTGCTAAACATGGAAACCGCAGTGTCTCCAGTAAAACAGGCAGTGCCGATGTCTTAGAATATTTGGGAGTGTCATTATTTTTCACCCGTTCTCAAGTAGAAGAATCGTTAGTACAAAATCAAATTGCTTTTTTATTCGCTCCCCATGTGCATAACGCGTTAAAACCATTTACAAAGGTGCGCAAAGATTTAGGTTTACCAACTATTTTCAATGTAATTGGACCGTTAACGAACCCGATTATGTTAAATTCGCAATTTATCGGTGTCTATCGTAAAGATAAACTTCATATCGTTGCACAGGCATTACGAAACTTAGGTAGAAAACGAGCGTTAGTAGTGAATGGTGCTGGAGGAATGGATGAAGCATCGCTGGCAGGTAAAAATCACCTTATTTTACTTGAGGATGGTGAACTAAAACCCTTCACTTTACATCCAGAAGAAGTTGGGTTGCCAGTATATTCCATTAAAGAAATTCAAGGTGGCGATGCTAAGAAAAATGCCACCATTACAAAAAATGTTCTGCAAGGAAACCCCAGTGCTTATTTAGATACAGTGATTTTAAATGCTGGACTTGGACTATATGCACATGGTACAGCATCCTCCATCAAGCATGGAATCGAATTAGCAAAGGAAAGTATTCATTCAGGAAAAGCGTTGGAGTGTTTAACTAACTTAGTTCATTTCAGTAAAAAATACGATAGCGAGGTGGTATAAGTGACAATGTTGGAAAAAATCCTAGCGAAGAAACAAATCGAAGTAGAGGAACTCGTAAACAAAGGAATGACGTTTGATTCAGCAAAACAACCGGTCCCTTTTAAAAGCAAAATTGCCGCTTCAACACATGTGCAGATTATATCGGAAATAAAACGGGCCTCCCCTTCAAAAGGGGATATAAAAACAAAGATAAACCATGTACAGCAGGCGAAACAATATGAAGCAAATGGTGCAGCCGCTATATCCGTATTAACGGATACTACCTTTTTTAAAGGATCCATTCAGGATTTGCAAGCAGTCTCTGACGCTGTACAAATACCGGTCTTATGTAAGGATTTCATCATTCACCCTATCCAAATAGACCGAGCTAAAGCTGCTGGCGCTTCCATTATCCTATTAATTGTTGCTGCATTATCTAAACAGCAATTATACGAGTTATATCATTATGCTACGGAAAAAGAATTAGAAGTCATTTGCGAAGTTCATCAATTAGAGGAATTGGAGGATTTACTAGCGTTAGATCCTGCAATCATTGGAATTAATAACCGAAATTTAAAAACATTTGAAGTAGACTTACGAACAACAACTCACCTAGCAGCTCGTATAAAAAATAGAAATACATTAATTATCAGTGAAAGTGGATTACAAACTCGTGCAGATGCAATTTTAGCACGTGATGCCGGTGCAGAGGTGCTACTTATCGGCGAAACATTAATGCGTTCCGATAACTTATCCAAAACGTTTAATCACTTAAAAATTGCAAAGCAAAGGAGTGCAAAACATGCGCGTTAAAATATGTGGCATTCAATCAATGGATGCAGCTCAGGCAGCAGTTGAAGCAGGTGCTGATTTCATCGGCTTTGTGTTTGCTGGCAGCAAGCGATCCATCACTCCCGAAGCGGCTGCCACCATTGTAAATAACCTGCCTCAGTCAGTTAAAAAAGTAGGTGTCTTTGTAAATGAAAGCATTGAAACAATGAATACAATTGCTTCACTTGTTCCGCTTGATTATATCCAGCTTCACGGTGAAGAGAGTACCACCGTTGCTAAGCAACTTCAACGTCAGGTTATAAAAGCATATCCCGTAGATGCCCAGCAGCTATCTCGTATTAAAACCTATCCATGTGATGTTTATTTGTTAGACGGACCAGTAAAGGAAAGGCCAGGTGGTAATGGTGTTACATTCGATTGGAGTCTATTCAATCGTTTATCAATTCCAAGGGATAAAATTATGATTGCTGGTGGTCTGACACCAGCAAATGTCGGAGAGGCCATTCGAACACTTCGCCCATATGCTGTTGATGTATCAAGCGGAGTAGAAACGAAAGGTAGAAAGGATCCAGAGAAAATAAAGCAATTTATAGCTAATGCTAAACGAAAGGATGAGTTCCATGACAACCTACACAATGCCTGATGCCAATGGAAGATTTGGAGAGTTTGGGGGAAGATATGTTCCAGAAACACTAATGCCCGCTCTACTTGAATTAGAAAAGGCGTATGGAGAAGCAATAAATGATCCTGCATTTGTAGAGGAATTACATTATTACCTGAATCAATATATTGGTAGAGAAACACCTTTATACTATGCAGAGAACCTAACAAAGAAGCTTGGTGGTCCACAAATCTATTTAAAAAGGGAAGATTTAAACCATACCGGAGCACATAAGATAAATAACACCATTGGCCAGGCTCTATTAACGTTACGAATGGGAAAGAAAAAGGTAGTCGCAGAAACAGGAGCTGGACAACATGGAGTTGCTACTGCTACGGTTTGTTCCCTTCTTGGCCTGGAATGTGTTGTCTTTATGGGTGAAGAGGATATGCGGAGACAGAAGTTAAATGTATTTCGGATGGAGTTATTAGGTGCAGAAGTACGTAGTGTCAAAAACGGAAGTGGTACGTTAAAGGATGCTGTCAATGATGCACTAAGATATTGGGTGACGAATGTCGAAGATACCCATTATATCCTCGGATCAGTAGTTGGACCTCATCCATTTCCGAAAATTGTTCGTGATTTTCAATCCGTTATTGGCAAAGAGACAAAACAGCAAATCCTCAAACAAGATGGTTCATTACCCGATGCCGTGATTGCATGTGTAGGTGGAGGCAGTAATGCGATGGGAATGTTTTACCCGTTTATTGAAGATAAGCAAGTAAGGTTGTACGGGGTCGAAGCCGGGGGAGCTGGATTAGATACGAATCAACATGCATCCGTATTAGTAAATCCAAACCCAGGGATCTTACATGGGACCATGACGAATTTACTTCAGGATGAACATGGACAAATTCAAGAGGCTTTTTCTATATCAGCTGGACTAGATTATCCTGGTGTCGGCCCAGAACATAGCCATTTAAATGATACGGGGCGCGTTATATATGTATCGATTACCGATGATGAAGCGGTCACTGCATTTCAATCATTGTCGCAAACCGAAGGAATTATTCCCGCACTAGAAAGTGCACATGCGATCGCTTATGCTGAAAAATTAGCTGCAAAAATGAATTCAGATCAAAGGTTGGTCATTTGTCTCTCTGGACGCGGAGATAAAGATGTTGAGCAAATAAAACAAGTATTGGAGGAGAAATAAATGGGGAAAGAAAAACTAGATAATTACCTTAATCAACTTCAAAGTGAAAATAAAAACCTCTTCGTTCCCTATATTATGGCTGGAGATGGTGGCCTAGATAACCTAGAAGAACGCATTCTATTTTTACAAGAATGTGGTGCAGCAGCTATCGAAGTTGGTATTCCATTTTCCGATCCCGTCGCAGATGGACCAACCATACAAAATGCCGGCAAACGATCCCTAGATCATGCAACAACATTAACTGCAGTATTAGATAAGCTCGCATCCTTTAAAGAGAAGCGTATAGTGCCAATTATTGTAATGGCATATATCAACCCAATATATAAATATGGCGTAGAATCATTTGCAGATTCTTGTGTCCAAGCTGGCATAGATGGGCTGATTATTCCAGATTTGCCATTAGAAGAGGAAGCCATGGTAACAGATGCGCTTCAACATAGGGCAATTGCACTGATTCGACTTGCAGCGCTAACTAGCTCTAGTGAACGGATTGAAACATTGGCCCATCGATCAGAAGGCTTTCTATATGCGGTTACAGTCACTGGAACGACAGGCGTGAGATCTTCTTATGAATCAAAGGTAAAGACATACCTTCAACAAGTAAAACAACAAAGTCCTGTTCCTGTTTTAGCCGGATTTGGCGTTTCCACTAATGAACAAGCGAAAGAGCTTGGTTCTTATTGCGACGGCGTTGTCGTCGGAAGCAAGATTGTCGATCTTTTTCATGAAGGAAAGACAGAACAAATTAAACAATTAATTCAAGCAAGCATCTAGAACTGGAAAGAGGTTGGTCACTGATCGATCTCTTTCTGTTCTTTAATCATTTCCCCCTTTGTTTACGTGCCCTATCATACACTTCCTTACTTATTTCCCCACGCTCAAATCGTTCCTTTAACAATTCAAGCGAATCTTTCTTTGGGTTCTTTTTGGCACGAAAGCGAAAAAGAATCCCCAGGATAATGATCACTAAAGCAAGCGATAACCAAAAACGAAAGGTTTGATCCATAAATATTGCAGTCATCATCTATCACCTCTATTTATACGATAACCCGTTTTCATCATTTTAAGCATTATTTTCCTCACGCGCACACGCTTCCATCTGATGTTACATTTTTGCCGCTCATAATAATATCTACCTCTAACAGCGGCCCACTCCGATATCACTAGAATGCTGATTGACACATAACAAACTACATAAAACGAAAAAAGCCGAGGATCAGTCGGCTTTTTTCTGGGAGAACAATTCATGGGTAAAATCTATACAAGCTTGTAATGATTTATATTATCATATGACTTATTCCTATAAAGGCATCGGCATATCCACTAGGGTATCCATACATTTTTAATTACTTACTAGACTACTACCTTATTTTTTAAAAACTAGACTTTTATACAGGCTAAAATGAGAGCGAAGCATAAACTATTATAATTCGTTAGCTGTACAAAAGGAGAGATCATATGGGTTGTAATAAAAGAAAGAAAAAGACCTGTTCAAAAGGCTGTTCTTCAAAAAAACAACGAAAGGATTGCATCTGTGATATTGTCCGCCGAATTATAGATGCTCAACATGAAGTACGTAACGACTGTCATTGTGATTCCAGCTGTCACACCTCGATTGAACAATTACGTGGGAAAAAACACGGACCAAGGCATACTACCATCCCTTTTATGTTGTATGATAAATGTAGTTGTGAACCATTTATTGGTAGTGGTGTTTCGAAGACTTGCTCGTGTCATCGCCACGGATTTGAATGCATTGAATCACCAATTTTCCGTGCCAAACACTTTGCGAAGGGAAGCAAATGCTGTGTAAATCTTGAGCTGCTGTTACCGATATCAGATGGATACGAAACTTCTACTGGGCATTGCAGTCATGCTTGCGCCTTTTTTCCAGACGATACTAGGGTCACTGATTTTCAAGCAACTGGCGTATGTATCACCGTTGATTTAAGTCATTTTTTTGCAATTACTTGTTTAGACCCCATTACTCCATGGGAATAGATGCACTCCCCTAGGAGTCTAAAAAAAAGTAAGTTAGATAAAAAATCTGAACGATCATCTAAAGCCGAAGCTAGATTCGAAAAGTAGTTCAGATTTTTTATCGTTTATTTTTGCAAGCAGATGATTCCTCCAAAAGGAATGAATCATTTGGCGGTTCATTATCGAGCGCTCGTTTTCATTCTTTTCGGGCCCTTTACTCACTCTGAGAGGAGTTTTTAGATTTTCTTTTTTGTTTTTCCTCTTTCATTTCCTTTCTCAAATCTTCTAATGGAATAGCATCGACATGCTTTTGGTCTTCAAATTCATCTAATTTTGTTCGATCTTCTTTTATATCTTTTTTTCGTTTTTCTGGTTTATGCTCATTGCTCATATATACCACCTCATTGTTTTTACTTACCTATTCCTGCATTCTTCATGCGTAAAACGTAGAATGAGTAGAAACATATCTTCTGTGTTATTCTAATAAAAGGAGGTCTTGCCATGCATACATTTCAAGAATTAAAACAGATAAATGATATCAATTCCTTTATTGAGGAACATGAACTGGCTTTTCTGTTTATATCGCGTGAGGGATGTAGTGTTTGTCATAGTCTATTACCACAAGTACAGCAATTATTAACCGATTATCCACAAATAACAGCAGTGCATATTCGAGCTGAACTGGTAGAAGAAGTCGCCAGTCGTTTTTCCATCTTTACCGTCCCGGTGCTCCTTCTCTTTGTCAATGGAAAAGAATATATCCGCGAAGCACGTATTGTGCATTTAGACTTACTCGAAGCGAAAATCAAGCGTATCTACAAAAATGTGGTTGGAACGGATTAACGAACCAACCACATTTTTTCTTATCTAATGGTCATATTGTAAATTTCAAACCCAACATCTTTTTGACGGTTATCTAATTTACCTTTATATAAGACTTCTCCATCGGAAAGACGTACAACATGCAAATAAACATCCGTCTTGTCCGGATTCTGTCCACTCAGTACATAGGCATTCCCTTCATGGATACGAATCACATTCATCCGATAGGGTTCTTGAATGGCATTTGAACCTGGATTTTTCCCATCAAATGAACGAGGCTCAGTAAATGTCGATTCTGGTAATTTTACTTCTATCGTATTTTGTACTGCTTGCTTTGAAAGATCATAAGGGGTGATCTCTAATCCGCCTTCCGTACTTTTCCAGAAATATAACATATTCGACTGCTTGTCTATCCATGCCTCTTGCGAAAGGGTATCTTTAGGAAGATCAACACGGAATTGTTCCTCTGTTTTCAAGTTTACTACAATGAGTTTGTTGACTTCCTCCTCATTTACTTCTCTTACTGACACGGCCATGTATTCATTTGAATATATTTCCTCCGCACCACCCAATAAAGAAGCAACTTCATTTGGGTGATTGTTATCATAACCTACAAAAGAAAGCAACCGCTCTTCACTAATTAGCTTTTCTCCTGCTATATTTAAACGATATACCCTTGTTTCATTTGATGGATGATCGGATGTTGGTTCCATTGTATCGTTATTCGTAATAACAAATAGATTGCCATTTTCTACTCGAATATCCAATAGGCTTATATAATCGTAAACATCTTCGTTTGGAATATTCACGCTGAAGGAATTTACTTCTTTGGTATCTTTTCTAAACACTTCAACGGCTAATCGGAAGTCTGTCTCCCTAACCTGATTAAGTTCTCTGTTTGATTCTATTTCAACGGATACCAGAAGTTCTTCATCTTCATAAAAATGGTTTAGCTCTTTACTTTTCCCACGCATAAAATTACGATGGTCTTCAATTAAATCTTCAATAATCGGATGGGTTGTTAATCCGTTCATTCGCTCAATAAAGAATAGCTCATTTTGATAAATCGTATCATTTTTCGTTATTTTCATCGCACCCGTTTGATCAATAGGGTGACCATAGATTGTTACATTTTCTAATAATTGCTCATCTCCACTTTGAGTATCCCAATCGTAATCTGGCAGTTGACCGTTCGCAATCGCTCTTTGTAAGTAAAATGCGCCAATACAAATCATTACAACGAACGGTATTAGTATTAATTTCCAAAATCGTCCCATTATTGTGACCCCCTCTATACCGTGATCTTTTTATTTAGTAAAAAACGACTAAGCCAGATAGAGCTAGCAATGATGATACAGCCCAAAGCAACCTCTAAGATAATAATCTCACCGATATACAGATAATAATTTCCACTGAGTTCACTAATAAGTACAGGTGAGAGGAAGATTCCGCTTGCCACGATACAGTATCCAGCCCCCATTAATACGCCCTTCCAACGATAGCTTCGTTCTAATAAAATAGCGGTGAATAGAGTGAATACTGCTATTAAACCAGTTCCATAAATAAGACTAAACTCGATGAAAGTCTTCGGAAAAAGCACTACATATGCACTATTAATCGCATTCATGATCTGTGGAATACTGGTAAATTGAATGAACTCCAACGGTACAATTAACTCTACGATCAGTTCTTCGATATAAAGAAGCACGAGTTGTAAAGCAATTAACCCCAATACCATTAAGAAAATAGCTGTCGCTTTTGCAAAAAATACATTTAACCTCGAAGTAGGCAGCATAAGCAGACGATAAATAAATGTATTCTTACCATACCAATCACGGTACCAAATAAAGAAAGTATAAAAGATAAGGCCGGCAACACAGAATGCAATTGGCCCAAAAAACCAAAGGCTGTCCATTAAATTAAGTAAACTAAAATATCCATAATTATGAATGAACGCTGATGTTTGCAGAGACTCTTCATTCATAATACGACTAGCTCTATTCATATAGTCATTTGCTACAATAATCGTTCCGATTATCTGCACAGTAACCGTAATGGCTATCAAAACAAGGTAAATCTTAAAAAACCGATCAATTTCAAAGTTTGTTAGTTTTAAATAGCTTTTCACGATTGATACACCTCTCTCATGACATCCACAACAGATTTCCCTTCTACTTCACGCATTTCTTCGGTGTTAAATTGTTTAATTACCACACCATCATCTAGCAATATGACTTTATCAATCAGATGTTCTATATCATTGATTTCATGTGTAGTAATAATGACACCACGATCTTCTATCAGATGACTTGTAAACACATTTGCAATTTGTTCTCTACTAAACATATCAATTCCGGAAAAGGGTTCATCCATTAATACATAGTCCACATCCAACGCTAATCCGAGCAATAAATTTACTTTTGCTGTATTTCCTTTCGATAAACTTGCGATTTTCTCATCTGGGTTTAACTTAAAAAACGATAATAGCTCCAATGCTCGTTGATCATTCCATGATTTATAATAATCACGCATGAATTGCATCGATTCTTCAATTGTCATATGAGGAAGGACAGTAATTGCATCAGGAATAAAAGTAATTCTATCAAAGGTGTCTTTTTTTATAGCCTTACCGTCAATCTGTATACTGCCTTTGTTAATTGGTGTTAAAGCCATTATGGCATTCATAATAGTTGTTTTACCAACCCCATTGATACCAATTAGACAAGTAATTTCTCCCTTTTTTGCTGTGAAATTCACGCCTTTTAGTACTTGTTTTCGGCCGAATTTCTTTATAATATTATGAACTTCAATCATTGCTCTCCCCCCTTTTATTCTCATCACTTACTTCTTCATATTTTTCTTTTAAGATAGCAACTACTTCTTCGAATGGCACCTGTATCGAATGAACGGAAGCAACAAACGAATCAACCGCCTCAATAATAAGTTCCTCGCGCACGGAATGCAGCATTTTTTCATCCTTGGTGATTTTACTAGGTAAATTACGTTCTGTATAAATCAAGCCTGCTTCCTCCATTTCTTTATAAGCTCGCTGAACGGTATTTGGATTAATCTTTAATTCACTTGCTAATTCTCTACGTGAAGGAATCTCCTGACCAGGTTCAAGCATATTGGTAGCAATTTGTTGTTTAAAATAACGAACAACTTGAACATAAACCGGATCCCGATTATTAAAATTAACCTTCATAGCAACAACTCCTATTATTCGTCTGATGTTCCTCCATTGTGTATTAACCAATTAATACACGCGATGCAAAAATATATACTGTATTAACCACGTAATACGCTCCTGAAGTGTATTATACGGTTGATACACTAAAATTGTCAATGCCTTATTTTCACCGTGTTATTATAGGAAGCGAACAATGCCATAAATATGCTAGAATAAAGCACAGCAGACTGAATTTTAGAAGGGAACAGATAAATCTATGAAACTTGTATCGTGGAATGTAAATGGGCTTCGTGCCTGTATACGCAAAGGATTTTTAGATTATTTTTATGAAGTAGATGCAGATATATTCTGCGTTCAAGAAATTAAATTACAGGAAGGACAAATTGATCTAGACCTAAACGGTTATCACCAATATTGGAACTACGCACAAAGAAAGGGATATTCTGGAACAGCTGTATTTACCAAACAAAAACCGTTATCCGTTTCTTATGGCTTAGGTAACGAATCGTCTCAAGAAGAAGGCCGGATTATTACATTAGAGTATGAAGATTTTTATTTAGTTAATGTCTATACACCGAATTCAAAGCGAGATTTAACAAGATTAGATTACCGCTTGGCATGGGAGAACGAACTTTATACGTACTTAAAAGCATTAGATACAAAAAAAGCAGTTATTTATTGCGGCGATCTAAACGTCGCCCATCAAGAGATTGACTTAAGAAATCATAAAACAAATCATGGAAATTCAGGATTCACCACAGAAGAACGAGGCAAAATGTCACGCATACTAGAAAATGGATTTACCGATAGCCTTCGACATTTTCACCCGCATACGGAAGGCTTATATTCTTGGTGGTCCTATATGAAGACAATTCGGGAAAGAAATGTCGGTTGGCGCATTGATTACTTTATTGTTTCGGATCGTCTAACATCTAAATTGGTTGATGCGGATATTCATTCACATGTATATGGAAGTGACCATTGTCCAATTTTTATGGAAATGTATAAACGGTTGTAACATGTTGTTCATCTTCTATTCATAAACCTTTAATAAGCTAAACGATGAACCGTACCATTTCAATACAAAGGAGCGTTCTACTTGAACACGTATAGTAAAACATTATTACGTTTTTCAGCGATTTTTGCAGTGATTGGTGCATTTATAGGTTCCCACATGGCTGGCGCAGGCGGGTATGAATTTCGTACTGTACACGCTCATATCCTAGTTGTTGGCTGGCTAACATTATTTGCATGGGCCGTTTATTATAAAGTATTTCCTCCTGCAAATAAATTGTTGGCAACCCTCCATGTATGGACTGCTATTATCGGCGCAATTGGCTTAACAGCTGGAATGTGGCTATACTACTTGCGGCCATTTGATTTGAACGAAACTATGACAACCGTTCTCTTTATTGTTGGCGGATCCATCTTACTCATTAGCTTTGCTTTGTTTTTAATTTTAACTTTTCTTAAACTAGAAGATGAGGTATGAAAGAGATAAGCAGAGTATAAGAAATAGTCTTAATCAAGTTAAGAGGGGGGCTGCGTACTGTGGCTAGCCCCCTATCATTATTGCCTTTGTTTTTGGAAATAATCAAATATACCAAGTGCGCTGACTTGCATATCTAAATTAATCAAGCTATAAACTTCATGATCATCAGCAATACCTCTTGACCGTAAGTTTACTTTAATTCTAGATAATAATTGCTCAGCTAATTCATAATACGATTGACCTGATGCATAGGCCTGTTCTCCCGTTGCTACAAATAGATCAAGCCACCCTTCCACTTGGTCTAATGCTGCTTCTGGTGAGTCGCTTACTCCAAAATGACCATAATAGATACGGTCCACATTTAAGGTTCGAATACGGTCAATCGCCTTTTGCATAGCAGCAGGATTAAATTGATTTGGTGATGTTGAGGGTAAATAGAACGGTACTCCTTGCTCCACTAATTGATGGTATTTAATTCCAACGGTATCTCCAGTAAATATTCCATTACTTACAGGATCATATATACTGAAATGGTGTTTTGCATGACCTGGAGTATCTAGAAATTCTAGTATACAGTCAGCACCAATCTTTAATGTATCGCCATCAGCTTTAACGACCAGCCTATCTTTAGTAATTGGCATAATCGGATCAAATAAATCGGAAAAACTATCCCCATACACAGCACGAGCCCCTGCAGCCAGCTTTTTCGGATCAATAAGATGTCTCTCCCCTCGTGGGTGGACCACTACAGATGCATAAGGGCATTCCTTTATCAATACGCCTGCACCTCCAGCATGATCGAGATGAATATGGGTGACGATAATATATTTCACCTGATCTAATCGAAACCCTAATTTTTCTAACCCGCTTTTCACATGCTTTACCGATGGACTTGGCCCCGTTTCGACTAACGTTAATTCTTGTTCATTAATTACGTATGTCCCTGTTCGGTTTGGTACACCTAGATCAAATCCATCGATTAAGTGGATGCGTTCATCCAATTGAATAGGTGCTTTGCTTTCCATTTCTACTCCTCCTAAGTAATAGCTAGTTTGTAGTTATATCCTAGCATAATGACAAATAATATCGAGATTAATTTGCAAAATGGATTTGCTTTAAGAAACCTGTAATTCCATCCATTAATCCAGAAGCAAGCGGCAAATCAGGCTGGCTATATGTTTGAATATTCTTTTCCCTTTCCATCGGCGCTTGTTTTAACACATGATTCATACCTTCTACAATGACGACTTCACTTTCAGGCGCGGCCTCTTGTAACAACGTTGCATCCTCTTCGGGAACCTGGATATCATGACTTCCCTGAATGATTAAACGAGGTATCCCCAATTCAGCAATAACCGTTTTAGGGTCATACTGTATCCATGAAATTAAAAATGGTTGTACCGATGGCCTAAAGACAGCTTGCAATTCTCTACTTACGTGATCAACTGTTTCCCCAGCGGTTAACGATGCTAGAATTTCATTCGCCTCTTTCATTAAGGGTTCGGATAGCTGTTCCTTTAATTGGCGACCTAATTCTTTATCCAAAGAATGTCCAGGGCCGGCTATAGATATAAATGTATCTATCGTTGCCTCTTTTGCTGCTAGCATTCCTACTAATGAGCCCTGACTATGCCCAATAATTCCGATGGTTGAGAACCGATCATCTGTTTCCAATTTTTGAATCCAGTTAACTGCATCATTGACAAACAACTGAAAACGCATATCTGCTTCATCCACCGCAGCCTGTAGGTTTTTCCCCACTCCACGTTTATCATACCGAATGCTTGCTATCCCCTGTTGAGCTAGTTCTTCCGCGAGCAGCTTCAAACTATCGTTCTTACCAGGAACCCCAACTGAATTACCATTTCGATCTGTCTGTCCAGACCCAGGAATAATCAGCATTACTGGAAAAGGAGCCTTCCCTTTTGGCAACTCTACTTCAGCAAACAATGTTCCAGTATCCGTTTCCATCTCTATATATTCCCCTGATTCGGATTCTGTCTCCACAGGTTCTCCTTTTGTTAATTGAAAAGGAAAAGACTGTCCATTTTGTGTAAATGTACCAATAATCTGCTCTGGTTTAACTTCGCCTTCAAATGAAAGCAGCTGATTTTGAATTTCCATCGTAAAATGAATGTTCTGTTTGCCACCGTACGTCACATTAGATAAAGGATAATCCTCTACACCCTGAATGGGTATACTTATTGTTCCAAGTAATTCTTCTTGGTTACTTAACGTAACTTCAATTTTCAGTGGTTGATTGGGTATTTCAATTTCACCTTTCCAAAATCCATCAATAGTTGGATGCATTTCTTTTCCTCCCTCTGATTGATTACATCCTACCGTTCCGAGTAAAAGAATAGCGAACAGTAATATGAATTTGTGCAACAAAAGAACTCCTTTTTTTGATTTTTCTAATAATACGTTTCTTTGAGTAAAAAGTTTCATTAAAAAAGCAATTCTTTTTTTATAAAAGAATTGCTTTTTTTAGAGTTTATTTCTTGGTTAAATATACGAGCTGATCTTCTTTGTCCATTGCTGGTGTTTTTCGTAAAGTAATGAATTCAATAGTTCCATTCTTTTTCCGAATACAAAGAGGATATCCATCGACAGGTAAATCCTCTTTTTTCTCGATTTTTTCAGTTAATGTAACACTGTCAATATGATAATTTGTATTGATTTTGCGATTTAATTCCTTAAACACATGCTCTTTTCCAAATAACATATGAGCTTTTAATGCGATAGGGATTTGTGCATCATCTTTATACTCCATTCGTTCCGTAGGTATAGCAAAGGTGTTATTATAGCCGAATTCTGGAATATATGACTGTGTAACCAGCGCATTATAAGTTGAATCTTCGGTCATAACAAGGATGATTTCGTAAGGAGTCATATCCACTTCAAATTGACTATGCTCGTCCAAAATTTCCCCTTGAAAAATCGCTATTCCATTTTGTTCAATTCGAGATAACCGTCCACTGGAAGAATCACTAATCATCACTGGATTCCCAAATTCTTTCAATTTTTCAGCAAAGGCAATGGAAAAGCTGCTAGCACCAACGATTAACACCCCTGGTGGCTCAGAGCTCGCCAATTGTAGTTTTTTCGCCAATGGCCCTAATGTAAAACCATGTGCACAAACCGTGATAAATACGAGAGCAAATGTTAATGCTGTTAAAATGGAAGCACCTTCATATCCATCATTTATTAAAGTTGAAGCAAAATATCCAGATACGGTTAAAGCAACAATTCCTCTAGGGGCAATCCAGCCAATTAATGTTTTTTCTGCAACCGTTAATTCGGTACCAATGGTTGAAATCCAAATAGACAATGGGCGGACGATAAATAACATAACAAGCACAAACCCTAGTATTGGCAGTGTAAAGACTTCTCCTATCGTCTCTCTTGTCAAAGAAGCAGTTAATAATATAAAAATAGTAGATGTTAATAATACCGATATGTTTTCAATAAAGTGACTAATATTGCCAAGGGAAGAAATATATTTCTTCGTTCTGGCTAATGTTAAGCCCATTACCGTTACGGCAAGCATCCCTGTTTCATGCATGATTACTTCACTGATACCAAAACAAATAAAAACAAGAGATAAAGTAATTGGTGATTTCAAGTATTCTGGAAATAGCCCTCTACTTGCCATAAAACTTAAAATAACACCAAATAAGTACCCTATGACAACTGCCAAGAATGCTGCAAAGAAAAATGGACCTAGGCTGCCTATATTCTGGGAATCATCAACGATGACTTTAATGACCTCATAAGCAAATAAGGCTAGCAATGGACCTGCTGGGTCAACAATGATCCCTTCCCATTTCAAAACAGCTGCTGTTCGAGGCTTTAATTTTGACTGCCTGAGTAGTGGAATAATCACAGTTGGGCCAGTTACGACAAATAATCCCCCAATGATGAAGGCAACCTCTAAACTAAGTCCTGCAATGAAATGTGCTGCAAATGAACCACCAATCCAGGCCAAAAAAGCACCAAATGTAACAACCCGGAATACCGACTTGGAAATACCCTTGACTTCGCGAATGTCGAGGGTTGTACTTCCTTCGAAAAGAATGACTGCAACTGCAAGGGAAACAATTGGGCTATATAAATCCCCTAAAGCCTGTTCAGGATTTATAAAACCAAAAACTGGTCCAATTAACAAACCCGCTATCGACATTATGACAATCGATGGCCATTGAATTCGCCAAGCAAGCCATTGTGAGAAAATGCCTAATGCTATAACAACAACGATACTAATTAAACCTAATTCTTGCATAGACTAATCCCCTTTTTTCACCACTACGTATTTAATCCCGATTAATAATAAATTTTCCTTCTCCACCGTTTTCATACATGATTAGAGAAATTATATAAATAGCGAAACTAACCAAGGAGCGGCATAGAGCGTCATAAATTGCACCCCATAATTTACTCCTTTACGATGCAGAAGACCTGCAACAATCGCGACAATAAGCACTCCAGCTATATTTATAATACCTGCGTCCATAAATGCAAGCATCATAACAAGTCCAAAGAACAGCCCTAACATGGCTTCATGAGGAATGAACCGAAACACAAATGCACAAATCTCCTGCGCGTATTTCATCGTAATATAAAATGTAATCGCAATCGCAATCACAGAGCCAATAACCGTAGCAACAATAAAATCGGTCATCGATAACAGATGATGAAGGTTATTTTCTTCTGTAAATACTGGCGGTGCGTTGAATAATGCACCACCTGGACCAATTGCTGTCGGAGACAGAGGTAATCCAATTGCAATTAATGGAATTAATGTTCCTGAAATATAGGCAGCATTTGTCAGACCGTCCATACTCGAAATGGCTCGTGCCGCTTTTTTAACCGGATCTTTAATACGGCTGGTTAAGGTTTCTCCTAGAAAAATAGTCATTCCAACAGGGCTCATAAAAAACGTAAGTACCCCTAAGACAGAACTTAACGAAGTAGTCCCTATTTCCTTTTTTGTTAAGATTTTAAATGGATTGGGGAAGCCTTTCGTTTTAGGGGTACGCTTTAATGCAATATCTTTCATTCCATAACGAGGCATATTTTTTCTTACTTTACCCGAAAGTAACTCGGCCAATTTTAATATGACTGGTCCTATCGTTATCCCTAAGAAAAACGAAGTGAAAACCGTTTGATCCGCAGGGACGATCTCTGCCTCCCAGTAAAAGATACGCAATCCCTGTATAAGAAAAGCAAAGGGTAAAATAGACAATAAAGCAACCCAGCGATTTTTTGTCATTAAAGCTAAAAAAATTGCACCACCCAAGAAAATTTGACTTGCATATTCGGTTATGTATCCAGAAAGTGGTGCAATTAAATTTGCTAACAATAGGCTCATTGGTACTGCAATAATTGTTCCGATAACGGAGCCGGAGGCCATTTTACGAATACTTAATTCTGGCATCCCATGTTTTTTTAGAATCATTGCATGTTCTACCATTGGTGCTGACATGACCCCGCCTGGTATGCCAGCAATGGCTACTGGAATGGAATCAGTCAGCTTTTTTGCTACTATAGCTGAGATGAAGAAGGCTAAAATAACAATTGGTTCGAAGCCGGACAATACGAGTACTAACGTCACCGGTGCGAGAACCGCTGTCTCATCGGTTCCAGGTGCAATGCCGATAATGGTATACAATATGGCGCCGATAACTGATGCACCGATCATTTCAGTTATTAATACCATATCCATCATTTATTCCTCCTCCCCCTCAAGATAACGAAAATTTCGTTTTGGCTTAATGATTATACTACTAACTACAAAACCAATAACGGCGCCAATTAAACCAAAAATAAGTGGTTTAGGGGGGGCGTTTGGAGCAAGTAAATAGGCTCCTAACGTAGTAACTGTACATATGATAAGCGATAAAATAAGATCTTTAATATGAACAAGATCTTCCCATACCTCTATATATTCATTTTGACTATGATGATCGGATTTATTTTCCATGATTCGTTCTCCTCTATGTAAGGTATAATCCATAATTATACATGGTAGCAAAACAGAATTGAAGCAGAAAACCACCGCGCTATCAGTTTAATTCCCAATTTCTTCACGACATAAATCATTCGCTAATGATCAAAATAATGGATGATACACCTAACTTAAAGGAGGAAATCATATGCATCTTCAACAAAAAACAAATCAAAATCTTGAAGGTTCTTCTCAAATGCCTGCAAAAGAAAGTCATGGTGGGCATGCATTATTTGATGCCCATGAGGCTATTTCAGGTTTAGTAGGTGGTATGGAACAGTATTTGTTATATGAACAGCACATTCAGGATCCTGAATTAAAAATGATGCTCGGGCAGCATAAATCCTTCCTTACGCAGCTTTATAACACATTAGTGGAAACATTAAAGACAGGACAAGAGCCCGCTGTTGGAACACGGACATACAATATGGCTTCAGATAATAATGTGCTTTATGGAATGCAGCCAACTCAGCCTAAATCTCCTGCACAAACAGTGAATGAAATTAATGATGAATGTGTATCAAGCTTTATGTTAGGTGTGTTGAAACAATCAGCTTCAGCATTTACTACAACGGCATTGGAAACCACAAATCCAGTGCTAAGACGGGTTTTTTCTGATAGTATTCCCAATTTGGTTGAAATGGCATATGAAGTATTTCTATACCAAAATAAGCACCAATATTATCAAGTTCCGCAATTACAGCAACAAGATATGCAGCAGTTAATAAATGCATTTAATCCTGCTCCATCACAAGGGCCAGTATCTCATTAGGAACACAGATACCATTGGAATGCTACGACAGGTGGGCATGAAATAAGAGCTTGCGTGAATCGTTTAGCTAGGGTACGAACATTCAAGTAGAAAGAGGGTGTCAGAAACACCCTCTTTCTAATCCAATAACCGATTATTTTCATCTACTTCCATTATTCTTGCTGGTTTGTTTTCATCTTCTTTTCCAAAAATACCATCACCATTACATACCGAACATCTATATTGCCATCCCTCATCATCCGAAAGTAACCCAGTTCCGTCACAGACTTTACAACGATTACCTTTACTATCCATTATTATCCCCTCCTTATCAGCCTTGTTTTTCACTGCGGTCTTTTACCCAGTTTATAATCCCACCTTTTAACATAATTTCCTTTTGCCGTTCAGATAATGCATGGGTCACCTGTATTTTTTGATTTTTTCCTTTCAGTTCGATAGAGAATTCATTTCCTTCATTTACTTTCCTTTTTAAATCCTTTGCAACGATTACATCCCCTTGTTGCAACAAATCATAATCCTCTTCATTCACAAAGGTTAAAGGAAGCACGCCAAAGTTAACAAGATTTTGCCAATGAATACGAGCAAAGTCCTTCACAATAGCCACCCGAAGTCCTAAATAGCGAGGAGCTAGCGCAGCATGTTCTCGGCTAGATCCTTGGCCATAGTTGAAACCACCAACGATGGCATGCCCTCCTTTTTCCACTGTCTCTTTCCCTCTCTGATAATACGTTTCATCAATAATTTCGAACGTAAACTTACTAATTTCTGGTAAATTACTACGATATGGAAGCACTCTAGCTCCTCCAGCTAGTATTTCATCTGTTGATATATTATCCCCCATCTTTATCAAGATTGGAATTTCAATCTGGTCTGGCATTTCATCCATTTTAGGAATGGATGCGATATTGGGCCCTTTTTGTAGCTCTACTTTCTGTGCATCCTCATATGATAATGGCCGCTGTAACAACTGCTTATCAACCGTAGGCTGTTTTGGTAATTGTACATTTGGATATTTCATGTCTAATGTAGTTGGGTCGGTAATTTCTCCTGTCAATGCTGACGCAGCTGCAGTCTCTGGACTACATAAAAAAACACTGTCTTCTCTAGTACCCGATCTTCCAGGAAAATTTCTTGGTGTTGTTCGTAAACTATTTCTACCATAAGCTGGAGCTTGTCCCATACCAATACAGCCATTACATCCTGCTTGATGTAGTCGTGCCCCAGCCTGCAAAAGACTTGCAATGTGATTTTCTTTTACTAGATCCTGAAGCATTTGCCTCGAGCTTGGGTTAATATCAAATGATAAACCTTCCGCTATTTTTTTATCCTTCACAATTTCAGCAGCAATGGCAAAGTCTCTGTAGCCAGGATTGGCTGAAGAACCAATATACGACTGATAAATAGGCGTATTTTTCACTTCTCGTACAGGTACCACATTCCCTGGACTAGAAGGCTTTGCAATTAATGGTTCTAAGCTGGATAAATCAATTTCTTCCTCTATATCGTACGTAGCATTTTTGTCAGCTTCAAGTTCAATCCAATCTTCCCCCCGATCTTGTTCTTTTAAATACCGCTTAATTTCATTATCTGATGGGAAGACGGTACCAGTAGCTCCAAGCTCTGCCCCCATATTCGCAATCACATGACGATCCATTGCACTAAGTTGACTGACTCCAGGACCATAGTATTCAATTACTTTCCCTACACCACCTTTTACATCATACCGTCTGAGCAGCTCCAATATAATATCTTTTGCACTAACCCATTTAGGGAGTTTTCCGATTAATCGAACCCCCCAAACTTTCGGCATTTTTACGTAAAAGGGTTCTCCAGCAATTGCTAACGCGACATCGATCCCCCCTGCTCCCATTGCTAACATTCCCATACAGCCATTTGCACAAGTATGACTGTCTGATCCAAGTAATGTCTTACCTGGTTTAGCTAAACGCTGCATATGAACAGGGTGGCTTACCCCATTTCCTGGTCTACTGTAATATAAACCAAAACGTTGCGTGGCGCTTTGCAGAAATAAATGGTCATCTGGATTTTTATTGTCCTCTTGTATCAAATTGTGGTCTACATATTGTGCGGATGCTTCAGTTTTTGCTCTGTCTAACTCCATTGCTTCCAATTCCAACATAACGAGGGTACCGGTCGCATCCTGTGTAAGCGTTTGATCAATTTTCAAGCCAATTTCTTCACCTGGGTTCATTTTCCCAGACACTAAATGGTCGTTAATTAACTTTTGAGTTAAATTTAATGCCAACGTGTAAACCTCCCTTTATTCACTAGAAAAATTTTCTTTCGATTAGTATAACAAAAAACAATAATATTATTTACCAAGACACGCTGATCTATTTTGAATATTCAACATAAAAGAAAACTACTTTCGTTACTATCATAGTTCTCTGTTTTTGTTACATACTAAACCTAAATTTAGATGAATGAGGTGAAATTATGGGACGAGATGAACATCGAAAGCAAAGGAATAATTATCTATCGCAAACACCGAAAAATCAAAAGTCAGATGGTCTAGATGTTGAATTCTCTGAAGAATTTGCTGATCATGAGGATAAAGAAGCACAAGCGCGCGGTCGTCATGCAGATAAACGTGCAAAAAAAGAGTAAAACTTGGATAAAGGGGGCGGTCTTTAAAAGACCGCTCCTTTCCATGAATCAATTTTATTGATTCTAAATTACGTGATTTGTAAAATAGGGCTATCAGATAAGAAGTGAGGAATGTCGTATGAGCAAAAAGGACGTTGACGATTATCTTACAGAAGGGATGTATGGTACTAGGCTCCCTAAAGATAATGAACGAAAACAATTTTTAGGTACATTAAGAGAGCGTATTGTGTTAGTACTTACAAAAGGGCAAGTAATGTCCAATAAGGGGCTTGAAGCACTGGAACAGGCTATGAAAGATAATCCAAAATCAAAACTGATTATAAATGGGCATGTATCCTATCGTTTTCAAAAAGAAGAAAAAGCATTAGCAAATAAATACAATATTGAACATTCCACGATTACCAACGAAGAACAGTCCGACACAGACATTGGTGCGGTATTAACTTATGATTATGCGATTGATAAAGAGCAAATCTTTATTCAAGAAGAGCCAAATCAGGAAGAACTAAAGAATGACGCATCTCCCCCCATCCTTTCTAAAATTAAGAATTGGTTTAAATAAAACCCAAATGAGAGTACTCTCCACTTGGGTTTTATTTTATTTTTTTCGTGGACCGTGTTCAGCATGAGCAGATTTAAAAAATGCAGCACCCATGAGGATGATTACCACAGAGAAAGGCAGCGCTGCAATAATCAGCATATTTTGCAATCCTTGTGTTCCACCAAAGTAAACAATAATGGCAGCAACTGCTGATTGCATGAACCCCCACAAAATTTTAACTGAATTTTGTGGATTAAGCGTTCCTCCAGTACTCAGCATTCCTAATACGAAGGTTGCAGAATCAGCTGATGTTATAAAGAATATTGCAACTACAAATAATGTAATGATTGACATCAGCATTCCTAATGGATATTCATTTAATACGCCAAAAGTAGATGTTTCTAATGCAAACTCGGATATTTTTGCGATCCCATTCTGCTCTAAATGTAAAGCAGAAACACCAAATACTGCGAAGAAAACAAAACAAACGATTGCTGGAACAATTAATACACCAAGCATAAATTCTTTCACTGTTCTTCCTTTTGAAATACGAGCGATAAAAATACCAACAAATGGTGCCCATGATATCCACCAAGCCCAATAGAATATTGTCCAACTATCAATCCAAGCTCGTTTATCGCCATCTTGAGGAGCCATGCGTAAGCTCATACCAAAGAAATCAGATAAATACCCCCCCAATGTATTAGTAAACATATTAAGAATGTAAAGTGTTGGGCCTGCCAAGAATAATAGAAGCAATAATACAACTGCTAATCCCATATTAATATTACTTAAATATTTGATTCCTCTACCTATTCCGGACCAGGCAGACCCTATAAAAAGAATAGTAGCAATCACTAATACCAGTAATTGCATTGCAAAAGTACCTGGTGTACCAAACAAAAAGGATAGTCCACCACTTATTTGCGCAGAACCAAATCCTAGAGTTGCTGCAACACCAACGATCGTTGCAAATACAGCCAAAGTATCAATTAACTTTCCAGGAAACCCTTGCATGCTGTTTTTCCCAAATAATGGAACTAATGTTGCACTGATTAGCCCAGGTGTCTCCTTATGAAATTTAAAATACGCTAATACTAATGCTACAATTCCGTATACTGCCCACGCATGTACCCCCCAGTGAAAAAACGAAAATTTCAAACCATCTTTAATTGCTTGTTCCGACCCTAGTTCAGCACTTGGAGAACTAATAAATGCATGAGAAATAGGCTCTGCTGTTGTCCAGAATACTAAACCCATTCCCATTCCAGCACTGAATAACATAGCGAACCAAGACAATAAACTAAATTCTGGCTTGTCATTCTCTTTCCCTAACTTAATTTTTCCATAACGAGAAAAGATAAGATAAATACAAAATAACAACATAAGCATAACTACTATTAAATAATACCAACCAAAATGTTCAGAAATAAAAGCAGTGACATCTGCTGTAAAACCCTCTAGTTTTTTCGGAGCGATTGATCCCCAGAGAACTACGATAATACATAATGCTAAAGAATACCAAAATACATTTGTTACACTTTTCATTCGTACACCTCTTTTGTTTTTTACTTTTCCACCTATGTACAGCCATACTTATACCCTATACGGCATATTATCAAACCGAATCTGACATGATAACTAATTTCCCCTTATTCACCATTTTTATCATGTAAGGCGGGAATAACTGTATGTTATTCCATGTTTGCTTACATCCAGATGCTTCCTTGTAATAATAGTATCAACGGTTTATTAGGAGGGGAAGATTTTGCTGACAATTAAACATATTAAGAAAAAACACAAAAAAATTCAAGCATTGCAAGACGTATCATTACAAATGGAAATAGGAAAATGCTACGGATTAATTGGTCCAAATGGCGCTGGAAAGTCATCATTACTAAAGATTTTAGCATCGATTAATCAACCAGATGATGGGAAGGTTCTCATTAACAATGAATCACTCAGTAAAAAACACAAAGGCCTCATCGGTTATATACCACAGGAATTAAGTCTTGAAGAAACCGTATCCGCTTATCAAAATTTATTATTCTTTGGAAAATTATACGGCCTTAAAGGAAAACAGTTAAAATCAAGTATTTATCAGGTGTTGCAGTTAATTGGTTTAACGGAACGAGCAAAAGAGAAAGTTTTTACTTTTTCGGGAGGAATGAAACGCCGATTAAACATCGGATGTGCACTCCTTCACCAGCCTTCTATACTAATCATGGATGAACCAACTGTCGGTATTGATCCACAATCTAGACAGTTCATCTTTCAACTCATTCATGAATTAAAACAACAGCATACACTCATTATCTATGCAAGTCATTATATGGAAGAAATTGAACAAATTTGTGATGAAGCAGTTTTTATTGATCATGGGAACATCATAAAAAGTGCCACGATACAAGAATTAGCAAACGCTTATGCAAGCCCATCAGTATTTATAAAAGGAGACACATGTTTACCTGATCATGCCTCCTTGATTGGTCGAGTTACAAACAAACATGGCGGATATATCATTACTACAAACCATCCACTTTCAACTATGGAAAGCATTATCCAACATTGCCATACAAACAACATTCTCCCTGAACAATTAGAGTTACTAAAACCACGTTTAGAGGATACGTTTTTTTCATTAACAGGGAGTCAGCTACGTGATTAAATATGCTAAACTAGAAGGAGGAATAAGCAATGACTTCTGCTTTATTTCACATGGAAACCATTAAAAATCTTCAAGATAGAGGATTAATATTTTGGATGCTAATTCTCCCCATTATTTTCACCGTATTATTTATTTCTATCTTCACTGCAAAAGCAGCTGAGGAAATCAAACAACAAGTTATACTCTCTATTGTTCCTGGGTATGTAGTTATGTTTGTGTTTTTTATTCTAATTACAATGACAGCTACTTTTATAAAGGATCGTGACAATGGAATTGCTGCTCGTATTTCCAGTACACCTGCTCCTTCTTACGCTTATTTATTAGGTAAATGGATGCCATATTTCGTTATTGTACTCATCCAAATTACGATTTTATTTCTATTCGGAAAAGCAGTATATACTATACCGCTAGAACAACCGCTGTTTATTAGTATCATCTCCATTTGTTTAACATTTACAGTAACCGGTCTTGGCTTGGCTTTGGCTCTACTAGTTAAAACAAATAATATGGGGTTAGCCATTACCCAAATTATTGCCTTAGGTGGCGCACTACTAAGTGGATTATGGGTACCTATGGATATGATGCCGACCATTTTCCAAATCATTGGCAAATTGATGCCACAATATTGGGCACATCAAGGATTACGAGGTGCTATGGATGGCACACTTGAATGGCGGCAATTCATTATGGTACTTTCTATTCTTTTTGCTTTTGGAGCCGCTGGCTTTATTACTGCACTCTTACGTTATCCTTATTTTCTAAAGCAAGCGAAAGGTTAGCTATTGGAGGAATTCAAATGAAAGTAAACATCGATATCGATGATCAGTACGAAGAAACCTCAATAACCATTCAAACTCAAAAATGGACAGATGAATTGGAAGAAATCATTCGTTACATTAACAATAAGAAGCAAGCTCGCTTATTCGGTGTAGATGCTGACCAGACTATCATCCTAAACCCTAAGGAAATCGATTATATTTATGCAGAGAAACGAAAAATCTTTGCCGCTCTCCACAATCAACGAATTGAAATCAAGATGAAGCTCTATGAAATAGAAGAACTGCTTCTTCCACAACACTTCATGAGGTTCTCTAAGTCAGTGATCGGGAATCTAAATAATATTCAGTGTTTTGAACTTTCTTTCAATGGAAACTTATGTGTTTACTTCCATTCGGGGAATAAAGAATACATTACACGAAAATATGCTACTTCAATTAAAAAGAAATTAGCGACAGGTGGCGATTTCTATGATCGTTGAAATACTAAAACGCTCAATCATTGGCATTGCAATTGGAGCAATCTTTACATTTATTGCCTTAACAGGCATGGTAATTGGGGATGCAGAAGCTTCCATAGCTGAAGTTTGGAAGTATATGCTAGGAAATCTCTTAATTGGTACGTACTTCGGACTTTCCTCTTTCCTATATGAATTTGATAAATGGAGTCCATTGAAGCGGACAATAATACATTTTTCACTTTCGATTACCGTTTATTTTATCATTGCTTTTGCGGTTGACTGGCTGCCATTTCAACCACTTTCTTTTCTAATCGGTGCATTATTATTTATCTCCGCTTACATTCTTTTTTGGGCAGGTGCACAGTTTTTTGCCAAACGGTTAGCATCCTCTATGAATGAATACCTTGATAAAAAAAGATAAAGGGAAAAGCGATGCAATCATTCTACTTCCCTCCTCTCTTTCAAGTTTGATAAACTAACATATATAAAAGATGTAGAGACGGAGGTTGAATATGCGATTAGAAGGAAAAAAGGTGATAGCATTAGTTGAACAAGATTTTGAGGATCTTGAACTATGGTATCCTGTTTTACGTCTACGCGAAGAAGGAGCCCAAGTTGATTTTGTTGGAAAAACAGCTAACCAAATATACTACGGCAAATACGGTGTTCCAGCTGAATCCGATTATGCTTTAGCTGACGTAAGTGCTACTGATTATCATGCAATATTAGTGCCAGGTGGCTGGGCACCTGACAAATTAAGACGCTATCCAGAAGTGATTCAACTTGTACAATCAATGAATAAAGACAAAAAGCCGATCGGCCAAATTTGTCATGCTGGTTGGGTGCTTATTTCTGCTGACATTCTTCAGAACAAGCAAGTTACAAGTACACCAGGAATTAAAGATGATATGACAAATGCAGGTGCAACATGGGTCGATAAGCCTGTCGTTGTAGACGGACATTTAATTTCAAGTCGGAGACCACCTGATTTACCAGTGTACATGAAAACATTTTCTGATATACTATCAAAGCAGTAATAAACCTACAAAGCTATCCATCGTTCATCAGAGTAAATATATCCCAAGCCTACGATTACCATCGGAGGCTTGGCCTTCTTATACCAAATAGTAACTTTACACAAGGAAAGCGGTTACATATAATAGAATTATTCGATACTACAGGAGGGAACGAGATGAAACTAGTACACGAAGGAGACTTACTTTGGGAGCCGAGCGAAGCAAGAAAGCAATCTACCCAAATTTATCACTACATGCGTTGGTTAAAACAGCATAAGAATCTTGAATTTCAAGACTACCACTCCCTCTGGAAATGGTCGGTAAATAATGTGGAATCGTTTTGGTCCAGCATTTGGGAATATTTTGATATCCAAGCGAAGGATTCATACCATACGATATTAACTTCGCATCAAATGCCCGGAGCTAAATGGTTTCCAGAAGCAACAATAAACTATACAGAGCATGTCTTTCGAAATCGTGCTACCTCTACTCGACCTGCTATTATTCATACATCTGAGAACCGTACAACGGAAGAAGTATCCTGGCAAAAACTATACCAAGATACTGTTGAGATGCAGCAAACCTTAAAAGAACTAGGAATTAACAAGGGAGATCGGGTTGTTGGTTATATTCCGAATATATATGAAGCAGTTGTATCGTTTCTAGCAACAGCGAGTCTTGGAGCTATTTGGTCTAGTGCATCTCCTGATTTTGGTACACAAAGTGTGATTGATCGTTTCCAACAAATCGAACCCAAACTCCTGATCACTGTTGATGGGTACCGCTATGGTGGAAAAAATTTTGATCGCACGGAAGTTGCGGCAAAGATTCAATCAAGTCTCCCTTCTTTAGAAGCAACGATTGCAATCCCTTATTTAGATGAACATGCAACCTTTAAAAAACTCTCTGCTGTCACCTATTGGGACCAAGTAATCAAGCAGGAGCAAGCACAAACATTAACGTTTGAATATGTTGCATTTAATGATCCGTTATGGGTATTATTCTCTTCTGGTACAACAGGCAAGCCAAAACCAATTGTGCAAAGTCAGGGCGGAATTCTACTTGAACATTTAAAAGCGTTGAGCTTCCATGTGGATTTAGATGAAACAGATCGTTTCTTTTGGTTTACAACGACCGGTTGGATGATGTGGAACTTCCTTATTGGTGGTTTACTAACTGGCAGTGCGATCATTCTATATGATGGAAACCCTAGTTATCCATCTAAAAATAAATTATGGCAATTAGCTGAGGAAACAAAGATGACCGTGCTTGGAACAAGTGCTAGTTATATTACTGCTTGTATGAAAGAGGAATTGGAGCCAAAAGAGCAATTCGACTTAAGCCACTTATATAATATAAGTTCCACTGGTTCTCCGCTACCTCCAGAAGGTTTTCAATGGTGCTATGAGAACGTGAAAGATGATTTATGGATAGCTTCAGCTAGTGGTGGTACTGACGTTTGCACTGCTTTTATTCTAGGTGTACCTACTTTACCAGTTTACGCTGGTGAACTCCAATGTCGCGGGCTTGGTGCAAAAATTGAAAGTTTTAATGCGCATGGAAAATCACAGATTGAAGAGGTTGGAGAGCTCGTGTTGACAGAACCATTTCCTTCCATGCCCATATACTTTTGGAATGACGAAGACGGAACCAGACTACGTGACAGTTATTTCGATGTATTTTCTGGCATATGGTGTCACGGGGATTATATTAAGATTACTGAAAGAAATACCTGTGTCATTTATGGACGTTCTGATGCAACAATTAATCGTGGTGGAGTTCGTATTGGTACTAGTGAAATCTATCGTGCTGTCGACCACGTGCAATCGGTGGCTGATAGTTTAATTGTTGATATCCCAGCTCGCAATGGGGACTCATTTGTACCTTTGTTTGTCGTCATGAAAGAAGAACAGGAGTTAACTTCAGAAATTAAGCAGATCATTAAACAGCAAATTCGCACACACTGTTCCCCTCGCCATGTACCGACAGAAATCTATCAAGTTCCTGATCTACCTAAGACACTAAATGGAAAGAAACTTGAAATCCCTGTTAAAAAACTTTTAATGGGAAAGCCATTGGATCAAGTTGTTAATAAAGGCTCATTAAGTAATGAATCGTCCTTAGATGCATTTCTTGAATTTGCAAACCACTTAAAAGTCTAATTTAGTACTCTAAACTTGTAGAGTTGTCTGCTTCCCTTTTCTCAAATAAGACTGATTGAATAGCATACCTTCTTACCAAAAAGAGACTTTCCATTTTATGAGAAAGTCTCTTTTTAAGCAAGTGTTTACAAAGAGGTTGTGGCTTAGAACCTACCAGAGCAAGCCTGACGCTTTTCCTTAACTGATCGATGCATCCGTCCGCTTCTGTGTCACTATACTTATCCCCACGTAGACGATGAACGAAATAATAACGGGTAACACGACCGAATGGAGTCCAAATGGTTGTGGAAAGAAACGATCGGATACAATATATAAAGCTACGCCAGTAAACATAGAAGACAAGGCTCCATACTTATTCCCTTTCTTCCAATATAAACCTAATACAATTGGCCAAATAAAAGCAGCCTCTAGCCCACCAAATGCAAATAAATTCAGCCAGATAATTAAATCCGGTGGATTTAATGCCATAATAAATACGATTATACCTAGTAATGCGGTTATCCCTATACTTAATCGTTTAACCGTTTGGTCAGACGCATTTGGCCTTACATAGTTAAGATAGACATCTTTTAGAATGGTCGAACTCACTAATAATAATAGCGAATCAACCGTAGACATGATTGCTGCCATGGGAGCTGCCAGGACAATTCCTGCTAACCAATTTGGCATGACTTCTAATGCAATTAAAGGCATAACACGATCGCCAACTTCAATTCCAGGTAAAATAGGCCGAGCAAATACCCCTATTAAATGCATATTTAACATGATAACACCAACGACAATTGTCCCAATAATAATAGCCCGATGCATTGATTGTGCGTTTTTATAAGACATCGCCCGTACAGCAATTTGTGGTAATGCTACTACCCCAACACCGACCAGTATCCAAAAAGAGGATACATAGGCTGGAGTTAACTGTCCGTCTGATCCATATGGAGTAATTAAATTAGGATTTTCCGCTGTTAAATCTGCTATAATTTGTGGAATACCGCCACCAGCTATAATCACAGCGATAAGTAATATAAACGTCCCTATAAACATAATGCTTCCTTGAATCGCATCCGTCAAAGCAACCGCACGAAAACCACCGACAGTAACATAAATCAGCACAGAAACAGCGAATATAAATAGCGCAGATGTGTAATCAATTCCAATTAAGGATTCTATTAATCTTGCACCACCAATCCACTGCGCTGCCATTGCTGAAAAAAGAAAAACGATAATACTAACCGCCGAAAAGATAACGACCCACTTGGATTGATAACGCTGCTTCAAAAAATCAACCATTGTTAATGCCTTATACTTACGTGTTATAATCGCAAACTTCTTACCTAAAATCATCAACACAATATAACCTGTTGCAACTTGCGACATCGCTAACAGTACCCAGCCAAGCCCTTCATTATATGCTGTTCCAGGCCCGCCAATAAAACTACTTGCACTTCCATATGTTGCTGTCATTGTCATTGCCAGGACAAACCCGCCAAGACTACGACCACCCAAAAAATAATCTTGAACAAAGTTGGTAGATCCCTTTAAATAACCTCCAGCCCAAATACCAACACCAAAAATAATAATTAAGATTGCGATTAACGGTAGTAGAGATTCCCAATTCATTCTGTTTCCTTCTCCTCATCATCAAATGAAATAACGACAAAAAATTTCTTGACTACAATTGTGACTAACACCGCTATAACAATAAAACCTACAACACAGCTATAAAAGAACCAGGCTGGTAAGCCAATGATATATGTATACTCGCTGATGTCTTTACTTCCTAAGCCGTAGGCAAACGCAAACCACCAAATAAAATGAAAAACAACCAAACCAACACCAATTAGTGCCTCTCGATTGGCGATTTTCACAGTATCCTTTTTCAAAAACTCACCCCCGTAATTACTTAAAACCAATATACCTTAATCCGTTATTTTATGTAAAATTAGAAAGCCTACCAACAGAAGATGTGCGTGACTCTAATTATATGAATACGGATAATTAAAAAATCGACAACTCATTAGAATTGCCGATTTTTATCCAGATTAATTAGCGAACACCTTTCATGAAGTGTTGAATTTTTTTAGAAAGTAAATACAGCATAAATCCAAGTAGGATTGCAACCCCACCAATTACTCCAAAGTAAATGACCTCTGTTTCTGGTGTGTATAGTTTTACAATCTGCGCATTAATTGCTTGAGCAGATGCGTTTGATAAGAACCATAAACTCATTGTTTGCGCGGAAAACGCTTGTGGAGCAAGTTTTGTTGTTGCAGATAAACCAACGGGTGATAAGCATAGCTCCCCAATTACAACAAGTAAGAAGCTGAGTACCAGCCAAATTGGACTTACTAAGCTATCAGTTCCATTTATTGTTGCAGGAATAATCATGACTAAGAAGGATAAACCTGCAAATAGTAAACCAATGGAGAATTTTTTCGGTGTGGATGGCTGACGCTCACCAAGCTTCATCCAAAATCCTGCAAATATTGGAGCTAATATTACAATAAATAACGGATTAAGAGATTGGAACCATGATGATTGCAATTCAAGACCTAGAAAGCTAAGTTCCGTACGTTTATCTGCATATTCAGCTAAAATGATAGAACCTTGTTCTTGAATAGCCCAAAACATGATAGCAGCAATAAACAATGGAATATATGCAACCAATCGTGATTTCTCATCTGCAGTAGTTTTAGGACTACGATACATCACGATAAAGTAAATGGTCGGAATTAGTATTCCTAATATACTTACTAAATAGGTAAAGCCATTAATTGTCAATATACCTGTTGGTATTGTTATTGCACCAAGGATAACAACAATAAGTGCGCCGATGCCAATACGACTGTATACCTTTTTCTTTTCATCTTGTTCAAGTGGATTCGGTACATAGGTTCCAGCAAGGCCAAGATATTTTTTCTTGGTAACAACAAATACAATTAATCCAAGAAGCATACCAATTGCTGCTACACCAAAACCTAAATGATAGTTATATTCTTGTCCTAATGTACCAACAACCAATGGCGCAATTAAAGCTCCCATATTAATACCCATATAAAAAATACTAAATCCAGAATCACGACGTACATCTCTAGGGCTGTACAGATCACCCACTACACTTGATACATTTGGTTTTAATAAGCCTGTACCAACGACGATAAGGAACATTGAAATAAATAGTCCAGTGGTTCCAGCAGGAAGTGCTAATACAATATGACCTGCCATAATTAGTACCCCACCGTAAAACACTGTTTGTTGTGTTCCTAACAGGCGGTCAGCAATCCATCCTCCAATAATACCAGACATATAAACGAGGGATCCATATATTGCCATAATTGATTTAGCAGTGCCATCATCAATTCCTAAACCACCACTCGCAACCTCTGTATACATATAATAAAGTAAAAGTGCACGCATTCCATAATAGGAAAAACGTTCCCAAAATTCTGTGAAGAAAAGTGTGAATAGGCCTTTCGGATGTCCAAAAAATCCCTTTTGTGGGACACTTCGCACAATTTCTTCTTTGCTATGTGTTGACATGTTGTTAAACTCCTTTTCTTCCTTCAGAATAAACTGAAAATTATTTTTTTCGACAAAAATATGTTACTCCTATTAAAGTCATACGTCAAACGTCATAATTTAGAAAATATTGAGAAGTATTTCTTAATTATTACATTTTTAGTATTTAAAAAGTAAAAAATCTCTTTATTTTGAAGGAGAAGCACAACTTATCTCCTTCCTAATAAAGAGATTTTTCATAACAGATTCATCGTCGATTTAGGAAGACATTACCATATTATGACTTATTCGAATACTTACTAAACTCGGTCATAAATTCGAGAAGTCCTTTTAATCCTTCGATATTTGCAAATAACAGCATTAATGTTACCGCATTTACTGCAACTCCAACAATCACCCAGCGAATGATGTGCATATGCATGGTATTTCCTCCTTTGTTTTACACCTTCACCCCATCCAAAGCGGCTGTAACTACCACTTTATCTAGTGTATGAGATGATTCATATATAATATGATAAATAAAGATTATTGTCTATACCGAACCTTTCTTTAGCCTCCTGTTACTCATTTGTTTGGATTAGAAATCCAGCTTTCTTTAACGCTTCCTCTGCCTTATCTAACTGATTTTCATTAACACCTACTAAGGTATGGAGATGTACTCCCTCCGTTAGTTCCGATAAATATGACGCACCAGTTGATGTGATTTTTTCGATGAAATTTGCTACCTCAACCCGATTTGCTACCATAATAGACGCTGTTAAATCTCCATAAACACTGTGTTCAATTGTAACGTCTTTGACTGTTAAACCATGGTCCACAAGTAAATTCAACTCTTCTTCTGTTCGCATCGGAGGATGTTGACAAGCAACGATTCGTTCGGCACCAGCTGGAGCAGAATGTGAAATATAAAGATAACCTTGACTGGTTGCCATAATCGGCTCATTTTTAGCTTTCAGCAAGGTAATATCATTTACAATGACTTGTCGACTTACATTCGTTAATTCTGCTAATTGCCCACCCTTTATTGGCTTATCTTCTTTTCTCAATAGATCTAAAATAGCTTTTCTTCTTTCTTCACCAAGGAGCTTCTGCTTCCCACTCATTCCATCACCGTCCAAGATTAATTGCGATATTAAAGACGTAATCATCCAATTTCAGTTCTTATTATACGCTTTGTGCTATTTCTTTTAAAGTATTCGCTAACGCTTTTACATCTTCACCTTTTGTATTTCTCCCAAAAGAAATTCGGATAAATTCCTTCTGTTCCTCTTGGGAATATCCCATCGCCAATAATGTATTTGCTTTCAAATGAACTGACTGACCACAGGCACTCCCTGTAGAGATCGCAAATCCTCTGCGATTACACTCTAACATTACCCATTGACCCTCCAAGCCTTTCACTATAACCCCTAATACATAGGGGTTTTGCCAATTAAATGGTGCTTCCACAATTCGAAATATGTGATCCATTTCCTTTGTTAATTGAGTTATAAACAAATTTCGTAACGCCATTACTTTCTCCCGTTCAACATGAGAAGCTTTTAATGCTGCTCCTACAAAGGCGGCGATACCGGGGGTATTAACCGTCCCCCCCCGGAAACCATGTTCATGTGTTTGATTAGGAAATAACCCCTTTACTGGAATATCAGGCTGAATGTAAACAGCCCCTACTCCTTTAGGTCCATAGATTTTATGGGCAGATATCGACATACTGTTAACCAGTGAACTGATGGGCTGCATCTCCATTTTGCCAAAAGATTGAATACAATCACTATGAAGAAGAATTTGCCTATCTTTAATTCGTTGATAAATAGCTTCAATGGGTTGGATAGAGCCTATTTCATTATTAACATGGCTAATTGTAATTAATACTGTGTCTGTTTGAATCGCTTCATTGAAATCATGTATATCTACTTGTCCGCTCTGGTTAAAAGGTAATTTCGTAATGGTGTAACCAAAATCCTTTAAAAAATCCAGGCTAGAACCAACGGAAGGATGCTCTGCCATTGACGTTATAATATGTTTTCCTTTATGACCTTGGCTGAAAGCTAATGAAGTAATCGCTAGTTGATTAGCCTCCGTCCCACTTGACGTAAAATAAATCCCTTGTGCTGGAACTTGTAATACAGCAGCCAGTTTTTCTCGGCAACTTTCTAGGATTTGTTTCGCATTTGTTCCTGTATCATGCAAACTACTGGTATTCCCCCAATAATCACGTGCCACTTCTTGATATATGGATAACACTTCTGGATCTATCGGAGTTGTCGCAGCAAAGTCAAAGTACTTCAACAATATCCCTCCCACCTTTTTCAGAAAAAACGCTTGTATTTATCGTAATTATATGTAATGATATGTGTCAAGACAATTGTAATATCAGGAGGTGCAAAAGTGCCTAAAACAGATGTGATTATCATCGGAAGCGGAATTGCAGCTTTGCAATTAGCGTATAACCTTCATCAACATTTGCATGTGATGATTATCACAAAAAACCAATTAACAGCTAATAATTCATATTTAGCCCAAGGTGGAATTGCAGCTGCTATCTCTAAAGATGACCATACGCAGCATCATTTTCTGGATACCATGATCGCAGGTGATTGGCACGGAAATGAACAAGCGGTAACAGCTCTTGTTCAAGAAGGAAAACAAGCCGTGGAACGATTCATTCATGCTGGTGCCCCCTTCGATATAACGAGGGAGGGAACGTATGATTTAGGTATAGAAGGTGCACATAGCAAACCACGAATATTGCATTCAGGTGGTGATCAGACAGGTAGAAAAATAACTGGTTTTATCATGGATGCAATTGCCGCTTCATCAACGATTGAATGGGTTCAAAATGAAATGGTTATTGATTTAATGTTAAACCGTAGCGGGAACTGCATCGGTGTGAAAACAAAGAACAAGCAGGATCAGTGTAAAACATACTTTGCTTCTCATGTTGTATTAGCCACGGGAGGTGCCGGAGGACTATTTACGCGTACCTCCAATCACCCCTCCATAGTAGGAGATGGGATCGCCTTAGCCTATCGGGCTGGAGCGCATATTACCGACCTGGAATTTTTTCAATTCCATCCCACTATCCTTACTGTAAATGGGAAAACAATCGGATTAATATCTGAGGCAATTAGAGGAGCAGGAGCAAAGCTTGTTAATGAAGATGGAGAAAAAATAATGACCGATATTCACCCACTCCAAGACTTAGGGCCAAGGCATATTGTAGCTTATGAAATCTATAAACAATTACAGTCTGGTAGAAAAATATATTTGGATATTTCGCCAATAACAAATTTTCAAGACCAGTTCCCTTCCATAGCAGCTATGTGTCTTGATAATCACATTGATATACATAAATGCAGAATTCCTGTTACACCAGGGTCCCATTTCATGATGGGCGGAATTATGGTCGATAAGTGGGGATGCACCACTAAAAAAGGGCTTTATGCTATTGGTGAAGTAGCATGCAGCGGGGTACATGGAGCGAATCGATTAGCAAGTAATTCACTGCTCGAAGGACTCGTATATGGGAATCGATTAGCGGCATTGTTACTAAGCACCAAGAAAGATACTACATTAGATTTCGACCCTATTGAAAAGAACCAGTCTCCACTAATCCAGCTTCCATTTACCAAAGAAGCGTTACAGGATACCATGATGCGTCATGTTGGTATTATTCGTAATCAAAACGGCTTAACCAAACAATTAAATTGGTTGAATAGATTTGCTTTGACTCCATTTCAAGCAATTGACCATAAGAGCAGATCAGACATTGAAACTTATTTTATGTGGATTCATGCTGTATTAATGACCGAATCTTCGCTGCTTCGAACGGAAAGTCGCGGAGCTCATATTCGATCTGATTTTCCAAATAAGGATCAAATAAATTGGTACAAAAAACGAATCATGCATAATCAAGAAAATAATAGAGCGAGGATAACCTATGATAAACAACATCAAATTGAAATCTATGCTTGAATCCTTTTTCATAGAGGATATTGGTGACGGCGATATTACTACACAGTATTTATTTGACAGTAAACAAATGGGAGAAATGCAACTGATCGCAAAAAGTCCAGGCATTTTTTGTGGGGAAGAAATCATTAACAGAGGGGTTCCTATCATTAATCCAATGGTCCATTCCCAACTATTTGTAAAAAATGGTGACAAGGTAGTTGAAGGAACGGAAATTGCTCGTATACATGGCCCGATAAAGGATTTACTTCAGGCTGAACGAGTGGTACTTAATCTTATACAGCGTATGAGTGGAATCGCTACTTTAACTGCTCACGCCGTGGATGTAATAACTGGTACAGAAGCGAGAATTTGTGACACTAGAAAGACAACACCTGGACTACGAATGCTTGAAAAACATGCCGTCAGATGCGGTGGCGGTTTTAATCATAGACTTAGTTTAGCTGACGCAGTGATGATAAAGGATAATCACATTGCCTACGCCGGGTCGATCACAAATGCTATTCGAAATTTAAAAAACGGTCTAGGTCACACGATCAAAATCGAAGTTGAAATTGAAACCGAGGATCAATTAGTTGAGGCAGCTGCAAACAATGTAGATATTATTATGTTTGATAACTGTTCCCCGCAAACAATTAAACAATGGATACATCATGTCCCTAACAATATTACTACAGAAGCTTCTGGTGGAATAACAATGGATCAGCTTTATAATTATGCTACGAGTGGTGTTGATTTTATTTCATTGGGATATTTGACACATTCTGCATCGGGACTGGATATTAGTGCACAGGTACGTGCGGAAAATCAAATGGCAAAATAGGAGGAAATAAAAATGGGGTTACTTGAAGAGCTAACAGGTTCATTACATACGATTGATGATAAATACCTTCATTTAACGAAAGAAGAAATGGAACAACGCGTCCAAGAAATCAAACAAACATTAGGAGATTCATTATTTATACCAGGACACCATTATCAAAAAGATGAAGTTATTCAATTTGCAGATGCCGTGGGAGACTCGCTTCAACTAGCTCAAGTGTCTGTTGAAAACTCCAAGGCAACCTATATTGTTTTTTGTGGGGTACATTTCATGGCAGAAACAGCAGATATATTAACGAACAACGATCAGAACGTGCTTTTACCTGATATGCGCGCAGGTTGCTCGATGGCAGATATGGCAGATATATACCAAACGGAGAGAGCCTGGTCATCCTTACAAACTATATTTGGAGATAGCATTGTACCCTTAACCTATGTTAATTCTACAGCAGCGATTAAATCGTTTGTTGGAAAGCACGGCGGTGCTACGGTGACATCATCGAATGCGCATAACATGGTGAATTGGGCCTTTTCCCAAAAAGAAAGAATTCTATTTTTACCAGACCAACATTTAGGTAGAAATACTGCCTCAGATATTGGTATTGGGCTAGATGAGATGGCGATCTGGGATCCAATCAACAACGAACTTCTTTTTGAAGGGGACGTAGAAAGAATTAAAGCCATTTTATGGAAGGGGCATTGTTCCGTTCATGAGAATTTTACATTATCAAATGTTGAAGATGTACGTAAAAACGATCCAAGTATGAATATCATTGTACATCCAGAATGTCGGAAAGAAGTAGTTGACGCATCTGATTATAATGGGAGTACCAATCATATTATTCGTACCATCGAACAAGCAAATCCTGGTACTGCTTGGGCAATTGGTACAGAGATGAATCTTGTCCAAAGACTGATTGATCAGCATCCCGATAAACAAATTATATCTTTGAATCCACATATGTGCCCTTGTCTAACGATGAATAGGATTGATTTGGTCCACCTCCTTTGGTGCCTTGAGTCCATTATCAGCGGCAAACCAGTCAATCAAATCAAAGTGTCCCAAGATGTATCAACCAATGCTGCCCTTGCACTTCACCGCATGTTCCATTCATTATAAATAAATGAAAAAACCTTGCCTGAGTTATGGTATGCTTAGGCAAGGTTTTGCTTTTGCTTTCCTATCAACGGTTTCTTACACCAGCAAATAGACATCGTCTCTCGTAGTCCGTCATATCAAACGTTCTTGACCCCAATCCATTTGTAATGACCAAGGTCACTTCTTTTTCCTTTAAAACATCTACTTGCCTTTTGTGTAAAAAGACAAAACGATAACTCCAACCATTCTCGATATCAATTGTTACACGTGCCCCATTCTCGATATCTAACAAATCTCTTGTATAGACTGTTGCTATCCCAAAATCATGCTTTGGTTCTATTTCTACTTCAGGAGTGCCGCCTGGATCACCTGGTTCTTCATCGGTTTCCGTTATCCTGCCTTCTGAAGCATATTCAAATGGATTGTCAGCTGTACTATTTAAACTTTCTACGAAATCAACCGTGGCATCAATATCCGCTGGTCCGGTGACTGGGTTCTGTCCCAGATCCTTGATCGGTCCCTCAGACGTTGCCATAAAATTATTTACCGTTAGGGTATATACCTCTTCTCTATCAATTAACGTACCATCAGGAAAACTTACGTTAACGACCTGATTTAAGGACGGGTTCCATGTATAATATAATCCACTCACACTATAATCAGGTCCATATTCAGGAGAAATCTGTTCATTTAGGATCGTATAGATATCTTCACCTGTAACTTCCACTGTCATTAAAGTATTTCCAAATGGCTGTATATTATATAGGTCTCCCCACGTCACTTCACCTGCAAGGAGATCGTCTCGAATACCTCCACCATTCATCATGGCAAAATCGCTATCCATTGACCATTTCATTCCATCTGCAAGCAAATTACCTAATCCATGATCACCATCGACAATATAATCACCTGTTAAATCCGTAGCATTATAGCCAATCACTTCATCCAAAATTGGTCCGATTTGATTTTGATATTTTTCTAGAATAGCTGCAACCTTGTCGTCTGGCTGATAATCACTTTGTTTCACAAAGACAATTTCTGCTTCTTTTTGGATAATATCTCCTGTTTCTCGGTCAATTTCCAAATCAATGTCCGCAAATGCCTTTCCATATTCAGAGGCTTGAACGATTAACTTATTATCTACCACACTATCAACCACTTGATGGTTATGCGCTGCAAGAATCACATCAACCGCATCATCCACATTATTTGCTAAATCTGCAGCTTCTCCTGTTGCCCCATCCCCATCTTGCTCAGCAGGAATGTGAGCCAAAATAACAATCGATTCTACTCCTTGACTTTTTAATTCAGCAACCGCATCATTCACTGCAGCTGTAGGATCTGTAAACTCAATATCTTGAATACCTTCAGGCATGACGATATTCGCCGTCTCTTCCGTAGTCACACCAACAAAACCAATCTCTACACCATCAACTTCTTCCACATAATAAGGGGGTAATATCGGATCACCACTACCCTTGTATACACAATTAGCACAAAGATTCGGAAAGTCCATGCCATCATAATCAGGTGTACCATCCGGGTGCTCCCCACCATCGACCATACGCAATAATTCGTCCGTACCTTCATCAAATTCATGATTACCGACCGTACCTACATCGAATCCAATTTCTTCCATAATTTCAACTGTAGGCTCATCCTGCAATAAACCAGAAACTGGTGAACTTCCACCAATCATATCACCTGAATGTACAACTAAAGCGTTCTCGTGTTCCTGATCTCTTTGTTTGATCGCAGAAGCTAAATAATCGGAGCGACCATACATGGCCAATGTGCCATCACCATCTGGATCTAATTCATATTCCTGATCTATCTTTCCGTGAAGATCATTCACTCCTAATAATTGTACCTGTAAATTTTCATCGGCTGTTTCCTCTGCTGGAGAATATCCATAGGATTCTGCTTCCTCCGGGCTTGAGAAAAACACACGCTTCTCAACAGGAACATCTGCCCAATTATCTGGAACAACATACTCCTTAGTATCCGAGTTACCTACATATCGTTGAAATCCTTTTTGATCATCGTTTGCACGGAACACAAATGGTAATTCCATTAGAGGGTTTTCAGCATTCCAAATACCTAACCCCCTATCTTTTGCTTGCTTAACCGCATGTTGGTACTCTGGGTACACTTCGTCATTAAAAGGAGCTATAAAATAAGTCGATGCATATCCCTGTCTTACCATTTCTAGATTAATATTCATGCCATCTTCTTTTCGAATGATCTCTGCTAGCAATCTACCATAGTCATCTGTAGGTGTATCGCTAAGCTTAACAATAATTTCATCACCAGACTGAATTAACTCATTGATATAACTTGTAGCTGCATCCCCATGATACTTTTGGTTTTGATTGATTTCACCTCTTGCTGGATCCTCATTATGTGCGGCATACGTTTCCGGTGTATCCATATTGACAAATCGAACCCTTGTTTCACCGAGTACAGGATCTGCAATACGGATGGTATCTCCATCCGTTACCGCTTCAACGGTTGTTTCATATTCTCCTGAGGCGGATGGTGGATCTGGTTGTTCCGCCGCCACCTCAAAATCTGCTTGCTCTGTGGGAATAACCTGATAATTATTGTATTGACTTACAATCCCTGTAACGTTGTACCATGCATCTTCCTCCACTTGTGCTATATCTAAGGCATTTTCCATAATACGGAGCGTCGTACCATTATAATCACTATCAATAAATGATACATTGTATCCACCACCAGCAGGACTATCTGGAATACTAGATAGATACCCATTTACACGAACACGTTCCCCTTCAAGTGACTCTGCTGTCTCCTCATTTTGTAAATCTTCTAAACTAACTTCTTGTACCTCTGGTAATGGTTGATCGGACTCCAATACCTGTATACTAGTAGGGACTACCTCTTTTAATCCATTGTATGTGGCCAATTCACCAACAATTTTTACTTTATCTCCCTTTGCAAGCTCTGGTAATTCACCTTGTTCATAGGCAAATAGATTAATACCGCCAGTAACGTCTTGTATGTACGTTGTAAATTGGGTGCCGTTACTAATAGCAGCTGAATTCACCGTGACAGTCCCTTCTACTGATACCGTTGTACCATCATCAAACTGTCTAGCCTCTTCAATAGTAGAAACATTAGGATCCTCTGGGTCGGGTTCTCCTGGATCACCAGGATTGTTTTCATCGATGGTATGGACACCAAGATTTTCAAAATAATCGTGGTTATGCTCTGTCCATTCTGCCACATCATAGGTTGTATTTGACATATTTATGGAAGGCTTTCTGACAATCGTCATATCTTTTGCATAGTTACTATCATCCCCAACCGTACCCAGTATATCGATGTTGTTCTCGTTCTTCTGTAAAGCAATTGCGTCATTTCCATTAAAATTAATAACCGTTGTATTCGTTTGATCAGCGACTTCTAAAATGGATTCATCAGCATTTGTATGTGCAAGCACATACACTTCATCTTGTGCTAATGTCCCTTCAAGATTCAATGTTTTACTAGCATCCTCCGCCCCATTACTATAAAGTGCCAATTGATAATTGCCTAAATCTACCTCCGCCCCTGTACCATTGTAAATTTCAATTGCCTTATTATAGGAGCTTCCTTCTATATACTCTGAAATAAACAACTTATCTGCCGTCTCTGTGTTGTCTGCCGCAGCTACTGATGTACGTGATACTGGTGAAAAATTCATTACAATAAGCGTAAAGATAAGTAATAAGGAAAAACACTGCTTCACCCGTAATTTTCGCATCTGCAACCTCCTCAGGATTTAGTAGTTTGTTGTCATGTTACGTCGACATGACACACTTTTACTATCGCATAACATACATGTATAATCTATAATAGATTAGTAAATTTTTGGTAAATTCAAACCAATAGTACCACTAATTTATTAAATTAGGAAAAAAGATCTAAGATCTACATTTAAACCGATAACAGTTTATCAATGAAAGAAGGCGACAGAAATTTACTCATATAGGCTTGCAAAAACAAAGATCATTCACTATAATTTTTATGTACGGGGCATTAGCTCAGTTGGGAGAGCGCTTCGCTGGCAGCGAAGAGGTCAGCGGTTCGAGCCCGCTATGCTCCATCTGCTTCATGTAAAAAGCAAACATGGGAACCTTGATTAACTCCTTCATGTCGCCCAATCACGTGAAGGCTATGGCCAATACTTGCAAATCCTTCTTCTGGCTGGATTAACACCAAACGTTTATCATATAACTTAGGGGAGAATTCGTAATTACGTACAGCAAAGTCTCGATTTATTACAGAAGAACAGCCCATTCCTTTGATCTTCGGAATATTATATCCACCAAATAATGTTGCCGCTTTTAAAAAATGGGTTGGCTAACCCGTCTGCCAACCCATGAAGTTCATCTACCAAATGTGGTGCCAACTCTTGGTAAATTGGTATTACTGCTTCTACGTTTCTGTCATTCTCCTCCATTATCGAGAAGGTGTGCATTAATTCACGGTTTAATTGCTTGCCCTGTATGTACCCATTCCTAAATGAAGTTCCTCTAATTTGTAGTACATCAACCTGTATTTCCTCCAATTGCATTTCATCTCCCTTTGCTAAACATGAACATTCATTCTTACTTTCGACATGATAATCGTTTTTCCCTCTCTAAACATCAACATTTCTCATTTCAAATACATATGCTATCGTAATTAAGCCTTGCATAGAGGAGGTACCATATTGAAGGATATAACTGTCATTATTATGTGGCCATCTGATCGTGTAGCATTTCATAAATCCCTTCAGTCTTTACATCGTCTAAATGCAAGAATTACTTCCATTGTTGTAATGATCGATTCCAACAGTACTTCCATAAAAGAAAGTAACATGCCTTCTTATTCGTTTCCAATTACCTTAATAACAGTGAATGATGTTAACGCTGGAGAGTGCATAGACCAAACAATAAACCAATTAGCTAGTAGTTATGTGCTGTTTCTACAAGATTCAATGTGTCTTTCTCCAAATGTAAATTCAGAATTTATCCAGCTACCAGATGCAGTATTTGTCTTAGCAACCAATTACGTTACGTCTAACAATATACCTATTCAAATGCCCTTATTCGTTTGCACCGCTTATATGCAGCAACAAACCAAATTCTCAGTAATAAGCACCCCTTTTAAAGAAGGGTTATTACCAATATGGCTGTCCTTGTTAGAAGAAACCCATAAAATAAGTAAGAAGGATTGCTTGAAACAAGCCAGGAGGAATCGTTCTGCAACGAGCCTTGAAAAGGAAAGATTCGTACAAAAACACCAATCCAATGCGATAACTTCTTCGACTAATAAACCCTCATTATCCGTAATGTTGGCAAATTATAATATGCAGGGTTATGTAGCAAATGCGGTTGCATCATGTCATTGGCAAACGGAACCCTTTGAACAAATTCTTGTTATAGATGATGGTTCTACAGATCGATCCTATCAGCAATTATTACGGTGGGAAAAACAATACAAGATCCAGTTACTTCATAAAAAAAATGAAGGGAAAGCAAAAGCATTAAATAAGCTGTTACCCTATGTTTCTAGTGAATTTATCTTAGAGTTGGATGCAGATGATTGGCTTGACCCAGATGCTGTATCAATCATTACAACGTATTTAATGACTTTACCGCAAGAAATTGGTGTATTGTACGGCAATTTTCGTAGATGGAAGCAACGAGACAATAATTTGCTTTATAAAGGAATTAGTCAAGGAAAAACCATCAAAGATATACATGATTTAATGGCTTATCGCTTTCCACTTGGACCACGGATATATCGAACTTCCATGTTAAAAAAGCAAGGTGGGTTTCCAATCATTGAGTATGAAGAAGGCCGGCTTTACGAAGACGTAGCTGTATTGAAACAGCTGTTTACTACCTCTCCTTTCCGCTATCAGGATTTTACAATTTATAATGTAAGAGAACATCCAGAGAGCATTACTAAAAAAGAGAATGGGAAATGGAAAGAATTTTTAAGGACACTAAACAAAAAGAGTAATAGATAGATGCTATCTATTACTCTCTAAAAATTCCTTCACGATGGATATCACATATGCTTGTTTCTGGATCGATAGCATAGGATAAATCGGTAAAGCTAGTATTCGTTTCGCTGTTTTTTCAGCAATAGGAAAATCCCCTTCTTTATATTTAAGGTATTGGAATGCGACTTGTAAGTGTAATGGTATTGGGTAATAGATAGCAGAAGCAACTTTATGTTTGTTTAATTCCAAAGCCAGTTCATCTCTATTATCTAATTCAATACAATACTGATGAAACGTATGCCCCCGATTTTGCGGAACAGAAGGAGGACGTAATTGCTGATGAAAGCTCTCCGTATATCTTCTAGCAACCTCTTTTCGTTGGTGTAGAAAGATATCCAAATAAGGGAGCTTTGCTAACAAAATTGCAGCTTGGAATTCATCAAGCCGGCTATTCATACCTAATAATGTGTGATAATATTTCTGCTCACTTCCATGGTTTCGCAATTGCATTAACTTCTCATAGAGACTTTGTTGATTTGTTGTTATTAAACCGGCATCTCCATACGCGCCTAAATTTTTGGAAGGAAAGAAAGAAAAACAGCCAATGTCACCAATCGCTCCAGCTCTTACTCCATTATATTCTGATCCAATTGCTTGACAAGCATCTTCTATCACCTTAATTTGATACTTTTTAGCTACTTCCATAATGCTTTTCATTTCAGCCATTTGTCCATATAGATGGACAACAATAATAGCTTTTGTCCGATCTGTTATTACTTCTTCTATTCTGGAAGGATCTAGGTTATACGTTGCTTCATCAATATCAACGAATACAGGGGTGGCACCGACTTGCGCAATAGCCTCGCCAGTGGCAAAAAAAGTAAATGGCGTTGTGATCACCTCATCCCCAGGGCCAATATCAAATGCCATTAGAGATAGTTGTAACGCATCCGTTCCATTCCCTACGCCGACTGCATACGGAACTCCTATATATCTTGCAACATCCTCTTCTAATTGTGCTGCTTTCGTTCCAAGAATATATTCCCCGCTATCTAAAACCTCGGTAAGACTTGCTAGAATTGGGTTTCTTACTAAGGCTAATTCTTCTTTTAAGTCAACCATTGGTATTGGGGTTAAACTGTGGTTAGACACATTACCACTCCCCTTTTTCACTTTGTTGACCGATACTTTGATAAGTAATCCCGTGTTTTTTGATATCTTCCTGTTTTAATTGATTACGTCCATCAAATAAAAGCTTACAATTGGTAAAGTCTTTAAAATTTAAATTCTTATAATCGTCATGATAGGCCTGCAAAATAATAATATCAATCTTGGAGATGGATTTGTCTTGTAGAGAAAGCGGCGTTACCCCAAATGCATGAATTTCTCTATCTGAGAATAATGGATCATTCACAAAGACGTTGGCATTCATATTCAGTAGTTGATCTATTAGTAATAACGTCGTTGATTTCGTTGGCTCCTTTACATTCTCTCTATATGAAAGTCCCAATATAAGAACATTCCTATTTGCTAGACTACCAACTTCCTTCTTAACCTGTGAGATGGCATAGGCTGCCATGCCATCATTAACCTCTCTAGCAAGTGGTGTTAGCCCTTGATTTAATCCTTTATTAATAAAGAAATATGGGTAGATCGGGATACAATGTCCCCCAACCCCTATACCTGGTGAATGTATATGTGAATACGGCTGACTATTACTAGCTACGATTACTTCAGATATATTAACTCCCGTTTGATCTGCAAATTGAGCAAGTTCATTCGCAAGAGCAATATTAACATCCCGATATACACATTCTGCCACTTTTGAGAATTCAGCGGTTTCAATTGAGCTTACTTCTATTAGCTGACAGTTTAATGCCTGCTTATAAAATGTAGATGCTAACAATAAACTTTTCTCATTTATGCCGCCAACTACTTTTGGATATTTTTCCAAGTCCTCGATGATTCGGTTTGAATACACTCGTTCAGGACTGTATGCAAGATAGAAGTCCGTACCTAACCGTAAACCCGATCGCTCTTCAATTCGTTTTCCAAACCGGTTTTTCGTGTCCCCCGGTGGCAGTGTTGTTTCAAAAATAACTAATGACCCCTTCTTTATCCCTTTAGCTATGTCTTCCACTACAGCATCGATCATTTGATAATCAATTTGGTTAGCGGTATCGACTAATACAGGGACAATAACAACAATGATGGAAGAATGAGCAACAGCTTCCACATTGTCGGAAGTAGCCCGCATTTGATTATTTTCAACGGCATCCGAAACTAATTGATCTAATCCTGGCTCATTATTAATATGTGATTTCCCTTGGTTAATAGAAGCAACAACTTCTTTGTTTTTATCTGCACCAAAAATATAATACCCATTTGTTGCAAATACAGCAGCCAAGGTAAGCCCAATTTTGCCAAGTCCAATCACAGCTACACTCGCTTGTTGTTCGTCTATGGTCATGGATTTACCCTCATTTCTATGAGAAGATTTTCTATAGGATATGATTGTAAATCATAGACAGTTTGGACGTTGTCACCGGTTGGAAAAACTTCAACTGCTGTCCGAATCCAGCCATTTATAACGCTTTATAGATATCAATATAACGATCAGCCACAATAGGGGCATCGTGAAAGGATTCAATATATTTTCTACCTTCCCTGCCTAGCTCTCCCCATTTCACCGGGTTTTGAACAAGCTCCTTTAATACAGTTAGGATAGTACTAGGATTCGCATTAACGATTGGTAGCTTACCAGAATATTTATCTACTAAGTCTTCCCTTATATAGCAAATCACGGGTTTTCCGAATGCCATGGCTTCCGAACTAATAAATCCACTTGCACCAATGCGCAATTGATCAATAACGATATCAGCTTGAGAGAGGAGCTGCTTCGTCTCCTGATATGTGTAACCTTCAATTAATTTAAATTTCAATGGAATTCCCTTCCTCTTTAGCGTACTAACAGCATTTAGAATAAACTCGGTTCCTTTTAGATTGCGCGAAGTAGGAGCATGGACAATGAGAGGGGTGGATGTATTACTATCCGGATAATTTGGGGTAAACTGACGTACATCAATTGTATGGGGAATGATATGCGTATGTTCGTATACATTTGAAATGTAACATTCTAGTTCAGGGTCTTGAACAATCGCATGATCGATATAATTGGATAACGTCGCAATATTGGCATATATCTTCTCTTCCGTCCATTCTGGCTTCACTCGAACATAAGGGTTGTTAAAGCTTCTAGCTATCGAACCTACTCGAATATCAGAGCCATGATGATGAACAACCATTTTCTTTCCTGCTTGCTTTAATCGTTTTAAATCGCGTTTATCAGGGAAAAAGGTTGCTCCAAAATGAAAGTGAAAAATATCGTATGTTTCAATCGCTTTTTGTAAAAACGTATGGATGCGGTTCTCCCTTTCTGGAGACGAAAGGGAATTTAAGCGTAAGCATAAATCCGGTTCAAACTCGAAATTATTTTCATCGAAATGGCAAGCAGTAGCGTCTACTCCTTTTGCTCGTAAAGCTCGACATAACTCAATCATTGAAGGTCCGTACGGAAGATGTAGCACTCGCAATCAAATAAACCCCTTTCCTGAATCATAACTGTTCGCTTTTTATGAAGTCTCCGTTAGCTGTTGATAGACGTTAATCAGACGTTTCTCCATATGTTCCCAACTAAATGTAGACTCCATTACGTTACGTGCTTGATACTTCATTTCGGCAAGCTCATTACGATTGGCAGATAAAGCGATAAGCGCTTCAACATAATCCCGTGCAGTGGCTTGTAGCTTCGGCACGACATATCCGCATTGATAGTAATGAATAAATGTTGCCATGTCTTCGCATTGATTAACAAGTACAGGAATTCCATTATTTAAATAACTAAAAAACTTATTTGGCATTGCATATCGATTATTCAACGAATGAGCTGCATCTAAATCAATCCATCCAATATCAACATCGCGCATTACTTGTGGTATCTTTTCATAAGGAATCCAACCGGTGAATTGGATATTATCTTGAATATGATCCGGCAATCGTTCTAATTGTTGTTTTGCTTCTTTTCCCTTAAACCCTCCAATTATTTTAGCCTTAACATCTAGTTGTTGATTAACGATCTCTATAATCTTTACTAATTTATCAAAACTTCCTCTTTTCTTATTGATTGTCCCTTCAAATGTAAGGATTAATTGCGATTTTCCATTCTTACTTAGTTTGAAATCCGTAGCTAAAGGCGGGGAATTATAAATTACTTCAACAGGTATGGTCGGATTGACGGATAGATGCCATGCCTTGATAGATTCAGATACGGTGATCAAATAGTCTATCTCTTTTATCATGCTTTCAAGCATTTCATTTTTTAGTTTTTTTGTTTTACTAGATTGATTGATCAGTGGATCGGGTTCCAGTTCATGGCTATCATAGATTAAATTGCATGGTTTCCCTTTAGACATTAGACACCGTTTAATGCCTACTCCGCAATACAAAGAAAAAAATTCATGTGCATGATAAAAGTCTGCCTGCTGCTGTATTCCCAATTGAGTTAGGGGATCGGTAAACCGTATGTATTTTCCAGATTTTAAATTGTAGTGGAGGGCTTTAATATGCTTTTCTGGATACATTTGATCATAGGTAATTATTTTAATTCCTTCATGATAAAACGAATCCTCTAAATACTGATCAGTAAACGTAGTACCATCTATATCGAATAAGTAACCATCTCTTTTAGGAACGATCATCGTTACATGATACCCTGATTTATGTAAGCTTTTTGCTTCTTTCTTAAAAATCCGTGCATCTAAAAATGGATGCTCCGACACTAAAAAACATACTGTTTTAGTCATAATTCCCTCCCAACAAGCAATTTCGCCTTATGATAAGAGATAAGGCATTTGATTCGAACCTAGGGATTGATAAATCGATATCAGCCGTTTCTCCATATGATTCCAATTATAGACTTCCTCCATTACTTTCCTTGCATTGCTTCCCATAGCTGCCCATTTTTCTGGATGCTGTCGCAAATGATGTATTACTTGCAAATAGTCTGCCGGCGCAGGATTTCGTTTATTAATAACAAGTCCGCATTGATACGTTTTTATAAATTTTTCTATATCACTGCACTTGCTAGCTACAACCGGAATTCCATTATTTAAGTAACTAAATAATTTGGCAGGCATCGCAAACATATTATTAAGGGAATGGGTTGGATCTAGATCAATTAAACCAAGGTCTGCACCTGCCATCGTTGCTGGTAGTGTATGATAATCAACCCACTGTTCTATGTGTACTCTATTTTGCAAATGCGCAGGTACTGGAAAGGTTTCCCCATACCTCGATCCACCAATGATTTTAAATTCAACATCCGTTCCGCTGTTACTTCCCTCAGTGATTGCTATTACCTTTTCGAAGGTTTCTCTTGACATATTGCCTTCATGAACGACAACAAATGAATCGTTAGGTGTGTTTTTGTTCATGATATGTTTACTTAATGGCGGAGCATTATAAATTACCTCAACCGATAACATAGGATCCATTGCCAGGTACCAAGATTTAATTGAATTCGATACGGTAATAACATAATCGGCTTCTTGTAAATTTCCTAAGAGTGTCTTATGCCATTGTTGCTTTGTATGATCATTTATCTGTAATGGAAAGGGATCAGGAATAAGTTGTCTACTATCATATATTAACTTAACTTCTTTATTCCTCTGCTGTTGTAGATCCTGCTTAATCGCTTTTCCATAAGTAAAAGAGTTCAATTCATGCGCATGATAAAAGTCAGCATCTTCTTTTATTCCTAATTGATAAAGCGGGTCAGATACTGGATTTAACGACCTTCTCTCACTATCATAAGTAACTACCTTTATACCTTGATAATAAAAAACTCGTTCACGAAATTTCTTATTGAATGGTGCTCCATTTATATCAAAAAGAAGACCAGCCTTACGCGGTGCAATAATGGTGACATCATAACCATTGTTTAAAAGACTCTTCGCCTCACATTCAAAAATACGCGAATCTAGAAAGGGAAGGTAGCAAAGCAGCATACACACCTTTGGTTTCAACATGTCAACCTCCACTCTTCAACTTAATTATTATTTTCCTATCCTCCTAATAAAGTATTAACATCTGAATGCAAATATTCATATAATTGAATGTACGTGTTAGGATGTCGTTATTTGTTATCACCATGGCTATATGTCGTATTGGAGGTAATCCAAGTGGAATTAAACTTAACTGGAAAGAATGTACTTGTAACTGGGGGATCAAGAGGAATAGGGAAAGCCATCGCCCAAGCTTTTCGTAAAGAAGGAGCTAATGTTGGCGTTGTGGCTCGAAACCCAACGGAACTTCTTCATGTAAAACAAGAACTTGGAGTAAAGGTATATAGAAAAGACATCACGATAGAGGATGAGCGTATACAGTTAATTCACGAATTTATCGAAGACTTCCAGACAATTGATGTACTAGTTAATAATGCTGGTGCAGGAATAGGAACTCAGGTTTTAGACACAGCACCAGCCGTATTCGAAGCGTCAATGAAGATTAATTTCATCTCTGTGTTGCACTTAAGTCAATTAGTAAGCCAATACATGATAGACAAAGGTGCAGGGGTAATTATTAATATTGCATCCATTTACGGAAAAGAATCAGGCGGATTACCTGCGTACAACACCTCAAAATCAGCAGTAATCAGCTTTACAAAAGCCTTTAGCTCTGAAGTAATAAAACATAATATTCGTGTTGTTGGTATCGCCCCTGGGGCGATCTTCCATCCAAATAAAGAATGGAATCGACGTATCCAAAACGATCCAAACTTCTTAACAAATTATGCAAGCGCTAGAATACCTGCAGGACGACTAGGTAAACCTGAGGAAATTGGAAACACTGCTGTATTCTTAGCTTCAGATAAGGCATCTTGGATTGTCGGTACTACGATTACTGTTGATGGTGGTCAATCACGAATGAATTATTAACGGAAAAGGAAGTGCCAACTATGAATCGACCATTGCTTGCAAACAGTACCATCTTGGTTATTGGTGGAGCTGGTTTTATTGGGAGCCATTTAGTAGATAAATTAATAAAAGAAAACGCAAAACATATTGTGATTTTGGATAGTCTTTTTACAGGCAGTATAGGACACCTAACTGCTGCACTAGCACAAAATACAACCCTTTATATCGATGATGCAGAAAATCAAGAGACATTGAATTACATTATGGGAAAACATGATATTGATATTGTTTTTAATTGTGCAACCAAGGCGTTAAACTACTCCTTTATAAACCCTTCAAATGCATTTTTAACCAATGTTGTCGTCTTAAAGAATATTTTAGAATTACAACGAAACGGAGCTTTTCAAACGCTCTGTCATTTTTCATCCTCTGAAGCATATGGTTCATCTAAATATCAGCCTATGGATGAAGCCCATCCTTTACTCCCGACCACAACATATGCCGCCGGAAAAGCTTCGGCTGATTTGTTGTTACAATCTTACGTCAACATGTTTGATTTGGATGCTTTTATCGTTCGGCCATTTAATAATTATGGTCCAAGGCAAAATTTCTCAGGGCCTTTAGCTGGTGTCATTCCAGTTACAATTAAGAAAATTCTAGACGGTGATGTTCCAGAGATACATGGACATGGTCAACAAACAAGAGACTTTATTTATGTCAAAGACACCGTAGATATGGTAATAAAAACCTATCCTATTATCTCTTCCGGTGATTGTGTAAATATCACAACAGACCAGCAACTATCCATTAAACAGGTGATCGAAACAATTATGGAAGTAATGAATTATAACGGTGAAGTTCTTCAAAAACCTAATCGAAAAGCAGATGTTGAAATTCACAGAGGTTCAATGAAAAAATTACATGGATTAATTGGTACTTTTAATAAAACAGCATTTAAAGATGGCATCACATCTACCGTAAATTGGGTAAAAGCGAACCAGTAACCTATACGATTACACATCAAATAGGGTAGTTTGTTGAAGTAACTGTTGGTATACATTGGCTAATCTTACTTCCATTTGCTCCCAGCAATAAATTTCTTCCATTACATTTCTAGCGTTCATACTCATCGTTCTAACCAGTTCTTTGTTCTTTGCCAAGTACAGCATTGCTTCAGCATAGTCCTTGGCAGTGGCATCTTTTTTATCAATTACTAAACCGCAACGATGTTCTCTTAAGAAAGATTCCATTTCATGACAGCGATTTACAATAATTGGAACACCATTATTTAAGTAACTAAAAAATTTATTCGGCATAGCATACGAACGGTTGAGGGAATCATTTAAATCTTCATAATCAATCCAGCCAACGTCAACATCTTTCATATACTCACCAATGGAATAATAATCAACCCATCCCGTTAGAATCACGTTGTTCTTTAAGTGATCGGGAAGGACAAATGAATCGCCAAATCTTGTTCCACCAATAACTTTAAATTGAAAATCGATGGATTTGGAGCATATTTCGGTCATTTGCGTGATTTTATTTTTACTTCCCCTTTTGTAATCGATATTCCCTTCGTAGCAAGCAACAAGTTTGTCTCCACTAAAATTTTTCGGTTTATACTTCGTCGCTAATGGGGGGGAATTATAAATTACTTCTACAGCAAAAGTAGGATCCTGTGAAAGAAACCATGATTTTATTGCATGGGAAATAGTAATAATGTAGTCTACTTCTTTCAACATTACGAGCAACTTCTCTTTTAAATTCTCTCTGTGCTGTTTGGAATTTCTAGAATCAAATGGATCTGGGGTTAGTTCATGACTATCATATATTAATTTCACATGTTTTTGCTGCTGGTTCATTCTTCTTTTGACGCCTATTCCTGCAAATAAAGATAAGTACTCATGAACATGATAAACATCCGCATTTTCCTGTACGCCAAGTTCAGTTAACGGATTGTTAAATCCTTGTTCCCATTGTGCTAATGGGGAGACTACTTTACTTAATGAATTCCTACTCTCTCTAAAGTCATAGGTTATTATCGTAATCCCTTCATGGGTGAATCTCTGTGATAAATAGGTATCTTTAAACGGCGTTCCATCAATATCAAAAAGATACCCATCTTTTCTTGGAACAATCATCGTGACATCATAGCCTAATTTCTTAAGGCATTTCGCTTCTCTCTTGAATATCCTTGAATCTAAAAAAGGGTGCTCAGCAACTAGCATACATACCTTTTTAGACATTTTAGCACTCCTTTCTTATTTCTGAATACATTCATTATATTTAGCTTGGTAAGCATTCATGCTAACACCTTCCTTAATCCAACATATTGACGTTGAATACCTAACAAGAAATGATTGGTTGATAAATCATACATATTTATAAGAGAGGGGATTTGTATGAAAATTTTAACTGTAGTTGGTGCAAGGCCACAATTTATTAAAGCATCCATGTTATCCAAAGCAATTCAATCTGAAGGGAAAATGGAAGAAATTTTAGTACACACAGGACAGCACTATGATGCAAATATGTCCACCATATTCTTTAACCAACTAAAGCTCCCTAAACCGGATTATTATTTAGGTATTGGATCTGGTTCCCACGGTGAACAAACAGCAAATATGCTTGCAAAATTGGAAAGTATTATGATCTCGATGGAACCAGACATCGTATTGGTATATGGAGATACGAATTCCACCTTAGCTGGAAGCCTAGCAGCAGCAAAGCTCCATATTCCTATTGCACATGTAGAATCTGGATTACGTAGCTATAATAAAGAAATGCCTGAAGAGATCAACCGAATCGTTACAGATCATTTGTCTAGTTGGTTATTTTGTCCATCACAAACTGCTATGACGAATTTAAAAAAAGAAGGTATTACTTCAGGTGTGTACCAGACTGGTGACATTATGTTTGATGCAGTGCTTTTCTTTAAAAATCAAGCATTAAAACAATCCACGCTAAGAAATGATTTAACGCTTAAAAAAAATAATTATTACCTAGCAACCATTCATCGCGCAGAGAATACCGATCAAGTTGAACGATTAACAGCCATACTAACAGGGCTCCAACAATTGGATAAGACAGTTGTCCTTCCTTTACACCCTAGGACGAAGCAGAAAATAGAGCAGTATAAATTAACCGACTTAATTACTCATACTCAGATAAAGACGATTGAACCTGTAAATTACTTTGACATGCTAGCGGTTGCCTCTGATGCAAAAGCGATTTTAACCGACTCTGGAGGATTGCAAAAAGAAGCATACATGCTGCAAGTCCCTTGTGTTACGCTCAGAGAGGAAACCGAGTGGATTGAAACGTTAGAAACTGGTTGGAATCAACTAGTTGGCGCAGATACGCAGCAAATCGTCAAGAGCATGAAAGATCTGTCCATACCAACAAATTCGCCACTCTTATATGGAGATGGAAAAACTTCTTCTCTCATTCACAATCTATTATTGCAAACGTATAACAAGAATCATTAGTGGGAGAGGCATTCATTACCTCTTCCTTTGGTTATCTAGCCATCTTTCCATCGATATAACCCTTCCACCTTTGTAGTGTTTCACTCATCTTGGGATCTTTCTTAACCGAGTTCAAAGCAGCTAATAAATGAATATGTGTTACATGATATCCCCACGATGCGATATTCGGATACCCACCATCTGTCGTATAATGGGTTAAATCATATGCAGTTCGATTTCCTAAGTCATATAAAGGTAACATTCTTTTTAGAGTTCTCACACCATCTTCATATAACATTCCTGCTTGCCTATTTCCTGTTTGTTTGTGGAGATCATATAGTCCAATTAAAGCGAACATGAAGCCATTTAAAATGTAGCTAGGCGGATTTGTAGGACACTCTTCATAAAATGAATACTTGCCTTCAAACTTGGCTAAGATTCCATGATCATTAGAAGATGTTTGAAAAATAGAGGTAGCTTGTAATGCTTTGTTTTGATAGGTAGTATTTTTTGTTAAATAAGATGCCCTTGCCAAAACAGACATTGCCATTCCTAAACCAATAGACGAATACCATGGAGCCTTTAACTTTTCTAGCCTGCTAGGATAATAAGCATGATCAAATTGATATGCCCAGCCTCCTTGAGAATTTTGGTTTTGTAAAAACCATGCTGCAACAGATAAAAATTTCTGTTTACTTTGTTCATCCTTATTTTTCAGGTATAAACTATAATGTTGTAAACCATATTGGGCAATAGTAGAAGGATTAAAATAAGTTCCAAATGGATAGACAGTTTTTGGAATACCATCATGAAATTCTACACTCCAGTTCTCCACCCCGTTTTTATCATAATGTAAATAATTCCCTCGAAAATCGTACTGATTAATCTCGGAATAACGGGCTTTGGAAACATGGATCTTTAATAATTTCTGACCCTCGATCCATTCCTTTTCAGCGAAATATCCCTTCTCTAATAACGTGATTGGAACAAATAGCTCATTCCCAATCTTCTTTCCTTTACATTCTAAATGTTGATGCATCACTACACGAATATCCTCAGGCCGTCCTGATTCCATTTTTATATCACCCTCAACTTCTGTTAAGATTGTAATTTTTTAGCAGGGATACCTACAGCAACTATCCCATTTTCAAGATGTTTAGTGACAACAGAACCTGCACCAACAATCGTATTTTCACCAATGTTTACTCCAGGCAGCAGTGAAGCGTTATTCCCAATTTTAGCTCCTTTTTTTATGTACGGTCCCTTTAGGGAGTAGCTTTGTGCTCCCATATATTTGTCATTCGACATCGATACACATGGACCTAGAAATACATTATCTTCAATTGTTGTATCCCCTGTCACATATGCCAGCGTTTGAATGGTACAAGATTTTCCAATTATTGTATTTAACTCTACAATGGCCGCCCTACCAACAATCGATTCATCTCCGATCGTAACATTTTCTCTAATACTTGCATGGTCGCCAATAAACACATCTTTTCCCACTCGTGTACCAGAATAAATAGAGACGAGCTGCCCAATTCGCGTACCAGGTTCAATCACGAGCTGAGTCGCCTTAGATGTTTTTCGCATTCTCTGATTTATGCTAGGCTTGACACCAATAACGCAATTACAACCAATATGGACATGATCACCGATGGTTGTACCTTCTAAAATAATCGAATTATGGCCGATAACAACGTGCTCACCAATGCTAACGTTATTTTCTATAACAACATTATTTCCAAACTGCGAGCTCTCTGGAATAGAAGCCAAACAAAAACCTCCTCAAGTTATACTATTATTGTAGTATACATTTAATTTTTTCAATTAATTGGTTTGTTCTTTGTTGAACGCTATGATGCTTACGTACAAATCGGTACCCCTGTTCGGCAATTTGTTCACGTTCCGTTTGATGACTTAAGAAATATGCCGCTTTTTGCTCAAAATCATGCTCATCTATTGGTACAAAATGAATCCCTGGTATAAATCCAATATCCTCTAGCTCATTAAACGTAGGAGCCAGTAGCAATGTTTTACAAGCAAGAGCCTCAAAATATTTGATTACAGGATAATGAAGTTTTGATGGACAAGTAAAAAGTATCTTTGATCTGTTTATTTCCTTGGCATAATTCTTACCAATCATCTTCTCTTGTTGTTCTTCCTCATTAAAATGATGGTACCCTGGATGTGGATGATACACGAAATCTGCCCTTCCTTGATAGGTATTGATAATACGTTGTCTTAATGGATAAAGCTCATTTACCGCCCCAATCATTAATAAATTGATATCTTTTTTTAATCTGTAGTCCTTACATAATTCTATATTAACGAAATGTGGAAACCATTCCATTTTATTTTGAAATTCCGGATATACCTCCAAACATTTATCACGAACGACTGGAAACAAATAATCAATGTTGTTTTTCTGTATATAATTCCTTCGAAGACTTACAAAACGATGAACATCATTTATAAATAGTCCAGTAGGGATATCCACATGTGCAAGCCCCTTTATTATTGGCTTCATTTGCCGATCGATATCATTGAGAATCAATATAAAATCCGGACGCACATCAAGTTGTTTCAGGATATAATCAATATGTCCTGATTTTCTCCACAGCATGACGTGAACAAGACGAGATAGTTCCTGCTCTAAGTAGAAGTAATTTCTATTAATCATCTGTGAAGTGTCTTCAGCGATTAATAATAGACGAATCATATTGCCACCTCCCTTCTTAATTGAACAGGTCAAAGGCCAATTTTATTTATTTGTGTTATGTCAGTCTATCTCGCTTACAAGCTCATGCATACGATATAGAACAAGGAGTCATCAGAGTGAGGAGATTTATTATGAGAGTTGGTGTAATTGGCACAGGAAAGATGGGAGAAAATCATATTCGAACATATTTATCCATGCATGAACACTGCCAACTAGTTGGTATTTTTGATAAAGATGAACAAAGGGCAAATGATATGGCGAACAAATATAATGTGAGACAATTTCAATCGATGGATAACCTTCTCCAACAAGTTGATGCAATAAGTATAGCTGTACCAACTGAATACCATTACCCAATTGGCTTAACCTGTATTAAGCACAACGTGCACATCCTAATGGAAAAACCAATAACTAGTACGGTTGTTCAGGCAAACGATTTGGTCAAAAAAGCGAAAAAGGCGGGAATAAAGCTTCAAGTCGGTCATATTGAACTATTTAATCCAATAATTCAATTACTGATAAAGGAATTAACAGATGAAAAGATCATTGGAATGGAATTTCATCGAATGAATCCATATCATCACCGTATTAAAAATGTAGATGTAGTAGCTGATTTAATGATCCATGACCTTTATATCCTACAAGCTATTCTTCAAGATACCATTGACGACTTTCATGCTTTTGGTAAAATCATTGAAAACACCCCAAAACACGCGGTTGTTATTGCTACATCTGTTAAAGACATTATTGTACAATTAACCGCCAGCTTTAAATCGAAAAGAAAAATAAGGTCTATCCAGATTTTAACCGAAGACGCTCTATTTGATGTCGACATCATTCAAAAGCAATTAAAAATCGTACGATCAGGCATAACAAGCATAACTGTGATTGATGATGAGATCGAACCGCTCCACTTACAGTTAATGGATTTTATACGTTGCATCCAAAACAACGATCAACCAAAAGTCTCGGGCGAAGATGGGATAAAAGCACTTCAGCTTACCAACCAAATCGGTAATGCAATAAGTAAGTTGAATTAAGTATTGTCAGCGTACACTTGGAAGTGTACGCTTATCATTTCATCGTATGACTTTTGGAATAAACTTATGAAAAAACAATATAAAAAATACCCTGAACTTTATATCAGGGTATTTTTTATTTTATTTAAGCTGCTACAGGGAAACGAACGAAGTTAATTGCGTCTAACGATATATAGATTTTCACATTATCACCGTATCCGCTGCTTACATCAATTACTAATACCAATTCCGCAGTCACTGTTGAAAGAATTCCTTCTATTAAGTTGTTATCTGTAGCTACCTCAACAGTAGAACCCAATTGCGTTGCAAGTTCAGCTGCAAATGCATCTTCAAACATTTATAATCCTCCTTTATAGTTCACTGACAAATTCAATCTTATCGATTCGGACAAGTGCTTGTGACCCGGTATTCTCAATTACAACAACATAATCATCTCTTACTGCTAGCAATGTCCCTGTTACCATTCCAAAAGGAGTGGTTAGTTCTACTTGTTCATTAACTAAACCTAAAAGTACATCTCGGATTGTAGTAGGCGTGTCAGGTGTACCCCCATTATCTCCTGTGTCTCCAGTACTGCCGGTACCACCTAGGTCAAGCCCAACATCTACACCAATTCCTGGTAAATTTAGAGATACATCTGAATTTATGCCACTGCTATTAGCTAGGTTCTGGGACAATTGATTTAGCAGCTCTAGTAGACTACGCTGTCCATTTGTTAGTGCCAATGATATTCATCCTTTCTATAATATATTTCTATTCAATATATGTACCACAATAGCCATTAGTAAGGGCATTTATTTCATGGAGCGATAATTCCACCTTTATCCTATAGATTCATATAACCCATAAATAGACTAGTATCTTAGCACGATTACATCTTGTGAGAATATACTATATAAAAAGCTTTGCTGGAGGTGGAAGAATTGAGTAAAAACAATCAAAATAATAATGCTTCAAGCCATATTGTCGATTTTCTTTTAGATGCAACATTAAAAAAGCACGGTGTTACGTTAGATAAAACGAAAGTAAGTGAAACAGATAAAGAAACACTTAGAGATATGGTTAGCAAGCTAAGGAAAGATGTGGATGGCGTAATGAAAAGTAATAATGAGGAAGATGAAACAAAATAAATAATAGACAAATAGATCAATTTTTAAAACCCCCTATATTCAAAGTTAAATCTAAATCCCGGTAAACCAACAAAAATTACCGGGATTTCCTTTTGTCTTTTAAAAAACAATTATTTCTCCAATAAATAGGTAGTTTATCTTGGTACAATCACCCTTCCTATTTCAATTTTGAGACATAAGATATTCTAAACGAGAAGAAGGAGGAAATAATACTATGTCAAGATCAAAAGCGTTTGAGAAGTCTTGCTGTGAAGATTGCGGCAGAACAATAGATAGGAGAAGACGTGGTCGTCATGAAAATGTTTGTGACAGCTGTAGTAATGTACGTCCAAGTTATGATTCTTGCAATGATTCATGTCATGATTCATGTCATAATTCTTGTAATGATTCCCGAGGAGAAGATAGAAAATGGAGAGCCTTAGACACATCGATGTGCCATCCATTTGATGATTCTACCGTAGATCAAGAAGCAAGCGGTGAATTGAAGAATGTTCAACAATCTATTGAATCCATTATTATCAAAGATTCTTGTGATGTAAATGTGACATCATCTGACATTCAAGCTGCACTTAATGTACAGGTAGCGCTACAGGTTGCCATTGCTATTGTAATTAGTATCTCTATTGCAGATGGAAATCAAGCAGACGACGTAACACAAGACCTATTTGCTAAACTAAAATCCAGCCAAGTGAATAAACAGCAAGTATTTATTGAAAATTCTCGTGGCGTAGAAGTATCTACTTCCGATACAGATATCGCGATCAACGTTCAAGTGTTGCTTCAAATCTTGATTGCACTAGTTGTTAGATTAGATATTCTATAATTTTCAACCTACAAAATAACCTATTAAATAATCATAAACGAAAAGGCCATTTTCTTGTGCGAAATGGCCTTTTCATTTACTTAAAAACCTTTAGATATCCGTACGTATATAAGGGTTATAAAGTATAAGTTTAATCAATCGTTTGCTTAAACTAGCTTTTATGGTTCGTAGTTTTATTAATTGCTCATTCGGTTTATGAATGACAAACATGATTTGATTTGTTATGCTAATAATAAAGCTTAGTGAAGTGAAACATAACTAAATATTCGTAGACTACTAGGGGTGCCCATGGCGTGGGCTGAGAGGAAGCAGTTGAGCTTCTGACTCTTACAGACCTGATCTGGTTAATACCAGCGGAGGGAAGTAGTAGGCATAGCGTCTTTCTATTTCATAAACCGAAGCCAGGTCCCCAAAGGATCTGGCTTTTTCATAGTCGTAAAAACAAACAGAGAACATTTACTAAGCTTAAATATATAACAAGAAGGAGCTCATTTATGAATCCATGAGAAAAACCTATTTACTAACATACATGGCTGTATTTATAGCGATTGGTACGTTAGGAGCCCAATTTCTTTGGTTTCCTGCTGGAATTGCTAAGGCTTACCCTGTGCAGCATGCTGTAAATGTCATAGCTGCCATTACATTAGGACCTGGCCCAGCTGTAGTGATTGCTTTCATAATCGGTTTATTACGAAACATGATCGGTCTAGGTACACTGTTAGCATTCCCTGGTGCGATGATTGGTGCTTTCCTAGCAGGAATGCTTTATCGTTGGGTAGGTAAAAAAATAGCTGCTGTCTTTGGAGAAATTATCGGCACAGGAATCATCGGTTCTCTCTTTGCTGTCCCTTTCGCCAAACTATTTATGAATAGTGGTACAGGTGCACTATTTTTTATGCCATCCTTCTTGGCAAGCAGTATATCTGGAGCATTTATTGGTTGGATCATCTTATTAAAAGTAAAACAAGAACATATTATTCGTTTACAAGGAAACTACTAGGGGCGCCATGTTGCTGAGATAAGGAACGCTTCCTTTGTCCCTTTGAACCTGATCTGGCTAATACCAGCGCAGGAAAGTAGTGAGGAAATTAACATAACACTCCTCTATTTATCTACTTTAATTCCTCTAGTAGCGTCCCATAATAAAGGAGGCTAAATGATGTGTTTCACAGATCATTTAAGACAAGAAAATAATGATATCTTTGCGCTCATTTTTGAACATCCATTTGTTCAAGGCGTCGGAAATGGAACGATCCCCGATAAAGCCCTTGCTCATTATATTAAAGCGGATTTCGAATATTTGAATGCATTTATGCAAATTTATGGGATAGCCTTAGCAAAGTCTAAAAAGCGAGAAGATATTGCCTATTTCTTTGACCAAATAAACTTTGTATTAAATGATGAAATCCACCCCCACCGAAATTTTTGTGATCATATTGGGGTTAAGTATGAAGATTTACAAGGACACCCTCTTCCACCAACAGCAGACCATTATATAAAACATATGATGTACCATGCCCAAATGGGGACATCCGGTGAAATACTCGGAGCACTACTTCCATGCCCATGGACGTATTTAGAAATAGGGAAAGAATTGATGAAGCAATTCCACCCAACAAGAGATCATCCATTTTATGACTGGATTAGCTTTTATGCAAGTGATGAGGTAGAGAAAACAACAACTGAAATGAGAAGCCGGCTCGATATATTAGCAGCCAATGCATCAAAATCAGAACAAGATCTAATTAGCGAAGCTTTTCGAAAAAGCTGCCAGTTGGAACTTAAATTCTGGGAGATGGCTTACACCTGTGAAGAATGGCCGGGAGAAAAGAAGGTGACCAATCAATGAGTATACCTCCAAGTGTACTAACTATCGCGGGAACGGATCCTAGTGGAGGTGCAGGAATACAGGCAGACCTTAAGACATTTCAAGAATTGAAGGTTTATGGGATGTCTGTCATTACTTCTGTGGTTGCTCAAAACACAACTGGAGTCCAAAACATCCATCACTTACCAACAGGGATGTTACATGATCAATTACAATCTGTATTAACCGATATGCCAGTTCATGCGATAAAAACAGGAATGATTGCTAACCGAGATATGATGGAAGTAATTGCTGATGCAATACCAAAAACAAATGCACCTTACGTAATTGATCCTGTTATGGTAGCAACAAGCGGTGATCCTCTGATTGATGAAGAGGCAAGGGGGTTTCTTAAAGAACAATTATTACCAATAGCAACGTTGGTTACCCCAAATATTCCCGAAGCGGAATTTATTATAGGAAATTCCATCAATAGCCTAGCGGATATGAAAGAAGCAGCCATATCAATTGTCCATACGTATGGACCAAAAGCAGCTCTTATCAAAGGGGGCCATTTACAGGGGAAAGCAATTGACTTTTTGTATGATGGATCACAACTTCATACATTTGCTGCGGACCGATTTGATACGAAGAACACCCATGGAACTGGTTGTACTTATTCAGCAGCAATTACTGCAAACTTAAGCAATGGGCTTCATTTAATCGAAGCTGTTCAAATGGCAAAGCACTATGTGACCGAAGCAATAAAGCATTCCTTTCCATTAGGAACAGGTAACGGTCCTACCAATCACTGGGCTATAAGAGAAGAAAGGGTGAAATAATGAAGGATTCGATCATTCAAGAGGTTAGAGCAACTACTCCACTAATCCATAACCTCACAAATGAAGTTGTCATGAACTTTTCAGCTAACGGGTTGCTGGCTTTTGGGGGAGCCCCAGTTATGGCAAAAGCAAAGGAAGAAGTTGAAGAGATGGCAGCGGCGGCTGATGGAGTATTGATCAATATTGGAACAACGTCATTAACGGAGCTGGAAGCAATGAAGCTCGCTGGTAAAGCGGCCAATAAGAAAGGGATACCTGTTGTGCTAGACCCAGTCGGAGTTGGGGCTACTTCGTTTAGGCAAGACGGAGTTCGTCAATTATTACAGGCTGTTTCATTTACAGCAATTAAGGGAAATGCTGGAGAAATGGCACAACTTGTTGATATCCCATGGGAAACAAAAGGTGTGGAATCTGTTGGTGATGGAAATGTTGAAGAAATTGCAGCTAAAGTAGCCAAATTGTACCAAACAACTGCTATTATTACAGGAAAAACAGACGTCATTTGTAGTAATGAAAAGATGATTCATAATACAACAGGTCATGCCTGGTTAGAAAAAATTACTGGTGCAGGCTGCTTATTAGGCTCCATTCTAACAGCTTGTTTAACAACAAATTATTCCATTGAAGAACAAGCACTTACTGCTGTACAATTCTATGGACTAGCAGCAGAACATGCTGCAGCACAATCATATGTCTACGGTCCAGGAAGCTTCCTGCCAGCATTTATTGATGCACTATCTTTGAAATCAGAGCAATTGGAAAGGAGCTAATCAGGAATTGGAAGTAAGACAAGCATTAAGAAAATATTTTATTATGGGAAGCCAAAACTGTAATGGCGACCCTAAGGAAATCCTTAAACAAGCAGCGAATGCTGGAATAACCGCATTTCAATATCGGGAAAAAGGAAACGGCGCATTACAGGGATTTCAAAGATATTTATTAGGCAAACAATTACGGGATATATGCAAACAATACCAAATTCCTTTCTTCGTTAATGATGACGAAGAATTAGCAGAAATATTAGATGCCGACGGTATACATGTAGGTCAAGATGATAAACCGGCAGCAGAGCTGCGACGCCGCTTTCCAAACAAGTGGATTGGGCTTTCGATATCTAATCAGGCAGAGCTTAACAATAGTCCAATCGATTCCATTGATTACTTGGGGGTTGGACCAATATTCTCTACAACTACAAAAGAGGATGCTAAAGTTGCTGTTGGTACCCAATGGGTAAAAGAAGTTAAACATGCCTATCCCCATATCCCCATCGTCGGAATCGGAGGAATCTCTGTTGATAATGCTGCATCTGTGATGGAGGCTGGAGCAGATGGGGTTTCAATCATCTCAGCTATTACAAATGCGAAATATATAGACCAAGCCGTATCGCAATTATAGAGCCCTCTATAGAAGAAAAGTAACAGCTTTTATGAATAATAAAGAAGCTAGAACATTATGAGAATAAGGACCTCTAAATTCGAATATTCGATAACCGCAATTCGAAATAGGGCATGCTTTCTACGGGGATGACCAGGTTAAATTGGAAAAGCAAAAACCGCTTATCCAAATTGAGCTGATGGATGGATCCCGTTCGAATCATGCCTATTTCTATTGCTATGATGGATGAATAAAGTTACCCATTATCCAATGTTTTGGAACTGGTTACCCTGTAAAAACCATTCATTGCCTCGCTCTCAACTCTACTTTCGTTTATCTGCGTAAACAGCCATTGCATCACGCATAAATATAGCGAGTCCGTTACCAAATTGGTCAATATTTTTGGTGAATCGTTCATCGTCCACATACATTTGACCAAGCCCTTTAAAAGCATCAAGGGAATAGGTTCCCATCTGGTTCAAGAATTCAAACCATTCACCAATCCATTTTTGGGCTATTTCAGAAGCAGGATCTTCATGACGAACCACTGCTAATTCACGATAAATAGCATGGAATGTTTCCTCGAATTCCTTTTTCTCCTCATTCGTCATTCGGTTCATTTTCGCATTGGACTCATCCACTGCCTTATCACCCCAACGCTCACGTGCTTCTTGTTCATAAGGATTATGACTGAAGTCAAATCCATCGAACTTTTCTTTATTACTCATAACGATCTCTCCTTGTTTATATTTTATCGTTTTATCAATTGTTCGAATCATTGTATCGACTCGATCCCGTTTATCAAGCAGCATATTTCGTTGCATTTCTAGTGCCTCCGCTTGATTGAAAGAAGGGCTGTCAATAATCTCTTTAATCTTCTTCAGCGGAAAATCAAGTTCTTTAAAAAATAGAATTTGTTGCAAGCGTTCTAGATCCATCTCAGAATAAATACGATACCCTGATTCGGTTGTCTGTTCAGGAGTCAAAAGCCCAATGTCATCATAATGATGAAGTGTGCGCACACTAATTCCAACCAAATCAGCTACTTCCTTAACTTTCATGGCTGTTAACCTCCCTACAATCTATACTATAGAGTATCACGTAGCGTGAGGGTCAATAGCAAGTTTCAAAATAATTTTCATCAGATTGAAACCATCATTGTAAATGATCCATTTCCTATACGTACACACCTGCCGATGAGTATAAAAAAACACCATCCATCTAATGGACAGTGCCAACATTGATTAAATCGCCTTCCTTGACGGAAGTTCTATTTCATTTTCTTTCTCTTCAAAACGATATGGATAATTTTTAAGCTCTCCTTTAAAAATACAAGTAAGATTATTCATATCTCGAAGATCTTGAGGCGTACAAAGATTAGCCGATTTATTTAACTTATTATCTAATTCATTAAGAATCGTTGCCACAAACTGTGAACAGAAAAATGCATTTGATCGATGAATATTAAACTGAAATAAGAGGGCAACCATGCCAATCAAGTTATACCGATACCTATCTTTTTGCTGTTCCATTTGATTTACTTTATCAACCATTTTCTTATATTCAAACTCTGTTACATTGCAGCTATACACTTCACATACTGCGTTTCTAAACAACCCTTCTGAAATGTTTTCTTTAACAAAGCCACCAATAAAAGGATTTGCTGGATTTTTACGACCAAAACTATACATGTTCTCTAGTTCTAAGCTAAATGATAAGGAAGCATGGTTTAAAGGCTTCCTCGTATAAAACTTAATTAATTTTGTAAATAATGTTCCGGTGTCTGTAAAAATTAAATAAACTTGTCTTTTACTATTACTATCTTGATTCATGATTTTATATTCCTTTTATATACAAAGTAATACATGCTTAAAGGCCACCAAAGTATCGTGAATATTGGGTAGATTGCCCAAATCGTGCTTGGAGAGTAAAAAACGTTCACCATAATAAAAAATGCGCAAAGAAGGGTAGCCCCCTGAAGGGAGAAAGAGAAATACGATTTTCTTCTTGCATGGTAGACAGAAAGCGGCCACCATAATATAGCAAAAACAGGGAATATAACCCAAGGCGTATATGGTGAAACAAGTAGGTTTAATAAACAATAATAAAGAATAAAGATTCCACTACCAATAATTGCAATTCGCAACGGTTTTACTTTCCTCCTCAGAATCATCAGCATCGGCCAATAAACGAGAGGGATGATCGTGTATAATGCCCATGGATGTTCAGGGGTACTTCTTATATTCTCAATCACAAGTAAAAAAAAGATAATAGCACTACTAATGACAGAGAAAAACGTCTGTTTCTTCATTTTGAAACAATATAATCCAAACGGAAAAATGAGCATGAATGCAGTTGGGTAAATAAACCATACATGTTCTTTACTTGTTAATAGATTGACAATGACTAGAAAAATAATCGTCATGATCGAACCTGTTAGTAAAAAAGCAACATCTATTTTTTTCATCTTGTTTCCCCCTACTTTGTTCGTTTCCATGAAAAATACATTGTAAGTGGCCACCAAAGTACCGCAAATGTTGGGTATACAAACCATATGATTTCTGGGGAGTAATAGAAATTAATAAATACAAATAAGGAAATAATGAGAAGACTTCCCCATATGGAATACCATAAATTCAGCTTAGACGTATTCTTCTTTTTAGGTTGGCTTACACCTAATTCTTGCTTTAAATCTTCAATATCTCCAAAATCAACGATGGCTTTATTAATTGCATCCTCCTCCGTTTTTCCTTCTCCCATTAAGTCCCAGACCTTTTCTTCAAGGTTTTGGGTCACCTCTTGCATAACTGCGTTTTTTTGCTCGCTCTCAGGTATATTTTTAAATAATTCCTCCACGTATCCATTAATCTTCTTCAATCTAATCCCTCCATGAATAAATCGATAATTGCCTTCGTTTCTTTCCACTCTTCAACCGTTTCTTTCAAATAAGCCTTTCCAAGGGTAGTTATACGATAATACTTTCGCTTTCCGCCTTGAGAAACATTTCCAAAATAGGAGTCAATTAAATCCTTCTTTTCCAGCCGTTGAAACACCGCATATAAAGTAGCTTCCTTTATTTGGAATCGGTTGTCTGTGCGTGCACTTATCTCTTTTGAAATTTCATAACCATATCGATCTTCTTCACATACTAAACGTAAAATGATCGATTCCAAATGACCACGGATGATATCACTTCTTATCATTATCACACTTCCTCATTTTGACTACTCTATCTCACAGAGTAATCATACGATAAATTACTCTGTCTGTCAAAGTAATTTTTAAAAAAGCTCGCTACATGAATCAGTCATTGATGATACATGTGAAAATACAGACGCATTATACTGCGTTTTGTTCACTAGAAGTACGGTGCGAACAACTCGCTTTCCGCGGATGAACTTCTAGTGACTTCGTTGTCTCACCCCGTTTTTTTGCAAGCGTTTCATCGTCCCTCTGCTAAATCGAGACAACCCCTTTAATATTTGATAGTTCGCTGTCATCAGTGCCTTTGAGAATTCTACCTTAAGCATAGCAGTGGAAACTATTGCTAAAAAATAAGGCTGTCGAGAACGTTTTCTCGACAGCCTTAGGGCACATGAAAATTGTCTGTTTCACTCTTAAATATTATTTGGCTGTTCTTTTTTTTCTTGATCTTTTGGAACAGCTCGGTACACTAGAAATGCTAAAATAACCGCAGCAATGGAGATAGCAAATGCGATAAAGTAAACAAGTTCAACTCCTGCCACCATTGCATCACTAATCGCGTTTGGATCTTGCGGATTTTCGGACTGACTTAAATAATGTGCATGGCGAGCATTCAATATACTAATAAACACGGATACCCCAATTGCACCTGCTACTGGCTGCAATGTTGTCATTACAGAAGTTCCATGGGGATACAATCTTTTGGGTAATTGATTTAAACCATTCGTTTCCGCAGGCATCATTATGGCTGATACAGTGAGCATTAATATAATATACCCAATAATAATCATCCAGGGTTCTGTATTTTCGTTCAGCCTGCTCATCATGAACATGGTACCACTTAATACAATAGACGCAGGTATCATTAATAACCTTGGACCGAACTTGTCAAAGAGATGTCCCATGACGGGTGACATAATACCATTTAAGATACTTCCTGGTAATAGCAAAAGCCCTGCTGCTGCAGGCATCAGCCCTAAGGGACCCTGCATAAACACAGGTAGGATAATTTCCGATGAAAACATCGTCATCATAATGATTAAGAACATCAATATCCCATGGGTGAACATAGGATACTTGAACACTCGTAAATCCATCACTGGATCTTCTAACTTGAACTGTCTGATCGCAAATAACGTAATACCTACAACCCCAATAAATATAAATGTGTACACATTCGGACTTAGGAAGCCGTTTTCCCCTTCCCCCGCTGCACTAAATCCGTAGACAAGTGATCCAAAGCCAATGGTTGAATAAACAAGTGATAACACATCAACCTTTGGTTTTGTAACTTCTGAAACATTTAATAAATACTTATAAGCAAATCCGACAGAAAACAGAGCAAATGGGATTACACAAATAAATAAAAAACGCCATCCTAAATATTCAACAATCACTCCTGAAAGTGTAGGTCCTATTGCCGGAGCAAACATAATAACCAATCCCACAAGTCCCATCACCTTCCCACGCCGATGTGGTGGGAATACAAGTAAAAACACATTAAATATTACTGGCATTAATAAACCTGTTCCCGCTGCCTGAATCAGTCTTCCTATTAATAAAATAGGAAAAGTTGGTGCTAACGCACAAATTGTTGTCCCAAGGGTAAAAATGGTCATTGTTCCTAAAAATAATTGCCTTGTCGTAAACCATTGCAATAACACAGCAGACGCGGGGATAACTATCCCCATGATAAGCATAAAACCCGTTGCCATCCATTGAACCGTTGGTAAGGATACATTAAATTCTCCCATTAATGTAGTGAGTGCAATATTTAATAATGTTTCGTTCAATATTGCAAAAAAAGCACCAATAATTAATGACAACATAATTGGCATAACCTTAAAGTTCGGATTATCCGCTAAGTATTCATATGGTGGTTCATTCTTATCGTTCATTGTATAGATCTCCTTTCTAATTATTAACCTTGTAGCGCCGTCACGAATAGGACAGGTAGCGTCAACACATTTTTATTAAAAAACACAATAAAAAGGGAGAGACTATTTCTCTCCCCTTCACGTTATTGATTTGTTGAAATAGGCAGACCAATCCCAGTAGCTACAAAATTAGCTTGTTATTTAGTTATAACAGTAATTTTGGATTGATCATTTACCACTTCAAAAACCTCCGTTCCATTTAAGTAAACTAATATTAACATGCAACATAGACAGAAGCAAGTATTCAATTATTAAATTATTTTAAAGGTAAATATTTTAACATGCATCTAGAAAAATACTCAGAAAAAATAATAACAAAATAGACGCGTGCCCCATATAGTAAAGAGAAAGATTCAATAGGAGGAGATTTTGTATGTATCCTTACAATTATGAACCACCTAATAATGACGAACAGCGGATCTTTAATTTACCTAATATAAGTGGCATTTTTGGACCGGGTGGCGGCCAAGGAGGCGGAGGTTTTCCAGGATTTCCTGGCAGCCCCGGAGGGGGGCCTCCTGGCCCTCCAGGATTCCCTGGTGCACCCGGGGGTGGGCCTCCCGGGCCACCTCCAGGACCTGGGGGGCCAGGTCAAGGGCAGGCGCCAACTGCTCCGCCACCATCATTTGTTCCGCAAAAACCACAAGTACAAACGTTTGCTGTTGATCCAGGCGGAATCCGATTCTGTTTATTTCGCAACACCTATATTTGGCTAAGAAGGGATTCCTTCTGGTTCTATCCAATTTTTGTAGGCCGAAATTCAATTGCTGGCTTCCGCTGGACCGGTTTTGGATGGGTTTATTTCGGAATTGATCTGGACCGAATTGAATCATACCAATGCTTTTAGTTAAATAAGGATAGTCGACTATACCAAGCCTCCCTCTCTCTCATAGGCTAAAGTGAAGGGAGGATGCGATATGTATAATTTGGCTCTTCTTTATTTAGCTTGTGTATTTGCTGCTTTTGGTCTAACGAATGTACCGGTTTCTGCAGTAATCACAGAAGATATCACCAACTTCCTCGACATCATCGGAGGAATAGCTATGATTGTATTTGCAGTTGCTACGCTTTATATAGGGTTTAAAGCCTTATTTCAAAAATAGCTTATGGAGAATCCGACGAAACGATGTGAAATGAATAAACCGTATGCAATCAAGTTAAAAAACGGATTGCATACGGTTTTGTTTTTAGTTCAGTACCTACTATTTGTCCTCATCCCTTTTGATGGTTAGGATTCTATGACCCTTGCGTGAACAAAGTATAAGTCTACGTATGACAGATAGATTATTAGAATCTCGTCACCTAAAAGTCATGATCGATCAAAAATATTTCGCTAGCAACATTTATCTGAAAAATAAAGAAGCATTAGAATTCCAATTAATCTACAACAATATAGGTTGCCTTGATTGGTCCATGTACACCTACAATTAAGTTCATTTCAATATCAGCACTATTACTAGGTCCAGACACAAAGCTTACACAAGAAGGTACGTCTACGCCTTGCGCATCGGCTTCGTGGAGCTGCTTGGCAGCCTGGGTCATTCTTGGTACAAGTGTATCTTTAGGGATGATAGCGATATATGTTTTTGGTAAGAGACTAATAGATCTACCATTATCTTTATTGTTTAATAGAGTCACTGTCGCAGATTCTGCTAAGGTTATATCACTAAATGAGATTCCAACATCCGCTTGTTCCGCAATCCTTTGGTTCGCTTCTCCTAAAGAATGATCCCATATGTGAACGTCTAATTCCTGGTCAAGTCGGGAATAGATATCATCCAAACCATACACTTGATTACGCTTATCATTTGAAGCAATTATTGATTTCCCTTCATACCTGGCAATCGTATCCATTAACACGTTAGATAAGCCATCACGATTTGTATGAATAAAATCGGTATGAATAACGTTGCATTGTTCCTGTAAGACAGAAATTAAATCATCCGTAGAATACCCGTTTAACACGTCATATTGGGGTTGCACACTGTATGTCGGTCTTTCTACGCCATCCATTCGTCGTGGTCGGCCTAAATTTGCTGCTAAATTACTTAAGAACGTATCTCTATTATGAATAGCCATTATGCCTTCCCTTCCTTTTGACGGTTACTCCACCATGTCCGGAATGATTGTTTAGGTGGTGCCGGAAAATCTCTTACATCGGTCCAACCTTTTAATGGACCAGGTCCATTTTCAATATTTCCATCCCTTGTCCAAGGTTTCAATGCCGTACGAGCCATTTTCGTACTTAATTTATATGCAGCTGGATTAGACGCCCATTTAGCAAATCCCTTCATCATCACTTTTTCTGCTACTGGTGATTTCTTTTCCTGTTCCACAATAATTTCACGATGTCGAATTAATTGTTCATGTAGTGGTATCTTTACTGGACAAGCTTCTGTACAGGCTGCACAAAGTGAAGAAGCATACGGTAATTCTTTATGATCTTCGTATCCATCCAATAACGGAGTTAGTACGGCACCAATTGGACCAGGATAAATGGAATTATAAGCATGACCCCCTACATGACGATATACTGGACAAACGTTGATACATGCCGCACAGCGAATACAGTGAAGTGCGGATTGAAACTCCGTTCCTAATATTTTGGAGCGTCCATTATCAACAATGACTAGATGATAGTCGTCTGGCCCATCAATCTCATCCTCTAATCTTGCTCCGGTATAGGAAGTCACATAACTGGTTAATTTTTGTCCCACAGCAGCTCTGGTAAGCAGGCTCACTAGTACTTCCATATCTTCCCATGTTGGGACAATCCTTTCCATTCCCATTACTGTAATTTGTGTATCAGGTAGAGCCGTAGCCATTCGAGCATTCCCCTCATTGGTTACCAATGTAATAGCACCGGATTCTGCTATTGCAAAATTACATCCAGTAATTCCTATATCAGCAGAGAGGAAATCCTTCCGTAATTGTTCACGTGCGAATGCCGCCAACTCTTCCGGATCATCTGATTTATCATACCCTCGTTTTTGTGCAAATGTTTCTCGAATTTGTTCTTTATTTTTATGCAAGGCGGGTGTAACAATATGAGATGGTGGATCTTCATCTAGTTGTAGGATCCATTCTCCCAAGTCCGATTCAACTACTTCTGCCCCAATATTTTCAAGGCAATGATTTAATCCAATCTCTTCTGTAACCATTGATTTGGATTTCACGACTTTCTTTGCTTGTTTCTTTTTCACAACATTTTCAATGTAATCATTGGCTTCTTCTGCTGTATCAGCAAAGAACACGTTTCCGCCTCGTCTAGCCACTTGATCACTTAGCTGTTGTAAATAATAATCAATATTTTCTAGCGTATGTGTACGAATTTCCGAACCAAGCTGTCGCCAATCTTCCCAATTCCCAAGCTCCTCCGCTTGCGATAGACGTCCTGTTCGAAAACGACCTTGGGCAGAAGAGACAGCTTGACGCATAAACTCATTTTCGATCCCCTTATCAATACGATCTTTATAAGAAACATCTCCAATTTTCACGCTCATGCTATCCCTCCACCTTTTTCTTGTGTATTTAAAATCTCAGTAATGTGAACAACCTTCACATTCTTACCTTCTCTTCGCATCCTGCCACCTATATTCATGAGGCAACCCATATCTCCTCCGACTAAATATTCTGCATTGGTCTCCGAAACATGCTGCGATTTTTCTTTTACCATTTCCCCTGAGATTGCTGGATTTTTCACGGCAAATGTTCCACCAAATCCACAGCAATCTTCTTTTACTGGAAGTTCAACAAAATCTACGCCTTTAACGTTGTTGAGCAGTGTTTGTGGTGCATCCTTTACACCTAAGACTCGTGTCATATGGCAAGATGGGTGGTAAGTCACCTTTCCTTTAAAGGTTGACCCAAGATCCGTAACTCCTAGAACATCTACTAAAAATTGAGTAATCTCAAAGCTTTTATTCGCAAGGTCATTAGCAGCTTCTTCCCATTCAGGATCCCCTTTAAAAACGGCAGGATATTCTTTTAGCATTCCAACACAAGAACCAGAAGGGCCTACAACATACTTCGAATCCTTAAACGCACGCATCATCTGTTTCATCGATTTTTTCGCCTCTTGTAAGTATCCGCTATTATAAGCTGGTTGACCACAACATGTTTGCGCAGCAGGAAAATCTACCTCACAACCTACTCTTTCTAGAATTTCTACCGTGTTTTTACCAACATCAGCAAAGATAATATCACTGACACAGGTAATGAATAATGATACTTTCATTCACCTTCACCTCTAAACTTATTCTTGAAAGCTGTTTTCCTTTCGATTGTCGCTTTTGAATTCAAACCGACAATTGATACGAAATGCCTTTTTTAAATGGACCGAGGTTATATTAATCAATCTCCAGATTCTTAAATAGAAGTTTTTCTACCTTTTCTAAGTGATCATACATATAATTCCTTGCTTTATCCGATTGCCTGTTCTTAATTGCTTGAAAAATTAGTTGATGCTCTTCGAATAATACATTTGCTCGGTCTTCCGAATACAATAACAGCCGACGCGTCTCTCGAATCGTTTCTGACATTAAATCAGATACACTGCCCATTAAATTAATAAGTAGTTCCATATGTGTTGCTTGTGCAATAGCTAAGTGGAATTCAGTATCAGCGCTTTCCGCCATTACATCATTTCCTTTTGCTTCTTTCATGACATCCAGTGCTTTTTGCATCTGAACTAGATCGTTTTCATCATGATAACTAGCTGCGTAACCAGCTGTACCTACTTCCAATATTTTACGAACTTGGTATAATTCTTTCACATCCGCGTGTTTCATTAAGAAAGCTGTACTAACCGGTAACGTAAATCGTTTTGGGTCGAAGGTTTTTATATAGGTCCCTTCCCCTTGATGCATTTCAACAAGCCCCATGGATCGTAAGCCACTAAGAGCCTCACGGATTGCTGAACGCCCTACATCAAAATTGCGAGCCAATTGTTCAACCGATGCTAACTTATCACCAGGTTGCAGTTGTCCATTCTTAATCATATCTATGAGTGAATCAGCTACTTGTTCGTAGATTTTCTTTGATTTTATGCGTTTATATTCCATGATTTTCAACTCCTCATCATTTGAACCCATTTTACTGGATTGTCAAACGTTTGAAAAGTTGATCATATGACAGAACATGATCTAAAAAAGCTGCAGGGTGATAAAGCTAGCTGCTCCAATTAATAGTCCATATAAGATTGCTGGTGGTAACGTTTTCCTAATAATATCGCCTTCTTTACCAGATAGCCCAACTACGGCACTAGCTGCAACTACATTATGAACACAAATCATATTCCCTGCTCCAGCTCCAATCACCTGAGCAGCAAGTACAGCGTTTACATCTAAACCAACTTGTTGAGCAACATTAAATTGAATCGGCGAAAAGGTTAATGTTGATACAGTAGCGCTTCCTGTTATAAATGAACCTAGTTCTCCTAAGAATGGTGCAACTAGCCACCAAACAGAACCTAGTGAACTAGCAAAAGATTCTGCTATATATTGAGGCATACTCGCCAATTCATTCATATTCACCCCTGAATTTGTAAAGACATGCACCATCGCTAGTGTTGTAATTAAAGAGATTGCTGTTGTTTTCATCGTAGATAGGGATTGCTTCGATGCACTTATAAAGGTCTTTACTGTTCGTTTGTGTAAAAACACCGATACTATTGCTGCAATCGTAAGTATTGTTCCTGGAGAATATAAAAACTCCCAGTCAGAGGCTATTCCTTCAATACCAAGAATATTGGTCCATGAAAGATTAATAGCTTCCTTTGTAAAATTAGCTAACCAAGGAACAACGCGTGTCAATAATAACAATACAACAACAATGATGTATGGCGACCATGCAGCAACAATGCCCATTTCGGACTTTACTTCCTTTTGTTTAAAACCTTCCTGCAATGCCTCTTTCCATTCTGCCTTAGGGATTAACCATCCCTTTCGTGCTGTTAATGTAGCAACTACTAAAGCAGTAAGTGATGCTAAAATAGCAATGAATTCTTGACCAAATAAGATGGCATAGAATAGTGCTGAGCTCGTATACACAATTCCTATCAGTAAAGTCCACGGAAGCATGGGAAGTGCGTCTTTAATCCCCTTTCCTTTGCCAAAGAAAATAGTCATAATCAGGACCAAGACAAAAGGGATGAATGTCCCTGCAAATAAATCCAACGTTGTAATAGTAATCCCAATTTCTTGAAAAAAAGAAGCATTAGCAGTTGGAACATTACTTAGACCTACTGCAACAGGGGTTCCTACAGCACCGAAAGCCACAGCTGAACTATCTGCAATTAAGGCTAATGTTGCAGCTGCTAACGGTTTAAATCCAAGTGCTATCATTAATGGCCCTGTTACCATTGCTGGTGTCCCAAAACCTGCTGCCCCTTCAATTAATGAACCAAACAGGAAAGCTACGATGATAACTTGAACTCTCATGTCCCCCGAGATACTTTGAAACCCTTGATTAATTCGATCAACTGCTCCGGTATTTCGAAGTGTATTTAGTAATACAAGCGCCCCAAAAAGTATCCATAGAATAGTCAGTGTTTTATGTGTCCCTTGAAAGATAGAAGAAAGTATGACTTCTCCTTCCATTCCCCATACCGTAAGCGCAAACATAATCACAATTAAAGCACTCCACGTCATCCCCTTTGTTGCCGGGAAGCGCAATATTACAAGAAAAATAAATGGTGCTAAAATAGCACTCAGTGCCACAAGTAAATACATTAAACCCCTCTCTCCCACAAATAAAGCGATTTCATAGATGTACTATAAATAAGGTCATCTGATGACCTTATTTATAGTTTACTTCGTTTTTTACTCGAATTCAAGTTACTATATCAGAAAAATACGTTTCCCGGATAAAAAGCTGAAAGGTTTTGTGCCGTTAGTGATAAGCTTATCTATATTCAAAAAGCCTCTACTCATTAAGAAGAAGGAGTAGAGGCTATCTTCATTTATTTATCAACTTTTTTAGTCATCTCTCTTTGCCAAATCAACCCTTGTTCTAAGGCCATTGTTCGAGCAATTTTAGGTGCCGTCCATAACGGAGGCAACAATAAAAACGAGACAGGTACAGCTGTAATAACAATTGAATTTTGAATTGAAGTCACACTATCCTCTCCAATTGTTAAGATAACCATCGATGTCGCCCCAAAAATCAAAGCCCAAAACACACGAAGCCAACGCTTCGGATGATCATTACCAGATAACGTAGCAGCAACTGTATACGACATGGTATCTGCAGTAGTTGCCACAAATATAATCGATACAACTAAAAAGCTAACACCAAACACGACTCCCAAAGGAAGTTGATCTGTGATCGCCATTACTGCAGCTGGCATACCTCCATCGTTCAAAGCATTTGAGATAGAACCTGCGTTTTCCATTTCAAAATGGACACCAGTCCCTCCTACAATTGAAAACCAAAAATTACTAACAATTGGTGCAACAATGGAGACACCAATAATTAATTCCCGAATGGTACGGCCTCGCGAGATTCGACTAATAAACACGATTAACATCGGAGCATAACCAATAAACCAACCCCAGAAGAAGATCGTCCAAAATGACAGCCACGCTTCATCACCACGGAACATGGCCATCGTAAAGAAATTCTGCAAATGGACGCCAGTTCCCCCTACAAGCGCATCAATAATAAAAGTAGTTGGGCCAACAATCAATACCACTGCTGCTAAAAAGATAGTAAAACCAACATTATAACGACTAAGTGTAAGAATTCCTCTATCTACCCCAGTAGCTGCCGATATCGCAGCGATCACAACTAATATTAAAATTACAATAATACTCACGGATAGCGTATTAGGTATATTAAATAAATGATTCAATCCATATGAAATTTGTAAACCTAAAAATCCTAATGGACCTAATGTTCCTGCTACTGTAGCAATGATGGAGAAAATATCTGCAGCAGAGCCTAAAATACTCTTTTGATAAATTTTTTCACCGAATATAGGGTAAAGCAGACCACGAGGCTTTAATGGTAACCCTTTACTATAATGCACATACATCATAACGATAACACTAAGGGTCCCAAGAATTGCCCACGCTAAAAATCCCCAATGCATAAATGATTGAGCAAATGCTGCATGTAAATGATTCAATTCCCCACCGCCAAACAACGGAGGTGTTGTCATATAATGATACATTGGTTCGGAAGCTGCCCAAAACACGCCACCACTTGCCAATAACGTTACCAGTATCATAGCTACCCATTTAAAATAACTATATTTTGGTTCATTTTGATTACCTAACTTCACTTTCCCATATTTTGAAAAAGCCAATCCTAAACCGATAAAAAAGTTCCCTAGTAATAATAACTGCCAATAAGCGCCAAATAAATCGGAAGAATAAGCAAATAATGTATTTACTGCACTTCCTACCGCATCCTTATTCCAGATAGAAAGTAGAATAAAGATAATTAGTAGTCCTCCACTAATAATAAATACGGGCATGTCTATTTTCGTGTTTTTCTTTGAATTCACGCTGTTCCTCCTATTTTTTATAGGAGCAAGTGCCTGTAATATCGTTGATACCCCTTTGTCATTAAAGACCGTTGGATGGATAGTGATTATTACATGCTACTTATAAATAATCATGACAAAAAACCCACCAGCTTGCTCAAAATTTTATACGTATAAATTCTTTCCTCTGCCATTAGTTTATTGTTCATAAACAAATTTATTCCAAAAGAAAGAACACGAATCACTTACTTGTTAATGATTTCATCTACAGTCGATTCTACTTCCGATCGCGTTATCTTTTCTTGACCATCTTCTAAAGCTTTTAATGTCTTATTAGCTAATGCTAATGGTATTTTACAGAATAAAAGAATATGACGTGTACGGACATCTTTTATATATGCTTCTGCCTGATTTAAGTTTGATTTCGCATATGCAAACATATCTGCTCTTGTCCATCCGTCTGGAATAAACTGAACACCACGTTCTGCATCTTCCTCTTGGTTTCTCAACATATTGACAGCTTGTAAACCTCTACCATAGCCAATCGCCAAATCGTAATCTGTCTTTGTATTATCATACCATTCCCAAATATCAGACAGCATGACCCCAACTAAACCGGCTACATAATATGTATAATCATCTAAGTCTTCTTTTGTTTTTATTATCCAATTTTTCTCTGTCCAATCTGCCATCCCAGCTGCCATAATACTGGTAGATTCTTTTACCTTTAATACAATCTCATCCGGACAGACGTCAAGCCAATCTGCTAGCCTAGTAGTAACTTCTGGGAGAAATGATTGATGAGGGGCTAGTAGTTCAGAATAGGCGGATTCATCAAATGGATCCTCTTTCAGCAATTTGCTGATCGACCGTAATAAATATTGTTTTGTCTCACTTTCTAGCTGTTCATGATCTTCTATTTCATCAACAGCGCGCATGCATAAATAAGCAGATCCTACCGTTTTTTTCAAGGTTGGTTTTAATAAAGTAATGGGGATATAAAAGGTTCTGCTTGTCTGTTTTAAAACCCGCATCGCATCTTTTTGTAATTTAGCATCTGTACGCAACAATGTTTCCTCCTTATTTTCACCTGAGGTATTATAAGTATACCAAAAATAATGTGAAACTTCATTCAATCTCCTTTTCACAAACGTTTATTTCGGTTAACCCGCTTGTCAATTAGTGAAAATGGGATTACTATTATATAGGTGAAATTTAAACAACTTATTAGAAAGGCGTCATTGTATGGACAAACGTATTTATCTATTAACTATTGTTTCGTTTGTAGTAGGAATGGTTGAATTAATTATTGGTGGTATTTTAGATTTAGTTGCCAATGATTTACAAGTCAGTTTAGGACAAGCCGGCTTATTAATTACCATTTTTTCGTTAATATTTGCAATTTCAGCACCGATTTTATTAATTGTTACTGCAAAAATGGAACGGAAGCGATTAACCTTACTTGCATTGCTAGTTTTTCTAATTGGGAACTTAGTAGCTGTATTTAGTCCAGTATATAGCATTCTCTTCATTGGCAGAATTATTTCAGCTGCTAGCGGTTCGTTACTTATTATCTTATGTTTAACTATCGCGGCAAACCTAGGTGATGATAAATATCGCGGTCGTGCGATTGGTATTGTATCGATGGGTGTCAGTGGTTCACTTGTTTTGGGAGTACCTATTGGGCTTGTACTAGGTAATAGTTTCGGTTGGAGAGCACCTTTTGTTTTCATTGTTATTCTTTCCATACTATCTATGATAGGGGTTCATTTCTTTATGGATAAAGTCGCACCCAAACCACAAGTGCCACTAAAACAACAAATGAACACATTGAGAGAAAGCAAAATCTTTCTAGGTCACGCTACCACATTTTTATATATGGCAGGTCATACTATTTTATATGCTTACCTAACTCCATTTGTAAAAACAACAATGAATATGGATGGAAACTGGGTTAGTATCATTTATCTCATTTTTGGAATTGCTGCAGTAAGCGGTGGTGGCATTGGAGGAGCTTTCTCTGATCGCTTTGGTTCTAAAAAGACAATCATATCAGCAATCCTTATATTTGCATTCGCGTTACTCCTCATCCCTTATACAACATCAACAATGATTGTTTTTCTTGTTGTTATGATTATCTGGGGAATGATGAGCTGGGCTATAACGCCAGCCCTGCAAAGCTATTTAATTGAAACGTCACCAGAAACTTCCGATATACAGCAAAGCTTAAACAACTCTGCATTGCATTTCGGAATTGCCTTTGGATCATTAATCGGGGGATTTGTGATTGAACAGGCGACTGTCCAACAAAATGCATCGATTGGTGGTATATTCGTTCTCCTATCATTGGGAACAATTCTTATCTCCATGACTAGATTAAGAAGAAAAAGCTATGCGTAGAATAAGATAGGAACGCGGCTGGACAGTTTCACGCTGCCTGCTTGATGAAATTCACAAAGAAAAAAGTCAGCCCACGAATCATGCAACTGAAATATACGATCTTTCTACGGCGAAGAATGGAGCCTGCTCGTAAGAAATAACGCGCACTGTAGGCCTGCACATTGTGCTTCGCCTGTAGGAGTATCGCATATTCGAGTTACTGAAATCACTGATAAGTCAGCCCATCACTTATCCTCTATCTAAGATTCGCTTTACTACGGATTCTAAATCATCTGGTTTATGAAATTCAATGGGTGAGAATCCTTTATCAAAACTAATTTGCTCTGCTTCAACCATTAGAATATATTTCCCATTTACCTTAGCTAAGTGAAGACACTCTCCAAAATCCGATAAATGGGCTTTTATAGCGATGTGATCAAGTTTCATTTTCAGCTCTGCATCCGGGGTATGCTCAACAATCTGCGCAGAAGCTTCGACTACCTGCTCTGTTGTTAAACGTTCTTGAATTTCTCTTTCTGGTGTAACCGCCCATTCTTCCATAGCTTCCTCAAACTGGTCTTTTTCCTCACTTTCCTCTGGGAAAGTTTCATTAATATAGTCTTGAACCATATCCATTACTTGTGTTTTCATTATTTCTGGCATTGATTTTTCATAGGATACAAATGGTAAGAAGTCTTCAAAATAACGCGCATGGGAAGATTGATGAATTTTAATTTCTGCTTCATCCATTATTCCTTCTTCAGGCATATATGGATATTGAATTGACTTCATGTTTTTTGTCGTTATTGCCATTTCCACATTTTGGACAAGTGTTTCTTGATTCGTAATTCGAGCTACCTTGGGTTCAAAATCACATTTCATTACAAACAAGAAGGGATCATCGAAGTATTTCGTTAGACGGGCAGCGGCTACAAGAAAAACACCGCCTCTTACCGCACTCGTATCTACATACATTTGTGCAAGTTGATCCGTACTAGACTGAAAATCCTCTGTTGTTTCTGCATTCCTCACTTTTTGAAATACATTATAATTAGGGTTAGATGTTAATTCATGCCCAGGCTCCACCATGAATCTACCGATTTTTGTAGGCGCATTTTCTGACTTAGCATGACGTTCTACCTTCCGCTTTGCAATTCTCGTTAACTCGCCATCAAGGAATTCTTTTAGTGGACTAGCTTCATAGTTAGGTTTATCCAACGTTTGAAAATGTTGTGCACGTTTATCTTCTCCATCTACTTGAATGAGATAGAAAGATAAATAATTTATTGTAAAATCCATTTTATCACCTGTTTCTTCCTTTTATGCCTTCCTAAGTATAGAAAGACAAAAGAAGCACGTCAATAAGAATGAAATGAAGATGTTACCTATCTTTTTCGAAACACGCCAATGGTAATAATCCCTAGCCCGAGCCCAATTGCTCCTCCAGCCTCTAATTGACCAAATAACATTCCTACTCCCGTACCTAGCAATAAACAGGTAACAAACGTCAGTCCAGCAGTTGCGTCGCTCATTCCCTACACCTCCATTGCTTTCCTTCCTCTCGTTAGTTTATTCTTCTACTTTAGGAAAGGTTAAAAGTAATTCCACTAAAAAGATGTCTGTTACGTTTCGTTCATTTCAAATACTGACTAAATACCCCATCCATATTGTTCTTTGAATTTACACACAAATTCAATTCGTGTGAAAAATTCACTATTGCTATACTTTTGTATTCGTGTTTAAATAGCTATTAAACAAAAACGATGAGGTGATGATGTGAGAGACAAGGTTTCTATCGGTCTATTAGGATTAGGAGTAGTTGGTTCGGGAGTTATTAAACTAATTGAAAATCATCAAGAAAAGCTTGTTCATCAGCTGGGATGCGAGGTTAGTGTAAAGAGTGTATTAGTTCGCAGCCTAGATAAGACACGTAACGTTGAGGTAGATCGAACGTTTCTCACTACGAATCCCGATGATATCATAAATGACCCTGAGATTGATGTAATCGTAGAAGTTATGGGCGGCATAGAAGAAACCTATCAATATATTTTAAATGCATTTGCGAATAAAAAGCATGTAGTAACCGCAAACAAAGATTTAGTTGCACTGTATGGTACTAATTTAGAGGCGGCTGCGAGAAAGAATAAATGTGACTTCTACTATGAAGCCAGCGTAGCCGGCGGAATTCCAATTTTAAGAGGAATTGCTGATGGTTTATCCTCCGATCGTATCCAAAAGGTGATGGGAATTGTAAATGGTACAACAAATTATATTTTAACAAAGATGAGTAATGAAGGTGTTTCCTATCTCGATGCTCTTAAAGAAGCGCAGGAACTGGGATTTGCTGAAGCAGATCCAACGGCAGATGTGGAAGGGTTAGATGCTGCGAGAAAAATGGCTATACTTGGCAGACTTGCTTTCTCTACAGATGTAGCTTTAGAAGATGTTGAAGTAACTGGAATTAAAAGTTTAGAGCTAGAAGACCTTCAATATGGAGATAAATTTGGATATGCCATGAAATTAATTGGCTATGCACAAAGTAAAGACCACCAAATCGAAGTAAGTGTTCAACCCACTCTATTATCAAAAGAGCATCCGTTGGCAGACGTTAAAAATGAATATAACGCGGTATATGTTTATGGAGAAGCGGTAGGAGAGACCATGTTTTATGGCCCAGGAGCTGGAAGTTTACCAACAGCGACTGCCGTGGTTTCTGATCTGGTTACTGTAATTAAAAACATGAGGCTTGGTGTAAGTGGCACGCACTCTCTTGAAGCTCGGTTCAAGAAAGAATTACGTAGTGCTGATCAGCGTTCGGGACAATATTATTTACGAATCCATGTAAAAGATCGAGTCGGAGCTTTTTCTGAAATATCCACTCTGTTTAATGATTTAGAAATAAGCTTTAAACGAATTCTTCAAACACCGATAAAAAAACGAGAATCAGCAGAAATTATATTGGTTACCCACCAAACATCTCTAGATAATTTTCAACATGCATTAGATCAATTGAAAAAACTCGAGGTAGTACTTCAATTAAAAAGCTACTATAAAGTGGAAGGAGATGCGGCATATGAATTGGCCGGGACTACTAAAACATTATCATAAATACTTACCAATTACTGACAAGACACCAGCATTAACGTTACAAGAAGGAAATACACCATTGATTCATTTTTCCAATTTATCTAAGGAACTTGGTATCGAACTATATGGGAAAGTCGAAGGTGTTAATCCAACCGGTTCTTTTAAAGATCGAGGTATGGTAATGGCTGTAGCAAAAGCTTTAGAAGAAGGAAGTAACTCAATTATCTGCGCTTCTACCGGCAATACCTCTGCTTCCGCTGCTGCTTATGCAGCAAAGGCTGGCCTGAAAGCGATGATCGTTATCCCTAAAGGGAAAATCGCGCTTGGAAAGCTAGCTCAAGCAATTATGTATGGGGCAGAAATTGTAGAAATAGATGGTAACTTTGACGACGCTCTAAAAATGGTACGACAATTAAGTGAAGAACAGCCAGTAACGCTTGTAAACTCTGTTAACCCATATCGCCTAGAGGGACAGAAAACAGCTGCCTTTGAAGTATGTGACCAATTAGGTACTTCCCCAGATGTTCTTGCAATTCCGGTAGGTAATGCTGGTAACATAAGTGCCTACTGGAAAGGTTTCAAAGAATATCATAATCAAAAACAAACCGGTCTTCCTCAGATGTTTGGGTTTGAGGCAGAAGGAGCAGCAGCCATCGTTTATAATAGGGTTATTTCTAATCCAGAAACGATTGCAACTGCTATTCGTATCGGAAATCCTGCTAGTTGGAAGCTTGCCGAATCGGCGAGAGATGAATCAGGTGGAGCAATTCAATCGGTTACAGATGGGGAAATTACGAATGCCTTTAAAAAATTAGCTCAGAAAGAAGGTATCTTTGCTGAGCCCGGTTCATGTGCATCGATTGCAGGATTAATCAGAGAAACCGAGAACGGTACCATTAAACAAGGGAGCAAAGTAGTAGCTGTGTTAACGGGAAATGGATTAAAGGACCCACAAACAGCGATAGATCAGTTAACGATAGATCCTGTCTCCTTGCCAAATGATGAAAAAATCATCATGGAGTATATGGAAAATAAGGTTAACGCATGAGTAAGTTTACGATTACCATACCCGCGAGTTCAGCAAATATTGGTCCAGGCTTTGATTCATTCGGTCTATCGCTAGGGTTATACCTGCGATTAACGGTAGAAGAACAGGATACTTGGGAAGTAAAACAGCTATCGAACCTACTGCCCGCGTTTGACAGTTATGAAAACCATTTTATTTACATGATTGCTGAAGAAACTGCAAACCATTTCAACAAACAACTACCTGCTTGTAAATTAACGATTGAAAGTTCGATTCCTTTAGCTCGCGGATTAGGCAGCAGTGCTTCAGCAGTTATTGCAGGAATTGAACTAGCTAACCAGCTTTCTCACTTAGATCTTTCTATAAGTGAAAAGCTCCAGCTTGCAACAGCTAAAGAGGGGCATCCCGATAATGTTGCAGCTTCTATCATTGGCGGTTTTGTTGTAACAGCATACACAGAAAACGAAACAATTCATTATTGCAAGCTAGATTCGTTAGATATGGATATGGTCACTTTTATTCCTAATGTTGAGCTAAAAACAACAGCCTCACGAAATGTTTTGCCTGAACAATATTCGAGAAAACAAGCAGCAATTGCAAGTAGTATTAGCAATCTTTTTATAGCGGCTTTGATAAACAAACAGTACGATTTAGCTGGTGAAATGATGGAGAAAGACTTATTTCATGAACCATATCGTTCATCTATCATTCCGAACTATCTTGCTATCAAACAAAAAGCAAAACAATTTGGTGCCTACGGAACGGTTATCAGCGGTGCGGGACCGACGATGATCGCATTTGTCCCAAGTGGCAGTGGTGAACAAATCGTCGGTAAGATGCAAGAGCTTTTCCCTTCCTATCTCATTCAAAAATTAGAAGTTGATAATGATGGTGTACAAGTATCGACAAATAAAGAAGTGGCAGAATGATCATTCTGCCACTTCTTTTTAGGATTCCATTAATGCAACCAGCAACGCTTTTTGTACATGTAATCTATTTTCTGCTTGTTGGAAGATAACAGAATGATTGCCATCAATAACATCTGCTGTCACTTCTTCTCCGCGATGGGCTGGAAGACAATGCATAAATATTGCATCTGACTTGGCAAGTTGAAGTAAGTTTGAATGAACCTGAAAATCTTTAAAAGCAATTTCCCTTTTCACTTGTTCTTCTTCCTGTCCCATACTCGCCCAAACATCAGTATAAATAACATCTGATTCCTTTACAGATAATTCAGGATTATCCGTAATTTGAATGTCCGCTTCTGATAATGCCGCTAGCTTTTTAGCTTTGGCTACAATTTTTTGATCAGGTTGATATCCTTTAGGGGCTGCTACGGATAAATGCATTCCCATAATCGCTGCTCCTAGCATTAACGAGTGTGCCATATTGTTTCCATCTCCAATATAACTCACCTTCACTCCATCCAGTGTACCTTTTTGTTCCTTGATTGTTTGTAAATCGGCTAATACTTGGCAAGGATGATATAAATCGGTTAGTCCATTAATTACAGGTATACTTGCTTTTTCAGCTAATTCTTCTACTGCAGTTTGCGAAAAGGTACGTATCATAATGGCATCCAAATAACCTGACAACACTTGTGCAGTATCAGAAATTGACTCTCCTCTTCCAATTTGAATATCCTTAGAACTTAGAAAAATACCATTGCCTCCCAATTGATATATTCCTGCTTCAAAAGAGACTCTTGTTCGTGTTGATGATTTTTCAAAGATCATACCAAGCGTCTTTCCCTTTAGTGGTTGTTCAGCTATCCCATTTTTACGCTGAGTTTTAAGCTGGTCCGCTAATTGTAGTAAGTACGTAATTTCTTCCTGTGTATAATCTGCTAAAGTTAAAAAATCTTTTCCATGTAAATACTGAGGATTTAATCTGGCCCGTTTCAATTCTACTCCCAAGAAAAATCTCCACCTTCCAAATAGTATATGAATTATTATGCAATAAAAAGAATATTTATACAATAGTTGAAAAAATTTTTTATACTTCTTATATTAATGGCTCCAAATAAAAATCAACACCCCGGATAGGCGGAGCGTTGATAATTTTAGCTTATTTGAAAGATAACTACTTTTAAATAATTTCCTTCTGAAAACTGTTTGGTCGTTTGAAAATCACGCGGAAGATGGAATGTTTCTAGTATTTGATAAGATATATGCATCTCACGACATGCTATTTCAATAAATCCTTTAAACTTCTTCATTCCAAAACTCGCATTATTGGTGGAAGCAACAATAATCCCATTATTCTTAGTGACGGAAACAGCATCCTTCAGTAAATCTGGATAATCTTTTGCTGTACGAAACGTTCGTTTCTTCGATCGCGCAAAGCTAGGTGGATCCAAAACAACCATATCAAAAATTAGATTTTTTTTACGTGCATATTTAAAATAATCAAAGACATCCATTACAATGATGTCCTGCTGCTCAAAATCAATCCCATTTATACTAAATTGTTCGATGGTCTTAGCTTTACTTCGTTTCGCTAGATCAACACTTGTGGTTTTTTCAGCTCCACCCAAAGCCGCAGCAACCGAAAAAGCTCCTGTATACGAAAAAGTATTTAGTACATGTTTTCCCTTTGCATAGCGATCGCGAATTGCTTCCCTGACATCACGTTGATCTAAAAATACACCAACCATTGCACCCTCATTCAAATAAACAGCATAGCGGACCCCATTTTCCATCACAGTTATTGGAAATTCTCCTCGTTTCCCCTTTACAAAATCATCATCGTCTATATAACTGCCTTTCGTATCAAAGCGCTTCTTCTCATAGATCGCTTGATAACGGCCTAACTCGTCCAATACTTGAATGATATAATCCTTAAATGCATATATTCCTTTACTATACCAATTAATTACATAATATTCATTAAAATAATCGATCGTTAGACCACCAATCCCATCCCCTTCCCCATTAAACAAACGAAACGCATTGGTCTCCTCCGATTGATAAAATCCCTGTCGTTTATTAATTGCCGAAAGGAGTTTCTTTTTAAAGAAATCCAGATTAATCGCTTCTTCCTGTCTATTTGTAAGAACCCAACCAATCCCTTTGTTTTGAATCCCATAGTAACCTTTTGCTAAGAAGTGGTTTTTATTATCAACGAGCTGAATGATGGTACCCTCTTTTATAGACGCTGGTATTCCTGTAACCACATCATTCGTAATAAGCGGATACCCAGTTTGCAATTGCTTCCTGTATTTATCATTCACTCGTACCTTCATTTCTTTCGTCATGTTTTCATCCTTACTGCTTTTTTCTATATTATCGCATGTCACTTATAGGAAAAGCAAAATGATTACCCAACGTTCGTTTTATTTCTCACATGACCCCAAGATTAACAAACCGCTTTGGTGCAAATAGGGAAATGTCATAGTGCGTTTCTCCATGGAGCGCTAACTCAGCAGCAATTCTTCCCATCACAGTAGCCATCTTAAATCCATGCCCAGAAAAACCTGTTAAGACAATGACCCGATGATCATGTGGAAGTTTTCCAATAATAGGGTGGTGATCTTTGGTATACAACTCCATAAAGGCTTCCATCCTAGATGGATCACTATGTAATCCAGGGAGATCCCGATTTACGAGGTGCTTGAAATGATGAATTTCTTCGCTTGTGACATCACGTATATATGAAGCAGCATCTGTTAATCGATGCGCAGCTGTTGCACGTAAACCTAACTTAACCATGTTTCCATCTATCAAAGGAAAACCATAATAGCTATTATTTACATTTTCCCTTATAAAGACTGGAAAGTCACCTTCTCGAAAGGACTCCATGTCTTTTGGCAAAAACCAAGCGTTCACTAAGCGACGAACTTCTAGGAAACTCGTAAATTCACCAATAAAATTAGTTGCCCAGGGTCCAGCAGTTATAATGACCTTTTGTACACGATAACGTTCCCCCTCAGCATAAATAGTTACACCATCCTCATCAGAAGTAATGGTATCTACTTCCGTATGACTATAAATGGTTGCTCCAAGTTCAATGGCCCGACTAACAGCAGAAACAATGGCATATTGTGATCGTAAATAACCAGCAGCACCATCAATCATAATTTGATCGTTTTCGAATAGTTTATGTTGATAAAAACGATGTTCTGCTTCTTCATTTGTTAATAATTTATGTTCTAAATTATACGCTTGAATGCTTCGTCTTACATTTTTGAACGTTCCTGAATTAGGATCACCAATAATTAGCCCTTTCGTTAATTGCAATAATTCATTTCCTGTTTCACTCTCCAGCTCTCGCCAAAGCATATAAGCATCTTTTAGTAATGGAACATATTGTTTACCTTCCTTATACGCTGTTCGAAACATCCTTGTTTCTCCACCAGCAGCCGAACGATCATGCCCAATACCAAACTGCTCAAAGCCTATTGCATTTACCCTTGCCTTAGCTAACTGCCACATTGTCATACTTCCCATTGTTCCTAATCCAATTACACCTATTTCAGCATCCACTACGTATCCCCCGATCTAAAAAAGTAAAACTTCACTGCGCCGTTTTATTCATCCCTCGATTGATCATGCTACAAGGTAAGACATAAAGGATTCTAAGCTGAATAACATTTTTCTGTTGTTGTATTCCATCATTAAGGTGAACCTCGTAGATTTAAAAACGGTGGCACTGCTGCCACTGCCAAATTTATGCGGGATTAAGTGATAACGATTCATTGATGAGGATAATAATTTGAAAAAATGAAATCTTAAGATATATTTGATATTAGTTTAACATAACTACTTAGAAATAAACGAACACAACAAAATAAATAAGCTGAATTGCTCTCCGGAGCAATTCAGCTTTTAAACACGTATGACATGCATCGATCTATCTTCTAATTGTTCAATCACCTGTTTATCTACATTACTATCTGTTATTAGCTGATCAATTACTCCCAAACCAGCTAAACGCGAGAACGCTTGAACACCAAATTTACTATAATCAATCATAATATAGACCGTGTCTGCACTCTCCATCATTTTTTTCTTAATATTTGCCTGACGTTCGTCTGATTCGCTAATACCTCGTTCCAGATGCAGCCCCTTACATGAGATAAAGGCTTTATTTACATGGTAATGGTCAAGAGATGTTTCAGCTAAATTCCCTACGAAGGATAAAGATTTTGCAAGCAGTGTACCGCCGGTTGAAATTACGGTAATTTGCTTCTTCGTACTCAGCTCCATGGATACTTTGATCGAATTTGTTAACACAGTTATTGGTATATCCGGTAAAGCTTTAGCCATGTACCAAGCGGTTGTACTCGCATCTAGAATAATTTTATCCCCTTCATGTACCTGCTTGACTGCTTCGAGAGCAATTTTGCTCTTTTCTTTCACATTTATGACTTCTCTTTCAGAATAAGGAATTTCCATCGAGTCAACTGGCTTAATACTTATTGCTCCTCCATGACTTCGTGAGAGAAGTTTTTCTTTTTCTAATTTCTCTAAATCTCTGCGAATTGTCTCCTCTGTCACGGAAAAGTGCTGGCTTAGCTCCGTTACTCGAATACTTTTCTTCTCATTAACAAGTTCAACAATTTTTTGTTGTCTCTCAGCAACAAGCATGTCATTCCCTACTTTCTTTCTGAATCAACTTTTCCCTTTTTATTGTATAATAGATTCCCTGTAAATAACAGAGAATCTATGAAAAGGTTACCTTGTAAAGGCAGCTGCGACACCACCATCAACGGTAATCATACATCCAGTTGTTTTGGCAGATTGGGAGGAAGATAAGAATGCAACTGACTCCGCAATATCTTGTGGTAAGATATTTACATTTAAAATGGTTCGCTTTCGATAATGTTCTTCAATATCATCAGTATCTATTCCATAAGAAGATGCTCTTTCTTTTTTCCAGTTGGAATCCCAAATTTTTGAACCTCGGATAACAGCATCAGGTAATACAGAATTCACACGAATACCATATTGACCTCCATCTGCTGCCACTGTTCGAGCTAGATGAACTTCAGCTGCTTTCGCTGTACTGTATGCCGCAGCATTCTTGCCAGCATAGATAGAGTTTTTAGAACCGACAAACACCATATTTCCGCCAATTGCTTGATCTTTCATTAACGTAAATGCTTCTCTGGCTACGAGAAAATATCCAGTTACCAATACATTCATATTTACATTCCATTTATCAAGCGTGGTTTCTTCAAAGGGGCTTGAACTAGCGAGACCAGCATTATTTACAACGATGTCTAAGCCTCCGTATGTTAATACAGCTGAATGGATAGCAGATATGACTTGATCCTCTTTCGTCACATCCATTGCGACGGCTACCGCACGACCCTCACCGTACTGGTTATTAAACGCAGCAGCTAACTCTTGAGCTCCTGCTAAATTAATATCGGCTAGTACTACATGTGCTCCATCTTTCAATAGGCGATCACAAGTTGCACTCCCAATCCCGCCTGCCCCTCCAGTAACAAAAGCTACTTGACGGGAGAATTCCGCTTCCGGTGGAGCTAGACTTAATTTATAAAGTTCTAATGGCCAATATTCAATGGCATAAGATTCTGCTTCATTTAGTGAAACAAAGTTGCCTAAAATAGTAGAACCGCGCATGACTGCGATGGCGCGATGATATAATGACTCACTCACTTTAGATGCAGTCCAGCTTTTACCTGTATTAATCATACCAACTCCAGGAATAAGCATAACACGTGGAGCAGCTTCAACCATTTGGTCTGCTTCCGATTTATTACGGTTGAAGTAATCTGTATACGCTGCTTTATACGAAGCTATTCCTTGCTTCATAGTATCTATTAATTGATCGACATCTTTAGAAGATGGATCCCAATCAATAAACAGCGGGACACGTTTTGTATGAACGAGATGATCTGGACATGCAGCCCCTATTTGCGATAGGGCTTGTGCATCGTTACTATTAACAAACGCCAACACGTCTTTCGAATCATCGAAAGTTACAATCATTTTTTTATCTGAACTAACTTGTCCTCTTATCATAGGGAGGATTTGTGCTAAAATCCTTTCCCTTTCCTTCTTTTCTATAGATTCATAGTTCTTCCCGCCAAAAAGTACCGTTTCACTAGCTTGTTTTTCAATATAATCTTCTGCCTCTTGGATAATCGAAATTGTTCTATCATAACTCTCCTTCGAAGTATCCCCCCATGTTACAAGTCCATGTTTTTCCATAATCACTAATTCCGGATTGGGATGGTTTTTAACTCCTTCTGCAATCATTTTAGACAACTTAAATCCTGGTCGAATATAGGGAACCCAAACAAAGCGGTCTCCGTATATCGCTTTAGCAATTTCTTGTCCGTTATCTGCACAGGCTATACTAATAATTGCATCTGGATGTGTATGGTCAACATGTTTAAAAGGTAAGAAAGCATGTAGAAGTGTTTCAATTGATGAACGAGGATGTTTGGAATCTATCATACAATGAGATAAATATTCTACCATCTCTTCATCCGACATATCATCTTTTTCAAGTAATGGTTGAATATCTGCTAAATTCAAACCAGTAAAGTTCGCTTTATTCATCGTGGCAAGATCAGAGCCACTGCCCTTGACCCACATTACATCAATCTCTCTACCGAAAAAGTCCGTTTCCTTTGTTTTTACGGAAGTATTCCCACCTCCCCAATTTGCTACCGAGCGATCTTGACCTAATAAGTTTGATCGATACACCAATTCATTTAAACCGTTATCCGTATTGCCATGTTGGTTGTCCCAAAGGTTTTTCACCACGTTGCATACCTCCAATTTCTTGTTGTTTTTATGATAGCACACTTCCGTTTATTTTTGAATTTATTTTTTTGTTTTTGTTTAGTAATAAGAAAATCTTTTTAACTCCTATTATCTATGTTTCAACACCGTTTGTTCGTAATGTTTTACCTCATCCAGCCAAGTTTCTCCTACTGGTACATCAGATATTTCGCAGTAATAATCCCAAATAGCCCCAAATGGGTAGGTTTTAAACTCTTCCATCAGTGCCAATCTATCTGTAAAGTTACCTTCTTCTTGAAGCTGTTTTAGATACTCATTAGGTGTGAGCATTGCGAGTAACAAAGCTTTAATCATATTACGCGTGCCTATTGTCCATGCAGCAACCCGATTGATACTTGCATCAAAGAAATCTAACCCAATTGAAACTTTGTCTAGCGCACCGTTTCGAACGATCTCTAAACCGATTTCACGTAATTCATCATCCAATATGACCACATGATCACTATCCCAACGTACTGGTCTTGATACATGTAGTGCCAGCTTGTTACTGTATAACAGCATCGATGAAATTTTATTAGAAACAACTTCTGTTGGATGATAATGTCCTGTATCAAGCAAACACAGTTTATTGTTTTTTAGTGCATAACCCATATAGAATTCATGAGAGCCAACTACATAAGCTTCCGAACCGATACCGAATAATTTGCTTTCTACAGCATCTAAATTATATTTTTCATCAATGGTATCTGCGAATATTTCATCAAGCGATTCTTTTAAGCGTTTTCTAGGCGTTAACCGATCACTCGGGATGTCTTTGTAACCATCTGGTATCCAAATATTAGTTAATGCAGGAGTTCCCAGCTCTTTTCCAAAGTAGGCTGCTATGTTTCTACTCGCTTTGCAGTGTTCAATCCAAAAATCTCTAATTTGTTTGTCAGGATGAGCAAGTGTTAATCCGTCATCTGCTTTGGAGTGAGAAAATAAAGTAGGGTTAAAATCAAGTCCCAACTCATGCTGTTTTGCCCAATTCACCCATTTTTCAAAATGCTTGGGCTCTAATTGATCACGATCAACCACTTCTCCATCGGTTTCTGCATAAATTGCATGTAAATTAATCCGGTGCTTCCCTGGAATAAGTGAAAGAGCTTTTTCAATGTCATTTCTTAATTCTTCAGGAGTTGTAGCTTTGCCAGGATAATTCCCGGTTACATCAATACCACCTGATAACTCCTGTTGATTTACTTCAAATCCTCCAATATCATCACCTTGCCAACAGTGAATTGAAATTGGTACCTTTTTTAGCTCTTTCAAAACCTGATCAACATCAATATTCCATTTTTTATATTGCTTTTTAGCTTCATTATAACGCGCTTCTATACTCATATAATTCCCTCCTGATCTTGTTTCCTATATGTTTTCATTTCAAAAGACTGCTGAATCATCCTTCTTGCATCAACAATTCCATTAACCTCACCTAAAGTAATAAGCTGTGATACAATATTTCCTATTGCGGTAGCTTCTATGGGGCCAGCTTTTACTTCTTTATTCGTCGTATCTGCAATTAATTGATTTAGCATATCATTCTGGGAACCGCCGCCAATAACATTAATTGTTTTGAATTCTTTTTCAAATATTTCCTCAATTTGTGCAATCGCTTGTTTATAACGAAGAGCTAAACTATCATAAACACATTTAGCAACTTGACCAGCAGTCTGCGGTATTTGCTGTTCGGTTTCTGCACAGTACTTTTGAATCTCTTCAATCATGTTTTCAGGCTTCATAAATCGATTATCATCTACATTTACAACGGAGCAGAAGTTCTTCTCGTGTTTTGCTAATTGTACAAAATCAGCAAATGAATAGGTATGTTCATAGTTTCGCTTCACTTCTTGAATCATCCACAGCCCCATAACATTTTTTAGAAACCGAAAGCGATAGTCAAATCCACCTTCATTTGTAAAATTGTAGTCAAAGGCTTTTGTCACACAAATTGGAAAGTTATTTTCTACACCTATAAGGGACCATGTTCCTGAACTCACATAAATCGTATTCGTTAATTCCGGAACAGACAGAACAGCTGAGCCAGTATCATGGGTGGCAGGTAATAAAACATCCATATCCACTCCCAACTCATCGATCAACTCTTGCTTCAATCCCCCTAAATTCGTAGAGGGAGGTAAAACTTCTTGAAAGATGCCATCATCGATTCCTAACTGCCGAAGCAAATCTTTATCCCATTTCTTCGTAAAGGCGTTTAGTAATTGTGTGGTCGTTGCATTGGTATACTCGTTCGCCTTCTTCCCAGTTAATAAATAATTAAAATAATCTGGAATCATTAGAAACGTTTTTGCCTTCTTTAAAATATCTGGATTCGCCTTCTTCAAGGAATATAATTGAAAAATCGTATTAAATTTCTGAAATTGAATGCCTGTTTCAAGATATAACCGCTCCTTACTTATGATATTTTCAAATACTTCTTTCATTAGCCCATCTGTCCTTGGGTCACGGTAAGTTACTGCATCTGTTAACAATTCATCATTTTCATCCAAAAGAACGAAATCCACTGCCCATGTATCAATCCCAATACTCTGCGGCGTATACCCAAGCAGTTTACTTTGATAAATGCCTGTTTTAATCTCTTGAAATAAACCAGCAATATCCCAAATGAAATACCCGTCTTTCTTGGTGATCCTATTATCAAATCGGTGCACTTCATCTAGTTGCACAGTACCATCATTCAAATAACCGGCCATCACCCTTCCACTAGAGGCTCCGATATCAACCGCTAAGCAACATTTAGTCATGTCTATACCCCCATATCAACAGTCAATCCTACTCTATATCTATCAACTACTACCTTTTGCTTCTGTCCTAAGTGAATCTACCTCACCATATCGTTCCTGTTCAATTTGTTTAAGTGTTTTTCCTTGTGTTTTCGGAGATAAAGCAATTCCAATAATCGCATGAATAATAAGGAATGTGATCATGACCATTCCTGCAACTTTAAATCCAAGCGTAACCATTAACGTTGGTAAGATAAAGGACCATATTGCAATCCCTGTTCGAACAATAAAGTACATTAACCCTTGGGCTCCAGCACGATATCTAGTCGGGAATAGTTCACTTGTCCATAATGCATAGAAAGCTTGTGCGCCAATTCCAGCAGCGGAACCCCATAAAATAACAAATGCGATTAGTGTAGGCCATGTCATCGGCATAAAGGTTAAGATAATCCAGGCTACAACACCCATCACAGCGCCAAGCCCAAATATCAATCTACGACTATATTTATCTCCTAATTTCATAAACCCAAAGAACGTCGTTAATACTGTAAACATCCACAAAAATGCCTGTAATAAGTTCGCCTGTGCTCCACTTAGTCCACCAACATTCTCATAAATATAAGGCATAAAATACCCCATTGCTCCAGAAGTTAAATTCCAAAATAAATAAATCCCGATTAATAAGAACAGCGCTTTTCGATTAACACTTAATGAGAATAACTCCCTGATAGAGCTCCGCTTTTCCTTACCAAGTACAGATTCCTTTTCTTCTTTATCTTTTTGTTCTTGCCAAATCTTTGATTCATCCAATCCTTGTCTAATATACCAAGTGATAAATGCGATCACTAATAAATGGAAGAAAATAAGGCGTGATCCCAACAAACCTAACGGTGCTACTAATACAGCTAAGAAGAACGTCACCATTGGACCAGTTGACCAAGCTAGCTGGGCTGTTCCAACATGAGCAGCCCGCTTATCTTCAGGTGACTCTTCTGCAATGTATGTCCAAGAAACAGGTACACCAGCACCAACTGCCACCCCTGTTATGATCGTTCCAATAAGTAACATCGGAAAATTAACCGATAACGCAATGAGTAGTACACCTAGCATATATAAAAGCAAATCATATTTAAATATGAAAGCCCTGCCAAATTTGTCCGTTAAAGGACCACCAATTAAAGCACCGACAGCAGCACCAAAAGCATTTGCACTTAATGCACTTAGTAAGCCAACGCCAAAACTATCAATATTTAAATAGGCTTGCCACAATGTAAGACTACTAGCAGCAGCAATAATCGAACCAGCTTCAATATAATTTGCCATCGCTACAGCAATCGTTGCTTTCCAACCAGTAACCTTTTTTGCCCCAAACTTTCTCTTAGCCATTACCCACTCTCTCCTTCTAATTAAGCCATATGAAAAACTTCTTTAAGATCTTCTGTCACCGGACTTTTATCTGAATTCGTTTCCATAACTGATTCCATATATGCCCACCAGCGTTGATTAATATCCGATGCAGCTAGCATATTCCATGTCACTTCGTCTTCAATCTCAACATAACCAAAAAGCGTACTCGTTCCCTCATCTAAAAAGATTGAATAATTCCTTGCTTTGTGTTTATGTAGTGCCTCTATCATCTCTGGCCAAATTTCTCGATGCCTTTTTTGGTATTCTTCATGTTTATCTGGATAAACTTTCATTTTAAATGCTTTTCTAATCAAATTATATCCACCCTTTCTAACAGATTTATAAACCTTTATCTTTCACCTTTTTTGTTAACGGTTTCATTGAAGATGAAAGATTATTTAACTGTAATTATAATCAGATAACAATCACAAGTCAACGTTTGCAAATACAAACAAAATATATTTATTTTTATTTATTTTTGTTTTATGTTATGTTTTCAACATTTAATCAGAAAACCAACCAAAATTTTTGGGAATATTTACTTTTGATTCAGAGAGGTAAGAAGAACAACCAAGCTGTTGACAGCAAAAAATAACACCGCATTAAAACGGTGTTATTAAAATCAAAAGCCTAATCATTCGGTTTTCGTTGAATTCGCTTCTACTACTTCCTGATAATAAGTTAACTTATCTAATGTCGTCGGGTCGTACGTAGTAACGGCTCCTTTATCTGCATGGAATGTTTCCTGCATTTCCGATAAATAATTCGTCATCATTGACAGTTCATGCATCATAGGCTCTAATGCCCTTAATTGTGAACTGTCTAAAGCATAAAGCTGCTCTATCATTTCATTTTTCTTGTTTTTCGCCTGGTGAATACTAGTCAATAAATCCATATCATCTAAGTGCGGTAACGATATAATATCTTGTATCTTTGTCAGTTCCCGGTTGACGTTATCCGTTAATCCTTGTGTGACATTTTCCAACTGTTTCAGCCCTTCTTCTAAATCCTGCTCTAAGAAAGATTGGCGAACAAAACCATCTGTCGCTGGTTCAAACGAATGAACCGTATCTTTTATTTGATTTAACATTTGATCGTATGACGTTAAAAAATTGTCCATAAACGCTAAAAAGGGTTGATGAACATCCTCGTAAAAGGATCGAATAGCGCTCGCCCCTTTGCCTTTCAAGGCATCATCCAGAGAAGCAATTTGTTGAACTGCTTGGCTAACAGGATGTAACTGTTTTTGGATTTGGTGAATGGTATGTTGCATTTCACTTATATTAGAGTTCAGTGTTTGAATATCAATTATTTTCATGGAAATACCTCCTGATGAGGAATGTAAAAGAAGTGTTTAGTCGTGGTAGTTCAATCAATTATTTTGAAAGCTCCATAGAAGATGCGATCGTTTGTTCTGTTTGCATAAAGTTATCTACAGCTTTAGCAGTTTCCTGTTCATGATTTAAGAGTATTGTTTGGTATGTGGTTAATATATCTTCTAATTGATGATTAATTTCATTTATTTTCGTAACCATATCTAACGTGTTATTGCCTTCTATTTCTTTTCCCAGCCCAGTTGCATCCATAGATTCTGTCGCTGTTTTCAAATTCGTTAATGCTTGGATGACAGGTTCCTGTTGTAGCTTTATTTCTTTACTCACGTTAACTCATTAACTCCCTTCTTTGCTTATCATATAAATGATCTAGTTCGTTACGCTGATTAGACAGATCCATTCTGATATCAATAATTGATTGCTTGATTTCCCGAATCTTTTCATTTAGTTGATCAATCGTTTGAACTAATTGATAATCATATAAAGATATGTAGTTCGCTAAAACCTCATTATCTTTAAATTGTTGAAACCGAGATGCATACTGACCATGCCATGTATTCGGAGAAAGCTCAGGAGTAACACATAATTTTCTATTTTGTTTAAAATCATCTTTATAATCATATAAATTAGACAAGGCAAGTGCCAATCTCTCCAGTTCTCTTCGTCTATTTTCCAGTTGTAAATTCAGGTCATAGAGAGAATTTTGCATACGACTAATTTGTCCATTTATCGAATGTAAGGACTCCATTTTTTCACCTCAGACTACTACAACATTACACAAAAATGTGATTACCATACAACAATACTATTATATAGCATATATTCCCCTGTTTTAAGAGGACTTCAGCCTATATTTATAGTAAATCCTTTTCATAAGAGATAAAATACTTAGGTATTATGAATCAAAAATAACAAAATGTATTTAATATTTAAATAAATTGTAATATATCTTATTGACTTTAATGCTTATGTTACGTAAAATTCAATAAAAACGACAATATTGTCGTTTTTATTGAGGTGAACATATTCATGCCTAAAGTTAGTCACTCTTACAAGTTAGAGAAGAGACAAGCAATTTTAGCAGCGGCAAAAAAGGTATTTATTAATAAGGGATATACCCATGCAACGATGGAGGATATTCTAACAGAGGCCAAGATTTCAAGAGGGGGACTTTATAGTTATTTTAATCATTTAGACCATATTTTCATGGACGTGCTCTATCAAGAGGATCAGCAAATCCTTCCTACACTTGATTATAATAAATCGGTATGGAATCAGCTTACAACTTGGATAAAAGATCAGAAAAAAAGCATTCAATTTAATCGTGACTCTCTTATTCTAGCTCGCTCCGAATTTTTTCTTTCGACGAAATACAAGATGGATAAAGAAAATGCTTCTTATCTAAAGAAACGATATGAACTGATGATTGAAGTAATTAAAGAAACCATACAATTGGGTGAAGCAAACGGTGAATTTAACCCAATAGTATCCAAAGATGCGATTGCACAGTTTATTATTTCCTGTATCGATGGTTTAATGTTAAACACTTTTCAACACGGTAGTGCAGTGACAAATACGGAGGAACAAATAGACGGGTTACTGTTTTCTTTAAAACACATGCTATGTCCAGTAAACACAAAGGAGTGATCTATTCCATGCTATTTGAATCAGCAAAACGTAGATTTAGAAAAATAACCCTTTCAGATGTTGAACAATACCACAATTGGCGTAATAATTTGGAAGTAATGGAGGCAACCAATGCCCGATTAGATATTTACGCCGAAAGAAACAGATTAGCCGATAGGCATTGTGTCACTAACTCAAATCGATCATAAAAATAGAATCACGGAGATTATTATCGACATCGGTGAAAAGGAATACTGGGGTAAAGGTTATGGTTACGAAGCAATGAGAATATGATTGACATATGCTTTTCTTGAAATGAACCTCCATCGCATATCCCTTCGAGTATTTTCATTCAATCATAGGGCTGTTCACTTATATGAAAAACTAGGCTTTAAACATGATGGAACAACAAGACAATACTTATTTAGAAATGGAAATTGGCATGATTTATTACATAAGGGTATTCTACAAAGTGAATTTTTAGGATAGTCGCACGGAACCAAAGAACAACCTGATTCTTCCTACGAATACAGGTTGTTCTAGTTTACGTTATCAATTATTGGAAACACAGACTGAATCCGGTCCCTGAAATGCAATACTTCCCTTTTGATAATTCCATCGTTCTTTCCCTTTTTTATAGAAATCATCAACATCTTCTACTCTACCTTCAACTTCATGTACTGATCGAAATTTATTGTTCCCGAGCTCGACAGCCTGAAGCTTGGATCCTAATTCAAGCTTTTTCCTTAATCAACTCCAACCGAGTCACTACGCCTTTCCAATAAAACAACATCTCTCCATACGCCATTTAATTTTCCGATTCGCTTACGAACACCTACTTGATAAAATCCTAGTTTTTCATGTAGTCGAATACTCCCTTCATTTTCAGGGAAAATTCCAGATTGTAGTGTCCAGAATCCATTTGCTTCACTCTCTGAAATAACATATTCCATGAGCTTTCTGCCTATTCCCTTGCCTCGACTTGCAGCGCTTAAATATATACTTAACTCCGCAGCACCTGCATACGCTTTTTTACTCGAAATCGGCAGTAATGCAGCCCATCCAATGACTTTCCCCTGTTCCGATGCAACTAATCTGCAGACATTTAAATATTTCTCATTCCACTCTTCCCATGTTGGAGCTTGTGTATCAAACGTAGCATTGCCAGTAGCAATTCCTTCCATATATATATCCCTAACCTCTGGCCAATCTCGATATACCATCGGTTTCATTATGATTTGTTCTATGCTGTTAGACATTGTTTATCCAGAACCTCCTCGTTCGTTAGTACCTTCTAATCCGCCATTTTTTATAATCGTTTTTGCAGAACCAATGTTATCCATGTCACAAGTCACGAATACACGGTATATCTTTCATCTTTGCACTTGTGTAATGCTTCATGAAGAAGGATGGTAGCATACCCTTTTCTTCATTCAGACGGCCTGACGCTATAGCCAATATAGCCACCAAAATTTAAAAGGAATTCATTTAATTGGTGGCGAATATCCACCATAGCTACAGTTTCATCCATGTCATTAATTCATAAATAATTGGAACTGAGCATCCTGTCTCCGCTCCCTCTTGCTTTAGATCCAATTCCTTTACATAACGTCATAGTTATTATATCCTGATAAATCAAAGCTTGAAGGAATCATCCGAGTAGTGCCCCACTCTTTTTCATAAGCTCGATGCTCATTTTCCCATTCAACACCGGGTTCAACTAATCGTATTTCCCCTCCCCTATACAAAAAGATAATTGATGATAATTATAATCAAAATTTATAAAAAAGAAAATAACTTCTTAGATCATGAATCTTTACTACCGTTTGACTGATATTCACAATAGTATGACACAAAACAAAAAGGGAGGTTACAATGGAATATATCTATTTAGGGAAATCCCGGTCTATTAGTTCCTAAAACCGCACAATCATACCTTGGAAGCTATAAGAATCGATGGTTTAGACGAATGAATAAAAACAAACCGCCGATTATTTCGGCGGTTCTATAATTTGTTAAGATTCTTTTCCTTTTCTAACTTTTACCCAACTAGCAATGATATTCCAAACTAGCCCTCCAATTAGTAAGAGCAATGTCAAAAGTGTGGTACTTTCCCAAATATTCTCGATCGTTTGATAGTTATCGCTTCCTTCGGTAAGCATGTCAGCTTGCACAAGTTCTTGCATAAATAGTGGATTCCAGAAATCTGGTCCAGATACCATTACCATTACTACTATGACAGTTATTACATCAATGAACATCGTAAAGAGAAACAGTCGGTTCGTCCATTTCCCGTTAACTAGTTTAGCAATTTCTTTTATAACACCTAGACTGAGAATAAGGAGAATTAACAACATATAGCCATTGTACGTAGCTTCGTTTAAAAATGGGACGACCGTTGACAATTCACCATTGTTAAAAGCCCAAATACCAAAGTAGTTACTAGAAAAGACCGCCATTGCCATTAAAATAATAAAGAATACAATCGATGTTAGCGGCTCATGTCGTTTAATCTGTCTTTTCGGATCAGGAAGTTGCGGCAAATCTGAAGGGGACCAATCCTTTTCTAAATTCAGGTCTTTTCCATCTACATTTTGAAAATACTCCAAAAACACAAATCCAAATGTTACCCAGCCAATGGCCATCGGGATCGTAGTTACAAAAGATACAATATAATCAATAAAATAGTCTAAGATATTAACAGGATTAATTATGATTTGAATAGCAAAAATGATACTCATTGCAGCCACAATCGATATCAGTACTACTTTCATAACCATTATAAATGGATCATAAAGTTCAGGTCCGATAATATACTTTTTTGTTCCTTGGTATTGCTGTGCAAGTTTCTTAGGATCCCCCAATTCGCTTAATACTTGCTCTACATCGTTTTCTGCCGCTTGCAATCCCTCCATCCGTTCTTCCAACATATCCGTAATTAACCCTCTAAGCTCCTGTGAAATGTCTTCTCGTTGTGATTGCGATAAGCGTTGTGTCACGGCATATATATACCGATCAATCATCTCCATTCTTATCTCCTCCTTTATCTAAATCAATTAAATGGTTTAAGCTATCCACCATCTTTTGCCACTCCTTCCATAACAGTTCGAACACTTCCGCTCCCATCTTGCTTAACATGTAGTATTTCCTAGGTCTTGCTTCATTGGTATCCCAGGTACTTTCTAATAAACCTTGCTTTTCAAGTCTGCGAAGCAATGGATATAACGTTCCAGGCTCAACATGAATTCCCTCCTCGTTTAATTTAGTTACTAAAGAATATCCATATTGAGGTTTGGATAATTGACTTAAAACGCCAATGGTGATCGTACCTCTACGTAGTTCCTGCGTTAGTTTATCTAAATGTTCTTTGGCTTCACTCATTTAATCAACTCCTAAACACAGTATAGTGTATGTCGCACACTATTGTAAAGTGTACAATATTAAATTACACAAAATATTTTATAACTTGACTTTTTGACCGATTCGGATTATGCTCACTCCAACGTTAATGTACGAATGTGAGGTTTTTTCATGCATATATATGTCGATGCAGATGCTTGTCCTGTGAAACCATCCATCATTGAATTGGCAAAGAGTTGGAATACCCCCGTAACTTTTGTTCAAAGTTTTTCCCATTTTTCTAATAAGGAAGATCCAGATGGAGTAAATACCATCTATGTCGACGCAGGTGCTGAGGCAGCTGACTATCGAATTATGAAATTAGCTAAATCAGGAGACATTATTGTGACACAAGATTATGGACTTGCATCATTGGGCCTTGCGAAAAATTGTGATGTTGTTCACCACAAAGGCTTCATTTATACAAATGAAAATATTGACCGACTATTACAGACCCGCTATTTAAGCGCGATGGCAAGAAAAAGCGGCAAACGAACCAAAGGCCCGAAGCCTTTTTCTGAAGAAGATCGCAAGCTGTTTGAACAACGATTTTCCAGTTTACTAGAACAAAGGAACGGTTGATCAAATTAAAGTTGCAGAATGAAAGTGTGTACCACCGAGACTAAATGTGATTAGCATTAAACCAGTGAAGGGCTGCTGAAGCAGCCTTTTTCTAAAGGTAAGCGAAAATTTATCCTGCAATTCGAATAGAGGGTGGAAGATGAATATTAAAAAGACAGAGGCTAACGGACATATCATCGTAATAGCTAATGCAGATTCAATCCTGTTAACAGATGAGCAACGTGCATTAGATGTAATTATGACGATTAGCAGTGAGACAGGTGGTAGTCGAATAGCATTAAACAAAGAAGCGATTTCTGAAGATTTTTTTAAGCTTCGTACAAGACTTGCAGGGGCGATCCTCCAAAAGGTTGCTACCTATCATATAAAGTTTGCAATTATTGGGGATTTTTCGTCTCATACCAGTAAATCACTCAAAGATTTTATTTATGAGTGTAACAAAGGAAACAATGTATTTTTTGTTTCATCAGAGCAAGAAGCAATTGATAAATTATCTAATGCCATCTAACCATAGTCAAGAAAAACCGGGGCCATTTTTACCTTCTTTTTCCTAATGACGTTACTCTCTTAGAAATGGTATTCCAAATGATATTATAATGACACAGCGCTTTTTAGATGGTTTATATCGATCATTCACCAATAGATGATGGGGAACTGGCATAGATTATCGCTTTCACTTTTGTTAAACTTTTAATAGTTATTAACAGTAGTTTTCATATAACGACCCTGATTACAAAGGAGGAATGAATCGTGAAGATCGTTTCCATTGAACCAACCCCTAGCCCATATTCGATGAAAATTAACGTGGATGAACAACTAGCAGATGGGCAAACACAAAATTTCAAGTTAGATGATGATAAACAGGATGCTCCGCCATATATACAAGATTTGTTTCAGATTAGAGGAGTAAAAGGAATCTACCGTGTAATCGATTTTATAGCGCTTGAAAGAAATCCAAGAGTTTCCTGGGAAGAAATTCTTCCAGAAGTGCGACAAGTTCTGGGCTCCGCAGAAGAAGACAATAAAGATATCCCTGCAAATAACGCAAGTATGGAAGAAGCATATGGGGAAGTAAATGTATATATTCAAACCTTTCGCTATATCCCTATGCAAGTGAAACTATTAGAGGGTGATACAGAAAAACGTTTTGGCTTACCAGAGCGATTTATGAATGCTGCCATGGAAGCAACTAAATCATCGGATAATATGCTCGAAGAACGTAAATGGATTGAACAGAAGCCTCGTTATGGTGATATAGAAGAGATCGGCTGTGAAGTAGTTGAAGAAATAGCAGCTAGTTATAATGAACAAAGACTAACCGATCTCGTTAACTACGCTTTAACGAATGATGCTTCATTTGTATCATCCCTCCATCAAAAAGTAACAGTTGAAATGCTTGATCATCCAAATTGGAAAGAACGCTATGCGGCGTTGGATCGATTGGATCCAACAATAGAAGATTTACCTGTATTAAATAAAGCACTTGAAGATGATAAGTCCTCTATTCGCAGATTAGCCACTGCCTATCTTGGGATGATTGAAGACAAAAAGGTACTGCCTTATCTGTACAAAGCACTAAAGGATAAAGGGGTAAATGTGAGACGGACGGCAGGCGACTGTTTATCTGACCTCGGATTTAAAGAGGCGATGCCTGAAGTCATCCATTCGCTATCGGATAAGAGTAGACTTGTTCGTTGGCGCGCGGCAATGTTTTTATATGAATTAGGTGATGAATCAGCGGTTCCTGCTCTTAAAGATGCGATGGAAGACCCTGAATTTGAAGTCAGAATGCAAGTGAAAATGGCCTTAGCAAGGATTGAAGATGGTGAAGAGGCAAAAGGGTCTATCTGGAACCAAATGACACAAGCCGCAAAGCAAAAATAGCAGGAAAGTGGACAAAAAGTATCTTATTCTCATAGTAATCCGAACGATTCCTCTCGAATTCGTTCGGATTTTTGTATACAGACGTATGTTGACTGCGCTTCGTATCAGCGTTTTTTTATTCCTATTTTATTGTTCTGCTTTTGGGTTAACTATTTAATTGATGCATAGCTTGAGATCCCTTGCAGTGCTCTTTTATATATTGTCCAATCGCAAAGGATCAAGGCTTATCTTAGTTTTCCTTCATATAATTAGTTAGCTAATAACGCTTCTTGTGCCATTTCCTTATATTCACCCATGCCAGATATCATAGCAAATTCTGCTATTGCTACAGGATAAGCAGCAGAAAGCTCTACGATATGTGCAAACATATTTGGCCATACATATCCACCAGCTTCTTGATATGCAGCTATTAATTGTTTCAATGCTTCCTCACCAAATGCTGCAAGATGGGCCACAAAGTCATTAGCAGGGTCATCCACTCTACCTTCTGTCCAGTCGATTAACCCTGTCACTTCAGCTTGTTTATTAATTAATATATGACCTGGGTGTAAATCGCCATGAATTACCGCTGTGTGTTTTGGCCAAAATGAATCATTTGCTAACCATCTTTGCCAACGTCCCCATAAAGGCTCACCAATCTTAAATTCTTGCTTTACCTTATCCATACGTTTTTTCATTGATGGCTGCAGTTCTACAGGAGTATTCATTGTCATTCCAGCTTCCTCAGCTTCATGATGATTAATTTGATGCAATTCCATCATTGCCTTTCCCAGTGTTTCATGAAATTGATCAGGCACGTTTTTGTCGTCGATTTCCCAATCATAACGTTTTGCTTGGGGATCGATCGTGCCTGTAGGAATACCTGTTAGTCGTTTATATGCAATTAATTCATCCGTGAAAACAGACCAATTGGGTGTCTGCACTGATAGGTGTCTACCAACAACATCCAAAATTCGCTTTTCCTTGTTTGCCCTTGGAATAACATCTTCCCTTCTTGGAATTCGGAGAACCCATTGATCACCAGAAGGCTCTTCTGTAAAGACAACTTGAAAATCTAACCCAGATTCGTTTCCTTTTAGTGACGATTCCACTAATTGCATGTTATGTTGATTTGCCAATTCAATAACTTGTTTATTCGATAATGTCATCATGTACACTCCTTTTAAATAATATTCCTTCCGTTTAATCACAAAGAAAAAACACAGACCACTGCCTGTGTACTGTATGTACATGGATCAAGTTTTATTACCTAACCTTGGTTACCTGAAGCATTCTATGCATAAAAAAAGAAGGAGGCAACCCCTCCCTCTTAATCATCAACGACTATCATTTCCTAAAAGGCAGACTATCCCCATTAACACTACAGTACATGCAGTGCTACCCTGAACGTATTCAGTTAGTAGTTCAAATGGAAACGTAGTCTGATTAAAATCATTAGGAAACCTCCATTCTTTATAATTACCATTAGAATAGCATATAGATTATAAATTACAAGGGTGCCAATTACTTATCGATAAGTATCATGTGTGGGATGGAATAAATTTTCCTCCACTTTCCTTACAATTGAAAAATGTTCGACATTGTAATGTCCGTGCAAAACCCGGTTATGATGTTTGATAATTTGCTCTGCTGAAAAGTCTTCGCTATCAACTGTCGAATGACCATTTTCTACTAATGTAACATCAAATCCACTTATCGTTGCTGTTCGTACTGCCGTGTCGATACAATGCTCCGTTTGACATCCCATGATAACGAGGTGGTCTATTTCATTTTTGAATAGGTAGTTTTTTAGATCCGTACCGTGAAATGAATTCGTTGCTTGTTTATCAAAGGTCATTACTCCTGATGGGATTTGTATTTCCTCATGTATTTGAAAACCAGCACCCTCGCCTTCGCTTACGTCCACATCTCTTACACAAATAATGGGGGCATTTGCCTCCTGCGCCTTCTCAATCGCAAGGTTAATTCGATTAATTAGCATTACTTTATCGTAAACACCATTTTCTGTCTCATTCCCATCAATTAACTCCTGTTGAGCATCAATAATTAACAATGCTTGATTCAGAACAATCACTCCTTAAACCATTAGTATAGATCAATACCTTTACAGAAAATGCGTAACGTTTTTATATTCATAATGACCGCCTCCTTTTATAAATAGGATATCATAATACGGTGTTATTTGTTAGAAAATTTAAAAAAGATAGGATCTATGAAGACCCTACCACCTATTCCACTTCTTTTAGCATTTTTTCCATTGATACAACCTTTGCTTTTACTTCCTCCATATCAGTAGATATTTTTTCCTGATGCGCATTAGAAGCTTTCTGAACTTCAATTACTTCAGCAGCAAGGTTTTGATACACCTCTTCCTTAGAAGTTTGATTTTTTGTCTGCCATACTTTTGTAAGCGATACAAGCAATACAACTGCGAGCCCAATAATTAGCACAACGAAAAGCATTCCCGCTAATCCAAACATTGTTTCAGAATCCATTCTATTTCCCTTCTTTCTTTTTTATTGTTATGGTTTCCGCCGCATCTTTGATTAAAGCTGGGGTGATCGTAAAATCAAAAGCAACAAGCTCATAATATTTCATGGCTTTACCGTCCGTAGATAGTTCCATTTCACTCTTTACAAGCCCTGCTTTCTCTAGTTTTTGTAAATGCATATATAGTAACGGTCTACTCATTTCTGCTTCTCTAGCTAGTTGACTAACATACTGCCTTTCGACAAAAAGAATGGAAATGATCTTTAATCGATGTGGGTTGGCTAACGCTTCAAAAAGGACAAGCAGTGTATCTCCATCTTGTTTACTCATACTTTACTAACACGCGGTCTCTCATTTTTTCAATCATGAAGGATATCCCCACTTCCTCTCAAACTTAATATTTAAGCATCATGTGTAATAAATATATTACACATGTTGGTGTTTGTCAACATACCAAAAATACATCCTTAGACCTACCCTCTATTATTTCGCAAGCTGCTTATCAAGCCTTCTTTTACAACCTATGATAGATTCAGGAATATGTAATAAGTGTTATTCAAAGTAGTTCAATATCAGGGAGATCCAAAACGATAAATAAGGGGAAATACGATGATGAATGATAAACAGATATATATACTACTTACGGATACGGGGACTTGGTTTACTAAGCTAATTAAGTGTTACACCAGAAAGCCATACAACCACGCTTCCATAGCTTTTGATGAAGAACTGGAAAAGGTCTATAGTTTTGGGAGAAAAAAACGAAGAAACCCGTTTATTGGTGGTTTTATTAAAGAAGATATTCAAACAGGCCTTTTTAAGCAAGCTAGTGGAGCGATTTATTCCTTTACCATCACAAACGAACAATGGAATAAAATGAATGCCTATGTACAAGAGATACAGCAAGAACAAGATAATTATCGTTATAATCTGCTAGGTGTATTTGGGATTCTCCTCCAAATCCCTATCAAACGCAGAAACGCATTCTTTTGTTCTCAATTTGTTGCCACTGTACTTAAAAAGAGTAATGTTATTGAATATCACAAGCCGCCGGCTCTAATTACGCCTCATGACTTGCTTTCGAATGAAGTATTTGAGCTTGTGTACAAAGGAAAATTAAAAGCCTATCAAAAGGAGAGACTAAAAAGCCAAGTCGATCAGGATTTTGGGGAAGGACGAGAAGACATAATCCTTTTTTAATGAAAAAAGGGTCTATCACCTTTAAGTTTGTCGTATGATTATGATACCTCTTAAAAAAACAGCCTGAACAACAAGCTGTTTTAACTTAACATTTCATTTTGTTTTGTACCCTGCTTACGCCGAAACTCATTTATCGCTGCTTCTAATTCCAGTTTGCCAAAGTCAGGGAAATATTTATCAGAGAAATACAATTCTGCCATGGAAGATTGCCATAATAGAAAGTTACTAACCCGCTTCTCACCTCCTGTTCGAATTACTAACTCTGGATCAGGCAATTCACTTGTATACAAATAACGCTGAAAGAGTTCTTCATTCACCTGATTAATATCTATTTGTTTATTCGCTGCCTCGCAAATTATTTGTCTAGTTGCCTGTAGAATATCAGCTCTGCCACCATAATTGAAAGCAAAATTAACAATAATACCTGTATTGTGCTTGGTTTGTTCAACTGCCTGGAGTAGTGATTTTTTTGTTTTCTTTGGCAAATTTTCTATATGACCTGATAGCCGAATTATCACATTCCGTTTTTGAAACTCTGGTAGCTTTTGTTTAAAAAATTTAACCGGCAATTGCATTAAATAATTGACCTCATCTTTTGGACGCGACCAATTTTCAGATGAAAATGCATAAAGAGTTAACACTTGAATATTTAATTCAATACTTGCATCAATGATATGCTCCATTGCTTGGGCTCCTGCGTAGTGCCCTTCACTACGAGTTAATCCTCGCTGCTTTCCCCACCTACCATTTCCATCCATCATGATCGCAACATGCTTTGGAGTATAATAATCCATCGTCGGAACCCCCATATCCTTTATTCGAAAGTCGGCGCTGATTTTCATTTATTTGTTACTTTCCTTTTGGTGAAATTAAAGGATTGCCACGATTCTTGGTTTTCCGTTATTCTCATTCACTAATCCGCTTTTTAAGCCGTTCCTTTATTTCAGAAAGTTCTTGAGCCTTTTCATATAAATAAATCATGCCATTCCATCCGCTATAAGAAAGCAGATCTAAATACGATACATTTATCTTCTGTGTATGTTCATAATGCTTTAGATTTTTATCTAACACAACCTTCTCTATATTTATTGCATTTACGCCCGTAGTAGAATAATAACCCTGCAATAAATAGAAGTGAAGGAAAAAATTATCGTTTTATCCATACCCGAATCCGAGTATAACCAAATATTACCATAAGGAAAGACATGAAGCTATGCACCAAAGTAAGATCTAATGTATCCATAGGTCGCTTAATAAAAAACATAGAGACGGTAATTTATTGATTGTCGATATTCGTATATTTGATAAAACGAATTACAAAGACCCATTAAGAAGTAATTGTTATATTAATAATTCGAAGCGCCCCATTTCGCTAAATCATCTTCTGGAATACGTTATCTGCAGACATTAACAACCCCAATAATAACAGCAAGCAGTGGTGCACCGATACCTAATCCAATCAAGCTGGAATGAAAATATCTATCTCCCTTCTCGCCTTCATAGGGTTTAACTAGCTTTGTAAAATAATATTTACAAAGCTGAAAACGATACTCGATAACTTCCTGAACTTTTTCCATTAGAAATAAATAAACGGAAAATCAAACCAACTCTATTAAATTGGCGTTTTAATAGATACGACATGAAAGTGCATAAGAACTTGACCATCCATAAACATATCCTTCTTATTAAGTGTTGCTATACACATAGAAATTCTATGTATGTAGCGACAAATTATCTCGATTATAAAGCTATGCCTGCGCTAGACAGATGTTCTTCTTCCCCACGTGAAACCAATACAAGCAATAATAAACGGAAACCTTAATAATGATTGAAAACATTCATACGGGATAAGCTTAAAAATTGTCACATACATAAGTAATAGATTGGGGAAGCCTGATCCAGCTCGTAAAGAAATCGATCCCTTGCTTTCGTCACGATTGATCTCTCCTAGTTAGGCTATTCATAACTTGAACATAGCAATGCCACTCACTTGTTTTTTCCTCGAGCATATTCTTTTTAAGTTCTGTTATACAAATATATTTTCGGGCTCGACTTTTTTCTTGTTCTTGCCAATAAAACGATATATATGCTTGCTTCTCTAGCTTATGTATGGCTGGATACAGGGTCCCTTCTTTCATTTGAAAATGATGATCACTACGTTGATCCATTTCCTTTACAAGTTCATATCCATACATATCCCGTTCATTTAATAATTGAAGGACCAGCAACGATATACTCTGCCTTTGACTAATGCTCTGTTAAACATACGTTCACCTAACTAGAATTATTAGGTATGTATACTTTAAACAATAAATTCAAAACGTAAAGGGCGAATGACCAGGTAGACAAATTCATTTACACTGTATATAATGGTACTAACTAAAAAGCAAAGGGTGATCCAATTAAATGAAGTACTAATCCTATTCACTGAAAACATTCGACAAAAGGCATTTAATAACAGATGGTAGTCTGTTCCTTTTTGTATGTCATTTTACGAACGTTTCAGAATAGGATTGTGCTTTATCGTGGTATACTTTTCGGGGTATATTATATCCCCTTTTACCACACCGTTTGCCCTCCTATTCTGAAATGAATGGGAGGCTTTTTTTGTCTCTCCAACACAAGAAAGATTGGAGTGGTAGAATTGGGTTTTTTAGAAGCAAAGAATTTATCTATGTATATGAAAGATCGGAAATTAATTGATGTAACCAACCTTCGCCTTCACGAAGGAAACCGAATTGGTTTGGTTGGTAGGAACGGCAGCGGCAAAACAACATTAATGAAAATATTAGCTGGGGAGATTGTCCCGGAGACAGGGCATATCGTAACAGATGGTACAAGACACCTGCTTCCTCAATTAAAACGAACCAATACAACTAAAAGCGGTGGGGAGATTACTCAAGAATATATTGACAAAGCACTTGCGAAAAAAGCGGATATTTTTTTCCTGGACGAACCAACTACAAATTTAGATACAACTCGAATTGAAAAATTAGAAAAACAACTAAAAAAATGGAAGGGTATCTTGGTCATAGTTTCTCATGACCGTGCTTTCTTAGATAACATCTGCACGAAAATCTGGGAATTACAAGACGGCAAGGTAAGCGAATATAAAGGAAACTATTCCGATTACTATAAACAAAAACAACAGGAAATAAGGCAACAAGAACAAGCTTATGAATCGTATATCAAGAAGAAATCACAGCTAGAGGAAGCGCTGGAACTCAAAGAACAAAAAGCACAGAGAGCAACCAAGAAACCAAAGCAAACAAGCAACTCGGAAGCAAAAATCACCGGTGCTAAGCCTTATTATGCGAATAAGCAAAAGAAATTACGTAAATCGGCGAAGGCCATTGAAACTCGTCTTGAAAAACTGGATAAAGTTGAAAAAGTAAAAGAAATACCGCCAATTAAAATGAAACTTCCGAATGAGGAAGGGACAAAAGGTCGAATTATACTGCGCGTAGAAGAAGTAGCTGGGAAAGTTGGTGACCGCTTGCTTTGGAATAACGTAAGTTTTCAAATCAGGGGTGGCGATAAATTAGCAATTATCGGTCCAAACGGTAGCGGGAAAACAACATTAATTAAAAAAATAATCAATCAAGAGGATCAGATACAATCTTCTCCTGCTATGAAAATCGGTTATTTCAGTCAGAATTTAGATGTGCTGGATATAAATAAAACCATCTTAGAAAATGTAAGTGACACATCCAGCCAAGATGAAGCACTAATTAGGACCGTGTTAGCCAGACTACATTTTTATCGCGAAGATGTTTATAAGGAAATTAAGGTATTGAGTGGGGGGGAACGAGTTAAAGTTGCCTTTGCTAAATTATTTGTTAGTAATGTTAATACCATCATTCTTGATGAGCCTACTAATTTTCTGGATATTGATGCAGTAGAGGCATTAGAACAACTATTAACGGATTATGAAGGAACCGTACTATTTGTTTCCCACGATCGAAGGTTTATTCAAGAAATAGCTAACCGTATCATCGTTTTTGAAAATCATCAAATTAACCTATTTGAAGGCACATACGCTGCCTATAAAAACGATACGAAAAAACAAAAAGAAGACCCATTCGAGCAAGAGCTAATTGTGCTGGAGACAAAGATTACAGAAACATTAAGCAAATTGAGTATGGAACCTACTGAAGCGTTGGATCAGGAATTTGAATCACTTCTAGCGCGTAAGAAAGAATTGGAATCTAAACGATCGAATTGACACTTTCTATTTTTTGATTTATATTTAATTAAGAATAAATTAATTAAATACATTAAACAAGGTGGTCTAGCAATGAGTGAGAATCTTTCTCTAAAATCATTTGTTGTGTTGATGAAGGCTTCAAAAGCTGTTCAAGAACGTATCAAAAAGGATATAAGCAATTACGGTATGCGGACTTCTGAATTTACAATTCTAGAGACACTCTATCATAAAGGAAAGCAAACGATACGCCAAATATCAGAAGGTGTACTCATTAATACTGGATCGATTACTTATGTAATTGACAAACTAGAAACAAAAGGATTATTGGAAAGACAACATTGCAGTGAAGACCGCCGTGTCGTTTATATTCATATAACAGATGCCGGTAAAGCATTAATGGATGAGATTTTCCCACAACATCAGCAAGTGATTGAAGAACTATTTGTTGGCATTGATGAACAACAAAAACAAACGCTGGTTGATGTATTAAAACAAGTAGGTCAACGTGCGTAATAAGAAAGGGGAAAGAATTGATGAAGCATATTTTTCAAAAAGGAACAGATCAATCAAGACCAACACTCTTACTTCTGCACGGTACTGGCGGAACCGAACAAGACCTTATACCTTTAGCAAGTAAAATCGATCCTGCAGCGAATGTGCTTAGCGTACGTGGTAACATCTTAGAAAACGGCATGCCTCGTTTTTTCAAACGGTTGGCTGAAGGTGTTTTTGATGAAGAAGATCTGATCTTCCGTACCCAAGAGTTAAACGACTTCCTTGATGAAGCCGCAAAACAATATGAGTTTGATCGAAATCATATCTTTGCTGTTGGGTATTCAAATGGAGCTAATATTGCAGCTAGCTTATTATTCCATCATCCACATGCGTTATATGGTGCAATTCTACATCATCCAATGGTTCCACGAAGAGGATTGTCTTTACCTGACCTGTCTGGAATCAATGTATTTATTGCTGCTGGAACGAATGATCCTATATGTCCTGCTGAAGAGTCAGAAGAACTCAAAGATGTGTTACAACAAGCAAATGCCCATGTGAGGCTTCATTGGGAGAATCACGGTCACCAATTAACACTAGATGAAATAGAAGCTGCGGTTGCATGGTACGACAATCAATAAGTCAAAGTGCTGGAAGATCAATTCCAGCACTTTTTTAATTTCGGATGATAATATATGTTAAATAAAGGACATAACCTATGACAAGAATAACCCCTTCTGTTTTCCTAATTTTATAATTTGTTCTAGAAAAAACTAATAATAATACAGTCAGAGCAATCATTATAATGATATCGATCACTACTTTTCCGTTTACATCTAGCGGCGTAATAACAGCGGAAGATCCAAGAACAAATAATATATTAAAAATATTACTTCCTACAATATTACCAATAGCGATTTCACTTTCTTTCTTAATAGCTGCTGTTATGGAGGTCACTAATTCGGGTAGAGATGTACCGATTGCAATAATAGTTAACCCAACCAAAGCTTCACTCATTCCCCAGGAATAGGCAATATCTTTACCATTATCAACAACCATTTGTCCGCCAATAATTATCCCAGCTAGCCCTAGTAACGTTAACAGAATATTTTTACCCCACTTAATATCGTGCGAAGATTTTTCTTGGGTTACATTCTCTCTACTTTTCAACGCTACCTCAATGACATAATACATGAAGACAGACAAGAATAATAAAAAGATTAATCCATCGCTACGAGAGATGTAATTCACGTCAAACCCCTGAAGCACTGTATCACTAATCAAAACTAATAGTGCCACACTAGCCAACAGCGTAAATGGAATTTCTTTACGAATGGTTTCATTTTCTACTTTGATCGGGAAAATAATGGTCGCAATCCCGACAACTAAGGTTAAATTAAAGATATTACTTCCGATAACATTCCCCATTGATACATCAGCTGTTCCTTCTAATGCAGCAATGATACTCACCGTCGCCTCTGGTGAACTAGTTCCAAAAGCTACAATGGTTAATCCAATTAAAATAGTAGGAACACGTAATAATTTTGCTATATTGGATGAACCATCTACAAATAAATCTGCCCCTTTAATTAATAAAACAAATCCAATAATTAACCATATGTAAGCCATATCAACAATCTTCCTTTTCGATAGTTTTAAAGACATTTTCCTTAAATATATTCCATCCATAGTATTACGTATTAATGTACCAAATAGTAACAAAAAACATGTGAACTTTTTGTAAATATATTAATTGGTCTTCACATTATTTTCATTTTCTTTTTCATAGTAGCTACTCCATCTCAATATAAATGATGTTAAAATAAAACAAAAGTTAACACATACAATCACATTATCAATTTATTATCTACCAATTACAAAAACTTTAAAAGCAAGCTTACATTATACTCTTGTCATTCCATTATTGGATCACAATACGATAAATAAATATAACAATTTTTAACAAGACGTTAGGTCGGAAGGAGAAACCAATGTTATCTAGCAAAAACAGACAACAAAAACAAAAGCAAGCTTCGAATTATAAACTTTTCTGGCGATGGCATTTTTATGCAGGACTTATCATTTCACCATTTCTTCTTATCCTAGCTATCACTGGATCCATTTATTTATTTAAGCCTCAAATAGAGCAAATCATCTATCAAGATTATTATGAAGTAACTCCTGAGGGTGATCGAATTCCACCATCTCAACTGATGGAAAAAGTTAAAAACGAAGATCCTAATGCAGTAATAACAGCGTATCGACCTGGGGAGGATGCCACACGCTCAAGCGAATTCCATATTACAATGGATGATCAATCATCAACTATTTTTATTGATCCATACTCAGGCAAATCCTTAGGAAAATTAAATAACGAAGATAGAATAATGGACAAAATCGAGGAATTTCATGGGGAACTAATGGCTGGAACTTTAGGTGACCGTATTGTGGAATTAGCTGCTTGCTGGGCAATTATATTAATTGTAACTGGCCTTTACATGTGGTTTCCCAGAAACAAGCTTCGAATATCTGGTGTCTTAGTACCGAGATTAACTAGCAAAAAACGAATACTTCGAAGGGATTTACATGTAGTGCCCGCCTTTTGGATAACAGCAGGGATGTTATTCTTAATCCTGACTGGACTACCTTGGTCAGGGTTTTGGGGAACGAATTTTCAAACAGTAACGACTAATTTAGGTAATGGTTACCCTCCTTCTGTTTGGGTTGGTAACGCCCAAACCTCCCAAATAGAAACAAAAGATATTGCAGAAGTCCCTTGGGCTGCAGAAACTTTAGATGTACCCAAATCGGACATTCAAGGTAGGGTTCCTGTTTCTATCGACGACATTGTAGCAATTGCTGATCGAGAAGGTGTGCATTCGAGTTATACATTGTATCTTCCTCAAGAAAATACAGGAGTTTACACGCTTTCAGCTTTTCCTCCTAAAGCGCAAGACGAAATCACTATGCATATTGATCAGTACTCGGGAAAAGTTTTAGCAGATTACCGCTATGATAATTATGGATCAATTGGAAAAGTCGTTGCATGGGGTATCACTCTTCATAAAGGAACACAATTTGGGTTTATAAACCAAATCATCAGCTTATTCATATGCATTGGTATTGTTTTTGTTGCACTTAGTGGACTTTATCTATGGTGGAAACGAAAGCCAGATGATGGCTTAGGAGCACCAAAGGCACCTCCGATTTATAGCATGAAGCTCTTCTTCATTTTAATAATTGGATTAGGCCTTACTTTTCCATTAGTTGGTTTATCTATTATCTTTGTTTATTTAATAGATCGATTCGTTATACGCAAGATATCAAAACTTCGAAATTTCTTTCATGCTTAAAGGAGGAACGAATATGAATCGATTACTATCTACTTCGATACTATTCACGTTATTCATACTATTAAGCGGATGTACCCTTAATTCAAATGTCGCCCAACTGTATAAACAAGAACCAAATCTAGATGCAGAAATAACTTTAGACGATTCCATATCAACCAAAGAAGAACAAACTATAGAAATTCTTCTCACAAAAGATGGAAATCCCGTTGACCAGGTAGATAACATTCATGTTAAAATTTGGAAGCAAGACGGATCAATACCTACCATTCACAAAATACCTGATAATCGTGGCAATGGAAAATACCAATTAACAACTTCCTTCTCAAGTGAAGGTCTCTATTTTATAAAGGCCCATATTAAGCATCAAGATTCTGAAATAATGCCCAAACAACAATTTATTGTTGGAGAATTATCAGATAACGATCTTGAATATTTACAGAAAGATATACCTGAACAAGAAAGGTCTCATGACCATCATCATTAACAGACTACTTAAAAGAGACTGAGGTATAAGTATCTTATAATTCGAACGGATTCACCGGAAACCGTTCGAATTATTTTTTTACATAAAACAGGTTCTATCATCCCTCCGTCAAAAAACTCCGTATCAGCGTTTATTTCACCTTGTTTTATCATTCGGCTTTTTGGTTACCTATTTTTAGTTGTGTCTCAGCCCCTTTATCTATTAAAATTTTAAATAATTGAATTATCTAAATCCAATCAGTAAAATTTGTCCTATAAGGCAAATTAGGTGCAAGATCAAGTTAAGGATAGAAAAAAACAGATATTCTTACATTGAATTTAGAAAGGGAGGCCAATTTTCATGATTGTTAGAGAACAACCAGATGGATTTATTATGATTGAACAAGATCATCATGCACGAGTCTCTGGTGATATGATTAGACAATGGAATACGTTCCATTTGCCAAATTCTCCATTTCAATCCTCGTTGTTTTTAGCCATTGATCAGCATGATGGTGGCTGGAAAGCTTATGATCAGGATCCGTTTTGGAACGACTATCATCAAGTCCCCTATAGCTTCACCGATTTCCCCAATCCAGCTAAAACATTGCTTTACACAAATGGAATTGAAAATGTTGAAGCTCATGATTCATACGCAGCATTATTATGCAGTTTTCATTATACTCGGTTTCTTTTAGACGATAATCAATTAGAAAGTCGCCAGTTTGTTAGCCAAGAAAGATTACGGCAGCAACGAATTATTCGCCAGCTTCCAGAATTTCGTTTTGATATATTCATGAAGCATTATGGTCTTTTACAGTTATGTGATAACCTTTCATTATTTCTATGCATCAATGAACCTGGTAAAAACGAACATCCCTTCTTTAAAAATGGAATCCCGATACCAGATACATTAGATTGTTTTCATGGAAAATCACTAGAAATAACTTGGAAAGATAACCATACATTACGTGTTAATGATTTTCCATTTCAAAAGGATACATCCTTTGGTTATTCATATAAATGGGTGACTAAACGCGAAATAACTACGAATGGTCTTATCCGTGCATACAAGCAATCTTCTTTTAAACAAATATCGTTTTCCATTGTATCTTAACTATGTTGCCATAGGGATAGGGCAAACAGAGCCAAGGGTACAGTACGAGGCGGAAGACCGGGGTAAGCGATTTTCCTTCCCCTCGGTTTAGCTGGGGCTGTCCCGCCAATTATCGTCTCTTTTTAGGTTAGGAATTATCTTTTATTTCCCAGCCCGATTTTTATTATGTCTGCTGTTGAACGAAAGGATCATTTGCAGCAACATCTCTATCAATCAGTAATTTTCTGGTTGGTAAAGCGATAGAAACCGCTTCTCTTTCCAGAATATCAAGAATCTCCAGATTAACAGATTCTCTAATCTTTGAATAATCTCCCCAATCGGTTGTTTTCGTAAAGAAATACAGAAAAACATCGAGTCCATTTTCTTTATAGGTATCAAAATTAACAAAGATTGTATCTTGATGAATGTTCTTATTCTCTCTTAATGACAATTCAATTTGAGATACAACACTCTCCACTTTTTCTCTTGATGTGTCGTACGTAAGACGTAAACTAAAAGTTATTTGTCTTTTCCCCATTTTACTCCAGTTCGTTATGGATTCATTTGCTAATGTTGCGTTGGGAACGGTAACTAATGCTTGAGCGAAGGTTCTGATTTTCGTACTTCGAAAAGAGATATCTTCAACGGTACCTTCTACACTTGGTGTAAGAATCCAATCGCCAATTGTAAATGGTTTTTCTGTAATGATAATAATGCCCCCAAATAAATTAGCCAATGCATCCTTAGCTGCCAAAGCGAACGCAAGTCCGCCAATCCCTAATCCAGCAACAAAACCATTGACATCATAGCCAAACTCTTGAGCAATAACACTAAGACTAATTGCAACGATAATGAGCCTGATAGCTTTTGAAAAGAAGGGAATAAGAATGGAATCAATCTTTAAATGAAATCGCTTATTTAATTTGGTAAACATCAACGATGAAGATGAAGATAAATTAAATAACCCCCAACCGATCATAAAAATGATGGATGATCGTATGACATGCATAAAAAACACATGGTCTTGATCGAGGTACGGAAATATTCGAACAGAAACATAAACCCCAAGTATTAAGATCAATCCCTGTATAGGTTGTTCAAATGACAAGCGTAATTGCAAAAAGAAGCCGTTAAGTCGATGCTTACTTATTTTTAATAGCAGTAGAAATAAATTCCTAGTAATTACTTTTTTAAGCAAATAAAACATGAAAAAAACAACAACAGCTAAACTACAATAAATCAGCTTTTCATAGGTTTGTAAAAATTGAAGAAATTCTAAAGACATAACGCAAATTTACCCCCAAAAGATGTTTATTACTATATGTATATATTCATCAGAGGAAGAATAGACATGCAGTCTGTTATGTTGAATACCAGTGGCACAACAAAAAGACACTACTGGCGTTCATTCGTAGTGTCTTTGGAACTGAATCGTTCGTCAAAAAAATGATGGCGTGTTATTGCTATAACATAATATTCGTTTGTCGTTTTTGAAAATCCATTTCTTTGTAATACGTGTTTTTGACAAGAATATTTGGTCCGAGGCATTTGACAGCTGGACAATGACAATTCAATGATTTAGCCGTATCTGTTTGCATCCAACGCGCATAAGCTTCTGGTAAAGACGTTGTCTGAATATTTCCGAGTTTTGGCTCATCTCCAAAATCCGTAACAATGATATCCCCTGAGAAGATATTGACATTTAATCTGGATCGTCCGTCTGGATCATTCCTGACTGAGACATTTTTTTCTTGAAAAAGACGCTTTTGTAACGCTATATCTTCTGTGGATGAGCTACAAGGATAAAAAGGTAACGTCCCAAATAGCATCCATGTATCTGGATCACGATGATCTAATAATCTTTCAATGCCAATCCGCATTTCTTCTAACGATAAGGTTTCTAAATTACTGGCAAAGTCTACTGGATACATTGGGTGGATTTCATGGCGTGTACATCCCATTTCTAAAACATGGTCATGAATTTTTTCTAAATAAGGGTAGGTTCGGCCGTTTAGCATGGTTTCAGCAGAAACCATGACGCCTGCCCTTGATAATTTTTGGGAATTAGCCACCATTCGTTCAAAATATTTCTTTCGATTTTCCTCCGTCGGTTTTCTCTCCATCCTCGCAAAACCAGTCGCTGCAAATTCTTCTGCTGTACCCCAATTATGTGAAATATGTAATACATCTAAATATGGGATGATCTCTTCATATCGGCTATAAGGCAATGTTAAATTGGAATTTATTTGTGTCTTAACGCCACGTTGATGTGCATATTGTAGCAATGGCAGTACATAATTACGAACCGATTTTTTTGACATCATTGGCTCTCCGCCAGTAATACTTAAGGTCCGCAGATGAGGAATTTCATCTAATCGCTGTTCCATTAATTCCATTGGCAAAGCATCGGGATCCTTTCCTTGCAGTGTATAACCAACAGCACAATGGGCACAGCGCATATTACAAAGCGTTGTTGTTGTAAATTCAATGTTAGACAATGTCATTTCCCCATACTGTTCCACATCTAAATATGCTTCCCACGGATCATAGGATGGGGACATTGTTTGTCTCGCTTCTGATAATTTCACGTGAAAAACCCTCTCTATACAAAATACTCTATCATTATCTTATCATGTATCAGCTTATTCCGTCTGTATCTGTTACAAAATAAGAATGATTTGCAATGAAATGGGCAACACTAAAAACAGCGAAACTTGATTGAAAATAGGATGGTGATTCTAATGGAAAGAAAAGATCCAAATAAGCCTAATAACATTGAAAATGAAGATACCTTAACGACAAGGCAAGGACACCCCGTTACCAATAATCAAAATATCCGCACAGTAGGAAATCGTGGACCAGCAACGTTGGAGAACTATGATTTTATTGAAAAGATTAGTCATTTTGACCGTGAAAAAGTCCCTGAACGGATTGTTCATGCTCGTGGAGCAGGAGCACATGGTTATTTTGAAACATATGGAACGGCTGGCGATGAGCCAGTATCTAAGTATACAAGAGCAAAAGTCTTTCAGGATAAGGGAAAACAGACACCTGTTTTTATTCGATTCTCCACAGTAGTTCATGGTAACCACTCTCCAGAAACGGTACGAGATCCACGTGGGTTTGCTGTTAAATTTTATACGGAAGATGGAAACTGGGATTTGGTAGGAAATAATCTCAAAATCTTTTTCATTCGAGATGCCATGAAATTTCCAGACATGATTCATGCTTTCCGACCAGATCCGGTTACGAATATCCAAGACAGTGAGCGTTTCTTTGACTTTTGCGCTAATTCACCAGAGAGCTTTCATATGGTGACATTTGTTTATTCTCCCTGGGGTATACCTGCAAACTATCGAATGATGCAAGGTTCGGGAGTAAATACGTACAAATGGGTAAATGAAGAAGGGGAAGCCGTACTAGTTAAGTATCATTGGGAACCGAAACAGGGAATTAAGAACTTAACTCAACAAGAAGCAAATGAAATTCAAGCAACCAATTTCAATCATGCTACCCAAGACTTATATGATGCGATTGAGAGAGGTGACTATCCAGAGTGGGAGTTATTTGTCCAAATTATGAGCGACGATGATCATCCCGAGTTAGATTTTGACCCACTGGATGATACAAAATTATGGCCAGAGGATAAGTTTCCGTGGTTACCAGTTGGAAAAATGGTATTAAATAAAAACCCGGAAAACTATTTTACGGAAGTAGAACAAGCAGCATTTGGAACCGGAGTTCTTGTTGATGGACTCGACTTCTCAGATGACAAAATGCTGCAAGGGAGAACCTTTTCCTATTCAGATACACAACGCTATCGGGTAGGCGCAAACTATTTACAGGTTCCAATAAATGCTGCTAAGAAGCGAGTTGCTACCAATCAGGAAGGCGGTCAATTACGCCAACAAAACGATAAAGCACCTGGTCAAAACCCTCATGTTAACTATGAGCCTTCGGTATTAGGGGGACTAAAAGAAGCAGAACAAACAGGAAAAGAATACACCCCTGAAGTAAAAGGCGAGCTTGTGCGTGAATCCATTGAAAGAAACAATAACACAAAACAAGCAGGCGAAACATTCCGTCGTTTCAAGGACTGGGAAAAAGACGATTTAATTACAAATCTAGTTAATGATATTTCCGTATGCGACCAACGAATTCAAGACAAAATGATTGCTCTTGCTGAAGAAGCAGATGAAGAATATGGCCGTCGCTTGCGTGAAGGGATAGAAGAAGCGAAGAAAATGATGATGGATGAGACAAGTAAAAATCCGTTAGGCAATAAAGATAGTGAAAAGGCACCAGAACAGGCTATTGAAAAAGGACACGACGCCGACCCATATTAAAAAGGTAAAGCTCCCAATTCGGGAGCTTTAGTTTTTTGGTATATTCAAAATCCTGAGGCGGTAAGCATTCATCGCTGTTTCCCCTAACTGGTCCAGTAAATTGTAATTAGCGTAGGCACCAACAATTGCTCCAAAACCTGGGACTAATTGTAATAATTTAACTAAATCAATATAATCACGATACTCTTGCTGAAAAGCCCGCCAATCCATATCTAATAAATGCTGCTTTTCTTGTTCCCAATTTTCGATAATGCGCATGGTCTGTTTCCGTGTTTTTTCATTAGAGAAGGCTAATTGAAAGATATGTAAAATGAATAATCGTTCTTCATATTCCTTCGTATTAAAGCCATATATCGTAGCAGCTTCAAATAGAAACTTTAATTTAATTGAAAGTAACAATGGGAAATCAGCAAATCCCAGTAATATTCCACCTGCACCGGTCCCTGCACCTTCCGCAGATGCAGTTTTTCTATAAGTAGATAACTTTTCTTTTACAAGTTGATCTTGCTGATACAAATTCAATTCCTGTACTTCTGGTTTTCGCGTAGTCATATGAGAACCAACCAAAGTTGCCTTCACCATATTTTTAATACTATCGGTTATGATACCGTGTATCTTCTCAGGAATCCAATTGTTTATTTTTGTTTGTGCTTTTTTAGAAAGCTGATTAAATAAGCTAGGTTTCGCATACATCTTTTTACGCCATTGTGCTAACTCTTGGGAAACGATGTCCTCATAAGCAACCAAAAAATGACCTCCTCACTTACAATTTTCAACTAATATATTGCATTTTTCATATTCCCATTTTTATTGTATACTGTTTAGTATACTAAAAATTATTCAGGAAGGGGGAGTAGATATGCCAATACCTTCAGATCATTCCAAGCCAGTTCGACAATCCGCGAAAGAAAGTGCATTTAATCAAATTCAACAATGGATTATAGATGGTACCTTACAACCTGGTGAGAAGCTTAATGATTCTGAACTTGCTCAAGCATTAGGCGTAAGTAGAACGCCAGTCAGAGAGTCCTTACAACTTTTAGAAGTGCAAGGGTTCGTAAAGATGTTTCCTGGGAAAGCTACACAAGTAACCGATGTTGAAAAGGAATCGATGAATGATTTGTTACCGCCTTTAGCCGTTTTACAAGCTTTATCAGCAGAATTGGCTATTGAAAACTTAACAGAAGATATCATTGCGGTATTGGAAGAGGTTAACGAGAGGTTTGCCAAGGCCATTCGCTCTGAGAACTACTATGCTGCATTAAAAATTGATGAAGAATTTCATCAAATCATTGTAGATGCTGCTAATAATCCTTATATCCACAATATTATTGCTAACTTACAGGCCCATGTAAGACGATTATTCTTCCATAACTCCATCATTCTAACCGAAAAATCCATAGAAGAACATAGCCAAATTATTAAACTTATGAAAGAAGGTAATAATGAGGCATTAGCTCCGATTATGAAGGAAAACTGGTTACGTACCATTCAAGAATTTCAAGCATTAAAATAGCATTTATAGGTAGGTTTATAAACGATGAAACCGACTTTCTCTAGTAGAAAGTCGGTTTTTTTAGTTAAGCATGAACGGTCGATGCTTTTTGAATTCGGATAACAACACCAGTAACTATCATTACGATACATGCAGGAAGTAACCAACCAAGCCCTTCTGGATAAAGTGGTAATACTGTTTCGTAGAATGAAATTATTGGGAGCATCCAATCAAAATATGGTATTCCTACTGACTCACACAATGATTTTAAACCATCAATACTACTGATTAAAAAAGTTACAGATATAACTGAAATATAAACAGCTCGTCTATGATAAAACAATGGAGATAAGAATGCTAATAACATTAACACAATCGCTAAAGGATATAAAAACATTAATACAGGTATAGAGTAGGTAATAATATTCGCAAGCCCAAAATTAGCTATAACAAACGTTATAAATGCGAAAAATACAACAAATTTCTTATAACTTACTTTCGGAAATAGCGAATGAAAATATTCTGCACAAGCTGTTGTTAAACCAATGCTCGTCGTTAAGCAGGCTAAGGTAATAACGATGGCTAATAAAATTAAACCGAATGTTCCAAAATAATGCGTTGCTGCACTGCTTAACACTGGTCCACCAGTATCAAATATTCCGTAAACTTCCGTACTCGTAGCACCTAAATAAGCAATTCCAACATATATTGCACCTAATAAAACGATGGCAACAGATCCTGCCTTTGCAGTCGCTCCTAGTATCTCCCTTTTGGAGGTAATACCAAGTGAACGAATTGCTTTAATAACGATAATACCAAATACAAGCGAAGCTAAAGCATCCATTGTATTGTATCCTTCCAAAAACCCTTTCACAAATGCACCATTTGTATATGCTTCTTGAGGGTATTGCAAGGCGCCCATTGGCTGAAAGACAACCATAGCTAGCAACACTACAAGTAATACAACAATGCCAGGCGCTAGTATCTTTCCAACATAATCGACAATTTTCGCAGGATACAGCGAAAAAAGTAACGTTACGAAGAAGAAACCAAGTGTAAAAATCAGTAAGCCTCCTTGCTGGAATCCTTCACTAACAAATGGTGAAATACCAACATCATATGCTACTGTCCCTGTTCGGGGAGCAGCAAAAAAAGGGCCAATGGTTAAATAAAGTAACGAAGTAAATAAGACGCCATATATTGGATGAATTCTACCTGCCAAATCCTGGAGATTTTTACTACCAGAAAAACTCATAGCCAGAATACCTAAAAGCGGTAACCCTACTCCCGTAATTAAAAAGCCAAATACCGCCTGCCATACATTCTCTCCAGCAAGTTGTCCAAGTTGAGCAGGAAAAATTAAATTACCAGCTCCAAAGAATAACGCAAACAACATCACACCTATAGTTGCGTACGATGAAAATGTAAGTTTTTCCTTCATAAATATGCCCTCTCCCAGATGTAAAATTTTAGTTTATATTGTTTAATTTATATGCAATATATCGATGTTGTTAATCATACTATCTTTTTGCGTAACATGCAATATATTACGTGTAATTTTTTCATAATTTAGACAGGTATGTGACTAAAATTTGAAGACAAAAAATGTAAATCTTTATTTCCAATCAAAAATCAGTACGTGATAAAATTTGCTGCTTCGAGGAACAATCCTATTTCTAAATATAATATTCCCTCACACAATTCTGTAAATTCCTTCCATTTCTCAATCCACAATTGCGCTCCCAGAGAGGTTAGAATCCCATCATTTTGTTTCTCCTATCGTTTTCAATAATAAACACCCCAAACATACTAAGATTAGTAGTACAAAACCAAGGCCATG
>NZ_AUQA01000002.1:0-1627377 GCF_000445495.1 Virgibacillus sp. CM-4
TTCTTGACATACTGGTTGTTTTGTTCAGTTTTCAAAGAGCAAATTTCTTTTTTTAGCGCAACTTTTACATTGTATCACTTGCATTAAAACTTGTCAATGATTTCATTGCGTAAAATTTGAGAGATGAACTCTGTCGAATTAGCTTATAACCAACAACTTCATCACTGGAATAAATATTATAGCATGTATCCCATTAATCGTCAATAGTCTATTTTTTTTGCCAAAAAACAATAACACTTTTTTTGACAGCAAAAAATATTATATATTTGTAACAGAAAAAAGTCAATCCTTTTTTCTGTTACATTTTTCAGCTGCTAACGTCACCTTTCCATTCAAGCATTCCACCAGCCATATTATAAACCCTATATCCATTATCTTGTAGAAATGAAGCAGCTTTCATACTTCTTCTTCCAGAACGGCATACCATTACGTAATCTTTGGATTTATCTAATTTATTTACAGCTTCAGGAATCTCTTGTAGCGGAATATGTTTTGCCTGTTCAATCTTTCCTTGAGCTACTTCTTCATCTTCCCTAACATCTATAACTTCTATATTTTTATCGTTTTCCAGTTTTTCTTCCACTTCTTGGGGGCTTAATTCTTGAATTGTATTCATCTAGAACCACTCCTTAACTAGTACATTCAATTTTAATAATAAGCTGTAGAAGGATAACATGCAACTTTCCTACACACACTAATAATAACAAACGATAATGGAGAGGTACATGATGAAAAAAATAATAGTAAGTATATGTTCGCTATGGATCATTTGTGCATTAAATCCATTGGTTTCACAAGCAGCAGAACAAAAACCAATACAGATTAAAACATACCATGCAGACGTTAATGGGGATGGTCAAAATGAAAAAATCCAACTAAAGGGCATCTTATTTTCTCCCGACTCCAATTTTTATCGGGAAATTTGGACAGAAATCACAAATAAACAAAAGGAAGGCTGGAAAATAAATTATGCTGGTGGAGGTTATGATCCAACTTTACAAATGATTGACTTGAATCACGACAACAAAAAAGATATCTTTTATCAAAGTGCAACTGGGGGGAGTGGAGGACTTTACAATTATCAGTTAAATACAATTTCTCAAGGTCAGCTTAAAGAAAATCCACTTCCGGAGCAAGCCTATTTGAGTGGGACTTTTGAAGATAATTTTAACGTTATCATTAAACTAACCCCAACAGATAAACCGATTACGATTGATGTTCAGAATCGTGCTGAAGATTATATCAGACTTGGCATATACGATAAAAACGGTAATTTACTTGAATCTCATAAATCTGTCATGATTGACCCAATTGCCTTTTTTGAACCAGTATTAATTAGTAAAAGTAAAGGATACGGATTAAAAAGTTATCAACAAATTAGTGGAGCTTACCATGCAGATAGGTTAGGTACAGTTGAAACCACCTGGTATTATGAGAATGGAGAATGGATTATTTTACAAACGAAATGGATACCATCTACTTAAAAATCGAATGTGCTATAAAAAGATCTCTTCGTATCCGAAGAGATCTTTTTATTAATTCGCTACAATATTAACTAATTTCCCAGGAATTACAATTACTTTTCGTACCGTTTTTCCTTCTATTAATTCTTGAATCTTTTCATTTTCTAGTGCTATTTTTTCCAACTCTTCTTTGGTGGTATCTTTCGCAATACTCACCTTTGCCCTTACTTTCCCCATAATTTGTATAACTACTTCCACTTCATCTTCAACAAGTTTACTTTCATCATATGTTGGCCAAGCTTCGAAACTGATTGTTTCCGAATGACCAAGTATTCTCCACAGCTCTTCTGTTACGTGAGGTGCTATCGGTGAAAGCATCTTAACAAAACCTTCTATATAATCTTTTGGTAATTTTTCTGCTTTGTAACCTTCATTAATAAATACCATCATTTGTGAGATCGCCGTATTAAAATGTAAATGATTAAAATCATCGGTAACTTTTTTCACCGTTTCATGGTAAATCTTATCTAACCCATTAATTTCCTCATCCACAATTTTATCAGATTGTTGCCCATCATCTGATACAATTAATCGCCACACACGGTCCAAGAATCGCCTCGCTCCGTCTAGTCCGTTTTCAGACCATGCAACAGATGCATCAAGTGGACCCATAAACATCTCATATAATCGTAAAGTGTCAGCACCATGGGACTCAATAATATCATCTGGGTTAACGACATTCCCTTTTGATTTGCTCATTTTTTCATTACCTTCACCAAGAATCATTCCTTGATTAAATAATTTCATAAACGGTTCTTTAGTAGGCACAACACCAATATCATACAAGAATTTATGCCAGAAACGAGCATACAATAAATGGAGCACCGCATGTTCGGCACCACCGATATAAATGTCAACTGGCAACCACTCTTTTAATGCCTTGGGATCTGCAATTTGGTCTGGGTTAGTTGGATCAATATAACGCAAGAAGTACCAGCAGCTTCCTGCCCACTGTGGCATTGTATTTGTTTCTCTTCTTCCCTTCATTCCTGTTTTAGGATCAACCACATGAATCCAATCACTATTTGCCAATGGTGATTCTCCATTTCCTGATGGTTTAATATTATCCATCTCTGGCAATTCAAGGGGTAATTCCTCTTCAGGAACTGCAGTCATTGTATCATCTTCCCAGTGAATAATTGGGATGGGTTCACCCCAATATCTTTGACGTGCAAATAGCCAATCACGAAGACGATAGGTAACTTTCTTTGTCCCATTCTCTGTTTCCTCTAGCCAATCAATCATTTTTATGATGGCCGCCTTTTTATCCATGCCATTAAGGAAATCTGAATTAACATGTTCGCCGTCTCCAATATACGCTTCATTGGAAATATCGCCACCAGCAACTACTTCAATGATGGGGAGTTCAAATTTAACAGCAAACTCATAATCTCGTTCATCATGTGCAGGAACCGCCATGATTGCTCCAGATCCATAACTCATTAATACATAGTCAGCAATCCAAATTGGCATTTTTTCTTGATTAACTGGATTAATCGCATAAGCCCCAGTAAAAACGCCTGTTTTTTCTTTCGCTAAATCAGTTCTTTCTAAATCTGACTTGGTCTGAATCTCATTCATATAACTTTCTACAGCTATTTTCTGTTCTGCCGTTACGATTTTTTCCACTAACGGATGTTCAGGAGCTAGTACTGCATACGTTGCACCGAAAAGCGTATCTGGTCTTGTCGTAAATACCGTAAACATTTCATCCGTATTATCAACTGTAAACTGTACTTCAGCGCCTTCTGATCTCCCAATCCAATTGCGTTGCATATCTTTCAAACTTTCCGGCCAATCCAGTTCATCTAAGTCTTCAAGTAAGCGGTCTGCATAAGCAGTAATTTTTAACATCCACTGTTTCATAGGTTTACGAATAACCGGGTGGCCACCCCGCTCACTTTTTCCATCAATAACTTCCTCATTAGCAAGCACCGTTCCTAATGCAGGGCACCAGTTAACCGCAACTTCATCCATGTAGGCTAGACCCTCTTCATAAAGCTTTGTGAAAATCCACTGTGTCCACTTATAATAATTCGGATCCATCGTACTAATTTCACGATCCCAATCATAGGAGAATCCGAGTGCCTGAATTTGCCTTTTAAAGATTTCAATATTTTTCTTTGTGAATTCTTCTGGACTGTTCCCAGTATCAATTGCATATTGTTCTGCTGGCAGGCCAAAAGCATCCCACCCCATTGGGTGAAGCACTTCGTATCCTTGCATCCGTTTCATTCTTGAAATTATATCTGTAGCAGTATAACCCTCTGGGTGACCTACATGCAAGCCTGATCCAGAAGGATATGGAAACATGTCAAGTGCATACACTTTTTCTTTCTCTGAAAAGGTATCAGTCTTAAACGTTTTATTTTCTAACCAGTACTCCTGCCATTTCTTTTCAATTTGCTGATGATGAAAACTCATATCAGTTCCTCCTTATCACAAACAAAAATTTATAAAAAAAAGCCACCCATCCCATAAAGGGACGAGAAGCTATTATTCCCGCGGTACCACCCAGCTTAATGCAACTACATGCATTCTCTCCTAATCCATAACGTGGATAAATCGGCAGAAACTACATATCACTTCTGCAACGTTCAAGGCGAGTTCATAATTATTCAGGTACAGTTTTCACCAACCACTGTCTCTCTTTACCTGTAGGGAATTATTACTATTCCTCTGCATTGTCGTTATCCTATATGATGTATATCGAATTTTAATGAATTGTAATCGCTTTGTCAAGACAATAACGATATCTTCTGGTAAAATAAGTCTAACCACTATCCAAAAGGAGTATACGATGTTACAAGGAATATTACATTATGCCCATTATTTACTGGAGGGCTCCATTGATAAAAATGAAACAGTAATAGATGCTACATGCGGTAATGGAAACGACACGTTATTTTTGAGTAACGTTGTTGGTAAAAACGGGCATGTGCTTGCATTTGATATTCAGGATGATGCCATAATCGCTACGAAACAGAAACTCGAAGAAAATAATCGAACAAATGTATCAGTAATACAAGATAGCCATGCAAATCTACAAGCGTATATCCCGACGAATGAATTTTTAATAGGCGGAGCAGTATTTAATCTTGGATATCTTCCTAAAAGCGATAAAAGCATTGTCACAAAAGGCCAATCTACCATAAATGCCATTAATACGATCTTACAATATTTGAAAACGAGTGGTTTAATTGTTTTAGTCGTCTATCATGGACATGAAGGCGGCGAAGAAGAAAAACAAATTGTTTTAAAGCATGTAATGAAGCTAAACCAACGTAAATATCATGTGTTACGATACGGCTTTATAAACCAAAGAAACAACCCTCCATTTATTATAGCAATCCAAAAGCGCTAAGATTAGGTATTTGTTTCCGTAGACTATCTATTTTGATATAGACCAGAATTACGAATTTTTTTATACATATAATAAAGTTTTGTATTCAAATAAAAAAACAAAGAAGCTCCTCCACTAGCTTTTAGCATTCTCTTTTTGACCATACTTCCATTTTCCAATTCTTTTACCTTTTCGTCGCCTAAATATAGTCCAATTAAGCCTTTTACGACCATTTTATGGAATGAAGCGTCTGGTAAAACTGTCGTTTGCTTAAGCGCTTGATTTACAAAATACTCAAAACGATCAAGCATGATCCTTTGATTAGCATAATAACTGCAAAAGTTCAAATCTTTCTCTGTCACATCCTCATGCTGATCAATATAGTAATCCAACAAGATATGCAACCCTTGTATGTATGGAAAGTAACCATTAGTAATAGCGCCGGTCATCTCGTCATTTATTCTACCTGCTAACGCATAACATACTAAACTGTATATCCCAAGTGTTGATCCAGTAGCTGCCGAAAATTCATACCATTGTAATGAGTAGTCATTCTTGATATCTGACCATCTTTTCAACCGTATTTCTCTTTTATTCGGAACCACATGTTTATGTACTTGTAAATCTTCATAAAGTCCTTCCAACCATAATAAATTATCTTGAAATACAGCTAGGTTATCCAAGCTAGCTATAACCTCTCTACAAGTTTGTACGAGCTCCTGCAAGTATCCATTATCATCCTTATATTGGATTAGGCTGTAATAATTAGTTGAGTAATCTGTGAGTGTCAATGCATCTCTCATTGATGTATGTAACATCCGAAAACCTGCAGAATCCATAGACGTACTTCGATCACATAAGTTATCAAGGTAATCACTTATTGTTTGATATGCTACAACAAATCGAACTGCACTCTCCCACTTTTCTTCAGCAAGTAAAGCAAAAACAGATCCTCCCTGACAGTGAAATCGTTTTGAAGTTATACTTGCTAATGCTTGTGTTCTTAATTCATCATCCGGAATAGCAGCTGCTCGTGTTTGCCAATAGCTCAATTCCTTATTTACCTGCGGAAAAATTTTTGTATATACAGTGAACATTAATTTACTGGGGGAGTGAAGAACATGATGCTTAATCAACTCGCTGCCTCCGATCTACGATACTACATGTTATATTTGGTATACTATTTATATCATCATATTTTCCAGGAGGATTCAAATGATACATCCATATAAAGACTTTTATCCAATTATTCATGAATCTGTGTTTGTAGCACCCGATGCAATGATAATAGGCGATGTTACAATTGGTGAAGAATCAAGTATTTGGTTTAAGACGGTCATTCGAGGGGACGTAGCTCCGGTAAGAATTGGAAAACGCATAAGTATTCAAGACCTATCTATGCTTCATCAAAGTCCAAACCAACCACTAATTATTGAGGACGACGTAACTGTAGGACATCAGGTAACGCTCCATTCTGCTATTATTCGAAACAAAGCATTAATCGGCATGGGTTCTATCATCTTAGACGGAGCAGAAATAGGTGAGAATGCTTTTATTGGTGCAGGAAGTTTAGTCTCCCCTGGTAAGAAAATACCAGAAAATGTACTGGCACTCGGTCGTCCCGCTAAAGTAATACGAGAACTAACCGAAGCAGATTACAAGGAAATGGAACGTGTTAGAACGTCCTACGTGGAAAAAGGAAAAAGATACAAACAGGTATTTGATCAGTAAAATTTTTTTACTGTATTTAAATGAGGCGCAACGAATTTATTCACTGAAATAGTAATGGAAACAAAATAAGAGAACAGGCAATCACCATTGTTGTCTAGAGATTGCCTGTCTAATTCAAAAGACTAAAATTGGATAGAAACCCAATTTATGATGAAATTAAAACCGATTTCTCACCATCTTCATTCCTAATCTTTTTCTCTAAGATCGTACCAACTCTTTCTCTTGTTCTCTCTTTTTAATTTCATGCATATCCAATTTACCTTCCACAAAGTTTTGATGCCATACCATAAACATTAGAACTGTCCATATCTTTCTACTATAGTCTGCCTTTCCCTGGCAGTGTGCATGTAATAATTCTAAAATATAACCCTTATGCAGCAAATGGTCCGTTTCGCTCTCTCGAATAAGTTGTTTTGCCCAACCATTTAATTCATTTTTCAACCAGTGACGTATCGGAACTGGAAACCCTAATTTTTTCCGGTCTAATACATGGTCAGGAATAATCCCTCTGGATGCTTCTCTTAGTATTTGTTTCGTTGTTCCATTAGCAATTTTCATATCAACAGGAAGTTGCCTAGCAACTTGGAAGACTTCCTTATCCAAGAAAGGGACGCGTAACTCTAGAGAGTTTGCCATTGTAACTCGGTCTGCTTTTAATAAAATATCTCCACGCATCCATGTATGAATATCGACATATTGCATTTGGTTAACAGATGGATAGTCCCTAACGTGATCAAATAATTTCCTAGTAATTTGTTGATACCCTAACTGCTCATTATAACTTTTGAGTAGCTTTTCTTTCTCCTCTGCTTCAAACATCTTGGCATTTCCAATATAGCGTTCACGTAAAGGGGTTGTACCTCGATCGAGAAAACTCTTGCCTTTCACCCCTTCGGGTAACACCGTTGAAACTTTTGCAAGCAATTCTTTTACTGGAGTTGGAATGGCTTCAAATACCTTTAAGGATTCTGGTTCGCGATAGATATTATATCCTCCAAATAATTCATCGGACCCCTCTCCAGATAGAACTACTTTCACATGTTTCCGTGCCTCTTCAGAAACAAAATAAAGAGGTACACAAGAAGGATCAGCTAATGGATCATCCATGTGCCACATAATAAGTGGAAGATTTTTAATATATGCTTCCGGTGTAATGGTTGTGGATATATTCTCCACATTTAATTTATCCGCAGTTTCTTTCGCAACGTCAATTTCAGAATATCCCTCTCGTTCGAAACCGACGGAAAACGTCTTTATTCTTGGGTTTATCGTTTTTGCTATAGAAACAATTAACGTTGAGTCAATTCCACCAGATAAAAACGACCCTACTGGCACATCACTACGCATATGGACATCTACTGAATCGTACATAACATCTTGAATCTGTTCAATCCAATCTTGTTTCGATCTATTCATTGGCTGAAAAGAGGCATGCCAATATCTTGTAAACATGATCGGTTGTGCTGGTTTTTTCTTAAAATAATGACCAGGTTCCACCTTGTGTATACCCTTAGACATTGTCATTGGTTCTGGAACATATTGAAAGCTTAAATAATGCTGTAAAGCATCTTGATCTACTTCTTCTTTTTCCAACATTAATGCGATACTTTTCTTCTCCGAAGCAAAACTCATCCCTCTATCATTTTCATAATAGAAAAGGGGTTTAATTCCAAATGGATCTCTGGCACCATACAATTCTTCATTTAGTTTATCCCAAATTAAAATCGCAAACATTCCTCTTAGTAATTGAAATGCCTCTTCTTTATATTTAGTAAATAAAGCTGCAATTACTTCAGTGTCGGAATTCGTCTCGAAATGATAACCTTCATTTACTAGTTCCTGCCTTAACTCTAAGTAATTATATATTTCACCATTAAAAACCATCCATATTTGTTCATCATGATAACTTAATGGTTGTGTACCACTTTCGATATCAATAATACTTAGTCTCCGAAACCCAAACGACATATAGGAATCAAAATAGTATCCTTCGTCATCTGGTCCGCGATGCGTTATTATATTATTTTGTTCTTTGAAGTTAGCTATTTCTTGAGCTGATCTTTCCATTGGTTCATCAAATAGCATTCCGATAAAACCACACATAACATAAACCTTCTCTCGTCAATTATAAACGTATCACCCTGAGCTGTAACCCATTTGTAACAAAACCGAAATGATACAGTAATATTCTAACACGGAGATAGGTAAACTTCTATCATTTTTCACCCTTTTTTTCTATATAATCCCAACTTGTCTGGTAAGATATTCACTGTAAATAGGTGATATACCTTAGGTTTTAACACACACGATATCAAAAAAAGAGCTTCCCCAGCTTGAAATGAGAAAACTCTTTTGTCATTCTTCTATCATTTTTTAAAATTGTTTTAAAAGCGCGTTTAATTCATCAACTTTGTCGGTTTTTTCCCACGGGAATTGGATATCGGTTCTGCCGAAATGACCATATGCTGCAGTATTCTTAAAGATTGGTTTTTGTAGATCAAGCATACGAATTATACCAGCTGGACGTAAATCAAATAGTTTTCTTACAGCTTTTACTAGTTTTTCTTCATCGACTACTCCTGATCCAAATGTATTAATCGAAATTGAGACAGGCTCTGCCACACCAATCGCATATGCTAATTGTACTTCACATGATTTCGCTAAACCCGCTGCAACAATATTCTTAGCAACATACCTAGCTGCATAAGCGGCAGATCGGTCTACTTTGGTGGAATCTTTACCACTAAATGCTCCTCCACCGTGCCGTGCATATCCCCCATACGTATCTACAATAATTTTACGCCCTGTTAAACCTGCATCTCCTTGTGGTCCACCAATCACAAAACGACCAGTAGGATTAATAAAGTACTTTGTCTTATCATCAAGCAGTTTCTTTGGTACAACAGGCCGAATGACATGTTCAATTAAATCTTTTTCAATTTGTTCTGTTGTCAGATCTTGGTGATGTTGTGTAGAGATTACAATTGTATCAATTCTTACCGGCTCATCCGCCTCATCATATTCAATGGTCACCTGAGTTTTCCCATCCGGTCGTAAATAATCTAATGTTTTATCTTTTCTAACATCAGCTAAGCGCTTAGCTAACTTATGTGCTAACGAAATCGGTAAAGGCATTAACTCTTCGGTTTCATCGCAAGCAAAACCAAACATCAATCCTTGATCTCCGGCGCCAATAGCTGCAATTTCTTCATCACTCATCGTTCCTTGACGCGCCTCTAAAGCAGTATCTACACCTCCTGCAATATCTGGCGATTGTTCATCAATTGCAGTTAACACAGCACAGGTATCGGCATCAAATCCAAATTTTGCTCGAGTATACCCTATTTCTTTAATGGTTTTCCTTACTATTGCAGGAATATCAACATATGTTGTTGTCGTGATTTCTCCAGCTACAAGTACTAGCCCAGTCGTCACGGTCGTTTCACATGCAACACGTGCATAAGGATCTGTTTTTAATATTTCGTCTAATATTGCATCTGAAATTTGGTCAGATATTTTATCAGGATGGCCTTCTGTTACAGATTCAGAAGTAAATAAACGACGATTAGCAGCCATGTTGCTAAATCCTCCTTTTACATATCAGTTACGGAACTCTATTTATCAATTATGCTCATTCAGTATTAAAGGTTCTAAAGAAAACAAAAAAAACCCTTCCTACTATACATGAGGAAAGGATTGTCCCGCCTTTCGCTCTTATTGTTCAAGGAGATGTTCCTTGCATCAGATTAGCACCTTTTCACCATTGTGATGGTTGCTGGGTTTCATCGGGTCTGTCCCTCCACCAACTCTGAATAAGAGAGTATCCGTTCGAAGTTTAGCTTATCGAAAGAAAACGTTTGTGTCAACTACTTTCGTCGTATTGTCTATCGATTTTTACTTATAATAAAAGGAAAAGAAGTAATTTGCTGTCATGATTCAACATTATAGGATAATTGAATAAAATTATTATATATTTAGTATGGACTATTTTTATTAATGTGTTATACTAATAAACATATTCAACATGATAAGGTCGTTTAGGTTTCGACGTTGATACAATCTTACTAAAAGGCAGGTAGTTAATATGAAAATGGTGGAAAAACCTTTGGTTAATGAATTATATACCCATAATCATTTACAAACCAACTTAACAGTACCACAACTTATTGAACGTATTTTAGATAGAGAAGAAGGGATGCTTACAGCAACTGGTGCTGTTCAAGCTACAACAGGTAAGTATACAGGACGCTCTCCTAGGGATAAATTTATTGTAAGTGATGAAGTGAGTGAAAAGAATGTTGATTGGGGTACAGTTAATCAGTCTATCGAAGAACAAGTTTTTGACAAATTGTATCGCAAAGTAATTAATTATTTACAAGACAAAAAAGAGCTTTTTCAGTTCAAAGGATTTGCCGGTGCAGATCATGATTATCGGCTTCCAATACAAGTAATCAATGAATATGCATGGCATAATTTATTCGCCCGACAACTTTTTATAACCCCGACAGCTGAAGAATTATTAAATCATCAACCTGCGTTTACAGTAGTTTCAGCTCCTACTTTTAAAGCAAACCCTGAGCAAGACGGAACAAATTCAGAAGCTTTTATTTTCGTTTCTTTTAAAAAAAGGGTTATTCTAATTGGTGGAACCGAATACGCAGGAGAAATTAAGAAATCCATTTTCTCCGTCATGAATTATCTGCTTCCCCAACAAAATGTGTTATCTATGCATTGTTCTGCCAATGTAGGTAAAGAAGGAGACGTTGCTTTATTCTTTGGATTATCTGGCACAGGAAAAACAACGTTATCAGCTGATCCATATCGTCGTTTAATTGGTGATGATGAACATGGCTGGGGTCCAAACGGTGTATTCAATATTGAGGGTGGCTGTTATGCGAAATGTATCAATTTATCTAAAGAAAAAGAACCGCAAATATTTGATGCCATTCGTTTTGGTTCCGTTTTAGAAAATGTCATTGTTGATAAAGCCCGAATTCCGAATTACAATGACACATCATTAACTGAAAACACAAGAGCAGCATACCCAATTGAGAATATTGATAACATTGCCATCCCTAGCATGGCTGGCCATCCGAATACGATTATCTTTCTAACTGCTGATGCATCTGGTACCTTGCCGCCAATCAGTAAGCTAACAAAAGAACAAGCAATGTATCATTTTCTTAGCGGTTACACGAGCAAACTTGCTGGTACTGAAAGAGGCGTTACTGAGCCGCAAGCAACGTTTTCAGCTTGTTTTGGCTCTCCATTTTTACCATTAGTTCCATCTACGTATGCAAGAATGTTAGGAGAAAAAATAGATGCATATCAATCAAATGTCTTCCTAGTGAATACTGGTTGGACTGGAGGATCGTATGGTGTTGGAAAACGAATGAAACTTTCCTATACACGAGCAATGATACATGCTGCGTTAGAAGGCGAATTAAATTCTGTTGAGACAACCAAAGACAGTATTTTTGGTTTGGAAATTCCCATGCAAGTACCGGGAGTACCCGATGAAGTATTAATTCCAATAAATACGTGGAAAGACAAAGCGGCCTACAAAGAGGCTGCGCAATCTTTGGCTATGAAATTCCATAAAAATTTTGAGAAGTTCACGGAAGCAAGTAGCGATATTGTGCAAGCAGGTCCAATGTATCAAGGAAAGTAATTGTTTCCTCATCCCAAAAAGGATTTATTATATATGAGTGAAAAGTGTTCAGCTATAGATTGCTGATGACCGATCTCTGAAATGAGATCGGTTTTTTTATATAGGCATTCACACATTTTCACAACTCCTCATAAACTGTGTTGACATACAAATATTTAGAAGGAGTCGTGCAACATGAAGAAGATAAAACGTATAATGCTCCTTTCCTGTGGGTTCCTACTTTTTCTAACAGCATGTAATAACCAGGAGGAAACTACAATAAAATTAGCCGAAGTAACACGTTCGCTATTTTATGCTCCGCAATATGTAGCTTTAGAGAAAGGGTTCTTTAAAGAGGCAGGTCTTAATGTGGAATTACAAACAACTTGGGGTGGAGATAAAACAATGACGGCATTATTATCTGATGGAGCAGATGTAGCTTTAGTAGGCTCTGAAACTTCCATCTATGTTTATGCTCAAGATTCGAAGGACTATGCTGTTAATTTTGCCCAATTAACACAAACTGACGGAACCTTTTTAGTAGCCAAAGAACCAAAACCCAATTTCACTTGGGAGGATATTAAAGGAACCACTTTTCTCGGTCAACGCAAAGGCGGAATGCCCCAAATGGTTGGTGAATTCGTTTTAAAGCAACATGATATTAATCCTCAAACTGACCTCGATCTACAACAGAATATAGAATTTGCTAATATACCTGGTGCATTCGTATCTGGAGATGCAGAATATGTGCAATTATTTGAACCTACTGCAAGTACATTCGAAAAAGAAGGGAAAGGACATATCGTGGCTTCATTTGGAGAAGAATCAGGGCATGTCCCATACACTGTTTTTATGGCAAAACAGAGCTTTTTAAAAGAAAATGATGCAGAAATTGAGAAATTTACGAAAGCAGTTTATAAAGCGCAACAGTGGGTTGAAGCACATAGCGCTAAAGAGATTGCTCAAGTTATACAGCCTTACTTCGAAGACACGGATGTAGAAATGCTTGCTGCTTCTATTGATCGTTATAAAAGTCAAGGGTCATTTGCTACAGACCCGATATTAGATGAGTCAGAATGGAGTAACCTAAAAGATATTATGCAAGAAGCTGGTGAACTGCCTGCAGATGTACCTTATACAGATCTTGTGAATACAAAGATCGCTGAAGAAGTTATTGGTAATAAGGAGTGAGCAATATGTCATTTCTAACCTTAGAAAATGTCTCCCATCATTATTTTTCAAAAGCAAACTTCACCAAAGCATTAGACGATATATCTTTCTCTATTCAAGAAGGTGAATTTGTCGCATTATTGGGTCCTAGTGGTTGTGGTAAATCGACGATCTTATCAATTATTGCAGGAATTATAAAACAAACACAAGGCAAAATACGCTTACAAGAGAAACCGATTGATTTGACAACAGCCAATATCGGCTACATGTTGCAACAAGACTACTTATTTCCATGGAAAACCATCATTGACAATGTTTTACTTGGCCCTAAAATCGCAAACAATGTTACAGAAAACACCAAAGAAAAAGCAACAGCCTTATTAAATGAAGTAGGTTTACCTAATATAGCATCCGCTTACCCAAGCTCTCTTTCTGGAGGGATGCGGCAACGTGTAGCATTAGTAAGAACATTAATTAATGATCCAAAACTGTTACTTCTTGATGAGCCATTCTCAGCATTGGATTATCAAACAAAGCTAAAATTAGAACAATTGGTAGCAAACTTATTGGCAACCTATCATAAAACCGCTGTGCTTGTAACGCATGATATTGGTGAAGCAATAGCGATGAGTGATCGAATTTTTGTTATGGATGCTAATCCAGGAGTTATTTCAAAAATCTTTGAGGTTCCGATTGAAATAAGAAATGAAGCCCCTTTACTTGTGCGTAAACACCCAAAATATCAAATTTTGTTTGATAAAGTATGGGAAGAATTAGATAAAAAAGAGCAATTACCAAACGAAGAGGTGGTGTCTACGAATCATGAAGCGAAATAATGATCAGCAGCTCTTCCAAGCTTATTTACAACATGTAAAACGCGAGAATAGAATTGTATATATATGGCAAATTAGTATACTTATTACGTTTATTCTTCTATGGGAGGTTGCCAGTCGCTTCTATTGGATTGATCCATTATTATTTAGTTCGCCAACAACCATCTTTCAAGTAGTTATAAACAAATTAAGTGATGGATCCATGTTAAATCATCTCCAAGTAACCCTACTCGAAACCATCGCCGGTTTTCTCCTTGGTACAATTTTTGGGATTGTATTAGCTATTTCCTTATGGACTTCTAAACGCTTTTCAAGCGTAATGGATCCGTATTTAGTTATTATGAATGCAATGCCAAAAGTTGCTTTAGGGCCGATAATCATTGTAGCTATGGGGCCTGGGTATATCTCCATCATCACAATGGGAGCTATTATTTCAGTGATCATTACAGCATTGGTTGTATATTCAGCGTTCAATGAAGTTGATCCAAATTATGAAAAAGTATTAAAGAGTTTAGGAGCGAGCAAAGGGCAAATTTTTAAAAATGCTATTTTCCCAGCTACCTTACCGGCAATGATATCAACATTAAAAGTAAATGTTGGATTATCTTGGGTTGGCGTAGTTGTCGGTGAATTTCTTGTATCAAAACAAGGGCTTGGTTATTTAATTATTTATGGATTTCAAGTATTTGATTTTTCATTAGTTATGGCTAGTTTAGTATTAATCGCCATTTTTGCTGCCATCATGTATAAAATCGTAGAACGCATCGAAGTCTGGCTTATTAAGCACTCCACCTCCTAATTAATTCGCGAAAAAAATCGCCTTATCGGTGAAAGTACTTCAGTGATCACTCGTACATTGAAGTTTCACACAATAAGGCGATTTTAAAAATGTTTGTAAATATATTGAATACAGTGTTCTAATACATCATCTTTCATAATAAAACTATAACCATTTTGATGTTTTACATTTAACGGAATATTATCTACGATAACCGGACCATCTGTTTCAAAATACGAATCCTGAGGTTCTAATGCATGTATGGAAGCAAAGTAGACATTTTTAATTACGTTTTCTCTTTTGCCTGCAACAAAATATTGTCCAATATACGTTAAGGTATCGATTAGCCCTCCTGTTTCTTCTTTAACTTCTCGTATGGCAGCTTGTTCTGGGGTTTCCCCCTTTTCCACTTTACCTCCTGGAAATTCCAACCCTCTGTCTTTATGCTTCGTTAACAACCAATTATCTTGATATTTGCAAACGACCCATACGTGCATCGGATTTACTGAAAAAGGTAAATAGTCGAAGGATAATTTAATTTCATTATTGTAGTAATCTTTGAATGTGTACATATGTTCAACGCCTTTTACTTCATATATTAGCTATGTTTGATATTAGTTATTTTCCAGCTTCCCTGAAAAGTAAATTCAATTTCAATGATATAATTACCGTATAGGTTGTTCTTATTTTCTTGTACGACGGTTACTTGCTGATCATTTTTTTGAATCATACGATATTCCTCTTCATCCGAAAACCATGGCGGAGTACTTGTTGGCATCATAAATAGACCTTTTTGGCCTTCTTTGTAATAATAGTCTACATAAGGTTTAGCAGCATCCCTAGTAGCTATATTATGAAATGCACGTAAGAGTTCTTCTTTCGTCCCAAATGCTTCTACCTGGTACTCGGAATCAGTTTCTTGGACAAGCAAGTCCATGAATTGATTCGTACGTTTAATTATTGTATCATGACTTAACGTTTCTTTCGATTTTTCTTCATTCTTGTCCGGTGTTTCATTTATATTGGCATTAGCAGAAACATGCTCGTCTATAATAAAACTAATGAAGAAAATGGTCATGATGCTCATTACGAATACACCAGCATGTTTTAATAGTTGAACTCTTTTCACAGTAAAGCCCTCCTTATATGAATATGTATAATCTACCAATTACAATTCTATTCCTGTTCCATTCCAAATATAAACCTATTTTTGATATTAGACTGCATATTCGGGGCTAAACTGTAACTCTTTCCTTTATAAAAACAGATAAGGGATAAGATGCGAGAGCATGTTATCCCTTTCTTTCTTATAGTGGTCTATCTCCTAAGATCCCCATACTTTCAATATGGGATTTTGCTTGTTCATCACCTAGTTGATACACCATACGATAAGCTTCCATCAATTCATTATCAAATTCATCATTTGATGGATCATTATGATACGGAACAACTGGGATATGTGCACGAAAAAATGTCCGAATACCAGAAGCATCAGCCTCATTAAATTTTTCCCTCAATAAAACGATCTCATCATCGGTTGCGTGTATAACAAAATCCTCATTATTGTCGTATTTTAGTTTCGAAATCTCACCTGTTCCCATATTAACATAGTATTTCTTTTTCTCCATCATTCACACCTCCTACTACTAATGTTCCTTAAAAACGAGGGAATGATGTACTCAAAAAGAAAAACTCGCCATAACTGACGAGTATCTTTAATAATATTAATTTGCAGCGTTAACAGTATTTCTGCCATTAGCAAAAATACAACGACCTTTTCCATGAGGTATGCACATTGGTGTACCAAACCTCGGATCAAACGTCACATCACACATCATTTCAAATACATGATGTACTAAATTACAGGTAATAATTTCTTCAGGCTTTCCTTGTGCAAAAATTTGCTTATCCTTAATTGCAATAATATGATGTGCATATCTACAAGCTAAGTTTAAATCGTGAAGAACCATTACAATGGTTCGCCCTTCTTTTTCATTTAAGTCAAACAAAAGATCAAGTACCTCAATCTGATGCGTCATATCTAAGTATGTCGTCGGTTCATCTAGCAGAATAAGATCAGTATCTTGAGCAAGTGTCATTGCAATCCATGCTCGTTGTCGTTGACCACCTGATAAGGAGTCAACGGGACGATCCTTCAGAGCTATCATATTCGTTGATTCTAAAGCATGGTTTACAGCGTTTTCATCCTCATCCGACCATTGCTTTAAAAAACCTCGATAGGGATGTCTACCTTGTTTAACAAGCTCATGAACCGTTAAACCTTCAGGGCTGATAGGGCTTTGTGGTAGAATAGCCATCTTTTTGGCAACATCTTTAGTACCCATTTTAGCAATGGCTTCACCGTCTAACACAACATTACCCTTTTTCGGTTTTAATAATCGTGCTAACGACCGTAGCAATGTTGACTTCCCACAACCATTTCCACCGATAAATACAGTAATTTCGCCTTTGGGAATCTCTACATCTAAATCATCTATAATTACATTTTCCCCGTAACTAAGCGTCAGGTCATTTGCTGTTAAGGTTTGCATTGGAATCTCTCCCTTTCCCTCTAATTATTTCATTATTTATAGAGGATCGATACAAAGCACTACCCTTAGTTTATTTGCTTTTTCACAATTCGTCAATGACTTTGATAATCATTTTCACTTAAAATTCAAAAAACAAGGGCAGGCTTTTTACAATTATTCCAATGCTTGTAATACGTCATCAATTGTTTTTTCAGAAGCAATCAAGCCTTTATTCGTCCAATTACTTGGATCATTTATCTGATAAACATGATTGTTTTTCGCTGCTTTTGTAGCTTGCCAAACAGAACTATTTTTCAAGGTTTCTACCCCTTGTTGACCTTCTTCTGCTAATAGAAAGACATGATCAGCATCCAATTCCGATAGCTTTTCGATAGAAATAGGATTCCATTCTTCTGTTGCATCTCCTAATTCTTCAATTAATGCTGGTTGCTTAATTCCAAGTTCATTATAGAGCACGCCTGCACTATGACGATTATGTTCAAACAAATAGAATTTATCTCCCATAACCCAGATAATTGCTGCACTTTCATCACCAATTGTATTTGACAATTCTTTACTTGCATCTTCTACTTTTTGATCGTAGTCGTTCAGTACCTGATCAGCTTTATCCTGCATCCCAAGCATTTCTCCAAAAACTTCAATTTGTTTACGCCAGTCTTTTGTTGTCTCTTCAGACATCACATACGTTGGTGCTATCTTACTATATTCTTCATAACTACCTTCATAATTTTGAATGGCATTCTCTAGTATGAGCAGGTCGGGTTCTTGACTCAATACCTGTTCTATAGGAAGGTTCCATTCTATTTTTGGAACATCTTTTAAATCTTCTTCCAAATACTGTTGAATGCTGTTTCCAATTGCCCATTTAGCTACAGGAGTTACACCCAAAGCCAGTAATGCATCTTCATGATAGGGGGCGATTATATTTTCCGGATTAGCAGGGATGGTCACTTCCCCCATTTCTGACTGCATGGTTACTTCTGTATTATTTGATGTTTCCTTTTCCTCCTGATTACCTTCGTTATTCTCTGAAGATTCATTACTTCCACAAGCAGCTAGGAATAATACCCCAATGAATGATACAAGCAAAATTATATTTGATAATGTTTTGGATTTCATATGTAGGTCTCCTTTATGATATAATATTCTCCGTATCAATGATAATCATTTTCAATTAGGAAGTCAATTTTTCCTATTATTCAGGGGGAAAACATGCTACATACAATTAATCATTCGACCTTTCTACGATTACTTATAAATATTTTCGCTTTTATTGCATTGCTATTATCCATTGGTTTTTCAATCGCTTTAGGTGCTGTTGATATTCATTTAAACACCGTTTGGAATGCTTTATTTCATTTCGATTCAGAAGTAACCTCCCATCAAATCATTCAAGAGTTACGCCTTCCACGTGCATTTGCGGCTGTATTAGTAGGAGCGTTTCTCGCCATTTCAGGTGCAATTATGCAAGGTATGACTAGAAATCCGCTAGCGTCTCCCTCCATTATGGGAGTGACAGAAGGATCCGCTCTCGCTTTAGTTATCATGCTTGCTTTTTTTCCAGCAGCTTCAAATAGTGGATTAATTATAGCATCATTTATTGGCGCTGGACTTGCTGTTACAATGGTGTTTATGATTGGTTCTTTTTCCAAGGGGGGCTTAACGCAAGTAAAACTTGCACTTGGAGGTGTAGCAATTAGTACCATGCTAAGCTCCATATCGTCATTAATATCCTTACATTTCCAATTAGAAAGACAGATGGGATTTTGGATGGCAGGAGGCTTGGCTGACACCAATTGGAACTCTATTCAACTATTACTGGTTTGTGGTGCGATTGGTTTGACTTTAGCCATTAGTATGTCAAAATCTATTACAATATTAAGTTTAGGCGACGATATAGCTAGTGGTTTAGGGCAGAATAATATGTTAATTAAGATACTTGGAATTTTCAGTGTATTATTATTAACCGGTGCCGCTGTATCTATTGCTGGTCCTGTAGGTTTTATTGGGCTAATTGTTCCTCATATTACAAGGTTTATTATGGGCACGGATTATCGGTGGATTATTCCCTCCTCCGCCATTTTTGGAGGATTATTGCTTGTACTGGCTGATGTCGTTTCTCGACTAGTAAATGCGCCATATGAAACACCAGTGGGAGCTATTACATCATTAATAGGTGTTCCGTTCTTTCTTTACTTAGCACGTGGAGGTGGAACAAAATGAAGAAAATACATAAAAGCAAATTTAGATGGACCGTATTCATTTTAGTTATTGGAGTCATTATTTCATTTTTTCTAAGTTTGAGCACAGGAATCATTGCAATTTCTCCAGCTGAAGTTGTCCAAACCATCCTGCATAATGGTACAGCACGACAAGAAATGGTACTTTTTGACTTTCGATTACCTGGTATTATTCTCGCATTATTCATTGGGGCTGGCTTAGCTGTTTCAGGTTCTATCTTGCAAGGAGTAACTCAAAATGAACTAGCGGACCCAGGGATCCTTGGTATTAATACAGGGGCTGGGCTGGCAGTAGTGTTGTTTTTATTCTTTTTTCAAGGGGATCTAGAACCTACCAATACATCTTCTATCTTTTTACTACCTATCTTTGCATTTATTGGTGCTTTAGTAGCAGCGGGATTCATTTATCTTCTTGCATGGAAAAAGGGAATCGACCCAATTAGACTTGTCCTTGTTGGTATCGGCATTAATGCCGCATTTAGCGCATTTCTTGTTATATTTCAATTAAAAATGGATCCACAGAATTTCCGCCAGGCAACGGTTTGGTTATCTGGTGATATTTGGAACACGAATTGGATGTTTGTGTTATCTATCCTTCCATGGATCATTACCTTAATCCCGGTTACGATATCAAAAGCAAAAACTCTGGATGTGCTAACCTTAGGAGATGAAGTAGCGGCAGGGTTAGGATCCAAAATTGAAAAGGAACGAGTTACTTTATTATTTCTTGCCGTCGCATTAGCCGGTGCATCTGTTGCAGCTGGTGGGGCAATTGCCTTTTTAGGACTCATTGTGCCACATATTACAAGAAAGATCATTGGTCCCTTACACCAATATATTATACCTATCTCCACACTAATTGGTGGCTTATTATTAATCATTGCTGATATGATTGCTAAAAATCTTTTGCAGCCGACACAAATGCCAGTTGGAATTATTGTATCCATTTTAAGTGCGCCTTATTTTATATACTTACTTATGAAGACAAAATAGTTTAGGAGAGATTCGAAATGGCAGAACAACATGATTTATATGATGTAACGATTATTGGTGGTGGACCCGTTGGATTATTTACCGCCTTTTATAGCGGAATGCGGGAAATGAAAACCAAAATTATTGAATATTTACCTTTTCTTGGGGGGAAAGTTCCGTATTTCTACCCTGAGAAGATCATTCGGGACGTTGGCGGCATCCCTCAAAAAAGCGGAGAATTATTTACTGAAGACCTAATAAAACAAGCAAAAACCTTTAACCCTACGATTGTCTTAAAAGAACAAGTCGTTGGAATTACTCGTTTAAAAAATGGTCACTTTCAACTTACGAGTCGTGATGGACAAGTACATAATACAAAAACGGTTATCCTTGCCACAGGGTATGGGATACTAAAGTCAACCAAACTAGAACTTCCAGAAGCACCTACTTATGAAAATGACACGCTACATTATACCATTCAACGAATGGCTAGCTATCAAGGGAAACACGTGTTTATCTCAGGTGGAGGAAATTCTGCTATCGACTGGGCTAATGAACTTGAACCGATAGCAAAACAAGTCACACTAATCCACCGAAAACCTACATTTAGAGGGATGGAAAGCAATATTTCGAAAATGAAAAATTCTTCTGTGAAAATTAAGCAGCCTTATCACATTAAATCCTTACATGGTGAGAGAAGTAAACTTTCTCATATTACCCTTCAACATGCAGATACGAAAGAAATAGAAACACTTCATATTGACAATCTAATCATTAGTCACGGCTTTCAGATTGATTTAGGATCAATTAATGACTGGGGAATGGAAATGGAGAATGGCTCTATAAAAGTTGATTCTACTATGTCAACAAGCATTCCTGGGATATTTGCCGTAGGAGATATTGCTAACTATCCGAATAAACTTCATTTAATCGCAGGGGGATTTAACGAAGGGCCGATCGCTGTTAACGCAGCGAAACAGTTTATTGATCCGGAACACACGTTATCTCATTTATTTTCAACGAATTACGAGCCTTTTAGGAAAGAATAAGGATGCACCCTTATTCTTTCCTTATATGTCTTAACTGGCTTCTTACTAGTTTGTTTGATGCATTACGCGGTAAAGCGGCTACTTCATGAATTTCTTTTGGAAGTTTATAATTAGCTATATGTTCGCGTAAATAGTTCATCACTTCATCAAATGCGATTTGGGTGTTAGTTACAACAAATGCAATCGGTACTTCTCCCCATTTATCATCAGATATACCTGTAACGCCCGCTTCTTTAATAGCAGGATGACCAGAAAGTACACTTTCAATTTCGGATGGGTAAATATTTTCACCGCCAGAAATGATTAAGTCATTTCTCCGGTCTACCACATATAAAAAGCCTTCATCATCTAAATAACCTAAATCTCCCGTTGCTAGCCAGCCATCTTTCAATATCTTATTTGTCGCTTCTGGTTTCTTATAATAGCCTGATGTTACCATGGGTCCTTTGACATATATTTCGCCTATTGTCTGATCAGACGATTCAACCTTTACTTGTGCTGGAAATAATGCTTTTCCGGCTGACCCCACTTTCTTAAGGGCGTCGTTTGCATTGAGAGTGACAATTTGTGAAGCGGTCTCCGTCATTCCAAACGACTGAAATACTGGTACATTTAATTTTTTTGCTTGCTTCAAAAGAGGAAGTGGTGCAGGCCCTCCACCTAACAGAAAACAGCGCAATGTAGTAGGATATTGATTTGTTCCAAGTTCTTCTACTAATTGCTGCAACATAACAGTAACAACAGAAACAATTGTTACACCGTCATTTATAATGGCTTGATGAACAGCTTTTTTATTAAATTTCTCTAATAAATATACCGGCATCCCATAAATTACACTCCGAATTAAAATGGATAAACCACTAACATGAAATAACGGTAACGCAGCTAACCATTTATCTTGGTCATGAATTCCTAAATTCAATGCGCTGCCAATTGCACTCCACCAGTGGTTCCCATAAGTGTGAATAACACCTTTAGGAAATCCAGTTGTACCAGAAGTATACATAATTGTAAAAGGATCATTTAATCTAATTTCTTTTGCTAATGCGATTTTTTTTGGATGTCGTTGATGAATTTCTGTATAACTTGCTTGATGTTTTATGGATAAGCTTGATGCTTTGTCCTTTAACTCTTCAGGATAGATCAAAAAACAAACATCCGCATCGTTTAATTGATACATGAGTTCATCTTTTGTTAGTCGTATATTTAACAACACTGCGATTGCCTTTAAATAACTTAGTGCATGAATAGCAACAATCATTTCCTGTTTATTCGTTGATAGGATGGCAACATGAAAGCCTTCCTTCACACCCCAATCTGCTAATTTCTTAGCATAAGTTTGACTTTGATTCTTTAACTCTTCGAATGTTAGCCTTTGTCCGTTTACCAATTCAATAGCAGAACAATGAGGTGAAATATCAGCCTGTTTCGATAGCCAATGTGGAATGGTCGTATCTTGCATTATAAAGCTCCTTACAATAATGTTTTGTTAACTTATGTAAATTGTTATAGAAAACACCTTTGCTAAAAGCAAAGGTGATACATTTTAAAATCTTTTGCAACTTAAGGAAAACGAGGGAACTTCTTGAAATCTGGTTTTCTTTTCTCTTTAAATGCGTCTCTTCCTTCTTTTGCTTCATCCGTTGTGTAGTAAAGAAGCGTAGCGTCTCCGCCCATTTGTTGTAATCCTGCTAAACCATCTGTATCTGCATTGAATGATGCTTTCAAGAAGCGTAATGCGGTTGGAGATTTTTCCAGAATTTCTTCACACCACTGAATGGTTTCTTCTTCTAACTTATCAACGGGCACGACTGTATTTACTAATCCCATTTCATAAGCTTCTTCTGCATTATATTGTCGGCATAGGTACCATATTTCACGCGCGCGTTTATGGCCTACCATTCTTGCTAACAAACCAGCACCGTATCCAGCGTCAAAACTTCCAACCTTCGGTCCTGTTTGTCCAAAAATGGCATTATCTGCAGCAATCGTTAAATCACAGACAACATGTAGCACATGTCCCCCACCAATTGCATAGCCAGACACCATAGCAATAACTGGCTTAGGAATTGTTCGAATAAGCCGTTGTAAATCTAACACGTTTAGTCTAGGAACTTGATCATCCCCGACATATCCTCCATGTCCTCGAACAGATTGGTCACCACCCGAGCAAAATGCTTTTTCGCCTTCACCAGCTAATAGAATTACACCAATATTTGAGTCATCTCGTGCATCCGCAAATGCATCAATCATCTCATTCACTGTTAATGGTGTAAATGCGTTTCGTTTTTCTGGTCGGTTAATTGTTACTTTAGCGATTCCATTATATTTTTCATAAATAATTTCTTGATAATCTCTTACCTGTTCCCAATTTACTGTCATGTTATTTCCTCCTTTAGATAGTATGTAATAATGAAGTAATCGTATGGTACTTAGGCTAGTTTAGTACCTGTGATATACTCATTTACTATTTTACCAAAAATCTTTGGTTTCTCCACATGAATTGCATGTCCAGCTTCTGATATGATCTGTAAACAAGCATACTCAAAATGTTTATCCATTACCTTCATTAGTTTACAATATTTCTGATCATTTTCCCCAGCAATTAATAATACAGGCTTAGAGAAAGAGGAGAGTTCCTCCCACCAAGAACGTTGAACGCCTGTCCCCATTGTCCGTAATGAATCAGCTAATCCTGAAGCATGTTGAGACAAACGTTCTTCTCGTATGATTTGTTGCTGCGAATTAGGTAACTTTTGCTGGCTTTGAAAAAGTGGGATTTGTTCCCAATAATTAACAAACCAATCGATCCCTTTCTCTTCAATTTGCACCGCTAAATAATTATCTTTTTCTTTTCGTTGTCGACGTTCTTCTGCTGTTTTTAACCCTGGCGATGTGCTTTCTAATAGTAATGATGATATCATTTCAGGATATAACATCGCATAGGTAATTGCCGTTCTACCTCCCATTGAATACCCTAATAAATGAAACTTATTTAGTTTTAGGTAGTTAAACAATGCATGCAAATCTACACAACAGGCTTCCATGGATGAAACAGATCCAGTTGTTTTACCATGACCTGGGAGATCAATCGTAATACATGTCCAGTTATTTTTCCATGATTGTATAAACGGTTTCCATGTATTTCTGCTCCCTGTAAAACCATGTAATAATACAAGCGGATCGCCATCCCCTTGGACTTCGTACCAATATTTCATTTGATTTATGCAGAAATACATGTATTATTCCTCCCCACTTACGATTTCTTCTTCAATCGCCTTCCATTTATCACGATGCCAGATTGCATTAGCCTCTCTGTCTGTTTTGACTTCAATCACTGACAAACCATTGCGCTGATAACTTGCTTGTACGGCCATTTTTACTTCCTCTTCAGATTGAGGTCGATCGTAGTGTCCGCCATACATCGCTATTACATGCTGAAAATCGATATTTAACGGTGTTCCAAATAAAGCTTCGAAGTGTCTTTTATCATTCGCTTGAGGAAGAAACGAGAAAATTCCTCCGCCATTATTATTCATTAGCAGTACAGTAGCAGATATACCATAATGCATTGCTGCATGTAAACCATTCATATCATGAAAAAAAGATAGATCTCCGAGAACTAAGGTTAATCGACTTCCGTGGACTGCAGCTCCCATACCACTTGAAATCATGCCATCTATCCCATTAGCCCCTCGATTAGCTAGAACTTCAATATGTTTTTCAGTTGTTAAAAAGAAAGTATCCAAATCACGTACTGCCATACTGTTACCAACGAAAATGCTACTATGATTTGGAATTGCATGAATTAGCCCACGCATGGCTTCTCCTTCTGTGATGGGATTTTCTGTATGACGTGAAAAATGTTTTTTTGAAATAGCATTCATCTGCTGCCATTTGCGAAGCCATTCCTTCCTATACTGGGTATGATTATCCACCTCTGTAAGTGCTTCACAAACAGCACGTGCATTCGCAAAGATAAATTCCGTTTTATTGCCGGTTGGTTCTCTAAACCCTCGTTCGTTTTCTATAACTATTTGTAAAGCATCCATATGTTGTTTCACAAAAAATAAATAAGCTTTTGAAACAGGCATGGCTCCAATACGAATAATAAAATCCGGTTTTAACTCTTCACGAATCGTTTCATTACGTAAAAATGCATCATAACCATCAATGATATGCTGCTTTTTATGCTCCCCAGAACGTAACTGTGAAAGGGGGTCGGCAATGATAGGAAGTTCCCATTTACTAGCTAGCTTTGTCACTGCCTTTGCTAAATACCGATCTGTTTGTGGACCACAAACTATAAGACCTTTTGCTTTATTTTGAAGAAGCTGAGATAATTCGGTTAATTGATTACTTGTAAGATGCTTTTCACCTTCAAAAGTTGGAAGATAAGAAGTTTGACTTACCTTCCCCCATAAATGGTCCAATTCAAAATCCACAACTAGTGGTTCTCTAAATGGGAAGTTCAAATGTACAGCACCTGGGTTCCCTTCTTTCGCCATAAAAAAAGCCCTTGCAGCTTTACTACGAGCATACTTTAGCATATCTGGCGCTGCCTCCGGAAGGGCCATTTCTTGAAACCACTTCACATAATCCCCATATAGTTTTATCTGCTCAATTGCTTGTGGTGCCCCAACATCTCGTAATTCATGCGGTCTATCCGCTGTCAATACAATTAAAGGTACTCTGCTATAATAAGCCTCTACGATTGCTGGGTAATAATTAGCAGCTGCTGTTCCAGAAGTACATATCAATGCAACCGGCCTTTTTGTTTTTTTAGCCATTCCTAGTGCAAAAAATGCAGCAGAGCGTTCATCAATGATAACCCATTCTTTAATGCTCTCATGCTCAGCAATTGTTAATGCTAGTGGCGTAGATCTTGACCCAGGTGAAATGACAGCATCCGTTAATCCGTTCATCGCTAATTCATCAACAAAGTTTGCTGTATAGCGTGTTAATACTTCAGTGTGATTCATGATTCTCCTCCTAAAACAGAAAGCATTGGTGCAAATTTTATTCTGGTCTCTTCGAATTCTTCCTCTGGCTGAGAATCCTTCACTACCCCACACCCTGCAAACAATGAAGCTTCATCCTTTTGTATAAGTCCAGACCGGATAGCCACAGCAAATTCACCATTTTCGTTGTAATCAAACCAACCAACAGGAGCACCATACCAGCCTCTATCAAGCAATTCATTTTCACGAATAAAAAGCATGGAAGCAGTTCTTGGAAGTCCGCCAAGCGCAGGTGTTGGATGTAATTGCGATACAATATCAAATATACTATGGCCTTGTTTTAATACACCTGTAACCGGTGTATATAAATGTTGTAAGTTTTTCAAAGGATAAATAATCGGTACTTCTGGCACATAGACTTGCTCGCAATATTTTGCCACACCTTGTTTAATCATCTGTACAACAAAATCATGCTCTTCTCTGTTCTTCATATCTTGCATTAAAGCGTTGGCTATCTTTTTATCCTGTTCGTTTGTCTTTCCTCTCGGTGCCGTCCCTGCTAAACAGGTTGACAACAGCTCTTTATTCTTTATTTTTACTAACCTTTCAGGACTTGCTCCAATAAAACAGCTGTTTTTTTGTTCAAAAGCAAAGACATAGCTATTGGATTGTGTAGCTATTAATTTTTCAATTACTGCTGCTCTATTTACATCGCGATTTAATTTTAATCGTACTTCCCTCGCCAAAACAACCTTATCCACTTGATCATGGCTAATTTCTTCGGTAGCTTTCTGTACAATTTGTTTCCATTGATCAGGAGCAATATCATGTTGTTGAACAATCTCCAATGGTTGTTTCTCTAATTCCTTAAGTGATAACAAGATACGTTCATCGTTTCTAATTTGATTAGATAATTGAATAACATGATCTTCTTTCGTTATTTTTATATTAACTGTTAAATAACATTCATTCTCAAATTTGGTAAGTAAATACTCCGGAACAGTAAAATAAATAGACGGAAAATCTCCCCACAATTCTGTTCGTTTCTTTTCAGGGTCAAAATCCATCCCCCCCAAGGAAACGAGACCTGTTCCTGGAACTTCATATGGATTATAGATCACTGCTTGTCCACGCAATTGCTCCCAAGCTGATTCAATAAACGAAAATCGGTTTTCGTTCGCATCCATCTCAAACGCATTTCCTACTCCAGTCATGGTGAACGATTCTTTTGCGCTCGTCCAAAATACCCGCTCTTTATTTAAACGTAAAGCCGCTTCAAAGAAGTGAACCGGATTAGTTGTTTGAATTTTTTTTGTAATGCTTACAAGTTGAAAATCTTTACCTGATGTTGTTATTCGTTGAATTGCATCTTGTAAAATATCCTCAACTTGTTGTTCTTGTACTTCAATCATTTGCATTAACCTCCGTTAAACTAACAATGACAAACTTCCATCTTTATTTTATTCTCTTTTTTGCGGATTCTCAAGGAAATCAAACCCGAACGTTGACACCTTATTACAAATTCCATAAAATTAATATGATATAGGTATTAACAGGAGGAACATGCGATGCAATCATCTGATAAAGTTAATATAAAAGAAGCACTGAATGAAAGAGATGGATTTCAGGTCTGGTGGCGATTATTACGACCTCATACACTAACTGCATCCTTTATACCAGTATTTGTTGGGTCGATGCTTGCTTTTCGAGAGGGGTATGTGAATTTACCGCTTTTTATAGCTATGCTCATAGCAGCTGTGCTTATTCAGGCTGCCACCAATATGTTTAATGAATACTACGATTTTGTTAAAGGTTTAGACTCAGAAGACTCCGTTGGTATTGGTGGTACCATTGTACGAGACGGAATAAAACCAAAAACGGTTTTACAGTTAGCTCTTGGATTTTATGGAATAGCTATTTTACTTGGTATTTATATTTGCTTAGAATCCAGCTGGTGGATTGCAGTTATTGGTTTAGGTTGTATGGTTTTCGGTTATTTGTATACGGGAGGACCGTTACCAATTGCTTACACTCCGCTAGGTGAATTATTTTCTGGATTTTTAATGGGAACCGTCATTATTGGAATTAGTTATTTTATTCAAGCTGAAGTCATTACGCCTGAAGTTATCTTTGCATCGATACCAATAGCGCTTTTTATTGGAGCCATCATGCTATCAAATAACATTCGCGATTTAGATAATGATAAAGAAAACGGAAGAAAGACATTAGCTATCCTGCTTGGACGTAGAAATGCTGTTCGTTTTCTTGCTTCCATGTTCATTATAGCCTTTATGATTACAGCAATTCTCATTATAGCAGATATTCTACCGATATGGTCGATCATTACATTTATAGGAGCAGTTAAAGCTGTTGACGTCATTAATAAATTTAAAGGCAAAACACAGCCGATTGAAATGATGCCTGCAATGGCTGCAACCGGTAAGACAAATTCGATTTATGGTTTATTACTTGGGGTATCATTATTTATTAGCATGTTCATATAAAGAGGGGGTTTCTCAATGACATTCAACGATACGTTAATGGAAGTGCTTGGTATTCAACAAATCTCTTTAACAAAGGACAAAGTAATTTTGTCAATGCCAGTAGATAAGCGAACACACCAGCCTTATGGCTATTTGCATGGGGGAGCATCTGTAGCTCTAGCTGAAACAGCTGCTAGCATTGGAGCCTCATTACATGCTGACCCCCAAACAAAAAGTGTATTCGGAATGGAAATTAATGCGAATCATATACGAAGTAAACGCAGCGGCATGGTAACTGCTACAGCTACGCCCCTTCATACTGGGAAGACATCCATGGTGTGGGATATAAGAATCACGGATGAACAAGCTAATCTCATAAGTGTGTCTAGATGTACAATTGGTATCGTTTCAAAAAGAAAGGAAACAACCGAATCCTTCAGAAAGGAGAGCTCTAATGAGCAAACATCTTAGTCAAGAAAAAATAGCTGAACTTAAAAGCCGGTTACTTTATATGAAAAAGGAGATCGAAAACGATTTAGCTGCAAACGATCCAACAAGCCCAAATGAAGCTGTGGAAGAATTGGCTGATTATGATAACCACCCAGCAGATATGGGTACTGAACAATTTGAGCAGGAAAGAGATGCAGGGGTACAACAGATAAAAGAAGATCAATTACAGGATATCAAAGAAGCATTAGCAAAGATAGAAAAGGGAAATTACGGAGTAAGTGAAATCTCAGGTAAGCCAATTCCTATCGAACGTTTAGAAGCTCAACCAACTGCTCGTTATTTAGTAGAAGAAAAATAAGAAAACAGCTAAAGGCCATCGAGACTTTTCTCGATGGTCTTTTTTATTTTTCAAAGAAGCAACGTGAAATGAGATTAGCATCACAGAAATGGATAACCAGAGATATTAGTGCAAGCTTTCATTCTAGGAATATATCGCAAAAAAGAGAAAGGATATGAAAAAAAGCTTGTAGCGAACCCCTTGTTCGCTACAAGCTAACCTCCCTCTGTTAATAATCGTTTTAGGGAGCTAATCTTATCTGCTTTTGTTCAATCCAGTGACGCATTTTTATAAATAATGGAACAAATAACATTCCAATTACGATTCCTTTAATAATATTGAATGGCAGGATACCAGCATAAATAGCAGCCCACTTCACTGTACTGCTAGACATTCCTTCCCAACCCATTAGCCAACCATAAGCCGGCAATATAATAACATAGTTTAGTAAACTCATACCTAAGGCCATTATAATTGTACCAGCAGCCAATCCTGAAATAACACTTTTAACACCTTTAAACCGATGATATAAGATGGAAACAGGTAAAACCAGCATTATTCCAGCAAGAAAATTCGCCACCGCACCGATTGGATCTGCAGCACCGGTAACAGCTATATACAACAAGTTTTTAATAGCCACTACAATAACCCCAGCAATTGGGGAGAATATTAGTGAAGCCATCATCGCCGGTACATCACTAAAATCAATTTTTAAATAAGCTGGTAAAAACGGCAATGGGAAATTCAGAAAAAACAATAAAATGGATACTGTTCCAAGTAACGATAGAATAATTAATTTAATTAGTTTTGATGATTGCTTATTGGCAATATGCATTACCATACTCCTCCTTCATCTCCTATCGATCCCTATCTCGTGATGAAGGACCAAAGCCGATAACTTTCCCATCCAAAAAACCCTAAAGCTCCTAACCGGGGCTTTAGGGTTATCATGCATATTCATAGGAAAAAGCAGTGCGTCTTCACGCACATTATCAGGCTCGACATCTTCTCCCATCCAGACTGTAACTGTCGGCTCTGGACTCACACCAGATCAACCACAATCATTGATTGTGGGTCACGGACTTGAAGCTAAAATAGCTTCTTACCGTCGGTCGGGAATTTCACCCTGCCCCGAAGATGGAATCGATTATTATATTGTAAATTCATTTTACCCTAACTTTACAAATTTGGCAACAAAGAAGCTTTGCTTATACATACAAAAAACATCCTGTATCACAGCGAACTGATACAGGATGTTTTAAATGCTAATTACTACTTATTCCGCTACATTAATATATAATTTTCCCTCTGCTTGTTCACGTGTTTCATTGCCATAATCATCTTCGACTTTCACTTCAATAACAGCCCCTTCTGCGACAACATTACTAGTCGCTGTCCAATACCCAACATAATGTCCTTCTGAAGTTTCCATCATTGGAAGTTCGGTTGCATTGGTGACCGTATTTGTTAATGGCATATGAATAAAGTAGCTTGCTTTTAATCCTGGCTCACTATCAAACTCAAACTTAACGGTTTGTCCAGCTTCAAGATTAACATCTTCTTCAGGAGTTAAATTTTCGATTTCTGGAGCTGTGAAGTCAACATCAAGTGTGACGGATTCCGTTGCAGTATTACCTGCTAGGTCATGAGCTACAACTTCAATTTGGTTCTCACCCTCGTCTAACAGGATTCGCTTAGAATAGCTTCCTTCTTCCACATCAGCTTCTTGACCATTAACTTCAACAACATCAAGATTTGTATCGGAAACTGTGCCTTCTACTGTAACCGTCTCACGATTTGATTTTTCACCATCTTCAGGATTGTCAATCGTTAATTCAGGTGATTCCGTATCTAACGTTACATTTACAGGTTCCGATTCTCCAGTAGGTGTACCATCCAGAAGAGATACGGCTGTTAACTCATTTGCTCCTTCAGATAATGTTGTTGGAATTGCAAATGCACCATCCTCACCGATCTCTGCTGTACCTACTTCTTCACCATTATTTAACAATTGAATTGTTGTTGTCGGTGAGGCTGTACCTTCTACTGTAACCTCTGTCTCATTCGTGATGGTATCATTAGCAGGAGCTGTAATTACTGGTTCTTCTACTTCGTAATTAACACGAGCACGAATCATATAATTTCCTTCAGCAGAAGGAGACTTCGACCATGTACCACCAACTAATTGATAGCTACGCTCTGCATTTTGACTGCTTTCATCTGTTGCTAGTCCAGGAGCTTCTGTATTCGTTGCTGTCTGAACATAAACAACATAGAATTCTTTATCTACAACAATACCATGTTCCGATAGATCGATAACTGTCCATTCGTTCGAATCACGGATTGCCTCTGCATCGAACGGTCCAGCTAGTTTTTCACCTGGAGCTCCATCTGTACCAGTAGCATCCCAAATTTCAACTTGGAATTCCGTACCTCCTGGATTCGGGAACTCTTCATCCCAGAACTTAAATACAGCTGCATCAACGACGCCAGATTCTTCACCTTCAGGAAGTGTCATTTTTACTCCCCATCCATTAAATGCATCGTAGAAAGCACGTGCATTTTCTGCTGTGCCGTCATCATAAGCAATTTCTCCACCAGGAACAGTATAGAATGGTTCCAATTCCACATTTTCCGTGACATCTCCATCTTCTAGAGATACTTCGACTTCTGTTCCGTGGTATCCACTTGCAACTACTTTTAAGGTATAACTTCCTTTATATGCGGTTAAAGAATAGTTACCTTCTTCATCTGTAGTTACTGGTTCCACATTTGCATCTTCTTCCAATAATAAGGTAGCTCCTGATACAGGCTCTCCCGTTTGTTGATCTGTGACTGTTCCGCTAACGGTGAATTGATCCATTTCTTCCAGGGTAAAATCAGCTTCCGTTGTTCCATCTGCTTCCACTGTAACTGCCTGCTCTTGAGATTCAAAGCCATAAGCTTCAGCTTTTACTGTGAAGTCACCGGCAGCATGCAGAAGCGTATAGCCCCCTGTAGCTGGATCGGTAGCGACTGAACGTCCACTTTCCAACACACTAACTTGAGCACTCATTGGTAATAACGCAGGGCTAATTGTATCCTTTTCTGGATCCAATTCTTTCTTTGGATTTACAGGCTGGATTTTTGCAGGATTCACTTCTTCTTTTAAAGAAGCTTTTTTATCATTTTTAACAATACTTAGCGCATTATCAAAACCAACAACTCCTACATACCCTTTATCTTTTGATACAGAAGCACTTTCACTATTTGATGTTTCAGCTAAAGTTACATCATCAATATACCAGCCTTCTCTCGACACACTTCCATCGCTATCAAGATTGAAACCAATATAAACACGTTGACCACTATATTCTGATAAATCAACTTCTGCATTTTCCCAGCCATCAGTTGTATCCGTTACCCGTAATAGCTGTGTCCATTCTTCCTGATCTGTTGAGATAAATACATGACCGTAATCCCAATTATTTTCAATATTATACCACTGATTAAATTGTAAATAGGCTTCTCCCTCAGGTAAATCAATAGGTGGCATGACCAATGTTGTATTAGCATTATTATCATATTCACCTGCCAAATTAGTTGCATATACATTTTCACCGGAAGCAGCACTCTCAGGACCTGAAGTTGGTACACCACGCCCCCAACTATTTCCTTCTCCAATAACGGACCACCCAGCTGATGGGGATTCAAAATCATCAGAGAAACCAACAGAGACCCCTGGTAATAAAGCAACCTCATAACTATCGCTAGTTACTTCATTGTCTCCAAAATCATTGATAACCCAGTTGTAGGATAAAGATTCACCAGTAAGCTGTTCTCCTGGGATTGTCGCTTGATATTCACCTTGTTTGTAATCACCAGAAATTCGTTCTGCCTCAACGGATTGCGTTTCTCCATCTTGATTTGTATATTCTAATGTTACATTATTAACACTAATGTTATCTGTTACTTCGATCGTTAAATCTAGATCCATACCAATATAGGATTCTGTAATTCCTTCATGCTCAAAGGTAGGTGCTTCTGCATCTTCACCAGCTTTGGTAACCTGTCCTTCTATTGTTCCTAAGCCAGTAACAAGTGAGGAAACAGCATCATAGGCATTTACTAGACCAGCTCCGTACCCATTATTTGGTGACTCAGGAAATTCATCATCCGTCAATGGATTTGCTGTTGTCATTAAAATTTCTTCAAGTTCATCGACAGTGAGACTAGCATCTGCTTGCTTCATTAAAGCTACAACTGCAGAAACCGCTGGTCCAGCCATCGAGGTTCCATTCCATCCACCTTCATAACCACCACCTGGTACACTTGAACGTATATTTACACCGGGTGCAGAAATTTCAGGTTTAATTTCATCGTAAGGAGAAGGTCCTTGTAATGAAAAACTTGCTAGTAAATCTTCTGAATCTGTGGCACCAGTTGCAAACGATTCCGGATAGTTAGCTGGTACAGCAACTGACCCAGGACCACCAGGATTCGTTAATGTTGTATTACCAGCAGAAAATTCCGGGAATATTTCCGCTGCTCTCCAAGCAGTAACCACGTCACGATACCACTCATCCAAGCCAGGACCACCGCCCCATGAATTATTAACTACATCAGGAGCCATGGAAGCGTCACCACCAGGAGCAAGCATCCATTCCGCAGCTGCTAACAACCACGTGTCATAGCCAGATCCTGCAGCATTTAACCCTTTAGCCGAAATCCATTTTGCACCAGGAGCAACTCCAATTTGGTTTGAACCATCTGGCTCGCTTCCAACCATTGTTCCAGTAACATGCGTTCCGTGGCCATGATCATCATAAGCCTCTTCTTCGTCTGCTGTTGCATCGAAAAAGCTATAGGTATGATCCACTTCACCCGTTTCAGCATTATATCCTCGATATTTTTCTTGGAGTGCAGGATGATCCCATTGTGCTCCACTGTCAATACTAGCAACAACAGTACCTGTTCCATCAAAGCCCATCTCCCATACGGATGGGGCACCTACACGTTCTACATTCCATTCAATATTGGCAAGCTCAGATGCAACTTCACCTGCCTCTTTATCTATTGTTACATCATATAGTTCACGCTCTTCGTTTGGTAAGATTTTTTCAACCTCTGCAAACGAAGCTATTTTTTCTGCTACTTTTTTTGTAGCAGTAACTGCCATACCATTTACGATATGGTAAGATTTAAATTTCTCCACATTACCTTTAGATTCTTGTTCTTCTAGGAAAGCTTTTACGTTTTCTTGAGACTCTAGTGCAGTCGTTTTTAATTCGGATATTACTGCAGAGCGTTGTACATGTTCAGCTTTTTGTGCTGACAAACTTGCCTTTGCTGCATCAGACTTTGCATTCTCAGCGACCTTCGTAACATCTGCTTTTTCACTGAATTTCACCAGGAAGGTTACCTTTTCGTCGTCTTTAAATTCTTTTACTAATCGATCACTGACTTTTTCCTCTACTGTTTTATTAGAATCCTTAGCGGCTTGATGTAACTTCCCACTTGATTCTGCATTAGCTAGACCTGGTGTAATTAAAGAAAATGTCATTAAAACTGTTGCTGCGACACTTAGTGCTTTAGATTGACGTCTTCTCTTAGCTTTCAACAGCTATTCCTCCCCTTCTTTTTTGACACAATCTGATGCAGATAAGAACCTATAATAAAAAAACACCTTCTGTCTCCCTCCCTTACCAATTTTGGTTCTTAGCTGACAGCGGTGCCTATCTGAAATATCTAGGTTGTTACAGCAAGTATAGTCGATGGAGAAGTCAGAATAGTGTCGAATCAAGTCGAAAGAATGCCGAATTTTCTAAATTGATAGAATAGTAGTAGTTTTTCTCTGATTTTTACATAGGTATATTTACGGGTGGCTCAAATTCCTATTTATAATAAAATAGCCCTACTCCTTATTACTAAAGAAATAGCGCTACTTTATTAATCAAACTACCTAGGTTATTTACATTGATTTCAAGATAAAAATAAATAAAATGGCCTAGCCTATTACAAATGATTACTTATTCATTTTCGTCTAAATAGAAAAACTAAGACTAAATCACTTTATTTTGTAACAATACACAATACAAATTAATTATGATTTGTAATTTTTATAATAAATTTGACTCATAAATTGAAATGTTGTTATCTTTTTGTTAAAAACTCAATCATCTAACGGGTTTAAGCTTTCTGTTCCGGATAAGGAAGCAATCACCTCTACCAATAGATCAATTTCCTGTTCGATATCTTGTAAACTGGACGTTTCCACAGGAGAGTGCATATAACGTAATGGTAAGGATACCAATGAAACTGGCACACCTTTGCCAGTTAACCGCATCTTATCTGCATCTGTACCAGTCATTCTTGGTGTAAGTTCATACTGTAAAGGCATGTTTAACGCATTAGCTGCCCTTTCTAATAGTTGGTTTATTTTTCGATTAATTGGTGCTCCTTTTGCCAATACTGGCCCATTCTCTAGGCGCACATCTCCATATTTATTTGTATTAACGCCAGGATAATCGGTAGCAAATGTTACATCACAAGCGATAGCCATATCTGGTGCTAAACCTGCTGCAGCAAAGTATGCTCCCCCCATATTAGTCTCTTCATTCACGGTGCTTGCAGCATATACGCCAACTTGACAGCCTTTTTCTTTTAAGCGTTTTAAGACTTCCGCAACAATAAAAGCACCTGTACGATTATCGAGACCACGCCCAGCAATATAACGATCAGCCAATATCTCTGGTACAGTTTGATAAACAGCTAAATCACCTATTTGGATTTTCTCTTCTGCTTCCGCTTTGGAACGAAACCCACAGTCAATGAACAAGTCCTCTAACTCAAAATCATTCTTCAATCCGCCATGATGCTGCGCATTCACACCAATTACTCCGGTAACGGTACTCTGAAATCCCAATACGGTTACTTTCATACCTACAGCTGCTTTTGGATTAATGCCCCCCATTTTATCAAAATGCAAAAAACCATTTTCATCCATTCGATTAATTACTAATGCTATTTCATCACAATGACCTGCTAACAACACTTTAAACGGTGCTTGAGGATTTAACACTCCAATTGCATTTCCAGCATGATCCGTACGTATTTCATCTGCAAAGACTTTTACATATTGAATCCACTTCTTCTGTATTTCCATTTCATTACTGGATGGCGATGGAGTTTTTAATAATTCCAACAAAAAATCTTGATTTGCTAAACTCATGTTTTACTTCCTCCTTTAGTGGCACACTTACCATTTATATGATAGCAAAAATTTCTCTAGAGATCATTTTTGTTTACGCATGAATGTAGGATGGGTACACTTTAAAGTAAATGAAATAGAAGGAGAGTATACGATGAACTTAAATCAATGGTTTGAAAAAGGAATAAACCCAGATACATACATTGAATCTATGGAAAAGCATAAAGAAAACTTGCTATACATCTACGATCATTTCGAATTACCTAATGATCAAACATTTTTTTCTAGCGTTGTGAAAAAGAAGCTACGTATCATCATACTTACTGAAGATTGGTGTGGAGATGCCATGTTAAACATACCGATATTATTACGTATAGCAGATACAACAGACATGGAGGTCCGTATGCTGCTTCGTGACAATAATTTGGAATTAATGGATAACTATTTAACAAACGGCAAATCACGTTCTATTCCAATTTTTATTTTCATTGATGAACAAGGTGAAGAAATCGCCAAATGGGGGCCAAGATCAAGTACCCTTCAATCATTTGTTGATCAATCTCAAGCTAAACTTCCTCCTAAAGATGCAAAAGACTATAAAGATAAATGGAAGGAGATGATTTTCTTTATGACGAAGTCTTATCGCGACCATACCCCGTTCTGGAATGACGTTTATCTTAGTTTAAAAGAAACGATCCAAGCAGCAACAAAATAAGTGGAGTAAAGGCCGAATGTATGCATTCCGCCTTTTTTTTATAGGTTATAATTGAACGTCCATGTCTATACTAGGTAAGAAACATCTTAACTTGATAAACAATATCTGCACCGTGCTTCCTCATAATTGTAAATAGGAAGCCAGGCCTAGCCTTCTGTAAATCATTACTCGATATCTTAAGTTGAAATTTGTATATAAGTAAGTAGAAACAGGTGAATAGCGTGAGTGTCCGACTTTTTAAACAAATATATTTCAAACTTCCTATATTTGTAAGACTACTATTAGTTATATTTATACTGATGTGTTTTTTTGGAACATTAATCCACTTGGTAGAACCGAACCAATTTCCTAGTATTTTTGATGGTATTTGGTGGGCATTTGTAACGGGTGCTACAGTGGGGTATGGCGATTATGTTCCCTTAACAATCACCGGGAGGATCGTTGCAATTTCTTTAATATTAACTGGCGGTGGATTGATTGCTTTTTATATTTCCACCATATCTGCTGCTACAGTGCAACATGAACAAGATCTAGAACATGGAAAGTTAGCATTTAAAGGGAGCAACCACCTCATCCTCATTGGATGGAATGAGCGGACCAGACAATTAATTGAATTCATTGCTCAATCGAGTTCCCATATTCGCATGGTTCTTATTGATACAACCCTTGAACATGTTGCCTTTTCCGATTATCCTGTCCACTTTATTCAAGGAGATCCTACGGAAGATGCCATTCTTGAAAAAGCCAATATTAAGTTAGCTGATCGCGTATTAATAACAGCGGATATTACAAAAAGAGAACGAGAAGCAGATAATTTCTCGATTCTCACTGCAGTAGCCATTCGAGGGAACAACGCATCGATTCCAATTATTATTGAAATTCTAGCTGCAAGTCAGATTGAGAATGCTCATCGTGCTGGAGCAACAACCATATTACGTTCGAACGACTTTACAAGCGCACTATTTTATCATGAATTATCCCGTGATACAAAAGCCAGACCATTTGAAGACATTTTTTTCATGCTTACATCACAACAATTTCACCATGCCTCATTGCCCGAAGAATTTGAGAACATGTCATTTGGTGACATTGCCAATATTCAACGTAAAAATCAGCAAATATTAATTGGCGTTATAAGAAATAATCAATACATGATGAATCCAACGTTTGAATTTGTAGTTAAAAAAGATGATATTTTGATTGGGTTAATCCCTTGGAATTACTAAATCCTCTACTTTTTTCATTAACGCTTTGCCTGAATCAATATATTCCTCTGGAATCTCCGTATCTGGGTCTGTTGGAGCTTGAAATTGATTGAACGTATCTTGTACTAGCCCAGCAGATCCCTTACTATCATATCCTGATTGATATTGATGCCCTAATAAAAATGGCTTTTCCAACCGAACCGTAACACCAGGGAAATCTAAAGATCCTTGTACTGCATAAAAAGGAATACGTAGAAAGTAATAAGTTCCTTGATCATCCATTTTTAAATCAAAATAGCCTTTGTCATAATCCCAATTCGATCCGATAACAAATCCTTCTGGTTTCAAAATCTCTTCTAAGACATACAAGGAATAAATCTTATTTTCTAATCTGGATTCAAGAGGTACCATTTTTTTCTTCTCCTTCTCTTTCGATAGTAGTAATCAAATGATTTACTAATATGTTTTGCTACATCCTAATTATTATGCTAAAATATTTTATTGTGTAAAATGAACCGAATAATGATATAGGAGTTGTTCAGCATGACAAGCAATTTTGAGAACGGTCAAATTTTAGAAGGAAAAGTAACTGGAATTCAGCCATACGGTGCCTTTGTTGCCCTAAATGAAGAAATCCAAGGACTTGTGCATATTTCTGAAGTGACACATGGATATGTAAAAGATATTAACGATCATTTATCTATTGGTGATAACGTAAAGGTAAAAATTCTTCAGATTGATGAAGAAAATAACAAGATTTCTTTATCTATTCGTGCAACGGAAGAGGCTTCCCAAAAACAGGAGAAACCAAAACAAGCACCAACGAAACAACAGAGCAACGAATCAACTGGATTTAATACACTTAAAGACAAGCTTGAAGAGTGGATTAAACAATCTGAAGGTAACGCTAAAAATTAAAGTAAAGGCAAACTCCTTATTCATCGAGTTTGCCTTTTTTAGTGATTAACTATCCACACGTTTAGGATCCCGTTGATCCGCAAACGCTTCGTCCGTTTTAAATAACAATGGCAGTAAACAAAGGCCACTAATTCCAACTAATGTATAAACTACTCGAGCAATAGCTGCACTTTGTGATCCTCCAAAAATGGCTGCCACTAAATCAAATTGAAATAAACCAATTAAGCCCCAATTCACTGCGCCAATAATCGTTATAGCCAAAGCTGTTCGCTGTAATCCATTCATGAGTTTATCCTCCTTTTATCATTCATTTCTACTATAGCTTTTACCATTATCAGCAAAATATGTAGTTGTCTTTCTTGATTTCCCAACATGTCTTGGGTAAAGTGAATAGTGTAGTATTTATTACTAGAGATAGAAATGTTTCCATTTTTATATAGGAGGATAAGCTTATGAGTCATGTATCGTTTAATTATAAAAAAGCACTTCCGTTTCTTCATGAACAGGAAATTAATAATCTACAAAGTGCGGTAGAAGCTGCACATCAATCCCTTCATGAGAAAACAGGAGTAGGCAATGATTACTTAGGATGGATTGATTTACCAGAAACGTATAACAAGGAAGAATTTAATCGAGTAAAGGAAAGTGCAGAAAAAATCCGAAATAACTCAGATATCCTATTAGTAATAGGTATTGGTGGCTCTTATTTAGGTGCACGGGCAGCATTAGAAATGTTGAATCATTCTTTTCAAAGTTATCTATCTGCAGACGAATTAAATAGCCCCCATATTATCTTTGTGGGACATCATATGAGTTCTACATATATACGCGAATTGCAAGATATCTTACAAGATAAAGACTTTTCTATTAATGTTATTTCAAAAAGCGGAACAACTACGGAACCAGCCATCGCTTTTCGTATCTTCAAAAAAATGTTGGAAGAAAAATATGGTGAAGAACAAGCTAATGAACGAATCTTCGCAACTACTGATAAAGAAAAAGGCGCTTTGAAAAATACTGCTGATCAGGCTGGATATGAGACATTCGTAATTCCTGATGCTGTTGGTGGAAGATATTCTGTATTAACTGCTGTTGGCTTATTGCCTATTGCAGTAAGTGGTATTTCAATTGATGAAATGATGTCAGGTGCTCATCAAGCAATGCAAGATTTAGACGAACCCTCTTTACAGCACAATCCGAGTTATCAATATGCAGCAGTACGTAATATTTTATACAATAAAGGAAAAACAACCGAGATGCTCATTAATTATGAGCCAAGCTTGCAATACTTTGCTGAATGGTGGAAACAGTTATTTGGTGAAAGCGAAGGCAAAGATAATAAAGGAATTTATCCATCTTCTGCTAATTTTTCAACTGATTTACATTCACTGGGGCAATATGTCCAAGAAGGACGCCGAAATATATTTGAGACCATCCTGCATGTTAACCAATCAAAATACAATATTACAATAGAAGAAGATGGTGAAAATGCAGATGGCCTTAATTACCTTGCCGGAAAAACACTTCATGAAATAAATGATAAAGCTTTTCAAGGTACACTATTAGCCCATACGGATGGAGATGTTCCTAATCTAGTAGTCGAAATTCCAAAGCTGGATGCATATACATTTGGTTATTTGGTATACTTCTTTGAAAAAGCTTGTGCAATAAGTGGATACTTACTTGGGGTTAACCCTTTCGATCAACCTGGAGTAGAAGCATATAAGAAAAATATGTTTGCATTGCTTGGAAAACCAGGTTATGAAGATGAGAAAAAGCAACTTGAAAATCGATTATAATTAAAATAGTTTCCAATTAAGGTTTATATTTCTAAATTTGGGGTATGCTATAAAATGTAAGACTTTCTCGTATTCCCCCTGTAGGCAAAGCGATAATCGCTTTGCTTTTTTTATTGCTTTTTTCTCGAATTTATTGCAAGAGGATAGAGGCAAGAAATGTTATACTATAACAAATAACTAATTAGGAGGGCACTAATGGGAATTTTTGATTTGCAACATGATAGAAAAAATACAAAATCTGTGAAATGGGATATGCTAAAACCTGTTTTTCAAACAGAGGATGTGCTGCCAATGTGGGTAGCAGATATGGATTTTCAAGCTCCAGAAGGAGTGAATAATGCATTAATTGAACGAGCAAAACACGGGATTTATGGATATACCATCGTCGATGATACCGTAAAAAAAACGATTGTTGATTGGATTAGCCGCCGGCATGGGTGGGATATTAAAGCAAACTGGCTTTCTTTTAGTCCTGGTGTTGTAACAAGTCTACATATGGCAGTTCAAGCTTTTACTAACCCTGGAGATAATATCTTAATTCAAACTCCAGTTTATACCCCGTTTTATAAAGTGATAGAGAGTCATGAAAGAAATGTCGTCAAAAATCCGCTTGTTTATAAGGATAACTATTACGAAATTGACTTTGAAGACTTTGAAGAGAAGCTAAAGCAAGGTGTAAAAGCATTCATCCTATGTTCACCGCATAATCCGGTTGGTCGAGTTTGGAAAAAGACTGAATTAGCTGAGTTAGCACATTTATGCTTAAAATATAACACCATCATCATCTCGGATGAAATTCATGGGGATCTAACATTTCCTGAAGAAGTGCATGTTCCAATTGCGTCATTATCTGACCAAATTGCTCAGCAGACGGTAACATGTATGTCTCCATCTAAAACGTTTAATTTAGCTGGACTACAAGCATCTTATATTGTTACGCCCGATAAATTAAAGCGTGACCAATTAGAAACACAACTATCAAAACAAGGTGTAAACGGCTTAAATACTATGGGTAACACTGCACTAGAAGCTGCATACACTTATGGGGAAGCATGGCTAGATGAATTACGTCATGTTTTAAAAAGCCATAAAGATTATGTCAAAGAAATGTTTGAAACGCATACTTCTGAATTAAAAGTAATTGATTCAGAAGGAACTTATTTGCTTTGGATAGATTGTAGTGCCTTAAATATGGATCATCGTGAATTGAAAGAATTTATGATAAATCAAGCAAGAGTCGGATTGAACACAGGTGTAGATTATGGACAAGAAGGTGCCACGTTTATGCGAATTAACATTGCTTGTCCAAGACCAACTTTAGAAGAAGGTGTCAAACGAATTCTATCAGCTGTTCAAAACAGATAAAAATGAAGGAGGCTGCTTTCGCCTCCTTACTCTTCTTGTTTGTCATTATACTGAGTAGGGTCTGTTGGCGACTCCCCTTCTCTATCCTCATCTTCAGCTTCAGATTTAGTCAATTTGCCACAAAGAATTCGTTGTCCTGAGTTCCCTCCAGGTTGACTCATCCCATCATCTTCGTCTTGTGTAACGATTATGGAAGTACCATCCCCTTTTATCAAAGAGTTCTTTCCATCCAATAATGTTGTCTGTGGTAGCATAAGGTCAGCATCCACTAGTCCTCCGGCATCTGCTTCAATATTTGGTAAATCGCCAAGATGGGAGCCTTCTGGATGCATTAAGCCGTGCTCAGCTCCGGTTGGATTAAAATGATTTCCTGCGGATTTAAAATCAGGACCTTCACACTTAGCGTATTCATGTATGTGGATTCCATGAAAACCTGGTTCTAAACCTTCTAACTTTAATTTTACATTTACCCCATCTGATTGTTCATTGAAGCTAGCTGTCCCAACCATATCTCCTGATGCATTATACATTTCCACTTTCCGACTCTTCGGATCCTCCTGCTGACAAGCTGTCATCAAAATAAGAACAATAGATACAATTACCCAACGCATACGACTACTCCTTTTAGCTCTTTTCCCTTATGTTCTCCGAGAAGTGCGAAACGATTCGTGGATTCCTTCTTTTTCAAAGTCAAACATAAAAAGTCTCCTTGTTCAGGAGACTTCGGGCGTTAACTATTCTCTTTCGATTCTTTAATCTTTTTGTTATATTGCTCATCAAATTTTTTCTCATCTTTTTTTGATTTTTTATAAAATAAATACATGACAATACTGGCGGCAATCATAAAGATAATTAAGGTTATTACAGCCGGTATGTATTCTGTCTTGTCCTCTGGAAAATAGAGAAAAGGCATCATTCGCATTCACTTCCTTCACGATCAGTATATCAAACTCGTTAGGATATCGAAACGGCTAATAAAAAATATTCGCCAAACTGTTACATTTTTGGCACAATAATAATAAGGAGGGACGATTGACATGCCAGAAGTACAGTTAGGAGATACCGTTAAAGCTCATTATAAATCAGGGACATATATAGGAAAAGCAATCGCTGACAAAGGAGACCGCTATGTTATCGAAGTATTAGCAGTTAAGAAACATCCCATGCAAGGTGATTTGCATAACCCACATCAAACAGAAGGCGTTTTCTTTCACGAACGGAAAGCGCTGGCTTACCATGAAAAAATGAATGTAAAAAAACCTGCGGTTCATCCTCATTCTGAGTTGATTCCTGATTATAAACAATCCTTGAGGCAAGCGGTTAATGACTATAAAGAAAAGTTAACCAAAGAAGAAACTACTTATAATCAAGCTGCAATGAAATGCTTACAGCAGCTAGAACAAACATATTTTAAATAGAAGCCCTTAGGTTAAAGCCACATTTCACCTATTATGATGAAATGTGGCTTTAAGTTTATGTTTGAAATGGATTATCAAATATACAGTTTTACTTGATTCATTCCCCATTCCCATACCTGTTTGGCTAAAACCTCATCTTTTGCTGTTTTTGCTGTTGGAGCAACTTGCTTCCGATAGAAATAATTCCCTTTTTTTGAAGGTATTGTTTCATTGGTAGCTAAAAAAACTGCCGTTTCCGACCCTTGACTTGGGCTTAGAAAGAAGGGGTGTAGATACGAATATACCTTTTCGCCAAAACCTGAGTTACGATCTACTCCAAGATTTGTTGCAACCGCTCCAGGGTGAAGTGCAAACACAGCTAGCTCTGGTTCACGCCTTTGTAATTCTTTCGTAAACAAAATATTTAATAGCTTTGATCGTCCATAAGCCGTTGCTGGATTATACGACTTACTTAAATTTGGATAACGAATATCAATCTTCCCTATTTTATGAGCACCTGACGATATATTAATGATTCTTCCATCAGAAGATTTTTTTATAGAATCAAGGAGCAGAATAGTTAATAAGAAATGCCCCAAATAATTAACCCCTAGCATCATTTCATACCCATTTATGGTCGTTTGCCGTTTAATCGTAACAACACCAGCATTATTAATTAACACATCTAACTGATTAAATTGACCCTCAAACGATTTTGCGAAGCGTTGTATACTTGAAAAACTGCCTAGATCGCATAGCATTAAAGATATAGACTTTGATCCACTTTTCTTGCTTACTTGATACAGAGCCTCTTCTCCTCTATGTTGGTTTCTGCAAACCATAATAACATGCGCCCCTTGCTTCGCAAGCTCAATAGCTGTGGCTAACCCCATTCCCGAATTTGCTCCTGTAACCATCGCCGTTTTTGTTCTCATGACCACCTCTCCTTCCTCTGAATTCACCATAACATGAACGATCCATCCTTAAAAATATAAATAAAAAACCGTCAGCATAAATACTGACAGTTTCTAAAGGATCTCTATTACTCTCCGAGATGTTCTTTAATTACTTCTTCCACTCCATTAAGTGCTTCTTCTTCATCTGGACCGTTTGTCGTAATTTTAATTTCAGCACCCTTTGGAATGCCAAGAGACATAACACCCATAATTGATTTTAAGTTTACTGTTTTATCATTGTAAGCTATTTCTACTTCTGACTCAAATTGCCCTGCTTTATTTACCAGAAGTGTTGCCGGACGTGCATGGACTCCGGTATCTGCTGTAATTGTAAACGTTTGTTCTTTCATCCTAATTCATCCTTCCAAAAGATATTATCCTATGTACATATTACACGTACAATGTTTCTAGAATTGTTTAGTGAAAAACTGAACTATTAATATTATATACAATAATACGCTTTTTTGAAACAAAAAAGGCATATTTTTTATATGAGAAATTATTTCTAATAGAACTGGTTCGACAAATAGCGTTTAAAGATAACAATTTGTCTTTCCATTTTGCTTATGATAACGTTATGCTGTACATTGTATTGATCTATAAGGAGGAATTTTTATGAGTGTACATATAGGTGCAGAACAAGGCGCAATTGCTGATAAAATATTATTACCAGGAGACCCACTTCGGGCACAATTTATTGCAGAAACTTTTTTAGAAAACCCTATCCAGTATAATCATGTTCGTGGGATGTATGGGTATACAGGTACATATAAAGGAGAACGTGTATCTGTTCAAGGAACAGGGATGGGCGTCCCATCTATCTCCATTTATGTTAATGAATTGATTCAAAGTTATGATGTAAAAAAACTTATTCGCGTAGGTACATGTGGGGCTATCCAAAAAGACGTAAATGTTCGAGACGTTATCTTAGCCCAAGGTTCTACAACCGATTCGCAGATAAATCGAATGGTCTTTGGCGGCATCGATTATGCTCCACTTGCTGACTTCGACTTATTAAAGAATGCTTATGATGCTGGATTAGATAAAGGGCTCCATTTACGTGTTGGAAATGTTTTTACGAGTGATACTTTCTATAGAGATAATGCCAGAGAAGTAAATGAAAAATTAGCTGCTTATAAAGTACTTGCAATTGAAATGGAAACAACGGCTCTTTATACACTTGCCGCAAAATTTGATCGCCAAGCTCTTTCTGTACTTACGGTTTCTGACCACATATTAACCGGTGAAGAAACAACCGCTGAAGAAAGGCAAACGACGTTTAATGATATGATGGAGATCGCTTTAGAAGCAGCCATTAAATAGAAGAGTTATAAAAGGTGACCGAGTTATATTGAAAACGAATAACGTTGCAGCCAGATAATTAACGCAACATGAAATAGGACATGTTTTTCGGCGGTACGACCTCTGCTATACTCGAATGAATTTTCGGACACATGCTAGATCCGCCGCAGAAGGCATGCCTATTTTATATTGCTATGATTATGAATACATAGTCTTCAGTTCCTTTCCGTAGTAATTTACTACTTAAAACGAATGTTAAGTCTGAATACATCTTGTATATTGGTAAACTTATTTCAAAATCAACCCCCCATACTCTCGTCCTTCGACCCTAATACAATTTATTTCTATTATCTATTTTCATATTTCTGGAATTTATTTGTCAACCATAATATTTTATCGGTTGACAAAATGAACTTATCAAATTATGATCAATTTAATAGAGGAGGATGTTAAACATGAAAGAATTACGAACAATCGATCTTACATATGGAGCTATTTTTGTTGTTTTAATGGCGATAGGTGCAAATATCACTGTATGGTTTCCTATGCTTGCCATCCCTATTGGCGGGACAAGTGTCCCCCTATCTTTACAAACATTTTTTGCTGTTTTAGCTGGTCTAATGTTGGGTAAAAGATTAGGAAGTATTTCCATGATTGCATATATTCTAATCGGGTTAGCTGGTGTCCCTGTATTTTCCGGTCTTTCTGCTGGACCAATGGCATTTCTAACTCCAACAGGTGGGTTTATCATTTCCTTTGTATTTATTGCATATTTTACAGGAATGATCATTGATAAGCCTCAAAGAAGAATTTTTCCATATTATTTAGTAGCTGCAATTATTGGTACCTTAATTAACTATGGAATTGGTGTTACTTATATGTACATCGCATTGAATACATGGATGGGAGTTCCCATTTCCTATTACCTAGCTTGGGGAGGGATGATTCCGTTTCTTATTAAAGATATTGCTTTTGCTGGTTTAGCAGCGATATTCATGGTCCGTATTGCCACCCGTATCCCACAGTTCAAGCAAGCAAAAGCAGGTTAAGTGCAGTAACTCTACTTGCAGGTTCCGCCTATGTGTCTTCCATCCATATGATAATATAGCATTAAGGATAAATGATGCATATTGTCTTGTTGCAAAGGATACACTTTCCTTAGAAAGGATGATCGACACAGATGGAATTATTTCAAAATTACCCATTATGGGCAGCATTTATTGCAATTATTTTTGCGCAAGTAGTAAAAATCCCTATTTCCCTTATTGTAACAAGAGAATTCAAACCGAACTTGGCCTTCAGTACAGGAGGAATGCCTAGTAGTCATTCTGCAGCCGTAGCAGCCTTAACAACAGGGCTAGGTATTGTAGAAGGTGTAACTTCAAGTTTTTTTGCCATCTCTTGTGTTTTCAGTATTATCATTATGTTCGATGCAACAGGCGTTCGACGTCAAGCTGGAGAGCAAGCCATTGTACTTAATAAATTAATTAGAGATTTTCAAGTATTTGTCGACGGAGCCAAAGAGTGGCCGAATAAAGAAGGCAATGAAAAAAGAAAAGAATTAAAGGAATTATTAGGGCATCAACCCATTGAAGTTTTTTTTGGTGGCTTGGTAGGTATAGCAATTGCATTTATTCTACATGAATTTATATATTAAATAAAAACGGGATACGATCTACATCAAATCGTCTCCCGTTTTATTTCATTAGCTATCTGTAATTTCTTGTCTAAATACTTGTAATGCTTTATTCTCATTCAATTGCTTTAAGTTTTCCTCTGTTAAATTACCGTTCCCTTTCTCAACAATATAAACTTCCAGTTCCTTCTTTCCCCATTGCTGATAAACATCCTCAACAGTGTCATAATAAAGATCAATCTTATTACCAGTAATTGCACTACCTTTATCAGCAACAACTCCAAATCCATAATCGGGAATAAATAAAATCGTTCCGATAGGATAAACACTTAAATCAGCAGCAATAGTAGAATACAAGTCTCGTGTTACTTTAACACCAGAAAATGTAATTCCGTATTCTGGATGATTTGGTGATTTTCCAGTTGATTCCACACCTGCAGTATAACCAGTAGCTATCACATTAGCACTTGGGTATTGCTGATAATTTACTGCTTCAGCCAATGACTCGGGTGCCTTAATCTGTTCACTAGAAATATAACGCTTCTCTTCTTTCTTCACATTTAATCCCTTGTTTTCCAACTTCGTCTGACGCATTGGATTACCTTGATTTGAACCATTAGTTACTGCCTCAATTGCAGGTGTTTGCCCATTTGACCAAACTTTCATGTCTGCAAAGGATACATTGCTTATCGATGTAATTGTTGTAAGAAACGCAAAGATTGCTAAGAGAAATAAACTTGTCCTACGAATAAAATTTTTAATTTTCATGTATAACACCTCTCTGGATGTCATCATTTCCAATCTACAAAATTTTATTCATCATTCTATTAAAACATTTGATATCCACTTTTTCGAAGTAGTTTTATAACGAAGCCCGATACAATCGTTCCTGCAAACCCTGCTGCTAATATCCCGATGTCTACTGGTGTAATTTGCATTAATCTAGAAAACGCTTCCGAAAACGCTTCTACCGGCGCTTTAAAGTACTCCCACGTAGAAATATTATCAACAATCATTAACACTACAATTGGATATAAGAAAGCCATTAACCATGTCCTTCTTAATAGCATATTCAATATAAATGCGATACCAAAAAAGATTACAAAATATAATAAAATAGATACGACTAATTGAATCAAATTGGGTGTCTCCCTTCAGGTACTCTAGTTATCTAATTTTTTCCAGTTTCCTTGCCATCATATCCTTCTCCATTTTAAAGGAATTTATATAAAAAGCAAAGACAGTACATGCCTTTGCTTCTTCATTCTTTTACATGAATAGTCAAAAAATTGTCACACCATAGCTAAAACTTTGATAATATGGTGATTTAATAAAAAATATTAAATTTCCCCTTTTTCATTAATAAACCGAAGCCACCTAATTTCCAAAGATAGCGATTATCAATGATCTTTTTCATTACAGTAGCTTTCCATCCCAGTAATTTTTGGTTATTTAATATAACACCAATTGCGTCATTACTTCCCAAAGAAGCAACTGTACCTAAGATGTTCGGTTCAAACGTTTCCATCTTTGTATTATGAATGAGTGCTTTAACATTATGTGCAACAATATCCGATTGTTGAATTGCAATTTGTGCAGTGGGCGGATATGGTTTGCCGCTTTCCTCATTCATAATCAGTGCACAATCGCCAATAACAAAAACGTCACTATACTCAGGCGTCCGCATGTCAGCTTGAACTTCTATTTTTCCTCGATTATTTTGAAATCCTGATTTTTCAATGATAGAGTTCGCTCTTACGCCTGCGGCCCATACTGTTGTTAAGGTTGGAATTTCTACTTCTTTTCCATTTTTTTCATATACGACACTTGTAGCTGTACATTCTTTCAATAAAGCACCCGTAATAAATTCTACTCCACGTGATTCAAGCGAATTCATTGCATATTCAACAAGCTGTGGGTCAAATCCTGGTAATATAGTTGGCGATCCTTCAATATTAATAATGCGAACTAAATTCTTATCAATATCGTATTCTTTACATAGTTCTGGGATACGATCCGCAAGTTCCCCTAAAAATTCAACACCAGTAAATCCTCCACCACCCACGACAATATTAAGTCGGGCTTGTTTTTTTGTGTTTTCGTTATGATATAAAGCAAAATTATAATCGATATGTTCACGTATAAGGCGGGCACGATTAATGTCTCCAATGGTGAAAGCATTTTCTGCAAGACCTGGAATACCAAATGTCGCTGCTTCAAAGCCTAGTCCAATAACTAGAATATCATAATGTAATTGATTATTTTCCATTTTAACTAGTTTTTCTTCTGGTTTTACAGAAATAACCTTGTCCTTAATAAAGTTTACTTTATTAATATCAATGACAGAATTAATTTGAATTCGCGTTCGGTCATGGTGCAGTGTCCCAGCTGCATTTTCGTGTAACCATGTTGTTTGGTAATGATAATCATTCATATTAACTAATGTTATATTCGCTTCATTGCTACCTAGTGACTTTTGCAATTTAACCGTTGTCATCATTCCGCCATAACCAGCACCTAAGATCACAATATTTGGTTTATTCAACGTCATCACTTCCAATAATTTACTATTTTGTGTGCTTGTGACATATTTCACGAACTAGTCATAAGAAAAACTTGGCTAAATGCCAAGCTTTTATGGTCAAGCGTTAGATGAAAGAATACAAAAATCCAGTATTTTTCCACGTTCCAACCGATTTAGCCGAACCATATCATGATTCAATAATTTGTCACATAATCGTAATATCTTCCTTGAATATAGTAGCCTTTTTTCAATTATATTTCAACCCAATCCACAGTTTACCGAATTATTAAATTATTCCTAATTATAAATTTCATATGAAGCGAGTACATTAATATTCTATTGTGGTCTAGATATGATAGTATAAAAAGTGGCGTAGATAAACTATATAGAAGTGGAGGGGATCATTGTGTCGAATGAGGTATATGATGTGACAATCATAGGTGCAGGGCCAGTAGGATTATTCACGGCTTTTTATGGAGGCATGCGCCAGGCAAGTGTAAAAGTCATTGAAAGTTTACCACATACTGGAGGGCAGTTAACTGCTTTATATCCAGAGAAATATATATATGATGTTGCCGGATTTCCCAAAGTTAGAGCACAAGAGCTAATTGATAATTTAGAGGAACAAGCTAATATATTTGATCCGGAAATCGTTTTAGAACAGGCCATTGAACAAGTTGAACGTCTTGAAGATGGAACGCTGAAATTAACTTCTAATAAAAATGAAGTACATTATACAAAGACTATGATTATTACTGCTGGAAATGGCGCATTTCAACCACGCCGATTGAACATTGGAGATTGCGAAAAGTTTGAGAATATAAACCTTCATTATCATGTGAAAGATATGAATCAATACAAAGACCAAAATGTAGTCTTATTAGGTGGAGGAGATTCAGCTGTTGACTGGGCACTAATGCTAGAACCAATTGCTGAGAGTGTCACGCTTGTTCACCGTAGAGATAAATTCAGAGCACATGAACATAGTGTTGAGAAGTTGCATGCATCGAATGTCGAAATTCTTACTCCATTTGTTCCTTCTGAAATAAATGCTGGCGATAAAATTGAACAAGTTATCTTAGAGGAAGTGAACGGAGATCGCAAAATAGAATTAGACGTCGATGCCGTGCTATGTAATTATGGATTCGTTTCTACTCTTGGTCCAATTAAGGATTGGGGTCTAGAAATTGAGAGAAATAGTATTGTAGTTAATTCAAAAATGGAAACGAACATTCCTGGTATCTATGCAGCTGGAGATATATGTACGTATGACGGCAAAGTTAACTTAATAGCAACTGGTTTTGGAGAAGGGCCAACAGCGATAAATAATGCGAAACAATATATTGATCCAAAAGCTAGAATTCAACCCAAACACTCTACAAGCATGTTTTAAATGAAGTATATATTGAAAAAAGCTGAAGCTACTATCTGCTTCAGCTTTATTTGTTACTATCTAGCAATCACCTGGAACGCCTGCTTTATCCTTTGTTCTAAATGAGGAACCACAGCCACAAGAAATAATGGCATTTGGATTATCAATACTAAATCCCCCGCCCATCATATTCTGTTTAAAATCAATGGTTGTTCCTTCAATAATTGGAATATCTTGGTTATTTAATACAACAGGTATACCATTAATCACTTCTGTTGTGTCCAATTCTTGATTAATATCGTATTCAAATCCAAGTGAATAGGATAATCCACTGCATCCTCCGCCTTTTACACCGAAGCGTAAATACGCCCCTTCGGACTCTTCCTTCATCATGACTTGAATCTGCTGCCTTGCATGATCGGTTATTGTAATAGACATATCATGGACCCCCTTTTCCTAAACTGATTACTCTTAAGTATACAAAGTAAATAGAGTTGATTCAACTTTTTGATTTTTAGATACTTGCATAATATACACCAGTAGCGATTGTTTCTGCATCTCCTGTCATCCATACATAATCATGATTATCCCACTTAATATATAAATCTCCTCCAGGTAAATGTACGGTAATTTCTTCATTTTTGCTTACTTGATTAGTTAATATTGCGGCTACCACTGATGCGCAAGCACCAGTCCCACAAGCTTGTGTTACTCCAGAACCTCGTTCCCAAACACTAAAATTTATTTCTGTAGGGGAAACAACTTCAATAAATTCAACATTTACACCATCTGGAAAACGATCATCCTTCTCAATCAATGGTCCTATCTCCAATACGTCCGTCTCTTTTAATTTGTCGACGAAAAATATTGCGTGTGGATTCCCCATTGAAACAGCCGTCACATTCAACTGTATGCCATTAACAGTAAATGGTTCAGCAATAACCTGCTCTGTTAACGCTCCTACCATGGGGATTAAATTCCGTTGGAGAATAGGCTTACCCATATTAATTGTTACTAGCTCAACACAGGAATTTTCTACAGCTACCTTAGCATCAACAATATTCGCTTTTGTTTCTATTGTAAATTGCTTAGATTGTACAATTCCTTGTTCATAAGCATATTTTGCTACACATCGCAGTCCATTACCGCAACTCTGGCCTTCTGAACCATCCTTGTTAAATATTCTCATCCCTAGATCTGCTTGCTCACTAGGCTGAATTAAGATTAATCCATCCGATCCGATTCCCGTATTTATACTCGATACTTGTCGGGCAATGGCAGACAGCTTGGATTCGTCCATTATCTCTTGAAATAAGTCAACATATACATAACTATTTCCTAATCCGTGCATTTTAGTAAAAGAGAACTTCATCCTCGGTTCCTCATTTCTTCTATTTTTTCTGAAGTTGCAATCCATGGCTATCCAATGCTTGATAAATTGGTTTCAGCCTTGGAATACCTTCTGCGACCATTTCATCATTAATTAAAACAATCGGGTAAAGTAATTCTTCTTCCACCATTTGTTGAATAAATAATTGATGTTTTTCCACGTTTGGAGGTTGATCAATATCAATATATTCAAACCAGACCGTATCCGCGACATACTTCCTATTTATGGCTGCTTGCAACCATTCAAAGGTATCACGTGAGCCCGGTGCACCAACACAACTAGCACAAATTTGTTCCGCTCCATAAACCGTAACCCTAATTTCATTCATACCCTTACTTCCCCCTTTATGGATATCTTTTATTTTACAAAATCATCATCAAAAGATAAAATAAAAATGATTATCGTTTTCAATAAGACCATAGATTTTTTAAAGTGTTCGTTTTATAATAGATAGTAAGAAAGGAGAAGATGGATGATGCAAGAACAGGTACAAGAAGTGTTAAATAAATTACGTCCATTCTTGCTACGTGACGGTGGCGATGTGGAATTAGTTGATGTAGATGAAAACGGCATTGTACTTCTTCGTCTGATGGGTGCGTGTGGAAACTGCCCTAGCTCTACCATAACATTAAAGGCAGGAATTGAGCGTGCCTTAATGGCAGAAGTTCCAGGGGTAACGGAAATCGAGCAGGTGTTTTAAGATACTAGACATGAAGCACTGATGATATAGTGTCAAACAGTTATAACCATTGTTTTTCTTAAACAAAGAAGGCTTATTCATAAGCCTTCTTTGTTTACGTTATTGGGGTTTTAGGGTCTTCTCCCTCTAATACCGCTATTACATTTTCTAAACATAATTTCCACATTTTTGTTCTTGTCTCTGTACTCGCAGACCCAATATGAGGAAGTGCAACAACATTGTCTAAATTGACTAAGGGGTGATCAGAGCGAATTGGTTCTTCTGCAAAAACATCCAATCCTGCAGCCATAATCTGTTTTGTTTTCAGCGCATGTATTAACGCCTCTTCATTTACCACTGCTCCTCTGGATATATTAATAAATATTCCTGTATTTTTCATTTGTTGAAAAGCCTGCGCATTAAATAATTCAGCTGTTTCCTTTGTTAACGGCACGACGGAAATCACAAAATCTGCTTGCTTTAGTAACGTATGAAAATCCACATAACGTGCTGAAAGTTCTACTTCTTCTTGATATTTTCGAGAACGATTGTAATAGAGAATATCCATTCCAAACCCTTTTGCTCTTCTAGCAATAGCTTGGCCAATTCTCCCCATCCCAACAATACCTATCGTTTTCTGATGAATGTCTGTGCCTGCTAATAAGTAGGGAGCCCAATTTTCCCATTCATTTCTCCTTACAAAGTCACTTGCTTCTATTAACCGACGTGCTGTGGCCATAAGTAAGGCAAAGCCTAAGTCAGCAGTTGTTTCAGTTAATACGTCTGGTGTATTGGTTACAACTATTCTTCTGGATTCAGCAGCAGCAATGTCAATATTATCAAACCCTACTGCTAGATTCGCTATTATTTTCAAATGGGGTGCAGCTTTCATTAAATCTTCATTAACATCTTCACTTAACATACATAATAGGGCATCAGCCTCTTTTACTTGTTCTAATAAAACGGATCTTGGAACAGGTTCATTCTCGTGCTCCCAACATTTAAATTCAAATTGTTCCGCATATGGAGCTATGAATTGATTAGGGATTTTACGTGTAATATAGATCAGCGGTTTTTTCATCTTATAACCTCCATTACTAGCATACCTTATAGCCAGTGTAACACAGGTATCTGTAAGAGTTCACAATCAATGTCTACGCTGTTATAAAAATCACCTAATTTCTGTTCATATTCGGATTGGAGCTGTAATAATTGTTTAAATTGCTCAGCACTACTATTCGCTTCTATTAAGTTCCTTTCTAGAAAGTCAAAAAGATGAATTGGAAACAACAACCTTGCATACACTAATCGCCAACTAAATACAGATAGAGAACGAATTGCCTGGTAATCATTTAAGAATCGAGTGATATTAGCTGGCGGTACATTAGCTAGCAGTTGTTGTCGAATAAATTCAGAAATATCTCTAGCAGGATGATCATACACTAATTCCATTGGCCACATAATTGGCTGAATTAATTGGTTAGCATACCTTCGAAAAGCAACTGTACCTTGATCAACTTCGTAATACCGTTGTTCTTGTTCACTTTCACGAATATACTGAATGGCATTTTCACTGATGCCAATAATATAAGGTAATACATCCATGACAAGCTGATTATATGCAGAGGGGCTTATCCTTGCTTCTTGTGCTAATTTCTCTTCCATGCTATTAACTTTAGCTATCCAAAGCTCTTTCCACTGTCCATAGCTGGAAATTGCTTTAGGCTCATATTGATAAGCATTTCCAATTTGATGAAATTCAGCTAAAAGCTTCCCATCTGATATGTCAAACTCTCGTGTAGTAAGCTTGCCTTGAATCACCATATACATGGCGTCCTGAAAAGGTGTGAACCACTCCCCTTGGTGATTTTGTATAGGAACTGCCATATGCACATAATAGTCTTCAGCTAAATAATAAGCCACAACTGCCTGTTCCATATGAATAACTTCATTGTTATCAATAGAAATGGTAAAATAAACATATTCTCCAGATTTAAAACATTCTTTTCCATCGACCCACCTTTTTTCTTCTGGCTGAATATTATAGTTTTCGTAAAGCCAGTCTGGAATAGGCAAAAAGATCCCTCCTTTGGGCATATATTATATTTATATGTAAGAGAGCATCCATTTTTAACTTAAATTGAAAAAGAGAGAGGAAGATATACAAGATGGAACGAAAAACCATTCACAGTGAATTAGAAGTGAAAGCAAGACAGTGGCTCACCGAACGTGGAGTTACATTAGATGATATTGCAGAGCTTGTTTATTATTTACAATCAAAGTATCATGATCATTTAACGCTCGATGTATGTAGACATAACGTCGACCGTGTATTAACGAAGCGAGAAGTACAAAATGCTATCGTAACCGGTATCCAATTAGATGTATTAGCAGAAAAGAAACAATTGGAACAGCCTCTTCAGAAAACCATCGATACGGATGAAAGCTTATATGGCGTTGATGAGATTATTGCTTTATCCATCGTTAACGTTTATGGTTCTATTGGATTTACGAATTATGGATATATTGATAAACAGAAACCTGGAATTTTAAAGAAACTAAATGATAAATCAACAGGCGAATGTCATACTTTCCTAGATGATATTGTAGGAGCAATAGCTGCAGCTGCTTCAAGTAGACTTGCACACTCTACAGGAGAAGATATTTTAATCGAGGAATAAAATAAACATAAATACAATAAATATAGGTATATAAAAATAGCAGGAAGAAATCTTTCCTGCTATTCTATATTTTTTATCCACTCATCTAATTGATGAACAAAATAAGTTGGTGCTTTCTCTAAACTTGCATATGCCTCAAAAGGAGTAACGCCAGTAAATACCATCAATGTGTCAATACCAGCATCAATTCCTGCTCGTATATCCGTATTGTAATTGTCACCAACCATTACTACCTCTTCCTTTTCTAAATCTAAGACGTTCAAAGCTTCTTCGATAATAATCGATTCAGGTTTTCCGATAAAAATCGGATCTATGCCGGTACTCCTTGCAATAACGGATGTTAGAGCTCCATTCCCAGGAAGTAATCCTCGTTCATTCGGGATTGCCACATCCCCATTTGTAGAGATGAACGTTGCGCCATTACGTACTGCTATACTGGCTTTTGCTAATTTCTCATAGGTAATATCTCTGTCAATTCCAATAACTACAAAGTCACAATCTTCATTTTCTGTTATTGTAAGCCCCTTCTTCTGAATAGCTTGATGAATTCCTTCTTCCCCAATAACATAACAACTTGCATTATGTTTTTGTGCTTTAATATAATTAGCTGTTGCAATACTTGTAGTAACAACTTGATCCTTATTAGCGGTAATTCCCATATACGTGAGTTTTTCAGCAACAGCTTCTTGGGTTTTTGAAGAATTATTAGTGACATACACATAAGGGATTTGTTTTGCATTTAAAGCAGCAACGAAATCAGCAGCAGCTTCAATTGGTTCCTCCCCCTTATACATTGTCCCATCTAGATCAATTAAGTAACCATGGTATGATTTTGTCATCGTAACCCTTCTTTCTTGTTGAACATAATAGAAGACAGATAAATATTGTCATCTGTCTTCTATTAAAACAACGATTTTTATCGTTATCATGATTCATTTGAAAAGGCGTTTGCTACACCTAGCTCATTATCCAAATAGGTTCTTACATGACTAGAGAACTGCTTATAGATATGATAATTACGTTGTACAATTTGTTGCAGCTGTCGATGATCCACAGCATGATAAGAGGACATCAACATCTTTCTAAGCTGAATTAACTGTTTATACGGAGTTTCTTCCTGTAATGGAAGAACTTTTTCATCGATTAAGATGTCAATAATATCATCATAACTACCAGGATCGCGCATAATAAAACCATCGATCATCATATTTCCAACATCTATTGTACATTCTATTACTATATGCACAGCTCTTTCTAACCCTAATTTGTCAATCAATGTATCTGGATCATTCATCTTCAATACATCCAACAATTGATCTAAGTATTCAAGTGTCTGTTCTATCTTACTTCTTTCTACAAAATACATGTAACAAACCTCCAAAATGGAATACATTATTTATCATACCATATCATATGGGATTTTTGAGTAGAACATGGTATAGTAAAGGAAAATGTCAATATTCGGAAAAGAGGGAAATGATGAGTACGAACTATGAACTAATTAAAGATGAAACCATAACCAAGGAAGTACGCTATATTAGCTTTATGGGCAATTTACAGCGTTATGATTTTGCATTTATCCAGAGTGAAGAATGCCCAAATAAAACCATTATCATTAACCTTAGAAAAAATCGGTTTACCGAAATAACGAAGGAGGATTTACAGGATAGAGGGAGAATTGAACATATCTTCCAAGAAACAAATATGGAAGCAGATGAGATCAGAAATTTTCTCAAAGAAGTACTTTGATTGTTACTCCAATTTAAAATTGGCAGATAAGGAGAAGAATGACATATGATGGGATCTGTTGTTTCTTCCAGTGAGGAAGATATACTTGACTTGGATATTACTGCTATATCCCATGCAATTAAAGAAAAGAAATTCTCGATAACATCCATTGTAGCCGCTTATATTCAAAGACAACAACAAATCAATCCGATTTTAAACGCTGTTATTGAAGACCGATATGAAGAAGCTATGGAAGAGGCACAGGAAATGGATAGATATTTAGAGAATCATCCCCCTACTTCCCCTCTGTTCGGTATCCCAATTAGTATTAAAGAATCGATACATGTAGCAGGGATGAAAACAACTGGAGGACTGGAGCACAGGAAGGATCTTATTGCTCGCCATGATGCGGAAGTGATCACGAAATTAAAGCAATCTGGAGCAATAATTTTAGGTAAGACAAATACCCCAGCCTTATGTTTTTGCCAGGAAACGGATAATAAATTATACGGAAGAACGAATAATCCTTGGGATATAACACGAACTTGTGGTGGTTCTAGTGGAGGTGAAGGTGCACTGTTAGCAGCAGGAGGTGCTGTCGCTGGAATTGGTTCAGATATTGGAGGCTCCATACGCTTTCCAAGTCACTTTAATGGTGTAGTGGGATTTAAGCCTGGGTGTAATCAAATACCTTCCAATGGCCATTTTCCATCTGTCACAAATGATATGCAAGCTCGAATGCTAACCATAGGACCGATGGGGAAGACGGTAAGAGATATGGAACTTTTATATTCCATCCTATCATCTTGCGAACCAGAAGACCACTCACTGCGAGAGTTTAAAATAGATATTCTTCCAAGTAATATCTCGCTGCCTCTAAGTTTAGAAACAAAAAATTTACTGAATGATGTGGAAAAAGTAGTCATGCGCTCCTTTTCTACCTATCGTCGAATTCCTCCTTTATTTGAGGAAAGCACGCAGTTATGGCAAGAGATGATATCAAGTAATGGCAGCGATTTAATTGAAAAAGCCGCTTATCATAATGATCGGTCAAATATAATAAAAGCTTTTCTAAAAGAAAAGGTTACCGAGCGTACTAGAATTCGGCCATATTTATCAAAAGCAATTTTAGGATCCAAATTATTCCAACCATCGATTAGCAGAATAAACGAAATCAAAGAGATTATTTCCAATGGCGATCAAAGAATTCACGCCTACCTTAAAAACCGCTTGTTAATCTTCCCAGTATATCATACTGGAGCGTTACCACATGGGAAGGTGTATCAGCAAGTATTCTCGATACGCAGGAAATTTCTTACCTACATGCCTTATGTTGCTTATGCAAATGTATGGGGATTGCCATCACTAACCTTACCAATCGGGAAAGATGACAATAACATGCCTATAGCCATACAAATTATGAGTAACATCGGAAATGAAAATGCCGTATTCCGACTGGGCAAAATGTTAGAAAAGAAATATGGCGGATATCACCGATGTCCCTTATAAATTAATTTATCAATTGCGATTCCTACTAATTAGTATCCAAATTCTAGTTTCTTTTATTTACCAGCCATACGTTTAACAATTAAACAAAAAATACAAACCAACAACCTTTTTGTTTGTATTTTTTAGTGAAGGAGTGATATGAATTTGACGATGCGAAAGAAGAAAGATTATGATAACTTTTCCAATGTAGAAAACGCGCATGATAAATTAATCCCAGAAGAATTTCCAGAAGGCTCATTTGGATCCCCGATAAACAAAGACGAAGCCGTTGAAGGAAAATCAACGCCATGGGAAGAAGGACAGCGAAGAGATAGCGCATTTGTCTATCCAGATAGGGAACAGCATGAGAAAGTACCAAGAAGAATACCTGGTTCACATATCATTCACGATGAAAAAGATGAAGAGCAGTAGCAAGAACGCTACTGCTCTTTTGAAGTCACTTTCTCTAGCACAAAATAGGCACAGCCAAAATTACAATATTCATAAAGATAATCATCCAGCGCACCAATTTTCGCATCAAATGCTGCTTTTTGGTTTTTATCTGTATAAAAACCCTTCAATCGTAATTGTTCATAACCCCAATCTCCGACTATGTAATCGTATTTCGCTAATATATCTGAATATCGCTCTTTGATGACTTCTTCTTGAAATCCTTCTTTATGATTTTCTATAAGCTGATACTTTTTACCTTGCAGCTCAATCATATGAATCCCCCCATACTGTAACTTATTTGTGGGTGTTTTTAGGTTCTACTAAATATTAATCGTCCAAGGCTATAAGACAAGATCGGTCCACCTAGCTTCTCTACTTACAAAAACATCTTTTTATTAAAACAAAACTTCCGTTATTCTGCCGATAAATGTCTTTTTCAGTTTATCATCTTTTTATAAAAGCCACCAGAAAAATACGGGTATGAATTTCACCGAGTATTACAAACTAATGATGATAAAACAACTTAGAGAATGGAGGATAGCCATGGATTGGAAAAGGATGCTTCCCATTGGATTCATGACTATGTTGCTAATAACTGGCTGTGCCAATGATGATACCGCAAAAAATGAAAGTGAGCAAATAAAAGATGAGCTTGATCCAAATAATGAATTACAAGAATCAGAAGATGGCACAGATGATAAGCTGGGCTATGTACGCTATACGAAGGATCAAATGGATAATAATTCCGAGAGAAATCATTCCATAAGCATGGATCGTACTGAAATGGCAAATATGATTACTCGAATTATGTTGCGGAGTGACGCCTTTGAAGAAGTAGCAACGTTAGTAACAGATGAGGAAGTCTTAATTGCATATCAAAAATCGGATGCATATGATGAAGCAAAATCTGCACAAATGGCTAAGAAAACTGCTATGTCTGTAATGCCAAGATACTTTAAGGTATATGTTTCCGATAATGAAACCCTGATGAATGATATCCACAGTCTTCATAATTCAAGAACCACCGATGGAAATTATGATAATACAATCCAACAGATCATCGATGAAATGAGAAAATCACCACAAGGTATGACTGACGAGATGAACGAATAATCGTAATACAGGACTAGCTGGATATTTCTAGCTAGTCCCTTTTTTTCGATTGTGCATAATCCGGTAACTTTGTGGAAAAGTTATAAGCAGTACGTTCAATAATTATAGCAGCATTCCTATTTTATGAATAAGAGTAAGGGTGAGTTTTTTGTATTTAAAACGGATTTTTATGTTATTTATTGTTTTATTCGTTCTGTTAATAAATAGTTCAGTGAATGCTGAAGAATCTGTATACGATGAGCGAATGGCGCTTTTTAAAAAGACAGAAGCCTTAACACAGATTCCTTGGTATTACTTTGCTGCTATTGATAACTATGAACGAAACATAAAAAAGAATGCAGATGATGAGAAAGTGGTATCAATCGATGTTCCACCAGAATTATGGTTTGGACTAGGTAATTCTTCCATGATTCATGATGAACGACTAATTATGTTTTTTAATGGTAAAGGAAAAGACGGAAATGGTGATGGAAAGGCAGATCCAGAAAACCCAGAGGACATTTTACAAACGATCGGTAATTACATTTTGGAATATGGGCAGACAAAAGACGATATAAAAATTGCCTTATGGAATTATTATAATCGCGATTTGTCCGTTCAGACGATCATGAATACAGCAAAGGTCTTCCAAACGTTTCAGGACATAAATCTTACTGACCGCGATTTTCCTGTATCTATTTCTCATAATTACAGTTATCGGAGTACATGGGGAGATCGAAGAGGTTTTGGCGGATTACGGATCCATGAAGGCACGGATATTTTTGCAGGGTATGGAACACCAGTAAAATCAACTACCTATGGCGTTATTGAAATGATGGGCTGGAACTTATATGGAGGCTGGCGCATTGGAATTAGAGATATCTATAATATTTATCATTATTATGGGCACATGAATGGATATGATGATGACATAAAAGTTGGTCAAGTAGTAAAACCAGGAGATGTTTTAGGGAGTGTCGGTTCAACTGGATATGGCCCACCTGGAACATCAGGGAAGTTCCCTCCGCATCTGCATTATGGCATGTATAAAGATAATGGTACAAGTGAATGGTCCTTCGATCCATATCCTTACTTAAAAAAATGGGAACGGATTGCGAAACAGAAAGACTAAAAGAGCAGGGACATCCTTCCCCCTGCTCTTATATGTTCAAGGTGCCTCCATCTACTACTAAGGTCTCGCCAGTAATAAATGAAGATTCATCCGATGCCAAAAAAAGAACAACGTTTGCAATTTCCTCGGGTTTCCCAATTCTCTTTAAAGCATTCGATGTTGATAAGATCGGCCATTTTTCCGACTGTTTCCAATCCTTAATCATTTCCGTATCAATAATTCCTGGAGCAATTGCATTCACTCGAATATTTTTTCTGCCAAACTCCGTTGCTGCCGTTTTCGTAAGCGCAATAACGCTACTTTTTGAAGCTGAGTAAGCAGCAACTAATTTCTGTCCCTTTATCCCTGCAATACTTGCTGTATTAATGATAGAACCCCCAGATTCCATATGAGGAATACCATACTTCATTGCTAGAAAAACACCATTCTGGTTAATGTTTAACACTTGTTGCCACTCATCTATTGTTATATCTGGAATTTTCTTCTCTACACTATTTACGCCTGCATTATTAAATAAAACGTGAATACTTCCATATTTATCGATCGTAGCTTGAAATAAGCTTTTCATTTCCTTCGGATCTGTAATATCTGTTTGTATATAAGTTGCTTCGACACCAGCATCAATGAGTTCATCGATAAACATTACTTCCGACCTGCTTACTCGATCAGCTAAAATAAGATGTGCTCCTTCTTTTGCAAAGCATTTTGCGGTTGCTTCTCCAATCCCACCAGCACCACCCGTTATAACAGCAACTTTATTTACTAATCGCATTTCTTCTCTCCTTGTCCATCGTATACTTATTTATGGAGTGACAATTAATTTCCCATAAGTTCCTCTGTCTCCTAATACTTCTAATGCATGAGGTACTTCTTTAAAATCAAATTCTTGATAAACCAATGGTTTTATAAGACCTTGATCATACAATTTCATCAAGGATTGATGAATAGCGACAACATTGTCCGGATGTTTTTTTCTAAAAAGCCCCCAATGCACACCAACAATGGAATAATTCTTTACTAATGCATGATTCACTGGAGCTTCCGGAATGCGCCCTCCAGCAAATCCAATAACCAGTATGCGCCCATCAAAGGCAACACATTTTCGTGATCGATCAAATACATCAGCACCAACAGGATCAAATATAACATCTGCACCTTTGCCATTTGTTTCTTGTTTAACAATGTCGACGAAATCATCTTTAGTATAATCTATCGCAACATCTGCACCTAGTTCTTTACAAACTTGTACCTTCTCCATTCCTCCTGCAGTAGCAATGACTCTACAACCAATTGATTTCCCTAATTGAATAGCTGCAGAACCTACGCCACCTGCCCCAGCATGAACTAATAGCACGTCATCTTCCGCGATGCCTCCTCGGTGAAATAATGCATAATAGGATGTTTGATACGTGATAAACATTCCAGCAGCCTCAGCAGCAGATAAATTATCCGATATAACATAAACAGCAGCTTCTTTCACGCATACTGTTTCTGTGAGACCGCCACTTGGGAGCTCAGGTGTAGCAATGACCAATTGACCAACTTTTAGCTTACTTACCTCCTCCCCAACAGCACGAATAATACCACAAACTTCCGCTCCAGGAGTAAACGGAATAGGAGGGCGTTCTTGGTATTTGCCTTGACATAGTAATATATCAAAAAAATTGAGCGAAGAAGCCTGAACTTCAATTAAGACATCTCCAGCTGCAGGAACCGGTTCTACTTCTTCTTGAATCTCTAAAACATCTTTTGGTTCTCCTAATGTAGTTACTTTCCAACTACGCATGTTACTTATCCCCCTTTAATTTAATGTAACTCTTCTCTAATTTTGCGACGAAGAATTTTGCCTACTGATGTTTTCGGTAGTTTTTTTCGAAATTCAATAACCTTTGGAACTTTATAAGGTGCTAGGCTACTTTTGCAAAAATTAATTATTTCCTGGTCTGTACATTGACTACCTTCTTTCAACACAATAACCGCTTTTACTGTTTCTCCACGATATGGGTCAAGTATACCAACGACTACAGCTTCTTGAACTGCTTCATGTTGATAAATAACTTCTTCTATATCCCTTGGATAAACATTGTATCCACTTGCGATAATTAATTCTTTCTTTCGATCAACGATATATAAATAACCGTCTTTATCCATGTAAGCTATATCCCCCGTATAAAGCCAGCCATCTCTTAATGTTTGTGCTGTTTCTTCTTCCATATTCCAATAACCTTTCATTACCTGTGGACCTTTAATAACGATTTCTCCAACTTCCCCAACTGGTAATTCCTCTGTACCGTAAACTAAATCCACGATTTTATAGTCCGTTGATGGAAAACCTATGCCGACACTGCCTGGTTTTCTTTCTCCGAAAAGAGGATTACAATGGGTTGTTGGTGAACTTTCAGATAGACCATATCCTTCTAGAATTTTTGCACCAGTTTTACTTTCAAATTCTTTCATGATTTCTCCAGGCATGGGGGCGCTTCCACTATTACAAATCTCAATACTGTTAACTGCATATTCCTTCACTTTTGGATGGTTTATTAAAGCAATATACATGGTCGGGACACCAGGGAAAGAAGTTGGCTGCACATCTTTTATGGTCTGTAATACTTCCTCAATATCAAATTTGGGTAAGAGAATATTCATTGCTCCAGTATATATTGATAAATTCATACAAGAAGTCATACCGTAAACATGAAATAGCGGGATAACACTTAAATATCGTTCCATGCCGAAATCAATATGATCTTTAAAAAATTCATATGATTGCATGACGTTTGCTAAAAGATTTCGATGTGTCAGCATTGCTCCTTTTGATCTCCCTGTCGTGCCACCTGTATATTGAAGTATTGCTATATCTTCACTAGGATCAATCTTGACAGGAGTAAATGATTGATTCACGGATTGCAGAAATGTTGCAAATCCAATTGCTATTCCATCTTCAACCTCGTATCCACTTAGGCTTACTTTTATTACATGTTTAATTGGTGTTTGGTCGATAATTTGATTTAAACTCGGCAATAATGCATCATATATGATAATTGTCTCTGCACCGGAATCATTTAGTATTTCTTCCATTTCTTTCGCAACAAGCATCGGATTTAGTTGGGTAACAATTCCTCCGGCTTGTAAAATCCCATAATAACTAATAACATATTGTGGGCAGTTTGGTAACATAATAGCTGCTCTGTTGCCTTTTTTTAGACCCTGTTGTTGAATCGCACTGGTAAATCGATCTACTTGAACTCCTAATGCTTGATATGTTGTTTCCTTACCATAAAAACACAAGGCTGGTCTTTCACCATAGTTACCAATTGTATCTGTTAGCATGTCTGGTAATGTTTTATTAGGAATTACTATCTCCTTGGCAATATGATCTGGGTAATGCTTATGCCAGACTTTCTCCATTATCATTCCTCCATCCCATTAAGAATACGCTTACATATTCAAGCTAGATGATTCACCTTGTTCTTGTAACTGACGCCATAATATTTTTCCACTACTAGTGGTAGGAAAATGATCAATAAACTCGATAACTCTAGGATATTTATAAGCTGCCATCTGTTGTTTAGACCACTCAATTATTTCCTTTTCTGTTACATATCCTTTGTAAGTCTCCTTGATGATAATGAAAGCTTTTACCGTTTCTCCACGCTTTTCATCCGGTGTACGAACCACACATGCTTGTTGTACAGCTGGATGATTATATAAGATTGATTCTACTTCTGTTGGCCAAACTTTATAACCCGAAGCATTAATCATCCTTTTTAACCGGTCAACTAAAAAATAGTATCCCTCATTGTCCATTTGTACAATATCACCCGTACGAAAGAATGTTTTCCCATCGATTTGAATATGCGCCTCCTCGTTCTCTTCCACACGATTATAATAGCCTTCAAACACTTGTGGTCCAGAAACAACCAACTCTCCATTTTCATAAGGTCCCAGTATTTCCTTGGTATGCAAATCAATGATTCTAGCATCCAGATCAAAAGTTGGGATTCCTAAACATTGCAGCTTGGAACGATGCGGGGGATTAAAATGAGTATGTGATATGGTTTCTGAAAGTCCATAACCCTCTATATATCTTAGTCCAGTTCGATTAAACAAGGCTTCCCCTACTGCCTCGGGTAATGGCGCTCCTCCTCCACCAATAGACTGTAAGGATGATATATCATAGGTACTCAGTTTAGGATTGGCTAAAAAATCAATCAGCATGGTACTTATATTTGTCCAATGCGTACAGTTATATGTTTCGATTACCTTTCCTGCCACATCTCGATCCCATCTCGTCAAAATCACCATGCTGCTCCCACCAAAAATCGGCGTAAGAGCACTATGCACCAAACCGGTAACATGATATAACGGCAAGGTCGTTAACACGACGGTATCTGATGTAAAGTTCATCCAATGATAAGCACTAACTGTATTTGCTTGCACAGTGCGATTTGTATGCTTGCATCCTTTAGGGAGCCCAGTTGTTCCAGATGTATATGGAATAACCGCAAGATCATCGCTTTTTCCATGATATGAAGAAGCTTGATAGTTATAAACTAATGCCTCCTCCCACCAGACATCTTGCTCAAGGGTAATTACAGGTAAGGTAACTTCTGAGGGCAAATCTTCTAAATGATGATTAGGGTGAATATAACTAGCATAAGAAGTGACAAGAATGTTTTTAAGAGAAGTTGTCTCTTTTAATGGAAGTACTTTTTCATATAGTTCCATTCCTACAATTGCATGGCTAATTTGGCAATCTTCTAAATAAAAATGGAGATCTTTTGTTATACTCATGGGGTTAATTGGTACAACCACTGCACGCAATCGTAGGATAGCAAAAAAGCTGATAAGAAATTGTGGAGAGTTTTGCATAAATAGTAAGATTTTATCACCTTTTGCAACATGACATGTTTGTTCCATATATCCTGCAAGTGCTTCAACTTCTTGTAATAACTTCTTATAAGTATAAGATTGACCATAATAATAGATGGCAACTTTTTCAGGATATTGTTTACTAGTAAACAATAGGTTATCAAATAAGGTAGTTTCCGGGACTGTTAGCGTTCTAGATAAACGTTCTGGCCAATACGCAAAATGATTTGTATACATGTTCCTATCGCCCCCTTATTGATTACATTTACTTTGTCGTTCCTCAATAGGCATGATCTACAACTGTATCTTCTAACATTACATATTTTTGCTTCCATAACTTAGGAACAATTTGATACACTCCACAACGGCTTATATATTCAACAGCATCATAAGCATTACTTTCCAGCATTTTGCCGATTCGAGTATGAAGGAGCAGTTGGACGCTGGAATCTACTGTATTTTCAAAAAACAGCTTTGCTGCCAGCGCGCTATCCGTCAATTCCACATTTTCAAAACCTATTTGCTTTACCATACAGCTGATAAAGTAGCCTGCACCATAGAAGTCCTCTATACAAAATTGATTTTTAGATCCCGAACACACTGCAACAATAGTTTCATTTGTATAAGTAGTTACAATGTGATTACTAACAGCATCAGCATTTAATAACGAAGCTACGTATATGCTTTTAGCGGAAGTTGATTTACGTATTGCCACGGTACCATTTGTCGTTGAAAGAATCACCTTTTTCCCTTTCACATGCTCTTGTAATCTAGTTGGATTGGGATCATGGAATCCATCAATGGTTATGCCATTATATTCCCCTACTAACAGTATTTCTTCAGGTGAATGCCTTTCCGCTTCTATTAAAGCTTCTTCCTCATTTAATACAGGAATGATACTTTTAGCTCCTGCTTTTAAACAAGCTGTTATTGTCGACGTGGCTAACAATACATCAAAGACAACGGCGAGTTTTTCTTGATTCATTTGTACAGGATCTATTTCTTCCTTTTTTAAAAGGAGGTGAATTTTCATTTCACCACACCCTTGCTATAACTTCGAGCATATTCAATTAAACTTGCTACATAATGATTAAGATGACGAAATCGTTCATCATTCGTTTGACCTTGATGATAACGGTAATAGATTTGTTGGCAAATAACAGCAAGTTTAAAGTAGGCGAAGGTAAGGTAGAAATGCATATTTGATAAATCTTTCCCGCTTTTCTTTGCATATTCATTCATAAATTCTTCTCTCGTAAAGAACCCTTCCTTTATTGTCACAGGCGGCTTGCCAAAACCATTTTTTATCATTTCTGGATCGGTAGATTCCATCCAATATACTAAAGCAACTCCTACATCTGCCAATGGATCACCAACAGTTGTCATTTCCCAATCAAATAACCCTTCTAATGTTGTAAAATCTTCCGAATACATCGCGTTATTCATCTTGTAATCATAATGGATAATCGCTGGGTTTTCAGAAGTGGGAATATTTAATTTCAACCAATTTGTTAATTCATCTACACCTGGAATTTCTTCTGTTTTAGCTCGTTCATATCGCTTTGTCCATCCACCTACTTGCCTTTCCATAAATCCATCAGGTTTTGACATTGTGACTAAATCCGTTTTCGTATAATCTATTTGATGTAATTCAGCCAACTTTTCTACCATTAATTTGGAAATACGTTTTCCGATCGCCGGGGTATACGTAATATTATCTGGAAATTCAGTATCAACCACAATTCCTTTCCGTCTTTCCATGATAAAGAAATTACTCCCGACAATTGATATATCATCAGAAAAAATGTATGGTTTAGGAGCAGCGGGATAGAAAGGATGTAAGCTAGCTAATATCTTACATTCTCTTTGCATATCATGAGCTTTGGGAGCGACCGGACCAAGGGGAGGACGACGTAATACAGCCTCCCAATCGCCAATTCGCAATAAATAGGTCAAATTTGAATGACCCGCGCCAAATTGCTCAATTTGTAACTCACCCTCAGGTACCTCAGGAAGATGACCTGTAATAAATGCAGCTAACCTATCTTTATTTAGTTCTTCCCCTTTACGGACTTGAATCGTTTCCTGTGAAGCTTTCATACTATCCCTCCCTAATCATTCGTTTAAAATACCATGTAAAATCATTTGATAATATATTCTAGCTAATTCTTCTGGGGTAACATCCCCATCTGGATTAAACCAGTTATAACTCCAATTGGTAATGCCAACAACACCAAATGCGACCATATCTCCCCGAAGTGTATTTGTGAATTCCCCTTGATTTATACCTTCTTGCACTACATTCTTTACATTTTCAAGAAATTCCCTGCGAACCTTTTTAATTGCTGCTACATTGCCCTCAGATAAATGTCGTAATTCACGGAAGAAAACTCTTGCGCTAGACCCATGATCTTGAATATCTATAATTAATAACCGAATAATCTCAATCAGCTTTTCTTTTTGGGACAGCGATGACCTACTAATAATTTTTAATTGACGATCTAGTAGATTCGTAATGTAGTCATCGTGAATTTCCATTAGCAGCTGCTCTTTACTTGTGAAGTAATAATAGAACGTTCCTTTTGTAACATTTAACTTTTTCACAATATCTTGAATAGATGTTGCATTAAACCCTTGTTTTTCAAACAATAATATGCTTTGTTCAATTAATTTTTCTTTCACATATATCCCTTCTCGTTTCGCTTAAGCATAAGCACTCGATCCACCATCTACTCGCAATATATCACCTGTTACAAAGTCAGATGCCCGTGAGGCCAAAAACAGTGCAGCTCCTTTAATATCTTCATCTTTACCAAAACGATTCAACGGGGTACCTGCCAAAATTTTGTCTCCTCCTTTATCTAACAAACCTTTGGACATTTTCGTTGGAAAAAATCCAGGCGCAATTGCATTTACCTTAATATTATATTCACCCCATTTAACAGCTAAATCCTTTGTAAAAGTCATCACAGCCCCTTTACTTGTATTATAGCCAATGGTATTCATAACAGTTGGGTCAGACCCACCAAAGCCTGCAACCGACGCAAGATTTATAATTTTCCCTTGTTTTTGTTGAATCATGATTTTTCCTACTTCCAAGCTCATCAAATAGGTGCCTGTTATATTTACATTTATCACCTTTTCCCATGCCTCAAATGGCATTTCAATAACTGGAGCGCCCCACGTTGCCCCACTATTATTTACTAAAATATCAATCCTTCCAAAGTGTTCTACTGTTGCCTCTACAACTTTTTTAACATCTTCTTGTTTAGAAATATCGCATTCACATGCTAGTGCATCGATGTCAAAGCGTTGCATAAGTTCTTCACTTTTTTCCTTACAAGCATCTATCTTTCGAGAACATAAGATGACATTTGCTCCACTTTCTGCATAAGCCTCGGCAATATGTGCACCAAGTCCACGCCCTCCTCCGGTAATAATCGCTGTTTTCCCTGCAAGATTGAATAATTCAGTAACACTCATGACAACTCCACCTTTTGTTTATATTTTCTCATTTCTAATTTAGCTATCTGACGCCGATGAACTTCATCTGGCCCATCTGCTAATCTAAGTGTACGTGCATTTGCCCATCCAGCGGCTAAGTGGAAATCATCACTCACTCCGGCAGCACCAAATGCCTGGATAGCTCGATCAATCACCTGTAAAGCCATATTAGGTGCTACAACTTTAATCATTGCAATCTCAGCTTTTGCATCTTTATTTCCTACCGTATCCATCATATAAGCTGCTTTCAACGTTAATAGCCTGGATTGTTCTATCTCAATGCGTGAATTAGCCACCCATTCTTGAATAACGCCCTGCTCTGCTAATTTTTTTCCAAAGGTTTCACGCTCTTGAATACGCTTACATAATTGTTCTAGTGAACGCTCTGCTAAACCAATTAATCGCATACAATGATGGATTCTTCCTGGTCCTAATCGCCCTTGAGCAATAGCAAATCCTTTTCCCTCTCCCCATATCATATTTGCTTCAGGAACTCTCACATTATCATAGGTGATTTCAGCATGGCCATGCGGTGCATCATCATAACCGAATACAGGAAGCATCCGTTCAACTTTCACACCTTCTGTATTTAAAGGTACAAGGATCATTGATTGTTGTTCATGTTTTCGAGCTGTCGGATTCGATTTCCCCATAACAATAGCAATTTGGCAACGAGGATCTCCAGCACCTGACGACCACCATTTTCGACCATTGATAACATACTCATTTCCTTCTTTTTTAATACTCGTACCAATGTTCGTTGCATCACTTGAGGCAGCATCTGGCTCCGTCATAGAAAAACAAGATCGTATTTTCCCTTCTAATAATGGTTGTAACCATTCTTCTTTTTGAGCTGGGGATCCATAACGTTCAAGTACTTCCATATTTCCAGTATCTGGAGCACTGCAATTAAATACCTCGGGTGCGATCGAGGACCTTCCCATAATCTCACATAGAGGAGCATATTCTAGGTTGGTTAATCCCCCACCAACATCACTATTAGGTAGAAATAAGTTCCATAATCCCCTTTCCTTCGCCCTTTCTTTTAACTCTTCCAGGATTGGCGGGATACGAGACCAACGGTTTGCTTGGGATTTAAGTTGTTCCTTGTATACTTGCTCATTCGGGTAAATAAACTCTTCCATAAACTGATGTAGCTTGGTTTGTAAATTTAGTACCTTATCAGAATACGAAAATTCCATTTTCTTTCCTCCCATCCTCATATATAAAATAACATACCTACCGAATAGTATGTTCTGAATCTTATGTATATTATAACAAAATAATGACGATTGGCAATACCTATTCCCAACCTAAAAAAAGACTGTACTGATTTTGCTCAAGTTCAGTACAGCCTTTATGTTTAATCTATTGCTTCGATTTTTTAACCGCATAGGTAATACTAGCAGCTAAACCTCCCCAAATAATTACAACTGAAAGAATCATAAGTAAGATGGCACTACCACTCATATTATTTGGCCTCCCTTTTATCTGACTGTTGATTCGCTTGGGTTCCATTTTGCTTCCATTTCGTCAGGGACATAATGACACCAATTATCAATGCAGCTGCTGCAACAGCCCAACCACCATATAGAATAAACACATCTGGATAACCTTCATAGTTGCCTGTTGGAGTATCAAATTGCTTCATCAAATTTTGACGGAATAAATCAAACATCATATATCCTAAAACAATGGGTGTAATAACATTTAGACTTAAAGTCCACCACCAGCCTAAACGAATATCGGAGACTTCGTCTGCATGTGCTTTGATATTCTTCACTTCACGGAGTATCCATGCAATAAGCACAACTTCTACTAATCCAACTAATGCCACGCCAAATTGATTAATAAAATAATCTGCTGCATCTAGGAAGTATAACCCACCTTGCGTAGCAAATAGTAAGGAAATAATGGCAGCTGTTCCACCACCGAATAATACTGCTTTCGTTCTAGAGATTTTAAATTTATCAACTAAACCTGCGATATACGTCTCTGTGATTGACATTAACGACGTTAGGCCGGCTAAAACCAACGATGCAAAAAATAAGAATCCAAATAATCCATTTAGTCCAGGAAATTCATTAATAATAGCTGGGAATACGACAAATGCTAATCCCACTCCACCGGAAACAACCTCATCTACCCCCACCCCAGATTGTGTTGCCATAAAGCCTAGTACAGAGAATACCCCTATACCTGCAAGTAACTCAAAGCTTGAATTACCAAATCCAGTGATAAATGCATTATTTGTAATATCTGATTTCTTAGGTAAATAGCTTGAATAAGTAATCATAATCGCAAATGCAATCGAGAGACTGAAAAATATTTGACCGTATGCTGCTACCCATACTTCCCCAGACCAAATCTTACTAAAATCTGGTGAAAAGAAGGCTTCCAATCCAGCCAAAGCACCGTCTAAAGTTACGGCTCGAATAACAATAATAAGGAAAATAATTACTAATGCAGGGATAAATATCCGATTGGCTACTTCTATTCCTCTCTTTACACCTTTGAATAAAATACCCAATACCACAATCCACACAATAATAAGCGGTATTAGTACTCCTGGCACAAGACTTCCTGCTTGACCTGGGTCTACCGTTCGATTTAAAAAGTCATTCATTAAAAATCCTTCGGTGTCTGATCCCCAGCTTAAATTAAAGGAAAAAACGGAATAAGATATTGCCCAGGCAATAATAACAGAGTAATAGGTAGATATTACGAAGGCTACTAAAACAGCCCACCAACCAACGAATTCGGTTTTTTTATTTAATCGCTTATAGGATAATGGTGCAGATCCACGGTATTTATGACCTAGTGTGAACTCCATAATAAGTATAGGAATTCCAGCGGTTAATAATGCAAATAAATATGGAATGATAAATGCTCCTCCACCATTCTCATAAGCAACCGCAGGAAAGCGCCAAATATTACCTAAACCGATTGCTGACCCAACAGCAGCCATAATAAACCCTGCTCTTGTTCCCCACTGTGAACGAGTATCCATACGAAGACTTCCCCCTTTTCCCCTTTTTAAACTATTTATATGTTCATAGTTTAAAGGAATGTTTTAAAAGTTTGTTTTTTTCTGATATTTATGCTTGTATTATAACGGTACTTTTCGCCTATGTCAAAGAAATTATTTAAAATTCAAGATATTGCCAATTGACCGATATTGATCTTGACAAAAACATCCATCCTCTTGAAGAAAAGGATGGATGTACGATTAATGTTTACTTGATTTTGTATTTTTCAGGAAATGAATAAGTACAGCAAAGGCTGTAATGATAGCAATTGTTACTAATAACGGCAGGATCACTTGGTTGGTAAACCCAATTAATAAATATCCTACTGCAGCCGAAACTGCTGCTAAAATAGCATATGGCAACTGTGTAAGCACATGATCTATATGATTGGAGCCGGCACCAGTAGAGGATAAAATTGTCGTATCAGATATTGGTGTACAATGATCGCCAAATACAGAACCTGCAAGTACGGCTGCCATGGAAGGTAATAACATATCTATATCTGTAATCACAGTCACTTCTGCTGCTATTGGCAGCATAATTCCAAATGTTCCCCATGACGTTCCTGTTGCTAATGCCATAAAGCCTGCAATAATAAAAAATAAGAATGGCAATAGTGAAGGGCTAATGGATGAATTATTCACAATTTGTGCCAAGTATTCTCCAGTTTTTAATGTTCCGATAATCGACCCAATCATCCAAGCCAATAAAAGAATATAAATTGCTGGCAGCATCGTCTTTATACCTTCAACGATAATTTTTTCTGCATTATTTTTTGGTTTCCCTTGTACTGCATGGAAGATATAGGCAGTTAATACTGCTGTAAGCCCACCAATAAATAGAGAAAGGTTTACGTTTGTATTTGCAAAAATAGTTAATATACTTATTTCACCTTCACTAGCATTTGCTCCAGTTATTAGCATTGAAATGATCGTGGCTGCAATAAGTACTCCAATTGGAACAAGCAAATGATATATTTTCCCAGATTGATGAGCTTCAAATGTATCACTTAAATCTCCTGGTACATTATCTTGTTCTGGATCTATTAATGCTCCAGTTTTAACCGCCCTTTTTTCATGTTTCCTCATTGGGCCAATATCCATCTTGAGATAGGCTACAAGAAACACAAGTAAAATAGCTCCCAAAGCGTATAAATTAAAAGGTATCATTTTAATAAATGCTTCTAATGGTTCCATTGATGTGATACCATTTGCTGCAAGTAATCCACCTATAATACCGATGATATATGCTCCCCAACTAGAAATTGGTGAAATAACAGTTACCGGTGCTGAAGTTGAATCGATAATGTAAGCAAGCTTTGCTCGAGAAATTCGATGTCGGTCTGTTAACGGACGAGCTATTTGTCCTACTGCTAAACTGTTAAAATAATCATCAATGAAAATGATAATACCTAGCACTGCACTCATCGCTTGTGCACCAACACGCGTCTTCACTCGTTTAATCATCCACTCTCCAAAAGCACGGCTTCCTCCTGAGGCTTGTAGAAAAGCAGTCATCATTCCAAGTAAAAGGAGAAATCCTAATAACAGTAGATTACCAGTATTTGGAGCCCCGTCTGTAACAAAAATAGTATATAAATTATTTCCTATTTCTTTTAGCGAATCCCAAATTGCAAAATCATGAATGAGTAACGCTCCTACTACAATTCCTGTCCCTAGAGACAGTAAAACATTTCTCGTTAATAGTACAAGTACCAGCATTAATACTGCTGGGATAAGTGAAAAAATGGTTCCTTCCATTGCTGTTACCTCCATATAAGATTGTTTACAAAAGGAAAGAAAACATACTGTTCAAGAAAATGGGATAAGTAACTGTGGGGGGTGTCCGTTAGAAAGGTAGCTTTTGTAGACAGAAAAAAAGACAATGATAGAAAATAACCTACCATTGCCTTTACAATATACGTTATCCTCCATTTCGATCAGTAGTTCTCCATGCGACTTCTTTGCATGACAGTATACTTCTTATTCAAAAGCATACCAGTAACAATAAGCCTGACACCTATTGTACTTCGGCAGTAAATCCTTTCCTCCATCATCCTAGTTGTCATCCTCCGACTGAGTACTCATATCTATTGCACCTCTACCTCACCGATCTGATAAGGTTTATTATTCAAATTATTATATTAAGTATAGCAAGGTTTTAATTATTATTCAAGTCATCTTTTGGTACTGAGATATTTGGTCCATCCTCGTCACCCCCATAAAAGTCAGGGACATCTCCCATTAATACTCGAGAGTCAACATAGACCCTAGTACTTATCTCCGATGGTTCAGTCGTAAATGGAACAACAATTTGTGCATTGACAGTGACTGGGATATAAATCTCAATTAATACTGCGTTTATCCCAAATTTCTTTACCTCATACTCTACATCTGATTGAATACTACCGACAATTTCAAAATGGACAGGAACTTTTGGACCTAAATTAGATAATATTGTACTTCCTGTAGCTTGCCCAATCGGAATCTCTACCACAGTAGGATCTTTATCAGCTAAATCATTGGCTGTATCCCCATAGTCCTGCGGCTCCATATCCGGATCATCTGTGTTCAGCGTTTCACCTTTATTCATTCCATATAAGAAGTATTCTGCTCGTTTTGTAGCTGTTCGTAAGGCGCGATTGACAGCAGATGATTTCCAGCCAACAATTGCTGGACTGCCATTATCCTTTGTCGTTACTTCCATTAAATCATCGAAGCTAATATTTTCCGTTGATTTAACTGCTTCATTGATTGTCCGTGTCGCAAACTCTTGTGTTTTTTGATTTGCTATCTCCATTAAAGGCGGGGTTATCCCTTTATCCACGATGATGATACTAAGGGAGGTCAAGATTACAAAAGCAATTGTCGTCATTAAAAAAACAACCTTTACTGGAGATGTTGTTCGCAGTTTAAATCTTGGTCGTCTACCCATACGAAAACCCCCTTGAAACAAACTTATGCTTGTTTCAAGTTAGTTAGAATTTAAAATCTACATAAATAAAATGCCTCCCTCTTAGGAGACACTAACTTAAGATATTCGTATTAAGGCATCCTTGCCAATCATACCTTCTTCCCAACCATATTGTTCCTTTGCAGAATGAGTTACCTTCTCTAGTGGTGCATGTAGTAAATCATCAATCGTACGAACACCTACTGCACGACCTGCAATAACTTCTCGATCTGCCAATTTTTCACTTAACAAATCCACATCTAATGCAGCACACATAATGTAGCCAATTTCATTCGAGATAATTAATAAATTCGTCTTAGGCAACTCAACACAAATAGCTGTAAAGAACATACCATCCTCTACTTCTAATGGATTTACTGTAATCATAAGTGTAAACGGCCTCCCCTTCATCCTAGTCACCATATCTATATGCAAAAGGAGGCCATGGCGTCACTACCCTTCGTTAACAAATTGTTGCAATGTTTCCGCTAGTATGTCTCTTAAAAATGCGGGTAAATAATATTGTTTTACTTCCGACTTAGCTACTTCTGGCAACAATCTACCAAATGTAAAGGTATCTGCAGTGGCTACTCTATACGTTTGATTAGCCTCTAAGGCTGATTGTCCATCAAGGAACGCTTGCCTTATAAAAATATCTCCATTCGTTAATTCTTCGGTAGCGAGTTCTATTCCAGAGAATGTCATTTTCCCTAAAACTTTTCCACGAAAACCAAAGCCTTTCAGTTGAAAATTCATAAAGTCTTCTGTTTGTGAAGTACGAATAACTTCTAATAATTCATTACCGGTCAATTCAACAACACATGTATTAATTGGATGTGGGCAGATTCGATGAATATCTCCATACGTTACCTCCCCTTCAGGAAGGCCCTCTAACAATACACCGGCATTGAGCATAGAACAATCGGCGTTTGTCTGCAATTTTATTGAATCTGCCAAAGCCTTAATAATCGGTGTTTCTTCCCACCAATTAACTGCTAGCGGTTCGGTTAAGTTTACCACTGGTTCGGCTAAATGAACGGTTGCTTGCTCTAAAAGCTTGGTAACCTTGTCTTCCGTTTGGTTATCTTGCGGTAAGTGTGAAATATTTGTAGTATAGGCTTCTTTATTTACGAGTTTTTGTGTTTGATGATCCCAAGTTAATATAACTTCACCAACATAATTACAATGCTTTCCTGCTGCTGTAATTAATGTATCATTTATATATTCTCCTGTTCGTAACAGGTGGTGCGTATGGCCACCAATAATCACGTCAATTTCTGTAAATCTATCAGCAATTTCTTGATCTTCACTGAAGCCTAAATGAGACAATAAGATAATAATATCTACTTTTCCCCTAATATCATCTATGATTTTCTCTAATTGTTCATATGGTGGAGAGACGTGCCAATCCAATAGTTCATAAAAAGCATTAAATGGTGCCGTGAGCCCAACTACACCAATGGTTACATCATGAACAGTTTCTAGTACTACGCTAGGCTTCAACCAGTCCGGCTCCACCTGATCCATACTATGTAAATTACCACAAACGACATCAAATTGAGCATGATCGTAAAGCTGAAACAATTCATCATGTGATAGGGTTATCCCCTCGTTATTTCCTAAGGTAATTACATCATAATCAGCTTCATTCATTAATTCGACATTTGCCTTCCCCTTGAAGGCATCTGCAATAGGATGCATACGATCCACATGATCTCCAATGTCAATTCTCCAACTCGAATTCCCCATTGCTTCACAACGTTTTTTTGCATCCTTTAAATAACTTGTAACACGAGACCAGTTATTAAAGTTGCTATGTAAATCATTTGTATAATAAAAATAAATTTTCTCTTCCATTTTGTTATGCTCCTTACGACAGCCCTTGAGAAATCATTCGAATTCCTATTATAATTAATAAAATCCGCAAGATCCATACAAGCACCTTTCCTGTTAATCGTTGATTAACCCAAGCACCAAGTTTCCCACCAACCCATGCACCTGGTATAAAAAAGAGAAGATACTCCCACTCGATATGGCCGAGGGCAATATGAGTTGCCGCTCCAATTAAGCTAATAAAAAATATCATAAACATCGATGTAGCTGTAGCAATGTGAGCTGGGAAACCAAATAATAAAATCATAGCTGGAACCATAATAGAACCGCCGCCTATACCAAACAACCCAGATAATATACCAACGGCTAAAGATAAACCAAAGGCTATCCATTTTGAAACGGTATAGTGATAAGTAGTTCCATTAAGATGAAACGTTCGTACACCTTTTAATTCACTATTCATGTGAATAGATGGTTCTTTCCGTTTTATAAAAAAAAGAAGAGATATGACAATGGTAATGCAACCAAAATATAAAAGAAATTCATCAGCTTCTACAAATTGATTTAACCACGATCCGAGTATCCCGCCAGGTATACTTCCAGTTAAAAATAAGATCCCTGTTCGAACATCAACACGACCACGTTTATAATAAGATACTGTCGAAGACATTGCTGTAAATACCATTGATACTAAAGAAATACCTACGATTGCTTGTGGTGTTGCCCAGGCAAAAGCATCTGAGGCTTGATTCAGGAACAGCAAACTAGGTATAAGTACAATCCCCCCGCCTAATCCCATTAAACCTCCTACAAATGCTGTTATAATCCCTATAACTAAACAAACAACAAAGACCAATATCTATCCCTTCCATCTACATCAAAATACGTTCTTCATTTAATACTAGCATTGATTTTTAACATTTCCCACATGTATACCTTAGCTTTTAATAAACATTTACACATAGGAAAACCAATTATAACATGAGACTTTTTAAAACCTTGAACCTCAAAAAAATTCTCTTAATAAAAATAGCACTTAACCATACATAGGTCCAGTGCTATCATTACAAGGTTTTTAACTAAATAACGATTTTTTTCCATACAGAACTTCTTTCTCCTCCGAATCAAACAACTCATTTCTGGAGATAATAAATACAAAAGGAGGGAAAGGAGGGATGTGAATGATCTATATTCAAGTTAAAGAGAATATTATATTTATAAAGACCTGGCCCATAATTATGACAATCCTACTCATCAAACAATTATGGGCACTACTTTGAAGAGGGGCATGTCCCCTCTTTTCACTTATAGTATGGATGAATTTAAATATAATTATACTAAAAGAATGAAATTTACTAGAGAAATTCATTTCAACGACTGGTTATCCCTGCTGCAACGCTCTAGTAAATCTATCAGTCTTAAATATTTATCCTTTAATTAATACCTTTCCTCTATTCAGAAACATAATTGTTTGCATTCTCTTTTTCAGGTTTAATCGTCTTCATTTTATAAATAAAATAGTAATGCTTATAGATGGCCAGAAGCGCTAATAGAACCTGAATGAAAAGGATGTCCATATACCAAATTGAAAACAAGATAAATGCATCTGCTATGAGATTAATTCGAATTTTTTCTTTCCGAGACATCCCTTTTTTCTCTTTGAATCGGACAACGTATTTCTTATAGAAAGCGGTCTGTTTAAACCAATTATCCATACGTTTAGAACTTTTGCCAAAACAAAAAGCTGCAAATAGAAAAAAAGGGCCTCCCGGCAAAACAGGGAGTATAATCCCACCAATTCCTATCCCCAGTGATATACACCCAAGTAGAAAAAACAACATACTTTTTATATTTTTAATGGTAATCACCTTACTTCATTATTTTTCACGATCATAGGAGCGCTCGACCAAATCAACACATAGAAATGGAATCTCAAACAATAGTATGCACGGACGATAATTTTTAAACGTTCAAGATGAGAGCTACTTCAAAATAACTATACTCCTATTATACAATCGCATTACTACGTTCAACAAGCCGTTTACTTTCCATTAACTCCCTTCGTCTGCAGATAGAAATCACACCGTAACCTCCCTCCTTCGTAATCTAGCAAAAACTAATTTTTTCACGTGCTGTTATTTACACTGCTTGTACGTTTACCCTTTTATACCATTGCTGTTTCTACAACATTTGTTAACGTCAACACAAAACAATATTGATCTATACAGTATAAAAGTTAAACCTTAGAGCTTTTGGCAAAAACATAATTTATTAGAGAAACAAACGAACGTTAAATTATTATAAATTCACACTTGCATTTATATGGTTATATAGCTTACTATATAACCATATAACAAACAATAAAGGCGTTGATGATATGGCTCAACATTTTCAATCGGAAAAACCAATATTTATACAAATTCGAGAAAAAGTAGAGGATCAAATAGTTCGAGGGTCTCTCAAAGAAGGAGAACAGGCACCTTCCACAACGCAACTCGTAAATTTCTATAAAGTGAATCACGTTACTGTTGCAAAAGGTATGAATCAATTAGTCGAAGCAGGGATCCTTTATAAAAAACGAGGAATTGGTATGTTTGTCGCAAAAGGAGCACAACAGAAATTGCTCCAAAAAAGAAAGGAAAATTTTGCTTCTGTCTATTTAATAAATATGATCCTAGAAGCTGAAAAACTGAAACTTTCAGAAGAAGAACTATTTGATTTAATCAAGAAAACAAAGGAGGAAATCCATAATGACGCATAAACTTGAACTAAAAAATATCTCTTTAACTTATGGAAAACAACAAAGTCTTAATGATGTTACAACTGTATTGGAATCTGGAAAAATCTACGGCCTAATCGGAAGAAATGGAGCTGGAAAAACATCATTGTTATCATTAGTTGCTTCTTATCGCCTTCCTACATTAGGTACCATTACCTTTGATGGTAATGAGCTGTTTGAACACCCTAATCATATGAAAAATATTCACTTTGGTTACGACCGTGTTTATAAAGATGAGGCAATTGAAAATGCAAATAAATATCTCGAATCAGTTAAATTACACCGACCACACTTTGATGAAACATATGCAGATCAATTAATTTCCAAATTCAAAATTGATGTAAACAAGCCACTCAGTAAATTTTCAAAGGGAATGGTTGCTGCTTTCCACATTATGCTTGGGCTTGCAAATCGCACACCAGTTACCATTTTTGATGAGGTATATTTAGGGCTTGATGCACCGACAAGAGAAATGTTTTATCAGGAACTATTAAAAGAACATGAAAGAAACGATAGAATGTTTATTCTTTCCACCCATTTGGTCTCTGAAATGGAGCATCTATTTGATCATATTCTCATTCTACATCATGGCAAACTAGTAGCCGATGAAGATTTTGAAACCTTCACGAATCGAGGAGTAAAACTTATTGGAGCTAACGAGATCGTCGATGAATTTACTGCAAACAAACATATTTTGCATGAGGAAAAGCTAGGTGGTACCAAGGCTACAACAATTTATGGGGAATTCAAGGAGGAAGACTGGAGACGTGCTAAATTAAAAGATCTTGAAGTTTCTCCGATCTCCTTGCAACATTTATTCACATATCTCACAAAGGAGGAAGCATGATGCGTCAGCATTTAAATAAAACTGTTATTAGGGAGCTCTATAAAGAATGGTTGAAATGGTCAATTTGGTTATTTGCTATTATTATCATCCTTCGTGTTTTGCATTGGATTGGAGATTATTTTGGTGAAGTAGAACCAGCGATAGATCACTTTATGTATTTTATGAATGAATCTAGCCCTATTTTTATGCTCGTTGTTGGGATCATGATGGTATTCACGTTTCTTCGATATTATACGGAACATGGACTTACACGGAGAACCTATTTTATAGGCGGGGCTATCGCTTCGCTCATGATCACTATAACCATTGGGGTCATTAGTATGCTTCTTCCTGTAATAGAAGGAATCGTCCTATCACTATTTGGTAATCATTATCCAGAACATTTACAATTCCACAGTTTCGGATATTGGATCAGCTACTTTCTATTATTTATAATAACTTCATGGCTTTACTATATCATTGGTTGGTTTATCGGCCATGTTTTCTATCGATATAACTGGTGGAAAGGCATATTCGCAAGTTTTTTTGGCTTTGTCTTAGTGATGCTAGAAAATGTTATCAACGGAGAAACGGTGACCGTGTATGGTGTTCATTTTGAAGGACTTTCACTGTCTATATTCACTTCTATAATCATCTTACTGCTGTTAAGTGCAGGTATGTTAGTAATCAACTACCGATTAGTAAAAGATATTCAAGTGAAAATGAAGTAAACACCTTGCACCATGATTAGATACACATTAGGTATAAATCACAAACTAAAACCCTTGCCACAAACATTGCTGTGACAAGGGTTTTGTCTATTTTAATCGATGGAACCTTCCATTTCGAATTTGAATATTTTTGAATTTCAATTCATATCTTATCTGGTCAAAACGTTTATGATATGCGTTTTTGCCATTATTAGCCTTCAAACTAATTCATACTTTATCAAACTGACCGGGCACAAGAACACTATTACGGGGGTAACATGAACTTTGGACAAAACATATCCATTCCCCACCATATATTGTCGAGTCATTTCGCCTTGTCCTGTTTTAGTCCAATTGATTTTAACAAGACATGTAGCAAGAGTGATTTATTCACTCTTAGAAAAATTGATACCATATAAAAAGAATAATTTTTTAACTTTAAAGACCCTAATACTGTTTTATAGGTTTCCTTTTTGTGGATAAACGATTCCCGACCACCCTCTAATATAGACTCATGCTTTTGATTCTGATTTTGTTGTTTACTATTTTTTTTTAATCATTTCAGCTAGTACTTTCCTTGGAATAATCTTTTGTCCGTTTACATCTACCTCAGCCTTATCATCTGGATAACCTTTTTTCAAAAGCCACCCACGTTTATTATCAGGAAGCTTCGGTTATCGGATTTGAACAATTCGGTATCGGGCATGACCGCTCAGCTGCCGGTGGAGGAACTCGTCTATTTCGAACTGCATATAAAGAGGGGGCGGAGTATGTTCCACTACTAAAAGAAGCGCATCAATTATGGAAAAACCTAGAGATAATTTGCATTATATGTTATTGCACTTTGGCAGTTAGTCTAGCAACTTTTTTTTATGAAATTTGCCTGTATATGGATACCTCGCTTCGCAAGTTCTTCAAAATAAATGTTCGTGGGAATGACCTCTTCGGAAGCAAAAAATCCTTTTTCTATAATGTGATTGCCTCCAAGCAGTCTAGTAGTTATACCGGCAGGAAAACCAACAGAAACACACCTTGAGACATATGCGGCCATTTTTCGTACGGCCGCCTACCCCTACTACATCCCCTTTCGTCTAATGTTTCAGTACTTTGAACCATCTTATTAATAAAAGCTTTTCCTTAGCAACTTTAATTTCTATTTTATTCAAATATCGATTTACGGTCCTCTAAAAGCCGAATTCTTCCTCAATTCTCTTCTCGGTTTGTTTCTGCAACGATTCTTCCCTTTCATTCGATTCAAACAAGATATTACCGCTTTGAATATATGTTTGAACTTGGCTAAAGCCAATTGCTTCAAGAGCGCGCCTCAATTCGGCCATTTTGATTTTATTTCTTCCACCTCCGTTAACACCATGCAACAGTGCAATATAAATCATCATTCTACCCTTTTCCGGCATTACGTTTCGCATCATTCAGATAGAGCGTACTTTGCAATAAAAGCACCCCCCATTTAGACAACTACGTACACAGAAAGAAAAATTAAAACACACTTATTATTCGTCTCCCCCCAGCATTGTATAGATTTCAATCAAGTTTCCATCCGGATCACGCAAATGAGCAATCCGAGCGCCCCACTCTGTACGATCATGGGGCTCGTTCACAAACGTAATGTCCTTTTCACGAAGATGCTTGTAAGCCTTATCGACATTTTCCACCTTAAACTGAAATAAGAATGATGATTGTGTTTCCACATCCACAGGCTTATTTTCCTCACCGACTCCTCTAGCCATCACGTTTCGAGGTAAAAGTTCAATTTTGGTTTCTCCCGTGTCAAAGAGAGCATACTCCATGGCTTCCTCATACAAGCTAATTGGTAATTCAAGGTGTTTTTTGTAAAACGAAACGCTTTTTCTAAAATCTTTGACCAAAAGTCTAATTTGCAGTAGTTTCAATTCCATCACCTTCCAAAAAGTAAGATTGTTTGATCGTCATTCATTCTCTTATCTGACGACCTTGTCTTACTATAAAACAACTTGACTGACAATTGCGGTCAGTCAAGTTCAGATTTTTGGTGATGATAAAGTAATTTTGAAACAGCATCAACTAATTTTTGCTTTAAAAAAGTAGGTTCTAAAACATCAACCGTTGTTCCATAAGTAAGCAAAAAATTAGGAACATAAGTCGAAATGGCACTTTCATCAAGTTTAAAATAAGCCCGATTTTTCGATCGTTCCACAATCGCGTGTCCAAATAACCAATGATTACACAGATCATTAATGGCATGCGGAGTACCTTGAATGCAAACCGTCAGTAGTTGGTTCTGATTTTCCCTATCAGGTAAAAGATTTTGAAGGAAAAACTGCCGAGTTGAAAAACTTTCTGGCTTTTTAAATATAATATCTGTGATGGATAAGGATTGAATGCGATCCACTCGAAAACTGCGAATATTACGGCGTAAATGGCAATAGGCGATGACATACCATTTTCCCTTCCAATACGTCAATCCATATGGATCAACCCGACGTTCCTGCAAGGAGGCTTGGTATCCTTTTTGATACACTATAGTGAGCGTTTTGCCATCTGCCACTGATATTTCCAACTCCTGAAGAAAAGAATTCAAGGAAGAATCAGGTTTAGGACTAATCACATCAATTCCCTTTTCGTGACGGTCAATTTCCTCTGATTGATTCGGATTTGTGTATCTTTTCAGCTTGGAAACCGCTCGATTTAATGCGTCACCGAAGGGGTAGCCAGCCTCTTCTGCAAATTTGGATGCATGGACAAGTGCCTTCTGTTCATCCATGCCAAAAAAAAGTGGAGCTTTAGTCAAGTCATAAAGCAAACGGTACCCACCGTTATGCCCGGAATCAGCTATAATTGGAACGCCGCTGGCACACAACGAATCAATATAGCGATAAACACTTCGAATATGGATTTCAAGTTCATTCGCCAATTGTTTAGCAGTCATCTGTTTTTTCGTTTTTAACAACCATAAAATGGCGAGCATCTTATCAGCCTTGGACATACTACACCTCTTAAAGACAAAATTTTAAACTATTGCCATCTTTATCTCATAAATCATAAGAGTATTTTCGTACAACCCTTCTAGAAATCAAGAGTACCGCGTTGTTCGACAATCTGGCCCGATTCAGGAAAGAACTTATTCCAGATTTGCGCCCTTTAACGTAAGACTCGATTTCAAGATAAACTTAATATACATTAATATCTATCTTTAGTTACTGTTCCCTTATATGTCCCAGTGACAAAGTTCTTACCCTAGACCGCAAAGCACCACATTGTTAATGATTCTCCTAATTCAAACGTTCTTCTTTTATGATTTAATTGAATCAATTATAGTATTTCTATATACCCATCTGCTCCGTTCACCCTGATCCTTTGTCCATCCTTGATCAGCTTCGTAGCATTTTCCACTCCAACAACTGCTGGCAAGCCATATTCACGTGCGATAACCGCTCCATGGGTCATCAGTCCGCCAACTTCGGTGACTAGACCTTTTATGGATACAAACAATGGTGTCCAGCTAGGGTCGGTAAAGGCTGTGACTAATATATCTCCATCTTCTAGATCAGCATCTCCCATGTTTAAAATGACCCGAGCGCGTCCCTCTATAACTCCGGAAGAGACAGGAAGACCTAAAATAGCATCTGCTGGGAGATTTTCTCGTTTGTATGCTCCTGTAATGATTTCACCATCAGACGTGATCACACGTGGAGGAGTTAGTTTTTCATATAATTTGTACTCATCTTTTCGTTTACTAATGATCTGATCATCCAGTTTATGTGTGCGTACGATTTCACGAAGTTCTTCAAAAGTGAGATAGTATATATCTTCTTTTTCATGAACCACGCCTACTTGTACGAGTTGTTCGGCTTCTTTCAGTAAAGCCTGTTTATAAACAAAGTAGCGATTAATCATACCGTATTTTGGATATTCCCTAAACCCGCTGAAATTCCGAATTAGGTCAATCATTCGTTTTGTTTCTTTAGCTTTTTGGCCACCATCCGGTAATTGCTTCAATCGATCTAATAACTCTTGTTCTTTTTTCAAAGCAATACGTCGACCTTGCTCAAATTTCTGTTTGCTGGCATTAGACTCGAAGTTTTTGATATTACTAAGAATCATAGGGACAAGTGTAATTGGTTTTTCGCTCCAACGGGTTTTCGTAATATCGATTTCTCCAACACATCGCATTCCGTAGTTGTTAAGATAAGCTATTATGGCGTTCTGAGCTTCCTTTCCACCGTCAAACTTAACCAGTTCATCCAAAAAGTTATTGTCTTTTACTTGCTGTAAAAAATCAATTACTTCCGGATAAGGGCGAATCACATCGGCAACATCCAAAAGCGCCAGACCCATTTCTGAAGTAATATTGTTTGGTACAGATTGAGAAAGCGTGTCTGCTGCGTTTTTTTCGCCTAACCACTTATTCATTTTTTCATTGATCCATGATGAAGCATCCATCGCATCCATAATCACACTCATACGTGGGTCAAATAGATCCTTCTTTAATCGCAGTATATCTTCTAGAATAAAATCAAATAAATCTGAACCTGATTTCGTTTGGATGTTTTGTTTTAACCCTTCTATCGATGTTTGACTGCTCTTAATCAAATCAGAAACAATTTTCAGTTCTTTTTCGATTTGTGCTTGAGAATCCATAACCGATATACCTTTATTGCTTTGTTCAGGACTCTGTACTTTTATATCATTTGGTGATGATTTAATAAAGTCTTCTCGCTCTACGATAGTCATAAGTGCGTCTTTTATGAGGGGATCGGATTGTCCTAGGGCATCTATTATATTCTTTCTGCTGTCAGGTGATGCCAGTTGATGGGAGACATCAACAAACAACCTTCCACCAGCTTTACGCATGGGTGCAGGAGTCGTTAACAGGAAAAAAGACAATCCCAATGGTTTCATGGCTTCAGTCATCATTTGTTGATGCCCAACAGAAACATAAACGTGATTTTCTTGATCAGTCGCTTCAGGGATGGGATATAAAGTCGTGATTGGACGACTCTGAACAATATAACATGTATCGTCAACCAAACACCATTCGATATCTTGTGGGCAACCAAAATAAGCTTCGATCCGTTTTCCGATGCGTGCCAGATGTAAAATTTGTTGTTCAGTAAGTGTTTGAGTCTTTTGCTGATCCGCATCTATCTGCTGGGTCTCTGTTCCGCCTTCTTTTCGTCCGTATATGGCCAATTTTTTGATTGCGATCATTTTATCGATGATTTCCTCTTCCTGTACTTTATAACAATCGGCGGATACCAAACCAGAGACCAATGCTTCTCCAAGTCCAAAACTGGCATTGATTGATAGCAGCTTTCGATTGGAGGTAATGGGGTCAGCAGTAAATAAAATTCCTGAAGCATGTGGGAAAACCATCCTTTGAACGATAACGGATAAATACACTTGTCTGTGATCAAATCCGTTTTGCATTCGGTAGATTACCGCACGATCCGTAAATAGGGAAGCCCAACATTTTCGGATGTGACTCAAAATAGCTTCTTTTCCGATAATATTTAAATAGGTTTCTTGCTGACCGGCAAAAGAGGCATATGGTAAATCTTCAGCAGTTGCACTGGAACGCACTGCATAAGCATGTTCATCGCCAAATTGGGAGAGATAGTCAGCGACTGCGCCCATAACATCGGAAGGAACCTCTGTTTCCATTATGGTTTTTCGAATCCTCCTGCTGATTGCACCAATTTGATCTCGATCCTCTACTTTAAGCAGTGTTAGTTGATCCAACAATGCGTAGAAGGCTTCATTTTGTTCGAGAGCTTTTTGATAGGCTTCTGTCGTAACACAAAATCCTTCCGGCACTTGTATTCCATGAATTTTTGATAATTCCCCTAAATTAACCCCTTTGCCTCCGGTCGCCCTTTGTCTTGTTTTATCAATCTCCTGAAGCTCTAAAACATATTGATTCATTTCTTTCCCTCCCATTTAATAGCTGCAGACTGCGTCAAAGAAGCAACATTACTTGATTTATGCTAACAATTTTTAAAAATAAAAAACAGTCTAAAAATGGTCAGGAAACTATGGTATAATTAAACTAGGGAAAGGGACAGTTGCCGATTTTTATCTTACTATCTTTTTTAGTAACAAATACTATTGAACTATCCTGCCCATTAACTTAATACCATTACTTCATACGACTGCCAAGGATTTCTTCTCGATTGCTAAAAATCTTTTTTACTCCACAATCTGGCCATATGAGCCAACAGCGGGCGTATTCTTTAATTCCGTGAGCGCGCCCTTTTATTGAATAAGAATTTTTTTCAAATTGAGACGGATTGGCATATAACATTTCAGTAAAGGCTTTATATAAAAACGTTACTTACTTATTTGTTACCGAGTTGTTCCGCTAAACCGATTAGAATTCCTTCGGTTCCACGAATGTAGCAGAGCCGATACGAGTCCTCGTACTGAACCACTTCGCCAACGATCTGAGCACCATACTTAGTGAGTCTGGATACCATTTCGTCAATATCTTCAACGGTGAACATGACGCGTAGATAACCAAGCGCATTTACAGGAGCAGTCCGGTGATCTGATATAGTAGGTGGGTTGAGAAATCGTGAAAGTTCAATTCGGCTGTGACCATCTGGGGTAACCATCATAGCAATCTCTACGCACTGAGAACCCAATCCGGTTACGCGACCAGCCCATTCACCTTCGACAGTGGCTCGTCCTTCGAGGTTCAAGCCAATCTCCTCAAAGAAAAGGATTGCGTTATCAAGGGATTCTACAGCGATGCCGACATTGTCCATTCTTAGTAATTTGTTTTTTGCCATAGTTTTATCTCCTTATGTGTAAAATTTATTACTATAGACTTCTTCTAGATTACTAAAACAATTCCTTTATATCTATACCATTTCTTTTATTCGATTAAATGACCCTTTTCATAAATAAAGAGCACAACTCTTATTCTGAACTGCACCCCAATTGTTAGACACAACTAACAAATTGGAGGTGCAGTTCAATTCGGGATAAGCGCCCTTCGTATATTATTATTAACCAGATTTTTTCTGGTGATAAATCTATGTACCTTTCATTCAAGGTATAATGGATTTAAATCAGAGAGAGGATGCCGTTCTGCGCCCTTGAAGCATTGTCTTCGTGCAATAGACTGGCACCTCTTTCTTTATAGACCTATTCGAATGAGCTGGATGACACGTGGTTGTCGTATATCGAACGAGGTTGGGTATCTATCAAGTTTTAGAGGTTTTCCTTCTACTCTGGTTAATTTTACTTTGAGGTGTTGTTATGATCTATCTTGGAATTGATATTGGAAAACGTCATCACGAAACTGGATTGATTAACGAAAAAGGCAATTCTATTGGAAAAACAGTACGTTTCGCTAACTCTAAAACAGGTAGTGATAAACTCCTTAAATTCCTGAATCAACACCAAGCTACACCCGAAAATTGTGTTTGTGGTATGGAAGCCACCGGTCATTATTGGTTATCTGTTTTTTCTTTCCTTCATAAACTTGAGTTTAAGGTTACTGTTTTTAACCCGATGCAGTCCGATGCTTTACGGAACTTTTATATTCGTAAGACAAAAACGGATGTGAAGGATGCCTTTCTCATTGCTCAGGTAATTCGCATTGACTCCCCGAAAGAAACGCCTTTTATAGAAGAAGATTTACTTCAACTTCGGCATCTTGAGCGATTACGTTATACCTTAGTTGACCAAAGCCCCGATGTTAAACGGAAAATCATCGCTTTCTTGGAGTTTCCATCGGTACAGACGTTTTTAGGATGCAGATCCAACTTTTATTGGAACAAATCATGTTACTTGAAAAACAATTAGTACAAATCGAGGTAACAATGATGGAGCTCTCGAATCAACAAAAGCATTTTTTAACGACCATTACTGGAGTGAGTCACCTAACAGTTGCCGTCATATTAGGTGAAATTGGATCCATTAATCGCTTTGAGCGTCCTGGACAGTTAGTGGCGTTTGCCGGTCTAGATGCGTCCGTCAACCAATCGGGCGAGTTCAACAGTTCCTATACCAAGATGTCAAAACGTGGCTCGCCTTATCTGAGACGCGCTATTTGGCAAGCAGCATTTGTGGCTAGTTTTCATGATCCTGCATTATCCCTTTATTATCAAAAATTAAGAAACCGAGAAAAAGTTTATGGAACTGCGGTAGGCGCCGTCGCTCGGAAATTAACGCACATCATATTTGCGATTTTGAGAGATGGACAGCCTTATGAACCTCGAGCTTAATCAAAGAATTATAAACAACTTATTCATCCAATTTCTAAAATCACCCAAACGGGTGGTCTATTTGTCGTACAAAAATGCGTAGAAAAAAAGGATTTACAGGAAAATAATTTACAAATAATGCTTGACTTTTTATAGCTGGTCTATTACGGAATAACTCAGGGTCGTTGAAATTAGTTCAAATCTTAATCAACATTAGTACTACCAAAGTTGAAGAACTGTTCTAAACAACCCTTTAAATTGAATAATCATGAAGTTTGGTGCTTGAGTTACTCTACCTATTTTGATATAGGTAAAGTCCATAATCTTGCATGACAGAGGTGTGTCCCATTTGCCGCAACATGGTGGCTATATTCCCACGGTGATAGGATCCGTGAGTGACTACGTGTAGTACAGTTTCAGAAACAGAAGTCTCAAGCAACCCTGCATATGGATTATTAACTGAAATTACCCTTTCCAGATTTTCTTGGCTGTTGAGAAGTGCATTATATCGCTCAGATAAATCTAAGTATAACTTTTCCACTTCATCAATATTTTTTGTCTCCACTTGTTCACTTAATTCATTCGCAGACGTCATCGCTTCACTCATACTTTTACCTGAGATAACACCAAACCAGGTACAGTCTACGATGTAAATATGGGATAACACCTTTGATACCGAAGAGAAACCACTTTGAATTTCCTTATGATAAATGTCCTCTGGCAGTTCTTTTAAACGATCAATGATCACTCTATTTGCCCATGCGTGGTAGTCGTACATTTTTAAAACGGGATGCGTCATTTTAAAGATCCTCCTATTTCACTTTTTAAAATTGATCATTTTACAAATAAATGATTAAACAACTTCCTTGACAATTGTTGTCAGTACCCTTATACTTCTAATTCTAGTTTAACTATAAAAGTCCTTCTTCAACTAAATTGTCCTATTCAAAAATAGAGCGCATTTCAACTTCGGAAATGCGCACGATAACGGAAACTCATTTACTAATTTTTATACAACAATAATTAGTATTCAACGATAAATCTACTCAATATTTCGAAGAACTCTCAATGCATTGCTCCAAGAAATGACTTGGTCAATTACTTTGTTGACAGACTCCTCTTGAAAGGATTCAGGTTTAAAATCACTAAAATTTTTAAAGTCAGTAAATAGTGATAATGCGACTTGAGCACGCACGTCGGCAACCATAAGTTCACCCATGATAAGCCGTAAGTTCTCGACTGCACGAGTACCTCCATTGGCACCATATCCTACAAAACCAGCAGCTTTATTGTTCCACTCCTTATATAAATAATCAATAGCATTCTTAAGAGCGCCGGATGTTGCATGGTTATACTCGGGAGTAACGAAAACATAGCCATCAAAAGAAGTAATCTTCTTAGACCAATTTTTTGTATGAGATTTGGTATACTGCCCGGATGCTGCTCCCATGGGCTCGTCGAGCAATGGTAAGTCATACTCTGCAATATCCACAATCTCGAACTCGGCATCACTGCGTCTATTTGCTATTTCATGTACCCAACGTGCTACTGCCTCCCCATTGCGACCCGGACGCGTACTCCCAATAATAATTGCTATCTTAATCATGTTTTACTCCTCCAATAAAAATATATACTTTCTATCCAGGGGAACAAGCTCCTGAATTTTAACTTTGTTGCTTTTAAACAAAATTGTTTTTTGAAATAAGCATTGTATTATTGATAAAGAGCTACTTTTTTGTCTTCATGTTTTCTCGATCACTCGTGTAACTTGAAAGGTATCGACCTCTACAGTCCTGGCCCCACAGCGCTTAATAACTTCAGCGATGGATGCTTTGGCTATATCAAAACCAGTTGCTGGAGAGCTACTCTCCCAAGCTTCCTTTGACAACCATTGCCCATAGTTCACCACCCGACTTCCATTTTCACTTGCATGAAAGCTTGCTGAAACAAATCCAGTGAAATGGGTAAAGTGTTGTTCGACTTGATCAGCAATTCCATCAATCAATGCTTGTTGATATGTTGGGTCGACCTCGAACTCTACCATTACCGTAAAAAATTCGTTCTCTTTTATTCTCGGCATATTAATTAACCTCCTCAAATTAAATAACAACTTTGTCTGGTAACGCGACTTTACTACAATAAGTGATTGCCATCTCCAAACTGATCACATAAAACCATAAAATACTTCCAACTAAACGGTCAGGGTGCACGATGACAAGAATAAGTATTTGATTAGTAACCATACCCACCTTTGATCGTCACTACTGACTGACATATTTTTCAAAAAATGACTAGGGGGTTAAACCCCTAGTAAATATCGAGACACTTTCTTCGATAAAGGTTTCAATAGGAATAACTTCTAGTATTGGGTCCTTATTGATTCGTCCCATAGCTGCACCATAATTCATGTATAGAAATGCAACAGCCTGCCTTTTAGGATCCGTTTTAATAACTTTTCCCTTTTCACACATTTCTCTGAAGTATTCAGTTAAGAACTCCTTTAACTGTTGAGGATGCTTATGAGTAGCCTCCTGAAATCCAGGAAGATCTTTATGTCCCCTTGCACTAATTTGAATCATTTTTCGATTCTGATACATGATCCTGTGATACGTTTGGCTTATCATTAGTAAGTCTGCATGAAGATCCCATTTTATGTTCTCATCAAAGAGATCTTTCATCCTTCCTGCATAATGATAACGTTGAAAGGCTGTCTCTAACAGATTTTGTTTGCTTTTAAAGTGCCTAAACAGCGTTTTTTCACTAAACCCGGCTTTTGTTGCAATTTCTTCAGTCGATACGCCATTGTATCCTCTATCTGCCATAAGATCTATAGCAACGTTCATGATTTTATCAGAAGTATCCTGTTTTCTACTTGAAGTCATTCAAATAACCTCTATTCTTTTTAACTGTCAGTACTGACTGTAACAAATATAAAAGATTATCTGTTTGTTGTCAAGTTCAATTCTAAAATTTTTTTTGATACCTTGCTTATTCCATTAAATGGCCCTATAACAGAAGGACGCGTTATTCGATAAACGCGCCCGTTAATGAAATAAGCCAGCTAAAAAAACAGAGTTAATAATTTATTGGACATAAGACCTGTTCATTAATACTATTCGCCAACCGTCGGGATCTTCTATTGTAATCCCTTGTTCCTTCCAGTATCCATTCTCCGGTTTAACCTCTGTATATCCCATTTTCCTTAACCGTTCTGATACTTTATTGATTTCATTTTTACTAGTTATATAAAATACTAAGAGATTATCTTTTGTTGGGGCAGGGCAAGGACTACCATCAATATGGCGGGTAAATTCTAAATGATAATCAACATCTGGTAATCCAAATATGACTCCTTCATAACCCCTATGCCCTTTAAATTGTTGAATTTGTTTAAGTCCTAAGCCATATTGATAAAAATTTATGATTTCTTCAAATTTATCAGTAGGTCTAGCTATTCTTACCTGTGCTGCAGTGAATTCCTTAAATTCCAAATTTAAAACCAACCTTTCTTAATAGAACTTTTAAACTTTAAATTGCTTTCTTGTTCAACAAAATGGTCCAATTCCCGCACAGAGGTGGTTAATCAACAACTGCACCCGTTAGTTGAGGGGGTTGATATACAACATGAATCATATTTTCTAATATTACTGTTGCTTTTCCTGTAACTGAACAGTAAATGGTTTTGACTCATAGGACTTAGCAACCTTCTCAAAGGTTTGTTGTATATCCTTTTTTGTGGCCTTTCCTTTATTTTCAGTTTCCGAGATTACCACAATATACTTTATCCTTTTTTCATAGTCTTGACTCATGATTAAACCAGTTGAGCTATAACCTTTAGATTCCAATTTTTCAGCAACCTTTTCTCCAAATTCAGATTGAGTTATATCTACACTTTTAACTTCTGTAGAGTCATTTGCATTCACTTGACTCTGCGGCTTCCCATTATTATTCATAAAGTTGAATATGACTACAAGAATTGAACTAACTGTCAGAACTCCAAGAAGAATTCTTTTCATTCAAACACTCTTATTTCATTATAGTATATCCAAGAGTTTTTATTGAGAAGTAAAAGAGAGCACGGTGGTTAAGTAAGGTATAGGCAGGGTTAAATCTATAATGAAAATAAGCGCTAATCCTTATTAAAGAAAAGCGCCCGGTAAACGAATAACTGTAAAGCTAATGAAGCTTTTTTAAAAGCTGCGTTTCCCTGCCCAGGCTCCTTGCATTTTACTGAGGAATACAATTTGCCCAATATGATATGCGTTGTGCATTGCTAAACTCTTCAGTTCAAGCACTAATGGATTATCATCAGGAATCGGTCTATACAAATCTTCTAGTTCTGATTTTGCTAGTATTTTTTCAAGTTCACGATGAACAGAAAAGTATTCTTGTTTTGTTTCCTTCCAATTTTGAAAGGTCTCAGTTGGTAATCGATATGTAGCGTCATTATTTTCTGCCTTTGGTTCATTTGCTGTTTCACCAAGAAAGCGTAACAGAATTCTCTTTTCATAGAAAAGTAAATGACAAACTAATTCCCAAATGCAATGTTCCCCCTCAACTGGTGTCCAAATTGCCTGTTCCAAAGTAATATTCTCTAGTACTTTTTCAAGCGGTGGAAACCAGTCTTCTTTATCTAAGCAGCTTGCCCATTGTTTTAACAAAAGTGTCCTTACATCCATTTTCTATTCCCTCCAATGCGGCGTATTGTTTTGGTACAACTTACAATTTCGAGATGAACCATCTGATTACCTCCCTTACTCAACAATCTGCTCCTAATATGGCATACGCTTGTTCTGGAATTGCACCCGATTGCTTATTTTTTTGTGTTTGAAATCCTTAGCCTTTTCTGCAAGTATATCACGGCAAAAGCAATGGCAAGGATGTACAATACCCCATCTATAATTCTAATCGTTACTGTGTATTCAAAAAATGTCCCAGCCAAGAATTGCAGTACACCAATAGCAACTAAGTCAATTATCATCACCCATTTATAAAACTTGTAACTAATAATAATCCCCCCGTCTTCCGCGAAAGGGTCCTTATATGAATATTGGCGCGATGCTTATTAGTTAATCGCGCCCGATTGTTTAAAAGTAAAAACAAATTTTTTAAAGTCATATACTTAGAGTTGATTTGATAACTTTGTTTTAATCATCTTTTGTTGCTTTCTCATAAATCCTTCCATCGGTATCCGTAATAATAATCTCAGACTGCACTCGATTTAGTCCAATGGCAATGACAGGGTTCGCTTCAACTGAGTTATTATAAAATGTTCTTATTTTTATTTCAGTTGTGTTTCCGTATTCCTCGACATCTAGAACTTCTATGTTGTTACCTGCCATTTCTTCACCTAAAGATAAAATAACAGCTTTATTTCCCTCTGAAATAGTAAAGGTTTCGTATCCTTGAATAGTTGTATCTGTCTGAAGTTGCTCCGTATATGAACCAAAATCATCTCCACCAGAATATTGTGTTTTTTTCACTATCCAGTAATCAACTTGATTGAAATAGATCAATGCACTATACGAAATTATAAACAAAATGACAATGGTATATATTAACTTTTTCCCTAATGAACTTTGGCCAAACAAAGCTAATACAATTGAAATTGCCAGAATTCCTAAACTTAATACTCCAAAGGGCATACCTTCAAATCCACCTATTACAGTAAGACTTCCAATTAAAGATAGACCTCCAATTATCGCAACCACTAAAACCCTTTTCTTATTATCCATTGCTTTTACAAAAAGATAAGTAAGTGCATAGATTGCAAGGCCTATTAACAACCCTATTAAAAACATATATACAAACAAATTCCCACCACCTTTTATTTTTCCGAGCAACTCTTATGTAAACTACAACATATCAAAAGCAAGTATTGTGCCACGATCTGGCCCGTTTGTTGTATTGTCACATCCCATATTGTCAATGTCCTTGTATTAAAATTTTTTATAAATTATCAGAGTCATCTGTAACATGATCTAAGAAAATCTACAGGGCATAAATCGGGCACAAACATATATCCCATTATAAAAAAACCTTGCCACAAAATTGCTGTGACAAGGGTTTTATCTGTTTTAACCGATGGAACCTTCCATTTCGAATTTGATCAGACGGTTCATTTCGACTGCATATTCCATTGGAAGTTCTTTTGTAAATGGCTCAATGAAGCCCATTACAATCATTTCAGTCGCTTCTTCTTCTGATAAGCCACGGCTCATCAAGTAGAAAAGCTGTTCTTCTGAGACTTTAGATACTTTTGCTTCGTGTTCTAATGAAATATTGTCATTGTTAATTTCATTATATGGGATCGTATCTGAAGTTGACTCGTTATCCATAATCAAGGTATCACATTCAATGTTGGAACGGGCACCAGTTGCTTTTCTTCCAAAGTGAACCAGACCACGATAAGAAACTTTTCCACCATGTTTCGAGATAGATTTGGAAACAATCGAAGAAGAAGTGTTTGGTGCTAAGTGATGCATTTTTGCACCAGCATCTTGTAATTGACCTTTACCAGCCAATGCAATGGAAAGTGTCATTCCGCGAGCACCTTCTCCTTTTAGCAGAACAGCTGGGTATTTCATTGTTAATTTGGAACCAATGTTTCCGTCAATCCATTCCATCGTTGCATTCGCATCACAAGTTGCACGTTTTGTAACTAAGTTATACACATTATTTGCCCAGTTTTGGATGGTTGTATAGCGGCAGTATGCATCTTTCTTAACGAAGATCTCAACCACAGCACTATGCAATGAATTTGTTGTATAAACAGGAGCTGTACAACCTTCAACATAATGCACGGATGCACCTTCATCAACAATAATTAATGTTCGTTCAAACTGTCCCATATTTTCCGAATTAATACGGAAATAGGCTTGTAATGGTGTTGAAGTCTGTACCCCTTTTGGAACATAGATAAATGAGCCACCTGACCAAACAGCAGAATTTAATGCTGCAAATTTATTATCGGTTGCAGGAATTACTTTACCAAAATATTCTTTAAAGAGTTCTTCATTTTCTTTTAATGCTGTATCTGTATCTTTAAAGACAATACCAAGCTCTTCAAGATCTTCTTTTAAGCTGTGATAAACAACTTCAGATTCATACTGAGCAGATACGCCTGCCAAGTATTTTTGTTCTGCTTCTGGAATACCTAATTTATCAAATGTCTGTTTAATCTCATCAGGTACTTCATCCCACGTTCTTCCTTGTCGTTCAGATGGTTTTACATAATATACAATCTCATCAAAATTCAACTCAGATAGATCACCACCCCATTGTGGCATTGGACGCTCGTAAAAATGCTCTAGTGCTTTCAAACGGTAATCAAGCATCCACTGTGGCTCTTCTTTCATTTTAGAAATCTCTTCAACTACTTCACGTGTTAGCCCTTTGCCTGAGCGAAAAACCGAAACGTCACGATCATGAAATCCATATTTGTACTCTTCGATTTCTGGCATATTTTTTGCCATTCGTAAACCCTCCTTCAGGTATTGGTAGAAATCAACTATTAAACACTCACGTTACCCTTCATTCACTCCCTTTTCCATCGCTTTCCAAGAAAGGGTTGCACATTTAATTCGTGCAGGAAACTTCGAAACTCCTTGTAATGCTTGAATATCTCCAAGATCAATACCTTCTTCGTCTACTTCCTCACCTAACATCATCTGTGAGAACATGGTAGACATCTTCATTGCATCCTCTATCTTCTTGCCCTTAATTGCTTGTGTCATCATTGAAGCGGAAGCCATACTAATAGAACATCCTTCTCCTTGGAATTTCGCATCCTTGACAATCCCATCCTCCACTTGCAACTGGAGTTGTATACGATCACCACAAGTAGGATTATTCATATCAACGGTTAAAATATCCCCTTCTAGACTTCCTTTATTCCTTGGATTTTTATAATGATCCATAATAACTTGTCTGTAAAGTGTATCAAGGTTGTTAAAAGACATTACCAAAATACTCCTTTGTTTTTTGAAGTCCATCTACTAAGCGGTCAATATCTTCTTCAGTATTATAAAGATAGAAACTTGCTCGAGCAGTTGCAGTTACATCAAGCCAACGCATCAAAGGTTGAGCACAATGATGGCCCGCGCGAACAGCAATTCCTTCTGCATCAAGTACAGTGGCTGTATCATGTGGATGAACATCATCTAGATTAAAGGTAACTAGTGCAGCACGTTCCTCTGGACCAAAGATTGAAATACCATCAATGGTACGCATTTGCTTCATTGCATACTTAGCTAACTGCTGCTCATGCGCTGTAATTTGATCCATGCCGATTTCGTTAAGAAAATCAATTGCTGCGCCTAGCCCGATAGCCCCAGCGATAATTGGTGTACCACCCTCAAACTTCCAAGGAAGTTCTTTCCAGGTAGAGTCATATAAATTAACAAAATCAATCATCTCTCCACCAAATTCCACTGGTTCCATCTGTTCAAGTAATTTCTTCTTGCTATATAAAACACCAATTCCAGTTGGTGCTCCCATTTTATGACCAGAAAATGCGTAAAAATCACAATCAAGATCTGTTACATCTACTTTAATATGCGGTGCACCTTGAGCACCGTCAACAACTATGACAGCACCGTGCTCATGTGCAATGTTTGCAATATCTTTAATTGGGTTAACCGTCCCTAATACGTTGGAAACGTGTGTAACAGCAACAAGTTTCGTTCGGTCCGTTACGGTTTGACGAACATCTTCTAGACTTAATGTGCCATCCTCTTGCAACGGAATATATTTTAATGTAGCACCAGTGGCTTTTGCTGCTTGTTGCCAAGGAATGATATTGCTATGATGCTCCATCGGAGTTATAACAATCTCATCCCCTGCTTGTAAGTTTGCTCTTGCATAACTGTACGCAACGGTATTTATTGATGTTGTGGTACCACGGGTAAAAATAATCTCAGCAGTGCTTTCAGCATCAATAAACCGACGTACCTTGTCTCTGGCACCTTCATACGCTTCTGTTGCCTTCGTTCCAAGTGTATGAACACCACGATGCACATTTGAATTATAGCTTCGGTAGTAATTATCTACAGCTTCTATCACAGAAATTGGCTTCTGTGATGTTGCTGAAGAATCTAAATATACAAAAGGATGACCATTCACGTCCTGATTAAGAATCGGAAATTGTTCTCGAATGGCCTTTACATCCATTAGTAAACCTTCCTTTCAATTACCTGAGTTAATTGATTTTTAACAGCTTCAATTGGTAATTGATTAACTACTGGTGCTAAGAAACCATGAATAATCAAGCGTTCTGCCTCTTCCTGCGTAATACCACGACTCATTAGATAATACAATTGAACTGGGTCTACTCGGCCGACAGATGCGGCATGACCAGCTGTAACATCATCTTCATCAATCAGCAGAATAGGGTTTGCATCACCACGTGCCTTTTCACTTAACATCAGTACACGAGATTCTTGTTCTGCATTTGATTTAGAAGCACCGTGTTCAATCTTTCCAATACCATTAAAAATGGCTGTTGATTTATCCTTCATAACACCATGTTGTAAGATATACCCCTCAGAGTTTTTACCAAAGTGAACGATTTTAGCAGTGAAGTTCTGTGTTTGATTTCCTCGACCAACCGATACCGTTTTAGCATTGGATAGGGAATTCTCACCAACTAAATGTGTGATGTTTTCAGATACTGTATTCCCATCATTCATTTGTCCTAATGCCCAATCCACCGTTGCATCACGGTAAGCTACGCCACGACGATTATTATAAGCAGTCGTACCTTGAGCAAAATTATCCACTGCTCCGAATGAAATTTTTGCATTATCTTGTGCAATCACTTCGGTTACAACGTTCGCAACAGTTGCTTCTTGTTCATTGTGCGAGATATAGTTTTCCACATAAGTTAATGAACTACCTTCATCCGCTACAACAAGAACATGGTTAAACAGTGCTAGCTCTGGGTCTTCTTGCCAAAAAATCGTCTGTAATGGAACCTCCACTTCAACATTTTTTGGTACATATACAAAGACACCGCCGTTCATTAAAGCAGCATGTAATGCAGTCAAACGATGCTCATCAATCGAAACTGCATCTTTCATGTAATAACGCTTTACTAAATCACCATGTTTTTCTAAAGCTGTGAAAATATCCGTAAAGATTACTCCTTTGTCTTGGAGGTCTTTACTTAATGTACTGTACGCAACAGAGTGATTTCGTTGAATTAGAAGATTCTCAGGTAGATTATCCTGATCGAGAAATTCTTGTAATTCACTTGGTAACTCACTCAGCGACTGAATAGCATCACCAGGGGCTGTATGTTTGAATTGGCTAAAATTCCACTTACCGATCTTTGTTTTATCAGGTTTGGGTAATTCAAGAGCATCAGCTTGTTCTAGTGCTTGGAGGCGTAATTCACGCATCCATTCTGGTTCATTTCTTTCTTTCGAAAACTGATCAATATATTCTTTATCGTATGGCAGTTTTGTTTCCACAGTCATATTACCCCTCCTTACCATTACGCATTTTGCTCGATAGTTTCGTCTTCAATACCTAATTCTTCCTTAATCCATTCATAACCTTCCGATTCAAGGCGTTGTGCAAGTTCAGGACCACCCGACTTAACCACACGGCCTTGCATCATTACATGTACTTTATCAGGCGTAATGTAGTTAAGTAAGCGTTGATAGTGGGTAATGATTAAGCAACCAAAGTTTTCATCACGTAGTTTATTGATTCCTTTAGATACAACTTTTAAAGCGTCAATATCTAGTCCAGAATCAATTTCATCTAAAATCGCAATCTCTGGTTTCAATAGCATGAGCTGAAGGATTTCGTTACGTTTTTTCTCACCGCCGGAGAATCCTTCATTTAAGTATCGTTGGGCCATGTTTTTATCAATTTCAAGATAGTCTAAGACATTATCCATTTCTTTAATGAAGTTCATTAGTGAAATTTCATTACCTTCACCACGACGAGCATTCATGGAAGAACGAAGGAAGTCTGAAGTTGTAACACCACTAATTTCACTTGGATATTGCATAGCTAAAAATAAACCTGCACGTGCACGTTCATCAACTTCCATTTCCAATACATCTTCACCATCTAAAAGAACCGATCCTTCGGTAATTTCATACTTAGGATGCCCCATAATTGCAGAAGCCAAGGTAGATTTCCCTGTACCATTTGGTCCCATTACTGCGTGGAATTCTCCACCTTTTATAGTAAGGTCTACACCTTTAAGTATCTCTTTATCTTCAATTGAGACATGTAAGTTTTTAATTTCTAATGTTGATCCTGCCATATTGATACCTCCAAATACAAATAGTTTTATTGTTACTCTGTAAGGAATGTAAGATTCATTCTCACTTTATTCTCATTACAATCTTAAATCATTTCGAATTTATTATCAACTCTTTTAAACAGAGACCTTGAAGTATGGAAAATCCTTTGTTTATAGGATATCATGCCACCATGATAAAGTTCAAAATAAAAAGGTGCGAATACGCATTGTATTCGCACCTTTTTTCGTTATCATATATAGTTAATAATTATTCTTCACTTTTTCATATGCCCTTCATATTCAGCAGCAAAATGCTTACACTTCTCATGCTCTTGTTGACGCTTTTTCTCAATTGCTAGGCGTTTATCTAATTTTCTTTCGTATTCAGCAAAACCAATGTGATGGGTTTGCTGCATTGCCTTTTCCATTTCTGAAGTGTAATTCATGTCTATTCCACTATTAATAGGGAATCATCCTTTCTTGTTTTTGACACTAATAAGCGTATCACAAGTTTATTTCCCTAAACAAAGTGAATTAAAACGCATTTATCCATTTATATAATAAATTTTCCTCTATAACTTTGCTGAAAAAATTCTGTTCCGCTTTTTACGATCATATCCTTCATTATTCTCCCAATTACAAAATTGTTTAAAAATTAAGGCTATCCCCTTAAAAAGAGATAGCCTTTGTCCATCATTATTTTTGATTCCCACTTACCGGTACAACTGCACCACCATATTCCTCTTCCATAAATTGCTGTATTTCATCTGAATGTAATACTTCCACTAGTTTATTTAATGCTTCATTATCTTTATTCTCTGCTTTCACTGCAACTACATTCACATATGGAGAATCTTCATCTTCTACCATTAATGAATCCTCTAGCGGATTTAAGCCAGCCCCAATTGCATAGTTTGTATTAATCACAACTAATGCATTCTCATCTGATTCATAAAAATCAGGAAGCATTGCTGGACCATAATCTGGCGAAAACTTCAGGTTCTTCGGATTTTCCGTAATATCATCAATGGTTGCTTCTGCTTTCTTTACATTTTCATCTAATTTTATTAAGCCATTTTTCTCAAATAAAGATAGTACCCGGCCATGATCTGCTACGGCATTACTCATTACAACTTCTGTTCCTTCAGGAATAGCTTCTAAGCTAGAAATCCCTTTCGAATAAACACCCATTGGCTCAATGTGAATCCCATCAATATAATCTAAATCATATCCTGTATCTTCAATTGTTTGTTCCAGATAAGGAATATGCTGAAAATAATTGGCATCAATTTCGCCATTTGCTAAGTCATCATTAGGAAGAACATAATCCTCATATTCTTCAATTTCAAGCGTAATTCCTTGTTCTTCAAGGATTGGCTTGGCTTGTTCAAGAATTTCTGCATGAGGAACGCTTGAAGCGCCTACTTTTATTGTATTTGGATCTGAAGAACCTTCTTCTCCTCCACATGCAGCTAAGATAATACCTAAACTAATAAAAAGTACGATTGAAGTAATTAGTTTTTTCATTGTTTTCGCTCCTCTTGCTTGTCTTATTTTTCTAACGCTTATCTAATTTTCGTGTAATAAAGTCCCCAAGGAATTGGAAGATAAATACGATGACCACAATAATAACGGAACAGATGAGTACGACATCAAAATCTCTTCGTTGGAAACCAGAATAATATGCATAACTTCCTAACCCACCTGCACCTATTGCTCCAGCCATAGCTGTGTACCCGATTAATGCAATTGCTGTTACCGTAATTCCCGAGATTAATGCTGGCATGGATTCTGGTAACAACACCTTAAAGATGATAGTACTTGTTTTGGCTCCCATTGCTTTGGCAGCTTCTACAACCCCTTTATCAACTTCACGTAAAGCAATTTCCACTAGCCTTGCATAGAATGGCGCAGAACCAATAATTAATGCCGGCAAAGCAGCCTTTGGCCCACGTATGGTACCCATTAAAAACTCTGTAAATGGAAATAACAATAAAATTAATATGATAAATGGAATCGCGCGAAAGATATTAACAAACGATGCTGTTGTGACGTTCAGTACTTTATTTTGCCACATACCGCCATTTCTAGTAAGGAATAATAATAAACCTAATAATATTCCAAATACGAAAGTTCCAATTAAAGCAATAATTGTCATATAAAATGTTTCATATGTTGCCGTCGTTAAGTCTTCTAATTTAAGATTTGGAAATAATTCAGTCAGCATCACGGACAACCTCCAATTCTACCGAGGTTTGTTCACGAATAAACGTAATCGCTTGGGTGACATCATCTGGATTACCACCCATTTGGATGAACAATGTGCCATAAGCCCCTGCCTGAGTTTGTGTGATTTTCCCCTGCAATATACTCACATCTACCTGATATGTTTTAATAATTTGGCTGATCAAAGCATCGTTGGTTGTTTCCCCAACAAAATGAAGCCTAATAATTTTCCCTTGCTCGTTGTTTTTAATTAATTGGTTAATATCATTATCTTCCTCGTCAGATCCCATTACCTGCTTCACAAATTTTTTGGTAACCGACTGCTGTGGATGCAAGAATACATCTAAGACATTTCCTTGTTCAACCACTTTCCCATTTTCCATCACTGCCACTTGATTGCATATTTTGCGAATGACATGCATCTCATGGGTAATTAAAATGATCGTTAGACCTAATTGTCGGTTAATATCCACTAATAAATCCAAAATCGCATTTGTTGTTTCTGGATCTAAAGCCGAAGTTGCTTCATCACATAATAGAACAGATGGTTTATTAGCTAATGCACGCGCAATTCCAACACGTTGTTTTTGGCCGCCGCTTAATTGTGAAGGATAGGACTGTTCTTTTCCTGAAAGCCCAACTAAATCAATTAATGAATGTACACGCTCTAAACGTTCTTCTTTCGATACACCTGCTATTTCTAATGGAAATGCAATATTCTCTTCCACCGTACGTGACCATAACAGATTAAAATGCTGAAAAATCATACCAATATCTTGTCTAGCTATTCTAAGATCCTTTTTATTCAATGCTGTCACGACTTGATCGTTAATAACTACTCGTCCATTCGTTGGTTCCTCTAAGCGATTGAGTAATCGAACGAAAGTACTTTTACCAGCACCGCTATAACCGATAACACCAAAGATATCTCCTTGATCAATCGAAAGGGTCAAATTATCGACGGCTGTTGTGTCTGTCTTGTTTGATGTAAAAATCTTACTCAAACCCTCTATCGATATCACATGTCTTCCTCCTTCATTTCAAACTATCTATTATTGTACCCTATAAAATAAATAAAAACGCCTTTCTGTAAGAGAACAGAAAGACGTTTGAAATTCGTCATTTCGTCCTCTCATCTGTCAAAGCTATGCTTCGCAGGAATTAGCACCTTTCGAATAAACTTCGTCGAAGGTTGCCGCGGTTTCATAGGGCCAGTCCCTCCACCGCTCAAGATAAGAGTAAAGAATCTATTTATTTTCGATAAACTAAATGTTAGCATGCCGTTATACCCATGTCAATGACTTTTCACTTATTTGTTTGCAAACATTTCAGGTTTGTAAGTTAGTAAAAAGTTATAGATGTTCGGAATATCTTTGAAAGCATAAACCTTTTCTATAATTTCACCATCTCTTTTTATACATAAACAAGGCACACTCTCAATTTGATGTTCTTGCATAAACTCTGGATGGAGGGATGCATTCATTTCATAAAAAATGTCTTCTTGATGCACCGACTCTATTTTTGAAAGCATCGTCCTTGCAAGATTACATGTTCCACAAAAAGGGGTAAAAATATAAAGCAGATAGTTATCCTGTTTCAGCTGATCATTCGTAATTAATTGCAAAATATCACCTTACTATATGAAATTTAAATCAAAAAGATCGGATTAACAGCGATCCGTTTGCTCACTAATGTTTGAGCAAGTATATTTTCAGGTGTTGTAGCTACTTCTCGGTATTCACTACTAATATAAATATGGTTAGCATGTGGTAATTCTCTAGCCAATTGTTTGCGTAACTTTATTCCAGATTCATCTTCATCCACTAGGATATAAACGTCTTTATAATCAAGTGCATAATCTTCTAAAAGTTGATCAAAACGTTCTACACCTAAAGTTCCATTTGTACAAATGATGGTTAGGTCTTCAGAAATCACCTTTTTAATCTGTTTCTTATCTGTCAATCCTTCTACAATGATTATTTTTTCTAATTCATCCGTTATCATCACATAGCACTCCTCAGAAAATCAAGCGACAGGTTTTCATATATTATATGATGAAAAACTGTTATTTAGTGATTGTTTTCATAATAAATGTACAAGTTCTGCTCTGAATAGAATCATTTTCTTCATTGTAAAAACAAGGCTGATTGCAATTGAATTGCATATCAGCCATTACTGTAACTAAATTTAATTAATCCTCGCTTATTATTTCTCCATAACCATCAGCAGATAATAATTCGTCTAACTCTGATTTTTGGCTTGGTTCTACTACTACCATCCAAGCTTTTTCGTAAGGTGACTCATTTACATATTCCGGGTTGTCCTCCAATTCTTCATTCACTTCGACAACCTTGCCACTAATGGGAGCATATAATTCTGAAACGGTTTTAACAGACTCTACACTTCCAAAGGGTTCATTGATCTCTAATTCATCACCTGGTTCAGGGAGTTCAACAAAAACAATATCTCCTAGTTCATCTTGGGCAAAATCCGTAATACCAATACGTACATTGCCATCCTCTTTTTTTACCCATTCATGTTCTTTTGTGTAAAATAATTCCTTTGGTAAGCTCAAAACAATCCCCTCCAATATATCATTCCACTTTCACTATACAAGTTTCCATGACATTTATCCAGCATTTCTTTTTAAATTTTTATAGCCAGTGATCTTGAAACAATTCTTCTTTAAAACCAACCGTTACTTTAGAGCCATCTGTAACAATTGGACGTTTTATTAACATCCCATCCGATGCAAGAATTTCTGCTATTTGTTCATTTGTTGCTTCTTTAATTTTATCCTTGATATGTTGCTCACGATATTTTTTGCCGCTCGTGTTAACAAATTTCTTGGCTGGAAGCCCGCTTTTTTGAATTAGATCAAGCAATTGTTCTTTACTAGGTGTCTCTTCAACGATATGTATCGGTTGATATGTAACCTGATTATCTTCGAACCATTTTTTTGCTTTTTTGCATGTCCCGCAATTTGGGTACCAGTAAAATATTACTTCCATATATAAACCTCCTAATCCTATATTGAGCATTATTATAGCAAACGAGCTGTGAAAAGATCGAGCAAAAGAGAGCAGCTATCCGTATTCTTTTTCATATGTCACATAAATCACAAATAAAATATCCCTTGCACTATGGCAAGGGATGAACAGCTCGATAAATTAAAGGACGTATTTTTCAGCCTCAATAATAGCACCGGCAATTTCACGTTTTTTCGTTATTACATTTGTTGGTGTATGTCTTGTTAATTTACGTAAAGAAGAAAGCATCATTCGTAAGGTGTCTCCCTCTTCAACAGCAATTAATGTTTCTTTTGCATCTGCTTCTATTCGGTTAAATGCTTCTTGTACGTATACTTGTGTGTATAGCAGCTTTTGTTTATTCTTTTCTTCACCCGTATGATTAATCGCTTTTTCGGTACGAAGAATTGCAGATTCCATATTATAAACCTCAGCCACCATGTCGGCAAGATTTACTAAGATTTCTTGTTCTTGCTCAATTTTTTGCATATATTTTTGAGCCGCAAGTCCAGCTGCTAATAGAATGATTTTCTTGGCATTTTTGAGTAAATGTTTTTCCTGTTCCAATGTTTCCGTTCCAACTTCTTCTGGCATTAACATCATTAATTCTTCTTGGAGCCCTTGTGCTTTCTGAAGTAAAGGAAGTTCTCCCTTCATTGCCTTCTTCAATAAGGTACCTGGCACAAGCAATCGATTAATTTCATTTGTACCTTCAAAAATACGATTAATTCGAGAATCACGATACATACGTTCTACTTCATATTCTTGCATAAAACCGTATCCACCGTGTAATTGGACTGCTTCATCCGCAACATAATCCAACAGCTCTGTACAAGTATATTTGTTCATGGAGCATTCAATTTGGTATTCTGCAATGGCACGAGCAACTTCTCTTCCATCATTTAATTGTTCTTGTGTTAACGAACCCATGCGTTGCTCAAAAAGTCCCACTGTACGATAAACAGCACTTTCATTTGCATATGTTTCCGATGCCATCGTAGCCAATTTCTCTTTCGTTAAAGCAAAGCTAGAGATAGGTGTATTAAATTGCTTTCGCTCATTTACATATTTTGTAGCTATTTCTAAGCCTCGCTTCGAACTACCAACACCGCCAATTGCCAATTTATAACGACCAACATTCAAAATATTAAACGCAATAACATGACCTCGACCTTTTTCTCCTAATAGATTTTCAATTGGTACTTCAACATCTTCTAATATTAAGGTTCGTGTAGAAGAACTTTTAATTCCCATTTTCTTTTCTTCTGGGCTTGTGGATACACCAGAAAATGCTCTTTCGACAATAAAAGCTGAGAAATGCTCTCCGTCAATTTTTGCATACACTATAAACACGTCGGCAAATGCAGAGTTGGTGATCCATTGTTTTTCTCCGTTTAAAATATAATGGGTGCCTGCTTCATTTAATTTTGCTGTTGTTTTTGCACCTAAGGCATCTGATCCAGAACTAGGTTCTGTCAACGCATAAGCAGCAAGCAATTCCCCAGATGCTAATTTAGGAAGGTATTTTTTCTTTTGCGCTTCGTTACCAAAAAACACTATCGGTAAGGACCCAATCCCAACATGAGCACCATGCGTGACAGAAAAACCGCCAGCACGTGAAAATTTCTCGGTGATCAAGGAAGAGCTAATTTTATCTAAACCCAATCCGCCGTATTCTTCAGGGACATCTGCACCCAGTAAGCCTAAGTCACCAGCTTTTTTTAATAGATCTACCGAATATTCAAATTCGTGGTTCTCTAAATTATCTACTTTAGGAAGTACCTCTCCGTTTACAAACTCCTCGGTTGTTTTAGCAATCATTTTATGTTCTTCTGTGAAATCCTCTGGCGTAATAATATCTTCTGCCGTTAAATCTTCTACAAGAAACCCGCCGCCTTTAAAAACTTTTTCTTTTGTTTCACTCAATATCATCTACCCCTTTTTGTTATTTATTGAAGAGAAAAGTTCCATAGTTAAACAAGTTCAAATACTCCAGCAGCTCCCATTCCACCTCCGATACACATGGTTACGACACCAAATTGTACGTTTCTCCGCTTCATCTCATGCATCAAACTTAATGTTAATTTTGTCCCTGTCATACCGAGCGGATGACCAAGAGCAATGGCACCACCGTTGACATTGACTTTTTCAACATCCAAATCTAACGCTTGAATCACTCTTACTGATTGAGAGGCAAATGCTTCATTTAATTCAAACAATCCAATATCAGATAGTTCTAAACCTGCAATCTTTAGAGCCTTTGGAATAGCAGCAATTGGGCCGACCCCCATAATCTCTGGTTCGACACCTGCCACCGCAAAAGAACGGAATTTAACCAACGGTGTTAACCCTTCCCCTTCTGCTTTTTCACGGTCCATTAATAAAACGGAAGCCGCACCATCACTCATTTGCGAAGAATTACCTGCAGTAACCGTTCCTTCTATATGGAAGGCTGGTCGCAGTTTTGCTAAAACATCTATGGTGGTACCTGGCCTTACTCCTTCATCTATTTGAAATGTCACTGTTTTTTCTTCTGGCTTATTATTTGTATTAATAAACCGATGGGTTACTTCTACTGACACGATCTCGTCTTTAAATTTCCCTTCCTCTAAGGATTTTGCTGCACGCTCATGACTGCGCACAGCAAACGCATCTTGATCTTCTCTAGATATGTTGAATCGATTGGCAACTTCTTCTGCTGTATGTCCCATTCCCATATAGTAGCCAGGAGCATTTTGCACAAGGGATGAATTTGGTTTAATCACGTGTCCTCCCATTGGAATTAAACTCATTGATTCTGCTCCACCAGCAATTATAGAATCACTTGCTCCTACCATAATCCGCTCGGCAGCATAAGCAATGCTTTGTAATCCAGATGAACAATAACGATTAATGGTTATACCTGGCACATCATGTTTTAACCCTGCAAGGCCAGCAATATTTCTGGCCATATTCATTCCCTGCTCTGCTTCTGGCATTGCACATCCAATGATGACATCGTCTATATTTCCATCGTAATCCCCTGCACGCTTTAACGTCTCTTTAATTGTTAATGCTGCTAAATCGTCTGGCCGTGAATGAGCTAACGATCCTTTATTCGCTTTTCCTACAGGGGTTCTTGCACCTGCTACAATTACTGCTTCCTTCACATCATTTCCCCCTTTGCTTTTAGTTACGTAACGGCTTCCCTTTTAATAACATGTGCTGCATACGTTGTTGGGTTTTTGGTTCCCCAATTAAACTTAAGAAGGCTTCTCTTTCTAAATCAAGCATGACTTGCTCATCGATTTCTGTACTATTGGTAATGCGTCCCCCAGACAATACATAGGCTAATTTTTCAGCAATTTTAAGATCATGTTCCGAAGCATAACCACTTAATTGCAATGACTTCGAACCAAGTAACATAGCTGCATAACCAGCATCACCAACAACTGGAATTTTTTCACGCATTGGCGCTTGATACCCTGCATTAGCCAATGCAAGGACATTCTCTTTCGCATCATGAAGTAAGTGATCAGGATTTACACTAATCTTGTCACTTTGATCTAAAAATCCATTTTCACGTGCCTCAGCTGCAGAAGTAGAAACGGTAGCCATCGCTATCTTTTCAAACACATCATTGGCAACTTTGCTAAGGTCAAAATGAATACCCTTTGGTAAATTACGAAGCTGCTTTAAATACAACTCCTTCGTACCACCACCACCGGGTATTAAACCAACTCCAAATTCAACAAGCCCCATATATGTTTCTGCTGAAGCTTGAATGGAAGCTGCTGGCAAGGATACTTCTGCACCACCACCAACTGCCATATTGAACGGAGCAGTCACAATCGGTTTATTGGAATATTTAATCCTCATGGCCATATTTTGAAATTGACGAATAACCATATCTAGTTCAAAGAAATTATCATCTTGTGCTTCCATTAGCATCATACCTAGATTAGCGCCAACACAGAAATTCTTTCCTTGATTTCCAATCACAAGTCCTTGATAATTTTCTTCTACTTCATCGATGGCTTCATTTACCATTTGAATAATATCTAGACCAATAGCATTGCTTTTGGAATGAAATTCTAATCCCGCAACTCCGTCTCCTAAATCTATCAAACTAGCACCCGCGTTCTTTTTTATAACCCCATTTATCTCTTTTAATTGCTTTAAATTTATCTCTTTCTTATTAAATGTTTTTTGTTTATAGGTTTCATTATCGTAATAATATACATTTCCATTATCCGATTTATAAAAGGATTCGTTCCCTTTTTCCAACATATGGATAATCCAGCTTGGAATCACTTCCCCTTCTACTTCCATTCGTTCAACCGATTTACGTAAACCGATTGCATCCCACGTTTCGAATGGTCCCATTTCCCATCCAAATCCCCATTTCATCGCATTATCAATGGCAACAATGTCATCGGCAATTTCCCCTGTAAGTTCTGCTGCATAAATGCACACGGGTTTTAGAATTGACCATACAAGGTCTCCTGCGCGATCTCCTTCGTTTGATATAAGCGTTTTCAATTTTCGGTGCGCGCCTTTTTCTTGGTTGGCCATCTCTGTTGCAGCTGTTTTTAATTTTTTACGATCCTCGTATTCTAGTGTTTCAGGGTTCAATTCATAAATCGTACTACCTGTTTTATCTTTTTTCTTCAAGAAAAATCCTTGACCAGTCTTTGCCCCTAGCCATCCATTTGCTTTCATTTTTGAAATAAATGCTGGAATGGCAAATACTTCTTTCTCCTTCCCATCGACTTGATCATAAACATTGTTGGCAACATGGATAAATGTATCTAAGCCGACAACGTCTAATGTACGAAAAGTTGCACTTTTAGCTCGACCTATCATTGGACCAGTTACCGAATCAACTTCCCCAATACTATAACCACCATTTAACATTTCTCTTACCGTTACTAACAATCCATACGTACCGATACGATTAGCAATAAAATTAGGAGTATCCTTTGTTTCAACGACACCTTTACCTAGAACATTTTCACCAAATCTTTTCATAAATGCTACGACTTCAGGATCTGTATCCTTCGTTGGTATAATTTCTAAAAGTTTTAAGTAGCGTGGTGGGTTAAAAAAGTGTGTCCCCAAAAAATGTTTTCGAAAATCATCCGAACAATCACTAGCCATTGCTTCAATCGAAATTCCTGAAGTATTGGAACTAATAAATGTACCTTCCTTGCGATATTTATCTACATCTGCAAATACCTTTTTCTTAATGGCGAGGTCCTCTACCACCACTTCAATAATCCAGTCTACATCCACTAGTTTATCCATATCGTCATCCATATTCCCAATTTCAATTAGATCAAGACTCTTTTTGGTTGTAATTGGAGATGGCTTCTGCTTTTTTAGTGCTTGCTTACTTTGTGCTGCTATACGATTTCTAACTACTCGATCATCTAAGGATAACCCTTTCTTTTCTTCTTCTTTGGTTAATTGCTGTGGTGCAATATCAAGCATAAGTGTTGGTATTCCAAGATTAGCTAAATGAGCAGCAATTCCAGACCCCATAACACCAGAGCCTAAAACAGCGGCACGCTTGATTGATTGCTTCATAGTTTATCCCCCAATCCATTTTGAATGAATACTCATTCATTTTTCTGCGAAAATAAAAAGATAGTTCCCTATCCACTTAATTATTACTATATAGTATTTACAGACTTTTCGCAATCCATAATTGAAAATAATTTTGTTGATCTTTACAAGACTTTAATACTGGGAATAGAGGTATAAAATCAAAATTAATAAATCTACTATTCTATGGAACCCATGCGGAATTCACTCAAAAGATAATCTGTCTACACGGCATGCAATTACGATACATAGACGAATCATCCAATAATCACAAAACGTGTGGTGGAGTGTACATATACTTCCGCCTTCGGTTACCTACTTTTGTTTGATGATTCCTCTTAATACAAACATCACATTCGCCGGTCGTTCAGCCAGTCTACGCATATTGTAACCAAACCAATCCTTTCCATACGGCACATATACGCGTACCTTATAACCTGCAGCAATTAGTTCGTTCTGTAAATCAATACGTATCCCATAAAGCATTTGGAATTCAAATTGCTCTCTAGGAATACGAAATTCTTTCTCACATTTTTTCACAAAATCGATAATGGCTTCATCATGGGTTGCAATCGCTGTATAATTTCCTTGGAGCAAATTCTGCTTAATAATCCTCCGGTAATTTTCATCGACATCTTGTTTATTTGGAAAGGCAACCTGTTCTGATTCTTTATATGCTCCTTTTACTAATCGAAGATACGGGTCATATGCATTTAAGTCTTCAATATCTGCTTCTACTCGATATAGATATGCTTGAAGAACTGTCCCAACGTTCTTATATTCACTTCTAAGCTCCTTGAAAATCTGTAACGTTTGCTCAGCTCGCGAAAAATCTTCCATATCGATGGTCACAATCAAGCCATGTTTCTTTGCAGCATTTAGGATGAATCGCATATTGTTCATTACTAGTTCTTGCGAAATATCTAATCCAATGGAAGTTAATTTTAAAGATAATTCAGCATCTAACCCCTCTTCAGCAAAAACATTTATTGCATGAATACATTCCTCCACGGCCGCTTTTGCCTCCGCCTCATTATCAATAAATTCTCCTAAATGATCGACCGTAACCGCAAACCCATCTTCATTCATTTGTTTAATTTTTGTTGAAGCCTGTTCTATCGTTTCACCAGCGACAAACCTTCCTGCCCCAAACTTAAATCCATATGATTTTGCTAATTTGGTTAACGTTCGATTATTTGATAAAAATAAGAAAAAGTTTCGCAATAGTTGATCCAACCATAATCCCCCCTTGAAACTTCCAATAATTCATGATTAAGCTTAGTTTACCATCATTAGACAAATGATGGCTATTATTTTCTCAAACTTACAAACTTTCTTTTATTCACATTATATGAGTCATTCACATACCTGTGTAGTAGATAGTCTAGCAACCTATATTTATAAAATCGTAATCGTTCCTATTTACATTTCGAAATGATTACGATAATATAATAAAAGACATTCACCTAAGGAGGAACATAATCGTGAAAAAGTTTGCAATTATAATAGTTATCGTCGGATTTATTCTAGCCGGGTGTTCCTCTAATGAAGCATCTACAAAGAAAAAATCCGATTTAACAATATATACTTCCATTTATCCCATTCAATACCTAATTGAACAAATTGGCGGAGATACAGTAAATGTGAAATCTGTTTATCCAGCAGGCGTTGATGCACATACGTATGAGCCTACTTCCAAAGATATTACTGCTATCGCTAAAAGTGATGCATTTATTTATATGGGAGCAGGTATGGAAGGATTTGCAGAAAGTGCAGCAGATGCCCTTTCCTCAGAGGATATAACCCAAGTCGAATTAGGGAAGCAGGATTCCCTCTTCCATTCTAATCATGAAGAGCACAATCATGCAGACGAAAGCAGTCATGACCATTCTCATGATGGTCATAATCACGGTGATCATGACCCACATGTTTGGTTAGATCCATTACGCATGGTAGAACTTGCTGAAATGCTGAAAGAAGAACTTATTCAATTAAATCCCGATCAACAACAAGCATATACAGAGAATTTTAATCAGTTAGAAGAACGTCTGACTAATTTAGATAACGACTTTAAAGAAACCTTAAATAAAAAAGAAAACAAACATATCCTCGTTTCTCACGCTGCTTACGGGTACTGGGAGGAACGATATGGGTTAGAGCAGATTTCCATTAATGGTTTATCTTCAAGTAGTGAACCATCGCAGAAAGAATTAACTAAAATTATCGACCAAGCAAATCAATTCCAATTAGATTATGTTGTTTTTGAACAAAACAGTTCAAATCAAGTGTCTGAAATTATCCAAGATCACATTCATGCGGAGGCAGTAACGATTCATAACTTGTCCGTATTAACAGAAAAAGATATTTCAAATAATGAAGATTATTTTTCAATAATGAAGCAAAACTTACAAGTACTTGATAAAATTACAAAGTAAAGCTGGGACTTATAGAAAGAAAGCATCAAATCCATTGATGCTTCTTTCATTTGTAATTGAAAGGAGTTAACGACATGACTGACGTCGTAGTATCTATGAAGAATATCAATTTTGCTTATGAAAATAAACAGGTGTTAGAAAACATAAATTTTTCGATACCAAGTGGTTCGTTTTTAGGTTTAATTGGGCCAAATGGTGGTGGTAAAACAACACTTATTAAACTTATTTTGGGATTAATTAAACCAAATTCGGGGTCAATTGCCCTTTTCGACCAGCCATTAGACAAATTCTCAGCATGGGATAAGATTGGCTTTGTCTCTCAAAAAGCCAATACATTTAACCGAGGATTTCCTGCTACTGTATTTGAAGTTGTATCCATGGGATTGACTGCAAAGGTCGGTTATTTCAAATTCTTTACTAAACATCATAAAGAACAAATCCAGCAGGCTATCGAGCAGGTCGGTATGCAAGCATATACCTATGAAAATATTGGTAATTTATCCGGTGGACAACAACAACGTATTTTTATTGCACGGGCATTAGTAAGTGATCCTCAATTTCTCATCCTCGATGAGCCGACAGTTGGTGTTGATCATGAAAATGTACACCGTTTTTACGAATTACTATATCAATTAAATCATGAACAAAACATTACAATGCTAATGGTGTCACATGATACGGGAACAATGACAGAACATGCTACGGATATTGCTTGTTTAAATAAGCAATTGCATTTTCATGGAAAACCAGATGAATATCATGCACTTACTGCAAATGATTTGTCACGAATTCATGGACATAACGTCAATATTGTTACACATGATCATTAAGTTGGAGGAAACCTTATGTTAGCAGATTTTTTACAATACGACTTTTTACGAAATACTTTTTTCACAGGAATATTAATCGGGATTATTGCACCATTATTAGGTACATTTATTGTGGTTAGAAGATTATCTTTAATTGCAGATGCCTTATCTCATGTTACACTAGCAGGTATAGCCTTTGGACTTTTACTCGAGAAAAAATTTGCTATTATGTTAAGTCCACTTTATAGTGGCATGGCCTTTTCCGTCCTAGGTTCTATACTTATTGAAAGGCTACGTGGACTTTATAAAGCGTATCAAGAAATAGCTATTCCCATTATCCTGTCTGGAGGCGTAGGATTAAGTGTCATTTTCATTTCACTAGCGGATGGTTTTAATACCGAGTTATTCAATTATTTATTTGGGTCCGTCTCAGCTGTGAGTCAAAATGATTTTTACACCATTGCGGGAATTTCGATTTTTATTATTATTATAATTGGGTTATTTTTTAAAGAGCTATTCACGCTTTCTTTTGATGAAGAACATGCGAAAATTGCTGGCTTGCACGCGAAATATATTCATTTATTATTTATTGTACTAACTGCTCTTGTAATTGCAGCATCGATTCGAATTGTTGGTGTGCTTCTTGTATCTGCCTTGATGACATTGCCAGTTGCTGCAAGTATGCGAATAGCTAAAGGATTTAAGCAAATGTTAGTTTTATCTATTGTATTTGGTGAATTAGCTGTTATTATAGGGTTAATCTCTGGGTATTATTTAAGTATACCTCCTGGCGGGACCATTGTTATGGTTTCAATTCTTATTTTACTCTTATCGATTGTCGCCAAAAAGTTAAAGAACTATAACAGAAGGAATAAAACCGTTAAATAAAAAGTGAGGGAAGCTGAATGAAGATAAATGAAGCGATCGAACTCTTGAAGCAAAAAGGATATAAAACAACAGGTAAGCGAAAAGAAATTTTAACATTTTTTGATAATGCTGATGGGTATCGAACTGCAAAAGATCTTATCCAACACTTAGAAGCGAGCTATGAAGGAATTAGTTTTGATACCGTTTATCGAAATCTGCATCTTTATAATCAAGTTGGTATTTTGGAAACCACCGAATTAAATGGGGAAAAACATTTCCGTATGAACTGTACTCATCACCATCACCACCATTTCATATGTAGGGATTGTGGAAAAACGAAGGAAATTGAAGTTTGTCCAATGGATGAAGTACAGCATTCACTTGCAGGTTATTCCATTGAAGGGCATAAATTCGAGATTTATGGCAGGTGCCCAGGATGCAGATTGGCTCTAACTTAAAAACCTATGCTTTAATCGGTTTAGGTGGTGCAATTGGTGCAATAACTAGACATGGTGTATCTATAATCATAACAGCAAAGGGATTTCCCTTTGCTACTTTATGCGCGAATTTAATTGGATGTTTTTTACTCAGTTTCTTTTTAAGTCAAGATGCAATTAGAAAAAAACTTTCCCCTGACTTGTTTGCAGCCATGAATATCGGCATAATTGGCTCTTTTACAACATTTTCTACTTTCGCAATTGAGACCATTGAACTTTGGCGTACAAGTGAATTAGCAGCAATGACATATTGTTTAATGAGCATCATCGGCGGATTAATAAGTTGTTTCCTTGGTTACACTGCCTCGCTTAGAAAAGTGAGGGAGCAAGGATGAATTGGTTACTTATTGCAGTTGGGGGGATTATTGGTAGTATTACACGCTATCAACTGTCGCTTTTAGCCAACAAACGATTAATTGGTACATGGACAGCAAATATAACTGGCTCTGCCTTATTAGGTGTTCTCCTTCACTACTATCTGGATGGCGTATTGCCTAGAGCAGGTTGGCTTCTGTTAGGTGTGGGATTTTGCGGCGCATATACAACATTTTCTACGTTTGGAAATGAATCACTACGATTAATATTAAAAAAAGAATTCAAACTTGCCATGGTTTATATTAGTACTTCTGTCCTTTTCTCACTATTCGCTGTACTGCTAATCCTTTATTTATTATAATTTGATGACAAACAAGGACTGTCCCTTAATACGGGACAGTCCTTGTTTGTCATGATTACCCAAATATTTCTTCTAATACCTTTGTTTCCTCATGATCAAGCATATTTTTATTAATGACATCATTAATTGGTTTATTCATTTGATCTTTAAATGCTTGAGTTGGTCCTGGTTCGCCAACCACATAGATTTTATCCCACTGATTATCCTTTGCTTGCTTATCTATTTTTGGTGCGATTTTTTTATACCAACGGTGTTTATTTGCATTAAATCTTGCATTTAAGTTATCTTTTTGAACAGTTGGATTACCTGGGCCCATGGCTGTTTTTTCACGCCAATCGTCGGTTTCTATATCCAATTCGTAGGACTTCTTATCTTCAATTTCATTTAAATAAGATTCGATTACCTTCACCTGGTTTTGTTGAACAAGAATAATACCCGACTTCGGATGTGCTTCTTCAAGACTTTTTAACTGATCTAATACTGGAGTTTCTTGCCAAAAGAAAGCCGTATCCAAACGCATTTGTACTCGTGCAGCAAACCAAACTTCTTCGTCAGCTGTTGCGAAAATAATAATGCCTCTACGAAATTCTTGCTCATTGCCACGAACAAATTTTTCTACCTTCTGTTTTACTAATTGAAAGCTTTTTAGCTCTTCTTTATTATTCGCCTCTTCCAAATACTGTTCAAAATTACGCATCCCATTTTTAAACTGGATTTTCCATTCTCCACCTTGTTGTTCAGGGTCGGAAGGGTCTGTATTTAAATACATGGTAAAAACCTTATCCGCTCCATCTCGTTGGATGGCTTCCAATTGTTTTAATTCTTTAGCTAAATCCATTATTATCGGCCTCTCCTTTAAGATTATTGCGTTTATTAATTACTGTTTATCCGATAACTATGAACGATAAACATATTTAGGAGATCAGCTTCAGTCCAATTGCCGCACAAAGAATCATGGCAATAAATAACAGTCGTCGCCAATCTTTTGATTCATTATAGAAAAACATACCTGCCAATGCACTGCCTACGGTACCAATACCAGTCCAAACCGCATAAGCAGTACTCATTGGAATTGTCTGCATGGCTATACTTAAGAGGGCAAAACTTAGAATGAATCCGCCAATTAACCAAGTAAAAGAGGTGATTGTTCGCTGTTGGTTTACTTTATTAATCCCCATTACGCCAAAAACCTCACTGACCCCGGCTGCAATTAAGAAAAACCAATCCATACTTACACCTCTTTTCTTTCTTTTTCAGTTGTAATCATTTTTAAGCCAATCACTCCAGAAAGCAAAAGCAGTATGAGTACGATTTTTGCAATCTGAAACGCTTCATTAAATAAAACAATTTCAAGAATAACTGTCCCAGTAGTTCCGATACCAGTAAATACAGCATAAGAAGTACCAATTGGCAGTCTACGAGATGCAATGATTAATAAATGCATACTAATATAAATCGCTACTATCGTTAGCAGCCAAGTTATCCAATCATTAGAGTGTTTTAAGCCAATAACCCATCCTATCTCAAACAGTCCGGCTAAAAAGATAATATTCCAATCCTTTTTCATTTGTATCACCTCATATAAGTAGCTTTTCCAAACTTTCAAGAATCTTTCAGGCATAAAAAAAGCCCGAGAAGATATCAACCAATTTCGATATCCTCCCGGGCTTTTGTCCCTCCGTGTACACGAATCACGTGCATTTTCTCTCGGACCAGTCCAAGCAAAAAAACTACTTGCGGAACCCTAGAAAATAATTTCTTGAATTCATTTTAGTATATCCATACATACGATGCTTGTCAATTTATAGTTTAGAACAATCGCTAAACCTAGGTTAATTTGACTTTCAAATAACTTTGGTTACACGCGGTATCAGCTATCCTTTGACTATCTTTACTTCTTTGATCTGGTATCCTTCCATTTCTTCTACGATAAATTGATAATTCTCATGGTGGATTGTCGTACCTTTTTTGGCATCCAGATTATTCAGAAATATCCAACCCCCAATCGTATCAATTTCTTCATCACCTAACTCTGTATCAAGCAAATTATTTACTTCCTCCAGTTGCAGTTTCCCAGAAACAATGTTCACATTTTCTTCTACTTTTTTTATCATTGGTTTTTCATGTAAGTCAAACTCATCCCGAATATCACCAACTATTTCTTCTAGTATATCTTCAACAGTTAAGAGACCAGCAGTTCCTCCATACTCATCATTAACAATTGCCATATGAATACGTTCTTTTTGCATCTTTAATAACACTTGCCTAATTGGTGTTGACTCTGCTACATGGATAATAGGCCTGATAAACGTATCAATGGATTGGGGGTTAGCCTTATCCATATAGTTGGTAAATAGCTCTTTAATATTTACCAGTCCAACAATATGATCCTTTTCCTCATCGGCAACTGGATATCTTGTGAACTGACCTTCTTGAACCACCCGAATATTGTCCTCATAACTATCTTCCTTAAAAAAGCAGATCATTTCTGTGCGTGGCGTCATGATTTCCTTTGCTATCCGTTCATCAAATTCGAATATATTCGTTACATATGTCATTTCTGACTGATTAATTTCACCGCTTTTATAGCTTTCGGATAAAATGAGTCGTAATTCTTCCTCTGAATGTGCCATTTCATGTTCTTTAACGGGTCTAAACCCAAACAATTGGATAAATAAGCGTGCAGAACCATTTAATAGCCAAATAAATGGATACATCAACTTATGAAATAGCATAAGTGGTCGAGCAAGATATAATGTAACAGTCTCTGCCTTTTGAATAGCAATTGTTTTTGGAGCTAACTCACCTAACACCACATGCAGGTAAGTAATCAGAACAAACGCAATCCCAAATGATAGAATAGAAGATACTGTTTCAGTTAGTCCTAATCTATCAAATATTGGATGTAACAATCTTTCGACAGTAGGTTCTCCTAGCCATCCCAGTCCTAATGCCGTTACAGTAATACCTAGCTGACAGGCAGATAAATAAGCGTCCAAATTATCGATTAATTTCTTAGCATAGACCGCTTGCTTATTACCTTCCGCAATTAAATGGTCAATACGTGTTGCACGAACTTTTACAATTGCAAATTCGGTTGCTACAAAGAATGCAGTAAGCAAAATCAATATAGCAACCAAAACTAAATTAACAATATCCAATTAGCATCCTTGTATCCTTTGGATACAAGGAATCCACCTCCTGTATGTCGATAAATAAAATTATCCGTCTGCAGGTGAGTCACCTACCATTAGTAAATATGCGAATGCTATTGCCTTCCCATGTGAATCACCTACCTGCCTTTTTTCTATATTCATTTTATCTTATTACCTATATTACGTCTATTATTACAAAAAACAGGTAAAGGAAAATGCCCCTTACCTGCTTTTCATTTATTTATTTTCTTCTTCCTTTTTCGTCTTCCGATAATCTTTATTGATCATCCGTAAGAAGGAGATCATCATAATTAATAAAATAACCGTAAATGGAAGTGCCGAAATAAGTGAAGCTGTTTGTAAGGCCTCTAAACCACCAGCCAATAACAATACAACAGCAATGGCTGTAATTAATACACCCCATACAATTTTAGTAAGTAGTGCAGGGTTTAGACTTCCTCTAGATGTCATCGATCCTAAAATGTATGTTGCTGAATCAGCAGATGTGACGAGGAATGTAAAAATCAAGAAGATCGATAGTAACGATAAAATTGTTGTAAATGGTAAATGTTGATAAGTCTCAAATAAGGCTACAGCAACATCTGCATTGACTGCTTCAGCAATGGATGTACCATTAAATAAATCGCTATAAAGTGCTGTTCCTCCAAATGCAGCAATCCATAAACAAGCAATTGCCGGAGAAACAACTAATACACCAACAACATATTGTCTAATACTTCTTCCCCTAGAAACTCGTGCAACAAAAGCACCAACGAATGGGGACCACGCTGTAGACCATGCCCAGTAAAATATCGTCCAATCCCTCACCCATGATTCACCAGAATAAGGTGTTAAACGCAAACTGTATTGAACAAAATTTGTAAAATAATCACCTAAGCCTAATACAAATGTATTTAAAATGAATACAGTCGGACCAGCTAAAAATACAAATACTAATAATAATAAACAAAGTCCTAGATTAATATTACTCAACCACTTTATTCCTCGATCCAACCCTGTACTGGAAGAAATTAAATATGTAATCAACATTACCGCAGCAATTCCTATTTGTACCCAAATAGAGGTAGGTACATCAAAAACAGATTTTAACCCTCCATTCATCTGCAGAATACCTAAGCCTAATGAAGTTGCCACTCCCATTACCGTTGCTATAACAGCTAACGAATCAATGGTATCTCCCAATACTCTATTCTTTCCGACCACCGGCTGGATGGAAGTAGATATTAAACCTCTTTCCTTCTTTTTAAACTGTAAATAAGCGATGACTAGACCAACCACTGCGAATACGGACCATTGGCTAATCCCCCAATGGAAGAATGCATATCCCATCGCAACTCTCGCCGATTCTTCAGACATCGATTCTAATTCAGGGAATGGTGTATTAAAGAAATGACTCATTGGTTCTGCTACACCCCAGAAAACAAGACCAGCACCAAATCCTGCTGAGAACAGCATCCCTATCCAGGTGAAAAATGAATATTCAGGCTTAGAATCAGCTGCTCCTAAGCGCATTTTCCCAAATTTGCTAAATGAAATCGCGATTAGAAATAAAATAAAGACAAAAACTGCCAGTAAATAAAACCAGCCAAAATTATTCGTCGTGAAATTAAATAATGTATTGGCCACTTCCCCAAATTTTTTGGGTGTCGTTGCGCCAATAACTACTAAAAGCAATACAATAAACGCAGATACATAGAACACTGGGTTCTTAAACGAGTTATTATTTTTCATAACATATCCTTTCTATCGGTTTTTATGTCTCGCGTTGTTCAGGTGCCAGGAGTACATTTACATATACCCCAACTACTATTCAATAAACCTTTCGCCAATATTGAAAATATCACAAGTAAAGACTTCTTTTCTTCATCGTATGTTGTTCTGTATTTAAAAATTAGTATTGTGAAAATCCCCCTCAAATAAAAACGAATCCACCTCATTTCTATTGGACGGGACTTCACGTTGCTGCAGCCCTTCAGAGAGCCATTCCTTTTCCCCTTGATAACCGATAGCTACAATGGCATGTATTTCAAAATTATCCGGAATTCGCAATGCTGCTTTTGCTTTCTGTTTATGAAAACCAGCCATTGCATGTGTAATAATTTCTCTTCGTGCTGCCTCCAAAGCTAAGCAAGCCCAAGCTGCACCCGTATCAAACGCATGTGTAGGATTATGCCCGCCAAATTTTTGCTCATCCATTTTAGAGATCACCGCAGCTAAAACAGGTGCGTGCTTACACCAAATCGTATTTGAATCGTGAATAAACGATAAGAACGCTTCTTTATCCGCTTCATTTCTTGCAATAACAAATCTCCAAGGCTGAACATTTGCTGAAGATGGGGCCCATCTTGCTGCTTCAAATAAGCCTTTTAAATCATCATCTGGTATTGCTCTGCTTAAGAAAGATCTTGGAGACCAACGTTTTGTATAGATCGGGTCAATATCATATACAGGTTTTCGAATAGCGTCCTTCAACAACAAAACCTCCTTTTTAGTTTTTAAAAACATATAATTTTCATTATAAATGAAATAACATACTTTTCAAAACCTTCCATATAGAAGAATCAGCTGAAGCTTTTTAATAGACAAAACGATAGCTTCTCTCTATTTTAGATGATGATGTTACAAATCGATGGAATGTACCGAAAATAGAACGAGTTAAAAGAGAAGCAGCTATGATACGATGATGTTTTCGGATTATTAACCTTGTTTATCTAATAAATACTTAACAAAACATAACTGAGCACGTAAAATATAATGGTTAGGAGTGATGACTTTTGTATCTTGAACAACAAGAACCAGTATTGCACAATCCGACGGGAAAAACGCGTGTGGGACTAGCACTGCTACTCGGTCTGCTCGCATTTCTAGGACCACTCAATATCGACATGTATTTACCTAGTTTCCCTGGAATTGCACAGGATTTAAATACCAGCGCTACATTGGTGCAAACCAGTTTAACTGCATGTTTGCTCGGACTTGCTGTCGGTCAATTAATTGTTGGACCAATTAGTGATGCACAGGGAAGAAAGAAGCCATTATTAATTGCTACTAGTCTGTTTGCATTAACATCTATTCTCTGCGCATTTGCACCTAATATTGCGATATTAATCGCAGTACGTTTTTTGCAAGGATTTACCGCCTCGGCAGGAGTTGTTCTTTCACGCGCTGTCGTACGAGATGTGTTCAGTGGTAAAGCTCTAACGAAATTCTTTGCACTGTTAATGGTTATTAATGCTGTTGCCCCAATGATCGCACCTATGGCCGGTGGTGCAATTCTCTCTTTTGAGTCTGGAAGCTGGCAAAGCATCTTTTTATTTTTAAGTTTCATTGGCATCTTGATTGTAGCTGTTGTCGCCATGAAATTAAAGGAGACCCTACCACCAGAGAAAAGGATACCAAGTTCACTTGGTGCAACTGTTGTAACCATGGGAAGCTTACTGAAGGATCGTTCGTTTATTGGCTATGCACTGGTCGTTGGATTTGTACATGGAGGAAGCTTTGCTTATGTATCGGGAACACCATTTGTATATCAGGATATTTATGGGGTATCCCCACAAACGTTTAGCGTACTATTTGGCATAAATGGGCTGGCAATTATTACAGGGAGTTTTATTATCGGACGTTTTGGTGGAATAATTCCAGAAAAAAAACTACTTCAGACAGCCATCACGATTGCGTTAACAGCAACATCCATACTGCTTGTCATGGCAATAATTGAAGGACCACTAACATCCATTGTCATATTAATCTTTATATATATGATCACAATCGGAATGGTTATTACAAGTACATTTACCCTTGGAATGGCCAAGCAGGGACACCGTGCAGGAAGCGCAAGTGCCGTCTTAGGTATGCTACCGTTATTGCTCGGTTCAATATTCTCACCACTTGCTGGTATTAATGAAGCATCAGCTGTCCCGATGGCAGCTATATTATTTACTACTTCCCTGATTGGCTTTACAGCTTTCTTCTTGCTAGTTAAAAAAGAACATACAAAGATTGAATTAGATGATTAAGTAGAAGCTGATCCCCAAATTTTATTAGGATCGCGCGGGGATCAGCTTAAATTAGTCGATTCTATCTTGCATAACCATTATTAATTAGAATTTTTAGTAGGAACGATTACCCCAACCAATCCAATTAGAGAAAATAAAACAAAAGTAAAAGGATATGAAATAGCATCAATTGTCCCTCCAGCAATAAAAGAACCAATGGACTGACCTATTCCCAACGATAAAAAGGATAAGCTAACACCGATGGATGGCAAGGACGTAAATATACGTGTTGACCAAACAATTAAAATCCCCGTCATAACGATATAAGATACGCCAAAAAAGATGGATGAAGTATAAATCGTTATAGGGTTTGGTATTGTAATGATAACAAGAGAAGTCATCATTATTAAGAGTGTTAGACGATAAGATAAAGACAAACCTATCTTATTTATGAAACTTCCTGCAACTCCTCCAATAATGCCTGATATCCCCATTAAAATCCAAAAAAATACACTTTCAAAGTCACTCATTTGATAAACAGCTGTTAAGTAGCTTCTTGAAAAAGTCCAAAAAACAGAAGAACTTCCCCCTACCATTATAGAAGCAATTATCAACCATTTAGCTCGTTTTAACGAGCGAGAACCCGTTACTGTTTTATCTTGGCTTGGAAAAGAAGCTGGAGTTGGTATACGTATTGTATTCCAAATAAAAACGACGATAGCCATAAGTGCAAAAAGAAGAAATGAAAGTCTCCAGTGTTCTGTAAACAGAAGTGCTATTGGACCAGACACGATAAGTCCAAAACTAGTTCCACTATTCATCCAAGTGTTGCCTCTATCTCTATCTTTTTCTCTTAATGAGGTTGCAGCAACTTGAGAAAAAGCTGGAGAAGACCAGCCACTCCCGAGACCGGCAATAAAAGTACTTAACGCTAATATATAAAAATTAGGAGAAAAGGCGATCCCTAATAAACCTAGAATTGCACTTATTCCAGCCAATTGAATTACCCGTAATTGTCCCCATTTTTGAATGAATAATGAGGCTGTCAATAAAGCCAAAGTATAGGATGCATAAGCAGTTGAACCAACAAAACCAGCATTGCTTTCCGTGAGGTCTAATGATTCAGTTATATGAGGTAAAAACAAACCAAAACTAAAACGTGCAAATGCATAAGTGACACCAATCATTGCAATTCCAGGTAGTACAAACTTCCACATACGATCTCCCCCTCCATTTATATAGAACGATCATTATATATTTATTGAATATATAAGTAAGCTAGACATCATTCCAGCTTACTCTCTAAATGAATCTTTTATTAAACTTCTAAACTGAATCGCTATATCATTTACATCGAGTATTTCTGAAAGTGAGGTAGCCCCTTCAAACAACATTGCTAACTGAATCGAGTGAGCATGAGAAAAGCCTTGTTTAACCAAGAAAGAAATGAATGATTTTTTGTGAGCAATGACTTGATTAACAATTTCTTCATTCTCTAAAGCGTACTCTTCCTTTGCTCTTAAAAACATACAACCATTCGTTCCAGAAGAGCTTAGCCATGCAATATGTGCTTCAGCAAACAGTAATGCAACTGAAACCGTACCTTCTGTATTTCTACATTCAGCCATACTGTTTAGATGTGAAAAATATCTCTTTTCTCGATTTTTAAGGACTTCAAGAATTAGGTCTTCTTTAGAGTCAAAGTGATTATATAACGTCATTAAAGCAACTCCAGCATCATGAACAATACGTTTAAGACCAATCGCGTGAAAACCGTTTTGATAAAATAATTTTTCAGCATGTTCTAATAAATCTTGCTTTTTTTTACTCATTATACACCACCTTTAGATAGAACGATCGCTATAAAACCATCTTATCATATCAAAAAGTACGTTACAATAATTAAGTGTATGTGGATAAAGCTAATTGTACTAAGTGATCACTCCTGCTTACAAAATGGAAAATTCCCTTTCACATTTCGGATAAAAAATCAGGTAGTTGAGTATATCTCAACTACCTGATTTTATTCTGTATTATCTAATGCGGCGTACATGTCCATTAAATTTTTCGTTCCAATAACCACTCGTCATTGTTTCTACCGATAACCCCGGTGTACTCTGTGAACCGATAAATTTACCGCCTCCGATGTAAATGCCGACATGTCCATTTTTCTTATATGTGTCAAAAAACACAATATCTCCAGGTTGAATATTACTATAGGAAACCTTTGAACCTGTACCTGCTAAAGCAGATGTACTAGATGGGATCGAATAACCACCCTGTGCAAATGCCCATGAAACAAATCCAGAACAGTCAAATCCACTTGGCGTTTTACCTCCCCATACATATGGAACACCTAGGTATTGATAGCCTGCATTAATTACCGTACTTAGGCCACCGCCTCCAGTAGAAACAACAGCTTTAGAAGGAGAGCTTTTTTTACTTAGTGTTTGCAATTCCCCTCCATCTGAACTAGCTACTGGTTGTTCTGCTGCAGCAATACTTTCTTGTACTTGTGATTCAAGGGTTGCTAAGTTACTATCCTTAACTTGAAGTTCATCTTTTAGTGCTTCCAAATCTTGTTTTTTTGATTTTAATGTATCTTTTTTTGATTCATTTTCTTGTTTTTGTTCTTTAATGGTTGCCTGGATGCCTTCTAATTCTGCTTTCATATCTTTCAATTCTTCAAGACTATTGAGCACCTTATTTTGTTTTTCTTCTACTTTCTTTTTATCCGCTTCCTGTTTCTCCATTAATTCAACATCCGAATCAGATATTTTATTTACAGCAGAAACACGATTAATAAAGTCACCAAAACTCTTGGAACCAAAAATTACTTCTAGATAACTTACATTACCGCCACTTTGTTGATATGAAACAGCTCGTTCCTTTAAAATGTCAAATCGTTTCTCAATCGCTTCTTCAAGTTGTTTAATTTCTTTTTCTAATTTATCAACTTCTGCTTGTTTAGATGAAATGCTGTCCTCCGTCTCATCCATCTTTTTTTGGTTTTCTGTTAGGGCATGATTAACTTGACTTATTTCTTTATTTAATTCTTCTAATTCTATTAATACATCTGCTATCTCAGATTCCGCATCGGATAGATCCGCTTTTATCTCCTCGCGGTTATCTTGGATTTCAGATTGCTTGTCCTTTAAGTTATTGATAGATTCTGCGTTTGCTTCGGTTTGGAAAAATACACTACTAAACCCGACGACTGCTACAGCCGATACTGTTAAAACTGATTTTTTCAACATTCTCCCCCACTTCTTGAATCACGGTCTGCCATCATTTATCTATGTATCGTGTTATTCTTCCGTTGTAGCTAAGCAGTAAAGTGAAACTAATTTTTTATGTATTTCTATTTATTTAGGCAATTAGTAGTATAACAGGTAAAAATTTCACTCATATTATGAAAATGTTACAATTATATTTCAAATACGACATATTACCTGGTAATTGGATATGAATCTGGGCATTTCGCTATGAATAAGATCGAAAAAAATCGTATCGAATCATATAAAAAGCGTTCACCCCACAAAGGAATAAACGCAATTATATCTATTATTCTATCATTCTAAGAGGTAAATTGTTCTTCTTCTGTTGATCCTTTTAATGCTGCCGTTGAGGTTGTTCCACCAGCAATTACTTGAGCAACTTCATCAAAGTAGCCTGTTCCTACTTCCCGTTGATGTCGAGTAGCACTGTAGCCATATTTTTCACTCGTAAATTCACCTTGTTGTAATGCAGCATAGGCCTTCATACCCTCTTCCTTATATTTCCTAGCCAGTTCAAACATACTATGGTTTAATGCATGAAATCCTGCTAGTGTTACAAATTGAAATTTGTACCCTAACTCTCCTAGCTTTTCTTGAAAGGACGCAATTTCTTGATCGGAAAGTTTTTGTTTCCAATTAAAAGATGGGGAACAATTATAAGCTAATAACTTATTTGGATATTTCTTATGAATTGCTTCAGCAAATTGCTTCGCCTCCTGATAATTTGGTTCAGCTGTTTCACACCATATAAGATCAGCATATGGAGCATATGCTAATCCACGAGCAATCGCTTGATCAATTCCCGCTCTTGTCTTATAAAATCCTTCTGTTGTTCGCTCTCCCGTAATAAATGTTGAGTCAGATGCATCAATATCACTCGTAATTAAATTAGCAGCATTTGCATCGGTTCGAGCAATTATAATGGTGGGTGTGCCCATTACATCAGCTGCAAACCGAGCAGAAATTAAATTACGAATAGCCGTTTGTGTAGGTAATAACACCTTTCCACCTAAATGTCCGCATTTCTTCTCCGAGGATAATTGATCTTCAAAATGAACAGCTGCCGCGCCAGCCTCTATCATTGATTTCATTAATTCAAATACATTTAGTTGTCCGCCAAACCCTGCCTCAGCATCAGCGACAATTGGAGCGAACCAATCCAAATTCTGGTCCCCTTCTGCGTAATGGATTTGATCTGCTCGTTGTAAGGCCTGATTTATGCGTTTCACTACATGCGGAACGCTATTGGCAGGATATAAACTTTGATCCGGGTACATTTGACCGGAAAGATTCGCATCAGCTGCTACTTGCCAACCACTTAAATAAATTGCTTTAAGACCTGCTTTTACCTGCTGTACCGCTTGATTTCCAGTTAAAGCTCCTAATGCATGAACATAATCTTCTGTGTGCAGTAGCTCCCATAATTTATTTGCTCCTCGTTCAGCCAAAGAATAGGTTATATCCATACTCCCCCTTAAACGGATTACATCTTTAGCGAGATACGGCCTTTCTACCCCTATCCAACGTTCGTCTTTCTCCCAATTTTCGATTAGCATATTAACTCGTTGATCTTCCATATTAATCCTCCCCATTTGTTATATTTCATATATTTTTGTTATATAACAGATTAGTCAAAAAATTAATCTTCCTTTTTAGACAGACAGTAATCGCATTCCAAGATATACGTTTTATTATTTACTTTCTCTCCACATTCAGGGCATCTTGTTTCATTTTCATGATTCATTTGCGCACCTCCTTTTATATAACAGTTAAAATTTACTATTTATTGTTATAAAACAGTTTATTCTAATAGTCTAAAAATTGCAACCTTTTTTAGGGAGATAGTTGAAAAAATTTTTTTATTAGTGGAGAATAGATCATGATATTATTGTTCACATAGGATTACTTCAACTAGGAGATGACCAACGTGAAACGAAAAAAATTTCACTTTATTGGGAGCAGGGTCGTGAAAACAGGAGTAGCTGTTTTTCTTACAGCGTGGATTTGCTCAATATTAGAAATCCCGGCGGTATTTGCAGTTATCACTGCGATTGTAACAATTGAACCAACGGTTGCCGATTCCATCCGAAAAGGGATGATTCGCTTTCCTGCTTCAGCTATTGGCTCAGCGTATTCAGTACTATTTATTTTCTTATTTGGAAATTCACCTTTAACCTATGCACTCGCTGCTACACTAACAATAGTCACCTGTTTCCGCTTAAAACTTCATGCAGGATTATTAGTTGCAACCTTAACAGCTGTAGCAATGATTGAAGTCATTCATAGTAATTATTTTATTTCTTTTCTAATTCGATTAGGTACGACCACTATTGGTTTATTGGTTTCGACTGGGGTAAATATGTTTGTCTTACCTCCTAATTATACCGAGCATATTACCCAAAACATTGAAAGTGTGAGAAGACAGACGGCTCGTTTAATTGAACAGGTGTTTCAAAGGGTTATTGAGGTAAATAATCATGATGATGTGTTAACTTCGATAAACCCAGCCGATCAAGTGTATAAAAAAATCCAACAAACAGAAACGCTGATCCGTTTTCAAAAAGAGGAATCGAACTACCACCCACTTGGCGAAAATGAAAAGAAACGCTTTAAAGAAATTGAAAAACAGTTAATTTGTTTAAGACTGATACACTATCACACGGATAATGTTTTAAATACGCCTTCCCAATTTACCATGTGGGGTACGAAAGAGAAGAAAACAATATTATTAGCTGTTAACGAACTAGTTCAAGGATTGGCAAGTAAATCAAAAATTGAATCCGAAAAACATCAAGCTTATCTGAAACAATTAAGTGATATGTTTTGGGAAGAAACTGGAATATCCAGAACCAAACCTAACGTTGAAGCAACAACGTTTCCTCCTGAAGTAATAATTATTTATGAACTTATTTCCATCTATCAACTTGTAGATAAATATTTTGAACATTGCGGACCAGAAAGAGTGACTAACTAAAAAACGAGTACATAAGTATGTGCTCGTTTTCCACTTCTATTTTACTAAGCTATGTTTAAACGCATAAATAACTGCTTGCGTACGATCCTGAACTTCTAATTTTCCTAGTATATTACTAACATGTACTTTTACTGTCTTTAATGAGATATATAATTGATCGGCAATTTCTTGGTTCGTTTTCCCTTGAGCTATAAGTAGCAGGATTTCTTTTTCTCGTACCGTTAGCTGTTCATGTAATTCCGCTTTAGGGGTACGCATGCGATTCATTATTTTTCCAGTTACTTCCGGTTCCAAAACCGTTTGTCCTTCATACGTTGCCCGGATAGCCTTTGCTATTTCCCCCGCTTTCGATGTTTTCAACATATAACTGGTAGCTCCAGCTTCAAGGGCAGGATATACTTTTTCGTCATCTAAGAAACTTGTCACGATAATTATTTTTGCTTCCGGCCATTGCTCGATAATCTGTTTTGTTGCCTCAATGCCATCCATTTGCTGCATAACAAGATCTAATAAGATAATATCGGGTTTTAATTCAAGTGCCAATTCTACAGCTTGACCACCATCATCAGCTTCGGCTATGACTTCAATATCTGGTTGAGCTGATAAGTAAGATGTGACGCCTATTCTCACCATTTCATGATCGTCAGCAAAGAGAACATTAATCATTATTTTCACCTTCCTTTCCCAAATTCGGAACTTTTACTTCAATCCGTGTCCCTTCATTAGGAACACTGACAACTTTGTAACTTCCACCAACTTCATACGCTCGCTCTTGCATATTTTGCAATCCATATGAGCCTGTTTTCATTTTCTCCATATCAAAACCTATTCCATTATCGGCAGCTCGCAGAATAACATTTTCATCTCGTTCCACCAACATAACATGTAATTTTGTTGCTTTTGCATGTCGTAACGTGTTTGAAACGGCTTCCTGAAGAATACGAAATAGTTGATCTTCTACGCCTTTATCAACAGTGAATTCCTCAATTTTCCAATCAATTTCCATTGGTACTTTTTGCGTTAACTCAATGAGTAATTCTTCAGCACCTTCCTGCAATGACTTCCCTTTTAAGGCAACCGGACGAAGGTGTAGTAATAGCGCACGCATTTCCAACTGAGATTGATGAATCATATTTTCTACCATACCTAACTGTTTTTTCATTGTTTCATCTTCAGGGGGATTCATATCATTAATTGCTGACATCATCATAGAAGCAGCAAATAATTGCTGACTGACAGAATCATGTAATTCCCGTGCCAAGCGATTTCTTTCTTGTGCTACAACTTCTTGCAAACTCTTTTCTCGCTCTCTTGTTCGTTCCGAGGCTAATCGCTGCGCATGTTCTGTTTGCGATCTTATTTTATTTTGAATTTGATGCAAGTATCGTTGGATAGCTTCTAGATCTTTATATGTTTCCATATGAAACGTTATTCTTTGCCCTTTAATAATTTCGTCCATTTGTCTTTCAACTTGATGAATTCGCTGCCTCCAATAAAAACCAGTGACCGTGCCAATAATTAATCCAGCTCCAATCGCCACGGTAAATATGATGATGAGGAACGAGATATCACCGATTTGCTGTTCAAAGACAAGTGACCAGTCATCGATAAAGGCTACTAGTGTCAGACCGGTCACAACAATAGTTAATGCAATACTAAACATTACTGAAGTAAACACATGTCGTAAAATCAGATTCATACTCGTTTCACCTCAATATCGCCAGATAATAATGAGGTAATGACTTTTACTCGAGGGAATTTCGTATTATAGTTCTCCGTTTGATACAATAATGTTTTATTCATTAGCTTTTCATGAAAATGTCCAAAAATCAATGCACGCCCAAATAAGGAGCTATGGTGAATGCTTACCTCCACGTCATATGGTACATAGATTTCAATATTTCCAACCATATGTCGTATAGAGATAATAGCTGTATCATTTGGAAGTACGGTATTGCTTAAGTCAATAATACGATCACCAAACGCACCGTGGATATTGACATCTTTCCATTGATAAGAAGGTTCTTCGGTTCGCTGGTCATCAAATAATTTATGATCAAACAATGGCTGTTTTCTTATAATAGTTTCATTCGTTTCCTCCCGTTGTTTAAACTCCTTTGGGTGAAGATAAGCTGATTCTTTTTTGGACTTGGAGTAGTGAATAAGAAATAAAATAATTGCAGCAATAATTAAAAATCGTATTGCCAGCATATTAAGGATGGCAAACACGATCCCTACCACACCAACCCAAAAAATAACCTTTCCAAAAAGACTATGATATTTTTTTCGTCCAATATAAATCAACAAGGAGAAGAATAAAGCATTAATTAACATTCCACCGTGGTAAAAGGTAAGTTCAATGATAAAGAGGATTACTCCAATGATTAATATCCAGTTTAGCGTGTCTGTGGTTAATTGTCTAAACATGAAGTAACCTCCCTTCGTAATTATGTAAAACAGACGCAACCCCTTGCGCCTGTATAGTATATCATTTTTTTATTTATTGACGAAGGATTTTATGCTTGTTCTTTCTCCTTCATTTCTTTCTCCAAGTTAGCAATTTTGTTGTCAAAGGTACTACGATAGTATGAACTATTCACTTTATATTCTAGCGTTTCAATATACTTTTCCATTTCAGCGAACTTAGAGAAAGGTTTATCTGATGTTTGCTCCACTACTCGATTCATTTGATGGTTTGCACGAGCAACATTTTCTCGTCCCATTAATTCCATTCTTCGAAGATGCATGTCTTTCAATTTATGTTTCATATCTTCGTATTTTTTTTCTAATGCCTCTAATTCTTCGGCAGCTTCATCACGTGATGTCTTCATCCGATCTGCCCGAGCTTGATACTCTTGATGCTCCTTCATGGCAAATTCATGCATCTGTTCTTCGTTTGCTTTCTCAGCTATTTCAGCTTGCTTTAGGCGTTTGTCTGCTAGATCTTGTGCTAATTGCTGTTCTTTAATAAACTCATCTTTTAGCTTATATTGTCTTTCAACAAGCTTCCGAACCTTCTCTTTTTCCTGCTCGCTTTGGCGTAAATAATGGTTTAAAGCTGCAATTGGATTTTTTTGTTCTTTTTGATCCATCATATGATGAAGATCGCTCGACAACGTATCCTTTATACGAGTAAAAATATTTGTCATCGTCATCTACACTCCTTATTAAGATTTGTTTATTTCAGCCCATTGCCGTTCAAAGTTAGTAAATGGGTCATCATATTTCATTTCATCAACTATGGAATTGTGATCATCTTTCTTCCAGCTTTTATAAATGAGATACAGAGCAATTGCTGCTGCAACTCCGATCAATGCAAACATATTGGAGATGGTGAAGCTTAATACAATTAAACCCAAAATGACCCAGCCAATTTTTCCAGCTGTTGACTCACTTTTCATAAATTGCTTGAAAATCACATAAAGCAACCATATACCGAGTCCCAATAATACCATTGGACCAAGATTAGCTAATAAGATAATCAAAGCAGTTAATCCTGCTAGAAATAAGAGAAATTTCTTCACTGTGTTTCCTCCTTTCTTTAGCTTAATTTCATCATACAAGGTAATAGAATTAAGTGTAATGAACGCTAGGCATATTTTGCACTAGTACCTTAGACGTAGATTTTGTTGCTGAAGGAGAGAAACTAAATCCAGAGGATAATAAACGCTATATCAGCTTGTCGTGAAAACCGCTAATTTTCCCCACGTTTCTTGCTATACACTCAGACCTTTCTCTTTTCGCGTACGAGCTCCCCGAACTTCCTTGCGAAGTGATGCGCAGTGATCTCGGATTAGTTGTTCTTCCGCAGGAGTGGGAGGGTTCTAGTTACTTAAGACAGAAAAAAACTCCCTTTCAGCTAACTCGACTTGGATAGTTGAAGGAGTCTTTTTCATGTTCTGGCATACTGCCTTAAGTAGTGCTTATTCACGATATTCTATTATCCTTGCAGGCGGCAATAACACACGCATGCAATTCTTTTGAATCAGCAAAAAACTACGCTCTACTTCTATTTTTCTCATTCGATACGGTCACTTAATATCCCGTGAGGAATTTGAAGCAATCTAAAAAAGCAGCACATAGCTAGTACCGCTTTTATTCACCGAGGAATGATACGTATTTTAATAATGTCCTTAGTGATGTAAATAAGAGATAGAAAATTCATGTTACTCCTGGCAGATATTGAAATGAAACTTCTAACTAATGGGATCAGCTACATAAGAAACCAGCACATCCATTGCCATAACAATTTATAACACAGCTTCTGCAATTAATTCATACGAAGCTTTTCTTGATTGATAATCAGGTGTGATGGTAATGATCATCAATTCATTTGTTTGATAAGTAACTGCAAGGTTATGTAGCTCCACCCTTACATCACATGGATCTCCGATTATCATTTTTTGTTTTTGCTTTCGTATCCAATCTTGTTCATTGTTTGTATAGTTATGGCTTTTCGCCTCATTTTCTGTAGGAACAAAAGCATTTTCTTCCCCATTATTCTGTTGCATTTTCCATAAAAGGGCAGCTTGGGCAAGTTCTTGTGCTCGTTCATTTGTCTCTGCACAAATGACAGAGACAGCGACAATGGTATCAGCAGAGCTCTGTTGTTTAAATGATTGGAGGATGGCAGGACCATCTTTATCTGTCATAAAATGACCAAATGCATAAGCCATCCCTTTTTCAGCAGCTAGTTTTGCACTTTTTTCACTTGTACCAAGTAACCAAGGAATGGAAGGAGTTGTTGGAACAGGCGTTGGGGCAACTTTGGAATACATGTGATTGTTCAAGAACGATTGATTTAGAAATGCTAACAATTCATCCAATAAATTGGGCATGTCCCGGACATTTTCTAAAAAATTTCCCGATAAGGCAATTGCTGCCTCTGCAGATGCACCTGGTGCTCTTCCAATGCCTAAGTCAATCCTATTTGGATACATGGTAGCTAATAAATTATATCTTTCAGCCACTGGAAATGCTCGGTAATGAGGGAGCAAAACAGCACCAGACCCGATACGAATCTTCTCTGTCTTACTCCCAATGATGCTCAATATCATATCAGGTGCAGGGCAGGCTAAACCTGGCATATCATGATGTTCGGCTACCCAATAGCGATAATAACCAAGCCTATCAGCGAGCTCGGCAAGTTCTAAAGTTTCCTGTATCGCCTGCTTCGATGAGCTATGGTTTAATAGAGGGACCTGATCTAAGATACTAAGTTTCATAAGTTATACACACCTTTATTATTACTTAGCTGTTATGGTTTCTGAAAGCAAATAATGATATAAAAGCAATTCGGTATTTTTTAATGAATCCTCATGTGTTCTCTCAAAAGCATGAGAAGAATCAATTCCGGGACCAATCAAGCCATGAATAATATCATTACCAGCTTTTATTGCAGCTGATGCGTCTGAACCATAATACGGGTATATATCTAATTTATAACTAATATGATGTTGCTTGGCGAGATTTACTAAGTGATTACGCAGCCCAAAATGGTAGGGCCCAGAAGCATCTTTAACACATATGGACACTGTATATTCATCGGTAGATTGACCATCGCCCATCGCTCCCATATCTACTGCTAAATATTCCGTCGTTTCTGGTGGGATATTCGAATTTCCACCATAACCAATTTCTTCATTATTGGAAATGAGAAAATGTGTTGTATAAGGGAGTTCGATATTCTCATCCTTTACACGCTTCATAAGTTGCAATAGGATTGCTACACTCGCTTTATCATCTAAATGCCGTGATTTTATAAATCCGTGGTCTGTTAATTGAACACGCGGGTCAAACGATACAAAGTCCCCCACTTCAATTCCTAATGCACGAATTTCATCAGCAGAAGCTACCCGCTCATCAATACGTACTTCCATGTTTTGTTGATTTCGTTCTGCTTTACCAGCATCTTTATAAACATGTACGGAGGTTTGATGCATTAAGATGGTACCTGTAAAACCCCTACCGTCTGCTGTATGAATCGTACAGTATTCTCCCTCAATAGAATTAAATTGAAACCCACCAATTAAGTCAAGACGCAATCTTCCGTTATCTTTGATTTCTTTAACCATCGCTCCTAACGTATCAACATGAGCGGTTAACATACGATGTTCCCGATTATCTTTCCCTGGCAATGTGGCAATTAATCCGCCCTTTAAATTACGCTTTGTCTCAATATTCCAATCATAAAGTAATCCCTCTACATAACGAATAACCCGATCGGTAAACCCTGAAGGGCTAGGAATAGTTACCAACTCTTGAATCATTAGCTTCGTTTCAGTGACATTTGGATATGTAGACATCGTTATGTTTTTTCCCCTTTCTTCATTTTATTTTTCATTTCTTTCGATAGCGTCCACAATCTTCTCAGCTGCTCTACGATAATAATTACTCATATTGACAAAAGAAGCAACTAATAGCAACTGTTTAAGGTAGTCGGCACGCTTGCTATCATACGCAGATGTATGGTCCTCTACTTCAGTTGTTAATTGCTTCATTTCAACTTTCAATTGTTGCATACGATCATTAGCGATATCGACATAGCTCTCGTATAATTTTGTTAAGTCAAAGTTTTCTTCTGTTATCATCTTGTTTAAAGCGTCTAATGTCATCCTGACGTCATTTATTGATAACGCACCTTTCATCTGATAAATCATGGCAATTAACATTAAATGGTTCTTTGAATATTTTTTGTTTTCGATTGGAAAAAATAGCTTTCCTTTTGCATAGTTGTTGATCATCGTTTTTGTAAGTACTTTTTCTTCCTCATCTCGTTTTAATATACCAAATTTATTCTCAAATAGCTGAATAACTTGATCCATATATAGATCCAAATCTGGAATTTCATCAAGCTTCAGTTGTTTATTTAGCTCCATTTTGTCAACGTATTCATATATATCCTTCATTTATTTAACCTCTTTTAGCTATTATTCAAATCTATTTTATTATACGAGATTAAGATTAACAAGTAAATCTTGACTACATATTAAAACAGCTATATGATTATTATATAGTTTTGAAAACTACATAAAACATGATGAAGGTGTGATTTCATGGGCGTATATATCCGGGAACCAATTAATGGACTGACCCACCTATTTGGAGCAGTATTATCATTTTTTGGTCTACTAGCATTAGTGATCAAAGCAACTGCTACAACCGAATCATTCTTAGCGATAACTGCAGTCATCATATTTGGAATTAGCATGACTTTATTGTATGCTGCTTCTGCTACATACCATATGGTGATAGCAAGAGATAAGGTTATCGCATTTTTACGACGAATTGACCACTCAATGATTTATGTATTAATCGCTGGGACCTATACCCCGTTCTGTTTAATTAGCTTAAAAGGATCCCTAGGTTGGACACTATTTGCAATTGTAAGTACCTTAGCCTTACTTGGAGTTGTATTTAAGTTAGTCTGGTTTCACTCGCCACGATGGCTTTCTACCGCCTTGTATATTGGGATGGGTTGGATTGTCGTATTCTTTAGTTCAGCACTAGCTCCGATTATTAATACAGCTGGTATGATTTTTCTCATTTTAGGCGGCATTTTTTATACCGTAGGTGGCATTATCTATGGCCTTAAACCGAAAGTATTATCATTTAGGCATATGGGATTCCACGAAATCTTCCATATCTTTATCTTAATCGGCAGCCTTTTTCATTTTATTTGTGTATATGGCTATGTATTATAAACGTTGGATTAGTGGTAGAACATGCAGTAGCATTCGCTACTGCATGTTTTTTGCTTCCAAATAAATACGCTGACCCTCATTAAAAAAAGTCAGCGTACCACATTTGAAAGTTTCACTTCTGTGGATCAGATGGATTAGAAATGTTTGACAAAGCTTGCCCTGCTTCATTTCCCAATTGGTTGTCGACAGCCAAGTCTCCTAATGCTACCATCCCAACAATTTGACCATTTTCCACAATTGGCAGCCTACGAATTTGCTGTTGGGCCATTAATTGTGCAGCTTCATGGGCATCCATTTCCGGGGTACCCTGAACTACTTGTTGTGCTGTCATTACTTGCGAAACAGGGGTTTGGGCAGCTTCTCCTTGAGCAGTGGTTCGCAACGTAATATCGCGATCTGTAATAATTCCTACCATGGTTCCATTCTGATCTACAACTGGAAGTGAACCGATATTATGTTCACTCATTAATGCAGCTGCTTCTTGAACAGATTGCATATCGGTCACTTTATACACATTTGATGTCATAAAATTACGTAACTGTTGTTGCATCGTTATAACCTCCTTTTTAACAATAGCATTCTTCTTTTATCCAATTTTTATTACAAAAATACATAAAAATAAAACGTGTCACGAACTTGTGACACGATCCAATCGAAATATGTCTATTTTTTAAAGAAAGTTGTAATGAATGGACTAACTTGACCATATAATTTTCCCATTTGCGACGCAACCTCTGTCATTTTATTAAAATCGAATTGACCATCCTGATCACGAAATTGCGAAATAATGTTTTCTGTAGTAGAAGGTTTTTGTCTAGGCTGTGGTGGTCTCCCAATCCAAGCTGGCTGACGTCTAGGAGTTTCTGGTCTCATCGGTCTTCTCAGTCTATTTGGAAACATACGCATATCACCTCTTCATCGAATTCTGTTATAGTTTATGTGCATCGATTGACAGTGATAAGGATGTTTATCCTATAATTACGCTTCTTCAATAAATTTCTTTCTATAATGAGCGAATGCCAAAAGTGGAAAAATATATTCATAGCTATGATAATGCATATAAAAATTACCTGGCAAAGCTTGCCCTTTGGGATATTCTTTCGTCCACTTATCCTTATTTTCTTGCTCCTTCAATAAGAAGTGAATGCCTTGCTTTAGTTCTATTGTTACTTTATCCTCAGCAGCAATAAGTGTATCTAATGCCCACGCGGTTTGTGTCTTGGTACTTGTTTGTAATGGGATATACGTTTTTGCTTGATCACTTTTACATGATTCTCCCCAACCACCATCTTCATTTTGAATCTGATACAGCCAATCAATTGCCTTTTTTACGGATGAATGTTCTCGGTCAACCCCAGCTGCTATTAATCCGGTGATTGCTGCCCACGTTCCATAAATATAGCAAATGCCCCATCTTCCATACCATGATCCATCTTTTTGCTGATTTTTGATTAACCAATTGACTGCTCGCTTCATAAAAGGATGAGATTGATTTAATTTCGTGTACAATCCCAAAAACTCCAAGGTTCTTCCGGTTAGGTCTGGGGTTGAAGGATCAAGTAAAATTAATTCTGCTCCTTTCACTGGGAGCCATGATAGAAATGGGCTATCTATGTCCTTTTCAAATGCCCCCCAGCCACCATTACCATTCTGCATGGATAAAAGCCATTCGATTCCTCTATCCCAAATGAAGCGATTGGTATTCTTATCAAGAACACTGGTCCGTAAAGCACGTAATGCTGCCGTTGTATCATCATTATCTGGATTGATTGTGTTGATATTTGAAAACCCCCACCCACCAGGTAATACATGAGGCGATTGGATTGCCCAATCTCCATATAAGTGGTGCTGTTTTGACCGAATATATTGTGCAGCTTTATGAATTGTCTCTGATGACGAAGATAATCCTGCCTCTTGGAGACTATAACTAATAAGGGAAGTATTCCAAACAGTTGCCGTAGTAAATTGGATATGTGGTTGATTATTTATGGATATTATGAAAGTTTTTAATCCTGCAACAGCTCGTTGAATAACCGGATGATTTTTTGCATACCCTCTTGCCAACAAAGCAAATATCATCAGAAACGTTGAACTAAAATAGCTATAAAAGGTACCATCTGGCTCAATACGTTGAAGCATATATGTTTCAGCTTGTCTTAACGCCAAATTATGTAATTCATGAGGTAGTCCGATTAATTTTGCTATAGCTTGTTTAATCAAGGAGAAAATGGAGTTCCAATTGCGAAAATCATCATCCCAATTCTCCGTTCTTTTCATGCTTAATTCCGTTAAGTCTGGAGTTAAAGGAGTCGTTACTTGTATTTTTTTATCAGCGATAATTAAAATTGGAGTTAAATGTGCGCGTGCATACATCGATAGATCAAAGAAATTAATTGGAAAAGAAGCAGGCAATAATAGACCTTCAATTGGTATTGGAATATGGTTTGGCCATTGAAGCTGGCCAGTTAATGCAAGCATGATTTTCGTAAATAAGTGAATACGGCTGAGCCCGCCTTTATTCATAATAAAGCGCTTTGCCAAGCGCATATGCCTATCATTTCTCGAATAAAACCCACTATACAGTAAAGCATAGTAGGCTTCCACAGTTGCTGTTAGATTTCCTCCTCCTTCTTCATCATAATATAACTTCCACGCCCCATTCGGACCCTGCTTGTTAGCAATACGTTCAGCTAATGACCAAATTAAATCATGGTCATCGATTTCCAACGAACGTAATAATATAATCATATAACTATCCGTTGATACTCCAGTCTCAAATGGATAATTCCATGAGCCATTAGGACGTTGCTTCTCTTTCAATTCATCCACCAATTCATTGATTTTCGATCCAATTCGTTTATCCATATAGTAGGTACTCCTTTTCAAATCATTATGCAAAAAACATATGTCGATTGCTCGAAGCATATGCCTTAAAAGGAGGTGCTTTATGATTAATTGTTTTAAAAAACGGCCCAAGATAAATCAGAAACTGAAAAAACAATTAAAACAAAAAGCAAAACAATTGCCTTCTTCATTTTCAAAATCAGATCTCACTCCATGGGAAATCAACATTATTGAACAGATAGATAAAAAAACAACAAAATTCAATAAAAATAATATAACTCGAACGAAAGCGTATTATGAATTTTATCGTGCTCATCCAGAAATACACTGGGCATTGCTTGGCCATTTAGTATCACGTAATGGTGGTTGGAATATGACGGATTTAAAAGGCGACCTATTGCCGAGGTTAATGACAAATAGAGAACGAGAGAATTTTTTTTCATTTTTAGAACGTGGAAACTGGTTAATCTTTCAAGATGTCTTCCCTCAATGCTTATTGTATCAACAAAGTCTTGCAAAACAAAAAAACTTATTCTACTTACTTCCTTATTTAGATGTCTCGATTTTCATGGAGGTGATTTGGAATAATTTTTGGAAGTACCGAGATTGCAGGCAATTAGCCATCGCCATGATTATTAATGAACAAAATTACCTTGAAGAACGTGTGATTCAAAACAAACATTTTCAGGACACGGTACTACATACGATTGAATTTAAACTATATGATACGTTTCGTTTTAATCACATTATCTTCCCTAAGCTTAATGAAATAACTGGGAGACCAAGTGTTGTTGGAGACACCCTCTATCAGTTTGACGAGCTTCATCAACGAATTAACATAGGTATTCGATTATACGACTTACTATTTCAACGTAAAGCAAGGTTACAAGCTATTATTCAATGGGCGGCTAAGCACCCTCATACTGGGTCTAGATCAGATTATTGGAAGGACCTCTTTCATCCAGTGAATGAATCTGCTCCAGGACCAAGTTACAAGCGAAGGACAAAAAACTGTAGATTAAAAAAAGGAAAAACAAGAATTTATAGCCCGCCATTACAGTTTGCTTGGGCAGATGTAGAACATAAAGAGGCAGAAAAGAAGGATTGGTTCCATGATTATCAAGTATTGTATTATTTAGATAAATCGGAAAAAGAAATAGGTGGGGAAATATATGATGATTATTGTAACGCACTTGAAAAAATCGAACTTGCAATCATCGCAAAAAATGCGATCTTTTTCAAATAAGTCTAATATAATAGCTTCTTGTTTGATTGCTTTATTTTCATGCATACTTGGTACATACTTAGACCTGTTTTTTGTTGGTAAAGGCCTTTATTCCTTCCCTGAACGACTTTTTCCAGAAGTATTTCAAGTAAATATTTTATTCACTATCTTCATTCTTCCAACAGCTACTGTTCTTTATGTCTATATGATCCGTTCGTTCCGAGGACTGTCAAGAATAATTTTTATATTCATATGTAGTTTGAGTGCTTTTATTATGGAGCATATTGCAGAACATTATGGGTTATTTGTTCATGCTGCAAATTGGAGTCATTTGTATAGCTTCGCTGGTTACTTCGTTTACTTCATAGCCATCTGGACGTTATACTCAAGGATTAAAAAGATATTAAAATAGACAAAGAATTACTTATTTTTCTCTGCATTTACCATTTATTTGACCATTATGTGAAAAAAAGACATTTTTAATGCTTTGCTAGCTTTTTTTGATAAAATGGAAGGGTAAGAAAGAGAGATGGTCAGATGCAGAAGAACGATAACCGAGTCGAATCCAAACAAACCTTGATAAACGCACTCGCACAGACAGTAAAGACAGGGATTATAAAATCAAATTTAATCCCCATGTTTGCTGGATTATTTTTAGCTATTTATACCTATCAATATAGTCTAACTGAAAAACTTCCCGAGATTTTATTCGCTCTTATTGGGACAAGTTTAGTAATAGGAGCCGCTGGGGCATTAAATAATTTGTATGACCGAGATATTGATAAAATCATGGAAAGAACAAAAAATAGACCAACCGTTACTGGCAGAATTAAACCTAGAAATGTTTTACTACTTGGCATTACGATGGCTGTACTGGGTATTTTCATATTGGCTCTAGCTACGCCATTAGCAGGTTTATTAGGATTTTTAGGGTTGTTCTTTTATACCGTACCTTATACGATGTGGAGCAAACGTCGAACAGTATATAATACAGAAATTGGGAGTATCTCTGGCGCCATGCCACCTCTCATTGGCTGGGCATCTATTTATCCTGATATCACCCACCCTGCTATTATTGGTCTATTTATTATATCAATTATTTGGCAAATGCCTCATTTCTATGCCATTGCCATACGCAAACACAAAGAATATCAAGCCGCAGGAGTTCCTATGCTACCAGTAGTTAAAGGAATACGTAGAACGTATATCCAAACCAATATTTATTTAATTGTTGTGGTAGCAACCAGCTTCTTACTAGGTACCTTAAGTTTAGGACTTCAATTAGTCGCTCTTCTTTTAAGCCTATCCTGGCTAACGCTTAGTATCCTTGGGTACCATAAGATGGACTCAGAGAAATGGGCAAAATCCATGTTTCTATTCTCTCTTATTTATATGACGGTACTATTCTCTACAGTTATTATCTATTCATTAATGGGGACAATATTTGATTTATAACGTATTAAAACCACCTTGGTAAGACTGAAAGGTGGTTTTCTTTTTTCTCTAATTATATATAACTTTATCCTAACTTATTGCTATAATATAACTAAAAAGGGAGAGATAACATGGAACAATGGGAGGTAGCTGCTGGGATTATAGAAGGAGAAGGAACAATTACGTTAACCAGAAACCAATCAAAAGAAAATAGAAGTATTTAATACTTTAAAAGCTATCTATCCTTATCTAAGAATCAGCAAAAAAAGAAAAAGAGCGAATTGGATTTTAAAAACTATGAGTTGGTTACTCCAAGAAATGGAAAATATACTCCATCGGCTTTTAAAAAAATTACTATTTGAAGAAGAATTCTTTCTACAATAAATTTAATAACAATAAAAAACCACCAATTATGTATTGGTGGAGACGGTGGGACATGCACTCCATGCTTTCGTCATGGCACTGACTATATCTTGAACCCTTGTAAAGGTTCTTCGGCGTCTTATGTGAAATTTAGATTTACTTTACAAGCAGCATTTCACATCCTAGTACTACCTATAAGGTAGCCTATAAGTCGATACATGGCTGTTGAATTACTTCAATCACCACTCGGTATTGCCTTATTACTAATCAATATAGCAACTTAGGTTTCACCGATAAAGCCGAATTATCACTTTTACGTTACCGTAAAAGGCGACTATTTACTAATCGAACCCACGTCCAGAGATATCGCCACTCAGGCTTCTACACGCTTATTCGGTATATTATCATTTACTTACTCTGCAGCCTACCGACGGGCTTTAGAGAAGCTAGTCTGATTCGTTTCAACAACCATCCTCAGACGGCGAATGATTGTATAGCCCGTTTCATTTGAGACCCTTCAATCTGCTACACGGGCAATAGCAGGAAGGATCGCTTAGCAGAGCTTACGCAGCTGCTAAAGCAGGTTGATTGTTTTCTTTGCCAGTTATATTTAGGCATAACGTTTTACGAGCCGTAACCTCGACGTGCAACCTGAGCTCAATCTATCCCTGTCGAATCCGTAACGTCCCCATATAAAATAAGAGTAACGCTCGGAAGAATGAGCATATTTATATGATTGTTTTAACTTCCTAATGACAATTCCTATTATAGCATTTTTGGCGAAAAAGTCAAGTTACTAGTAAGGTTACAGCTAGCTTTATCGCGTCTGTTCTTTAATCGCACGATCAGCATCTCGCTTCATTTGCTTTCGTTTCAGATCCTCGCGCTTATCGTATTTCTTTTTCCCTTTTCCTAAACCTAGTAATACTTTAGCATATCCATTTTTAATATAGATCTTCAATGGAACAAGTGCGTAGCCCTGTTGTTGTGTTAATCCAATTAATTTATTAATTTCTTTCCGATGTAATAATAGTTTTCTTGTACGAGTTGGGTCGTGATTGAATCGATTTCCTTGTGCATATTCTGCTATGTGCAGATTAATCAATTTAACTTCTCCACGATCAATTCGGGCATGGGAATCTTTAATGTTTACTCGACCTGCTCGAATGGACTTGATTTCAGTACCTTGCAGAACGATACCTGCTTCATAGGTATCTTCAATAAAGTAATCATGAGAAGCACGTTTATTTTGTGCGACTGTATTTCCTTGTCCTTTTGGCATAAGAACTTCCTCCTACTGCTTGCATGCCCCTTATTTTATCAAATATTCTAACGTATTCCAATTATAATTGCGTCTTAATTTAATAATAATAAACTTAAAGCCATTACAGCCATGCCGCTAATAACACCATAAATAGAAAGGTGTGCCTCATCATATTTCTTAGCTGCTGGCAATAATTCGTCTAAAGAGATAAACACCATGATCCCCGCCACCATAGCAAAGATAATCCCAAACATTAGGTCTGTTAAAAACGGCATTAAAATAAGAAACGCGACAATTGCCCCAATGGGTTCAGCCAGTCCAGATAAAAACGATAAGCGAAAAGCTTTCCGTTTATTATTAGTTGCATAATAAATGGGTACTGATACGGCAATTCCTTCAGGAACATTATGTATTGCTATCGCTATAGCAATAGCTAAACCAAGCGCAGGATCTTGCAACGCTGAAATGAATGTTGCAATACCCTCAGGAAAATTATGAATTGCAATTGCTAATGCAGTAAAAACACCCATTTTTAATAAATCAGGATCATTTATTACTGCTTGGGGATGCTTCATATCTTCTACTTTTTTCAATTCATGCGGGTTAGTACTTTTAGGAATAAAACGATCAATGAAAAGAATAAATAGGATTCCAACAAAAAAAGATCCAACCGTGGCCCAGTTCCCATATCCATCGCCAAGTTCAGTTATTAAGGCATCTTGGGCTTTGACAAAAATATCGATCATGGAAACATAGATCATAACACCAGCTGAAAACCCTAATGCGTAAGATAAGAATTTAGTATTTGTCGTTTTCGTAAAAAATGCTAATAAACTCCCTATTCCTGTAGCTAAGCCAGCGAATAAAGTGAATAAGAATGCTACGATTACCTCCTGTGTCATGATCTGCTCCTTTGACTTAAAAACCGCTGACCGATTATGGCAACAGCGGCTTCTTCACTATTTTTTTGCTTTCTTTGCTTTTATTCGTTTCTTCTTTTTCGGTTTTTCTGCATAAACCATTTCAAAGTCTACCGTACGTTCATCTGTATTAACACCAGCTACTTTTACCTTCACTTCATCTCCAATGCGGTACATATTCGCTGTACGCTCACCAATCATGGCTTGACTTCGTTGATCATAGTGATAATAATCATCGGTTAAATAGCTTACATGAATTAACCCTTCAATCGTATTCTCTAGTTCAACAAATAAACCAAAATTGGTAATGGAACTAATCACGCCAATATATTCTTCGCCAATCTTATTTTGCATAAATTCTGCTTTTTTCAAATCATCCGTTTCACGTTCAGCATCTACTGCTCTTCGTTCTGCTTCCGATGTTTGTCTAGCAATTTCCGGCATTGCATCCTTCCATTTCTGCAATGTTTTCTGATCCATATTTTTTTGAATCAAGTACGTACGAATAAGGCGATGTACAGTTAAATCCGGATACCTGCGAATTGGGGATGTGAAATGCGTATAGAATTCGGTTGCAAGTCCAAAATGACCAATACTTTGAGGATCATATTTTGCTTGCTGCATCGAACGAAGCATTAACTTGGAAACAATCATTTCTTCTGGTTTTCCTTGTACTTCTTCTAATACTTTTTGTAATGCTTGGGGATGGATCTCATTATTTGCCCCTTTCACTACATAACCAAGACCAGCTAGAAATTCAAAGAATGTTTGTAATTTCCCGGGATCCGGATCTTCGTGAATTCGATGAATAAATGGTACATCCATCCAGTGGAAGTGTTCAGCTACTGTTTCATTTGCTGCGAGCATAAATTCTTCAATAAGACGCTCCGCAACAGAACGTTCCCGTAGTACCACATCTTCCGGTTTGCCGTTCTCATCTACTAGCACCTTCGCTTCCTTGAAATCGAAGTCAATCGCTCCTCGGCCCATTCGTTTTCCCCGTAATATGGCGGCTAGCGCCTCCATATCTTCAAAGAAAGGTACTAATTCTTTATAATGGTTACGTAACTCCTCATCCTTATCCACTAAAATTTTGTTGACATCGGAATATGTCATTCGTTCATTCGTACGGATAACGCTTTGGAAAATTTCATGATCCACTACATTTCCAGAACGGTCTATTTCCATTTCACAACCTAATGTTAGACGATCCACCTGTGGGTTTAATGAACAAATTCCGTTGGATAAACGATGTGGAATCATTGGAATAACACGGTCAACGAGATAGACACTTGTACCTCTTTCTAGTGCTTCTTGATCAATTGGACTTCCTTCATCTACGTAGTAACTAACATCCGCAATATAGACACCTAATCGATAGTTTCCATTCTCTAATTTTTTTACAGAAACGGCATCATCCAAGTCCTTGGCATCGGCTCCGTCAATGGTGACAATGGTTTCATCACGAAGGTCTCTTCTCTCCTTAATCTCATCTTCGGATATGGTTTCTGGAGTATTAGCTGCTTGGTCCAATACTTTAGTTGGAAAGTCAACCTTAATTCCGTGCTTATGAATGATCGATATGATATCAATTCCCGGATCATTCTTATGACCAAGAATATGAATGATTTCTCCTTCAGCACTTTTTCTACCTTCAGGATACTTTGTAATATGGGCAATTACTTTATGTCCACTTACTGCACCGTTCGTCATGCTTTTCGGGATAAAGATATCATTTGGAATCCGCTTATCATCCGCAATGACAAAACCAAAGGAACGATTATCTTCAAACGTCCCAACAACTTGCAGCGTTGCGCGTTCTAATATACGAATAACGGTCCCCTCAGGGCGATTCCCATCCTTATCTCTTTTCTCAATACGTACTAACACTTTATCGTTATTCATCGCAGAAGCAAGATCAGAATGATGAATATACACATCATCTTGTTGTTCATTATCAGGGATTAGAAATGCAAATCCTTTCGCGTGCATCTGAATTCTACCACGAATTAAATTCATTTTTTCTGGCAGTCCAAAACGATTTTTTCGTGTCCGAACAAGTTCGCCTTCTTCTTCCAATTCATTTAGTGCTTTAACTAGTTGTTTAAATTCTACTGCATCTTCAATTTCTAATACTTCTTCTAATTCATCTACAGCTAATGGTTTGGTTCCATTTTCTTTGAAATAATTTTGTATTTTTTCTTTCACTTTCTTCACCTTCTTTCTTTTTATTGTTCACGTTCTTTGATAATTATAATCATTCTTCCCAATCCAATGTTTCAAGGAATTGATAAATATCTTCAAACACTTGCTCTTTCTCTTTATCCATGGTGATTACATGTCCAGAATTTTCATACCAGTTCAAAGCCTTATGATCTGATTCTACATTCTCATAAATATAATTGGCGCTATCTGTATTAATCATTTCGTCCTGTCTTGCTTGAACAACCATTGCTGGTGTATAAATGGTGTCTACTTCATTTTTTACTTCTGTAATAAATTTGCCTAATTGCTGGAATACTTCCGTTGATTGCTCAAGTAATTCCTCTACTTCTTTTTCAATAACAGCTTCATCTTTCCCTTCTAATTGTTTGTATTCTTTAGAAAAAGTTTGGAAGCCTTTTGTAAGTTGTGTCTCATTGTCAAAAAACATTGGAGAACACATGGTTACTACTGCTTTTGTTTTTTCCGTGAAGGCTAATTTCAAGCTTAATACCCCGCCTAAAGATAACCCTGCCACCGCTATTTCCTCATAACCAAGTTCCTTCAGATGATTATATGCTTCTTTGACATCGGCCCACCATTCTTTTGGTGTAGCTTTTACTAGTTCTTCTGGTGGTAATCCATGACCACGGTAAATCGGGGCGTGACTCGTGTAACCCCTTTTTTCTAAATATCTTCCTAACATACGAACATCAGCTGAATGCCCAGTAAACCCATGTAATAATAATACCGCACGTGGTCCTGCTTCAAACGTAAAAGGTTGTGGTTGTTTTACTTTCATTCTTCCTGCAACTCCTTCTGCCATTCTTCTTTAGTACTTTACCCATATTCTAAAATTAAATCATAAAGCCTATTTTAAATGATAATGCAGACTACTCCCACATTATATAATAAAAACCCTTATCACTATTAGCGATAAGGGTTTCGTTATTTATTGTAAAACATATGCGCTTAGGAAAGCTAGTACAAAAAAGATAACTGCTGTTACAATTGTTCCTCGGTGTAAGACAAGATCAATCCCTCTTGCTTTCTGTTTTCCAAACAATTGCTCTGCACCACCAGAAATGGCACCAGACAGACCTTCACTTTTCCCAGACTGCAATAAAACAAGTACAATCATAATAATTCCATCAATCACTAATAATACGTTTACGATTCCTAGCATATTTGTATGATACCCCCTGTAACCTATACCAAAACCAAAAAATCTGGAATTCTTCCGCTGCTTGTATGTTAGTAGAAAAAACATACGTGAACTTATATTAACTTTAGCATAGTTTACTTTGAAATAGCAAGCTTTTTCCTATGCTCAGCGGTTAATGTGACACTTTTTAAAATTGCTATCTCCTATTCCTAGAAAAGGTGTAACGAATTATAATAAAAGCATATTAAATTGATGGGAGCTTGTGATAATGATAAAAGAATCATTTTGGTATCCATCCAAGGATGGCACTTGCCTATTTACTAGGGTATGGAAACCGAATCTATACCCAAAGGCAATTATTCAAATTGCACATGGTATGATGGAGCACGGTGAAAGATATGATGAATTTGCAAGTCATTTAGCTTTAAAAGGATTTATTGTATACATAAATGATCACCGTGGCCATGGTAAAACAGGAGAACGACAAGGGCAACTTGGATTCTTTGCAGACTCAGATGGCTTTATGAAAACAGTGGATGATCTTACCCAATTATCCAAAAGGATCAAAATAGCGTTTCCTGAACTTCCGCTGTACTTAATTGGTCATAGTATGGGTTCTTTTTTAATACGTATCTATCTTCAAACCAATAGTCACCTAGCTAACGCAGCTATTCTTTCTGGTACCGGCTATTTTCCATTTGTAAAGACTTTAGCAGGCAAGTGGTTTGCTTCTTTTTTACCAAGTAGACAAGAATCCCCCCTTATGAATAAGCTTGTTTTTGGAACCTATAATAAAAAAATACCCCATTCGCCTACTGGTTTTGAATGGCTAAGCAGGAATGAAAGTACCATAAAAAACTATATGAAAGACCCTTATACTGGCTTTACTCCAACCGGTAGATTCTTTTATGATTTAATGAATGGGTTAATTGCCATGCAGAAAACAAAGCGGAACCGACAAATACGTCCTGATTTTCCAATTCTTATTTTAAGTGGAGATCGTGATCCAGTTGGCAATTATACAAGAGGTGTGTGGAAAACAGCTACGACCTATAAAAAAGTTGGTCTAGAGAATGTAACTACCATGTTCTTTGCAAACGGAAGACATGAATTATTACATGAGGATAATAGACAAGAAGTATTTGACTTACTAACAAAGTGGTTAGAGGCAATTAAAGAGAAAGAAGAAGCCTAGTTGTTGTATTGGATAAAATTAACATTCCTTTTAAAAAAGCTATTTTTCTAGTTTTTTCGACAAACTTTTAAGAAATTGCCTCTGATTGCTTGTACCTAAAATGTCGACAGGTTAAAATAGAAAGTGATTGAAATGTAGAAAGGTTGGAAATGATTATGTCGAATGTTCAAGGAATTGCAGCATCTTCTGGAATTGCAATTGCGAAAGCTTATCAGCTTGAAACCCCAGATTTATCATTTGAAAAAGTCTCTATCGATAACCCAAATGAGGAAATCGAACGATTAAATAAAGCATTGGAAATTTCCAAGCAGGAATTAGAAAAAATTAAAGCCCATACAAAAGAGGCGATTGGTGATGAGCATGCGGAAATATTTTCAGCTCATTTGTTAGTTCTTAACGACCCTGAACTCATTAATCCAATTAAAGATAAGATTACTACCGAAAATGTCATGGCTGAAGCAGCACTTGATGAAACTGCTAATATGTTTATTGATATGTTCAAAAACATGGATAATGCATACATGAGGGAACGAGCAGCCGATATCCATGATGTAACGAAACGAGTAATGGCTCATTTATTAGGGGTTACTTTCCCCGATCCTGCTCTAATTAATGAAGAAGTAATTGTAATTGCTAATGATCTAACTCCTTCCGATACGGCCCAATTAAATCGCGATTTTGTAAAAGGGTTTGCAACAGACATAGGAGGACGTACTTCCCACTCTGCAATTATGGCAAGATCTCTTGAAATACCAGCTGTTGTTGGTACAAAAGAGGTTACTAAAATAATTAAACAAGGAGACCTCCTGATTGTTGACGGGAATGAAGGTGATGTCATTATCAACCCTTCTGAGGATCAAATTGCAAGTTACCGTCTGAAGCAACAAGAATTTGCTGAAAAGAAACAAGAATGGGCAAAATTAAAAGATGAACCTACATTTTCTTCAGATGGAGAACAGGTAGAGTTAGCTGCTAACATCGGAACACCTGAAGATGTTGCCGGTGTACTTGCCAATGGTGGTGAAGGTATCGGACTTTACCGAACAGAGTTTTTATACATGGGCAAAAGTCAATTGCCAACAGAAGAAGAGCAATTTGATGCTTACAAATCTGTCTTAGAACAAATGGAAGGAAAACCAGTGGTAGTTCGCACATTAGATATTGGTGGAGATAAGGAATTAAATTACTTAGATCTTCCAGAAGAACTAAATCCTTTCCTTGGATTTCGTGCTATTCGTTTCTGCTTAGAAAACGAACATGTCTTCCGTCCACAATTAAGGGCTCTTTTACGTGCTAGCGCATACGGTAATTTAAAAGTGATGTTCCCAATGATTGCAACCCTTGAAGAATTCCGTAAAGCGAAAGCACTTTTATTAGACGAGAAAGAAGCTTTACAAAAAGAAGGTTATGATGTCTCTGAAAATATCGAGGTTGGAATTATGGTAGAAATTCCTTCTACAGCTGTTACAGCAAAACAGTTTGCAAAAGAAGTTGATTTCTTCAGTATTGGGACGAATGACTTGATTCAATATACAATGGCTGCGGACAGGATGAATGAACAAGTATCTTATCTTTATCAACCGTATCACCCGGCAATTCTAAATCTTATTCACAATGTGATTGAAGCTGCTCATCAAGAAGGAAAATGGGCCGGAATGTGTGGTGAAATGGCAGGCGATTCCATTGCAATTCCGATATTATTAGGACTTGGTTTAGATGAATTCAGTATGAGTGCAACTTCCATCTTACCAGCCCGTACACAAATTCTTCGCCTTTCTAAAGAGGAAATGACTGCTTATAAAGAACAGATTCTATCCATGGGAACAGCTGAAGAAGTAGTCGAATTTATTAAAGAGAAAACGCAATAACATATTTCCCCTATAGTTGATTACTATAGGGGTTATTTATTTCGCATATCCATCAAATCTTTCGCCTGTCATGATTGACATCAAATCGATATAGAACTTCTGGTAATCTAATTGAAAAGCAATGCGATGAATTTTTCCACCCACTGCTTCATCTGTTTGCATATCTTCCAAATTAACATATGGACGAATATCGGCAATACTCTGTCCCCTAACTATACCGCTTTTAGCTTGCACAATATGAATAGGCAACTTTTGATAACTTAACATACCTGGTTTATAAACAGCCATTAACGTTAACACATCATGTAATGGGCTTCCCTGGATAGTTGGATTTCTTTTTTTATAAAAATCATAATAATAATCCAATAGTACTTTAACAATATGTACAGATCCCATTTGATCGATAAAATCAACCATTTGTGGTGTAGCGATAGCATATTTGGTTACATTTAAAGGGATTATCGTTACATTTTTTGCATTTTCTAAGACAACTTGCGCCGCAACTGGATCACCATGAAAATTCGCCTCAGAAACTGCTGTAATATTACCAGGGACCCAAAAAGCTCCTCCCATAATGTAATATGCTTTAATGGAAGACATGAGTGATTTATAAAGAATAAATAAACTTGCTAATGAGGTTAATCGACCAATATTTACAATAACCAATTCATCTTTATACCTATTGATTAATTCGACAACTTCAAAGAAGTTCTCACTTATTCCATTGCTCAAATGTTTTTTTGGTGGAGTAATTGGACCAAGGCCATATTCGCCATGGATCTCTGGTACGTATTCAGGAGCTTCCCCAGTCATCGGGATATGCGCGCCAGCAATAACTTTTATATCTTGCACTTCCTGTGTAGGAAATAAACTTCGTATATACAAGATATTAGCAATAGCATTATCTCTAGATACATTCCCATAATCCGCCACAATCCCAACAATCTCTATATCATCGTTGAGATACGCGTAAATTAAAGCAATGGTATCATCTATACCAACATCACCAAATAAAAGCACTTTTTGAACCATTCTACCCCTCCATCATCCAGCTTCATCCCATTTTGTATTATATTCCCAACACTTTTCGTCCTATGATTACCTTTTATCTATATTTAAAGCATAATCTAATTTTTTACTACGGCTTAGACTTGTTTCAATCATAAGAAAAACCAAAAGTGACTTTACAAGAATTTTCGCATTATGCGGTATGGCCAGACTTATTGTGCTGATTGCTTAAGCCGGACGATGGGTAATTCACTTATTTCGTTAGTACAATTGTAAAATTTTATATTTCTTAGACCAATAAAAAACCTCTTGAAGCATCACCCTTCAAGAGGTTTTATTATAAGATTATTTGTTTAGATTATAGAATGCTGTTTTACCAGCGTATTCTCCCATACCTGCTAGCTCATCTTCAATGCGAAGTAATTGATTGTATTTAGCTACGCGATCCGTACGAGATGGTGCACCGGTCTTAATCTGTCCTGCATTGGTAGCAACAGCAATATCCGCAATCGTAGCATCTTCTGTTTCACCAGATCGATGTGAAATAACAGCAGTATAACCAGCACGTTTAGCCATTTCGATTGCTTCAAATGTTTCAGTTAACGTACCGATTTGATTTACTTTAACTAAGATCGAGTTTCCAATACCTTTTTCTATACCCTGGGAAAGTTTATTCGTATTGGTTACGAATAAGTCATCTCCAACAAGTTGGACACGTCCACCAAGACGATCTGTTAAGACTTTGAAACCATCCCAATCATTTTCATCAAGGCCATCTTCAATTGAAATAATTGGGTATTTATTAATCATATCTTCATACCAATCAACCATTTCTTCAGATGTACGAACGACTCCTTCACCTTTCAAATTGTATTTACCATCTTCGTATATTTCAGATGCTGCTACATCCATAGCTAGCTTTACTTCTTCCCCAGGTTTATACCCAGCTGCCTCAATTGCCTCAACAATTGTTTGTAGGGCTTCTTCATTGGAACCAAGATTTGGTGCAAAACCACCTTCATCACCTACAGCTGTATTATAGCCCTTTGAATTCAATACTTTTTTCAATGAATGGAAGATTTCAGCACCGGTACGTAACGCTTCCTTAAAAGATTCTGCACCAACTGGCATGATCATAAATTCTTGGATATCCACGTTGTTATCAGCATGTTCCCCGCCATTTAGTATATTCATCATTGGTGTTGGCAAAGTTTTCGCGTTAAATCCACCTAGATAGTTGTATAATGGCACTTCTAAATAACTAGATGCCGCATGCGCTACTGCCATGGAAACACCAAGAATCGCATTGGCACCAAGCTTCCCTTTATTTTCCGTTCCATCTAATTCAATCATTAATGCATCAATGATATTTTGACGAGTAACATCAATACCCAGTAGTTCCGGTGCAATCACTTCATTTACGTTTTGAACTGCTTTTTGAACACCTTTTCCTAAATAACGATCTTTGTCTCCATCTCGTAATTCTACCGCTTCATATTCACCAGTAGAAGCTCCACTTGGTACAAGTGCAGATCCAAATGCTCCAGATTCGGTAAATACTTCTACTTCCACGGTAGGGTTACCGCGCGAATCTAATACTTCACGTGCATAAACATCAGTAATGTATGGCATAATTATTCTCTCCTTTAGTTTTCGTTTTATTTTATTAATGAATTGCCAGTCATTTCTATTGGTTTTTCAATCTCTAATAGATCCAGTAAAGTTGGTGATAAATCTGCTAAAATCCCACCATTCCGTAAGGTAACATCTTGTTTCGTTACAATTACCGGTACTGGATTCGTTGTATGAGCGGTCATCGGTTTGTCGTCTACAGTAATTACTTCATCGGAATTACCATGATCGGCCGTTATAATGGCATTCCCACCAAGTTCTTTAATTTTATCAACGATTTTTCCAAGACATTCATCCACTGCTTCAATAGCATCAATAGTCGGCTGGAGTTTTCCTGAATGTCCAACCATATCTGGATTAGCAAAATTTAGGATAATCGCATTTTGTTCCCCAGTGTCAAGTTCTTTTAGTAACGCGTCCGTCACTTCATAAGCACTCATCTCTGGTTGTAAATCGTAGGTTGCTACCTTTGGTGAATCAATTAAAATTCGTTTTTCTCCTTCGAATTCTTGTTCACGTCCACCACTCATAAAGAATGTTACATGCGGATATTTCTCCGTCTCAGCAATCCGTAATTGTTTCATACCATGTTGCGATAACACTTCCCCAATCGTATTATCTAAGTTCACTGGCTCATATGCTACATAACCATCTACGGTTTCACTAAAGTTTGTTAACATCACAAAATCTAAATTCTTTGGTATATGTTCACCACGGTCAAATTCGCGAAAATCTTCGTTAGCAAACGTACGTGAAATTTGGATGGCACGATCTGGACGGAAATTATAAAAGATAATGGAATCCCCATCCTGTACTTTCCCTACTGCTTCACCTGTCTCATCTGTAATAACAGAAGGAATAACGAATTCATCATAGATTTCATTCGCATAGGAGTCATCAACGACATCGATTGGGTCTTGATATGCTGGCCCTTCACCGTAAACCATTGCATCATATGCTTTTTTCACTCGATCCCAGCGTTTGTCACGATCCATCGAATAATACCTACCAGAAATCGTGGCAAATTCTCCAACACCATAGTCGTTCATTTTTTCTTGGGTCTGTTTAATATATGTTTTTGCTGTTTGTGGACCGACATCTCGTCCATCAAGAAATGCATGAACATATACTTTTTGCAGTTCATTATCTTTTGCTAGTTTTAATAATGCGAATAAATGATTGATATGACTGTGCACACCACCATCTGATAGTAAGCCAAAGACATGCAGCGCTTTATTATTTTTCTTTGCATTCTCAATTGATTTCTTAAACGCTTCTTTTTCAAAGAAGTCTCCTTCTTTAATCGATACATTCACACGTGTTAAACTTTGATAAACAATACGCCCTGCTCCAATATTTAAATGACCAACTTCAGAGTTGCCCATTTGGCCTTCTGGAAGTCCAACAGCTTCTCCACATGCAGTTAATTGGTTATGCGCATAGGTATTCCAATATCGGTCAAAATTTGGGGTGCGAGCTTGCTTGACAGCATTCCCTTTTTCTTCGTCTCGAATAGCAAAGCCATCTAAGATGATTAATGCTGCTAATTTATCTTGTTTCATTTTGTACCTGCCTCCACTAATTGTAAGAAGGAATCTGATTTAAGGCTAGCTCCGCCTACTAATGCTCCATCAATATCCGATTGAGCTAACAATTCTTCAATATTAGCCGGTTTTACACTTCCACCGTATTGAATAACCACTTTTTCTGCTGTTTCTGGTGAAGTAATTTTTCCAATAACTTGGCGAATATGAGCACATACTTCATTTGCCTCATCACTTGTAGCTGTTTTACCTGTACCAATTGCCCAAATCGGTTCGTAGGCAATGATTGTATCTGCTACTTGTTGATTAGATAAACCTTTTAATGTTTTTGTAACTTGGTTCTCTACATGATCCATTGTTTCATTTGCTTCACGCTGTTCTAAAGTTTCACCAACACATACAATTGGAACCAAATGATGGTTAAACGCAGCATGTGTTTTCTTGTTTACCGTTTCATCTGTCTCGTTATAATATTCTCTACGCTCAGAGTGTCCAAGAACGACATGCGAAACGCCTAAATCTTCAAGCATAGTTGGGCTAACTTCACCAGTGAACGCTCCGCTTTCTTCATAATGCATCGTCTGAGCAGCAACTTTTAGGTTTGTATTTTTGGTTTTATCCACAATCGCTGCTAGAAATGGAAATGGAGCACAAACAATTGCCTCCACTTGTTTATCTTCAGGTACTTTCGCTGCGACCTCATCAACAAATTCATTTGCTTCGGTGGCAATTTTATTCATTTTCCAATTTCCAGCGATTACTTTCTTCCGCATCCGTCTCACCTCATTATCGTATTATTTGTCACTTAATGCTTCGACTCCAGGTAGTACTTTCCCCTCCATAAACTCTAAAGAGGCGCCTCCTCCTGTGGAAACGTGATCCATTTTATCACTTAAATCAAATTTTTCTACTGCAGCAGCAGAATCTCCACCACCAATTACAGTGTAACCTTCTGTTGTTGCTAATGCATCCGCAACAGCTTTTGTTCCATTAGCAAATGCTTCCATTTCGAATACGCCCATTGGTCCGTTCCAAATAATTAACTTGGAATCTGCCACTACCTGTGCGTATTTCTTTCTTGTCTCTGTACCAATATCTAGCGCTTCCCAATCAGCAGGAATTTGATCAATACCAACTTCTTTTGTATTCGCAGTTTCTGAAAAATCGTCTGCAACAATCACATCTACTGGAAGTATGAAGTTGACTCCCTTATCCTCTGCTTTTTTCATGAATTCTTTCGCTAGTTCAATCTTATCTTCTTCTAACAAGGATTTTCCAACTTCATATCCTTGTGCTTTAACAAAGGTATAGGCTAGTCCGCCACCGATAATCAAATTATCTACCTTATCAAGTAAATGATCAATAACATTAATTTTATCTTTTACCTTTGCTCCACCGATAATTGCTGTAAAGGGGCGTTCAGGGTTTTCTAATGCCTTGCCGAGTACTTCAATTTCTTTTTCCATTAAAAATCCTGCAGCGGCTGGTAATTTTTCAGCAACTCCTGTAGTAGATGCATGTGCACGATGCGCAGCCCCAAAAGCATCATTCACATAGTAATCAGCCATATTAGCAAATGCTTTTACAAGATCTTCACCATTCTTTTCTTCACCGGCTTCAAAGCGAACATTTTCAATTAAAATAATATCGCCTTCACTTACTTGGGAAATAGCTTCATTGACTTCATTACCATATACAGCATCCGTCTTCACTACTTCTTTTTCAATTAAATCACTTAAACGTTCTGCCACTGGATCTAGACGCAACTCTTCAACTACTTCGCCTTTAGGTCGACCAAGGTGACTTGCTAAAATGGTGATTGCCCCGTGATTTGAAAGGTATTCAATCGTTGGAAGTGCAGCTTTTATACGTGTATCATCCGTTACTTTACCTTCACTCATCGGAACGTTAAAGTCCACACGGCAAAATACTTTTTTTCCTTTGACATCAAGGTCTTTCAATGTTTTTTTGTTCATTTTATCTACCTCCCAATTTTAGGAATATGTACCATTTACTCTCATTTATTAGGGATTCCCTCAGGTGGGATCATTAATCATTCATTTAATTCAGCAGAGCTATTTTTACACATGGAAACGGAGGAGGATTTGGTTCCTCCTCCGCAACTCCTATTCTTATAGTCCTTGTTTTTTCAAGAATGCAGCTAAGTCCACACAACGAGAAGAATATCCCATTTCATTATCATACCATGAAATTACTTTTACCATATTATCTTCTAATACCATTGTAGATAAACCATCTACGATAGAAGAATGTGTGTTACCTACAATATCTGTTGATACAAGTGGTAGTTCACTGTATTCAAGAATTCCCTTCAATTCACCTTCAGCAGCTTCTCTTAATGCTGCATTCACATCTTCAGCTGTTACATTTTGATCTAATTCTGCTACAAGATCTACTAATGAACCATCTGGAGTAGGAACACGTACTGCTCCACCGTTTAGCTTCCCATTAAGTTCCGGTAATACTTTACCTACTGCTTTAGCAGCCCCAGTAGTTGTAGGAATGATATTTTGAGCTGCTGCACGAGCACGACGATAGTCTTTATGCGGCAAATCAAGGATTTGTTGGTCGTTTGTGTAAGAGTGGATCGTTGTCATTAAGCCACGTTTAATCCCGAATTTGTCATGTAATACTTTAGCATATGGTGCAAGACAGTTTGTTGTACAAGATGCATTCGAAATAATGTTGTGTTTAGCAGGGTCATATTGATCGTCGTTAACACCCATAACCATTGTAAGGTCTTCATTTTTACCAGGTGCAGAGATAATTACTTTTTTCGCTCCTGCATCAATGTGTTTCTGTGCATCTTCACCATTTGTAAAACGGCCAGTAGATTCAATTACTACTTCGACGCCAAGATCTCCCCAACCTAAGTCAGCAGGGTCACGTTCAGATAATACTTTAATCTCTTTTCCACCAACTACAATATTGGAACCATTAACCGTCACTTCTTCTTCAAGATGACCGTGAACAGAATCATATTGTAAAAGGTGAGCTAACATATTAGCATCTGTTAAATCATTAACTGCAACTACTTCCACCTCATCATTTTTTAGAGCTTGACGAAATACATTACGTCCGATTCTACCAAAACCGTTAATTCCTACTTTTACTGCCATGTATATTCCTCCTAAAATTTGTTTTTGACTATTTATATTTAAAGAGATTAATTTCCCTTTAAAATCTGTTCTGCGGCTGCTTCATCTGTAATAAGCAGATCGCTCTTGCCTTGTTTAAAATAGGATGCTATTGCCCGGGCTTTAGATTTCCCTCCAGCGATGGTGATTACATAAGGCATACGCTCTAAATCTTCTAGTTGAATTCCTACTGTACGCACCTTATGTACAACATTTCCTTCTCCATCAAAGTAATAACCGAATGCTTCACTTACAGCATGGTTGTCTTTTAACTTTTGAATGATAGCATCCGTTGTTTTTCTACGTTGTGCCATGGTTAGTGCGTCCCCAACTCCATGCATTGCAATGGTTGCACTTTTTATTTGCTGCAATGTTTCGTTGACAGAGGGTTCTTGAATAATAGACTGATAAGCTGACTCACTTAATGGATCTGGAACATAAAGTAGTCGATAGTCTCCATTGGCTTTGCGAGCCATTTCTGAAGCAATGGTATTTGCTTGATTTTCTACTTTTTCCCCTATTCCACCACGAGCCGGGACAAATAAGGGATCGCCTTGGTTTGTTAAAGCCGTCATCATTCTGGCAGCTGCAGCCATCGTTGTACCACCAGTAACTGCGATCGTGTTGTTATCACCTATGATGGTTTTTAAAAAGGCTACGCTTGCTTTTCCCATTTCTTGTTTGACCCATTCATGGCTATCACTATTACCAGGTACTACAATAGCACTCCTTACTGATAATTTATCCTGAAGCTGCTGTTCTAAAACACGCAAACCCATAATTTCGCTCATAAATGAAGCTAATTTTTCTAAAATTACTTTACCCTCTTCTGTGATAAACATTCCTTTTGCAGTAATTTGAATTAAATCCTGCTTCTGAAAAAAATCAACTTCACTACGAACACTTCGTTCGGTAATATTTGTGTTTTCAGCTAGCCCCCTTCTGCCGATTGGTTGAAGTAAGTCAATGCTACGCAGAATAGCATAGCGTTGCTGCATAATTTCTAAAACATCTGGCAATAATTTCTTTTGTAATTCAATTAACTCTCTCATTAAAGGACTCCTTCGCATGGACACAAATAGTCCCACATGGTTATATTATGTCCCGGAAGCATCAAAAAAATTAATCCTTCCTTCAAATTCATTATAGCAAAGATCAAAAATTTCACAACCAAAATGACTATAATAAGCAAAAACCCTATATTAACAAGGGTTCTACGCTCATTATAAGCATAGATCTGATCTTATTTCAATCCAGCTCGTTCGATTGTAATGCTTGCTCTAATGTGTTCCAATTCATTTGTGAACCATCAATCGTATGTTCTCCGATAATCACATAAGGTATTCGTAAGTGATAGTTTTCTAACCATTTTTCATTATGGTGTATATTTCGTTCTTCTATATCAAATTTGTATTCTTTCATTAGAAGTTCGAGCATCATCTTCGCGTCATCACATAAAGGACAATGGTCTTTTGTATAAAATATTACGTGGCTCATCTTAATTTTCCTTTCGCTTAGCAGAGGATGGAAGATTTAATTGTTTACGGTACTTCATAATTGTTCTCCGTGCTATTTCAATTCCATGCTCTTGGTATAGTTTATCCATTAATTTTTTATCTGATAAGGGCTTTTGTTTATTTTCATTATCAATAAATTCAGTGATAAGACGTTTTATAACAAAGGTTGAAGTCTTTGAACCATTTTTCTGCTGAATACCTGTCTGTAAGAAGAAATTTAACGGCAACACACCATTCGGTGTTTGCACATATTTATTAGAAATGGCTCTGCTTATTGTTGATATATGCAAATCCAGGTAATCAGCAATTTCTTTTAATGTTAATGGCTGAAGGAAATGGATGCCATTCTCAAAAAAAAGATATTGTTTTTCCATAATACATTGAATTACGCGCTCTAACGTATTTCTCCGATACGAAATTGCTTTTTTTAAATCTTCAACTTGTTTCCATTTATTCTTGAGATAATCTACCGTTTGCTTTTCCCTATCCATGAGTTGCTTGTAATCTTGATTTAGCTGTAATGTTGGAGAGCCCCATGAAAAGAATGTAACTACCCACTTACCACTTTCCTTGAAAATAGATGCCTCCGGAATAATGTAGCTCGACTGTTTAGTAGATAATAGCTGACCGGGTTTAGGATGGCAATTCTTGATTTCTTCAAGCAATTCGCTAATGTAAGATTCTGGCAGCTGGTAGCTAGATGAAATGGTAGGAATCTCTTCTTGAGCAATCCAATCCAGATGATTTTCCAACAGATCTTCTAAAAAAAGTGGATCGTGCATGGATGTGTCCAATTGCAAACGAATACACTCGCTTAATGATCTCGCTCCAATCCCTGCAGGCTCTAATGATTGGATATGCAAAAGCGCCTGTTCCACATGATTTATAGTGGAGTGACATTTCTCCGCCCAAAGCTCCATTTCGACTTCTAGGTAACCGCTTTCATTTAATGAATCGATACCAAATAAAACCAACGGCCTTATTTCCTCGGCAATATCCAGCATGAATAATTGCTTCTTTAGTTGTTCATACATGTTCAATTCCTTCGCATTAATTTCCCCAGCAGCTGTATTATTATCAGCTGATGAATGATAATATGTTAAATCATCCTGGTATTGGATTTCGTCAATTAATGGATTTTCTTTCTCAACTTCTTTGATATAATCCATTAATTCTATACTGGAGAATTGCAGAATTTGAATTGACTGCATAAGGGATTGATTCATCTTCCATTTTAGAACTTGTTCATTAACAAGTTGTAATTTCATACATACCCTCTCCCAAATCAACTGCCGTTTCTTTTATTTTGACACAAATTTGCTTTTCCTTCTAGTCTATTTTATACAGCGAAATTTTTTACTTCATAAAACTATGCTATACTTACTATTCAGAATGACTAAAAAAGGGGTAGATTTTCTATGATCGAAGTATACACAGATGGTGCAGCCAATGGAGATCCAGGGCAAAGTGGTGCTGGTATTTATATGAAACAAGGAAAATCAACCTTTGAGTATACAATTCCACTAGGCATTCTTTCCAATCATGAAGCTGAATTCTTTGCAGTTATAAAAGCATTGGAAATATGTAAAGAACAATTCCCTGATGAAATATTATCGTTTCGTTCCGATTCCAAATTGGTTGTAGAGACAATTGAAAAACGTTTTACAAGAAACCCAAAATATATGCCTTTATTAGAAGTGATTCTTACAGAAACTGAGCACTTCCCTTATTTCTTTATAAAATGGATTCCTGAAAAGCAAAATATTCACGCGGATAAATTGTCTCGACAGGCAATTCATTTACATTGAATCCCAATGAATTACGCTTCCTGTCCCCACCTCTAGCATAAACCTAAATTGCAATTTAATCCGTCGGCTTCCTTCACCGTGAGCAGAAAACAATACCTACCACAGATTGAACTTGCCCTCTACCTAGAACATTTACTTGGATACGGATTATAATAAGAATAAGGTATTCATTTTTTTAAAGCTTCTTAGAGAGTTTGTAGACACTCCTATCTTCTACACGGACTTTTAATCCAGGCTATATGGTGCCTCTACCCTAAACATTTACCCAGTATTTTGATCCATCTTTGTTTCGTTTCATAAAACCATAATCAATTAGATATCTTCTAATTATCGCAAAATCACGATAAATTCTTTTTAGTACATCATTTACTTCTTTCTCTGTATAATTTTTGGTTTGATCAAATCGAGTGATTATATGTTGTAAGATAATTAGCTTTCGTTTTTCTTTACTAGGAAATGTTTCAATTGGTCCATCTGCACCCTTTTTAAAAAACGTACGTAACACCTTTTCTTGTTCTTCCATAGTTGCAACATATCGTTTATCCAACCTTTTTCCCTCCTTGTGAAAATGTATAAATGCTCGCTATATATCTTTATCCTAATCACAACGAATGAAAATAGGCCTGACTCCAGCGGAACAACACGGATTATAAGCTCATAAGCTACACCCAGTGGAAGTGCTTTTACTTCCCGGGTTAGCCATTGCTGCGTCCGCAAAGAGCAGTGCCTATTTCAGTTGGTTTAGCGAATAAATCGATAATTACTAAGAGCTAAATATCTCATCCTCTGAAGTCATAATAAAATCACCGATCTATTATAGAATTTGGCTTAATCCATTGAAGGATGATTTCCTCCTTGTGAAATTATTGATCGTTGTTATTCACTCTCGATAACCTGTATTTGCTTTTACTTGTACCTCTGCAAATCGTTTTAAATCCGCTTCCTTCGAAAATACCGTTCCCAAGTATCCACCAATAAATCCTAAAGGAACAGATATTAAAGCTGGATTAGTAAGTGGAAAAATAGGTTCACCAACTAATATGGCGGCTCCTTCTGTAGGAGAAAATACATTTGGACTTATGGATACCAAGATAATGGCGGAAAGTAAACCAAATAGCATGCCTGTAATTGCACCAGTTGTATTGAACCGTTTCCAATAAATGGTATAAAGGATAACAGGTAGATTCGCACTAGCGGCTACACAAAACGCTAACGACACCAAAAATGCAACATTCATGGTTTGGGCGAATAAAGCACATAAAATTGAGAAAACAGAGACACCTAAAGAAGCATACCGTGCAGCAATCATTTGTTGTTTATCTGTGGCCTTTCCTTTTTTAATAATTTGGCCATATATGTCATGCGCAAATGCAGAAGCACCAGATAAAACCAATCCTGCAACAACAGCAAGAATGGTTGCAAATGCTACTGCTGAAACGAACGACATGAGTAGATTACCACCAAGAGCCTCTGCTAATAATGGTGCTGCCATATTCCCTGCTGGATTGGCTGCAGTAATAAGCTCTTCTCCTACAAAAGCAGCTGCTCCAAACCCTAAGAAGATGGTCAGTACATAAAATATCCCTACAACCCACGTAGCTGTAACAACAGAACTCCTTGCTGTTTTTGCATTTTTCACAGTAAAAAACCGCATCAAGATATGAGGCAATCCTGCTGTTCCAAGCACTAAGGCTAACATTAATGAAATCGTATCGAGTGGTACTTTATACTTTAAGCCAGGATTTAAGTAATCAGCGCCATGGCTTGTCACGGTTTTCATTTCACTAAACATACCTAGAATATTAAAGTTAAACTTAGCCAATACCATAAATGCTATGATTACTGTACCAATCATCAATAAAACTGCTTTTATTATTTGTACCCAGCTAGTAGCTGTCATTCCACCAAATAATACATAAATTGTCATCATGACTCCAACAATTAATACGGCTATCCAATAATCAATATCAAATAATAGCTGAATTAATGCACCTGCTCCAACAAGCTGTGCAATCATGTAAAAAATCACAATCGTAATTGTACTTAAAGCTGCGATCGCTCTTACTTTTTTAGCATCGAATCGTGCATTAATCATATCGGCGAGTGTGTATTTCCCTAAATTCCGTAATGGCTCTGCAACTAAAAACATTACAACTAAGTAGGCAATTAAAAAACCAATACTATAAAAAAATCCATCGAAACCATAAAGTGCAATTGCTCCGGCAATACCTAAAAACGAAGCGGCTGATAAATAGTCCCCTGCAATAGCAAGTCCATTTTGCCAGCCAGTTAAACCTCCTCCTGCCGTATAAAAATCACCAGTCGTCTGTGTTTTTTTAGCAGCGTAATATGTGATAACTAGTGTGGCAAGGACAATTGCTAAAAACAATGTAATAACGGTCGCATTCATTCTCGTTCTCCTCCTAATTGATCTTCAATAATTTCATCCGATTGACGATCAAACTGGGCTGATTTCTTCACATAGATAATGCAGAAAACCCAAGTCATAATAAATTGCGCAAAAGCAAACAACCATGCCCACGATATATCCCCTATCGCTGGAGTATTCAAAAAGGTAGTATAAGAAGTTAGAACTGGAAGTAGAAAATAAAACACTAAAAAGAAAATGGTAAGGGGAATAATAAATCGTTTTCGTCTTGTAATTAAATCCTTAAATGAAGCACTTTCAGCCACCTGTTGATAATCAGGTTTTGTTTCTTGATACGACAATTCTTTGTAATCGCTTCCAACGTTCATATTGTTTCCTCCTTTTTTCCTGCTATTACTTAAAATAGCAGGCTTATTTTTCAATAACCAAATCGTATACTAATTTAAAACAATATTCAATAAATTATAAAAATTAAACCGGAATTTAGTAAAATAGTTGGATGCCTTCAAGGGACTCTTATAGCTTATAAACTTATCAATAAAATAAGGCCTTCCATACATATATGCTGGTAAGGCCTTTGTTATTATCATCGTAAAGATTATTCAACTACTTTATTTTCCATGTGTCCAATCTGTTCAACTTCAACTCCTACTACATCCCCATCTTGGAGAAACTGGGCAGGATTTCTAGCAAAGCCAACTCCATTAGGAGTACCTGTCATAATGATATCCCCTGGTTTCAATGTTATCAGTCTTGATATAAACTGGATAAGAAATGGGATATCGAATATGAGATTACTTGTATTCGATGATTGTCGTTCCTCACCATTTACAAATGATTTAATCTGTAAGTTCGCAGGATCTGTTATTTCATCAGTAGTTACTATACATGGCCCAATAGGTGTAGACCGATCTAACGTCTTTCCTTGTAGCCATTGCGGTGTCCGTTTTTGTAGGTCTCTAGCTGTTGTATCATTTCCAATGGTATATCCAGCGATATACTGAAATGCCTCATCCTTGAGTACTTTTGATGCTTCTTTTCCAATTACCACTGCGAGTTCTACTTCATAGTCAAGTTCTTTTGTAAACGCAGGCTTTTCAATATAAGCTTCTGGTCCAATTAATGCATTATCGTACTTGGCAAACAATACAGGAAACTCTGGAATATCTCCCTTCATTTCTTCTACATGATCAGCATAGTTTTTTCCAATACATATAATTTTTGAAGGAGAAGGAACTGGAGTTTCTAACCGTAGTTCTTCTCGGTTCATTCGTAACTCTATTGCTTCTTGCTCTAAGTTATAGTTTAATGCCTTTTGCGCTTTCTCAATTGCTGGGATACCTCTTGTAAAAAAATGTTGCGGATTAGATGGAAGTTCTTGTTCTAATTGGTCTACTGACTTCTCCTCATGTACGGAGATCAGATACTGTTTGTATGCATCTTGTAAATCCAATACTTGATCATTAATTAGGCAGCCAACTCTCGACTCATCCAATTCTTTCAACTGATAATTCACTAACTTCATTTCCTTACACTCCTTTCCTTTTTAAGGCAAACCATTGTAATATTTTAAAAATACAGGGAATTCCTCCTATTGTCTAGGTATAGTTTAAACAGGAAATTATCGTTCTTTTTTTATATAATGTTATATAAGATATTGTACAAGGAGGGTAAAAACTTGGACACCAATACGATTATTGAGTTAGCAGAGAGTGTTAACATACAGAATGAAAAACAATCATTAACCGTTGCTGAGAAACATCCATCATTAGAAGTTATTGGTGTAGGACGTAGTGCGGTTGTCTTTAAAATCAAGTCTACTTCCAAGGCCCTCAAAGTCTTTCCACCAGAATACGAACACATTGCATCAGAGGAAGCAGAAATTTATCAATTATTAAATGAAAACTCTTTTTTCCCTAAATTATATCAATCCGGAAAAAATTATCTACTAATCGATTATATTAATGGATACACATTATATGACTGTTTAACACTTGGCATTCCATTAACAGAAGAAAATATAAAAGAGGCAGACTTTGCTTTAAAACTCGCTAAACAGCAAGGGTTAAATCCCTCGGACATTCATTTACGAAATATTATTTTAACCCCAGAAGGAAATATAAAATTAATTGATGTTGCTCGTTTTCGACAGCTCTCACACGATCATCAATGGGATGATATTAAATTTATGTTCTCACGTATGTATTTTAGGAAATACAGCCCTAAAAAAGTACCTGCGTTTATATTAAATGGGATTGCGTATTTATATAAGAAAAAAGTAATACAAGTTCCGCTAATAAGATTGAAAAGGACTGACAATAAATAACAAAAAACTTCTATCGAAATGGTTTTTCTTTTTTGCAGGTGACATAAATAGCAGGTACAGGGTTTTTCCTGTACCTGCTATTTATTAAAATATACCTAGCGAAGCTAAAATAATGGCTACAATTACAGATATTACTGGAATCAAAACAGCTACTACAAAAATATCTTTATAACTATCTTTATGGGACATACCAGTAATGGTCAGCAAGGTTAAAACAGCTCCATTATGTGGCAGCGCATCTAGACCACCGGATGACAATGAAGCGATACGATGAAATGCTTCCGGTGAAATACCGGTATTTATAGCAATTTCGTAGTATTTTGACCCCAATGCTTCAAGGGCAATTCCCATCCCTCCTGAGGCTGACCCAGTTGCTCCAGCCAGCACATTGACAGCAACTGCTTCTGAAATTAACGGGTTTCCTTTGATGCCCATTAGGATTTCGGTTAGTTTCTCAAATCCTGGTACAACTTTTACCACAGTTCCGAATCCAACTGCCGCACTTGTATTTATAATAGCAATCACTGACCCTGTAGCACCATTATTAATCGCTTTAACAAAACTTTTTGCTTTGTGTAGATTTAAAAATAATAGCAGGGTAATACCCGAAATTAAGGCAATAACAATATCCCATTTGAAAACATTTAAGGTAATGAGAACGGCTAATAATGGTAAAAGAGATAATATAAAATTCGGTGTGGGTGCTTCCTTATTTTCGATATTATTCTCTTTCGGCTCTGTATAGGTTTCTCCATTCTTTGTTAATTTTTTCTCTCGCCAGCTTAGATAAAAATAACCACCGCCAGCCATTATTAAAGCTGCAATAATCCCCATTATTGGTGCAGCTGTGGCACTTGTCTGAAAGTAATCCATAGGAATTAAATTTTGAATTTGAGGTGTTCCTGGCAATGCAGTCATCGTAAATGTAAATGCACCTAATGCAACTGTTGCAGGAATTAGCCTTCTGCTTATATTCGCTTCACGAAATAATGTTAAAGCTAGTGGATAAACGGCAAACACCACTACAAATAAACTAACCCCTCCATAAGTCAAAACTGCTGATGATACTAATACCCCCAAGATCGCACGCCTTGTACCAATAATTTTCGTTAAAGCAACTGCAACGGATCTAGCCATCCCTGTATCTTCCATTAGCTTTCCAAATATCGCACCTAACATAAACACAGGAAACCATTGCTTAGCAAAAGATACAAATCCCCCCATGTATGTATCTTTGTATGCATCGAGCAAGTCTAATCCTCCTGTTAATGCAACCACTCCTGCTGCAATGGGTGCTACCCAAATAATTGACCACCCTAAGTAGGCTAACAGCATTAATACAATCAACCCCAGAATGATACCGATCATGAACAATCCCCCCCCCTATTTTCTTCTTGTTAACTGATTACATAACTTCTACTATCATGGCTATTCCTTGACCTCCGCCAATGCACAATGACACCATGCCATGCGTTTTGTTTTTACGATGCAGTTCTTTAATAAGTGTATATAATACACGCGTTCCACTAGCACCAATTGGATGCCCTAAAGCAATTGCACCGCCATTTACATTGACTTTATCTCGATCTAGCCCCAGTTCTTTTTCTACGGCTAAATACTGTGCTGCAAAAGCTTCATTCACTTCGAAGAGATCAATGTCTGACAACGATAATCCTGCATTCGCCAATGCTTTTTTCATAGCAGGAACAGGGCCTATTCCCATAATAGAAGGATCTACTCCAGCTATCCCCCATGAAATAATTTTAGCTATTGGTTTTAAACTGTTTTCCTGAACAAATTGCTCTCCTGCTAACACAACAGCTGCTGCTCCATCATTAATACCACTTGCATTTCCCCCAGTTACCGTACCATCTGATGTAAAAGAAGGCTTTAGTTTCGCTAATCGCTCCATCGTTGTATCTTCTCGAATATGTTCATCGGTATCCATTAGGGACATTCCTTTTCTTGTTTTCACCTCAACGGGGACAATTTCATCGGTAAATATCCCTCGATTCCTTGCTTCAGCTGCACGACGATGACTTTCGTATGCATACGCATCTTGAGCTTCTCGGGAAATATCATATTTTTTCGCTAAATTTTCTGCAGTTACCCCCATCCCTGCTCCAATATATTCATCGGTAAGAGCCGCCCAAAGCATGTCATCCATTTTGGGTGTTCCTAATTTTGTACCAAACCTGCTGCCTCTCAATGCATATGGGGCTAAACTCATATTTTCAACTCCACCAGCCAGTGCTGCCTGTCCTTCTTGTAATTGAATTGATTGCGCAGCATTGATAACCGCTTGTAGCCCAGAACCGCATAATCGATTCACAGTTAGGGAGTTACTTTCTAATGGAATGCCCGTTTGCAACGACAAATGTCTCGTTAAATAAGGGGCGTTTTTAGCTGAGTGAATCACATTTCCCATAACAGTGAAATCAATTGAACTAGCATCCATTTTACTTCGATTGAGTGCTTCTTTGCTTGCTATCACTCCAAGCTCCGTTGGATCAATATCTTTAAGAGCTCCACCAAAAGTACCAAATGGAGTTCTTGCGCCTTCTAATAGATAAACATTTTCCATGTCTGTTACTCCTCTCTTAATTATTGTGCTGTATAGCCGCCATCAATAATGATCGCCTGCCCAGTGACACCTTTCGCCTTATCACTTGCTAGGAAGATGGTATAGTCCGCAATTTCTGCCACGGACAATAACCGCTTTTGTGGAACCAGAGGATAAATAACTTCTTCCAACACTTTCTCCAGAGAAACATCTCGCGTTTTTGCCAGATCCTCCAGTTGATTACGAACCAATGGTGTATCCACATAACCTGGACAAACAGCATTCACCGTTATGCCATCTGAAGCACCTTCTAAAGCTGCAACTTTTGTTAGTCCAATTATTCCATGTTTGGAACTGTTATAAGCAGCTTTACCCGCAAATCCAATAACCCCATTAATCGAAGATATATTTATAATCCGTCCACTTCCTTGTTGCTTCATGATTGGGAAGACATGCTTCGTTGCAGCAAACGGTGCTACTAGCATTACCTTAGTCATAAACTCGAACTTCTCTGTCGGAAATTCCTCGATGGGAGATACATGCTGCAAACCAGCATTATTAATGAGAACATCAAGTCTTCCATAATGCTTAACAGTTTGATCTATTGCCTGTTTTAGTTGATTCTCATTTGTTACATCACATGTTAATCCGAGACAATCATAGCCTTGTTCCTTCAATTTATTTACTACTTCATTAACCTTTGTTTCATTTATATCTGTAAAAACAACGGAAGCATTACTTGTTAAAAACGCGACACCAATTTCATAACCAATTCCACTTGCTGCACCAGTAATAAATACTACTTGATTCTCTACCATTTTTAGTTCCTCCCATTTTTTAAAACGCTTCTTCAATTAGCTGTTTGCTTACATGGAGCTTAGCACCTGTTGATTCCTTTACTTCATCTATTGTCCATCCTTGCGCCGTTTCTTGTAAAACAAAGCCATCCTTGGTGACGTCAATAACCGCTCGATCTGTAATAATTCGATCCACTACATTTTTTCCGGTTAATGGCAACTGGCATTCTTTTAAGATTTTGGGTTCCCCATGCCTTGTCACATGATCCATAATAATAACTATTTTTTTTGCACCGTGAACAATATCCATAGCCCCTCCCATTCCTTTAATCATTTTTCCTGGGATCATCCAATTTGCTAAATCACCCGATTCAGAAACTTCCATACCACCTAAAATGGCAAGATCTAAATGTTCTCCACGAATCATTGCAAAAGACTCTGCACTGCTAAAATAAGCTGCCCCAGTAACAGCTGTCACCGTTTCCTTCCCCGCATTAATTAAGTCTGGATCAACTTCATGTTTATCCGGAAACCTTCCTATTCCAAGCAAACCATTTTCTGATTGAAGAATAACTTTTTTATCAGCTTGAATATAATTGGCTACCTTTGTTGGCATGCCAATTCCTAGATTAACATAGGAACCGCTTACAATTTCACGCTCAGCTCTTATTGCGATTTTTTCTCTTGTGGATACCTTATCAAATTGTTTTAACATCATGATTACCTCCCTATTACTAATCTTCTTGTTGTACCGTTAATCTTTCAATTCTTTTCTCCTGTTTCCCTTCAATTATGCCATCTACATATATTCCTGGTGTATGGATATATGCTGGATCTATTCTACCTGTTTCCACTACCTGCTCGACTTCAGCAATTGTTACCTTACCAGCTGCAGCCATCATTGGATTGAAATTTTGTGCTGTTTTTGCATACTGTAAATTCCCGTGTTTATCCCCTATCGCTGCTCTAATAAGACTAAAATCGGATTTGAGCGCAGTCTCAAGCAAATAGTCTTTTCCTTCAAAACTCCGAATTTCCTTTCCTTCAGCTAAAGGTGTGCCAACACCTGCAGGCGTATAAAATCCTGGAATCCCGGCTCCACCTGCTCTAATTCTTTCTGATAACGTTCCTTGAGGGACAAGTTCCACCTTTAATTCTCCCGATAATACTTGGCGTTCAAATGCTTTGTTTTCCCCTACATATGATCCAATCATTCGATCAATTTGATGATTTTTTAATAATAAACCTAACCCCCAGTCATCGACTCCACAATTATTCGAAACAACCGTTAAATGCTTTACATTGGATTCAACTAAAGCCAAGATAAGATTTTCCGGAATTCCTACCAAGCCAAAGCCTCCTACCATAATTGTTGCTCCATCTTCCATTTTTTCTATAGCTTCTGTAAAGGTTTGATATATTTCCTTCATCCCTTAACACCCCTCTCCCTCATATATAGCAAAAATTATGCCAAATAATTTTTATTGCTTAACCACTGTCTTCCATTTGAAATGGATCTGCATAACAAAGGATAATTCCTTTTTTACAATTTGATTAATAAAAAAACCAATCTTCCACAAGAATGGAAAATTGGTTCATATCAGTTATATAAATAATGTAAGCACTTACTGTTTTCAGTATCCTACCAATGATTCCGAAAAGGTGGAATCTTTTCCGGAAAATCGGAACTAGGATATACCATACTTTTTTAGTTTTTCATATAGACTGGATTTCTTTATTCCTAAGGTTTTCATCGCGGCTTCTTTATTTCCTTTTGCTTTTTCAATTGCATATTGAATTGCTGCTTTTTCTGCGTTCTCCAATATTTCTTTTAAGTTACCAGTTTGTTTCACTGTGTTGATTTGTGAACGCAATCGATCTGGTAGATCATCTACACTAATTCTCTCCTGATTGGTTAAATGTATGGCTGATTCAATTACATTTTCCAATTCACGAATATTTCCTGGCCAGCTGTAATGAGTAAGTTGACTCATAGCTGCTGAATCAATATCCATTATACGCTTGCCTGTACGTTTTCTCACTTTGTGGAGAATAAACTTTGAAATCAAACGAATGTCATCCGGTCTTTCACGTAATGGTGGAATAAATAGTTGAACGACATTGATTCGATAGAACAAGTCCTCTCTAAATCGTTGGGTCTCCATTAACTCCTCTAATGGCTGATTGGTTGCAGCGATAATCCTCACATCTATCTTCTGAGGCGTTTCTGAACCAATTGATTCTATCTCTCCTTCTTGCAGGACTCGTAAGATTTTCACTTGTGCACTCAATGGCATATCACCAATTTCATCTAAAAACAATGTTCCTCCATCCGCTAATTGGAACTTACCTAGTTTTCCGCCTCTTTTTGCTCCAGTAAACGCTCCTTCTTTATAACCAAATAGTTCCGATTCAATTAGGTGTTCAGGAATTGCTGCACAATTCACTTTTACAAATGGCTTTGTATTTCGTTCACTTAAATGATGGATACTATGAGCAAACAATTCCTTTCCCGTACCGCTTTCTCCTCTGAGAAGTATCGAGACATCTCCAGGGGAAACTTTCTTTATTTTTTCTTTTAAATCACTCATTTGCTTAGAGCTTCCAGCTATATCATGAAGCGAATACGTAATACCATGTTGTTCCTTTAATTGATTGCGATAATGTTCTATTTCCAGCAACAAATCTTTAATATGACTATTCATAAGCATCCATTCTTTTGTATCTCGATACAGAACCGTCCCTACTGCACCTACTACATTTCCATTGGAACGAACTGGAATTCGATTGGCAATCATATGGTTACCGCGAATGTACTGAAGATCTGCTATTTCTTCCTTACCTGTTTGGACTACGATATGCATCCGCGTATTTTCGATCACGTTTGTGACATGCTTACCAATAACTTCCTGCTTATCCATCTCAAGAAAACGGCAATAGCTTTTATTCATGTAAGTTACTATACCATCCTCATCAACAACCACAAAGCAATGGTAAGCATTCTCGAAAACGGTTTCAAAAATCTCATCTTTATAATGGGATGTTAAGGTTGTCATGACACACTCCTCATTTCCATGTTATTAGTTATATTATAATTGGAATGTCAACGAAATTCATTTCTAAATAACAGCTATTTTCTGTAAAATCCTCTTGGCGAATATGTTGCTAGTAAAAAAGCAAGATCCACCTATAGGAGCTTGCTTTCATTTCAATTCTTTGAATGATAGTGAAGTCTGCCGAGTAAATATTTTAATTCTTCAGCTTCAATCTGACCTGGAGCAGAAGCTTGTTTACCTGAACCAAATGTTGCTGCTGATCCTACCATTTCTCCAGCAATTCTGCTTAGTAACCCCATTTGACCCATTGCTATTGTAATAAATGGCTGCTTCGCATAAGTCGTCTTCATCGTTTCTGCAACGGCTAATAGCCGCAAAACATCCATTATACACGTTGGCATTACCGCAATCTTTAGGATATCTGCACCAGCTTCTTGCATGGTAACTAATCGATTTATCATTTCCTCATTCGCAGGTGTTGCTTGAAAATCATGATTAGACATAATGACCATTATTTGCTGCTCTTTTGCCTTTTTCACCAGTCTCTTAACGATAGAAGATCCAATAAATAATTCAATATCAACCAAATCAGGATATTTAGATTCAATTACCGCTGTCAGCAAGTTCATATAATAGGAAGAACTGGTTTCCTTCTGCCCTCCTTCTTTGTACGAGCGAAAGGTAAACAGCAACGGAATTTCACCCAACGCTTCTTTTATTTCTGAGAGCACATGGATTACCGTTTCTAGCTTATCCCCTTCTATTAAAGCATCTGCTCGCCATTCAACCATATCCGGATTTTCTTTTTTCACTTCTTGGATTTCTATCTTTAATTCATGTGCTGTAGCCGCCATCAAAGGTATAATGACTTTCGGGATACCTGTACCAATTTGTACATTTTTTACAGATACAATATTCAACTTTTTCTCCCCCATTAACGTATTAACTATTTATTATAATCGTTACATGATATGTTGCCAACAAATACAGAACATCCTTTTTTGCCTCGTGCATAGATATTCAATTTGGTCTATAATTGGAAAAAATGATTGGAAAGAAAGAGGTAACGTATGAACGGACAAGATATACCATTACGACAAAAAAGTATTGTTTTGATTGGATTTATGGGAGTTGGAAAAACAACTATTGGCAAAGAAATAGCCAAAAAGCTGTTTCGAGATTTTATTGATGCAGATCAAGAGATTGAGGCAACATTTGGTTTACCTGCTTCTGAGATTTTTCAAACCTATGGCGAGCATGTATTTAGACAGAAAGAAAAAGAAATTATCCAAGGACTTTGTAATCAAAAGCTAAAAATTATTTCTCTAGGTGGCGGAGCATTTCTTCAAGAGGATATAAGGAAAATGTGTCTAGACAAGTGCATTGTCTTTTACTTAGATTTATCTTGGGAATCTTGGCAAGATCGAATTAGTTTACTTATTGACAGCCGGCCTGTCCTACAAGGGAAAAGTCTTGACGAAATAAAAGCATTATTCGAAGAAAGGAAATCCATTTATCAAGACCATCATTCAACCGTTCCCACTGACCAATTAATGATTGATGAAGCAGCCTCTTATATTGTGGATTCTTTAAAAACAGCTTGGGACATATATGAACCACAAAAATAATAACTTGGAGTTTTCTTTTTCTTTTTAGTGGGGTATAATATAATTAGTTAATCATAAGATAAGAATGGTCTTACTTTTGAAGAATGTAAAGACCGATGGTGCTGGTACACCATCGGCCATGTACAATAGCCCTTCAAGGGGGCGGCTCACACAGTTTATAGAAAATAACTACCCACTATGCTTGCCAGGCTTATGGGTGGTTATTTTTTTTGTGACAGCAATGCAACAACTAATGAACCAAACGAGATCATCAGCACAAGCGCTTCAAACACTGTCATAGGCATCGCCCCCTCTCCTGCAATTCAGTCAGGGAGTGAAACCGCCACCCACGAAAGCCATATTGTACAGCTATATTGTAACAAAAATTATGCTTAATTCCTATTTTTGGATGTAATGCCCATCTACATCATTATTTAATCAACCCAGATATCTAGAATATTTATCCGTTCAATCGCCGTCTCATTGTCTAAGGTTAATCTATTTTTATTAATATTTTTTAATTTTCCTCTATGGGTTAAATAATCTCGACCATTATAATGCTTAATTTCAATTGTCAAATCATTACATATAGCTAATTGCAGTTGAGCATCCATTTCCACAAGCCGCTGTTCATCCAGGACAGGTTTTTCCTTATATTCCTGTTCCGCCCACATTCTATTCAATAATTCCACATGTTCAGGTAACATCATTGATGTCCATTTAATGGATCCACGATCATTCATACTCATTAAGCACTTTCCTTTCTTTTAACTGGTCCACATGAAAGAATGTTTTTAAAGGTAAACCTTCGCAGTTGTTGACGATAAAAACAATATGCCAATATGGAATTTCGGTTTATTTCTACCACCCTTATTAATCGTTGTGTTATCTGATTGTCGTGATCAATATAAACTAAAACGAGTTTTTGCTTTTTTTCTTTTGAACGTTGAAGTAATCCTATCACAATATGACACCTCTTCAAGAACGTTTGTTCTTATTGTATCACAAAAACAGAACATATATGCGTGTTTTTAACTAGTAATTTTTTCATATCTGTTTATTTATTTTTTTCTGTATCATCAGCTGTTGTTTCTTCTATCTTCATATTTTCTAAATCAAGCAAGGAAAGCATTTCACGAACCACTATGTTAATTTTTTTGTCGATCACTGCCTCCCCATATTTTTGCTTAGCAAGTTCGATGTTTTTTATTACATCCTCTCCAAATTGAATAATTGGAACATCCGTTTCTAAATTATTAAAAAGATCGATAAATTCATCCAAAGCCTTATCAAACCGTTTGCTTTCCATATCATTAGCCTTCATATTTATCACCCAGTATTAGGATAACCAAATATCATTATAGAAATCACCTCAACATATGAAAGAACGCTGCTTTTTAATACAAGCTTATTCACATGGCAACCGCATGGAATGGAGATGTTAGAAGTAAGGGTTCGAACCCACGTAAGACCAGGCCTTTGAGAAATGTACTGTACCATTCTCTGTATAAAAAAAATCCATCGAGCATCCCCTCGATGGACAAAACGATTCGTAACATCTTAGTCTTTCACTATTTAATTAAATGATTTGCTTGCAGTACTTCTTTTTGTTGTCTTCCCCGTTCAGTAATGTAATTATTTTTAAACCAAGCCCAAATACTAGCAAAAGCTGTAAATAACAAGGAAAGAATTTCACCCCAAAGTTCTTGGGAGCCAGGAATCGGATTTTTTCCTGCTGCAATAAGAAATTGATTAATTAATGCTAATACCAAAACAATCGTACGAATAAGCGTGCCTCGGTCCATGTTGTTCACCTCCATCTTGTAAAAATAAAGGTAAGCGAATTGCTTGTACTTATATATATGCCAAGAAGGTGTGACTTTATGGTAAAAACATTCGTAACATTTTTGCACCATTACCAATAGAGTTCTACGTTTATCAATAAATACGACAAATATCGCTTTCATTCCTGCTTACTTCTATCAAAATTAACGAAAAATTAATGCTCAATATAAAAGCACGTATAAACAAAACCTTTGTTTATACGTGCTTTTAAAGGATTAACTAACGCGCCCGGAGGGATTCGAACCCCCGACTCACGGTACCGGAAACCGTTGCTCTATCCCCTGAGCTACGGGCGCATGTACTATTATATAAATGAGACACATAGAATATTATAACGTCAACTCAGCTGTTACACAAGTATTTTTTCTCTAAGATAGGTTTATTTTTTATTCAGATGGGAATGAATGTATGTGTATTTTCCTTTGCTATCATTGAAAGTTTTCGTTTGACCTTTTTTGACCTATTAGTTATGATAAGTATATCCGATCATATGGATACTTGAATAGATAAGGAGGATTTTTCATGAATTTAATTCCTACAGTTATTGAACAAACAAACCGCGGAGAGCGCGCCTATGACATTTATTCACGGTTATTAAAAGATCGTATCATTATGCTTGGTAGTGCAATTGATGACAATGTTGCTAACTCAATTGTAGCACAACTACTATTCTTAGAAGCAGAAGATCCAGAAAAAGATATTTCCCTATACATCAATTCACCAGGTGGATCGATTACAGCTGGAATGGCAATTTATGATACGATGCAATTTATTAAATCGGACGTATCTACAATTTGTACCGGAATGGCTGCATCTATGGGAGCATTCTTACTGACAGCTGGTGAAAAAGGTAAACGTTTCGCTTTACCTAATAGTGAAGTAATGATTCATCAGCCTTTAGGTGGTACTCAAGGTCAAGCAACAGATATTGAAATCCATGCTCGCCGAATCATTCAGATGCGGGAAAAAATCAATCAAATTCTTTCTGAACGCTCGGGACAGCCAATTGAAGTAATTGAACGTGATACAGATCGCGATAACTTTATGACAGCTGAGAAATCCGTAGAATACGGCTTGATTGATAAAGTTTTAGAACGTAAGCCAGAATAGTAAAAAATCCCTTTCAGTCTTTGGACTGAAGGGGATTTTTTTACTTCTTCGAAACAAAAGAAACCAATTCGGTCATCGCTGTTTCTTCATCCATCCCATCAGCAATAAGCGTTATTTCTTCACCAGCAGTAACCGCTAAACTCATTAAACCCATAATACTTTTCGCGTTCACCTTTTTTCCATTCTTCTCTAAAAAAATATGAGCCGTATATCGGTTTGCCTCCTGAACAAATTCAGCTGCCGGTCTCGCCTGTAATCCTGATGGTAATTCCACTTTAATTATCTTCTCAACCAAAACCTCACTCTCCCCTTTTTGTAAGCGCTAACAAATTATAATGTATCTTCGATCTATATTATTCTCGTGAATCAGTAAGTATTCCCTACTAATCCACGATTTTATATAAATCGAGATCGTGTGTTTGGAAAATTCTTGCATTCAATGATTACACGTATTATAGCATGAATAGGAAGTAAAGAAAATAAATTTACTGTATACCTTCTCCACTTTTTATTTTTTCAGCAAATGCATCGATTTTCTTCAGTCGATGGTTAACACCAGATTTTGAAATTTTACCGCTAGAGACTAATTCTCCTAATTCCTTTAATGAAACGTCCTGATGTTTCACTCGGAGTATCGCTATCTCTCTTAATTTTTCTGGCAATTGGTCAAGACCGACTGTCCGTTCAATTAATTGAATATTTTCAATCTGTCTGAATGCAGCACCAATGGTTTTGTTTAAATTTGCTGTTTCACAGTTTACTATGCGGTTAACAGAATTACGCATATCTCGCACAATACGTACATCTTCAAATTTAAATAACGCATTATGCGCGCCAATAAGTCCAAGAAATTCAGTTATTTTCTCTGCTTCTTTTATATAAACAATGTATCCATTCTTCCGCTCATGCTTACGTGCATGAAGCTCAAAATCATTTAGAAGATGGCATAAAGAATCATTATGCTCTTGGTAGAAATTAAAGATTTCGAGATGGTACGAAGACGTTTCTGGATTATTAATTGAACCACCTGCAAGAAATGCTCCGCGCATATATGCTTTCTTACAACAGGATTTATCCATAAACTTCTCAGAAATCGTTCGCTTAAAAGCATAAGCTTCTTGTAATATATTTAAGTCAACTAATAACGAACGTACTTGCTCTTTCAAACGAACAATATATACATTATTTTTCTTAAGCTTCATCTTTTTTCGAACAAGCAATTCCACAGGCATATCATAAACAGCTTTGATTAGTGTGTAAATACGTCTCGCAATTGCTGCATTCTCTGTTTGAACATCTAATGTATAATTTTGTTTCGATAATGAGATCGCTCCATTCATTCGAATCAATGCAGCTAACTCAGCATATTTACAACAATCCTCTACTTCCATAGCGGTTAGTTCTTTTTTTATCTCCGACGCGAAGGACATCGAATCCCTCCCTTTATTGACTCTACTTAAAAATCAGTTGTTGTTTTTAATAAGGAATATAACAAAGATGAAACTTTCGTATTATCATGTCGTAATGTTGATCTGGTTGGATCAATGATATCCCCTTCAATAATTTGTAATCCCATATCTAATAACCGGTCCGTATCATAGATTACCGGAGCTGCATTTTCTTCAGCGTAAATAGCACGAACCGCTTGTTCAATTGGTTCATTGTGAACAACAATCGCATCCACACTTGAATCCCCAATATGGTCGCGAATAGCTTGAACATGATCAGCTGCTGTATATCCAGTAGTTTCACCTGCTTGCGTCATTACATTACAGACATAAACAACCTTTCCTGACGTCTCACGAATTGCTTCATCAATTTGCGGCATAATAATTGTTGGCATAATGCTAGTATAAAGACTGCCAGGTGCAATAACAATAAGGTCGGCTTTTTTTAAAGCTCGAACAGCATTAGGTAAGGGTTGTACGGGCTGCGGACTAAGAAAAACACGTTCAATTTTTTTATTCGATAAAGGGATATTTGATTCTCCGGAGACTACGGTACCATCTGTCATTCTGGCATGTAGCGACATATTATCATTAGATATCGGATATATCTTCCCTTTTACATTTAATACACGTGATATTTCCCGAATTCCCATATTAAAATTTCCAGTGATAGATGTCATCGCTGCTAATAGTAAATTACCCATCGAATGCCCTGATAATCCATTTCCAACATCAAACCGATGCTGAAATAATTCAATTAACATCGGTTCTGCGTCGGAAAGTGCAGCAATAACATTACGAATGTCCCCAGGTGCAGGGATAGCCATTTCATTACGCAATCTTCCTGTACTTCCACCATCATCAGCTACTGTCACTAATGCAGTCAGTTGGATTGGAAGATCCTTTAATCCTCGAAGCAATACAGGCATACCTGTACCACCCCCTACAACGACGACATGTGGGAGGTTTTCTTTAGTCATATTTAACGTCCCTTTCTTTTGTCAATATCACGATGACTAACATGAGTAATGTAATTCGGAGCTAACTCTTTAGAGAAGTGTTCTGCAAGAGCAACAGACCGATGTTGTCCTCCAGTACAGCCGATTGCCACAACCAGTTGTGACTTGCCTTCTTTTTTATATTGTGGAAGCATAAATTGAAGAAGGTCGAGGACCTTTGCAATAAATTTCTGTGTATCTGTCCATTTAAATACATAAGAAGATACATCACTGTTAAGCCCCGTTAACGGTTGTAAATTTCCAACATAGTGGGGATTTGGCAGAAAACGCACATCAAATACAAGATCAGCATCAATCGGCAATCCATACTTGAATCCGAAAGAGACCATGTGTACAGAAAATACTTCTTGTTCTTCCTCTGCATATTTTTGAACAATTTTTTCACGAAGTTCTTTTGGCTTCAGATTTGTCGTATCAATAATACGTTGAGCTCTTCCTCTAAGTTCATCTAGTATCTCTCTTTCTTGACGTATTCCTTTTAGCGGGAGGCCACCAACTGCTAATGGATGTGAGCGCCTTGTTTCCTTATATCTACTAACAAGCTTTTCGTCTTTTGCATCCAAAAAAAGAATATGTTCATCGAGCCAATCTTCTGTGGCCAGTACATCTAATGCATCGGATAATGTATCAAAAAATTCCCTAGCGCGTAAATCCATTACAAGTGCAACTTGTTGAATATTATTTGTAGAGTCTTTCATTAGTTCAATGAATTTAGGCAATAATGTAGGAGGAAGGTTATCCACACAATAATACCCCAGGTCTTCAAAACTTTGTACAGCTACCGTTTTCCCTGCGCCGGACATTCCCGTAATGATTACCAGTTTTGTTTCAAGTTTTCCGCTTCTCATTCTGTGACTCCCCTTTACCTCGTCCTATAATGGATCTATCCGATAATTAATTAGTTCATCTTCCTCTGTATAAGAAAAAGCTCCAGTTACTACCGTTTCATGTTGCAGTACATGTTCATATATCATTCGGTCACCTTCAGCCATAGGTAGAGATTTTATTCGGTCTATTTCAACCCACTCAAGTTCTCCTTCTCTACAAAAGTCCGTTAGCTGCCCCTCATAATGCTCACACACGAATGTATACATCATCCATTCACGTGTAGAAGTTGTGTCTTCCAAAATACTGAAAGTAAAGACTCCAGCTAATCTTGGATGGTGGAGAGACAGCTCTGTTTCTTCCTGATATTCTCGAATTACCGATTCCCGGATTGTTTCTCCCTGCTCCATTTTACCCCCAGGAATAGCATACCAGCCATGTTTTGGTTTTTTTATTACTAATATATGGTTATTATCTATTACTATGCAATTGGTCACACGTTGCATTCCAATTCACCTCAATACAAAAACGGAATTTCGTTCATTCCAAATTTAATTATACTAGTTCCGACAAAAAACTTCCATAAGCCTGTCCTGTAGTTATTTACCAACAACTTATTTCAAGCAAAAAAAAAGAGCACAGGTTACAACACCTGTGCCAAAAAACTAATCTATCTATTAAAAGGGGGTCAATTAGTTACTTCTTATTATACCCCATAATTATTGCGAATATATTACAACGCCATTAAAAACCAATTACTATTGGTAAATTTTTCTTAAAAACGGTATTTTGTTATTAAGAGTTCGCTGTTTTTAATTCTTCGTTAAGGTCTTCTACATATTTTATGGCAGCTTCTGCTGCAATACTTCCATCTCCGGTTGCAGTCACAATTTGACGTAAGGTTTTATCACGAATATCGCCAGCAGCAAAAATTCCAGAAATATTGGTTTCCATATGCTCATTTGTAGGAATGTAGCCTTCATCATTTGTTATTCCGAGAGACTTAAATGGTTCACTTAATGGCACCATGCCAATATAAACAAATACTCCATCGATTGCATGATCGTATTTTTCCCCAGTTTTATTGTTCTTTAAAGTTACGCTTCCGACTTTTCCGCCAGATTCGTTAATTTCTTCAACTACTGTATCCCAAATAAAATCAATTTTATCATTATCAAATGCTCGATCCTGAAGGATTCGTTGTGCACGTAAAGCATCACGACGATGCACGACAGTTACTTTATCTGCAAAGCGCGTTAAATAAATCCCTTCTTCTACAGCTGAGTCTCCTCCGCCGATTACAATAAGATTTTTCTCTTTAAAGAAGGCACCATCACAAACAGCGCAATATGAAACGCCACGCCCACCTAATTCTTCTTCTCCAGGGATGCCGAGTTTTTTATATTGTGCACCAGTTGTTATAATTAGTGCTCTGGTGTTATATTCTTTTTTACCAGCAACAACTGTTTTGTACTCACCGTGATCAATTACTTCTTTAATATCACCATAAGCATATTCTGCACCAAACTTTTTTGCATGTTCGAACATTTTATTTGATAAATCAGGTCCTAAAATATGGTCGTAACCTGGATAATTTTCCACATCTTCGGTATTTGCCATTTGACCTCCGGGAATGCCTCGCTCAATCATTAGCGTGTTTAGGTTTGCACGAGAAGCATACACAGCGGCAGTCATACCAGCAGGGCCAGCCCCTGCAATAATAACATCATACATTTGGTTTTCGGACATCACTATCGCCCCTTTTTCTATTATAATTCAGCCATACTTAGCTTATTAAAATCAACTGGATTCGTCTATTATTATGCTCAAGTATCCATTTCCCAAGGAGCTAACTCATTGGTTAAATTAGAATGTTTCTTTGTTCCTTCTTGCCAGATCAGTTCAGCCTTGGCTGTTTCACCGATATAATAAGCTGATAAAGCATACCATCTAAAGTAGGATGGATGACCAGCTACTTTTGGTTTTGCAAGTAACACAAACCGACGATAAGCTTCGACATGTTGTCTTGTTCTTGACAGCGTAACAGCAATCCGTAATTTTTGCTGTTCATGAATAGGATATACATTTAGTAATGTCTGAATATGAAAATCATATTCTTTATGATTATCCATTGTATAATAAAACAAAGCTAAATTTGTATGACTGTATAAAGAAGTAGGGTCTTCTTTAAGCTCATTTATTTCTAATTCAATTGCTTTAGCTTGATAACCGGAAAAGAATAGAGCTTGTGTATAATCATGCTTGGTGATTTTATGTTCAGGAAATAAATACATCATTTCTTCTAACAAAGGGATCGCTTTATCCCATTCTAAATTCTCCATATGATAAAAGACGGTTTCTTGATAAATGAGCAATTCATCTTCATCTTCCATTTCCCAATCGTCTTCATCATCTTCAATATCAATTAAATCTAATAAACGAAGCGTATCATCTTTAAAGTCACCTTCAGGCTGTTTTTCCAAATAAAGATCGGCATATTTTTTAGCATCATTTAATAAACCAAGATGCGCATAGTTGTTAGCCATTAAATAATAGCAATCTACATACTCAGATGATTGTAATACCTTCGTTAATAATTGATTGGCAGCATGATAAGCACCAATTTCTGTATATATAATCGATAGTTGGCATTTATATAATGGATCCGCTGGCTTTTGTTCGATCGCTTTTTTCATCCATTTAATTGCTATGTCGAATTTTCTTTTTTGAAAAGCTTCTACACCTTTTGTGAAATAAAAATCACCTTCAGGAATGAAAGGGAGAACATTGTTTTGTTTTCCACTTGATTTACTTGTAACCTGTTGCATGTGTATCCCCCTAGTTTGTAAACATACGAACAAAGTATATCATAAATAGGCGGGGAATTATATAGTAGTAAAATCGAACCATTTTCAAAAGCAAAAAGGAACACCTACGCGAATTCCTCAAGTTGTCTGGAAAGTCTTCGTAGGTATTCCTTTAAAGGCATATTAGTTAGCAACCGGATGTGTGGCATCATACATTAAGTCGTCCAACTGTTTTGTAAATACTTCTTTTTGGTCATCCGTCCAGTTCAGTGTTTGAGCCATATAGTCAATGACATTATCTTTATGTGATCTTACCCATTCAATGTCGAAGAATAATGCTCCTGTACGTCGAATAAAGAAGTCTACTGGTTTATAAGCCGCTTCGTGTTTAATAGCATATAGAAGTTGTGCAAAGACTACTGGATCGATATCTGCTTGTTTGGCTTCTCCTTGTTTTGTACGATAAAGCTCAAGAACAGTCTCAAAGTTAGCGCCATATTTTTGAATTAAATTACGCGCTGTTGATTCATCTATACCTTCTGCCACTGCTTCAGCAGACTTTCTTTCCATGAATTTTTTAAACCCTTGCGATCCACCAACTTCTCCACCAGATATAGGTAGATGTATCGTATCCGATTTAGAATACATAATACCTTCTTCTTCTTGAAGCTGTTTTGTTACCGTATTTACTGCTTGTTCAGCCATCTTACGATACCCCGTTAACTTACCACCAGCCATTGAAATTAAGCCAGAATCAGATACGAAAATTTCATCTTTTCTAGAGATCTCACTAGGATTGTCTGTTCCTTCTTCAGCAATTAACGGACGTAAGCCAGCCCAGCTTGATTCTACATGGTCAGCAGTAATATTTAATGAAGGGAACATATAATGGATTGCATTAATTAAATAATCACGATCTTCAACTGTCATTTTTGGATTGGCAATGTCTCCCTTATAGCTTGTATCCGTAGTACCTACATAGGTAATATTTTCTCTAGGAATAGCAAAGATCATCCGACCATCCGGCGTATCAAAGTAAACGGCTTGTTGCAGCGGGAAGATTTCTTTCGGAAATACCAAATGGATTCCTTTGGTTAGATGAAGTGCCTTTCCTTTTTTAGATCCATCTTTTTCTCTTAACTCATCAACCCAAGGACCACCAGCATTGATAATTTTTTTAGCAAAAATACGATATTCTTCACCATTGATTTGATCCTCAACGACAACTCCTTCAACCTTGTTGTTATCATTATAGATAAAATCAGTGACTTTCATATAATTAGCAGCTTGTACTCCCTTTTGTACAGCTTTCTTTAATACTTCAATTGTCAGACGAGCATCATCTGTTTTATATTCAACATAATAGCCTGCGCCTTTTAAATTATCTCTTTTGACCAGTGGTTCGCGATTTAAAGCTTCTTCAGGATTAAACATTTTACGCCGTTCATTTTTTTTAACCCCTGCAAGAAAATCATAAACACGAAGACCAATATTTGTTGTAAACGGCCCAAATGTTCCACCTTTGTGGAATGGAAGCATCATCCACTCTGGAGTGGTTACATGGGGACCATTTTCATAAACAATCGCTCTTTCCTTTCCGACTTCAGCTACCATTTTCACTTCAAATTGCTTTAAGTAACGAAGGCCTCCATGTACTAACTTGGTTGATCTACTAGATGTTCCAGCAGCAAAATCCTGCATTTCTAAAAGACCTGTTTTTAATCCTCTTACTGTGGCATCTAGTGCGATTCCTGAACCAGTTATTCCTCCACCAATGACAAGTAAGTCCAGTTTTGTATTTTCCATTTCCTTTAATCGTTCTGTTCGTTTATAACTAGAAAAGTTATTCACATGATCACTCCCCAATTTCCACTAATGTCTATACATATAAATACCCAAATTTATGGATAGTCATGTATGGGCAGACGGAAAATATTCAATTAATCAAAAAAGAAGCCGCAAAACAAACAAATATACAAGGTATATTTGTTGATTGCGGCTTCTCCTTTTCTCCGTCCACATATTAACTTAATTAGAAGTATAACATATAAATTATGAAAGGTAAAGTGGTAAGTATTTTGGTCTGTACAGGCTTATTTAAATGATTGCGCTGCTTTCACCGCTTGCTTCCATCCATTGTACAACTCTTCTCGTTCTCCTTTTGAAATGGTAGAAGTAAAGGTTCGATCAATCTTCCATTGATTCGCGATTTCCTCTTTGCTTTCCCAGAAGCCGACCGCAAGTCCAGCAAGATAAGCTGCACCTAAAGCCGTCGTCTCATTAATAACAGGACGTTCAACATCAACATTCAACATATCACTTTGAAACTGCATAAGGAAATTATTTTGGACTACTCCACCATCCACTCTAAATTTCTTCACCTGCATTCCTGCTTCTTGTACCATTACATCAACAACGTCTTTAGTTTGGTAAGCTAATGCCTCTAACGTAGCCCGAACAAAATGTTCTTTAGATGTACCTCTCGTTAATCCGAATAGTGAACCTTTTACATCACTATCCCAATAGGGTGTGCCTAGACCGACGAAAGCAGGCACAAGATAAACTCCTTCTGTTGAAGAGACAGCATTCGCTAAGCTTTCAGTTTCCGAAAATGTATGAATAAGTTCTAAGCCATCACGCAGCCATTGGATTGCTGAACCTGCAACAAATATACTTCCTTCTAATGCATATTCTACTTTCCCATCTACACCCCATGCTATGGTAGTCAATAATCCGTTTTCAGACTTCATACCTTTTTCTCCAGTGTTCATAAGCATGAAACAACCAGTACCATAAGTGTTTTTGGCCATTCCTTTATCAAAACAAGCTTGGCCGAATAAGGCTGCTTGTTGATCACCTGCCATACCAGCAATTGGAACCTCATAACCGAAGAAATGATAATCCACTGTATTGCCATATACCTCTGATGATTGTTTTACTTCTGGTAGCATAGATGTAGGAATGCCAAGAATTTCTAATAATCCTTCATCCCATTTTAGATCATAAATATTATACATTAATGTTCTTGAAGCATTGGAATAATCCGTAATATGTTGCTTTCCTCCTGATAGTTTATAGACAAGCCAGGTATCAATCGTACCAAACAAAAGATCACCGTTTTCTGCTTTCTCTCTTGCACCTTCCACATGATCAAGTATCCATTTTACCTTTGTACCCGCAAAATATGGGTCTATAAGTAATCCTGTTTTATCACGAAATGTATCGCTATAGCCATCATGAATCAATTGTTCGCAGATATCTTTTGTTTGTCTTGATTGCCAAACAATCGCCTGATAAATTGGCTTACCAGTATGTCTATCCCACACAACGGTTGTTTCTCGTTGGTTAGTGATACCAATCGCCGCAAGATCCGAAGGCTCTATATCTGCTTTACGTAACGCATCAGAAATACATGCCAACATGGATGTCCAAATCTCATTGGCATCATGTTCTACCCATCCTGGTTTCGGGAAATACTGTTGGAATTCCTTTTGAGCCGATTCTACTACTTCTCCTTCATGATTAAAAATGATCGCTCGAGAACTTGTTGTTCCTTGATCTAAAGATAGTATATAATTTTTCAATTCTATTCCTCCCCAACAATCAACTACTAATTTACCACCACTATGACGCTTTCTTCAACTCTTGTACTAATGCAGTAACAAATAATAATAAAATTCCTATGCTAAAGACCCAAAATATTATTGTACCATTTGTTTTAAAAATTGCCTCATAAAAAAGCCCGCCATAGATTCCACCAAGGGCCGGCCCAATTACTGGTATCCACGCATAACTCCAATTGGAATGTCCCTTTCCAGGAATTGGTAAAAACCAATGTGCAATTCGTGGTCCTAAATCACGAGCCGGATTAATAGCATAACCAGTTGTGCCCCCAAGTGACATACCAATAACCACAATTAATAAGCCGACAATTAATGGATTCAGTCCTTCGGTAAAAGTATTCGCCCCAATAAACAGCAGTCCCATGACTAATACGAATGTCCCGATCATTTCGCTAATTAAATTTGCCATCGTACTAGGAATCGCAGGTCCCGTAGAAAAGACACCAAGTTTGACATCAGGATCGTTCGTTTCTTTCCAATGCGGCAAATAATGAAAAAACACAATGACTGCACCTATCATTCCACCTAACATTTGTGCACAAATATAGATAGGCACTTTCGCCCAAGGGAATTCACCAATCGAAGCAAAACCTAATGTAACAGCGGGATTCAAATGGGCACCGGTAATACTACCTACTGCATAGACCCCCATGGCAACTCCTAATCCCCAAGCAAAAGAGATAAGTACCCATCCTGAGCCTTCCGATAATGTTTTCTTCAAATTTACCCCTGCAACTACACCGCCCCCGAAAATAATTAAAATCATGGTACCAATTAATTCACCTATGAATTCAGACATATCCACACCTCATTTATCTAAGATAGCCGCTCTTTTGTTATTCCACAAATTGAGCAAACTTATAACAGGTATGTGCTTAACCAATTTGGTTGCCTAGATTCCCACAAAAAAAAGCCATTTTTTGTAAATGGCTTTTGACCCGATCACTTCACATTCCAAAGCGCGGTATTTGAAGTTGAAACACCAATAGCTCCAGCAGTTAATGCTGCCTTTACTTCCTCTTCCTTTGTTATTAAACCTCCTGCTATCACCGGTAATTCTGTTTGTTCATGTATGTATTGAATCATCGTTGGTATTAAACCAGGTAATACTTCAATACAATCTGGACGAACTCGATTAATTAATTTTATATTTTGTTCCAATGCCAAACTATCCAATAGAAATACACGCTGGATGGCTAGTAATTGGTGCTTCTTTGCCATACTAATAACATTAGCTCGTGTTGACAGAATTCCATCGGGTTTGATTTCACGAATTAAAAATTCCATCCCATAATCATCAGATTTCAGCCCCTGAATTAGATCAAAATGAATTAAAATTTGCTTGTTTGCACGCTTCGAATAGTTTACCAAGCTTTTAATCTGAGATAACCGTGTTTCTAAAATAACAATAGAATCATGAGGAGTTTCTAATGCTTTATCAAAATCTTTCATCTTTCGGATCGCCGGTAATATACCAGTTGGCACTTCCACTCCAATCACCTACTCTAATTTCTTTTTTCTTCTCGCTGTTCCATTTCTTCTTTTGTGTAAATCACTTTCATTGGGTTGCCGCCAACAAATGCACCTGCAGGTACATCTTTATGCACAAGGGTACCTGCTGAGACGATTGCATGATCGCCAATAGTCACTCCTGGTAAGATCGTAGAATTTGCTCCAATCATGACTTCGTCACCAATCATAACTTCTCCAATCCGGTACTCTTTTATCAAATACTCATGGGCTAAGATTGTTGTATTATAACCAATCACACTATTTCTACCCACTTTAATCTTTTCTGGAAACATAATATCTGGCATCACCATTAAAGCAAAAGCAGTATACTCTCCTACTTCCATGAATAACCATTTACGATAGAACCAATTTTTTATTTCGATGATTGGGGTATACCTTGCTAATTGGATGACGATAAAATTTTTCATTACTTTCCAAAAAGGTACCGTATTATAGATTTGCCATAAAGCATTTGTATCTTTTACAGGAAATCGTTTCGTTTTACGCATTTAACTACACTCCAGTTAATACTAAAAGATCACGAATATCTTCTAACATATAAGTTGGTTCATATTCCATTAATCGTTGTTTCCCTTTGAACGACCAAGCTACACCAGCGGTTTGTACACCTGCGTTTTTTCCAGATTCTATATCATGCGAATTATCTCCAACCATAAGGGTTGTTTCAGGATTTGCCTGTAACGTTCTCATTGCTTTTAGAACAGGTTCGGCATCTGGTTTAGGGTGATTAACATCATCGATCGTAATTACGGTACTGAAAAATGAATCTAGTCCAGTGAGCACCAGCCCTTTATTTACACTTTTTCTCATTTTTGTTGTCACAATCGCAAGTTGAATACCTTTATCCTTCAGCTGCGATACTGTTTCAACTACATTAGGAAAAGCTTTTACATAATTATCATGTTCCTGTAAATTATGTTCACGGTACGTTTGAACCATGGCATCAGCTTGTATTGGATTGATTTTCTTAAAAGTATCGACAAGTGGAGGGCCATTAAATTCAATAATTTCTTCCCTTGAGAAGTCTAAGTTATAGAAATGAAACGTATGAATAAATGAAGCAATTATCAATTCATTTGTATCAATTAATGTTCCGTCTAAATCAAAGAGTATTGTACGTATGCTCATTCGTTGTTTCCCTTCTATGTTTCTTTTTATCCATATTTTTCCATACAAAAGCGATAGTCATTGTTAATACAATAGCAGTAATTAATCGAATTAGTAATAGTGGCCAAACAGGAATCCCCAATGGAATAAATACTAACGTATCTTCTACAACAGCATGACAGGATACGAGGAAGATAAGCGCAAGTATCATATCCTTTTTTTCTACACCATCTTCTTTTACAGCTTGAATCATTACTCCAGCTCCATATGCTAAACCAATTGTAAGTCCAGCAACCATAGTCATTGATGTGTTTTCTTTCATTCCAAGTACTTTTGTAAACGGAGCGAACTTGTTTGACAATATTGTTAGCCATCCTTTTTCACGTAAGAATTGCATGACCACCATCAACGGAATGACGATTAACGCTAATTGACCAACTGCAATAATTGCAGTTTGAATTCCTTGTAATACGATTTCTCCCCAACCATCTAAAGCGGGATCCCCATTAGAAATAAATCCATAAGCCGCTTGTTCTGAACCGCCATTCCAAACAAGATTGATAATAACTGCGGATACAATCGCTAAAGCTATTCGTATTCCTGCAATTAGCCACCAACTAACCCCGACTTTTGATGCTACCGCAGATTCAATAAACAAGTTATGGGAAAAGGATAGCATTACTGCCATGATAAATACTTCTTTAACTGTAAAATCAAAGGATACAATGGCTGCTATACCTGCATATAAATTTAAACTATTTCCTAAAACTAATGGTACTGCCGCCTCTCCAGATAGACCAATCAGCCCCATTAGAGGGGTTAACTGTTCAATAACCCATGGTAATACTGGTGTAAATTGTAGAATAGTCACAATTAACGTAATGGGAAAAATAACCTTGCCCAATGTCCACGTAGTATGTAACCCTTGCTGTAGTCCTCGATGTAAGATCCCATACATTCCATATTCCCTCTTTCATATGAAACTTTCGTTTATTTGAGTTACCAGACCTTATTTTTTCTTCTTCTTTTGCTTCGTTGTTTTCTTTCCTTTGCTGCCATTAGCTTTCATACTATTGTCTTTGTATCTTGCTTGAACTGTTTTGCGGCGATAAATAATTAAGATAATCGCTACAACAATGATGACAATAGAAATCAATTGTGCTTGTCGAAGTGAGCCTATTAAATAAAGACTGTCCGTTCTCATTCCTTCAATAAAGAATCTTCCAACGGAATAAGCAATTGCATAACCAAGGAATAATTCACCACGAATTGGATTAAATCTCCGAATCATTAACAGAAGGACAAACACCAAAATATTCCAAACGGATTCATATAAAAAGGTTGGATGATACATAACACCGTCAATACACATTTGATTCATAATAAAATCAGGTAGATATTGATGAAAATTGGTATATGTAGATTCCGCAATGGGGCCCCCATGTGCTTCTTGATTCATAAAATTTCCCCATCTACCAATTGCTTGACCGAGTATGATACTAGGTGCTGCAATATCAGCCAATTGCCAAAACGATACATCTTTTACTTTTGCATAAATAATCGCAGTAATGACTGAGCCAATTAATGCTCCATGTATTGCTATGCCGCCTTCCCATATTGCAAATATGTCTGTCCATGGTCCACCTACATAACGATCCCATTCAAAAATAACGTAATAAATCCGAGCAGATATTATGGCAATAGGTATAGCAAAAACAACTAAGTCAACCATAATATCTTTCTGCATGCCTAGTTTATTCGCTTCCCTATTTGCTAAAAATAAACCTAAAAAAGCCCCGGCAGCAATGATGACTCCATACCAATAAATTGGCAAACCGCCAATTTGTAAGAACACGCGATCCAGAGCAGGTGCTGAACAACTCATTCGATGTACCTCCTATACTTTATCTTCATTTTCCTGATCAATCATATTCGTTAAACGCTCGGAGAATTCTTCTGCTGCATTAACTCCCATTCGTTTTAAACGAAAATTCATCGCAGCTACTTCAATAATGACTGCTAAGTTGCGTCCAGGTCGCACTGGAATTGTAGCTTTTGGTAATTCTACATCCATAATCTTCATTTTATCTTCATCAAGGCCCAACCGATCATATTGTTTCTTTTGATCCCAGATCTCTAAGTTAATAATTAAGGAGATTTTTTTATTACTACGTACGGAACCCGCTCCAAAAAGTGTCATCACATTAATAATTCCAAGACCTCTTATTTCTAATAAATGTTCAATTAATGGAGGAGGATTACCAATTAGGCTGTCGTAGTCCTCCTGTCTGATTTCGACACTATCATCTGCTACTAGACGATGACCTCTTTTCACTAATTCAAGCGCAGTTTCACTCTTACCAACACCACTTTGTCCCATTATGAGTACACCGACCCCGTAAATATCCACAAGTACACCATGAATCGCAGTAAAAGGAGCAAATTTTGCTTCTAGATAGTTCGTCAAACGACTAATCACTCGTGTTGTTTTTCTTGGTGAATGAAGAATCGGCACACCAGATTCATTTGCTGCATCTATCATTACTTGGGGAATTTCCATATTTCGTGTAACGACAATACCTGGCGTAATATCCGTACATAAGTGATCGACTCGGTCCAGCATTTCTCTCTCGGTCAAATCTAAGAAATAAGCCATTTCCGTTCGACCAATGAGTTGCAGACGTTCTTTCGGATAATACTTAAAATACCCTGTCATTTCAATACCAGGTCTTGATATATCACTTGTCGTAATCTCTCTATGTAATCCATCTTCACCAGCTACAAGTGTTAGATTAAAATTATCTAATAAATCCTTGGTGCGTACGGTTGACATTTGTTTATCCTCCTTGTAGTAAGCATAACCATACTACCTTTTATAAAAACCAGCCTTATTAAGGTGAATTTTCTGATTGTGACATCGATATGTCATTGAAATGCTACCTGCTTTGTACATACGGTTATGAACTTGTCCTAAAAGGGGACAAGTTTTCTTCATTGTAGCATATCCCAATAAAAAATCGTAGGCAAATTGCCCACGATCTTACCTCACGGAATCTCTCACCAAACGATTTAAAAGTAAGTTTATCACCGAAATAATAATAGCAGCGATAATGGCCGTCCCAAATCCATCTATTACGAATGAATGATCCATTAGCGCTTGTGTGATCATTAATGTAACCGCGTTTATAATAAAAAGAAATAAACCTAGTGATATAACAGTAATTGGTAGGGTTAATATAACCAAAATTGGCTTAACAATAATATTTAAAATAGCTAAAATGAAACTCGCTAACAATGCAGTCACAAATCCATCCATGTGGAAGGATTCGAATAATTGCGCAACCGCAATAAGCGCAACTGCATTTAAAAGAATGGAGACTAGCCATTGTAACATCGTTAGTGAATCTCTCTTTCATTTGGAATAATAAAAATAGCCACTAAGTAAACCAAAGCAAAGGTAAATGCACTCATAAATAATAGAACAACGAATACAAGCCTTAATATGGTCGCATCGATATTAAAATACTCAGCTAATCCCCCAAGTACCCCAGCTATCATCCGCTGCGTGTTGGAACGATATAATTTTTTCATACAATATCCTCCTTTAATCATTATGAATAGTAACCTTTTCTTGTTATCTTTAAACATTATACGAATTAAAGGGGCAAAAGGTTTTCGTTTTCTTCTTCACTTTTATTCATACGGTTAGTTATCAAAGTTCCACGTATAAAACGTTTCTGTTCCAAATTGTTCTTTCGCTTGTTGTAGAACGTCATTACCAAGTTTTTTATAGTCTTTTAATTGACCAATAATCCCACCAGCTTGGGAATCATGACATAATATGGCTTCCATTTTCTTCTCAAATAGATCAAGCACATCATTTACGACATCCGGCTCACCAAGATCATCTTTAAATCCACGTGCAAATGCTTGCGTCCAGACAACCGGACGTTTTTCTACTTCCATTAATTCAACTGCTTTGATAGCTGCTGCACCTAATGCATTGTGATCTGGATGTACAGCATATCCCGGATAATGTGTAATTACCAGACTCGGTTCAATCTCATCTAATATTCCTTTTAAATGTTTAGCAATCTCCATGCGATCTTCAAATTCAATGGTTTTATCACGGTATCCAAGCATTTGTAACTTCATATCAAGCACCTGGCAAGCATTTTGTAATTCTTGTTTTCGAATTAACGGTAATGTTTCACGATTTGCAAATGGGGGCGTTCCCATATTTCGTCCCATTTCTCCCAATGTTCCACATAAGTATGTTACCGGTATGCCTTGACTACGAAAGTTTGCGATTGAACCCGCTGATCCAAAAGACTCGTCATCTGGATGCGGTAAAATAACAACAACATGTTTCTCCACGCTCATCACCTATCTCTCCTTCTCATTTTCTTAATAATCAAATGGGGTTTCACTAATTTGTAGTGCAACCATTAACTTACCATCACGATCATGGCCAGCAAGCAATAATTTTGACTCCTCATGAATCACCCAATCCGTTAGTCCCTCGGCATAAATCCAGCCATTATCTGTTTTTAAGCCAACACGATGTGCGTTACCATCACCGACAATTTTCGCTTGTTGAAAGGTAATTTGTACATTTCTAACGTAGGCCCCAACATTATAGGCTTTGTCATCAAAATGACTTGCGTAAGCTCCGTTCGTCGTTTCAACATGTATATAGACTTGCTTATTTGTAAACGCATCTAACCAGTTTTGTACGTTTTCCATTTCGATTGGTTTCATTTCATGTCCTCCCAATTTACACTCTTCTTTTAGCTTATCGAAAGAACTGAAAACCGTCAAAAGATTGAACCATGATGACATTAACATGGGTTTGAACCTTCAACGTGTTTCACACTATAAAAAATAAGTGTAGAAAAACAAATAAGTTTTTCTACACGCTGTTTCTTTTATTTAGAGGCTACTTTTTCTTTGGACTCCATCGTTTCTTTCATCCGCTGTTGGTCACGCTCTAATACCGGCTTTAAATAGTTACCGGTATAGGATGCTTCTTCTTTTGCAATTTGTTCAGGAGTGCCAGAGGCAATGATTTGTCCACCGCGGGCCCCTCCCTCAGGTCCTAGATCAATTAAATGATCGGCTGTTTTTATAACATCTAAATTATGCTCAATGATTAATACACTATCTCCATTGTCAACCAGTCGATGTAATACCCTGAGTAATCGATCAATATCATCTGCATGTAAACCAGTCGTTGGCTCGTCTAAAATATAAAATGACTTCCCGTTCGACCTGCGATGCAGCTCGCTAGCTAATTTCACTCGTTGCGCTTCCCCACCTGATAACGTAGTGGCAGGTTGACCAAGTTTAACATAACCTAATCCTACATCGTAGATTGTCTGCAGTTTACGTTTAATTTTAGGGATATTTGCAAAGAATTCTAGCGCTTCTTCCACTGTTAACTCTAATACTTCTGAAATGTTTTTTCCCTTATATTTTACTTCCAATGTTTCTCGATTATAACGACTGCCATGGCATACCTCACAAGGTACATATACATCAGGAAGGAAATGCATCCCAATCTTTATAATGCCATCTCCACGACAAGCTTCACAACGGCCGCCTTTCACATTAAAACTGAAACGTCCTTTTTTGTAACCACGAACCTTTGCTTCATTTGTTTGAGCAAATACATCTCGAATATCATCAAATACGCCTGTATATGTTGCTGGATTAGATCTTGGAGTTCTTCCAATTGGCGATTGATCAATATCAATGACTTTATCAATATTCTCTATCCCTTTGATTTTCTTATGTTTTCCAGGCTTAACCTTCGCACGATGCAATTCTTTGGCTAATGACTTGTATAATACTTCATTGACGAGTGTACTTTTTCCAGACCCAGATACGCCTGTTACAACAGTCATTAAGCCGATCGGAAATTTCGCTGTAACTTTCTGCAAATTATTTTCCTCTGCTCCGACTACTTCAATCGCACGCTTATCTTTTTTTCGGCGCTTGGTAGGTAAAGGAATAAATTTCTCACCAGCTAAATACTGACCAGTTAAGGATTGCTTCTGTTTCATTACGTTTTCTGGTGTGCCGCTAGCAACAATCTCTCCACCATGCTCACCAGCACCTGGCCCAATATCTATTAGCCAATCGGCTGCTAGCATCGTATCCTCGTCATGTTCTACCACGATCAACGTATTATCTAAATCACGCATTCGCTTCAATGATGCAATTAATCGATCATTATCACGCTGATGTAAACCAATCGAGGGTTCATCTAACACATACAAGACTCCTGTTAATGCAGAACCTATTTGAGTCGCTAACCGTATACGCTGTGCTTCACCACCCGATAAAGTTCCTGATGCACGTGACAATGTTAAATAATCCAATCCTACATTATTCAAGAAATCCAAGCGATTATCGATTTCCTTTAAAATCATTTTAGCTATTTTAGCTTCCTTCTCAGAAAAGTCTACCGTATTAAAAAACTGTTTTGCTTCTACAATCGAATTATCTGTTACTTGACTAATATGCTTTCCATTGATAAGTACAGCTAGTGCACCTTCTTTTAAACGGTGTCCTTTACATGTCGGACAATTTTTTTGTGACATATATTTTTCTAGTGTTTCACGAATGAAATCAGAAGAGGTCTCTCGGTATCTCCGTTCGACATTATTGATAACTCCTTCAAATACAACATGACTATCACGAACACTACCAAAATCATTCACATAATGAAAATGTATTTTTTCCTTTCCACTTCCATATAAGATTTTTTCCATTTTCTCTTTCGGTATATCCTTCACAGCCTTATTCATATCAATATCATAATGTTCACAAACACTCTTCAAAAGCTGTGGATAATATTGGGAGCTAATTGGCTCCCATGGAGCAATAGCATGTTCTGTTAATGATTTCGTCCAATCGGGAATAATTAAATCTAAATCTACTTCTAAATTGGTACCTAATCCATCACAAGTCGGACATGCACCGAATGGGCTGTTAAACGAAAACAACCGCGGCTCCAATTCTCCAATTGAAAAACCACAAATAGGACATGCATGGTTCTCACTAAAGGTTATTTCTTCATCTCCTATGATATCAACAATGATATTCCCTTCTCCTAAAGACAAGGCTGTTTCAATGGAGTCACTGAGGCGGCCTGCTATCCCCTCTTTTACAACAATTCGATCGATGACTACTTCAATGGAATGTTTTTTATTCTTTTCTAATCTTATATCTTCCGTAACTTCACGCATTTCCTTATCAACACGAATCCGAACATACCCTTCTTGCTTCAATCTTTCGAATACCTTTACATGTTCTCCCTTTCTCCCTGAAACAACTGGAGCAAGGATTTGCATTTTTGTCCGTTCCGGGTATTCCATAATTCGATCAACCATTTGCTGAACCGTCTGTGAAGATATTTCAATGCCATGTTTAGGACAAGTCGGATGCCCGACCCTTGCGTAAAGCAAGCGCAAATAATCATATATTTCCGTAACGGTCCCTACAGTTGATCTAGGGTTTTTACTAGTTGTTTTTTGGTCAATTGAAATTGCAGGTGACAACCCGTCAATGGCATCAACATCTGGCTTATCCATTTGGCCAAGGAATTGTCTTGCATACGCAGAAAGAGATTCTACATATCTCCGTTGTCCCTCTGCATAGATCGTATCAAATGCTAACGAAGATTTCCCTGAACCGGAAAGACCTGTGAGTACAACTAATTTATTTTTAGGAATTGTAACATCGACATTCTTTAAATTATGAGCCCTGGCACCTTGAATATTAATTGATTTACTAGGCATTTCATCACCTTCCTGCTTTTAGTTCAAGTAGAATATCACGAAGCTCTGCAGCCTTTTCGAAATCTAGAGCTTTTGCAGCGTCTTTCATTTCTTTTTCCATTTGTTCGATTACCTTATCTTTATCTTCAGATGCTAACTTACTAATACTTTTGGTTTTTCCATCATCATAGTCTGCCTGCTCTTCTGCAGCAACGGTTGCTTTTATAACATCACGAACATCTTTTTTAATCGTCATTGGTGTAATATCATGCGCTTCATTATAGGCCATTTGTTTCTGACGACGGCGGTTGGTTTCTTCTATTGCTATTTGCATCGAGTTCGTTATTTTATCAGCATACATAATAACCATCCCATTTTCATTACGAGCTGCGCGTCCCATCGTTTGAATAAGAGAGCGCTCAGAACGTAAAAATCCTTCCTTGTCTGCATCTAAGATAGTTACAAGTGATACTTCCGGAATATCCAGGCCTTCCCTAAGTAAATTAATCCCAACAAGAACATCGTATTTACCAACCCTTAGATCTCGAATTACTTCTATTCGCTCTAATGTTTTTATTTCAGAATGTAGATAAGCAACTTTAATGCCGATCTCTTTCAAATAATCCGTAAGGTCCTCTGACATTTTTTTCGTTAACGTCGTCACAAGAACACGTTCATTTCGTTTGGTACGGTTATTAATTTCTCCGATTAAATCATCAATTTGTCCTTCTATTGGACGCACATCTACAACTGGATCTAATAATCCAGTTGGTCTGATAATTTGTTCTGTCATCTCTGGTGAATGCTCTTCTTCATATGGACCAGGCGTAGCAGATACATAGACAAGCTGATTGGTAGCTTTCTCAAATTCTTCAAATTTCAATGGCCGATTGTCCAATGCAGAAGGGAGTCTAAATCCGTGATCTACTAAAACTTGTTTTCTTGCTTGGTCACCATTATACATTCCACGAATTTGCGGTAAGGTAACATGTGATTCATCAACAACCACTAAATAATCTTCAGGGAAGAAATCAAGTAAGGTATAAGGTGTTGCTCCGCTTTCACGAAGCGTCAAATGGCGTGAATAATTCTCAATCCCTGAACAAAAACCCATTTCATTCATCATTTCCAGATCATAATGTGTACGTTGTTCCAACCGCTGCGCTTCCAATAATTTATCTTGTTCTCGTAATTCCTTTAACCGTTCCTCTAATTCCTGCTCGATATTTTTAATGGCTACTTTCATCTTTTCTTCTCTTGTAACGAAGTGAGAAGCAGGGAAGATTGCAATATGTTCCCGATCGCCAATAATTTCCCCAGTCAAGGCATCGACTTCACGAATTCTGTCAATTTCATCTCCAAAGAATTCGATACGAATACAATGCTCTTCCTTTGAGGCAGGGATTACTTCAACAGAATCGCCACGTACCCGAAACGTACCACGTTGGAAGTTAATGTCATTTCGCGCATATTGAATATCAACAAGTTCACGCAAAAGTTGATCTCTATCTTTTTCCATGCCTGTACGTATGGATAGAACCTGACTCTTATATTCTTCTGGAGAACCTAACCCGTATATACAAGATACACTCGCAACAATTAATACATCATTCCGTTCAAAAAGCGCTGAGGTTGCGGAGTGTCGTAATTTATCTATCTCATCATTAATACTTGCGTCTTTTTCTATAAATGTGTCTGTAGAAGGGACATAAGCCTCTGGCTGATAATAATCATAATAGCTGACAAAGTATTCGACAGCATTATTAGGAAAGAATTCTTTAAATTCACTATATAGTTGCCCAGCTAATGTTTTATTGTGGGCAATCACTAAAGTTGGTCGATTTATTTCTTTAACAACATTAGACATTGTAAATGTTTTTCCAGTGCCTGTTGCTCCCAATAATGTTTGATGACGCTGACCAGCCTTTACTTTCTCGACTATCTCTTTAATTGCATTTGGCTGATCGCCACGTGGTTCATAACTTGCCACCAGTTCAAACTTATTTTCCACTAGAAACTCCTCCGATCCTAATAACTACAACTATAATATCACACTTTCCATACATTTTAACACAAAAACGAACAGATATTCGATTATTTTGCTTTTCCTTCTTCTTCTAGCATTCCCTTAACACGAAATCAGGAACCATTCTATTCTAATAAAAAATCATTAGCATAGGATTGCCAATGATTTTAACTGTTCATGATTCGTTGTATTAGTTCTCCAATTGTTTGGTTTATTCGTTCTTCATCGTACCTTTTTAATTGATTCATAAAATAGCTATCATTACCTTCCATAAAATAACGATTTATTTGTGTTTCAAGTGCTTCTTCACCTAATTGATGTATTAAACCTAATTGAGATAATTCCTGCACATTTATTTTTTCTTGGCCAGGTAATGCATTGTAAATAAAGATCGGCTTCTTTTTTATTAAACATTCGCTAATTGTTACCCCGCCGGGTTTCGTGATGACAGCGTCTACCTTTTGATAAAGCTCATTCATTTCTTGCTTTGATTCGATATATGGAATAGGAGTGATCATCGGTAGTTGCTTTTGTAATAAATGTTGATATAATTGGCGATTCTGCCCACACAAAATATATAGATGCCATTGTGTAGGCAAATTACCAGAAGATAATAACTCATTCATTCTCCCCGTTCCAAGGCTGCCTCCTGTAACAAGGAGGGATTGACGAAATGCTGTCTGTACTCTGCTTTGACGGAAGACGGGATGAACTGGTATACCAGTTACAAAAATAGCATCTTCTCTAACTCCTAAACGAATCAAGAAATCCCTTACGGATACGGAGGGAACAAAATGAAAATCAATTCCATTAATCCCCCATAATCGATTAATAAAAAAATCAGTGTACACATTCACCGTAATGGCTGACAACTTTTTCTTTTGTTTTAATACACTAGCCATATTAGAGGGTAAAGCATGGGTAAAAAATAAAATTTCAGGATTTGTATCCTTTATTAGTTTATCTAAGAATGGTCGAAATAAGAGTTCGTAATGAAAATGACGGGTACGCTTTGTTGCCTTTTTAAATGCTAGTTGTTGATATAATCGATCATAAGAATCAGGAAAGTACTTTATCCAATTTGTATAAATGGAGGAAACAACTGCCTCTAGATTTCCATAGCTATAGGCTAATAAATCCAATTTAATCGATCTTTTTTGAGGATAAACCTGGTTATATTCTGTCATGAGCGTATCAGCTACATGATGATGTCCACTTGGAATTTGCAAAAAGGGAAGAAATAACGCTTCTGTATCTGATAATCGATTCATAATAAACTCCACCCAATAGACAAATTACTTCGTATTTGTCCCGTATTTGTTCAATAATTTATTTTTTGACATAAATAGATAAACAGGTTCTATACCTTTGTTGGAAGCTAATAGGTTTATTGGTAATAAGGTTGCTTTTTTATACATCCGATAATAACGATTGCATAGAGCTGATTTTTCAAATCCAAGTCTTTCTGCTCCCCGACATAAACTTGTTATCCCAATGATTCCTTTTATTTGTCTGCTGCTTGGATGGCTTTGTAAAAACATGGCTAAATTTGGCATCGCTTGTTTTATGCTATGATAAATGAAAACAGCTCGTTTCATTTCGTTTGGAATGGTGCTCAATTCCTTAATCAATTTTACATTATGAAGATGGATTTTTACTAACACATCATTTTTTTCGATGATGGTACCATCTGATAGTACAATTCTCGCTCCTTTATACTTTGTAAGGCGTACACGTAGAAGGGTTTTTTGCTGATTCGTATCCGCAACATACCTTAAACGTGTACATGCAAAATAAATTGGATCAACACTTCCCCAGAACCCTAATAAATACTCTCTCATTGGCATTTTACTCCACTCCAAAATATCACTTTTTATTATTTTGGATGAATTTATTAATAATATAAAAGGAAGTTTTTGGCTTCCTAATGGTCCACACCTACTTTCCTTTTCCCTTATACTGTTCAACCAATGCAATAATAAAAGATTTCATATCAACAATTCGAGAGAAACGTGGCTTCATCTTTGTACCGGCAATGATGAGTGGTACAAGCGATTCTTGTTTATGCAATGATCCATGTGCAGCTCCACTTAGGTGAAATGGTGTAGATTGCGCTTTAAATTCACAACCAGGTTTCGCATTTACGACAATACAATTTGCTTGTTGCGAAAACAAAGCTCCATATAAACGAGCAAGCGCATCAGGAAAATCCCCATATTGCAGCTTATTCCCTTGCCATGATATATCTAACAGGTCAAGCCTCCCTTCTAAACTCCAAAATTGACCATAAACATCTTGATCTTCTCCATTTGGATGAAAGGTTAATCTTCCTTTATTCATGCCTGATTCTACATAGACAGACCCTTTTTCCTTCCATGCGATAACATCAATTCGATGATCATGTTTTAATTGTTTAATAATCGCATGTGTCTGCACCTTATCATCTAATTTATAAATATAAGCCATGCGTTGATTAACACAAAAAGCCAGTTGGTCTTTCTTTTGTATGGAACGCTGAATTTTAGCGATGCGGTACTTGGTCAAAACCTTTCGTAAATCAATTACCACATCTTTATATTTAATCCCTGTTGCAGAATGGCCATTATCGCCAATAACAATCCAAATAGATTGTTTAATTGCCTCATTCCAATCCGAGTACATGTTTAAGATTTTTTGGATTTGACGATCCACCTTAACTATGCCTTTGATATCCATCGGTCCTTTAAAATGTAATCGTGCATCCATATCTTGAAAGATACAAAAAGTAAACGCTGGTAATTTATTTTTTCGTATTAAGTAACGAAGTTCTCTAGCGGTATATTTAAGATTACCAGCAGCGATCTGTGGGGTAAAACCCGTAGGTCGGATCTTGGAAAATGTCCCTAAAGAAAAAAGCGAGGTAGCTTGGGTGGACCATTCTCCGTTTTTAAAATATGTAAAGGCGCTTAGAAATCGAGGTGTTTTTAATCGATGTGGGACATTCCCCCTGTAGACAAACGAATTAATGGAACCAGAGGATATCCCCTCTTTAGCTAACTCTTCATAAATCGTACTTACATGATGACTTAAATGTTCATTATTCAAAGCATATAACATTTGATGTATCGACCTTCGCATGCCTAAGCGAAATGTCTCACGAAACCCTGTCCCATAATTAACAAACTGGTTTTTCTCCATATCGAACCAACTTAACCCAGGTATATGATGCTGATCAGCATACGTTCCGGTTAATAAACTACTATCAATCGTTACAGACATCGTAGGAAATGAACTAACCATTGCCGGATCATACAAGCCATTTTCCATTAAAAATTGAAGTGCTGGAGCACGACCAGTTTGAACGGCAAGTTCCAGGGGATGAGCCATTAATGAATCAATATTTAATAAAATAATAGGTTTTTTCTCCATGTTCTTCCACCCTTACACAGTTAATAACGCGCTTGTCCTTTGTTAATATGAACAACGCAGACGTTAATATACATGGACAATTTCACTCTATACAAAATGAAAAAAACCCCATTAAATAATAGGGTTTATCCTGTCAATCAAACATTATACTGCACCACATATCGATGGATTTCTGTTTGATAATAAGCTGTTGAATATTCGACTAACGTTTCATCTATATTATAGGAATACCTCATTCTTTTTAGTAATGGTTTTTGATCGACCATTAATTTAGATGCTACTTTATCAGAAGGAATTTCTACATCGAATTCATCGTTAAAACGATTCATAACTAACCCCTTCTCATAAAGTAATTCATAGAGTGAACCTTGAAATACTTCTAAATCTAAGGCTAAATGAGCAGTTATCGGAAAATAGTGAGTTAAATAAATATACGGCTGGTCATTTAACAAATATAGACGTTCTAAACAATAACATGCTTCTCCCATATGCTGTTGAAGAAATGGATTATCCTTCGTACGTACAGTAGAAATATTTATAGCTTCTTTTTTTAAATCAAATCCTTCCTTTATTAACAACTCTGAAAAATTCTGCCCTCTTGAAAGTTTCGGGGCAACTTTATTATCAATAACCTTGGTACCTATACCACTTCTTTTCTCTACATATCCTTCATTGGCTAACTGTTCAACAGCTTTGCGAATGGTTATTTTGCTTACAGAAAATTCTTGCTCAAGTACAGGCTCAGAAGGAATTAATTCATTTTTCGGATAATAGCCGCTAATAATTCTCTCCTTTAAAATATCTTTCACCTGAAAATATAAAGGTCCTTTTTTAGATGTTAGCTTCATAAAATCATCCCTTATCAGACTTCTTATCGCTTCTACCACAGATCTATTTTACTATAAATAATCGTTTTAACAAGAAAGATAAGCCTGATTCTTCGTATGTATGCGTGACAAGGCATCACTACGAGCTTGTGAGCCTTGCCATATTGGAATACCACTTAAATGAATATATCAATAATTAAAACCAATCCAAAAGCAATAAACGATAATAACGTTTCCAGGACTGTCCAGGTTTTAAAAGTCTCTTTTACTGTTAATCCAAGGTACTCTTTTACTAACCAAAAGCCGGCATCATTTACATGAGACAGCATAAGTGAGCCTGCTCCGGTTGCTATAACTAGTAATTCTAAATTAACACCTGACATATTTGCAATAACAGGCGATACAATTCCTGCAGCAGTAGTAAGTGCTACGGTTGCTGAACCGGTAGCTACTCGAATTAATCCTGCAACTACAAAAGCTAATACAATTGGAGATAGAGAAAAGTGCTGTGCCATTTGAGCAATCGTCTCCCCAACGCCACTTTCAATCAGAATTTCTTTAAATCCACCACCTGCGCCAATAATTAATATAATGGAACCAATAGGCAGTATGCATTCATCTGTTAATTTCTTGATTAACTGCTTATCCATCCCTTGTCGAAAACCAAGCAAATAATATGCTGCAAAGCAGGCAAGTAACAGTGCTATTACAGGACTTCCAATAAACACTAGAAATTCTGTAAATACGTCAGGTAATTCCAAGTAAGGTGCAAAAACAGATAGCAAGATTAATAGAATCGGCATTAAAATAATGAAAAATGAAACTCCAATACTAGGTAATTGTTGGGACGGTGATTCTGGACGAACAACGCTTGGCTCCCCTTTTGGAGCAACACGCTTATGTATCCACTTTGCAAAGAGTGGTCCTGCTATAATTGCTGGAGGAAGTGCAATGATGAGTGAATATAAAAGTACACTTCCTAAATTCGCACCATAAATGCTTATTGCGGTCATCGCTCCTGGATGAGGAGGTACGATACCATGTACAATGGATAAACCAGCAATTACTGGCAATCCAATCAACAATATATTTTGATTTGTCTTCTTTCGAATCGCAATGACCAGTGGCAATAATATAACAATTCCTACCTCAAAAAATACAGGTATCCCGATAATAAAACCTGAAAACAGCATCGCCCAGGGCAGTTTTTTCTCCCCAAAGAGTCGCACAAAGTAATTAGCTATTTGTACGCCCGCACCAGAATCCGACATCATCTTTCCTAAAATAGTACCGAAAGCTAGGATTCCGACTAAATGTCCTAATACGCTTCCAACACCCGATTCATAAGCTGTAACAATTGAATCCATGGATAAACCAGACATAATTGCCAAGAACATACTTGCAACGGTTAAACTAATAAATGCATGCCAGTTCCACCATGATACACCCAAAATAACAATGACAATCGAAAGCAATGTAATAATTAACAAATATATATCCATCGAGTTTACCCCTTTGCTGTTAGTCATAAAGTTGTTTCATGTAACATCATAAAGCAATTGAACAAGGCGTCCTAAATGAAGAGGGATGCCTATCTTTTTAAATCCAAAGAAGCGTGATTCATCGCTTGGAAAATGTCATTTTCACTTGCTGTAGGTGTATCTCCCACAACCGTATGAGCGAGCATAGCCGCAACGGTTGCAAACGCAACGGTTTTCTCAGGTGAAAATCCGTTGATTTCTCCATGTAAAATCCCACTTGTGTATGCATCTCCTGCTCCAATTCGATCAAGTACTTGAAAAGATACAGGCTCAGCAAAAGTAAGTGAATTATCCTTATACATAAAACCCTGCAAGGAATGGAAATTTGCACTGTCGATGACGCGATGCGTCCCAGCGATAACTGGAATTTGATACGTTTGTGCAACGATAGGGAGGAGATCGATCAATTGCTCCTTCCGTTCTAGCTTATTTGTCTTTAATTCAAGAATATATTTTGCATCTTGTTCATTCATCATTACCAAGTCAGACAAATGGAGCATTTCCTCATAATGTGATTTCGCTTTTTTATACCCACCTTCTCCCCATAAAGATGGTCGATAATTACAGTCAAATACCACTTTTCCTCCATTTGCTTTCACTGCTTTAGCAAGCGATTTCATTTGACTTCGTACTTGATCATTCATTGCTAAGGTTATCCCGCAAAAATGAATGACATCGATCTCTTCAGCAATCTTCTGAAAATGATAGTTATCCGTTGTCGCTGTATTAAAGCTACTTTCTTGCCGATTACAGTAGGTAACTTGACTAGGACGTACTCCAAATCCATTTTCTAAAAAATACATTCCGAGATTTTCACCATTACGCGATATATACGAAGGTACAATACCTAGTTTTTGAATAAATGACATTGCAGCATCACCTATCGGATTTTTCGGCAATGTAGATATCATGTAACCTGTATGACCAAGGCGTGCTACTGCTGAAGTAACATTGACTCCAGTCCCGGAGAAGGAATAATTCAATGTCCTTCCTTGTGCTAAAGACTCATACCCCGGAACCTGAAGTCGCATCATGACTTCCCCAAATGCTGCAATGTGTTTACTCATCGCTATCAACTAATTTCTTTGTCATTTGGATTAACTCTGCTACATCATCCACCTTTGTCTTCCCTGTAGCCTTGTCAATAATCGATGAATAAACATGAGGGATAATCTTAGGTACGTTTGCTTCTAGAGCGATTTGTAAAAGGCTTTCATAATTTTCTTTATCGATACCACCTGTTGGCTCTAGTCCAAATCCTTCTTCTCCACATGCGTTTGCAACGGCCCGGTACTCTTCTTCATAACGTAAGCCTTTCATCGGGAAATATTTTAATGCATCCCCTCCCATATCACGTACTAGTCCAATTGCTGTCTTAATCGGAACGATTGCTTGTTCATGTTGGGAGGCGCTAATTGGGCCTGTAGAAATATTCACATAACCAACTTTTCCAGTCGGGGAAACCAATGCATTAATCCAACTATCCTCTCCTCCTAGCTTAGCTCGCGTTGCACCAACTGCCGGAAAAACTTGGTTAATATGACTCCCTGGATATTGGCTGGCTATTTCAGCAACAACAGCAGCTTGACGATTATCACCTGCCCCAAGACCAATGGATACCGCCTCATCAATTGCTTTCCCATACTCCTTCATAGCCGCCACGGCTTGTTCAACTGTTTCATAATTTTTTGAAAGCACGCCAATTAATACGTAGCCATACGCAGCTTCAAAAACCTCTTTGGCATTCTCTATATCATCTGCCAAAACATTTAGAGCAACTCTGTCTTTATAGAATCGTTTTTTTATTGTAGACATCTTTATTCTCCTCCAATGATTTCTTTTAATCTTGCAGCTATAATCTGAATATCATCAGCTTGTAGTGGTCGTGGATCAATATCAAAGAAACCTTGTCTTATCCCATAATCACGGGTATAAATTGCAATTTCCCCATTGCGTAATTGATCTACTACATTACTTGCATCTATCTTTGCTAATTCAGGGTTCACTAGTATTCGCGCCCGATAGATATTCCTTCCTGCTTCATCTTGAACAATAGTTACATCTACTCCAGTTAATTCACCTAAAGGAGTTAAAGCTTGCAACATTTCTTTTTCTTGTTCTGAATTATCTTCTTTATTGCCATACTCTTTTAATGCTTGAAGTAAACCAAAAGTTGTTTCCTTACCTACCTTCATGCTTCGCCCGATGCCATGCATTTGAACCTTTAACCAATCAATGTACTTACGCTTCCCTCCGACAATTCCAGAAGTTGGTCCTTCAATTGCTTTTGAACCACTATAGATGGCTAAATCCGAATAGCAAACATATTTTTGTAAATCTCCTTCAGCAGCTGCATCTACAATAAGTGGCACCCGTTTATCCTTTGCTATCTTCCACGTTTCCTCTACAGAGATCATATTTTTTTGTACAGCATGGTGCGATTTCACATAAAGAATAGCTGCCGTACGTTCCGAAACTGCTTCCTCTATATGTACAGCTTTCCCTTCATTTGCGTAGCCTGCCTCTACAAGCTTCCCGCCGCCAAGATAAACCATTGTTTCGATTGGAGCACCATACTGAACGTTATGACCTTTTAAGATAATTACTTCATTTTTACTTAGTTCATCTTGATGCAGTCGTTCACTTTTGCGCTGATTACCTTCTGTAACAAGTGCAGCTACAGAAAGTGCTATCCCACTGGATGCGGAATTCACAACGATCGCAGCTTCCGAACCAAGTATACTAGCTGCATAATCTCCCGCCTTATCTACTAAATCTGCTATTTCTACATAGTTTTGTCCGCCATATTTCATTGCTTCCATAACCGTATCACTTGGAGACGAAACACCAAGTATACTCATACGTCCACTTGCATTAATGACACGTTTCATTCCATACTTAGCATTCAATGATTTCCCCATTAATGATCACTCCTTTAGGTTGAATTTGTTTAGAATAGCTTCGTTGTTCCCCTTCAGAATCAGTTAGTGCTGTCTGTTTATCTTTAATTGTAAATAGCGTTAAATTTGTTCGGTCTCCTACTTTAATTCGACCAAGCTCCGGCTTATCAAGCCAGTTAGCTGCATGAATCGTTACAGCATCAATTACATCTTCTAGTGAATATCCTAAATATAAGAACTTTGTCAGCACATGGGCCATACTGTATACTGGACCATTTACTCGATTACCACGATAAATATCGGTACTTATCGTATTGAATTTTATACCGTGCTGCTTCGCTGCTTCTGCATACTTAAATGAAAAACTAGATGTCCCATGGCCAACGTCTAAATGAACCCCTCGATTCACGGCATCTGTCAAGACCTTTAACGGTTCTCCATTTGCTTGAAATAAATTATTGGATTTACCGTTTAAGAAATGGGTGATAACATCACCTGCTTTTAAACAAGGAATAATATCTTCAACCTTTGGTGGTGCTGAACCAATATGTACCATTAAAGGTAATGCTGTCTTATTCGAAAGTTCTCTTGCGATTTTAAGAGGTTTCATCCCACTTTCTCCTACTACGCTTTTGCTCATTCTAGCCTTCAACCCGATGACAATATCATGATGGGTTTGTGCAGCATGAATGGCCTTTGCTTGATCAATCCAATTCAAATTGGATAGTTCATCTACTCTCGCTAATCCAATACGAGAAACATTTAAAAAAGCAAATAAGTTGGTTTTTGCTTGTCTTTTACTAGCCGCTAAATCTGCTATTCTATCAGCACCACAGCTACCAGCATCAACAATAGTTGTTACTCCTTGTTTAACTCCAATTTGATCAACCTCATCTCCATAAGGATCAAATTCTGGAAAAGCATGAACATGCAGATCAATCCACCCACTAGATATATAGTATCCGGAATAGTCGTATACATTTTCTCCTTGACCATATCCAGCTTTTGCTATATCTATGATTCTTCCTTTTTCTACTACAATGTCGATTATCGTTTCATCAGTACGTTTTACATTACGTACTACAAATCGATCCTTCATCTCCATTCACCTTTTCTAATATTTATCGATTTAAGAAAAGCATATCATGAAATTCTCCATAAGTAAATATAACGTTATAATGTTTGATGAAATTAGATGATTTACATTCTGAACATTGTTCCTACAGTACGACCACAACTAAGTTGGCAAGTCGCTTACCAAAGGAACCCCCACATTTTCACTTAACTGCTATTATACTAGCCAAAACTACGAATCAGCTTATTCTAATACAGATTGTAATCAAATAAATAAAAACCGAACGAAACCGAATAGAAAGGAACAAATTCGAATTTCGTTCGGTTTTCTCTTAACTGGCATTTTTTTGTCCGACTTCCCGTTATTTCAAAAAATACAATCTGTTTTGCGATCAAACTGTACGATTAAATAGATTGAAAGACTCACTCCAAAAAAGAAAGTCACACCGGGTAATACATATAGTGATAGGATAAGACCTAAGAAAACGATCATATAAATAGCGTTATTTTTGGGATATAATAAAACAAGCATAAACGATTTCTTTATTTGTCCGATTATTTGTCCATTCAAATCAACTTGTCTGAAGAAATGAATCACACTTAACAATAGGAAACCTAACATCCCCAAAACCATCCATTTAAACAGTACATAATCGGGATGAATAATGACTAGATTTGTACTAATTAATAGGACCATTGCTTGCCAAAGCATACCTGCTTTATTCAATGAGAAAAACGATGTCATGTACACATGATGAAATTGCTGAAACAATGCTTTTGTCGTCGAAGTATCCGACTGAAAATCTTTCCAAATATGAAATAAGGCATAGGTGGCTGGGAAAATACCAAAGATGATACACCCGCAAACACTGAAAATTACCCAAAGTAGTTGTAAATATGCAAACCAATATAATTGTTGCAGTATATTCGTATATTTTTCTAAAATGACCCGCATTCATGACACCGCCCTTTATTGAATTAGCCTTTTACGGAACCTGCTACCATTCCTTTCATTATTTGCTCTTGGAAAAGAAGATACATAATAATGGTAGGTATAACTGCAATGGTCATTGCGGCCATTGTCAGCGCATAATCGGTACTGAAGCCGTCTGAGAAAATGGAAAGACTTAATGGAAGTGTTTTTAACGAATTGTCATTAATAAATACAAGCGCAAATACAAACTCATTCCAATACCTTAAAAAAGACAGTATTGCTACTGTAGACAATGCAGGTACACTTAAAGGAAGCATGATTCGAAAGAAAATTCCCCAATACCCTGTTCCATCGATGACAGCTGCTTCTTCTAAATCTTTTGGTATCGAACTCATATAAGCCACCGTCAAAAAGATCGCGATTGGAAGTTCGAAAGCAGTATACGGTAAAATCAACGCCCAATAAGTGTCCAGTAATCCAACTTGATTCATCATGGTAAACAGAGGCACTAATGTACTATGAATGGGAATTAGCATTCCTAACAAAAAGAACACCATTAAAAACGCCTTTAAACGAAAGGTAAACCGAGACAACACATATGCGGTTAACGCTCCAAGAAAAACAGTTAACGCAGTGGCTGATACGGTTACAATAACGGAATTAATCATGGCAGTTCCTAAGTCAGCCACTTCCCATGCTCTTGTGAAATTCCCCCAGGAAATACTTGTCGGAAAAGCATATGGTTCTGCAAAGAATTCCTCATTCGACTTAAATGAACTTGTAATTAACCAATATAGGGGATAGATCATCATTAGCGAAAATATGCTTAGAAATGTAACTTTTATTAAATGAAACCATCGTTTTTTCAATATCTATTCCCCCTCCTATCCATTTTTTCTTCGCATCAATAGTTGACTAATCCCTATTAGAATCAAGCTTAAAATAATAATCATTGTAGAAACGGCTGACCCATAGCCATAACGATAAACAAGAAAAGTATTATTATACATATAGGTAGCTAATATTTCTGTAGATTCGGCTGGTCCCCCGCCAGTCATTACAAATACTTGGTCAAACGCCTTTAAACTTCCAGAGATACACAACACGACTGCAACTTTAATTGTGGTACACATATTTGGTAAGATAATATAAATTAACTTTTTCCACCCGGAAGCACCGTCAATCATTGCTGCTTCTTCCATTTCGGAAGGGATATTTTGAATAGCTGCAATAAAAATAATTAAGTATGGTCCTATATAATTCCAAATAATTGGAACGGCTACCGCATACATATTCACAGAAGGGTCGGAAAGCCAAGATTTCGTCCATGATTCTAACCCAACTGCTCGTAATACAGCATTGATAACTCCTAATTCAGGATCATAAATATACCCCCAAATTAATCCGACAACCACTGTGGAAATAACCATTGGTAAGAAAACCGCTGATCTTACCACTTTCTGAAACCAATTGCGCTTTCGTAACATTAATGCTAAAGCCAACGCAATTGGAACCTGTCCAAACACAGATGCAGCAACGATAATCATATTATTTTTAAATGATCTCCAAAAAACAGAACTTTGTATAACTTCCATGTAATTTTCAAATCCAATATATGTTGCCTCTCCTAACCCAGACCACTCAAAAAATCCATAGTAGGAAGACCAAAATATTGGAATAATGACAAAAAAAGAATAAAGCAAAAGGGCTGGGAGCAACGTAATGACCAACAACCCTTTTAGCTTTAAGTTAGCTTGCATATCATTTCCTCCCCATTTGCTGTGCCATATTATTCATTGGAAGCTTGAGCCTTTTGAATCGTTTCTGCTACCTTTTCAGGATCTCCACCTAACATAATTTCCTGAAGCCCATTGTTAACAGCTTCACCTGCTTCTGAAGTTAAGTACAAATCATAGACAGGAGCAAATTCTACCTCGCGGATTAAATTAAAGGCCTCATAGAATAGGGGGTTTACATTCTTTTTGTCAATTTCAACATCATACATTACCATGGAATTACTTTCTGCAATTTGTTTCTGTGCTTCGGCATTACTCAGCTTATAAATAAGATCGAGTGCTGCATCTTTTGCTTTTCCTTCTGTCTTACTACTAAGTAAGAATCCGCCACCAGGGCCTCCAGTAATGGTATTCCCAGATCCTTTTCCATCTTCAATTGTTGGAACGACAGCTACACCAATATTATTTAATACTTCTTCTGATTGGGAAGCACCTAAGCTACTCAATGACCAAGCGCCATTTATCATCATTGCTGCTTTTCCTTGAGCAAAATACTGCTCTGCCTGTGTATTGTCCATACTATTAGCTCCATCAGCATACGCACCTTTATCAACTAATTGTTTAAAACGATTTAATGCATCAAGAAAAATTGGATCGGTAAAGGAAGCCTCATCTTGTTCAACCGCATTTAGAAACCATTCTGTACCTGTAACCCGATCAGCGATTGCACCGAATGTCGTTGATTGCGCTACCCAAGGAGCTTTATTTCCGAGTGCTATTGGTGTAATACCTTGCTGATTAAAAGCCTCGATAACCTCCATCCATTCATTCCATGTCTTTGGAACAGATAAATGATGTTCCTCAAACATATCTTTGTTGTAATACAAGAATGACGTAGCTGACATCGCAACAGGTGCCGAGTACAATTCACCATCATAGTTATACGGCTCTAATGCACCGTCAAGAAATGCATTCTTCCAATCTGAATGCTCATTAAACAACGGAGTAATTGGTTGAATTAAATCACCATGATAGAATTCATCGGTAAAACTTCCTGCGTAGGTAAGGAAAACATCTGGAAGTTCATCAGCAGCAGCAACAGTACTTATTCGTTGCCGATAACCATCTACTGGGATCGCTTGTTCATCTACTTCTATGTTAGGATTCTTTTCCTCAAAGGATGCAATCATATCTCTAACTTTTCTTGCTCGTAAATCGTCACCAGCAAAGTTATGCCAAATAGATATCGTTGTTTTTCCACTCGTCTCTTCATTTGTTGTCTCACTATCCGCATTTGGAATACAGCCTGTCAGCATTAATACTATGACAAGTCCTAGCAGTGCTTTCTTCATAAAATCCCCCCTTATTAGTACTTAGCTTTAGTTTAAGAAAACCTTCCCCCCTCGTTAAGGGGGAAGAATATCATATCAGGGGTTAAATTTCTAAGTATTTTAAATAATCTTATATCATGTTTATCGTTAATTTCGACGGCGATATTGTGTTGGAGTGACACCATAATGTTTTTTAAAAATTTTTGTAAAATACTTTCGATCATTATATCCAATATTTTTTGCAATCTCTTTAACTGTTAAAGAAGTATACAGAAGAAAGTCAACTGCTTTCTGCACACGAAGTATGGTTACTAGTTCAACATAGGATTTTCCTGTTTTCTTTCTAATTAGTTCACTTAAATAATTAGGGTGGATTGAAATATATCCGGCCACTTCTTGTAAAGATAGTGATTGTCCAAGATGCTCCTCTATATAGTAAATGCTTTGTTCCACATAATTTGAATTCTTTTGTGCTTGCTTTTGGAAATCCTGCTGTAATTGGGAAAATCGTGCTTGCAATATTTCCGTAGGTCGTTGAAACCAACTACTTGCTGAAGGAATTGATTCGTAACGCCGTTCATGATCTTGAATTCGATTCATATATCTTATGGTTTCCATGTACAAATTTTGCACATAAAACTGGATAGAATCCGGAGTAGCTTGAGAATGCGAAAATAACCAAGTATGAAATGCATGCACCCAAGTAATTAAGTTGTCATATTCTCCATTATGAAGAAACGTTATAAGTTGCTGAAGAAACTCTTCTTTTCTCTCGTGATAGGCAATTCCGGTTCTTTCTTTAACCATTTGTTCACTGATGGTAACAGCATCTGTGAATATATATTTATATAAGTGAAGCTGCGATAGCTGTTCATATTTATACGGCAATTCATTTAAGGTTGATATAACGTTACTCATGAATATTGGCTGTTGGACCATCTGACGTATTTTTTTGATTGCCATTTGTAATAAATAACCGTCCTCTAAATAGGTATTTCGTTTTGTAAGTATCAACGTAAACCGGTCATCATGTAACCACGTTCCATATAAATACCCATTCCATATTTTTTCATAAGAATGTAATGTCTGCGTATCAAGGGTTGTCCCAATCAGAATAAGTTGATAAGGGGGAGTAGCTAATTCGGGAAGAGCTTCCGCCAATTTTGCTTGATCTTTCGAATCTCGTTGATGAAATAGAGTTTGTACTATTGTATTTTTCTCTTCTGAATATGCCGCGTTTGACCAACGATGATATTTTTTATCTTTTTCTAATCGTTTTTTTGCCCGGTTAACTGCAGTGATTATTTCATCTGGACTGCTAGTTTTTAATAAATAATCACATACATCCTGCCTGAGTGCCTCTTGAATATAGGCAAAGTCATCATACCCTGTTAGCAAAATACTTTCGATACAATAATTTTTCTTTCCAATATATGAAACAAGTTCAAGTCCGTTCATCTCTTTCATTTGAATGTCAGTGATTAAAATATCTGGTTTCTCCGTTTCTATTCGTTCTATCACTTCTTCCGCTGAAGCCGCAGGATCAAGTAATAGGAAACCATTTTCCTCCCAAGGAATCACATTTGCTATCCCTTCTCGAATAATAATCTCATCATCCGCAATTAGTACTTTCATCGGTCATCTTCCTTTTCTTGGAATAGAGAATTGGATTGTCGTACCGGCTAATTTTTCACTAAAAATTCGTAACCCACTAGCTTGTCCAAAATGTAAACACAAACGTAAATTGACATTACGAAGGCCATAATTTGTACCAATAACACCACTAGACAATGGATCTTCCAAAAATTGAGATTGTAATTCTTTCCTTTTCGCTTCCGACATCCCAGCACCATTATCCATCACTGCAAAATGAATTCGGTTATCCTTTTTTTCTGCGGTTATCTTAATCCTTCCATAATGTTGTTGGAGGGAAAAGAAGCCATGTTTAATACTATTCTCAACTAACGGCTGTAAAATAAGCTTTAGTATACAATCCTGCTTGATCTCTTCTGGAATATCGAGTTGTAAAGAAAATGTGTCTGGAAAACGTATTTCTTTAATGTCAACATAATGGCGAACATGGCCAACTTCTTGTTCAATCGTACAATATTCATTACCTTTATTCAGACTAAACTGTAAAAATGTACTTAAAGAAGATACGACTCTAGAAATATCATACGCTTGCGATTGTAATGCAATCCAATGAACGGATGCTAATGTGTTATATAAAAAATGTGGATTTATTTGGGATTGAAGCGCTTGCAAATCTGCTTGCCTTTTGATAGCTTCGTTCTTTTGAACTTGGCGCATTAACACCGAAATACGTTCATTCAACTGATTATAACTACTTATCAAATCGCCAATTTCATTATAGGAAAAACTATCAACTGCGCTTAACTTATCCCCTGGATTTGCTGTTCGAATCGTGTCCGTTAATTTAATTAGTGGGCGCAATACTTTAGAAATAAAGAAAATAACCAGTGCAGTTATTAATACCCCAGCGAGAATAACAGAATAAACGGTAAGCCATAAGATATATTTATTCTGCGAGCTATATTCTTGAAAAGGTATGACACTTACTAAATCCCAACCCACTGTTTCGATTTCTTTAGTAAAGATCGTGAATTTTTCTGCTCCTAATTCATAGGTGAAACGGTCCTGCTTTGTTTGATCAATAATTTGTTGTAATTCGCTGCTATCGACTTGTTGACTGACTGTTTGATTACCTGATAGTAATTTTCCATTATTGAGGATGAATACAGAACCATCCCACTCTAATTCCCCTGCATTTAAATACGCTTCAATCACTTTTACATTTAAGTTAATTGTTAAATAACCGATTTGCTCAAAGTCACTTGTACTACGAATGGGTCTGGTTAAACTAATTCTCTCCTGTCGTCCATCCACTGTCTCATTTTCTTTTCGATAAGACCACCATTTGTTGGAAGGAATTCGGTCAAAAATTCCCATTTCTTCTGTATCCATAACTAAATTCGTGGAAATTGGCGAATTCCCGTTTGATGGGTAAATAATAATATCATCAATATATTGTTTGGAAAAAGCTAGATTTGATAAAAACCCATATATCTCACGTTGAGGATAAATGGGATCTCCCTCCACCTGTAAATATTCTTGAACTGCCTGATTACCTATTAAGAACACGGACATATTTTCCACATCATTGATAATAAATGATATGGAATCTTGTATTTGTTCTAGAAAACTTTCACCAGAAATTTCCGCACGATCCTTAGATAGTTGAACCGTAGAATAATACGAAATCAGCCCTAAAATGATGATAGGAATAAGAACCACGATTAGAATAAAGGCAATGAGTTGATTTTTTAGTGAACGATGAAACCATTTTTTCATTTCGCATTGCATCCTTTATCAAAGAATACCAAATTCTATATTTAAATTTTCTGAATTAACCGTATTTTTACTATATCACCTTCATTTCCTTTCTACAAATGGGATCTCACTAGGAGCAAAAAAAATCTGCATAGAATGATTCATTCATGCAGACGCTGGTGCTTTCTTATACAATTTCTTTTTCTTTCTTGCGATGTGGGTTCGATGTAAAAATAATACCTAGCTCATGATGATCCCCTTCATACAACGCTCCTTGTAAAAAACGGTTTTCACCAGCTTTATCAAGAAGCTCTAATTTAAAATAAGCGCCGCTCTCTTGTAACGCTTCATAGAAAGCAGTTAAACTATATATTTTATTTCCATTTACTTTGGTTATGGTCTCCCCCGCCACAATTTCAAGCCGATCGGCAGGTGAACCAGGAAGAACAGCTAGAACTTTCAAACCTTTATCAGACGTTTGGAAGAATCCAGTTTTTTGCTGATCCATGGATCGATGTCGATAATTTATAAATTCTCTACCAACAATTGCAGAAATAATCCCAACGGCAGAAAACCAAGGATAATAAATACTAATAAACGCACAAATCCATATAACTATGCTTAAAGCTAAGGTAGTATTTGCTAATTTACCAGCTGCACGTACCGGGTCACTTCCTCTTACAAGGTGATTAAATCCAACAATAAAAGGGACAAGCAATAAACTATAGGATTCTCCCCCTACAGTAAAGTACGGCCAATAAGCAGCGAATGGAGCTATCGAACCCGATGGAATAAGAATAAAGAAAGGGATAATCGACATCTTTCTAATATGATGCTGACCCACCCAGCCACCTCTATTTCCTGAGGTAAGTTCCGGATATGTAGGACCTTTTCTAGCTTGCAGCAGTAACATACTTTCAGCAAATAGCAACATTGCTAATAATACGGTAAATCCAGAATAATCCACAGAGGAAAACAAGTCATTCGGGATAAAATCTTGTTTCTCTAATAAAAATGGTAGAAAAAGTAACAATACATAAGTAATTCCAAAGGTATAACTGGCCGATAAAAAGGAAAATTTACCTGTTATACTAACAAGAATTGTTACCAGGCAAAGCAATAATACGGTTGAATAAGAAAAAACAATACCCAACCCAATGGTAAGCGCAGATATAATAACACCTAAAATAATCGAGGTAGCCCATGTATATTTCCATTCGGAAAAGACATCGAATAGTTTAATACCGAAGTCTTTCCTTTCTCGTTTAATTCTTTGCATACCTGCTAAAACGATTAAGAAAATTGCCCAGTATAAGAGTGGATTTAAAAATAATTTCCCTATACCTTTCACCATTTCGGTGAACCATGCCTCTAACATATATCGATCACCTTCTTTGTGCAGTGATGTTTTGCTAAATTCGTATGCCATCATTTAATTCGACACGAAATGAAAAACTTCCTGCTATATAGTGTAAAAAGAGCTGTCTCAAAAGTCAGCTCACTATCAACATAATAAGAATATACACGATATGGAAATTGCCCAGATAAGCGCTACTTCTGGCAATAAGAGGAAGTACCACGTATATTCTATAACTAGTTGATAAAATTAAACGTCCTCATGAGACAGCACTTGCAAATTATTTATATATTTCATTTAATGCTTTTTCCATCTGTTGATCATCTTTGTCATTACGGATTTGATCTACTATTTGTGTTTCGATTAAAGCAGATGTTTGTTCATTGACTTCTCCTGTTGCTTTTAAATCATTATCAGATTGGAATTGTGTTATTGCTTTTTCTGTTTGTTCATTAAAATAACCATCGGTTCTACTTGGGTCATATCCCAATCCTTTTAACATAATTTGCACGTTTTTAACTTGATCTCCAGTCTGATCCTTCGTTAAAGGTTCTTCAATCTGAACTGGATTCGTATAGTAATAATCAGGTTGTTTCACATCAATAGTAGGTTTTACACCTTTTTCATGAATCCAATTTCCCTCTGGAGATAGCCATTTATAGAATGTTAATTTTATTGTACTTTCATCTCCTAATGGAACCGCCTGTTGAACAGTACCTTTTCCGAAACTTGTTTGTCCGACTACATCATATCCCATCTCTTTCATAGCAACTGCTAAAATTTCTGAAGCTGAAGCACTTCCCTCATCAATAACGACACTTATTGGATACTCTTTCTTTTCCGTTAACTCAGAGTAATAAGGTGTTTTCTTTCCGTTTTGATCTTCTACTTGTAAGTACGGCATATCTTCAGGGACAAATTCTTTTAGAACATCCTCTACAACATTTAATAAACCACCTGGATTTCCACGAACATCAATTACTAACCCTTCTATTCCATTATCTTCCAATTCTTGAAGTTGGTTTTTAAATTCATCTGCTGTTCGTTCAGAGAAATTGGTTATTTCCAAGACACCCGTCTTTTTCCCATCCACTTCTTCGGTTTTACTATAAACTGTTTCAACAGGTATGGTATCTCTTTCTATGGTAACATTAAAAGGATCTGAAACTCCTGCTCGCTGTATTTTCAATTCCACTTCCGATCCTTTTTCACCACGAATCTTAGCTACAGCCTCATTCAGGTTTAAACCTTCTAAACTCTCACCGTCTACTTGCAGCACTTGATCATTTGGTCGTAATCCAGCTTGCTCTGCAGGTGAATCCTTAATAGGAGCAACAATGGTAACTGTATCATTTACCATACTAACTTCTGCACCAATTCCTTCAAAAGATGATTCGATTTGTTCATTAAATTGCTCCATCGTCTCTACATCCATGTAAGAACTGTAGGGATCATCTAATGAAGATAGCATACCCTCTATTGCACCTTCTACTAACTGCTTATCATCAATTTCCTCTAAATAATTTTCTTTTATTAATTTAAATGCTTGATCTACCTTTTCCATGTTTTGTGGGGTACCTGAACCTGACGAATTCGTATCTTGATCCCCTTGATTTACTCCTGCATTATCCATTGCTGTAGGATCATCAGACTTTGCTAGTTCTACACCAGCATAACCGCCAGCAAGTCCAATTACTAATGCAGCAACTAAAAGCAATACAATATGTAACTTTCTTAATTTCATAATTTCACCCCAACACTTTTTATCATCATTGAACCTAGTAAACAAAGCATATCACTAACTTCTTCTTATTACTATGGTTTTAACTCCCTATTTATGTAATTATACACGTAATAGCAGAAAAAGACATCAAACCAATAAGGTCGATGTCTTTGTTTATAGTTTTTCTTTATTCTAATACATCCATTGGATCTATTGAATTACTCTTAGCAGCATTCCAACCGCCACGATGAACCTCGAAGTGTAAATGTGGTCCTGTGGAATGACCAGAGTTTCCAGAATTTCCGATAACTTGTCCAGAACTAATCGTTTGCCCAGATGAAACCGAAATGCTACTCAGATGTGCATAAAGCGTTGTATAGGATACACCACCAACGTTATGAGCAACTAAAACGACATTACCATAACCACTCATGCCGCCATCTGCTTCTGTGTTTGTTTGTACAACAACCCCAGGTGCAGCTGTTTTTACTGCTGTTCCTACAGGAGTTCCAAAGTCAATTCCAGCATGCAATTTGCCCCATCGATGTCCATAACCAGAAGTAACTCCGTAAGAAACTGGATAACTTAAAATACCACTTCCACTAGATTGGGAGCCCCCTTGAGAGCTTGGACTTGCAGTCGAGTTTGAAGATGAATTCGAACTCTGTTTTTCTTTTTGCTGTTCTTTCTGTTTCGCTAATTGTTCTAACTCGCTTTTTTCAGATTGTGCAAGTTTCTTAGCCTTCTCAGCTGCGGCAGCTTGATTAGCTAGAATTTCCTGTTCTTTTTCAATACTTACTTTATGTTCTTCTAATTCATGCTGTTCTTCTTCTAAAGAAGCCATGAGTGTTTCTTTTTCTGCCATTTGATCATCAAGTTGTCCTTTAAGTGCAACTAGATCATCCTTTTGATCCTGTAATGCTAGTTTTCTATCTTCTACTTCGCTTTTCTTGCTTTCTACGTCTGCCTTATTTTTTTCTAATGCAATCTTGTCAGCAGTATGTTGTTCCATTATCGATTTATCTTGATCCATAATGGTATTTACAGCTGTAGATCGGCTGATAAAATCTCCGAAGCTTTGTGATCCGAAAATCACTTCTATGTATTTCATTTCTCCACCATTTAGTTGAAGATTACGTAAACGATCTTTTAATAACTCTTCACGCTTTTTAATACGCTCTTGAAGCATGACTATTTCGTTCTTTAGTTCTTCGATTTGCGTTTCTAAATCGTTAATTTTAGTATTTGTTTCCGTAATTTCATTTTCCTTGGTTTTAATTTGTTCCATGGTCCCTTGCAGGTCTTCGTTTAATGAAGTAATTTCACTTTCCACGGAATCTTGTTGATCAAGATTTTCATTCATTTTCTTATCTGTTTCAGCAGAATCTTCACCTAAACTATCCTGTTGCTGTTCAAGTTCTTTTTGTTCCTGTTCCAAATCATTAATCTTTTTTTCCAGTTCATCTGTTGATTGAGCTGACACCGGCCCAGCATAAAAAGTGGCCGATGTCGATACTAACAAAACGGTTAATAAAGATGGAATTACCTTTTTCATTGCTCCTTTTTCCCCTTCCCTCGTAAAAAATCAAACTTATTTAAGCCAGTTACACTTTTAAGAATTTACGTACACTCATCACACTGCCCCATACGCCAATTAGAGCACCTATAGCAACGATAATTAGTGCAAGCTGAAATGCAAATGGGTTGAACGGTAAGATTTCAATAAAACTGTAATTGATATGCTGGCTAATGTTATTTACCAAGTAATAGTAGCCTGTAAGAATAATTGCTACTGGTATAATAGAACCTAATACACCTAACAACAATCCTTCTATAAAGAATGGCCAACGAATAAATCCATTAGTGGCACCAACTAGTTTCATAATGCCAATTTCCTTACTTCTGGCCATTATTGTAATTTTAATAGTGTTGGATATGAGGAAGATCGCTGTAAATACCAATCCTAGAATGAGTACCAACCCGATAGTCCTTGCATAACTATTAAATTCGAATAGCTTTTCGACCACGCCTTGACCGTAGTTTACAGATTGTATTCCTTGTAACTCATTGATTTGTTTAGCAACTGGAGCGGTATCCTGTGGATCTGCAGTTTTGACAACAAACACATGATTCAATGGGTTGTCCTGCTCAAACATTTGCCAGGCTTGTCCGTTTTCTCCCATGCTATCAATTAAACTATTTAATTGGTCATCTTTCGAAGAAAAAACAGCCGATTGTACGCCATTTATTTTTTCGATTTCATTTCCTAGATTTTGTATCTGTTCTTCATCAGCAGTCTGTTCAATCATGGCATCAATTTGTACATCGTCTTCAATATTATCCGCCATTTCATTCAGATTGAGCATTAACGCTAGAAAAGCTCCTACTAAGATTAATGTAGTCGTAACGGCACCAACTGAAGCAATCGTCATCCAACCATTACGCCCAATGTTCTTAAATCCTTCGCGTATATGACGCATTAATGTCCTAACTTTCATAGCCGTAATCACCTCGGTGTTCATCTCTAACAATTAATCCGTCTTCAATAGCAATTACACGTTTTCGAAATGTATTAACAATCTCTTTACTGTGTGTTGCCATTAGAATCGTTGTGCCTCGATCATTAATCTCTTCAAATATTTTCATTATTTCTCGTGAAGTTTCTGGATCAAGGTTACCAGTCGGTTCATCGGCAATTACAATCTTAGGATGATTAACAATTGCTCGTGCGATAGAAACACGCTGCTGTTCACCACCAGATAATTCATCCGGTAAAAATCGTGCTTTGTTTTTCAAACCGACAAGGTCTAATACTTCCATCACTCGTTTACGAATGACAGCAGGTGACTCTTCAATTACTTCCAATGCAAAAGCTACATTTTCATAGACTGATAGTTTGGGAAGCAGTTTAAAATCTTGATAAACAACACCTATATTCCGCCTTAAATATGGTACTTTTCTTTCCTTTAAATCATTGACATTTATATCATTTATGCGAATGGTACCATTTGATGGTTTTACTTCTCTAAACATTAATCGAATAAATGTCGATTTCCCTGCACCACTTGGTCCAACTATGTATACAAATTCACCTTGTTTTATATCGACATTTATACCGCTTAATGCAACGACACCATTGGCATATGTTTTATGAACATCCTTCATCAATATCATATAAAACTCACCTTTATCTTTTAGTTGTTTATCTTGATGTATGCTCTATTTATCTTTTCATCTACATAATTTAAATAGGATATGTACATGATACTTCATCATTATAACATCTTTCGCCACGATTTTTAGACATAAAATTATTACATTTGTATTTCAAAAGTCGGTGTTTCATGAAATATTTTGTCATATATTATAGAAAGAAAGGGAATTATGCTTAGAGAGGGATTTTAAACTAGGTATATTTACTCGTATAAGAACAAGCAATGTCTTCTGTAGTTCCGCTACAAAAGAGTCTGATTTCTTACCCATTTAAAAAGCTTGTCCAATTGTTTACAATTAGACAAGCTTCTAGGTTATTATTTCTTTTGAGCTAACCAATCTGCAAGAATTTGTACGTCCTCACCAGTAGCCATACCTCCTGGCATACTACCTTTACCATTTTTAATGATGTCTGCAATTTCATCTGATGAAAGTCGAGAACCAACTTGAGTTAAATCAGGTCCTTGACCACCAGAGAGATCAGCACCATGACAGGATGCACAATTACTTTCAAATACTTCTTCAGCTGCTGCAGTATCTACAGAACCACCTTCTCCGGAAGGTTCTTCCGTTCCTGTATCTCCGTTATCTGCTGGTTCTTCTGATGCACCGTCGTCCCCGCCGCCACATGCACCTAGCACTAAGGCAGAACCGAAAAGCATTGTTAACAACCATTTTTTCATAGCTTCAATCCCCCTAACAGAAATAGTGTAATGGTTTATCAATTTTATTATAACCATATCTGTTTATTTTAAAACACTTTCCATTTCCATTTTTTTCATTAAACTTAGCAGGAAAGCTGCAAGCCCAAGCCATTTACTATTTGTGTCTATTTTATGAAAAAAAGCGCTGTCTGTTATAGAGACTAAAGCTTTTACTTCATTTGATGACGTAAATAAGCATCAATAAACGGATCAAGATCTCCATCCATTACTCCCTGCGTATTACCAACCTCTACATTGGTGCGATGATCTTTTACCATGGAATATGGATGGAATACATAGGATCGAATCTGACTACCCCAGCCAATTTCCATCTGTTCGCCGCGAATTTCAGCCAACTCCTGCTGTTGTTTCTCTATTTCTAATTGGTATAATTTTGATTTCAACATCTTCATAGCAGCTTCCCTATTTTTAATCTGCGACCGTTCATTCTGGCAGGTTACAATTACATTAGTAGGTAAGTGCGTAATACGCACAGCCGAATCGGTTGTGTTTACATGCTGACCACCTGCACCACTAGCTCGGTAAGTATCTACTTTAATATCTTCTGTTTTCACTTCAATATCGACATCATCCGTCATTTCAGGAGTTACATCACAGGAAACAAACGATGTATGACGACGGCCGGAAGAATCAAAAGGTGATATACGCACTAATCGATGTACCCCTTTTTCAGCTTTTAAGTAACCATATGCATTATGCCCTTTAATTAATAGGGTTACACTTTTTAAGCCAGCTTCTTCACCGGCTAAATAATCCAACGTTTCCACTTTAAAGTCCTTCGTCTCTGCCCAACGCTGATACATTCGTAATAGCATACTTCCCCAGTCTTGTGACTCTGTACCGCCAGCACCTGGGTGAAGTTCAAGTATGGCATTATTCGTATCATAAGGTTCGTTTAACAGGATTTGCAACTCAAAATCATTGAGTTTTTTTCTTAGTGCTTTCATTTCGGATGTTAATTCCTCAAATAATTCGCGGTCATTTTCTTCTCTTACAAGTTCATAAGATACTTCTAAATTATCATGCAGATCTTCTACCTCTTTAAAATTGTTCACATATTCTTTTAGATTATTCACTTCAGCGATCACTGCTTGAGCGGTATCTTGATCATCCCAAAATTCTGGAGCCGCCATTTGTAGCTCTAATTCTTTAATCCGACTACTCTTTGTATCTAAGTCAAAGAGACCCCCTAAAATCATTAATACGACGCTTCATCTGATCCAGTTCATTTTTGATATCAACTAATTCCATTATTGATCACCTCAAGTATTATTCATTCATGAAAACACTCCACTACGATGCAGCGGAGTGTTCAATGATAGCTTTTATTTTCCGTGGCAATTTTTATATTTTTTTCCGCTACCACAAGGACATGGATCATTTCGTCCAATATCTTGCTGTTTCACAAACGGTTTTTTTGTTTTCTTTTTCTCCTCTTGATTACCAGAGACAGCTTGTGTATTCTTCACAACTTCCTGACGTTGTAGGTTGTCACGAATTTCAGCTTTCATAATATATTTGGCGACTTCTTCATCAATACTTTCAATCATTTCTTCAAACATGGCGAATCCTTCTAACTGATATTCACGAAGCGGATCATTTTGTCCATATGCTCGTAAATGTATCCCTTGACGTAGTTGATCCATTTGGTCAATATGGTCCATCCATTTTGTATCAACTGTTCGAAGCAAGATAACTTTCTCAAACTCACGCATTTGCTCTTCGGTTAGTTCATTTTCTTTTTCATCATAACGAGCTCTTACTTTCTCCATGATCAACTCATTAATTTCTTCTTGATCTTTTCCTTTCAAATCATCTTCCGAAATCTGCTCTGGATCTAATAAGTTACCTTGCACATACTCAGCAATCGCTTTGTAATCCCAATTGTCCTCATCATCATCCTGCGTATGTGTCGCCACTACTCGTTCTAATGTAGAAATAATCATGTTTTCAATAATCTCACGTAGATTATCTTCGGATTCAATCACATCGAAACGCTGCTTGTAAATGATTTCCCTTTGTTCGCGTAAGACATCATCATAGGATAACACCGTTTTACGAGCATCAAAGTTATTCCCTTCCACTCGTTTCTGTGCAGATTCAACAGCGCGAGAAACCATTTTACTTTCAATTGGTTGATCATCTTCCATGCCTAAACGTTCCATCATCGATCTTAGATTATCGGATCCAAATCGACGCATGAGTTCATCCTCCATGGAGAGGTAAAATTGAGACAAACCAGGGTCTCCTTGACGCCCAGAACGACCACGTAATTGGTTATCAATCCGTCGTGACTCATGACGTTCTGTACCAATAACTGCAAGTCCACCTAGGTCTACTACCCCATCACCAAGTTTAATATCCGTCCCACGACCAGCCATATTGGTAGCAATCGTTACTGCACCACGCTGTCCAGCGTTCTCAATAATCTCAGCCTCACGGAAATGGTTTTTTGCATTTAAGACATCATGCTTAACTCCAGCTTTCTTCAATAATTTTGAAATCAATTCCGAAGTTTCTACGGCAACTGTCCCTACAAGAACTGGTTGTCCAGCTTCGTGTCGTTCTTTAATTTCATCGACAACAGCGCGGAACTTCCCTTCCATCGACTTATAGATTAAATCTGCACGGTCATCACGAATAATTGGTTTATTCGTTGGAATAGCAATAACGTCCATATTATATATATTTCTAAACTCTTCTTCTTCTGTTTTGGCTGTACCAGTCATACCTGCCAGTTTATTATACATCCGGAAGAAATTCTGAAAAGTAATGGATGCCAATGTCATACTTTCGTTTTGAATCTGTAATCCCTCTTTAGCTTCAATTGCTTGATGCAATCCATCACTATAACGTCGACCTTTCATTAAACGTCCAGTGAACTGGTCAACAATAACAACTTCTCCTTCTTCGACAACATAATCATCATCACGATGCATGGAAACATGAGCTTTTAATGCCTGATTAATATGATGTGTTAGTGACACATTATTTAAGTCAAATAAATTCTCGATAGAGAAAAAACGTTCAGCTTTATTAATCCCTTCTTCAGTAAGTTGCACACCTTTTGTTTTTTCATCATAGGTATAATCACTTTCTTTTGAAAGTGTACTAACAAAACTATTCGCTCTTTGATACAGAGAAGCCGATTTTTTTGCAGAACCAGAAATAATTAATGGTGTCCTGGCTTCGTCGATTAAGATTGAGTCTACCTCATCGATGATTGCAAAGTTCAATGGCCGTTGAACCATCTGCTCTTTATAGAGGACCATATTATCTCGTAAATAGTCAAAGCCATATTCATTATTCGTACCGTACGTAATGTCCTGATGATAGGCCTCCCGCTTTTGTTCTTTAGATAAGCCATTTCCATTTAAGCCAACCGTTAACCCCAAAAATTGATAAAGTTCTCCCATTTCTTGAGCATCACGACTTGCCAAATAATCATTGACAGTAATAATATGCACACCTTTTCCAGATAGGGCATTTAAATATGCTGGCATCGTCGATGCAAGTGTTTTACCTTCACCTGTCTTCATTTCAGCGATATTCCCCTCATGTAATGCGATTGCACCCATTAGCTGAGTTTGAAAAGGCCGCATACCTAGCACACGTTTCGATCCTTCACGGACAACTGCGTATGCCTCAACAAGCAGATCATCTAAAGTCTCGCCATTTTGATAACGCGTTTTAAACTGTTCTGTCTTATTTTGAATTTCTTCATTGGAAAGCTTTTCTATCTCAGGTTCTAAAGCTTCAATTTCATCTACTGTTTTTTGTAATCGTTTCAGTTGCCTTTGTGTTCCATCACCAAATATTTTCTGCAGTATTCCTGCCATTGTTCATGCACCTCAATATTTATTATAAAAATGTTTACTATTCATTATTTCGTTCCGTTTACTGTTTAATAATAGAGTCCATGATCAATCATAACACTTTCTAGAGAAAGATGACAACTAAGGACATCACCAACAAATAGAACATAAAAAGAGTAGTTCGGGGATGAACCACTCTTTTGGGTGAGGATAGGAGAGGATACATTGGAAAGGAATGTTGCTTTTTAAAGCGGAGAATTTACATGTCCATTTACTTTTCTTTTACACTTGTTTCCAAAAACCTACGATTTAATGTAGATATCATTTCCACAAGCTTTACAAGTGTTATTTCATGCTGCTCTACTTTTTTACTCAAGTGACTTAGTTTTTCTTCACCGGTCAATGTTTCACCTCCTGTAGTACTAGCTAAGTTATAACATGAATATGAAAATGGGGCTAATGTCTATTTTTAAATTTTAGGTGTGTATTCGACAAAATTCTCGAGAAATTAGAACGTATTTATATTTGATAATGAAGCATTATATCAAAAAACATAGATTCGTCATTCCTGTTTTTGAAATTTAGTGTTTTAATCAACAAATTTCGACAACTCCTTCATTTTATACCTACTATTCTCAACTAAAAGAGGCAGCCCAATTGGACTGCCTCTCACTTCAATGATTATGCATTTGGTTCAATCAAACCATATTTTCCATCATTACGACGATACACAACATTTGTATCTCCGTTTGCTGCATTTTCAAATACATAAAATGCATGACCTAACATGTCCATTTGCAACACAGCTTCTTCAGAATCCATTGGCTTTAAATCAAACCTTTTTGTTCGAACAATTTCAATATCATCTGTTTCTTCTTCTAGAGCTACATTAGCTGCTTCCTTTTCTAATTCAGCAAATACATGCTTAGCAGCACCATTTTGTTTGAATTTACGGTTCACTTTCGTTTTATGTTTTCTAATCTGTCTTTCCAATTTGTCTACGACTAGATCAATCGCTGCGTATAGATCTACGTGTTGTACTTCACCACGTAGTAACAAATTGGTCATTGGAATGGTTACTTCGATTCTCTGTTCATCATTATAGACACTTAAATTAACATGTACTTCGGATGCAGGTGGTGTATCAAAGTATCTTTCTAGTTTACTTATCTTCTTTTCTACATAATCCCGAATAGATCCTGTGACCTCAAGGTTTTCACCACGAATGTTAAATTTCATGAAAGTGTCCTCCTTTTAAGCTTATAAGCTTCTATATATATTATACAACGTTTCCCAATGAAATTCCTTTCTAAACACATGAAATTGTAAATATAATTGATTGAAAAACCGTCAATTCCTTGCCTCCTATAGGGTTAGACGGTTTACAATTTCTTAATCAAATTTACAATCCCATAGTTACTTCTATCCTGTATAGAAATGATTTAAACATTGATAAAGCAGATGCAATATATTTACACGTATTGAAGAGCTATTCCCACTCGTTTCTTAGAAGAGAGAAACGAGGGCTTTTTTGAAGAACTATCCAAGCCACTCGTTTAACATGATAAGTTAACGTATATTTATTTTTTTCGATCCAAGAACATTCCATCAATGGATTGCATTTGTGCATAAGGGTTTTTATATTGTCGGTTCGATTTTTTCTGTTTTTTTACTTGACGCATTTCTGACTTCAACTCGTTAAATAGTTGATGCATTAATGTTTCAATTGGCTGATGTAATGCTACTATTGCTTTTCCCATCCGGTTTTCTTCATCAGAAAAAGGGGGGACTATCTGTTCCATTTCTTTGCCACGCTGCTCAATTAATGTATTGACCCTCGAAATAAGGGACTCTCTTTGTTTGTACTCTGAACTGTTATCTAAGACTTCTTTTAATTCTAATGTGATTTGATATAAAGTAGTTAACCGATTCATCAGACATGAGCACCCTGTGCATATTGTTTCTTTCTAATTTCCAAAATGACTTGCTTCCAAGTATCTCTAAAATCAGTAATCAATTCTAATACTTCTTGTAGGTATTCCACATTATTATTAATATTTGCTTCCTTTAATCGGAACAACATATAATCATAAAGCGGTAAGAATTGATTAGATATTTCGATCTTTGGATCTAAGGTTATAATTAATTCCTGTATGATGTTCTGTGCCTTTTGAATATTTGTATTTTTTTCTTCAAAATGATTTGCTTCCACATCTTTTATTGCTTGTTTAACAAACTTCATGCAACCGTTATAAAGCATTAAAGTAAGTTCTGCACCTGAGGCGGTATTAACTGCATTTTCTTGATACGCCTGATGTTGCTTATTTGGTGACATTCCATTCCCTCCCTCATCGTCAAATTACATCCCACTGCCAAACTGAGACATCAATTGCGCAGATTGTTGGTTCATTCTCGAAATGGCTTTTTCCATAGCAGTAAACTGGTTCCAATAACGCGACTCGACTTGTACTAATCGGTTTTCAAAATCAGAAATACGTGTATTTAAATCTTTCATTCTTTTTCCTAATGAATAATTCTCTAATGTTTGTCCTGTACTTCCTGCTTTTTCACCAATTCGGCCAATAGTGGTTGATAATGCATCATCGAGACGGTGGATAATTCCACGTGAAGCTCCCTCTTCATTATTTGAGAATAGCTTTTGAACATCTGCTGGATTTTCCCTTAATGCTTTTTTTAGTTCTTGTTCATCTACAATTAATTTGCCGCCATCTAAGTAATTACTAGATGTCTTCATTCCTACTTGCGTGATCGAATTATACTCTCCTCCAGTATCTACATTGGAATACCAGCTCTGCCTTAGATCAAATAATCCACTTGAAATAGTCGATTCTCCACGTAATAATCCACTTTTTGCCTTTTCTTCCCAGAGTTCAATTTCTTTATCTGACATCTCTTTCTTTTGTTCTTCTGTTAACGGTGGATAATCACGATACTTTTCTTCTTTTTGGGAAGAATTTAACGCCTCAACCACTTCATTATATTTATCAACGAACTTCATAATTGACTGGAATGAGCCTTCTACATCGTTGATAACCGTTAATGTTGCATTGGAATCATTTGTTGTATTTTTAAATTCAAAATTAATTCCATTTAATGAATATGCATTTGTTTTAGATTCCATCTCCAAACCACTGTTATTGTATTCAAACTTTGCATTTGTGCCGCCTTTTTCATTATCCATATTCATCTTAAGAACTGAGCTGAAAAACGAATTAGCTGTGAATTGAATTTCAGCTCCACGCTCATTGTAATTTCCAGTTCTTGACGTTTCCATTATCACTTTATTTGTCTGTTCATCATAAAACATCCGGACATTATTATCATCAGCAGATACGCGTTTTAGTACTTCCGTCAGTGTTTCTCCTTCTTCTACGGTGTACGTATATTCATTTGCTTCACCGTTTTCGTCAACGGTAGAGAACGTGATTTCCTGTCCAGCTGATATAGCAGAGGCATCAATTTCTTCCGCACTTACATTAATCGCATTCGTTGCTAATTCTTTAACATTGATTTGATACGTACCGTTAGCAGTACTTGTTGAAGCAGTAGCTGTTACTGCATCCTCATGAGAAGAACTAACTGTTTTCGCATTATATGTAGGGCTCAATTTCATATCAAACATGAGTGCTTCTAACTCAGATAATTTTGTGTTGACCTCACGAAAAGCATCACGTTTCCATTCCAGCGTTGTTCGTTCTTGCTCCATTTTATCTAATGGTATACGTTCCGCACTCATTAGTTTATTTACTAAGTTATCAATATCCATCCCTGTTGCTAAACCACCAATACGCATAGTGATTCACCCCTTCGTTTTTAAGTTTTATTATCAATTAGTAACCCCATAAATTCTGCCATTCCGGCATATACATCAAGCATTTTCCTAGGTGGAATTTCCTTGAGTATTTCTTCTGTTAATGGGTTAATAACAGTAACATAGTATTCATTCAGTTTTTCATGATATTCAAACCGTAAATCAGTACGAAGTGGTTCAATGAAGTTATTTAGTTCATCTACGGCTGTTTTTATTTCTTCTTCATTTACAGATAAATCATTTTGAGGTTGTTCCGTCCCCCCTACAGGTTTGTCCTTTCCGCCTCCCAGTTGTATATGTGTACCCACATGAAGTCCATTTAACTGTATCCCCATATCCCTTCACAACCCTCTGTTTTCTCTTTATATCGGCCTGTCGCACTGGAATATGAAGCTCTTTCATTACTCTTCTTTTAACAGATCTACTAAATCGCTAGAGATATTCACAGCTTGATTGTTTGCGTCTTTAATATCTAAATAAATTTCTTTTCGATAGATATCAATTGATTTAGGTGCATGAATTCCAATTTTTATTTGGTCTCCTTCTATGGCTAACACTTTCACTTCAATTTTATCTCCGATTTGAATAGCCTCATTTTCCTTTCTTGATAGTACTAACATGATGATTCCCCTTTCACTTTGGAAGGATCATTCGTTGTAATCGGAGCTCTGCTCGGATATTCTACTGCATTTATAATATACTGCTTGCCGAGATTCCTCTTTGAATTAATAATAATTGGTGCTTTTAAGTTGACAGTACTTGTAGCAAAAGGACGCTTTAGTGTAACAATGGAGAGTACGACAATATCCTCTTCATTGGATAGTTGCAATGTCTCAATACTACTATCGTCTAACCTAAATTCGTAATGATGAAAAAGACTATACGGATTTATCACAAAAAACGCAGTATCCCTTGTATCAATTGATTGTAGAATTTGAAATAATGAATGGTCAGGAAAATCTAGTAAAATAAATTGGTTATCTTGATTAAATCCAGGTATGCCATTCTGAAATACGATTACATGTGCCGGGTCGATTTCTGTCTGACCGAAATATTTTGTGTCGACTAACATGGTGTCTTCCTCCTTTTATGATTCTAGTTGAATAACCTCAATGGTTAAATCCTGGTATTGCTTCATTTCAATCGCGACATTACCTCTTTCATATCGGTGTTCAACTTTATTAGGTGTTGCATTTATAATTGGTTGTTTTGTTTCTACTTCTATATTTACTTCTGCTGGCTGCGAATTCAGTTTCACTGAAAAGAGAGAAGGGATAAAGGTAATACCTAGTGTTTTCATTTTTGGGTGAGCATTTTGAACAGCTTGGTTCACTATCGGTGACCCTTCATTTTCTAATTTCATAAGCTCATTACCTTGCCTTACACGCCTGCTTATCCCTTCCAGCACACTGGTTTGTCCTTCTTGAGCAAATGCTTTATTGCGCTGGAATATATGCATTAAATTCATATCAGCAAACGCTTTGGACTGATCAATGCTTAATTTTGCAGGGGTAGTGGTAATAGAAACCTCCGGTTTGGGTTGTTGAATCGTAACATCTGCTTTGGGTTGGCGAATAGTTTGTTCCCCAGATTCTTGGCTTATTTGTATTTGAGCCATTTGTGAATGCATCCGTAATTGAGGTATATTCATAACCAATACCACCTTTTCCGAGTTAAAACCCCCACCCCTTATTAGGGGCAGGGGTCTCCAATTTGATTTATTGTAAGAAATCAACAAGAGAAGGTTGAATAATTCTTGAACCTGCTGATAAAGCTGCCCGATGTAGGCTCTCTTGTGTAATTAAATTTGTAATGGCTTCCTCATAATCAACATTTTCATTTTCTGCCATTGTGCTAGTAGCTATTATTTTTTGCTCACTGAGCCGATTTTCAACTAATTCTAACCTATTCATTCTCGCTCCTAAATCTGCTCGAGCATTAATAATTTGATTAATTCCGCCATCAAGTGTCTCAATACTGCTCTCGATTCCGGCTTGATCCCCTTCGCCTAACTGATTAATAAATGTATCAATATTTGCAAAAAGGTCATTACCGAATACATCTTCCCCATTAACATTTGCCTGCAGTTTTGTACCTGCTGCCACTTCAATAGATACTTTATCTAAATTCGCAGTAAAATTCCCATCTGCGTATGGAGGCTCTGTTGTATTAGTACCATTAAAGATATATTTCCCATTTACTTGTGTATTGGCTATATCGATTAAATGTTCCTTTAGTTGCTCTGCTTCTTTTTTTATATTTTCTCTTTCTTCCTCATCATATGTCCCATTACTTGCCTGTACCGCTAGTTCACGTAGTTTTTGCATTGTCTGAGTAGCTTTGTCCAATGCTGCATCAGAATTATCCATCCAATTGTGTACTTCATTCGTATTACGCAAATATTGATCTACTTCACTTACTTGGCTCCGATAATTTATCCCCTTCATTGCTATAACAGGATCATCGGAAGGACGGTTAATTTTCTTACCTGTACTAACCTGATTCATATATGTATCTAACTTCGCATAGCTATTTGACAAATTACGTAACATGTTATTTGATAGCATACTCTGGGTTATCCGCATCCATTCTCCCTACCTTCCTACAAGCCCCATACTATTAATGATTTTATCCAGCATTTCATCCATTGCTGTCATACTTCTGGCAGCAGCATTGTAAGCATGTTGAAACTTAATCATATTCGACATTTCCTCATCTAATGAAACACTACTAACAGCCATTCGTTGTTCTTGTACCTGTGAAGTTAAAGTGGCTGTATTTTTAGTCATACGATTAGCCTCTTGCGCCTCTACCCCCATCTCACCAATGAGAGACTGATAAAAACTATTAATCGACGTATTCTCTCCCAAAGGAGAGCCCGTTAACTGCTTATCATCAAATACATCCGCTAAATGAAGTGCATTATCGCCTTGACCATCTGTATCATTCGTACTTGCTGCTATTAAATCAGGGTGATCTAGTATGTCTTGGTTCACCACAATTCCTGCTGCTCCAGCTTTTCCTTCCTTATATTCAAAAAATGAAATACCTGTTGTACCGTCTAATCCTTGTCCACTTTGATGTACTTGGTTAAACGCTTCAATAAAAGCATTTGCCATTGTATCAAGATCTTCTAACATTTCTGTATACGTTCCTTCGATCTCTCCAGTTGCTTTGAAATCATGACCATAGGAATCAATTAATCCCTTTAGTGAACCATTAGAATGAAGTATATTAATAGGCTGCCCATTCACACTGACACCTTCAACAGCTGAATTCGGCTCTTCACCGTAACTTACAGATAATTCATTTACTTTGCCTTCACCATTATTTCCATCAAGTAATGTAACAGGTGGAGTAAATGAATTTCCTTTATCATCAATAACTTCTATCGTCGCCAAACCAGTTGCAATTTCGGGTGAACTTTCCCCGCTTTTCGAGTAACTCACCTTAATGTTCATCATGCCGGAAAGTTGATCGATTAAACGATCTCTTTCATCATATAAATCATTCGGCAAATAGCCGTGAGGCTCTAATTCCTTAATCTGATTATTGATATTATTAATTTGGCGCAATACAGAATTCGCGTCTTTAACACTTACATCAATCTGTTCCTTTAAATCTGAACGAATCGACGATAAGGAATCGGATAGGTAATTAAACGTTTCAGCAACCATCTGACCACGATTAGCAACCACTGTCCTTGCACCAGCATCATCCGGGTTAACTGCTAAATCTTGCAATGAATTCCAGAATTGGTCCATTGTATAAGAAAGCCCACTCTCCGACGGTTCATTCATGATACTCTCCATTCGGCTTAATGCATTCGATTTTGTTGACCAATAACCCGCTTTACTATTTTCCGCTCGATATTGATAATCTAAAAATTGATCTCGTATTCGTTGTACCGACCCAGCTTCTACTCCTGTACCCATCTGACCAGGAATTTGTGGACGATTTCTTGAAGCAGAAGGGTATGGATTCATTGTTTCAAAATTAACCCGTTGCCTTGTATATCCCTCCGTATTCGCATTGGAAATATTATGACCAGTTGTATAAAGTGCTGACTGTTGTGCAAATAATGCTTGTTTTGCCATTTCTAATCCGTGAAAGGTACTCATGTCTTACCTCCTGATTTACCTAGAATATTTACGCTTTTGAATCAAAGACGGATCTTTTAATGGAACCCGTAGACTCTGTTGCTGATCCCCCATAATTCATTTGACTTAAAGATGGGTTTAGAAGATCCATAGAAAGCTGAATAAATTGCATCGACTGATTAATTAGTGCCATATTTAACTGTTCTTGTTGTTTTAATGTTGTAATAGCTTCTGTCAATTGGTTCGTCGCTGCTGTTAACTCTTTTCTCGTTTCATCACAATTAATCGCTTCAACTAATCTTGTGATGGTTGGCTCTATATTAAGACGTTGGGATTCGAACCAGTCTGCTACAACAAGCTGACGGCCCTCTTCTGCTTTTTCTATTTTTCGTATTTGTTTTCGCTCATTAACTAAAACTTGCTGTAACTTTTCTAAATTCCCTGATTTAACTGCCTCTGTCTTTTGATTAGAAATAGCAATTAGTTCTTGATGTAGAGTGACTAATGTAAGCAATAACGCTTTAATCTTTTCTATAGACAAGTAAATCCCCCCTTACTGACTTACTATTACGATTCTTTTCCAGACCAATAATCCATCATTTTTTCAGCCGTTTTCTCGTAATTGATCCTATACTCTCCACTTTCCACTGCTTCTTTTATTTTCGCGACATGAGCTTCTCTTATAGGATTGGATTTCTCTTCTTCCTGTAGCTGCTTCGCTTGCTTAGAAATTTCCAGCTGATCTTGTCGCATTGCTTGCTTGGATTCTATTTGTTTTTGTAAATGCTGTTTATACGGATTAAAATTTGTTTGATTTGGTCCATTAATTTTCATTCGCATTCACCTCGTTAATAGCTCGTTTATATTCCCGTGCTTTTGATTCTATATTTATATCGACCAATCTTAAGAAATTGTTAAACGATTTATGAATCAAACATATAATATGTCTTTCTCTTTTCCATGCTTTGATTTGTTCGTTTTTCCTGTTCCTCAAATGATTCCAAGTCCCTCCTTAACGCTTCCGAACATTGCTTGCATACATTCCCAGAAGAAATTGGTTTCTTACAATGCGTACAAGGATATGTTAAATTGGGAAACGATGCTGGATGAAGTCGTCCTTCTTTTATGAATTTAATGATCAGTTGTTCTTCTACACCAGTTTCATCAACGATTTCTTCTAAGGTTGCTTGCCTGTTCTGTTGTTTACGTAAAAACGAAGAAACAGTTTGAAAACTAGCTTCTTCTTCCTTATAACAGTTGAAGCAAACGTTTCGAATTCCCTTGACAAATAAGCGGTCACATCTTGTGCAATTTGCTAATTCAGACATGAATTTCCCTCATTTCTTTAAAGTTTAACACACTATTTTATCCTCGGATAAGTGTAAATGCATAAACTTCCGGACAACCATATTCTGTTAATTTGTTTGATGCATGCCTTAACGTACTCCCCGTTGTATATATATCATCGACAAGAATAACGGGTTTGTTAATAGCTATTTTCAAGGAAAACGGATTGGTTGTATTTATTCGTTGCTTTCGTGTTTTCTTTGATTGTTTTTCACTATCTTTTCTCTCTAAAGCTGGCATGATCTTCATTGGCAGAAAACCAGCAAGCATTTCTGCTTGGTTGAATCCTCGTTCGCTTAACCTATCCCTACTAATAGGAATAGGAACGATCACTGCATGTTTTTTTATAAAGTTGAATCGCTTTTTGAAAGAATACACCATATCTCCTCTAAACGCATTCCCTAAATAAGCATCCCCACGATACTTCCATCGACTAACCATCTTCTGCATCATCTCATTATACGTAAATATAGAATAATTAAATTGCAGTGTATTTTGATGAGCTTTCCAATTGGAACAGTCTGTACAAAGCGCTGCTTTACAATTTTTACTACATTTTAAACAGCGCTTATCTTCCAATTGGATTAAACGCAGATTACATTCTTCACACAGTGATTTACGTTTGGGAAGAATCAGACTACCCCATGACAGTTCTTGTATAATAAATTGTCCACACCAAAGGCACTGCATTTAAAAGCCCCCTCGTTTGTTCATTGTTTTTATTAATTGAATCGCTGCATTCATTGCCTTGGTCTTTCCATCGTGAAAAAAAACTACTTCTCCTGTTGGATCAGATGCACTTCTACCTGCTCTTCCAGCAATTTGTACAAGTGCTGCCTTATCAAAAACATGATGTCCTGCATCGATGACTACTACATCTACAGAAGGAAATGTTACACCTCGCTCTAGTATTGTCGTTGTCAGTAGAACCTTGACTTTTCCATTCCGAAAGTGATTAACCTTGCTCGCGCGATCTTGATCCGATGCATGAACTGCGGCGATTTGTTCATGACTAGAAATCATACGATAACACTTACACAAACCGGTTATCTTAGGTACTAATCTCTCTGTTAACTCAATCGTAGGAAGGAAGATAAGCAGTTGTCGTCCTTTTCTTTCTCTTTTCTGTAACCATTGTGAAAAAGCTCGGGGTAAATTGTTTTTACTAAGATCTTTTCGTAAGGGAAAACACATTTTTAATGAAGGAACTGGTAGTGGGTATCCGTGGAATCGTTTGGCTACGAAAATATGAGGTAAGCGCTTTGCCGTTAGTTCAAATTGTTGTTTACGTCGAGGGGTTGCAGTTAAATAAATAGTTGTACTTTTCAGCTTGGTAGCACGTTTGGCAACATAAGGAAGAGACGGATCGGCATGGAATGGGAACGCATCCAATTCGTCAATAATCATGACATCAAAAGCTTGGTCAAAACGTATTAATTGATGCGTAGTTGAAATAATAATTTGACTAGTTCCAGTTTTATCTTTACTCTCGCCATAGAGTCCTTGTATATCAATAGAAGAAAAGGCTGTTTGCATACGGGGAACTAATTCACGAACAACATCTGCTCTAGGAGTAGCTATACATATTCTTTTCCCTAGACGGAGTGCCTCTTCGATTCCATGAAAAAGCATCTCTGTCTTTCCTGCTCCACAAACTGCCCAGATGAGAAGTTGTTTTTGGTTTTGAACAGCTTGGACTACTTCGTTTGCTGCCACAGTTTGAGCAGAGGTAAGCTTTCCTTCCCATGTACATGCTGCTTTATGTTTTTTCCAAATTGGTTGTTTTCCATTCCAGCGATAGAGAGGTTTACTTTCAGTAACTTTTCCCATTTCAATACATTTACGACAATAATAATCGACCGTATAGTTGTCGTAATAGACTGTTTTAGCAAAAAGCGACTTTCGCTGATTTCCACATCGCTGACATATTCGAATAAACATGTTTTTTATAACAATAGATGGAACAGGAAGAATGAGATTTTGAGAAAGGTATGTTTGAAATTGAGATTCTTGAAGAGGGATTTCATTTCGTAATAATAGTTTTCCAGAACAATACAACTTTACATGTTCCATAGAAGAAATACAATCTTTTTCCAGGTGGCATCAACTCCTTTTAATATGTACTGCCGGATTTCCCAGCAGTACGTTGCTTTCATTATTTTCTATACCATGCAATTCCTAGGGCTCCTTCACCTAAATGCGTACCTATAACCGGACCAAAATAACTGATAGAAGTATCCATTTCCGAATATTTCTCTAGGAAGGAAGATTGTAATTCAATAGCTGCATCTTTTCTATTTGCATGAATAAAAACTACCTTTAAATTATTTCCTTTCGCAGCGTCCTCTTCAAGTAAGCCAAGAATGCGATTAATAGCTTTTTTCTTTGTACGAATCTTTTCATAGGGGACAATTACCTTATTAACAAAATGTAATATAGGTTTTACCTGTAATAGACTTCCAACAATAGCTTGGGCACCATTTAGCCGTCCACCTCGTTGTAAGTTACTTAAATCATCTACCATGAAATAAGCACACAACGATTCTTTCATTTGATCGAGCCGTTGAAAAATTTCTTCAGGTTCTTTCCCCATTTGAATCATTTCAACCGCTTCTAGCACATAAAACCCTTGTGCCATACAGCTTATTTCTGAATCATACGTATAAACATCAATTCCATCTACCATCGTACCAGCACTAGCAACAGCCTGATAGGTACCACTAATGCCACTCGATAGATGAATCGAGATGACAGCATCATAATCCTTAGCTAATGCTTCTAATTTTTTTGTAATATATCCAATGGAAGGTTGAGATGTTTTCGGCAGGTCTTTTGATTCTTTTAATTTTCGGTAAAATTCGGTTGTTGTTATATCGATTTCCTCTTGATATGATTCCTCTTCAAATTGGACACTCAGTGGTACCATATGAATTTCGTATTGATCACGAATTTCTTTGGTTATATATGCTGTGCTGTCAGTCATTACAGCAACTTTCATGTAAACCTTCTCCTCTTTCTTAAGCATTAAAGATAAAGCTTTCACTTTTATAAGTACATAGACATGTTTATTTTACATGAACACGAAAAAAAATGCATTAATAAGATGATGCATATCATAAAAAATACTCTAAGATATGAAATCTTAGAGTATAGTATCTATCATATTTATAAGGAACAAGAACGAGAACCATAACAATCAAAAGAAATAGTTGTTAGACTACTTCCACCCATCCTTTACGTATAGCTGAAACAACAGCCTGTGTACGATCATTAACATTCATTTTTTGTAAGATGTTGCTAACATGGTTTTTCACCGTTTTTTCACTAATATAAAGTGTTTCTGCTACAGCACGGTTACTCTTTCCATCTGCTAATAATTGCAACACTTGACATTCTCTTTTTGTTAATAGATGTAATGGTTTACGGTATTCAATCCCATTCTCTGAAATATTCGATGAATTCTCTTTAGCTAATCGACGATATTCCATTACTAAATTATGTGTTACTTTAGGATGTAGGTAAGAACCTCCATCACTCACTACCTTAATTGCATCAATTAATGCATCTGAATCCATCTCTTTTAATAGATATCCTTGTGCACCTGTTTTTAAAGCGTGGGTTACATAGCTTTCATCATCATGGATGGAGAGAATGATTACATTTGTATTAGGAAAGTAACGAACAAGATCAGATGTAGCTTGAACGCCGTTCATATTTGGCATGTTTATATCCATTAAAACAACGTCTGGGTTATTTTCTTTAACTAACTTAGCAGCTACTGTTCCATCGTCCCCCTCAGCTACAACTTCAAAGCTAGGTTCGAAGTCTAATATTCTTTTAACACCTTCACGAAAAAGCTTATGGTCGTCAATTAAAACAATACTTATTTTTCTTTCTGTATTCATTCTACATGTTCCTCCTACATCATATATTCTATTTATTTACCCTAGTAGTTTACTATGATAGAACAGTTCTTTATCTATATTTTATAAAATCTTATAAGGTAGTTAGTACTTTTATTTTACCTATTATACCTTTAAGAAGGCACATAGGGAACCTTAATTAATATAGTTGTACCTTTTCCAATACTAGAATTAATCTCCATTGTCCCTTCTAGCATCTCTACACGTTCACGCATACCAATTAAACCAAAAGATTTATCACGTTTCATCCCAGGATCGAATCCTTTGCCATTGTCCTTAATCACCATGGTTAAATTATTCTTACCTATTTCAAGTTTAACTTGAATTAATGAAGCTTCTGCATGTTTTACAGCATTTTGTAAAGCTTCTTGAACTAGCCGAAAAAATGCGATTTCATATTTTTGGTTTAAACGCATTTCTTCACCCATTGAGTTAAATTCAATCTTGAGATCATGATAATCAGAAATGGTCGCGACATATTTTTTTATCGTTGGGATTAATCCTAGATCGTCTAAGGCCATTGGTCTGAGATCATAAATAATCCTCCGAACTTCATACAATGAAGAGCGAATCATTTTTCGTACACTCTTTATTTCACTTAATGCTTGATCCACTTCTCGTTTCCGGAAAGTACGTTCTACTATTTCAGACCGTAATAATATATTAGCAAGCATCTGTGCTGGTCCATCGTGAATTTCCCTAGATATTTTTCTACGCTCTTCTTCTTGGGCTTCGATAATTTTCAAACCAAATTCTTGCTTTTCTTTTGCTTCTTCAATCATTTCATTCACTTGGCGGAAATCATCATGTAAATAATTTAGTACAACGGAAATTTTTCCAGCTAATCCTTCTGCTCTCTCAATCGTTTGACTTAAAGAAATTAATCGTCGCTCTAAATCATCTCGTTTTTCACGCAGTACACTTTCTTCTTGACGCAGAACCGCTAATTTTGTTTGCATGGCATGAGTCATCTCATAAACTTCTCGGATCTCATTTTCAGAATAGCGATCAAAATATTTACTAACTTCGGCTAATCGTTGCCTGGAAAATCTGACTTTTTGCTCTAGCTGGTCTCCATCATCAATATGTTGCGCTACTTTGACCTTTGTCTCTTTTAATTCTTTGATGAGGTGCTCGTGCTCTTGTCTAGCTTCTTCACTTATATTAAAAATCTCGTCTTTACTGTTTTCTACTACTTCTATCATTTCGTTAATGATAAAATCTAATGCTCTATCACTAATTCTCTGCGCCATTTCTTCCACCAACCTATGTTATAATTATACGCAACTATTCATATTTTTTATAGGGTCTTTTAGCATACTTACGGATTAATTATAATGAACCTTTTTACTCAATTATATTAACTTTTTAGTTCTAATTCTATCATGCTTGATAAAAGGGAGAGAATGCAAGTTGTTAGATAACTACTTCACTGTAAAAAAACAAGGGAATGATGAAATCATTATCCAGAAATCGCGATTTATAGGCTATGTTAAACGAGTAGAAACAGAACAAGAAGCTCAAGCATTTATTCAGGGGATTAAAAAAAAGCATCACGATGCAACTCATAACTGTTCTGCCTATTTAATCGGTGAGCATGACCAAATTCAAAAAGCGAACGACGATGGCGAGCCAAGTGGTACTGCAGGTGTTCCTATTTTAGAGGTGCTGAAGAAACAGCAATTAAAAGATACTGTCGTAGTCGTAACACGTTACTTTGGCGGGATTAAACTTGGTGCAGGTGGATTAATTCGGGCTTATGGAAATACCACTACACAAGCAATCAAAACAACAGGTGTTATCCAACGACAACGCATGCAGGGTTTTTCAATAACTGTTGATTATACTTTATCTGGAAAACTAGAACATGCTTTACGTCAGTCCGAGCATATCGTTGAAACAATCAATTATAGTGATAAAGTTGAATTTATTGTCTATGTAACTATTGGGGAAGAACATACGTTTAAAGAAATGATCATTGAACTTACAAGTGATCAAGCAACTATTCAAAACACAGATACAACGTATATTGAAATAGACAGAGCGACGTAAAAGATGTTGAGATATAACCTAAACGAATAGCTCTAAATCTGAAATAGACCGTGCTTTTCCCGAGCACGGTCTCAACTGACTCGGTATCGGGTAAGTATAACCACTCATCCGTGTGGATGATCACAACCAAAGGGTTCCCACTGGAGCCAAGCCTTTTTCACTTGCTATAATTTACGACAACGCTATTCGTTAGGAATTAAAAAACGAACAATCCGAACTACCTGCCAAATATACTCGTATATGCAGATAAATCGTTCGGATTATTCTTTATCTAAACTACCTTTGACTTGCTTTTCGGTTGTAAAAAATTATAAAGATGAACACGCAGCTACATCCGCTATTATTCGTACATTTGGATGCCTATTAAGGATAGAGGCAGGGAAATCTTCCGATACTTCACCGTCCATCAACCTTGCAAGTGCTGCTGCTTTACTTTCTCCGGAGACTAATAAAATAATTTCGTTGCTTTCCATGATTGTTTCAATCCCCATCGTGATTGCCTGCTCAGGAACTTCATTAATGGATGAGAAGAAGCGTGCATTGGCTTCACGAGTAGAATCATCTAAATCAACAACATGGGTTCTACTTGAAAATGGAGTTCCTGGTTCATTGAATCCAATATGACCGTTTAAACCAAGTCCAAGAATTTGTATATCTACATTTCCCGTTTGTTGGATAAGCGACTCGTAATCTGAAGCTTCTTGCTTGAGATCAGGAGCATTCCCGTTTGGCAGGTGTGTTTGTTCACGCGGAATACCTATGTGTTTAAATAATTTTTCATTCATATAGTAATCATAGCTATTTTTATCAGCTTTGGGCAGTCCAACATATTCATCTAGGTTAAATGTATGTACATGGTTAAATGAAGCTTCATCATTTTGATAAGATCTTATTAAATGTTGGTATAAACCTTCCGGCGTTGATCCAGTGGCTAATCCTAACACCGGTAATGATGTATGATTTATTTTTTCAATGATAAATGAACATGCCCGTTCACTCATTTCATCATAATTGCTAACTTTTAATAATTCCATCCTTTGTATCCTCCTTATAAGCGACTACTCCTCGGCAAATGGTATACTTTATTGATAAGTTATCATCAACTAATAAAATATCTGCATCCTTTCCGATTGCTATACTACCTTTTGATTCGTACATATGAATTTGCTTAGCTGGGTTCTTCGCCGTCATTTCAATAATATTGTCAATAGTAACATCACTAAAATGAAGCATTTGTTGGGCACCTTCATACATCTTCAGGATACTTCCAGCTAAAGTTCCGTTTGCTAATAATGCTCGATCAGAAGTAACATTAACAGGTTGTCCACCTAATTCATATCCACCTGGAGGCAAGCACTTTGCCCGCATCGCATCTGTGATTAAAATAAGTCTTTCACTGCCCATATTTTGATAAATCATTTGCAGCATTTCATCCGTAACATGAATTCCATCTGCTATAAATTCTGCACGTAAGTCTTCGAGTTTAAACGCAGCACCTACTGCCCCAATATCCCGATGATGTATTCCATTCATTGCATTACACAAATGAGTAAGTTGACTGACGCCATACTCAACGGCCTTTTTTATTGTGTCAAAACCTGCATTTGTATGTCCCGCTGAAACATTTATCCCAGCATCTGCTAGTCTTTTTATAAATACTCCTTCCGGATCCAGCTCTGGTGCCATTGTAATTGTTTTAATGCAGTTTCCAGATATAGCTTGCCATCTTTCAAAGACATCTTCATTCGGTTCAACAATATATTCCATTGGCTGTGCCCCAGCCTTTTTCTTTTCTATAAATGGTCCTTCTAAGTGCACACCAATTATTTCTGCCTGACCAGCTTTACTCGAATATTGGGCAACATTTCGTAACGCTTGATCTATATTTTCCGGTGACTGCGTAATCGTTGTTGCTAAAAAGCTCGTCGTACCTTCTTTAGGCAGTACAGAAGCCATTGTATCTAACGCTTCCTCTGTAGCATCCATTACGTCTGCACCATTCGCACCATGAATATGACCATCAATGAATCCTGGAATCGCATTTAATTTGTTCCCATCTATAATCTGCACATGATCTGGTAAACTTTTTGGCTGATTATCTGAATAATAAATAGCCTCTATTTTTCCATCCATTAGTAAAATGGAACCTGATTTCACCATTTCATTTTCCGCATAAATCGATATGTTTTTAATAAAAATAGGGATAGTCTGCACCATTTATAACAACCAACCTTTCCTTCACTTTCATTAAAGTAGCACAACCAACAGGGAATGTCTAATAAACGTGAAATACACTGACTTTATTTTCTCCATCATTCACTTCCATAACAATGCTTTTACGTAAAGCTTTTTTTAACAAGGTCTATTTTACCATAATTTATGGATATAAAAAGCAGTGTTTTCTATGTAGAAAGAAAACACTGCTTTTATTAATCCGCGAATGACTGCTGTTGCGGAAGCTTCGTTAATTGGTTATTGCCAAGTTCATGAACTAACGCTTTCACCATTTCTTCGGAAGTTTGTATTTTATGATTTTCTGTTTCTTGAATTACTTTTCTTAGCAAGTTCTTATACTTCTCTTGCTCGCCCATTATATTCCCGCCCTTTACCTTTTCATTAAATTATAGATAAATAGCACTATAACATAAAACAAGACAATGATCTGTCGAACGATGTCGTATTTTTGAAAATTTAACGATATTTTAATAAAACATACGTAAATGATGCCTTTTTTCTGACCCATATGTCGATTTTTAAATTTAAACAAAAACCACCGAAGTTCTTTCTCCCTCTCCTCTATCCTATGCAAGAACCGAAGAAAATGGTAACGGAGAGCGCCTAAAGTCTTTAATAGTTCTTTTTCAAATCATAAAAAAGCCACAAGCATTTAGCCGTGGCAATCAATTTTTATTTATTCTCCATTTGTTAAATTCCAGATATTCTTTGAACTGTTCCTTTGACACTCCAGACTCCATTGCCTCTTGAACAATTTCAAGCCACTCATCGTCCAATTCCTCATGATGCTTTTTAGAATTTTCTTTTATTAACTCATTTACGGAGACGCCTAGGACTTTGCTAATCTTTTCGATAAACTGGATCGATGGATTAATTTGTATACTGCGTTCAATTGAGCTTAAATAAGATTTAGCAACTCCAGCCTTTTCAGCTAATTCTGAAATAGACATATTCTGGTTTTTCCGTAATTTTTTTATTTTTTCACCGATCAAGTTCTCACCCTCTTTCAAGTCGGATTATACCATAAATCAGGTGAGATATACTATAACCATTTCTCGTTCAAGGTCAGGTATTCTTTCCTTTACGCGTATGACGTAAAAATAATTGGATATCTGTTATAGGTATCCCCATACTTTTGGCCTGTTTTATTAATTCTACCCACTCTGAATCTAACGATACTTGCTTCATCAACGTTATCATCCCCCAATTAATATCCAGGAAGTCCAGCCATCATAACATGTATGTTTTAGATCTGTGACTTTGCGCCCGTACCTTTCAGCACGTTTGCCTTTTTCTGTCCACCTTTCTTTATGACTATCATACTATATTAAGTGTATGTAATCTCTAGCTTGTTTTGTCATAATTCAACTAGTTTTGTAACGTTGAATTTAAAAATTGAGACTACTTGTCGAGTTTTTGTACAACTATAGCTTTGATGATACATTCATTCTTTTCATCATCCTTATTATAAGATATAAAAACCCGCCGATAGCAATGAATATAAAGCCAAGTGTTACATAAAGAAATATATTTGTCGCTGTATTTGGAAGCGTTCCTCCGTCATTATTCCCATTATTATCACTATTAACTTTGCCTACGATATGTTGTTCATCCGTGCTATTCCCTTCCCCTTCTGCTATAAATACAAGTGAAAATGTAGTATTCAATGCTTGATAGTTATTTCCAAGGTGTTCAGGAAAGCGTACCGTAAATGTTACCTCTTGTTGATCCGAAGGGGACAAATCTTGAAATGTTAATTGTTTAAATTCATGTAATTTCCCTTCATAAAATACTTTATTTCCACTATTCACATGAATGTCTAATTGATTAAAAAGTTTCTCAGAGCCTTTATTTTTAAGCACAACCGAATAATCAAATGAGTTAGCACCATTATTAGTCACTTCAACAGTACGAGGAGCCCAATCCCCTGGTTTCATATTTTCAATATCAAATAGTATCTTATTTGGGGTAATTTCCATCGATAACGAATCATCAGCATAAGCGATGAACTGTCGATGTATTCCAAACCATGTAAGAACAAAAGTGAGTATTAACAACAAAAGAACTTTATACCTCATCTTATCTACCTCGCCTATTCATGCCTACTGCTGCTTAACTTCGGCATTATCCGATTTTTTGGTATCTTCCAGTTGGGCCAATGCTCTCCAAATCGAAAATCCTGAATAAACTAACAACAACACTCCTGGAAGAATTAATAATAAAATACTCCCATTCGGCGATTGTGCAAAATCGATAAAATAACCAAGATAAGGAATTGTAAATCCATGGTAAATCCCTACGACATTCTCTGCCAAAACTGGACTTGTATCCACTGCGTTATTATTATCTCCTTTGGTTCTATAAACGACACCGTTTTTTGTTACCGTTACCTCTGTTATGCGGTGGGTCACTAATTTATTATCTTCCTCCATAAATGTAATAATATCTTTGTCTTGGAAATTAGAACCATCTTCTACCATTTTAATAGCAATAATAGAGCCTGTTTGGATCCCCGGCTCCATGGATCCAGATAGCACGGTTTTCAACTGATAGCCAAATAGTTCTGGTTCACCGCCTGTTATTTTAGTAACGGTTACGATACCTGCAACAGTTATCAACATGATAAATAATATGGCTGTTATGATATGATTAGACCATTTAAACCATGTTTTACTTCTCATTAATCTTCCTCCTTATTTGCCTCTTTTTCTTTTAAATCTGCTGCCTCACTGGGTTGTTTTCCTTGGTTTTGAATTTTCTTATCATTTGATGTTTCAGCTTGTTTCTCTGGAGAGGTTGGCTGTTGTTCAGTTGAAGGGTTTGATTTTGAGTCCTGTTCTTTTTCATTTCCTTTTTCTTCAATTGGGTTCTCCGTACTAGATTTATCTTTGTCGATTTCCTTTTTTCTTTCTTGTGACTCCCCGTGCTGATCGCTTTTTTCCTGGCACTGCACGATTATTTTCTCACTCCACGTTGTTTGACCATCCGCTTGTATAACTGAAAATTGGTAAATCCCTGGACGACTTACAGTTACAGTTAGCTCAGTTACCTCTGTACGCTTTAAGGCCGTAACACTGCCTTTGTCTTTCTCAAGATTCACTCTTTCACCATGTTTTCTGGGAGTCCCTTGTTCAGCATAAAATACGTTATACGTTGCCGATTTCAACATATCCCCCTGGCCATCATTCCTTATTTTTGTCTTTAACATGGTCGAGTCACATGATTTGTTTTTTTGCGTATGGGAATTGATAAATGTCAGCAAAACGTTATTTTGTGGTTCTGGTGTTTTTTCCCAATTGTCTAATTCTATAATTCCGCTCATTTTCTCCCTATCATTAAAATGGGCCGTTGTGCTTGAAGTCATGTAGCTTCCTAGAAAAATAATAAAATAACATAAGAGAACAATCTTAAGGATGAGATACCAGCCAAAAAATTTTTTCTTATATTTATTTAATCTACTTCTTCTCATGACGCCCTTCCCACCTTTTTTCTTTGCCATTTTTGTGTCATATATTTAAACGGATAACATAATTGTTTTACGTTTAAATATATGACACATCGGAGGGAACAGAACTTTCCCTCCGCTATTAATCTGGTTTTATTGGACATTTGACTTTCCCTCTCGCTGTTTTGCCTCGAATATCCATGTCAATTCTATAGAATCCCTTTGGAAATGATTCTGATTTCCTTCATTATCCACAAATGTACAACGAATCGAGAACTTCTCTTGATTCCCCCCGGTTGGAAATGCATCTAATATAGGAAAGGGCTTCTTCTTCAAATCAGATAATTTCTTTTGAAAAACAACCTTTTCTTTCCCTTTCACATGATGTAGTAGTTCGACATGTATATAATCAGCAAGATTATCCCCATTGTTATTCTCACTTTTATCAATAACTTTATAGTCGGTAAGAAATTGTATTTCTCTCATGTCAATCGTTCCATCATTGGTTAAGGTAAAGTCACTTTCCATCGTGTCACCGGGTACAATATCTTTCATTTGAATAATCGATTGCTTATTGATTCCTAATTCCAATAATCCTGTTGCGAACGTATTCATTGTCTCTTCCTGATCATTGAAATACGAATAAGTTCCTCCACTAATTAAACTCACTCCAAGTAATGCTGTTGCCATGCTCATTGCCATTTTTTGTTTTAATGACATGCCATTGCCTCACTTTCTAATTAATGCTGTTGTGTGGAAGAAGTATGTAGAGGAAGTATGAAGCATAGCTTCTCTTCCTCTACAACTACTTTAACGCCGTTCTCCATCCGTCTGTTCTGCTTCTAGATGAAATTGAACATCTAATCCCGCTCCTTGTAAGAAGTTCTGATCCTCTCCATTATCAACAAAGGTTATTTTAATACGAATGGTATCATCGGTTCCCGTTGGAATTCCTTCCCCTTCCCTTACAAATGGCCACCATATCCAAAAACCTGGTGTAATATCGAGTTGATCCATTGTTTCTAATTCAGCAATAGTTTTTCCACTTAAATCATTAATTGGTTTTCCATCACTTGTTAGAAAATCCACTCGTAAATGATCTTTAAATTCGTCTGTTCCAGATGCTGAGGTGTTCATTAGTACTTTCCCAATATTTAATGTCCCTTCATTTGCCATATGAAAAGAACGAGTCATATAGTCGCCTGGTTTTAAATTTTCAATATCAAATGCAATGGTCGGATCAACCCCTAAATCTAAGGTTCCTGCAGCAAATGTATTATCAACCACTTCTTGATCACTGAAATATGCAAACGTACCTCCGCCAATTAATCCAATTCCTAACACAGCAGTAGCAATACCCATTCCCAGTTTCTTTTTAAAATTCATTTTTTTCCTCCTCTATCATAAAATATAAAATAAAAGCAAATATCATATTTCTTCATAAAACTCCCCCGCTATCCTCCCTTTTCAATTTAATATGTTGTTCTCTTATACGGTCATATCGTTTTTTATAACGAACAACACTTGCAGTATAGGTCATTTTTCTTAGATTGAAAACATTGAAAAACAAGCTTTATTTCTATATAACGAACAAAATACTTTTAATAACTCCTATTTACTTAAATTTAATAAGTTTTTTATTTTTTTGTTCTTTACTAAGATCGGAATAGAAATCTACGGCGCTTTTTTTATTTCAACCATTTCAGCTTTTATTCCATGTATGTTTTTTATATACTTAAAGAAAATGTGTAAGGAGTATCTCTATGAAAAAATTTGCCTTGCTGCTTATTTCAATTGGTTTTGTTTTTTTATGTTTTGGCGGCTATCAATGGTATACGACAGAAAAACAGCAGGAGGCATCTTTAACAAAGGCTAAAGATTTAGTGAAACAACCTAATTCAAGTACAACAAGTTTAGAGAAAGACAATATTAAAAAGGCTTTTACACCTGCAAAAGGAGAAACAGCTGGAATCTTACATATACCAAAATTAGAAGCCGACTTACCTATTGTTGAAGGAACGGATGAAGACGAACTAGAAAAAGGTGTTGGCCATTATGAGGGGACTGCTTACCCTAAACAAAAAGACCAAATTGTATTATCTGGTCATCGGGATACCGTATTTCGAAGAATGGGTGAACTAACGGTTGGGGATCATTTAACAATACAAGTACCCTATGGTGATTTCACCTATAGAATTACAGATACCAAAGTAGTTGATGCAGATAATCGTTCTATTATCATGTCAACAGCTCCCAAGGAAGTACTAACCTTGACTACGTGTTATCCATTTTCTTACGTCGGAAATGCCCCTGATCGTTATATTATTACTGCAATACCAATAAACAATTAATAGTTGTGAAATAAGACATAGACGAATATCACTATTTTCGATATAATTTACCAATGAATTATTTTTATTTTCAAACATTGCTGTCACTAAGTTAATAAAGAGGTGAATCAATTGAAGTCACGAGTCGAAAAACATAAAAAAAAACGTAGGTGGCCAATTTGGCTTGGTGGTATTGTACTTGCATTCATTATAGTCATTGGTGGCTTCTTATTTTATGTTTGGGATCAAATTGGCGATACCGTTGAATCCATGCATAACCCACTTGAAAGAGATAAGGACCCAGAACAACAGCAAGAATTAGAAGCTGTCTTTAATAATACAGAATCAGTAAATATTCTACTGCTTGGTGTTGATGAAAGATCTGGTGATAAGGGAAGATCTGATACGATGATGCTTTTATCCCTTAATCCGAATACAAATGCGATTAAAATGCTAAGTATTCCTAGAGATACTTATGTAACGATTCCTGGACGAGGTAAAGATAAAATTAACCATGCATATGCATTTGGTGGTGTTGAACTTTCAGTAGAAACCGTAGAAGATAATCTAGATATTCCCATCCATTATTATGCACAGGTCAATATGGAAGGCTTTAAACAAGGTATCGATGCACTCGGAGGCGTTACAGTAACTAATGATACTGCATTTTCTCAAGGTGGATCTCAGTTTCCTGTGGGGGAAGTTCAGTTAAATGGGGAACAAGCTCTTGACTATATTCGCATGCGCAAAGATGATCCACGTGGGGATTTAGGCAGAAACGAACGGCAACGAAGTGTCATTACAGCAGCAATTAATAAAGGCGCTCGTTTTTCCAGCATTACAAAAGTAGGGGATATCCTTACTATTCTAGGTGATAATGTCCAAACAAACCTTGATATGGATGACATGCAAACACTATTTAGTAATTATCGTGGAACAAGAAAAAATATCACTTCTATGGAGATAGAAGGTAATGGGCAACGCTTTGGTCAGCCAGAACGGTGGTATTACGTCGTATCTGATTCAGAATTCAATCGTATTACAACAGAGATTAAAGAGCATATGAATGAAAAATAGCTTCATATAGATAAAAACGTGGTAAAACATGGATGAATCATTCATCCATGTTGCTTCACGTTCATATGATTGATAATTGATGTGATTATGTTATGAAATAGGGGGTCATTATGAGAAAATTATTCGCAAGTTTCTTCGTTCTTTTTGTTGGCTTGCTTGTTGGATGTTCAGAGGACGAGGCTACACCAAATGATCGTTTCGAAACGTATGTAAACCATTGGAACGAACAGGAGTTTGATTCCATGTATAAAATGCTTCACTCCGATGCAGCCGACACGTATTCAACTGAAGAATATGTGGACAGGTATAATAAAATATATGGAGATTTAAATGTCTCGAAGCTTAACGTAGAATTTGATAAATTAAGTGAAGAAGCCATCGATACAGCAATGGATGAAGGAAAAGTAACAATTCCCTTTCATGTGAGCATGGAAACCATTGCTGGGCCAATATCCTTTGACTATAAAGCGAATCTTATTCAACAGGGAGAAGATGAAAATAAAAATTGGTATATTGCATGGAACCCTGGCTTTATCTTTCCAGAAATGAAAAATGGTGGAGAAATTTCTATTCAGTCAACTGCCCCAGCTCGCGGAGAGATTCGTGATCGTAATAATATGCCTTTAGCAATGAACGACACCATTTATGAAATTGGAATTATACCGGAAAAGTTAGGTGAAAACTCTGAACAAAATAAGAAAAAGATAGCAGAACTACTCGGCACTTCAGTGGAGGCAATCGATGAAAAACTAAATGCAAGTTGGGTAGAGCCAAATTTATTTGTACCAATTGCAAAAATCCCCAAAACCGAAGAAGCACTTTGGAATAAGCTAGTAGAGATCAATGGGATTACTAGACAAGAATCTACTGGACGTATCTATCCAGGTGGGGAAGCTGTTGGATCTTTAGTAGGTTATATTGGACAAATTACAGCTGAAGAACTGAAAGAGCAAGAACCTGGAGAATATGCAGCATCCGATGTCATTGGCAAACGGGGATTAGAAGAATTATATGAAGATCGTTTACGAGGAAAAAAAGGAAATAAGATTGTTGTAAGCAAAGATGGAAAAGAAACAGTACTTGCAGAGACAGAAGTTAAAGATGGTGAGAATGTTAAGCTCACAATCGATATTAATGTTCAAGAGAAAATATATCAAACATTAGATGGGGATATGGCAAGTGCGACTGTCCTTGATCCTAAAACAGGTGAAACGCTTGGATTAGTAAGCAGTCCATCATTTGATCCTAACGAAATTCTCTACGGAACAACACCTAACCTGTGGCAAAAGTTAGAAGATGATGAACGTAATCCATTACTTAATCGTTTCTATTCTACGTATGCCCCTGGATCTGTTATGAAGCCAATCACAGCTGCAATTGGCCTTAAAAATGGCTCCATTGATCCAGAAGAAGGATTAAAAATTAATGGATTGACATGGAGTAATGGAGAAGGTTGGGGAGAGTATGAGGTTACTAGAGTATCCGAATCGAATGGTCCGGTCGACTTACATGACGCGCTTGTGCGATCAGATAATATTTACTTTGCCATGCAGGCAGTTCATATGGGATCTGAAGCTTATGTAACAGGTTTGAAAGACTTTGGTATTGGCGAAGATATTCCATACGAATATCCTATTACAGCTTCAACGATTTCATCCTCTGGAAATTTAGATGATGAAGTATTGCTTGCAAACACGAGTTATGGACAAGGCGAAATCGAAATGAGTTCCTTACATCTTGCTGCTGCTTATACCACCTTTATAAATAGTGGAGATATGATTAAACCAACATTTCTTGCTGATGAGGAAAAGTCACAAATATGGAAAGAAGATTTATTAACTTCGGAACAAGCGAAACGGATAAGTAGTGATTTACGAGATGTAGTAGAAAATGGAACAGCAGCATCTTATGCAGATGAAGCCAACTTTGATCTATCCGGAAAAACCGGTACTGCTGAGTTAAAACTAACTACAGAAGGGGAAGGGGAAGAAAATGGTTGGTTTGTTGGTTATCCAACAAAAGAACAAGATATTTTAATTTCGATGATGATTGAGGAAACAAAGGAACGCAGTGGAAGTGGTCATACTACTAAAAAAGCGATAGAAATTTTAAACAAATTGAAAGACTAGTTTAGCACAAAGCAAAAAGGAACTCTCTTACTTGAGAGTTCCTTTTTGCTTTGCTTCTTTAAAGTAATTTAAGTAACTCATTAAATGCATGTTCATCTTTATTATCTAGCGCTTTATCAATTAATCGCTTCACATTCCATTGTTCTAATTGGTCAATGATTAAATCGTTTGTATAATTAGAGGCGTAGGCAGCTGTTTTAATAGCGTAATCTCTATTTGCTAAAATGATATTCAGCTCTTTTACAAAGCTAGGCATGTGTAATAAATAGGATAAATTTAAATAGATGGTCTCTGTTCGATGTCCAAAGGCAAATAGAGTTCGAGCATTCTCAAGTGCTAACGTTTTTTGATTGATAATTATTTCCTTTCCTGCTGATGGAACATAGGTAAAAGTTTTACCATTATAATTAAAGGAAAAATCGATGTTTCTTATGTTAACATAAAGATAATCTTGATCGAATTTAATACTATTTGGCCTACTACTTTTAGCATATCGCATTTTACTGCCTCCTTATTAAAATCGATTTATTTTGTTCTTAGATAAGAACATCTAATGACAGTATAAACGATTATTCTGCAAATTCAAACAACCAAATACGGGTTTATTGACTTAATAAAGAACAATTAGTTAGAAATACTAGAATATTCTCAATTTAGCGCAAAATAACTACTTTTTTACTACAAGAGGATATATACCTAGATAAGCAACTTAAAATAATGTATAAGGCGATTTAGCAAACATAAAAGAGGTCCGCATGTATCGCGGAACCTCTCTCAATTTAATTCCATTTGTTCTGCTTCGCTAAATACGCGTGATCTTGTTAAAAACCGTTTTCCTTCTGGTCCTTCAAGTGAAAACATCCCGCCTCTACCATCAACTGCATCTATGATCAGCTGTGTGTGTTGCCAATACGCATATTGATCTTTAGAAATGTAAAAAGGGGTTTCCCCTATACTGCCTAATAATACATCAGATTCCCCTACTCTAAATTCATCTCGTGGGTAGCACATTGGTGAACTGCCATCACAGCAACCTCCAGATTGGTGGAACATTAAATCACCATGAACTGCTTTTAATTTTTCTATTAAATCAAGGGCTTCATCTGTTGCTGTTACTCGTTTAATCACATTATCACCCCTTCATTAAAGTTAAAATAATCCATCCGGCTGTTCACTATAACTTACTAATAAATTCTTCGTTTGTTGATAATGTCCAAGCATCATTAAATGATTCTCTCTTCCAATTCCTGATTTTTTATAGCCACCAAATGCAGCGTGCGCAGGATATTGGTGATAGCAATTTGTCCATACTCGCCCAGCTTCAATACCTCGTCCAAATCGATAAGCAGTATTCATGTCACGCGTCCATACACCGGCACCTAGGCCATACAAGGTATCATTAGCAATTGACATGGCTTCTTCTTTATCTTTAAAAGTTGCGACCGATAATACCGGGCCAAATATCTCTTCTTGGAAAACACGCATATTATTTTCACCTTTAAAGATAGTTGGTTCCACATAATAACCATTTTCTAGCTCTTCATCTTCTAGCTTATTCACATTCCCACCAATTAAAACATCAGCACCCTCTTGTTTACCAATATCAAGATAGGATTGGATTTTTTCCATTTGCTCTTGGGATGCCTGAGCTCCCATCATTGTGTTCGTATCAAGCGGATGACCAATCTTAATTTGTTTTACTCGCTCAATCGCACGTTCCATGAATTCGTCATAAATGGATTCATGGACGAGTGCACGTGATGGGCATGTACAGACTTCACCTTGGTTCAAGGCAAACATGACAAAACCTTCTATTGCTTTATCTAAGAAACCATCATCTTTGGCCATAACATCTTCAAAGAAGATATTTGGAGATTTACCCCCAAGTTCCAGAGTTACAGGTATGATGTTTTCCGAAGCATATTGCATAATTAGGCGCCCTGTTGTTGTTTCACCAGTAAAGGCAATTTTAGCAATTCTACTATTCGATGCTAGTGGTTTCCCTGCCTCTACTCCAAAGCCATTGATGACATTCACGACTCCATCAGGTATGAGATCCTTTATTAAATCCAGCCAAACATGAATCGATGCTGGAGTCTGTTCTGCGGGTTTCAATACCACACAATTTCCTGCTGCTAACGCTGGTGCAAGCTTCCATGTTGCCATAAGTAATGGAAAATTCCATGGAATAATTTGCCCAACTACCCCAAGTGGTTCATGGAAATGGTAGGCAACCGTATCATGATCGATTTGGCTGACTCCACCTTCTTGGGCACGAATTACACCAGCAAAATAACGGAAATGATCGATTGCAAGTGGAATATCTGCTGCTAAGGCTTCTCTTACTGCCTTTCCATTGTCCCATGATTCAGCTACTGCTAGCTTCTCTAAATTTTCTTCCATACGATCAGCAATTCTATTTAACATCAATGCCCGTTCTGTTACGGAGGTTTTTCCCCATGATTCTTTTGCTTCGTGTGCAGCATCCAAAGCTGCCTCTACATCTTCTTTTGTAGATCTTGCCATTTCGCAAAATACCTTTCCCGTAACCGGGCTCACATTCTCAAAGTATTTCCCATTTGCAGGTGGACGATATTCTCCACCAATAAAGTTATCATACTTTTCCTTGAAGTCTACCACAGCACCTGCTGTGTTCGGATTTGCATATTTCATATATGATTTCTCCTCCTTTTCCAAAGCTCACTTATGGTGAGATCTAGTATGAACCTCTATAAAAAATATAACAATATGTTCTAAATTATTCCAACATTTCGACCACAGAAAATTGAAATAAAAAACCCCTGATTTACTTATCAGGGGGTAGACCGAACAACCTTTTATTTAGAGATACTGTGGCATGCTATTTAACCTCAGGAAGTACTCTTACTTCCTGCTTCATGGAAGATTGGCATAATGGACACCTTGGTTCATCTTCAAAACTATACGATTCCCTCATCCAACCTTGACAATTGTCACTCGTGCATGACCAGACATTTGTTTCCACTTTTTGAACCGGCTCTTTTGGTCCACGTGAAAATGACATGAAAGCATCTCCTTTCCTGTAACACTTCTATTATACGCCTTTCCTCTTAATAAAGAAAGATCCTTGGATCCATTACAGGTATAAACTACATTGGCATCGTTTTGCTTATCTTATATAGGATAGACAAATTACATGAAGCTTATACTCTCATTTTTCCACTTACTAATAATTTATGAAAGTTTAATAATTAGTATGTTAATAAAATAAAAGCTGACAAAAAGTCAGCTTTTTCAATAGGACTGAAATATACACTTTTTTCTTTAGAAATATCGCAAATTCAACCAAATATCATCAGTCAATGTATATTTTTATAACACAAACCGTTCAATTACTTTTGCAACACCATCTTGATTGTTCGTATCCGTTACAAAATCAGCTGCTTGTTTAATTGCATCCTGAGCGTTCCCCATTGCTACACCAATTCCAGCTTCTTGAATCATCTTCATATCATTTAAGCTATCCCCAACAGCCATCATTTCTTCCATAGTAACACCTAATTTACTACATACGGTATGAAGTGCACGTGCTTTACTTACGCCTTTTGGATTTACTTCCATGTTTGTAGGCAGGGAGTTTGTTAATTCTAAGTCCTTCATATACGATAACTCTTTCATCATCTGATTTAATTTATCTTTATCATAGGATTCACAACCAAACTTCAACCATTTATGTTCATGAAAATCTTCCGGTTTTGTGTTACGATAAACACCGTCTGTAGATATCATCCAGCTGGATAAACCTAATTCTATCGCTAAATCATACATTTTTTCAATTTTATCTGTAGCTAATAAATGTTGTTCTACTAATTCTTTTTCTACTGTCCAAATTTCTCCGCCATTTGCTGTAACCATAAAAGAAGTTAATTGCAATGACTCTGCATATGGATAACAGGATTGTAAGCCTCTACCGGTACTCAATACAACATGGACTCCTTTGTCCATAGCTTCAGCAATTGCTTTACGTGTGGCTTTAGACACTTTATGTTCATTTGTTAGTAATGTGCCATCCATATCTAATGCGATTAGTCGAATTACTTTCTCTTGTTCGTCCATTATATATCCTCCAGCCTTTCGTTTCTTCTTCTGAATGCTCTCGTTTTTCAACCTATGTAGAATATTAAATATCTATTTATATCTACGTTATTGTAAACCATTTTTCTTACAGTAGCAATTATCCTCACTTACAAACAAGCAATAGATTCCCACACAGCTTTAGCTAAATCTTCATTTGACCAGCTGGGTACATTTCTTTCCAATCCCAATTCATGAGATGCTGGAATATGAATAAATCCTGACGGTCGATGAAGTTTTTGTTCTTTAAAATAATGCAGAGTGTGGTACATAACATTATTGCACAGATAAGTTCCAGCAGTATTAGATATTTCAGCTGGTAAATTCGCTTTTTTGATGTTCTGTACCATATGTTGGATTGGTAACGTTGAAAAATAACCATCTGGACCATTTTCAACTATCTTCTCCCCTGCCGGTTTGTATCCACGATTATCTATTGGTCCATCATTACAGTTGATCGCGATTCGCTCTGGAGTTACTAATCTCCTGCCTACTGCTACTCCTAAAGATACTACTGCATCTGGGTCATAGGTTTCAATTAATCTAACCATGTCAGATCCAGATTGTTGAAATTCAACTGGCAATACATGTCCAATAACCGCATAGTCACTGATAACTTGATTATGTAATTGTTCTACAATGTTTGTGGTTGGATTAACCGGGTTATCTAAAAAAGGCGCAAACCCTGTTAGTAACAATTTTTTCATGATCGTTACTCCCCCTATTATTTATAAATCTTTACGAAACATACTCCATTGATAGAATTGATTATTCAATTCTATTTGCCTTTTCTGTGCGTCTTCTAAAGATATTGGATAAAATGAGATTTTTCCTTTTGGTGCCAATTGGGCAACCTTAGGAAGATCTGCGCTACAGATAGTTCCTATCCGTGGATAGCCACCAGTTGTTTGACGGTCTGCCATTAGAATAATTGGTTGACCATTTGGTGGGATTTGTATTCCGCCAAATGGGACAGCATCAGACCACAGAACAGTATGACTTTTAGTTACAATTTTCTTGGATTGTAACCGGTATCCCATACGATTCGAATTTGTTTCTACCACATGCGTTTGTCTAAAAAATAAATTTCTAGCTTCCATAGAGAAATGGTCTGTATGGGGTCCCTCAATAACCCCTACCTTAATGGATTTCTGATACCTTGGCCGGACAGACTCTGATAAACCAATTTTTTTAGGAGCATGTCTTGGATAACCATAAATACATGGTACATTATCTAATGTGGTTCCAAATCCACTCTTTATATCTACTGATTGGCTACCAAAGAAAGAGGGACTATCAAGTTCACCGGCAATCGCTATATACGAGCGTACGCCATTCCGGTGGCCCTCAAATGTCAACACATCTCCTGCCTGAATTTGAATGGATGTATACATAGGTGCTTCTCTTCCATTTATTTTAGCTTCTAAATCTGCTCCAGTGATTGCTATTGTAATCGTGTCACAGGCTTCCAGTTTTGGGCCAACCAGTGTAACTTCCAAGCATGCAGTATTTCTTGAATTACCTACCACTATATTTGCGGCTTGTAATGCAAAATAATCCATCGCCCCCGATACAGGAACACCAAACTGCTGATATCCATAGCGACCAAGGTCCTGAAAGGTTGTATATATCCCAGGTTTATGTACTTTAAACAAAGCTATTCGTTCATACATGATACATTCCCCCTACTTCTCACCTAAACGCTTTATGGTAATTCCATTGTTAGATAAAGTAGTTTGCAATGCTTCAGCGAAAGCTACAGCATGTTTGCCATCCCCGTGTATACAAATCGTGTCTGCTTTTAAATCTATAATGGTACCGTCGATCGCTTTGACCTTCTGATCAACGACGATTCGTTTCATTTGTTCCGCTGCGTCTTTTACATCATAGATGAATGCTCCCTTTACATTCCTTGGTGTTAAAAACCCTTCAGCGGTAAACGTACGATCTGCAAAAACTTCTGAGGCTACGTTTATACCAGCTGCTATTCCAGCAGATAATAAAGCACTATTCGCTAATCCGATCAGTATCAGATTGGAATCCAAATCATATACTGCTCTTGCTATTGCGTCTGCAACCTTCTCGTCACGTGCTGCAAGATTATACAACGCTCCATGTGGCTTAACATGTTTTAATGTCACATCGTGTACCGAACAAAAGGCCTGTAATCCTCCGATTTGATAGATTATTAGCTGATAGATTTCTTCTTCTGTGAATTCCATCATACGTCTGCCAAATCCAGCGATATCAGGGAAACCTGGATGTGCCCCAATTCCAACCCTGTTCTTTTTTGCTAAACGTACGGTTCTCTCCATTACATGTGGATCTCCTGCATGCATCCCACAAGCTATATTCGCTGAACTAATATAGTTCATAATTGTTTCATCTTCACCTACCATGAATGCTCCGTAACTTTCCCCCATGTCACAATTAATGTCAATTGTTGTCATCAGAAGCTCCCTCCTTAATGGATACGTTAAAATCTCCTGCTTCAACCAAATTGAATATATAGCTATAATCATTTTCGCTTATGGCATAAAATTGAATACGATCTCCATTTTTAAATAAGAATGGCGCCTGTTTATCATACGGATTAAATAATTGCAGTGGACTTCTTCCAATTATATTCCAGCCTCCTGGTGATGAAACTGGATAAACCCCTGTTTGTTCCTGTGCAATGCCAACAGAACCCTTAACGATTGATGGGCGTGGTTCTTTTCGTCGAGGTGTGGCTATTTGTTTATCTAGACCGCCTAGATACGGGAAACCTGGTAGAAAGCCAATCATATAGATTAGATACGCAGGTTTTTGATGGATAGCTACCACATCATCGGGAGTTAATCGGTTATATGCAGCAACATATTCTAAATCAGGGCCATATTTCTCTCCATAACAAACAGGAACATGCACCGTTCGAACCGAAGACGTTGTACGGATCGATAGATTTGTCAACATTTCTTCCAGTTTTTTGGTTATTCTTTGAAAAGATATATCAATTGGTTGGTAATAGATCGTGACAGAATTATAAGCAGGAACCCATTCAATAACACCAGAAATAGATGCTTGTTCCAACTTATTACAAATACTTCGGATTTGGGCATTCATATATTCTGTTACTTCCCCAGCTGCCTGAATTTTAACAGCCGAATCACCAACCGCTTGTAAACGATATTCCATATTCATTCCCCCAACATCCTATTAGTAAAATGATATCATATTTTAGCTAAAAATGACTGAACCTTTGGTATTTTAGGGAATCACTTATTGAAAACGCAACCAAAAATTCTTGATCAACATTAAATCTACGAATATAATAAATACTATGAATATTAAAGGAGGTAGGAACATGATTTCGACAACATGGAAATGGATGTGGGAAAAACATGATGAAGTAAAAGATATGTTTTCCTTTTTTGTTAAGCCCAAATCCTCCAAAATTTCTACCGGGAGATCGATTGATCCCTCAGGTTCATCTAACGGAAATGGTGATCACAACGGGGGACATCGTAATTATAAACCTGCACAATTAATCGGATTAATTCTTGGTCCATTGCTGTTTATTTTAACTTTACTTGTTTTTTCTCCCGAAGGTCTCTCAAAAGAAGGATTAGCGGTGTTAGCAAGTACTATTTGGATCGCTGTATGGTGGATGACTGAAGCGATACCGATTCCTGCTACCTCAATACTTCCAATCATCCTATTCCCATTAACTGGTGGATTAGACATTGATACAACTACATCTTCTTATGGTAGCGACACGATCTTTTTATTTATGGGCGGGTTTATGATCGCACTTACAATGGAGAAATGGAATCTACATAAACGAATTGCGCTTAACATTATTTCTGTCATTGGAACTAATACGAATCGAATTATTCTTGGGTTTATGGTTGCTACCGGATTTCTATCGATGTGGATTTCTAATACAGCAACAGCTATGATGATGGTCCCGATTGGTTTAGCAATTATTTATCAAATCTCAGATGCATTAAAGGATGATCCTTCCATCGATACTTCCAAGGAAAATTTCGCATTTGGTAAGGCCCTGATGCTTAGCATAGCTTATTCAGCATCAATTGGGGGAATTGCAACGTTAATTGGAACGCCACCAAATGCGGCACTTGCTGGCGTTATAAACGAAATGTACGGTATTCAACTATCATTTGCAACCTGGATGTTATTTGGTGTGCCAATTGCATGGATATTTATCTTTATTGCATGGATCTACCTGGTTAAAATTGCTTACCCTCCGAAGCTAAAACAGCTGCCTGGAGGAAAGGCAGTTATAACGGATGAAAAACGGAAGCTGGGAAAACCATCTGTTGAAGAAAAAGCTGTATTTGCCGTATTCATCTTAACTGCACTAGCTTGGATTAGCCGTTCATTTATTTTAGTTGAATGGAATGAGAATATCAATGACGCAATCATTGCGATGACAGCAGCACTTATTTTATTTATCATTCCATCTAAGAGTAGACAAGGAGATTTTTTATTAGATTGGAAAACAGCTGTAAAATTACCATGGGGCATTTTATTGTTGTTTGGTGGTGGACTTGCAGTAGCAGCTGGATTTACTGAATCGGGTCTTTCCGAATGGATTGGAAATCAATTAACTGCATTACAAGGGATTCATATTTTCATTGTTTTACTTGTCGTAACAGCATTAGTTATTTTCCTAACTGAAATCACCTCCAACACTGCAACAGCTAATATGATGTATCCGATTATGGCTGCACTTGCAGTCGCGCTTGGGGTTCATCCATTTGTAGTGATGATAGCAGCAGGTGTTGCGTCTTCTTGCGCATTTATGCTCCCAGTTGCTACACCACCGAATGCTGTTGTGTTTGGATCGAATTATTTGCGAATCCCAGATATGGCAAAGGCAGGAATAGCCCTTAATTTATGCGGAATCATTCTTGTAACCATTGCTGTGTATTTCTTGCTTCCCGTTGTTTGGGGCATCGATATTAATCACCTCCCTGACTTTGTAAAATAACCCCCTTCTTATGAAAATGAGGGAGGATGAGTAAATTAAAACGATAATACAAAGATTCTTGATAGTGCGGCTACAGCTTTTTTGGCTAATATGCAGCATTTACTAGCCGAAAGAATCTTCAAACGCGTATAGTTTTGAATGGAGTCGCCAAAAAGATTAAAAAATCGAACGTTTATCCGAATTCATTTTAACTCGGATAAACGTTCGATTTTACTTATTTTATGATTGCTTTCGAAAGCTTTTAGGGAAATTAAAGAGAATAAGGACAATTCCGATACCTAAGCTAATATAAGGAAGCATTAGCTTCGAATCTTCATAGATGTAATAGGCTCCTATCGCCGTAAGTATCCATCCGAGCGCTTCAATAAGGAGATGTTTAACCAAATGTTTATGCCCCCTTTCTAGCTGACTTTTTTTGAATCATACGTTGTAATAATTGAACAACAAAAAGGTAGAAAATTGGTAAGACAGCTATAAATAAAATTAATCCTTGCCAGCCATAGTTCCCCCAGATTGGGGAAAGAGCAGAACTACCAAGTGAAACACCTATATAATAAGATACGAGATAAAGACTTGAAGCACTTCCTTTATGATGTGTCGCTTGTTCACTTACTGCGGTAGCTGTTAACGAGTGCGCAGTGAAAAATCCTAAGCAAGTGACACATAATCCAACGATAATCCAAAACAAGGAAGCACTTAACGTCATTGCTATCCCTATCGATAAAACAGTAATCCCGGATATACGAACTTTCTTCAATCCGAAAATACCAGCTAACCAACCTGCAAACGGAGAACCAATGACGCCTAACCCATATGCAAAGAATAAATATGAAATAGCTTGTAAAGAAAGGGAGAACGGTTCACCTTGCATATAAAATGGCAAGAACGTCCACACCCCTGTGAACGATAACTGCAAAATGATACCTAGCCCAAAAACAAGAAGTAAACTTGGATCTTTTAAATGAAATAGAAATCCTTCTAAATCTTTACGAAAACTCAAACTACTAGACTGAAAGAAACGTGAGCTTGGGAGCATGAAATGGACAAGCATAAGGATAAGCATTCCGAACACCGCTAATCCAATAAACGCAATTTCCCAGGAGAACGTATCTGCTACATAACCAGTTGCCACTCTCCCAACCATTCCACCTAAAGCATTGCTAGATATATAGAGAGCGGTGGCTACACCTGCACTCCTTCGATCAATTTCTTCACTGAGATAGGCTAAAGCAGCTGCCGGCAATCCAGCAAGTGCAAATCCTTGGATAAATCTAAGCATTACGAAGATAAAAAAAGAATCCGTTAATGGCATAAAAAAGAATGGAAGTATGGAACCAATCAACGATAGTTTAATAAATATGGTTCTCCCTATTCGATCCGATAAGAAACCTAAAATAACTAATCCAATAATTAAACCTACAATCGTCATCGACAATGTTAAACTGGAGGCGGAGACTCCTATATCAAATGCCGTAACAAATACAGGCAGTAGTGGCTGTACGGCATACATACTCGCAAATATAAAAAAAGAAGCTAAAGCCAAACTAAGGGTGATTTTCCAAAAATAGAAATCCTTCATGCTATAAGCTCTCTCCTGCATAGTGTCACATCCAATACTTAAAATTGTACGCTCTGATTTATTCATCAAACACAAATTTATCTCTGCCAGCCCCCATACCAAATAAGATAACAATAATGGCAATAGTAACTAAAGTTATCAATGGGATACCCCATGTATGTGTTTGATCATAGAGAAAGCCTATAGAAAATGGTCCGAACGCAGCTAAGATATAACCAAATGATTGCGCCATTCCTGATAATTGTGCTGCTTCTATACCATTACGGGCTCGTAAACTAAGAATCGTTAACGCTAATGGAAATGTCCCACCGAGAGCCACCCCAATTAATACAACACTGAGTATCAGCATAAATGATGATTCTCCAAATAACAATGCTGTATAACCAGTAACAGAAAACAGTCCCATTATTAATACAAGCCCTTGCTGTGACCTAAATTTACCAGCCAACATCGGGACGATAAAACTAGCTGGCACTCCTATAAATTGCATAATAGACAACATCCAGCCAGCAGTGTTCACAGTAAATCCAGACGCATGGAGAATTTCGGGCAACCACGAAATCGTAACATAAAATAGAAAAGATTGAAAACCCATAAATCCAGCTACTTGCCAAGCTAATGGCGATTTCCAGATTCGATTGGATACAGGCTGAACATAATGGTATAAGGATCGTTCATTTGCACGCTTTTTCACTAGATAACCCCAAACAATGATACCAATGAGTGCTGGTACTGCCCATACAAAGAGAGCAATTTGCCAGCCCAGGTTAAGTCCGCTTGCTATCGGTACACTTAAGCCAGAGGCTGTTGCTGCAAATCCCCCCATAATTGTAGAATAAACACTAGTCATAATTCCTACCTTCGCTGGGAATTTTTCCTTTATGACACTAGGAAGGAGTACATTACAAATAGCTATACCAAACCCTATTAATAAAGTCCCTGCAAACAGAAAAAATATAACCGATAAGCTACGTAAACTAACTCCAATAAATAAAACAATTAAGCCAATTAACATTACACGTTCATTCGTATATCGATTACTAATCTTTGGCACGAGTGGGGACATGATTGCAAAAGCAATTAGTGGCAAACTAGTTAGTAACCCCACACTCCCGTTCGATAAGTTTAACTGATCTCGGATCGTTCCAATGATAGGTCCTACAGAGGTAATGGAAGGTCTTAAATTAAAGGCGATGACGACGATTCCAGTTACCAAAAGAATTTGATAAAAAGCTGGTTTTTGCTGATTTAATTGCTGCGTCTCCAATTGCTGTATCTCCCTTCTCAACATAATCCTTTTCTTAATATAGCATATCTTTGCTTTTAACTTTAAGGAAGAGCACTTATCCTTTCCTTTAGTCATTACTAATAAACAGCAAGACCCTTGTTCCATACAACAAATATAAGCACCCGCAACATAAAAAAGGTGTCGATATGTTTAATCGACAGCCTTTAGAATTGTTTCTATGGTTATTATTCCATATTTTTAAGGTATGTATCCAGCCAATTCATTTGCGCGCCAATCCAGTATTCGCGACCTTTATAGAATGAATAACAATTGCACTGATACCTTTCGTGATATACAACGGATGCTAAATAACAAATTTGTTTTTGATGATAAGGAATCTGACAAGCACTTGTTTTGTGAGGATATACGTGTATACCGCGTTCTTTCTTATCTTCCGATTCTGCTTGCATTTTAGTACCTCCTTTATTTCTCCCTCCTTTTTGTATATACCAGTTGTCGATGAAGAGGCAGGTTTCATACTGATACAAATCCATTTTTTCTATAATTTGTAAAAATAATATGACTATATTCCTATTATCTCATATTCGTCAAGGTTTTGCTTTGTTAGCAATTTTGTCGATTTTGTATCGAATAACTATCGATATCCTGTTAAACATCGTCAAACTATGTCAATATATGTTTCATTATCTAGAATCAAAAATAAGATTTTAGCGAAATTTGTTATTTATTATCATATGTGACAAATTTGTGAACTTTTTATTTACATATGATGCCAAGAACAAATAAGTCGGCTTATTCTTTTTGTTTGTGGTATACTATGGGTAGAAGGATGCATATACTAAAAAAGGACCACAGCGGCAACTGTGGTCGATGATAAGCGGTTCCTAAGGGATCGGCTATCCTGAAATAGGCCTCTCCGTTCATGCGTTAGTGTCGTCGTAAGGGAGGTCTATTTTTTATTGATGATTCGAATGATTAGTGTCAAAAAAGCGACCAAAAAGGTGCCAAACGAAAACATCACCATAATCACTTCATAAATGTTCAATTGGCTCACCCCCTCCTTATCAATAGGGCTAGCCTTGTAATCCCAAAGAACATTATCTGTTAATAGTATACCATAGATGAATGATTAAATACGTAAAAACAGAACATTTGTTTGGTTTCCTGGTAATTTTCTCTTTTTACTATACAAACAGGCCTTACTTACTGCTTGTATACTGCATTGTATGTCATTTTTTATGTACGATGTAATGCATTTGATGTGTTTTCTATGCAATTTGGTTATTGTTATCAGTAAATTTTATTGAAAATTGATTCATCTTCTAATAAAAACCTAATCATTTTCTATTGCGTCTTACTAGCTATTAACTCATAACTTAGGAATTTAGACAATCTAAAAAGGGTGCAGCTCATGAGCTGCACCCTTTTCCTATTCTTCTTTTGTTTCTTGATCTTGATTTGGATTCTCTTCATCAGGACCACCATAGAAATAATTATCTGTATCTACTGGCTCCCACTCTTCATTTGGTGTATAGAAGCGTAACAAGTCACCATATAAGACTTCATCCGACAGTTCTAGTTCTTTGACAACTTGATCTTCCATTTTCTTCATTTCTTCCGTAGGTTCCTTGATCACTTCTTTTGTCTCGTTATCATAATACTTCCCATCAACATAACTATATTCATCGGTCATAAAGTTACCATTACGGAAAGGAACAAATTCTTTATGATCCTCTGAGAACATATCTGTACCGAATTGGATATAATCACTAGCGTCGATACCTAGAATATGAAGCAGTGTTGGCATAACATCGATTTGGCCGGTATATTCATGGTTAATTCCTTCACTTTCCACTCCAGGTACTTTAATCATGAATGGAACACGTTGCAATTCAGCGTTTTTCAATGGTGTAATTTCTTCGCCTGTTATTTCTTTCATCGCTCGATTATGGTTATCACTAATTCCATAGTGGTCACCGTAGATCATGATAATCGAGTCTTCATAGAGACCTTTTTCTTTTAGATCATTAAAGAATTGCTCTAACGATTCATCTAAATAGCGTGCCGTTTGGAAATAACGGTCAACAGAACCATCCCCAGTTTCTGCAGGTTCAATAGATGCATCTTCTTCATCAATTAGATATGGATGATGATGCGTCAATGTCATCATGTGTGCATAGAAAGGTTGTTCCATATCTTCTAAATATGGCATGGATTGTTCGAAGAATGGTTTATCCTTCAAGCCATAGTTAATGACATTTTCTTCACTCATATCATAATAGTCTTCATGATAAAACTCATTAATACCTAAGTGTTTATAAACCTCATCCCGGTTCCAAAATGACTTCCCATCTCCATGGAAGACAGAACTTGTATACCCTTGCTGCTGCTCAAGAATTGCTGGCAGTCCTTGGTACGTATTATTTCCTTTTGTTACAAACGCTGATCCTTGTGGTAAACCATATAGTGACGTATCGGTTATTAATTCAGCATCAGCTGTCTTTCCTTGCTCTGTTTGATGGAAGAAGTTATCAAAATACGTAAAGCCTTTTTCTTGATCATGTACTAGATCATTCAGAAATGGCGTTACTTCTTCGCCATTCAATTTATAGTCAATTAGGAATGACTGGAATGACTCTAAGTGAATCTTGATAATATTTTTCCCTTCTCCTTTACCAAAGTATTTCTCATTTGGTTCTGCATATTTTGCATCGGTATATTCTTCTACTTTGGTAATGTCATTGCTATCAGCTAATACACGTCTTGTTGACGTCTTAGCACTTTGAATAGCATCATAGATTGTAAAGTTAAACGCACCTAAATATTTTACTAGATAGTTTCTATCAAATGTACGTTCTAATAATTGTGGACGATCAGCTTCAGCTAATCCTAGATTAATAGTAAATACTAATACCCCTGTTGCTAATACCATAAAAGGCTTACGCAACTGCATACGGCTAACGGTCCAGCTTTTACGTACGAACGTAAACAATACAATAAGGAATAAAATGTCTACTGCGTAAAGCAAGTCATGCATTTGTGCTAGATCGGCTATACTTCCACCAATACTTCCAAAGTTATCCGTCTGCATCATGGTCGGAATTGTAATAAAGTCACTGTTGAAACGGTAGAAGACGACATTAGCATATAGTATAAAGGTTAAAATGGTATCAACAATGATGATCCAAATACCAGCTCTTCTACCTTTCGCAAATAATGCTAGTCCGAGAAAAATTAATCCAGAACTAAGAGGGTTTAAGAATAATAGAAATTCTTGCATCGCCCCACTTACACCCAGACTAAATTCCGTTTTATATATTGCATATGTTTTTATCCAGAAAAGCACTAGTGCAACCGCGAAGAAGCCCATTTTGGTTGATAAAAATTTCTTCACTTTTTTCACCTCGAATTTAAAACTCATTTAGTTAGTCATTATCTTTTTTATACCCTGTTCATTTACCTTTTAATCCATAAATTTTTCTAATAACGATTTTTAATTATAACTCAATCTAAAGATTTGGTCAAAGTTTTTTAAGGTTGTTTTCTTGACAAGTTTTGGTGTTTTTTGTCGATCATTACTCTCCCAAGGACTGCAATCAAAAAAATCATGGATTTTTACCATGATTTTCTTGTTCATTATATACCTAAGTTAGTCAAAAGATGTATTACAATATGTTTAATAGCCTGTTACAGGTTAAACCGTTTCATTAATTCATTTAGTTCATCTGCCAAACTAGCAAGCTGTTCTGCATTTGCAGTTACTTCCTGCATGGAACTACTTGTTTGTTGTGTAGAGGCAGACGTTTGTTCAACACCTGCAGCTGATTCTTCCGATATCGCTGCAATTTCTCCGATAGATCCATTCATATCCTTACTTTTAGTAGAAATACGGGCTAAATGATTTTTCACAGTAGAAATACTGGCTGTCATTGTTTTTACAGAGGAATGGATAGAATGGAAGGTTTCCCCGGTTGTTTCCATTTGTTTTGTTCCTTCTTGTACTTCACTATACCCTTCCCGTAGAGATGTAGCAACTTGATTCGTTTCTGACTGAATGTTACCAACCACATTGGTAATATCTTGCAAAGAGGAAGAAACCTGTTCAGCCAATTTCCTTACTTCGTCTGCTACAACGGAAAAACCTTTTCCATGCTCTCCTGCCCTTGCAGCTTCAATCGCTGCATTTAGAGCAAGTAAATTCGTTTGTTCAGCAATCTCGCTAATAACCGTTACTAAATGAGAGATTTGTTGCGATTGACTATCTAAACCTTGTACACGTCTAACAGCAGTCTGTACCAATTGATCAATTGTCTTCATTTGTTGTTTAGTTGTAGTCATCACCTTTTGACCACCTTCTGCCTGTTGAAGGATATCCATCGAAGCAGATTCAATTGATTCGCTTTTCGTATTGACCTCTTGAATACTTGTATTAAATTCGTTCATAACTCCCGCAAGATCTCCTGCATGGCTAGCTTGCGATTCCGAACCAGTTGCTAATTCCTGCATGGTCTCGGCGACTTGTTCTGTCCCTTGTTGTACTTCATTAGCAGCTTGTTTTAGAGCATCGCTCTGTTCATTTACTGTATCTGATACACGTTTAACACGATGTAACAAATCCTGAAGGTTTTCATTCATCGTATTCGTTGCAATCATCAATTGGCCAAGTTCGTCTTTTGATTTTGTTTCCAGCGGTTCATGATGAAGGTCTCCAGCAGCAATTAGATTCATTCGTTCCTTTAAATGCTGCAATGGTCGGGTAATGGTTCTTGAAGTTAAATACGCAATCACAATTCCTAATACTGCAACCGCAATGGAAACAATTCCTCCAATCATAACTGTCTGGTCACCTGATTGTATAATTGTTTCCCCCACCTCATTGATCTTTGTCTCTTTTGCTTTCGCTAAATCACTAAAACCTTGAATTAATTCATTAGCTATTGGCTGCACTTCATTTGTCATAATTAATCGTGCTTGATCTTCATTTCCATTATCGTATTGTTTAAATACTTCATCGGTGAGGTGCCCCCACTCAATCTTCTTATCTATTAGAGCTTTTGCTTGCTCTGAATCACTGTTTTCTAAGACAAAATTCTCTAATTCCATTGTTGCTTCTAACGTATCATTAAATTCCTGCTTATATTTTTCTTCTCCATATAATAAGTATCCACGAATAAGACTTGTACGTTCTGCCATATTAATCGCAAGCTGTTCATCAGCAACTAACACTGGCAATTCTTCTTTAATAATTTCATGAGTATCTTGGTTATTGTTATTGATTACAATATAATTGGTCACTCCCAATACGAAAACAAATAAAGTAATAACGGAAAATGCCACAAATAACTTCGTCTGTAAATGTTTAAATTGAAATAAGCTCTTCACTCTACTTCCCCCTTATGTCTATTACCTTGTTGATTCATTTTGACTTCCTGTATTAATTTCATAATTCGGTAAGATAAGAACCTCAACTCTACGATTTTTTGCCCGATTTTCGATCGTTGTATTTGGTACAGTAGGTTGGTGTTCTCCAAACCCTTTTGCACTGAATCGCGTTGGATCTAATTTTTCATTCGTTAATAATAAATGCATAAAATTAACCGCTCTTGTTACACTTAATTCCCAATTTGATGTGAATTCTGCATATTTGATTGGTTTATTATCCGTATGGCCACTTATGACAATTTGATGAGGTGGGTCCGTATAAAGAAATTCAGACAATTCCTTGGCAATTTCCTCCCCATTCGCTGTCACTTCTGCACTTCCAGAATCGAATGTGACATCATTTAAAATGGTAATCAGCAGGCCTTCATCTGTTAATTGGGTAGCTAACATGGCATCTAAATTTTTTTCTTCTATATACTGGTTCATCTGCTTTTGTAGTGTTTGTAATTCATGTAGCTCTTGTTCATTGGCACTCTGTTCCGTTTGTTTATCCTCTTCTTGTTCTTCATTCGGTAATTCTATTGCCTTATTACTCTCTTCAAGTATCGATTGGCCGCCAGAAAATTCATTTTGAAACACCCGAGATAATTCTCGGTATTTTTGCGAGTCGACTTCACTCATCGCAAATAACACAATAAATAATGCTAATAGTAACGTTAGTAAATCAGAATAAGGAAGTAACCATGACTCATCGATATGATGCGAATTTTTCTTTTTATTTCTACGCATCAGCCTCCTCCCCTTGTAAGGTAATAAACGCTTTCGTGGATAAATACGATCCTAGCTTGTCTCTTACTACTAATGCTGAATCACCTACAGTAATGGAAAGCATCCCTTCTAACATAATTTCTTTCACTTGAATTTCTTTCCTCGACTTTTCACGGAGCTTATTAGCGAAGGGATGCCACAAAACATATCCAGTGAAAATACCTAACAATGTTGCGATAAAAGCTGCCGAAATAGCATGACCTAGCACGTCCATATCCTGCATATCTCCAAGTGCAGCAATTAAACCAATAACAGCACCTAGTACTCCTAATGTTGGTGCATACGTTCCAGCCTGGGAAAACACGGCAATTCCTTCTTGATGTCTATTTTCAATCGCATTCATTTTTTCGATCATAACTTCACGAATAAACTCTGGAGATTGGCCATCTACCACAAACTGTAAACCGGATTTTAAAAACGGATCGTCTACTTCCTGCAGTTGTTTTTCTAGTGACAGGATCCCCTCTTTTCGTGTTTGATCAGCTAAATCAGTAAACATCAAGACAACGTCCTTGGGATCATCATGCTGATCATTAGAAAAAATGATCTTAAATAAAGATGGTACTTTTTTTATCGTACTCAACGGAAATGCAATACAGACTGATGCTGCCGTCCCGACAAGAATAATTAGAATGGCTGCGGGGTTCACAAGAGCTCCAATATGTACTCCTTTTAATACCATTCCTACTCCTACCGCAATAATTCCTAAGATAATACCTATAACTGATGTCTTATCCAATGTGCTACCTCCTCGTTTTCATAAATCAATGGCTGCTCCATAACGATAACTTCAGACAAAAAACGATCGTAGTGAACCGTTTCACTTTTCACGGATTGTTTAGCTAAATATTGTACCAGCCTTTAAATAAACCCCTTATGCTCTCAACTTTACACGCAACAAACGGATGAAAATTGTTGTTGGCACCATTGTAATCCTTTTGTTTAAAAGTTAACTTGTTACCTATCCTTGTTATCGGCTCTTATTACAAAAGGTAAAGAATAAATTGGTAATCGTTGTTATTTTTTATCGAGACTTTTATCCTATTTATGTATATTTTGTGTACAAAGTCCCGCTCCCTTTCAACAACCAGCCTTTCCATCCGATACAAATGGAGAAACAGTGTAACTGGAAGTTTAAAAATTGATAAGGAGTGAATAGATAAGTGGTAGTGTCAACAAATGAAGAATTAGATGTACATCCATTATTACAAGCATTTGTAACGGTGGGCCCGTTTCTTCAGGAATTAATTAATGATGATATAACGATTGGCATTTATGATACAGAGAAATTAGTAATTAATTTTCCAGCGAAGACATTTTCTCTAAAAGTAACACCTGGTGACCCATTAATGGACGGAGATATTGTTACAAACGCTATTCGCCAGAATCAAAATCAAGCAGCGATTGTTCCTGCTGAGTTATTTGGAGTGAATTTAATCGCTCGTGCTGTCCCGCTGCATGACCAATCAGGGAATGTTATTGGAGGAATTGGAGTTGGGTTGAGTGTACAAAAAGCGAATCAACTGTCCGAAGTAGCTTCCAACTTATCCATGGTATTTGATGAAGTGACCAATACGATTCAAGATATGGCGGAATCGATTACCGGCTTAGCTAGTAATATGTCGTTTGTTTCTGAAAAAGCGACCGAAGTGACAAATCGGGTAGAAAATATCGAAAAGGTGTCTAATGTCGTAAAGGGCATTGCAGACCAAAGTAATTTATTAGGTTTAAATGCAGCAATTGAATCAGCACGAGCTGGTGAACACGGAAGGGGATTTACCGTTGTTGCTGATGAAATACGAAAAATGGCAGCAAGCTCCAAGGAACAAGCCTCAGAAATTCATGCAATTACCGACGATATTAAAGGAGTAATCTCGAATTTGGATTCGTATATACAAGATGCGAACTTAGAATCAGATAGCCAGTCAGCGGCAATTGAAGAGCTTACTGCAACCATGCAGGAAATTAATAGTAATATTCATACATTAGCTCAACTTGCAAAAGAAAATCTCGAATTAAAAAACTAACTAGGAGAGATACCTATGAATTTCAATGAATTAAGTAGTCAATACATTAACGGAGAATGGCGCGAGGGTACTGCTTCAACAAAGATGGAAAATACGAACCCTTATAATGGCGAACCTATTGCAACTTATCAAGCTGCTAGTATCAATGATTTGGATCAAGCCTATCAAGCATCTGCCAAAGTCCAGAAAATCTGGGCCAAAGCAAATCCAGTAGTTCAACGTGAAGTATTTGAAAAAGCCGTCACGTATATCGAACAAAACCATGAAGCAATTGTTGCAATTATTATCGAAGAAATTGGTGGAACTAGATTAAAGGCTGAATTTGAAATCGGACTAGTAATAAATATTATTAAAGAAGCTTCCACCTTTCCATTCCGTATGGATGGAAAAATACTCCCATCACCTATTGATGATAAAGAAAATCGTGTATACCGAATTCCTGTAGGTGTTGTAGGAGTTATCAGTCCATTTAATTTTCCGTTCTTCTTGTCCATGAAATCAGTTGCTACTGCATTAGCTGCTGGGAATGGCGTTGTCCTAAAACCTCATGAACATACACCAATTACAGGTGGAACGATGATTGCAAAAATTTTTGAACAAGCTGGGCTGCCAAAAGGGCTATTAAATGTCATTACGACAGAAATTGTTGAAATTGGTGATCAATTTGTCGAGCATCCTATTCCACGTGCTATTTCCTTCACTGGTTCTACCAAAGTTGGAAAACATATTGGCGCAGTCGCTGGAAAACATTTGAAAGAAACCCATTTAGAATTAGGAGGAAACAGCGCCCTTGTCGTGCTTGATGATGCTGATGTTGATCTTGCAGTAAGTGCTGCCGTGTTCAGTCGCTTCACCCATCAGGGTCAAATTTGTATGTCTGCAAATCGTTTAATTGTCCACGAGAATGTTTATGATGAATTTGTAGAAAAATACGCAGCGAAAGTAAAAACGTTAACCTGTGGTAACCCGAATGATCCAACGACTATTATTGGGCCTCTGATTAATGAGCAACAAGTGAACGCAACGGTCGCTTTGGTTGAAAAAGGAATTAAAGAAGGTGCTACTCCTCTTGTTAAAGGAAACGTGGAAGGGAATATCGTTGAACCTGTTGTCTTTACCGATGTGACACCAGAAATGGCAATAGCGAATGAAGAACTATTCGCGCCCGTAGTATCCATTTTAAAAGTTTCGAGTGATAAAGAAGTAATTGCTTATGCGAATAATAGTGACTATGGCTTGAGTGGAGCAATTCATACGAGCAATGTGGAACGTGGTGCTGAACTTGCTAAGCAAATGGACACTGGTATGATCCATATTAATGACGGAACCATTAATGACGAACCAAATGTTGCATTTGGCGGGGTGAAAAATTCTGGACTTGGTCGTTTAAATGGTGACTGGAGTTTAGATGCTTTTACAACATATAAGTGGATTAGTATCCAACATAAAGCACGACAATATCCATATAGTTAATTTTAGATGAAACCACCACTTGAGAATGCCGGTTTTTGAATAAGAATATATTAGAATTACTATTCATCTAAAAATCTTTCTAAGCTTTTCGCTTAGAAAGATTTTTAGTTATCCAGCATTTATTTCGTCACAAAATCATTAACATAACGGATAATATGCTTAGATAGTTCGAATTTATCGTAAATATAATTGGGTCCAAGAGGATCTGTTTCTAATAAAAATAGATTCTTTGATTCATCCAATCCTAATTCTACAACTACCTCTGTAATTTTTTCCCCATATACCCTTTTTAAAGAACTAGCAGCTTTACTTGAAAGCAATCGTATATCCTTTTCGATATGGTTCATATCTTGGCTATCTTCTTTTGAATGAAGGTAATTCGTTAAACTCACCTTTTCATTACTACTTTTTGAACAGCTATGAAGTTTCACATAACTACTAACCATTTCCCATTCATGAAATGGATTCTCCATTAGATGTACGCTAATTGTATTCAAATTTTCTCTTGGATCCTCTTGGATAACCAAATTTGTTTCGCTGATTAATTTTTTGAATTTATTTAATAGAGGTAATTCATTATATACCTTACATGATTTATCATGCGATAATTGGTACTTCCCATTCTCCATTTTTTTAATATAATGAGCTTCCCCCAAAAACGAACCCGTTTCCGTTCGTAGCATAACTTTTTTATATTTATCTAGATATTGAAATATATCTCTGGTTCTAGTTACACTTTTAAAAGCTGGCATACAGTTAGCAAGGTTATCTTCCTCTAGAAGATTTTGATAGATATTTGATCGTAACTGATATTCAACAGGCCATTTATTAATAAACTGAATATCACTTAACTCTCCATATAAGAACGAAACGTTTGTATTTCCTCTTAAATTTGTTCTGTCGTAGATAACCTCTGGATATGTGACGATTTTTGCTACCCATTTCCCATTTTCAAAAAAATTACCTTTTATTAGCATCTCATTATAGTCAATATCATTTGGTGTAAATGTGAAAAAATTAACTTCCTCTTTTCTTGTAGTTTGCGCTAATTCAATTAGAAAATTTTCTTCTTCCTTATTAATATTAATATTTGGTTTTTCAAGGACAGCTAATCGTACATTCCCATTCGTTGGAGCAAAAGCTAAGTTAGATATATTGGCTTGGAAGTCACTATTAACAACCGTGTCTTTATGAACAATCTTATTTTTTGCTATATACCTCGCATAGGCGATTGTATTAATTGCACGCTTTTCTTCATGATAAGCCGTTTGTGGTCCATTATTCGCTTCATGCATCCAATATTTCCCATGTTCGTCAATCGCTAAGTCGATCCCAAGCTCATCCAATGCAAAATAATGAAGTTTATCAAGGTACTGTGCTAGTTCAAGGGAAAGACGTAAGATATCATGTTCATATGTTGCCCCATTTTTTCCAAACTCTTGTTCTAAAAAAGCATGAAAGTCTTCCACTCTACCATCTGTAGCAACATTACTTAAATTACTTTTTTTATTCCCTACACGAGGATAGATATGAGTTAATACCCAAAGACCTTCTCCATTCTTTTGAACATGCGCTCGAATATGATAAGGTTCACCATTCTTTGTACGCGTATGAATATAACGCTGTATAATGAAGCGATCTTTCTTTCCTAAAATAACGGTCCTCAGCCAATTAGTAAAAGCATCATAACTTAATACTTTTTCTTTTTTATGTTCGGATAAAATATATCTGGACCCCTTTTTTGTAACGAAAAAAATATTCTCTCCTCTATTACTTGAGAGTGCTTTGAATACGACTTTATTGTTTTTTTGAAGAAATTCAAAAATAATATTTTCATTTCTGCATAGCTGAAAAGGTACTAGTAATTCTGCATATTTTCTATGCTTTGCAATTAGTTTCGGCAGTTGGAACTTATTACCTACATGATAGCTTGTGAATGGAATAACCCTTCTTAACTTCCTTTCAGCTAATGACCGTTTTCCCGTTCCCACATTATTTATTACATCCGGAAAGGGAACACGAATGCGTTCCCAATTACTATTTACACATATGTCGGCATTAATTTCATTCTTAGTAAAGTCAATATCCGTTGACTCAAAAAATAACAATCGAGCATGTTGCCTCTCACTTTCTTGAATTAGCGCATTTAAACGAGGATTCGGAATAAAACGTCTAGGATTGCCATGCGAAGAAAAAACTCCAATTGTACAAACCTTATCTTCTTCTATTTCAACAAATTCTTTCGAAGTAATATCACATATCGATTTCAATAGTGGTAATAATGTAAATTGTAAAACTTCGCTTATCTTTGTAGTATTTCCCTTTTCCAACAATTGAGCAGTTTGAAGTAACTGTGCCTCCAATTTTTTTCGCTTTTTATCTAACTCATTGCTATGTGATGAAATCACATTACTGACTGAACTAAACCCCTCAACGATGGAACTAAGTGTATAAATACTTTGATTCATTTCTTTACGTTTTATAAGCTCGTGAAAGTGTTCAGTCGCTTCCAACAACGTCTGAACAATATTGTTTACCTGTGAAAGTTGTTGATCTGTCAGCTCATTCAAATCTATTCCTCCTAAGATTCACCTTAAAAATCACTCTAAATTTATTATCGGACGAAGAAGGGAATAGTTTGATTCAAATTGCGAATTAATTGTAAATAAAAAAGGAATCATTCGCTAATAGGAATGACCCCTTTTTTCTACTATTTGTTATTGTTTATCGAAGTAGTTGTAAAACGCCTTGCGGTTGTTGATTAGCTTGTGCCAACATACTTTGCGCAGCCTGTGTCAAAATGTTATTTTTCGTAAAGTTCATCATTTCTTTAGCCATATCAACATCACGTATACGTGATTCAGCAGCTGTTAAGTTTTCAGCAGATGCCCCAAGGTTGTTAATCGTATGCTCCAAACGGTTTTGAACTGCACCAAGGTTAGAACGTTGAGTGGAAACAGTGTTAATTGCTTCGTCAATGCTCTCTAATAAACCATCATAACCAGCAGTGTCTAATGCTTCACCACTCTCATCTACCACAGAAATTTCATTTACACCTAAGCCCTCTGCACTCATGTCAGCAATTTCAACAGTTAACTGCTGTCCTGCGTTGGCTCCAACTTGGAAAGTCACACCGTCAGTAGCTAGACTGCCATCAAGTAAGGTTTTTCCGTTAAATTCTGTACGGTCAGAAATACCTTTACTACCAGTTTCTCCACCTAATTCTTGAATAAGTGACCCGATTTCATCTTGAATTGCTTGTAGATCTTCTGATTCCTGTGTTCCTGTGTTAGAAGCTTGAACAGTAAGTTCACGCATACGTTGTAGAATAGCGTGTGATTCGTTTAGTGCACCTTCAGCAGTTTGAATCAATGAAATGCCATCTTGGGAGTTTTTAGAAGCCATTTCCAAACCGCGAATTTGACCTCGCATTTTTTCAGAGATTGCAAGACCTGCTGCATCATCACCAGCCTTGTTAATTTGTAGACCAGAAGAAAGTTTCTCCAAAGAATTTTGTACTGCACTGTTGTTACCAGATAGTTGGCGGTGCGTGTTAAGCGCCGCAATGTTGTGATTAATAATCATAATTTTCTTACCTCCATGTAAGTAGTGTTTTTGAGGTACGTCCTTGTGCCTCATCTATAACAGCTCTTGTATGAGAGCTATTATCCAATTTACGAATGTTTGGCCGAAACATTCATCATCAAGATGATTACATTCCTTATATCGGCATGTTGGAAGAAAGTTTAATCATTTTTGGATAAAATATTTTCTTTTTCATAGGAAAATAGAATATAATGTAGAATACTGATTTGTTATGATTTAAGAAAGCGCTTTTAGTAAAGAGAAAGAAGCGGCTGGTTAGTGCCGTAGGAATGGCACTAAGTACTCAGTTAATTCGGAATGCAGCTAGCTTGATCCAAATGAGGCTAGTAACATAAGTAAACAATTTACTCATTATCAAGCAATCTATGAAGAGAGGAGTAAATCGATGAAAGCAATTACGCGTTTTTGTGATCGAATGGTGCAGCGTTATTTACCAGATGCATTTCTATTTGCCATTCTATTGACGATTATTGTGTTTATTCTTGGTGTACTATTCACTGAGAGTTCGCCAGTAGAGATGGTGTCGTACTGGGGAGGTGGTTTTTGGGATTTATTAGCATTTGCTATGCAAATGTCGCTCATTGTTGTCACAGGTTATATTTTAGCCAATACCCCCATTGTGAAGCGTTTATTAAGTAAGCTTAGTACAATAGCCGATACGCCTTCGCAAGCTATTTTATTGGTAACCTTTGTTTCCTCTGCTGCATGCTTGATTAACTATGGGTTTGGTCTCGTTGTTGGTGCATTGTTTGCAATCCATGTAGCCAAACGAGTTCCAACGGTTGACTATCGTGTGCTAATGGCTAGTGCATACAGTGGATTCCTACTGTGGCACGGTGGATTATCTGCTTCCATTCCGCTTTTAATTGCCACACCAGGCCACTTTTTGGAAGATACGATTGGCACCATTCCTGTTTCTGATACCTTGTTCAGCAGTTTCAACTTATTTATAGTAGCAGTGTTATTATTTACATTGCCATTTTTGAACCGCTTCTTAATGAAGGCAAGAGATCCGCTACATAATACGAATGCGACCCTTTGGAGACCCGAAGAGATTAATCATTCCATCGACAATTCAGAAGAACCACTGGGAGAGCTAACGCCAGCGGAACGATTAGAAAATAGTAAAGTATTATCCCTGTTAATTGGCGTATTCGGTCTAGCATTTGTCGTTTTTTTCTTTATCGAAAATGGATTTGATTTAAATATTAATATTGTCAACTTTATCATGTTGTTTCTAGGGATCCTTTTTCATCGGACGCCTCGACGCTTTCTTAATAGTGTCACAAGTGCGGTTAAAAATGCGGGTGGTATTATTGTTCAATTCCCTTTCTATGCAGGGATTATGGGAATGATGGTAACATCTGGTCTTTCCGAACAAATGTCGATGGCGTTTGTGAATATATCAAATGAATTCACATTCCCGTTATTTGCATTTATCAGTGCTGGTATCGTCAATTTCTTTGTCCCTTCTGGCGGTGGCCAGTGGGCGGTTCAAGCTCCGATTATGATTCCCGCTTCCCTAGAATTAGGTGTGGACACAGCCAAGACAGCAATGGCAGTTGCCTGGGGAGACGCTTGGACAAATATGATTCAACCATTTTGGGCATTGCCATTGCTTGCAATTGCTGGATTAAAAGTACGTGATATCATGGGATTTTGTGTACTAATACTACTATATAGCTTCTTTCCAATTGCTATCGGCCTATTGTTCTTTTAATTTTAACTTGCTTTGCTGTCTGAAACGAGCTTTTAGACAGCAAAGTTGAAAAACTTGGTGGAGACTACTACGGGTGCACAACATCACATCAGCCTCCTTAAGAGCAAATACAGCTTTTAGGGAGGCTGATGTGTTACCCGATAAACGTATATTCCATTGTGTAACACTTTACCTCTATTAATAATACCTAGTTAAAAAAGTTTTTATATCTAAATTAATCGATGAGAGATACTCATCAGATGGAAAATGCCCCATATCATAGGAATGAAAGCTTATGAGGTTAGGAATGATACTTCGGGCTGTCTTGAATATCTTAACGCCGGGAAAGAAAACATCTGATTCCCCAGTAATAACCATGGTTGGTGCTTGATAGTTTACTAGTTCTTTTCGTTTCGTCAACTTCGGCATATTTCTTTCCAGTTTTACATATCTAAATATCTCGCCAATCAACTGTTGATCTTGTTGCCTCATCATACCAGCAGACATATGGTCTGTAATTTTTTGTAAATGTGTTTCTGAATTAGTTCGATGAAAACGTACCAAAGGAATAAGAATCTTTCTGACCATGTCTTTCTTGGGACCTAAATGAATTCCCGCAGGGTTTACGAGAATTGCGCAATCTATTTTTTCAGGAAAATTAGCTGCTAACCGAAGAATAATCCCCGCACCATATGACGGGCCAATAAACGCACTTCTTTCTACTTGAAAATACGACATAATATCTAGTATCCAATTTGCAAAGCTCTTGTCTTTAGCAGAAATGCGAACTTCATCACTATAACCTGGATGTCCGATAGTATCAGGGGCTATGATTCTATAATGCTTAAATAATTGCCGAAACCACTGTAACGTCATCGGATTAATTGCATTTCCTCCTTGTAAAATAATTATTGGTTTGGCATTCGCCGGACCTGTTGTCAGTACATGCGTCTTACCATATCGTGTGTTTACATATGTTCGCTTATATTCTATTGCCAACGTATCTAAATACGATTCATAGTACGATTGAATACGTTGCTTCCCATGCTTCCATCGATATATTGATTCAGATTTCACTTGTCATACTCCCCCTCTTCTATACAAATACCGTGGCAAATTAGGTTGCTTTAATTATCATATCTTAAATACAAATAGAACGATTAAACCGAGCATATTTTATTCTTAGAAAAAATAACACTTTCAAACGGAGGTACCATTTCTACTTACTCTTCTAAAGGTTTCCCACGCATAGGTTGATTAATTTGCGCAATAATGATGCCAATAATGATCATTACTGAACCCGCAAACACACCAAGTGTAATTTTTTCACCTAGTAAGAAGCTGGAGAAAATTAAACCAAACATCGGTACTAATAATGTCGAGATGGTCGCAGATACCATATCGATTAAACTAAGGATAAGAAACCATACCGTAAAACAGAGCGCCGAGGCAAAAATACCTGTAAATAATATGTAATAGATACTTTGAGCATTTAATAAAAGCCGCTCATTGGGTTCCATGATTAGCGTAACAACCATAATGGCAATCGTTCCAAAGAACATTTGGAATGCGGATACTTGTAACTGTGGGAGATCTTGTACTTTCTTTCGATAATAGATGTTTGCTATTGCCCAGGAAATAGCGGCTATAATAATTAATACTTCCCCGATAATAATCTCGATTGATTGCCCCATCCAAATATCCCATCCTAAGATAGTTAATAATCCAAGCATACCAATAATCAGTCCAGAAGATTTGGCTAGGGTTAATCTTTCATTTAAATACTTTGCTGCTAACAAACTACTCCACATTGGCATGGAATAAAGCAATACCGATGACTTACCAGCATCGACAAAACGTAAGCCATACATGACAAGCAGGAATACGATAGCCGTTTGTAATATACCAATGACAAATATATGTTTCCAGTAATGCTTCGGTGGCAGCCCCACTTTCATGATCCAGGCCACTACTAATAAGGTAATAGCTCCTACACCAAATCGAAACGAAGAGAAGGTGAATGGACCCATGTAGTCCAATGCTTGCTTCATAAGCACCCAAGCATATCCCCATAATAACGTTATGATTAATATTAAACTTCCAATGAGTGTACGATTCTTTTGTAATTTTTCTATGAATTGTTTGGAGCGTTTCCCCATTCTCTCCCTCCTTTTTTCATTCATCATAGCAAAAAAACCTTTCAAAGAACATGGAGTATCTCTCGCTTATGAAGTAATTCCTTTCTTTAAGGCGGCGATTTATAAAGGTCAAACCACCAATTTTTCTATTTTTCCTTACATAAAAAAATAAGCCTGCAGATGCACGCTTTTTAATAAACTACCTTTCGTGCTATTAACTTTTTTGTGCCTTGCTGTAAATTCCCTTCTGTTACAACTGCTATCTTTTCATTTATATGTTTTATGTTCTTTTCTAGTCCATGAATATGTAGCTCCATGTGGTTCATCTTCGTTTCTAGATTGCTGTATAGTTCGTCAATTTGCTGGCTATTTGTTTGTATATCCTCTAGTTCATCCATGACATCAGTGATAGCATGCAACAGATCGTCCACCATATCTTTGGTCAACCTGTCTCCTCCTTTACACATTCTGTAACTTTATCGTAACAATTTGTAATAAAAGCAACAAGTGTATTTAGAATGATTTTCCTCTCAGATGTTTACTTTTAACTAGCTGAAAATGACCAAGCAAGATGAACTACTCAAACAACTTAAAGGCTTAAGCATCAAAATTGTGACACTTAAGCCAATAAATAATTTCTACCTGTTTCATTTTTTCTGTTTATGGATGATATTTCCAGCTAAAGCATATAACACGGCATACGTTACAAAATGGGAAGAATTATCATTCGTATCCTGTTGAGGGTACACTTCTACATAATCCATTCCTTTTATCCCTTGTTTGGCAAATTCATGAATAAGTTCTAATAACTCGAAAGATGTCAACCCATTCCCATCAACAGGGCCACCAGGATTAAATGCAAAATCTAATACGTCACTACAAATACTTAAGTATACCGCTTCGGTCCCTTTACTAGCAATGGCGTAGGCTTCCTTAGCTAGCTGTGCTATATCGGTAGCCTTTCGAACATCCCGTACCGAAATGGTAGTTGCTCCTACCTCTTTTGCGTACTTTCCTGTTTCAGGAGCATTCCTCGGTCCATGAATTCCCATATGCACAATACTTTCATTGCGTACACTTTCACTTTCATAAATGCGATGGAATGGTGTACTTCTTGCATAAAGATCCCCATCATAATCCTTATAATTATCATAATGAGCATCTAAATGAATGATGCCAACTTGACCGTCGACTTGCTCACTTAATGCTTTCACGATTGGATAGGTGATGCCATGATCTCCACCAAATGCAACTGGGAAACGCTTCGAATCCCATACGCTGCTTGCAAACTGTTCAATACGTCTCATCGTCTCAATCGTATCTGCCGGCACCACATCGACATCGCCTAAATCAGCGAGTTGATAATGGGAGAGTACGTCAATATGATCAAGTTCTGGCAAGTACCCCGAATAGCGAGCTGAATTTAAGCGGATGGCTTTTGGTCCTAATTCACAGCCTGTGTAATCACCCCAAGTAACAGCACCTTCCCAAGGAACACCATAAATTAATACGTCATAATCTTGTATCTGTTCACTACTTATTTTTAACTTGGTTGCCCCTAAAAAGCATGGTGTATTTCCATAAATTTTTTCCTGATTCATGTTGTACCACTCCTAGTATTTATTTAACTCCTGTGACTTTATCGTACTCATCTATCATTTCTTTTGATGGTCCTTTTCCAACGAGGCTAAATAAGACAATAGCAATACTTGATAAAACAAATCCTGGTACCATTTCATAGAGCTCGGAGCCAGTTAACGGCCATAGGAATACAGTAATTCCACCAATTAATATTCCTGCCACTGCACCATTTCGGGAGGTCTTTCGCCAAAATAAAGAAAATAATATGGCGGGGCCAAATGTAGCACCAAATCCAGCCCATGCATAACTTACTAAATCAAGGACGGAACTCGTTTCATTCCATGCAATCATAACAGCAATAACGGCAATAACTAATACCGAGATGCGACCAACCCATACGAGTTCTGTTTCACTAGCATTTTTGCGGAAATACCTTCTGTAAAAATCCTCAGATAGAGCACTAGATGATACTAGTAATTGGGAATCAACCGTGCTCATAATGGCTGCAAGTACAGCAGCTAATAAAACTCCTGCGATCCAAGGATTGTATACCACTTGTACAAGCTGAATAAATACTTGCTCGGAATCCGCAAGCGGCTGATCAAAGGTTACAATTCCAAGCATTCCAACAATCAACGCCCCGTAAAGTGGAATCACTAAGCCCATCGATACACTAATTAACCGGGCTTTACGAACTTCCTTATGAGATCGAATCGCCATAAATCGAGCAAGTATATGTGGCTGCCCAAAATATCCTAATCCCCAAGCAAGAGCAGAAATGATTCCCACTGCTCCAATTGCACCTGCAGATTCCCAAAGAACCCCTTCCACTTGATTGTATTCGGTTGCGGCAAATGCATCGATTAGACTTGGTGTTATTTGACCTAGTTGATTAAACAATTCCCTAAATCCACCAATCTCAATCAATCCATAAATAGACGTAAAAAGAAGTGCTGCAGACATTAATGCACCTTGAATAAAATCGGTGTAGCTAACAGCCAAAAACCCTCCCAAAAAAGTATATGCAACAATAATAATTGCTCCAACCGTTAGTGCTAAATGATAATCCATATCAAAGGTTCCCTGAAAAAGCTTCGCACCAGCAACTAAACCAGAAGCAGTATAAAAAAGGAAAAAAGCTAAAATAAATGCTGCTGAAATGACTCGCAATAAATGAGAGTTATCTCTGAATCGATTTTCAAAATACTGAGGAAGCGTAATAGAATCATTTGTATATTCTGTATAGATTCGAAGTCGCTTTGCAACATACTGCCAATTAATCATGGCACCAATCGCTAAGCCAATGGCGATCCATAAACTCCATGTACCAAGACCTGCTGCATAAGCAGCTCCAGGTAAGCCAATTAACAGCCAACCGCTAAAATCACTAGCTGAAGCTGAAAAGGCAGTAACCCAACTGTTTAATTTTCTTCCACCTAAGACATAATCCGATAAGGTATTTGTCATACGGTATGTAATAATACCAATTACGATCATTACGATAAGATAGAAAATAAAAGTTAAAAGTGTAGGATTCATTTATCTTCTTTCCCCCTCTCGCTAAAAAAGGTAATGATTGCCCAAACAACAAGTAATGGCATTGGTATCGCAAACCAAAATAACGTCCATCCACTAATTGCATATTCCATCTTTTTCCTCCTTTTTTGATGAAATTCCCCTTTTTTATTACCTTATACCTAGTTTATCTTATCATAATAATTAGAAAATTTCATTTTATCTAATTTTATGCATTAGTCTTTACTTTTAATCTGATGGATTGATTTATATGTCTTCGTACAGCTTGTATCACGCTATACATGAACTCATCTTACAGGAAATAAAAAGAATCCATTTTTTACAAAATGGATTCTTTCTTCGTTATATAAGAGATCGAAATATTCTCTACCTTTACTTAAGAAGCGTTCCATCATGCAGAAAGACATAATTCTCTTCATTTCTTAAATTCGTAAACTGCCCGAATCTATTGATAGATTCGGGCTTAAATTGGGATAATTCTTAATCTAAACAGTTTTTCCCAGTCCTATTACATCATTCATATTGATAGTATTCTATCATATAGTTGGTATCAGCAAGCACTTCTTCATAAGCGTCCGTTGACAACCAACCTCGATCGTTTAATTGTTCGATTAATGTCTTAAATGTTAGTAAATGTTTGATTAGCTTATCCTCTCTTTGTTTCTTCTCATAATAGGCGAGAACATCTAAATGCCTCTGAATAGAACGAACCGTTCGATCGTTTGCGAAATCCCCACGTTCTGCCAGTTGTTCAACTAAGGATTGCATCCCACGAATCGAGCTAGAATGATTCCCTGGGATAACCTTCACTTCCGCAACAACAGGAAGATGATCAGCAGCATTCGTTTGATAAGTATGCGATCCTTCCACTTCCATCCGTTGAGAAGTGAAGATATAATCGATTCGCCGATCTGGATTGGTAGCTGGATAGGTAAAACCTGGCGCTTCATTTATTCCCCACGCATCAGTAAATCGTTGAAAGAGTGGCGATAATTCAGGAGCAGTTGGCCTGGCATTCATATCGCCAACTAATATAGAATATGTGTTTTCAAGCATGATATCTCTCATATCACTTACTTGCATTTCTCGTACAAACGGGTCCGAACGATAATCTAAATGTGTAACATAAACCGATACATGAGCACCATTCACATTAACCGTAGCTTCTAGAAATCCTGGTGCAAGACTCGGTGCTGGATTGGGATCCTGTGTAGAAAGCCTGGTAATTTCTCGATTGGCAGCATCAATAATGGGATATTTACTAAGTAGACCTACTCCGAATTGTCTGCGTTCTTCCCTACCAGTTTCAGGGGCCAAATCGTAAATTGGAGCAAAATAATAATACATATCTAATTCCTCAGCAAGCCTTTCCATCATATGATCATAATTACTTCGATTCCCCCAATGGATATCTACTTCCTGCAGCCCGATAATATCAGCTTCTGTCTCACGGATGGCTTCTGCAATTCGCATTAAATCATACGCCCCATCTGTACCTCTACCAGCGGCAATATTATAAGTTGCAACGTTCATAGCTATCTGATTATTATTTTCTGCTACCACCACATTTTCAGACTTGCCGAACATCGTAATAATCATTAAACTAAATAAAAGTATAACCAATCGCTTCATTAAAAACCGCTCCTTTACCCATGAAAGATTCATAAAAACAAGAGAAACCCATTGTCGCTTCTAACACATATGCTGTTTGTTGTAGGAAATGGCAAAATACAACCACTATCACTCCCCATTGTAAATAACCTGAAAAAAGTCCCCATTTATGAAAGGGGACTACTCTATTTGTTTTATTTCCATTGATTCATCATATCATTGGTATAATCCATTAAGCTTTTATACGCAGCTTCCGTGATATTTTGTTCTTCTTTTTGCTGATCAAGCAATAACTTGAATCCATTCAGATGTTTTCTCACTTTAGCTGCTTGACCTTGTTCTTCATACTGAGCAACTGCTGTTAAATGCATCAATAATTTACCTTTGGCATCTCCTTCAAATGCTGATCTATCATCCCATTCTTCTATTGCTGTTTGCACATCTTCAACCATCACTTTATAGATTAAATAATCCCTTCTCGTTCCTTTAAATGTTTCTAAATCTTCTGACCATGTATCAATCATTTGACCAACCGTTTCACCATTTTCAATTGCCTCACGTACCCATCCGTTACCAATTAAATTATCAAAGAAGGATATTCCATCACTATTTTCAGCACGGAATGAAAAATCTTCTGGATACATGTCATGAATCATCTTTACAATATGAAGTCCAGTAACTACTGGCTGATAAGCCTCTTTATCCATTACATGAATCTGTACGCCATGAGATAATGTCCCACTATGTTTGGAAAAAGTTGGTGTGAATGATGCTGCCCGGAAAATAACGCCAGGTAATTTCAAATCGTTCATTGCCTGAGCAAATTCCGTACTATTTATAAATGGCGCACCGATTAGTTCGAATGGTTTCGTTGTTCCACGTCCCTCTGAAACATTCGTTCCTTCAATGAGTGCTGACCCTGGATAAACGAGTGCTGTATTTAGTGTTGGCATGTTGGGCGATGGCAATACGAATTCTAAGTTCGTATCATCATAATACATCCCTCTTTCCCAGCCATCCATCCCTACAACCGTTAAATCGGCACCGATTTCAAATTCCTCATTAAATAAATTTGCTAATTCGCCGACGGTTAATCCATGACGTAATGGAATTGGATAATTCCCTACAAATGAAGCGTACGCTGGATCAAGTACCGGCCCTCCTACTTCATAACCACCTAATGGATTTGGACGATCCAATACAATAAATTCTTTGCCATTCTCTTGTGCAGCTTGCATTGCATAGGCCATGGTGTAAATATACGTATAAAAACGTGCACCGACATCTTGAATATCGAATAAAAGAACATCTACATTTTCTAACATTTCTGGCGTTGGTTTTCGTGTTTCTCCATAAAGACTATATACAGGCAGCCCCGTTTGTTCATCGATATAGTATTCAACGTATTCCCCTGCTTGTGCGTCACCTCGAACGCCATGCTCCGGTCCATAAAGTGTAGTTAAATCCACGTCCGGATCATTGTGTAGTCGGTCAACAATACTGTTTAAATTTTGATCTACCCCGGTAGGATTTGTAATTAATCCAACACGTTTTCCTTCAATTAATTCCTTTTGATCATCCAATAAAACTTCTACCCCAAGTTTTAATTGTCTTGGTTCCGATTCATTTGTTTCATTAGCTTTATCTGCCATAACAACGGATAAAGAGTAGACAACAAAAGCGATACTTAACAGTGTAATGACTACTTTCTTCATTGTTTCCCCCTCCTATGGAATCTTACATTATTTTGGCTGATTTTGAAAAAAGAAGACAGCTAGTCCCACTATCCTATTTCCACGTGAGTTCCTAGCTGTCTTCATATCCGTAGATCAACTGACGAAAAACATAGCTACATCCTTATTTAGTTTTGCCATTTATTTTGTAAATAAGCAGTATTATTCGCTAATGTCGTATACGCCTCTTCTGTTATCATTTCCTGATCTAACTGCTCATCGATAAGTTGTTGGAATCCTTTTAGATGCTTAATAACTTTATCTGACTTATCTAGCTTTTCGTACCTGCTTACTGCAGTTAAATGAAGCTGAAGGGAATAGGCAGCCCGATTCGTAGCAAATGCATCTTTCGTTTTCAATATCTCAACCATTTCCTTCATTTGTTCTGCACTCCATGAATGAATAGCAGCTGCAGTTTGTTCAGAGACTTCTCTACGGATTGGATTAGTCGAAACAGTTTCCCGCGTAGGGTGAACGCGATTCGTTAATAGAACCGCAAGGCTATTCTGGTTTGGGCTGACAACAATGGATGTGCCTGTATAACCCGTATGCCCCATCGTATTAACTTCAGCTAAATCATCCATGTACCAACTCTGATTTAACTCCCAGCCTAATCCTTGATCTTGTCCTGGAAAAGCCTCATTCCAATTTGTTTTCATCAGTTCTACTGCTTTATCAGAAAGAATTTGTTCGCCTTTGTAATTGCCATCTTGAAGCATCATTTGAGCAAAAGCTGCCAAGTCAGTAGCTGTACTGAAGATACCAGCTTGTCCTGCAACGCCATCTAGTGACCAAGCATTTTCATCATGAACGCTTCCCCATACAAGACCTCGTTCTGTCCATGGCTGGTATTCTGTAGCAGCTATCCGATCTCTTAATGAAGCAGGTGGATTGTACATTGTATCTTCCATATCTAGTGGCTCGGTGATATATTCAGATACAAAAGCATCTTGTCTAACTCCACTTAACCTTTCTACTAACACACCTAATGTTAGATAATTGACATCGCTATAGACATACTCTGTATTTGGCTGATTTTCCAATGGTTCTTCCAGTACAAAGTCTAGTCGATCCTCCCGATCCCCTTCTATTAAATATAGTGATTCTGAAGGACTTGGCGCGAAACCAGACGTATGGGTAAGCAATTGACGGATCGTCACTTCTTCCTTCTCATTGACAGCGAATTCTGGTATATACTCTGCTACAGGATCATCTAATTCAAATATTCCTTGATCCCATAACTGCATAACAGCAGTTGCTGTAAATAATTTAGATATCGATGCCATATCGAAAATGGTGTCTTCTTGCATCATGACCGGATTCTCCATTTCTGTAAAATCAGCATCCGTATAGCGCGCCGCATAACCATAAGCGTTATGTTTAACGATTTTTCCGTTTTTAGCCACCAACACCACTGCTCCAGGCATGACTTGCTCTGAGATAGCTTCTTCTATCGCTTGATCAATATCTGCTAATGGCTCTTCCAGCATTTGTACTTGATTGGGGTTATCTGGAACTAATTGGTTTGCAGCTGCATGACTCATGTCCATGCTAGAAATACAAAAACTAAGGATCAACGTCATAACTATCATGAAAGGGATGGTTCGTTTTTTCATTTCAACTCACTACTCCTATCTATTGCTAGTTCAATTATTTTTCCTCACCAGCACTTTGTGTCGCAGTGAAAGTCCATTCTAAATTCAAAGAATCTCCTTGAAACTGATTTTGATCTTCTCCGTTATCCACAAAATTAAATTTAACGACCAAATCATCAATCGAATCAACAGGAAGCCCTTGTTCTCCAAGCAATGGATCAAATACGTGTTCGTTAACGGCTTCCGGTGTCATTCCTTTTAACTCAGCTAATGTCGTTTCATAAATAACTTCATCCAATTTATCTGCATTATATAAAAACTCTACTTGAATATGTTGACCAAAATCTTCTGTATTATCGCCACTCGCATCCGCAACGTTATAATCTGTAGCAAGTAACACTTTATCAATATCCAATGATCCATTATTTTGCAGTTCAAAATCACGAATCATCGAATCTCCTGGTTTAATATTTTCAACTTGAATAATTTCAGTAGGCTCAGCTACCAAATCTAGTGTGCCAGCAGCAAACGTATTATTCGTCGTTTCACTATCACTGAAATAAGCATAAGTTCCTCCGCCAATAAGCGATAAACCGAGTGCCGCTGATAGAATCCCTGTTCCTAATTGTTTTTTAATATTCATTGAAAATTCCTCCCCTATATTCATAAATGGTATAATCTGTGATTCACTCTGTTCGCATATTTTTATCATCAATTAGTTGTTTCACTTCTTTAATGGTTCGGCGAATAGTAAATAATGCATAACCAAGCAGAAGAATTCCAGGTAAAATCAACAATAATGCTGCTCCTTCTTTTGTTTCAGCAAAATTCATAATGTAACCAATATACGGAATCGTAAATCCGCTATACGTACCAACAACATTTTGGGAAAGAACTGGATTTAAGTCTTTTCCATCATTAGCATCGCCTTTTGTAATATATTGATTGCCATTATCAATAACTTCTACTATACGATGGGTTACCAGCATATCGTCTTCTGTCCTAAACGTAATGACATCACCTGAATGGAATTGTGTTTTATCCCCTTCCGTATGAATAGCTATTATTGAGCCTGTTTCAATATTCGGCTCCATGGAGCCAGATAAAACCGTCTTTAGCTGATAACCAAATAAATTCGTCTCATTGCCAGTTGCCTTTGATACAAGAACCAGAAATAGCATACAAAGCAACAGGATAAATAAAAGAGTAGTGAGTAAATTACCGATTCGCTTCAGCATCTGTCTGCTGTTCATTTGGCTTATCACTCCCATCTGAATCAGAGGCCTCGATGTCTACTGTACTTGATTCGTCGTTTGCATCTTGAGCTTCTGTTTTGTCTTGATTTATATTTGAGGATGGTTTGGGTTCGGATTGTTGGTCCTTAACTGTTTTCTTTTCCAGTTGTTCTTTTTCCTCAACCGTTTCTTTCTTTTGTTCTTTATCTTCTTTTTTCTGATCTAACCCTTGTTCTTCTGAACGTTCTTTTAGCTCTGGTTTAGAATCATCAGATGATTCCTTTTTCTGTTTTATCTCCTCTGCATGATCTACTTGGATTATTTCATGAGCTGTCAAACTTCCTTGAACAGTACTTGTTGCCGTAAAGGATGCACTAGTAGGAGATGACAATTGGCTCACGATGATAAACATGAGATACAGTAATGTTATGAATCGAATGGTGATACGTTTAGAAAACGGTTTATTTCTGCTCTCTCTCTGTTTGTTATTCAACGTATATTCCTCCTGCTATTTGAAACAAGTCAATCGTTTTCATTCCAGGTTTCTATTAAGTGAATAGCTTCTGTATCTAGATAGCTAAACGCTTTGTCGGAGATCGCGTTATTTGCTAGTTGATGCTGAATCAAATCTTGAAAACCTTCCATATGTTTCACTACTTTATCTGCAGCTTGTTTACGTTCAAATCGACTGACAGCTGTTAAATGAAGAGATAATTTACGTTCCACATCACTCGAAAACTCGCCTTGACTAGCAAGCTCCGCAGCTAACTCCTTCATTCCATCTGCACTAAGCTCCGTATCAATATAGTCTATGCTATGACCAATCTCATACATATCTGGGATCGTCACAGGTAATTTCCCAAATGGGTTTAGCTCGCCAGTGAGTACATTAGCAACAGCATTTATGGATACATCCATATAACTATAGGTACTTAGATACCCCTCCACTTCAGGAAATGCCATTACATCATACGGATTCCGATGAGCGGAAACAATTACTGGTTTTCCTGTGTCTTCTAATGCTTGAACGAACTGCTGCTGCTGTTCATTGGTATTGGCTGTATAGGTTGTGACTAGCACTTTATCAGCCTCTTCAGCCCGTGCAACAGCTTCATTAATCTCTTCCTCTGTTGGCGAAGCAGCTGTCGAAAACCCTTCCACATGAATTCCTTGATCCATTAGTAAATCTGTTAGTCTATCTGGCTTAGCCATAGATGGACCTGTCACAAAAACGGAGTCGGATGATTGGAATGGGAGAACATCGTCACTATTTTTTACTAGTGTTACACTACGATCTGCCATCTCCTGAGCAGCATTTAAATGATCTGAAGATCCAATACTCTCTATTGCTCCAGGATCTGTATATGGGTCATTAAACAACCCATTATTCATTTTGGCAGCTAGTATTCGATGAACGGATGCTTCCAACCGTTCTACACTAATTTCACCAGTTTCTACTGCCTCTAGCATAGAATTAAAAGCAACCTCAACATTCGGTGGATTGAGTAAAATATCAGCACCGGCTTTAAACGCTTCTACAGGAACGCGTTCTGGTGGAACAACATTGGCACCTGACATTCCAAGACTATCTGTAATAATTAATCCTTCAAATCCCAGTTCTTCACGCAATAAATCAGTTAAAATCGGTTTCGATAGCGTAGCAGGCAATCCTGAATCATCTAATGCAGGAACTACGATATGACCAGTCATAATTGATTGTATTCCGTTATCGATCGCTTCTTTAAACGGTTTCAAATCTACTTCATGTAATGTTTCCAAATCATGATCTATAATCGGTAAACCATAATGAGAGTCAACAGCTGTATCACCATGTCCTGGAAAATGCTTTGCAGAAGCAATCACGTTTTGATCTTGATAAGCATTAATTTGAGCAGCACCTAATTTAGAAACAAGATCTGGATCTTCGCCAAACGAACGGACACCTATAACTGGATTTTCTGGATTCATATTGACATCCACTGTTGGTGCGAAATTCATATTAACTCCTAAACTCGTTAATTCATTGCCAAGTATACTTCCCGTACGGGATGCATAGGCTTCAGAGCGGGTCGCACCTAGTGCCATATTTCCTGGAAAGACAGTTCCTGGACTTGTTACCCTTTGAACAATTCCACCTTCTTGGTCTGTTGAAATAAATAATGGAATTTCTGCCGACTGATCCATTGCAATTTGTTGTAATCCATTTGATAAGCTATTTACTTGAACCGCATCGAGCGGCATGCCGATATTATCCGTCCAGTTAAAATAAATAATTCCACCGACATGGTAATTTTCGATGACTTCCTGAAAGTTCTTCCCTCCGCGATTATTTCGAAGATTTATCTCCTCATAATCAGAATCTGTTGGGGTTTGTCCATAAACATGAACAATAAAGAGTTGTCCAATTTTTTCTTCTAATGTCATCCCATCGATGATTTCCCTAATCTCATCGTCACCTGTTCCTTCCTTGTTTGTCTGATTTGCTGAAATCTTAGAGAACGGTCCAATAACCAAAACAAGGATTACGGAAAAGAGTAAAATCGCTCGGTAACGTTTCAATGGTATTACCTCCTTCAATGGTTACTACTAAAATGGAAGTCTACCTAATAACATGCTGCATCTAACAATCAACGTTTTACATTACATAAAAAAGAATGTGATATTCGAAACAAAAACACCTGCCTTTCCGAGCGTATTTCAGGTCATCGATGCAAAGAGCACAGTATGTAATTGATTAACTTGACAATAGCAGATAAATTTTGAAATATCTGCACAAATTTGTCGAATAAATCAAATTTTTAGAAAAATGATCCTATTGAACTAGAATATTTCTAACTACCATTAGGACAATAGTTGAAATTCTATTCCTAGAGCTATTAAAAAAGCACTAGGAACACATCTATTTCGAATTGGGTAACTTCATGCTACACTTTACATATCTGAAAATCGATGGAAGAAGGAGATGCATTATGACAAATTTTCCAATTATAGATGGTCATAACGATACCCTTTTACGCCTTTATGAGGAAAATGAGGATAAAAATAGTTTCTTTAGCAAAGGTGCGAATGGGCATATTGATTTACCTCGTGCTCGTAACAATCAATTTGGCGGCGGATTCTTTGCGGCCTTCACTCCAAACGCCAATTATGAAATCGCCCCTGAAAAGTATGTAACGTCGACTGGTTATGATATGCCGCTGCCACCTCAGATTGATCAGCAAACAGCGTTAAATCATACCATGCAACTTGCTTCTATGTTAGTTGAGCTAGAAGCAACTTCTAATGGCATTTTTCAAACAGTCACGAATACACAAAAACTAGCGTTCTGTCTAGAGAATCAGATTTTAGCAGCTATCTTCCATATTGAAGGAGCCGAAGCGATCGATACAGATTTCTCTGCATTACAAGTTCTTTATCAAGCTGGCTTGCGTTCACTTGGAATTGTATGGAGTCGACCAAATGCATATGGAGAAGGGGTCCCTTTTCGCTATCCATCTTCACCAGATATCGGAGGAGGTCTTACTGAAGCTGGTAAGGATCTAGTTCATGCATGTAATCAGTTGGGTATTATGATTGATACCACTCATTTGAATGAAAAAGGTTTCTGGGATGTAGTCCAACAGAGTGATGCACCTATTGTTGCAACACACTCCAATGTACATGCAATCTGCCCGATTTCTCGTAATCTTACAGATAAGCAACTTCAAGCAATTAAAAAAAGTAATGGGGTGGTAGGTATCAATTATGCAGTAAATATGCTAAGAGAAGACGGACAATTCGACACCAATATTCCCCTCGATACAATTGTCCAACATATTGCATATATCGCCGAAAACTTTGGAATTGATCATGTGGCTCTCGGTTCTGACTTCGATGGGACAACCGTTCCTGATTCATTAAAAGATGTCACAGGTTTACCTAAACTAATGAAGCGACTTCAAGCACATGGGTTTACAGATAAGGATTTGGAAAAAGTAGCCTATAAGAATTGGATACGGGTATTGGGAGCTACTTGGAAAGATTGATAATAGACGATATACTTATACCCCCAAAGTTGAATAACAGGTACAAAACGTAATTAATAATACTTCTTCTCGAAAGTTCCCATCATCTGCTTAGTGAGGTGGGATTGAAGGAGAATCATTTTCAATATAGGGATGGAATATACTGCGAGATATCGAGCCCCACAGTGGCGTTTTATTCCACGATGAGACTCGGGGTGTTCGTCCGCAGTACGTGTGAGACTGTGGACAATCAAAAATGTTATGCAAATCAAGGTAATTCTACAGACAAGGTTCCTTCTACCTTCTTATGTTTTTGCGATTTCTTTACCCCTTAATTGCACCTTCTGTCATTCCTTTGGCAATTCGCTGCTGGAAGATGGCATAAAGGATAATCACTGGAACAATCGCAATCACCAAACTAGCAAATAATGTTCCCCATGCGTTCGTATATTGCGCCTCACTACTGATATAATCAATAGCTAACGCAAGGGTATAATTCTCACTGCTCTGTAAAAAAATAAGTGCCATGAAATACTCATTCCAAAATTGAATAGCATTCATAATCGTCACTGTTATGATTCCTGACATACTTAATGGTGTGACGATCTTCCACAACACCCGATATGGAGACATGCCATCCATTGCTGCGGATTCTTCTAATGACTTAGGAATCGTACTTATAAAACTTGTCAAAACAAAAATAGAAAACGGCAATTGACTTACTGCATAAACAATTGCTAGCCCAAAGATATTATCCAATAAATTTAATTGCATTAATAGGAAAAACAATGGGATCCACCCCAACACCATTGGGATCATCATCCCAGAAACATACAACGTAAATAGCAGTTTACTCCCACGAAAATTAATTCGTTCAATTGCATATGCAGTCGGAATCGCCATAACTAGTGTTAAAACTGCACCAATAGCAGTTACAATTAAACTATTAAAAACGCTGATATCAATATTGTAATTGGTCCATGCTTCTACAAAGTTTTGTAGATGAAAAGATTCTGGTATTCCCCACGGATTTCGATAAATTTCTGCATTGGATTTAAATGAACCAAGAAACATCCAAAAGATCGGATATAATACAGCAATGGTCCATAAAACAAGTGGAAGCCGAATCCCAGTTCTGCCTAAGACCTGCCCGATACTTCGTTTCACAAACATATCCCCCTCTCAATTTACTTAATACTCGACTTTATCTCTACGCAGCAAGAACTGTAATATTAATACAGTTAGCAAGGAAAGAATTAAAATCATCACACCAATTGTGGCACCATAACCAAAATTATATTGAACAAATGCTTGTTGATATAGATAAGATCCCATAACATGCGTTGAATTATTCGGTCCTCCTCCTGTCATAACTTGTACGATTATAAAAGAACCGTTTAATGTTGTAATAACAATATAAAGGACAGAAATTTTTATTTGCGGCCAAACAAGCGGCAAGGTGACTTTCCAAAACTGTTGCCATTGATTGGCTCCGTCAATCTCAGCAGCCTCATAATAATTCTTTGATACATTTGCAATACCTCCCATGAGCATAAGCATAAACAAGCCAATCCCAGCCCAAATGGAAGGAAGAACAAGACTTGGGAGTGCCCAATTCTCATCCCCAAGCCATGGCCGCGCCCAATTCTCTAGTCCAAGGAATTCTAAGCCTGAATTTACTAATCCTAAATTGGGGTTATAAATAAACGTCCATAGAATTCCAATAACCACAACAGACATGATATTAGGAAAGAAAAAAACAATTCGATAAAAAGGTGCTTCCTTAATTTTCAACTGCGTTAAGGCAACCGCAAAGAACATAGCAAGAATCATGATTCCAATTACCTTTGTTATAACTAGAAAATAATCATGAATTATCGTATTTGGTATAATTGCATCTTTGATTAATGTTATGTAATTTGCCAAGCCAATAAACTCTTTATCTTGCGACGCACCTGACCAATCGAAGAATGAATAATAAAGTCCACTGAATAAAGGGTAGAGGGTAAAGACTGCGAACATAATAAATGTCGGGACCAAACAAAAAGCCAGAAATGTATACTTCTGTTTTTTTGACTGTACCATCCAATCACTCTCTCTGTTAATCGTTAGAAAACTTGACTATTTACATAAAATAACGAAAATCTAAATTGTACTTATAACTGATTTGCTTTACATGTTTATACCTAACTCCTATTTGGAAAAGCCATCAGCAGAGGTATGCAATCCCCTGCTGATGGACGGTCATGTTAATTACTATTCCGATAAGTTTCTGCCGCTTTTTCTGCCTCTTGAACAAATTCCTCCGCTGTCATATTTCCTAACATTAATGACATCAGCGCATTACCAATTGGTGTTTCCAAATCAGCACTCATCGGGTGTGGCTTTTCGTAAATTTGTACTTGTTCTGTATCATTGATCATTTCATTTGCTTCTGTTAAGTAACTTGGGATCTTATCACTTTGCGTTAAGTCCACCTCTGTGAGGTTCATGATCGCACCAGTATGTTCGGAGAATGACATCGCATAATCCCTTGTGAAGACAAATTCCACGAATGCTTTAGCAGCTTTTGGGTTCTCTGCATTTTCTGCAATTGCCAATGGTCGTAAATCCGGTACAATCGCAAATGGCTCTCCAGCATCCTGCATAGGTGATGGGATAAATCCAAATTCAAAACCATCAGGAATATCATTCTTCATCTCATTTGGCAGCCAGAATCCTACAGGAATAAAAGCATTTTCATGCAACAGAAAATTCATTTGAGATTGTGTATGATTTAAAGCACCTAAACCTTGATCAAACATGCCTTCTTGTTGCATTTTCTCCACTTTTTTCATCGTCTCTAACACGACATCACTTGTCCAAGCCCCTTCTTTCCCAGTAATTAGATCAGCTAGAAGTTCATCCCCGCCAGCTGCTCCAAAAGCCGGGTATAACATGCCTCGAAGGAAATAATATGGATGTTGACCAGAAGTAACAAATGGATCGATTCCTTCTTTATCTTTAATCTCAGTCATGGAACTCATAAAACTATTGAAGTCTGTCGGTACCTCATATCCTTTTTCTTCAAACAGTGCACGGTCATACCATGTACCCCAAGTATCAAACACCAATGGAAGTGAATAAATGTCACCATCGAATTTACCTGGATTTACGATAAAACTATCGATTAACTTATCCCCATTATCTAGTTCAATTCCCTCTACCCATTCCGTTAAATTCATTAGTTGTCCATCTTCCACCATTTGTGTTTCACTTGATCCTGCGCCATCGATATATACAACATCTGGTGGATCATTGGATACCCAACGAGACCGCATTTCTTCGTTAATATTCGGTCCGGCATGTTCGATTACGTTTACATCTGGATATTTCTCTTTGAAGTCAGCAATTACTTCTTTCCACCATGTATCGCCATATCCCCCAACAAAATACTGAATTTCTAGATCACCAGAAATCCCCCCTTCTCCACTAGTTTCTGAAGAATCCGTTGCCTCCTCTTCTTCTGATTCATCATTTGAAGAACAAGCAGCAACAACACCGATTAAAACTAAAGCCAGTAACCCAAGTATCCATCGGCTTTTACGGAACTCTTTCACTGTATAATCCCCCTTTATATGCCTTTTTTATATGAACGCATGAACAGAAGCACTCTATTCATGGAGTCCAACAACCTGAAAATGTCTATTAATTTATTGTATGTAAGGAACATGCATTAATGCCTAGTAATCCAGATGCTACTAGTTATATTCTCACACCCTTATCTGGCGAAACCATCATTACTGATTTGTTACCTTACCAAATCATGAATAAAAATTATTTAAAAAAATAATACAAATTAAGTTTTCTAATATATTTATAATAGGGATTTTTTTATGATTAAGGAATCGTTGGGAAGAAATAGTTAAAGATTCTAGAGATTAAAAAGCTGCTTTTCATCTCTAAAAAAATACGAAGGATAATTTCCAGTTTGCTATGGAAAGTATGAATCTAACATAAGGAGACCTGTTATGAGTTATATTATTGGAATCGATGGTGGCGGGACAAAAACACTTGCGCTTTTAGCTGATTTGCAAGGAAATATAATATCCACTTGTATCACTGGTCCCTCCAATCCGAATACCGTTTCATCAAGAGCGTTATCACATACTTTTGAAACGATCTTCTCTCAATTCAAAGAAGAAGCACCCGAAGCTTTTTCCAAACTCATTGGCATATTTGCTGGTATTGCTGGTGCTGGTAGCTCGATGATTCAAACACAACTATATCAACTACTCGATGCCTTATCTCCATCAGCTTGTAGGGTGACGGTTCAACCGGATGCCATTAATGCTCTTTATTCTGGCACATTAGGAAAGCCCGGCGTTGTTCAAATTTCTGGAACTGGATCATTAACTTTTGGGATAAACGAAAACCAACAACAGAGTCGTATTGGCGGTTGGGGGTATTTACTGGGAGATGAAGGAAGTGGTTATGATATTGGAAAAAAAGGAATAGCTGCTGCATTGCATTATCTAGATGGTAAGATAAATGAAACAATGCTTTTAAAGATGCTTTATGATTATTTTCATGTGGATACTGGACGTGATTTAATTGATCAGATTTATCATAATGCCGATCCTAAGCGTTCGATTGCATCTGTATGCAGGCTTGTTTTTCAAGCATATCAATCTGGAGATAAGGCTGCTTCAATTATTATAGATGACGCTGCTTGGGAAATTGCTAGAAACATTCACCTTCTTCATAAACGGCTATTTTCAGTAGGAGAACAAATAAATGTTGTAGTATGTGGCGGTGTATTCCAAAACAGTATATTTCCAACATTAATCAAACAGGAATTAAACAAAATTGTTTCGGGTATAACCGTTATCACACCTAAACTTCCCCCAGTATGTGGATCTGTGATTGGAGCATATTTGAGTGAGGATATGAATATATCCACCGATTCAATGAATCGTCTACAAAACTTTCAATCAAATAAATAACCGGAGGAAATCATATGAAAACGTTGATTTCCTCCGGTCTTATTATTCGCTTCGGAAAACTTCAACTCATGTTCCAGCACCGTTGCTTGTTGCAACGGAATCACGGTGGACAATTTGGTGTGGTATAATAATCCGTTTAGCTGGCTCATCTTTTGTCTGCGTTTTTTCAATTAATGCTTTAGCCGACTGAGCACCCAATTGATAGATTTGAATATCTACAGTTGTCAGTGACGGACTCGTAATTTCTGATAAATACACATTATTAAAACTAACCAAAGATATATCTGCAGGGACATCTACACCAAGTTCTTCTAAGGTACTAAGTACTCCAAGGCTCATCAAATCATCCGTTACAACAATTCCCGTTGGTCTCACTTTGAGAGCTAGCAATTGCTCAACTGCTTCCCTTCCTCCAGACTTGAGGAACTCAGTATGAATACGGTAAGCTTTGTCCGCGGCTATTCCAGCTTCTTTTAAGGCTGCTTCATATCCTGCTTCCCGATCCATTGTAACAAACAAATCCCTTGATCCACCGATAAAGGCAATCCTTTCATGACCTTGTTGAATTAAACAGGAAGTAATGTCCTTACCGGCAGTAAAGTTATCGTTATCCACATGGGTAATCTCATTCAAATGATCATACGGCTTGCCGACAATAACAAACGGAAAATCTTTCTCCCGTAGAAAATTCACAATTCGATCATTAACACGTGAATAAAGTAAGATAATCCCATCTACATAACTGCCATAAACCATTCTTTCCACTTCCGTAAATATTTCACTTTCTGTGCCTCCGCTAGAAAGTGTCATCGAATATTGTAATTGGTGAGTAATCGATCCAATTCCCCGAAGTACTTCTGGAAAAAACGGATTTTGCAATGACTTATCTGCTGATGAAGGCAATACTACACCGATTGCCTTTGTTGACTTTGCAACTAAGTTCCTAGCGTTTACGTTGGGATGGTATCCCAAATCCTTCATAACCTTTCGAACCTTCTTCTTTGTATCTGGGCTAATTCTCGGGTTATCTGCAATGACTCTAGAAACAGTAGAAGGTGATACCCCCGTTGCCTTTGCTACATCTTTTATTGTTACCACTGCGTTTTTCACCCTCTGTCTCCGGTAGGTTTTCCTAAGATAATGTTTTAATAAGATTCTAGCTTGTTTGTTCATTTATTATAACAAACTAAATACATATTGTGGATGAATTTTAAACTATCCCTTGGTTGCCCCTGATGTAAGCCCAGAGATTAAATATCGCTGTAAAAGTAAAAATACAAGCGCAATTGGTATAGCTATTAGTATTGACCCAGCAGCAAAGCGGGTAAAATTAGTGGAAAATTGATCATTGATAAAATTATATAAACCTAAAGCCAATGTATATTTTTCTGGACTAGTTAACACGATACGTGGCAATAAAAAGTCCATAAAAGGTGCCATAAAATTAAACAAAGCCACTACTGCCAAAATAGGCTTAGCAAGAGGTAACATAATCGTCCAAAATACCCTTAAATGCCCAGCTCCATCCATTTTTGCAGCTTCATCAAGTTCTTTAGGAATCGTATCGAAATACCCTTTCACTAGCCACGCATTAAAAGGTATTTGCCCTCCTAGATAAATTAGCATAAGTCCATATAACGAATCCGTTAACCCAATCGTGTTCAACAAAATATAAAGTGCTACCATTCCCATTAAAGCAGGGAACATCTGTAACAGTAAAAACATATATAAGCCATATTTTCTACCAATGAATTTATACCGAGAAAATGCATATGCAATTAACGAAGTAATGATAACTGATCCACCCGCATTAACTAATGCAACATATAGACTGTTTTGGTACCAAATAACATAATCACTGTTTGGATCCATAAATAACCATTTATAATGTTCTAGTGTTGGAGATTCAGGAAATAGATCGGTTACCAACATATTAGAGCCTGGATTCAGACTCATCATTAACGCCCAAAATAAAGGATAACCAATAATTATGAACATAATAAGAAAAAACAAGTAAATGAACGTTACCTCAATTTTCGATTTTTTCTTTTGTGACATAGCCATTAGTAACGTCCCTCCTCTTTAAAGGATGCTGTTTTTCTAAACTGGAAAAACGCAAATACAGAAATAATAATCCCCATAATGATTGTAATTGCAGCAGCCATATTGTAATTATTTGTCTCAAATGTAAGTTTATAAACCCAAGAAATTAGAATATCTGTCCCACCTGCATTTTGCCCACGCACAGCGGGGTTCCCTTCATTAAATAAATAAATGATGTTAAAGTTATTGAAGTTCCCTGCATATTGCATAATTAATAATGGTGCTGTTGCAAATAACACATGTGGTAATGTAATATGACGGAACTTCTGCAAACGGCTTCCCCCATCAACATCAGCTGCCTCATACATATCTTGTGGCACACTTTGGAGCACACCAGTAAATAAGGCAAATACAAATGGAAATCCAAGCCAGGTTTGAATCATAATCAATGCTACCTTTGCCCAAAATGGATCGGAAAGCCAAGGAATCATGGTTTCAAATTGACTTAGTATATCTCGATTAATTGCACCAAAAGTAGGATTAAATAAAGCAGAAAAGATTAAAATCGATACAAATGCTGGTACCGCCCATGGTAGAATTAAAATAGTCCGAATCGTTCGTTTAAATTTAATTCGTTTATCATTAACTAATAATGCTAGAAACAATCCTAAAATAATTTGAAAAGACGTTGCCACTACTGTCCAAACTACAGTCCAAGTAAATACGCTCAAAAATGTATCTTTCCAAATACCCACATTAGCTAAATCTACAAAGTTATTCAACCCAACCCAGCTCAATAAATGACGTGGTGGAGCATTGTATTGATTGTAATCAGTAAATGCCAAAGCTAGCATAAACATTAAAGGTACAACTACGATAAATAAAAGCATCAATAAACCAGGCAGAATCATAAAATATGGAAAACCATTGTTATAAAAGGCAGCCATACCTTGAATTAAAGTTGGATTTGATCTATGATTCTCCCTAGCAATTGCATCTGATCTAGCATCTTTCAAATTATAAAGATAGATTGCAATACCAAACCCTAAAATGATGAGTGAAATTAACCCTTGTATAAGTAATTGAATCGAATGATGGTCACGCGGAATAGTTCCTAGTGTGAATAATCCCCATATTCCAATATCAATATAGTTCCATGTTGTAATTAAGAATGAAACCGTCACAATCAATAAGCTAATACCTTTCAAAAAACGACGATTATAAAATTGTCCTAATCCTGGAATAATTGATAAAATCGTAGCAATATTACGAGGTTTTTTTATCCAGGCACTGCCACTATTATGATTTGTTGCCATTCCAGTATCCTCCTATATTTCCCGAATCACTTGATCATTCTAAAATGATCAAGTGAAACATTTATGGTGAGTTATCTCCCCATAGATTGTTCCTAATTTGCTCCAGAAGCGTCTATTTGACCCTGAATGGTTTCAACAGCTTCATCAAGGACATCTTTCACTGGTTCTCCTTTAGAAATAAAATTTAATGCATCGTTGATCGGATCCCAAACTTGCTGCATTGCAGGAACACTTGGCATTGGCTCTCCAAACTTTGTTTGTTCTGCAAATGCAGAAAAGATCGGATCCTCCGCAATAGCTGGATCCTCCATTGCATCATCACGGGCTGGAATTTCCCCAGCAATATCGTAATATGTCATAGAGTTTTCATAGTTTGTAATATATGCCATTAAATGCTCAGCCCACTCTTTGTTGTCTGAGTAATACGACAACATATATGATTTAACTCCTACAAATGATTTCGGGTTTTCTCCATTGTCCAAAATAGGTAATGGAACTGCACCGAGGTCGTTGCCTAGCGCCTCCGAGTATTCTCTTACCATCCAAGGCCCATTGATAACCGTTGACACTTTTCCTTCTTGAAATAATCCATTCATAATATCTGGAGTTAAATCTTGAGGAATATAGTTGTTATCGAACCATTTCTGAACAAGTTGACCACCCTCTACAGAACCTTCATTAGCTAATCCAATATCTGAAATATCATAGTTTCCATCTTCATTTGCAAACACATATGCTCCATTCCCAGAAAAGAAAGGATAAACAAAATAAAAATTAGCTGCTTCCATTAAAAATCCAAATTGGTCTTTGCTTGTATCTGTATCTCTCTCTGCAATTGACATAACATCTTGTATCGTTTCCGGAGTTTTTTCTACTAACGATTTATTATAATACATCGCATACGTTTCAATGACGGCAGGATATCCCCAATATTCATCTTCAAATTGAACTGCTTGCAGTGCGGTATCAGTGTAACCGCTTTCTTTATTTCCAAAGTTAACTGGATCTACTAATCCTCTAAGTACTAGATCACCAATTCGATCATGTGGTTGAAAAATAATGTCTGGACCATTCCCTGCAGGTCCTTCCACATCAAGCTTTTCCACTTGTTCCAGCATATCCACAGGAACCATATCTACCTTAATCCCGGTTTCCTCTGTGTATTTATTTGTAATTTGTTGAACTGCTTCTTGCTGCTTTTCCTCGGCATTTACCCAAAGTTTAAGAGAATCTGGCTTCTCCGGCATTTCATCCCCTGCTGCTTTCCCTTCATTGGTAGAATTTTCTTTTGGTTCGGTATTATCTGGACCACATGCAATTAAAATCACAGCTACCAATACCATTGTTAATGAATAAATCAAGCTCTTTTTCACTTGTACCCCTCCCATGATTTAATAGAGAACTGCATAAATAATGAAAACGTTTGCGCATTCATTATAACTTTATTATACATATTCCCCTAAAAATTACAACTCCATTTTAGAAACTTCTAATTATTTAATTAATAACTAATAAAACGCTTACATTATCATAGCATTAATGCTATGATAATTATAAACATTGGTAATGTATTTAAAAATTAATTAGTATTTAGCGCAAACGATTGTACAGAGGGAGGTAAAAAATGAATAAAGAAGCAATCTATCATCGTCCAAAAGATAATTTTGCGTATGCCTATGATAATGAGACCCTTCATTTAGTACTACGGACCAAAAAAAATGATCTAGAAATGGTGGAACTTGTATTTGGTGATCCTTATGATTGGATAGATAATCAGTGGCAGAGCGTGTCAAAACACATGAAAAAAACCGGTACAACAAGCTTACATGACTATTGGTTTATTGCTGTGAAACCGAATTATCGTAGAATGCGCTATGCGTTTATTTGCTCGAATGAACACGAATCTTGTATTTATAGTGAAGGTGGAATATTTGCAAGTCTCCCCTCGGATATTGCTAATTATTTTTGTTTTCCTTACTTAAGCTCCATTGATGTATTTAATGCACCAGATTGGGTGAAAGATACGGTATGGTACCAACTATTTCCTGAACGATTTGCTAATGGTAATGAACAGTTAAATCCAAAAGGCAGTTTACCATGGGGCTCTGCAGATCCAACACCTACTAATTTCTTTGGGGGAGACTTGGAAGGAATTATTCAACACCTCGATTACCTTGTCGATTTAGGAATCAATGGGATATACCTAACCCCTATCTTCAAGGCATATTCCAATCATAAATACGATACGATCGATTACATGGAAATTGATCCACAATTTGGAGATAAAGCTACATTTCGTCTATTTGTCCAAGAATGCCATCAACGAGGAATCAAAGTAATGCTAGATGCTGTCTTTAATCATAGTGGATATTATTTCCCACCTTTTCAAGATGTGTTGAAAAATCAAGAAGTGTCTATCTATAAAGATTGGTTTCATATTTGGAATTTCCCTATAGTAACCAAACCACGTCCGAATTACGATACATTTGCATTTGTGCCTACAATGCCTAAATTAAATACGAAGAATAAGGAAGTCAGAGACTATTTATTAAAGGTCGCAACATATTGGGTAGAAACATTTGATATCGATGGCTGGCGATTAGATGTTGCAAATGAAGTGGATCACCATTTCTGGAGAATGTTTCGACAAGCCGTCAAAGAAGTGAAATCAGATGTTTATATTCTAGGTGAAATCTGGCATGACTCTATGCCATGGCTACACGGTGACCAGTTTGATGCCGTTATGAATTACCCATTTACTAATGGAGCGATTGACTTTTTTGCTAAACAAAACATGAATGCTGCTACATTCACCGAGACCATCACTAGTGTTTTACATATGTATCCACAAAATGTGAATGAAGTCGCTTTTAATCTATTGGATAGTCATGATACCCCACGCATCTTAACTTTAGCAAATGACAATGAAGCCCGTGTAAAGCTATTGTACCTTTTTCAATTATCCTTTGTTGGAACACCTTGTATTTATTATGGTGATGAAATAGGAATGGCTGGTGATACAGATCCAGGGTGTCGTGCATGTATGCAGTGGAACCCTAACCAGCAAAAACAAGAACTGTATCGATTTGTCCAGTCTCTTATTCATTTACGCAAGACAAATCCACTTTTTGGTAACCATAGTGACATTCAATTTCTCCAATCGAATGATGCAAGCAACACCATTGTATATGAGAAAAACGACGGACATCATCGGCTCGTCTTCTTTCTTAATGCGGGTGAAAAAGAGGCAAACATAACTAGAGATATCCTACGTATAAGCAGTTGTAAATATCTAACTGAATGGCATATTCAAAACCAGCAAGCAAGGAAATATAGAATTGATGAATTACCAACTTCAATTACGGTACCCCCTCTTCATTTCCGTATTTTTGAAATTGTATAAACTTAAATTAAAAAAATACTTTTTTGGGAATTTCGAAAATTATCTTGACAGCCACATTCGTTTCTAAGATAATGAGTACAATCAAAATTTCATATTAACCTATCAAGAGTCAGGGGAGGAAACTGGTCCATTGATCCTGCGGCAACCATACTCTATTTGTTATTCCGAGTAAAGGTGCTAAATCCAGCAAACGAAACTTGTTTGAAAGATGGGAATTGTTTAGTAAACAATAATCAAACCTCTTTCAATCGAAAGAGGTTTTTACTTTTTTACTTGATAGGTAATGTTAACAAATTAAAGGAGGAATGGGATGGCTCGAATCGACGACAAGAAAATCAATGACATTACTGAAGCTCTAGAGAAGATTGAATTCGGATCATTAGCAATTACGATACATGAAGGAGAAATTACGCAGATTGACACAACGGAAAAGAAACGGTACCCGTTACAATCAAAACGAAAAAAACATGTAAACGGGTAACGACGTGCTTATTGGAACACCAAAAGCACAGTTAAAGATTATTTACAAGGGAAACCGAATAAACGATTAACATGCTAATTAGACGACTAAAGGCATCCATTGAAATTAAGGTATTTGTATTTCCTTTATTAATTTGGATGCCTTTTTTTAACTTTCATATGGAAAGGAGACGTAACATGGACTTGTTAGCCGAATTAGATAAACGAATCTTAATCGGCGATGGTGCAATGGGAACTTTACTTTATTCCTATGGGGTCGATCATTGTTTTGAAGCATTAAATCTTTCTCATCAAGAACAAATTGCACATATTCATGAATCTTACATTCATGCAGGTGCTGATCTTATTCAAACTAATACATATGGGGCAAACTATATGAAGCTCGCAAGATATGCTCTTGAAGATCAAGTAAAAAAGATAAATACCGAAGCCATAAAAATTGCGAAACAAGCTGCAAATGAAGAAACTTTTGTTCTTGGCACTATCGGTGGTATTCACGGCACACAAACGCTGCAAGCCACAACAGATGAAATCAAAAGAAGTTTTCGAGAACAGTTGTACTGCCAATTATTAGAAGGTGTAGATGGACTTATCTTAGAGACCTATTATGATCTTGAAGAATTAATTACTGTTTTAGAGATTGCAAGAGACGAAACAAATCTTCCAATTATTGCAAATGTATCAATGCACGAACCTGGTATCTTACAAAATGGGATACTTCTACCCGATGCACTAAAGCGATTAGAGAATACTGGCGCGGATATCGTGGGGATTAACTGTCGACTTGGCCCATTTCATATGCTTGAATCACTGAAAGATGTCCCATTACTAGATAAAGCATTTTTAGCAGCTTATCCGAACGCTAGTTTACCAGCTTATCGTGACGGCAAATTAATCTACGAAGATGAACCGAACTATTTCAAAAACTGTGCGACCGATTTTCGCAACGAAGGCATTCGCTTACTAGGTGGGTGTTGTGGAACTACCCCAGCCCATATAAAAGCAGCAGCTGATGCCATCAAACCTACAAAGCCAATTAAGGAAAAGATTGTACCAGTTAAGCCACGCCCCATTAAGGTCAGCGAACAGAAAGAACAATCAGAGTTAGGTCTAATTGATATTGTTCAACAACGACATGCTGTGATTGTTGAATTCGATGCACCAAAACATTTAGATACATCCGAGTACTTAAATGGGATTAACGCCTTGAACGATGTAGGGGTAGATGCGATCACATTAGCGGATAATTCGCTAGCTACACCACGAATTAGTAATATTGCTGTAGCAGCAAAAATCCAACAAGAAATTGGGGTAAGGCCGCTAGTGCACTTAACCTGCCGAGATCGCAATCTCATTGGACTGCAATCGCATCTTATGGGATTACATACCTTAGGAATCCATGAAATACTTGCTATTACTGGGGACCCTACTAAAATCGGGGATTTTCCTGGAGCAACTTCCGTTTTTGATGTTACGTCATTCGATTTAATAAAATTAATCAAACAATTTAACCAAGGGATATCGTTGTCTGGAAAATCCCTAAAGAAACCAACAAACTTTCAAGTTGGTGCTGCATTTAATCCGAATGTAGCCCACATAGATAAAGCGGTAAAACGAATGGAACGAAAAATGGAACGTGGAGCGGATTATTTTTTAACACAACCTGTTTATAGCAAAGAGACGATTGTTGCGTTGGCTAACAAAACCAAACATATTGATAAACCGATATTCATTGGGATTATGCCGCTTACATCTTCGAGAAATGCTGAGTTCCTGCATAATGAAGTGCCGGGAATTAAAATGCCAGATGTGATTAGAGAAAGGATGAAAGCAGTAGCTGATGATAAACAACGTTCTATTGATCAAGGAATTCAAATTGCAAAAGAACTGCTTGATACGGCATTGGAACACTTTCAAGGAATTTACATTGTAACGCCATTTATGCGTTATGACATAAGTATTGAATTGGTTACGTATATGCAAGCGCGTGTACAACTTCTTTCCACATCGAAAATGACATAATTAAAAAAATAGTATTGGAGGAATTGATAATGACTGCTATTAGTTCAAATCTTGGTTATCCGAGAATCGGGGAAAAGAGAGAATGGAAACGAGCGTTAGAGAAGTTTTGGAAAGGTGAAATTACTGAAGCACAATTAATCTCAGAAACAGATCAAATTAGACTTCAGAGCTTAAAAAAGCAAAAGGACATTGGTGTAGATCTTATTCCTGTAGGGGATTTTTCTTTCTATGATCATGTTCTTGACACATCGGTAATGTTTGGTATTGTCCCAGATCGCTTTAATTACCAAGGAGGAAAGGTTGACCTAGAAACGTATTTTGCAATTGCTCGAGGCACAAAAGATGCCGTTGCATCTGAAATCACTAAATGGTTTAATACCAATTACCATTATATTGTTCCTGAATTAGATAACTCGAAGCCTACGTTAACGGAGAACCGCCCCCTTACTTTTTATCAGGAAGCAAAAGAAAAATTAGGTATCGATGGGAAACCTGTCCTTTTGGGACCAATTACGTACTTACATCTTGCAAAAGGCTATCGAAAGGAAAACCTTTTGGAATTAATCGATACATTCGTTCCATTATACGTACAAATCTTAGAGGAACTTCAGGCAGCGGGAGCTTCTTGGATACAAATTGACGAGCCTATCTTCGGTACCCAGCTAGACCAATCCATTCTTTTAAAGGCTGAACAAGTCTATCAGCAATTTGCCGAAGCCGCTCCAAATTTAAAGATCATTTTACAAACCTATTTTGAACAAGTAATTCATTATCAAGCAATTAGTAACTTCCCTGTTCATGCTATTGGACTTGATTTTGTTCATGGTAATACATTGGAGCTAATTGAGCAATATGGATTTCCAAGTAATAAAGTGCTTGCTGCTGGAATTATTAATGGACGAAATGTATGGAAAGCTGATCTTGAGGAGAGACTTTCATTCCTTGAGTCTATTCGACCTTATGTGAGTACAGACCAAATTATATTACAGCCATCCTCCTCCCTCTTGCACGTACCAGTAACGAAGAAGTTAGAGGAGAAACTAAATAACGATATTAAAGCCGGATTATCATTTGCTGATGAGAAATTAACCGAAATTGTTACGTTAACAAATGGCTGGAACAATGGAAAAATAAAAATCACCAATGCCATTAAAGAAAATCGTGTAGAGCGGCAACAATTCATTCGTGCATCTTCACGTTCAAATGAGCAAGTGAAACAAGCATTAGCTACCTTGACTGCTTCTGATGCAGTACGCGATTCCTCCTTTGCTGAGCGAATAAAACAACAACAAACGAAGCTAAATCTACCATTACTTCCAACAACGACAATTGGCAGTTTGCCACAAACTGCAGTTGTTCGACAAACGAGGACGAAATGGCGTAAAGGAGATATTACCAATCAGGAATATGATCAATTTATTAAAGAGAATATAAGGAAATGGATTGCAATTCAAGAAGAATTGGGTCTGGATGTTCTTGTTCATGGAGAATTCGAACGGACCGATATGGTAGAATATTTTGGAGAAAAACTAAATGGATTTGATGTTACTGAGTTTGGCTGGGTTCAATCTTACGGTTCGCGTTGCGTTAAGCCTCCCCTTATTTACGGGGACGTATCTTTCAATAAACCAATGACAGTAAAAGAGAGTGTCTATGCCCAATCATTAACTAAAAAACCAGTTAAGGGAATGTTAACTGGCCCTGTTACAATACTAAATTGGTCATTTGTCCATGAAGATGTGGCCCGGTTTACCGTACAAAATCAAATTGCATTCGCTTTACGTAAAGAAGTGCAAGTGCTAGAAGAAAACGGTATTCAAATTATTCAAGTAGATGAGCCCGCATTACGTGAAGGTTTACCTTTGGATGAGCGAAAGTGGAAGGGGTATTTAGAAGCTGCTGTTTATGCCTTCGGCTTAGCTACTTCTGGTGTAACTAACAGCACCCAAATTCATACACATATGTGTTATTCTGAATTCCAGGATATCTATGATACGATCGATGCCTTGGATGCTGACGTAATCTCGATTGAAACATCTCGTAGTCATGGTGAAATGGTTGGTTCGTTTGAAGATCACACATATGATAAAGAGATTGGACTAGGCGTTTATGATATTCATAGTCCACGAATACCTGCCAAAGAAGAAATTCTAGAAAATATTAACCGAGCTTTACAGAACATTTCTCCGAAGCAGTTTTGGATCAATCCAGATTGTGGATTAAAAACACGAAGCGAAGAGGAGACCATTCAAGCTCTAAAAGTCATGGTCGATGCAGCAGCAGAAGTTAGAAATGAAAAATTGACATATCAAAATAACTAAATTTACAGCGCCAACACAAATGTGTTGGCGCTACTTTTATGGAAATTACTTGTTGTGTTGCAGATACACGAATTCCCTTAGAGCAAAGTCCGAGATTATTCCGTAAACAACCAACGCTGCAGACGTAAATAGCTTGATTATACTGAGAAGATTCCTCACTTTATAAAGCGAATTCTTTCAAACACTTCATGAATAATTATTATCGGTACCTACAACGTTCTATTTGCAAGAAAGGCATCCACTTGCTGTTGATGATGCTGATCATGCTAGATAAATCCTGCAATATAATTAAACATTGTATGTGAGTAGCCAGAGTAAGGGTCTATAGTTTCCCCAATAAATGCAAAAGGCGTAAAGAAATCATCTTCCGTCTTATTACGTAAATCCTTTATTAGTTTTTCCCGCATTATTTTTTGTTGACTAATTAAATTATGACCAGAAACGCCAGATAAAGCATATTCAGATGCTTAATTATTCCATGCGTCAAATCCAACACTACTAATTTCTGCATCTTGTTTCATTTGAGGTAGCGTTTCTTCTATTATGTAATTATCCCAAAAGGTCAGATGACAAATTATTTCAGCTGAGGTCTACTCTCCTTCTCCAATGGGCTCAAACAAAAGTCCTTCATTTATGGCTTTCAAGTCTTGTACCCAGCAACTACTTTCACTAAAATCATGAATTAAATTCGCTATCGAATACATTTGCTCCCCCCTATTTTACTTTTCTATTCTTTCGCTATGTTGTTTATGAATTCCTGATTTTTAACCGAAGTACTTGATAGATATAAAGAATAGGAGTATTATAATTCATGTGGAAAATTTGCTGGTGTAGCACAGCTGGCAGTGCACTTCACTCGTAATGAAGGGGTCGGAGGTTCGAATCCTCTCACCAGCATCCGATATGCACATTGACATAAAGCGATTCTTGATACTATCAGGAATCGCTTTTTATTTTAATTTGTCGACATTTTTTAGTGATTCATATTGAACAGAAACTCTTATTAAACAATGAGTTTTTTAATCTATTCATACAGCAATAACACAAATCATCCCTATTATAATTATTAATTTACAGCTGTGGCTTTGATAGAAATTAAAATCAAAGGGGAATTACAGCAAAAGAGTAACATTTATGATGCGCTGAAAAATCTGGAGAAGCACTAGGGCAGATTGTTTAACAGAAAAGAAATTGGGTTAAATAAAAGAGAAGTTATATTTTATCAAATGAGACATAACGACGGGTTTCCTTATCTTGAAAATAAAGTTAAACTTGTTGACTTTACGTTTATTATAGGAACGATATAAAGTGGTACTAGGAAATGTTATGCCAGTTTGAAAACTCCTATATCTACATGAGCAATATAAATTCAATAAAGTTGAGTATTCTTTGCACTACCTGTGTTAGTGAATGCCAAGGGAGGAATTATTCAGTATGATAACAAGAGAAACCATCTTTAAGCACGCCAAAGAAAAATACGGCACATCACCTGATTATCCATTTCAAAAATTCCCAAACTATGCAATCTTAAGACATGCATCTAACAAAAAATGGTATGCCCTTATAATGAATGTTCTCCCTAAAAAACTAGGACTAGAAGGAAATGAAGAAATAGATGTTCTGAATTTAAAATGCCCCCCTGAAATAATTGATGGTTTAAGAAATGGAAAAAATATTCTACCTGGATATCATATGGATAAAGAAAATTGGATTTCATTTGTTTTAGATCGTACCGACCCAAACGAAGAGGTTTATAACTTAATTGAGCAAAGTTTTAATTTAACCAAGAAAGAATAAAAAGTTTTTTTAATTAAGGTTTTTCGTCCTATGCCACAATAGGCTAAATTGTTGAATACAGAGTGTTAAAAACCAAATCACGGATACAATAATCAAATTGATCATAATACCTCTAATTGAAGGGGCTAAATGGTTAATTTAAACAATTTTTCCTTAGCCCTCTATCAGTACAAAGGGCTATTTTACTGTTGATTAGGTAAAGGAAGGAACCCGTAGGTTCCTAAAAAATTTTAATAGTATCTTCCACAACTCTTGCAATGTTTTTTCTTTTTCTTCTTTTTGCATGGATCGTCATGATAACAAGGATCGTAGTAATAATCTTCTTCATAACAACAATCATATTTCTTTTTACAGCAATCACAATAGTGGTGATGCTTCTTTTCAAAAGGATCATAATAATACATAAGATAACCCTCCTTTCTTTTACTACATAGTATGAGCGTAAAAGAAAGTTGATTGGACAAGTTTCTTAGTCAAAGAATACAATTTTTGGTTTAGGATGATCAATATATAGAAATACTATCATTGACTCAAAAGTCTTTAACACCTTTACTCTAGCCCCTCTGTCCTCGCATAGATCAGAAGGGGCTTAAACATGTAAAGAAAACGTAAAACTTATAAAGATTATCAAATTTAGAGTAGGGAAATTAATAAGTGAGCAGCCCCTTTCCCTAACTATCCCCCAAGTATATTGCGGGGAAAAAAACTTAAAAGGTATCATTAGATGCCTTTTAAGTGCTGCTCATTATACATATACTAGACATTGACGGTTCCTTTTCAACTCGCATCTTACGAAATTTGTTCACCCTATCATTGAGGATTATTACAACGGATACTCTATGGATCTATGTATATGTGGTTGGCTGTTACTGCAATTTCACTTTGGAAAACAGAGAATTATATTCGAAGAATAAAATGGTGATGGCTCCCTTTTTGAAAGGAAATTATCTGACTTAAAAATTTCCTCATTTCTGTCGATAGTAACAATAAGCCAAAAGCTCTCATCTTCCTAAAGATATAGTATAAAAGGATACTCTCCCTTTCTAATGTATAAAAATTGGTTAAGTCCGTCTAATTTGAAGCGTAAATAGTAGAAAAAATGATAAGTGAGGTAATACTATGAAAAAAATCACTAGAACTAATCCCGAGTTTATGCCAAAACCAGTAGGAAACTACAGTCACATCACTAGAGTGCCAAAGGGTGCAGGTTTAGTTGTAACATCAGGCCAAGTAGGAACGGATATGGATGGTAATATTCCTTCAAGTTTAAACGCCCAAATAACAAATACTTTTGCAAACATGAAAAAGGTACTTGAATCAGAAGGTTTGACTGAAGAAAACGTTATAAAAGTTAATATATGGGCAACAGAGGAAATAGACTGGGATCATTTATATCCTCAATGGGGTAAGTTATTCGAAACTTCATATCCATCTATGACAGTTGCTTATATTTCTGCTTTAGGATGGCCGGAGTTAAAAATTGAAATCGAACTTTGGTGTGCTATAGTATAATATTATTAAAGCTGTATTATTTTTACATTCACCATAAACATGAAGTAAAGCCCCACAAGCGTGAGGGTTGTAGCTTTTTCAACTCTAGCCTTTAAAAGGATAGTTTTCTAAACTTAATTACGTAATTGTTATTATCCATATAAGACACGATCATTTTTGTTTATACTCCTTCGACCGGTAATATAACCCTTTTCAATTACTCTAGTACTTATAAAATCCAAGCTGACTACGGGGGCAGCTTTTTTGTTACAACATTACTTGAATAAACTTAAATATTTAAACCCTTATAGACGTATTGCCCTATGTTATTATAAACTCTAATAAGTTAACCATGGACAATTTTCTGAGGTGATCGTGATGAAGCGAAAGAACACGGATAAAGAAACACATATTATCAAAACAGCTATGAAACTTTTTTCATCGAAAAATTACAACCGAACATCGATGCAAGAGATTGCTAATATTTGTGGAATTTCCAAAGGAACATTATATATTTATTTTAAATCGAAAGAGGACTTACTTTTACATATTCTCAAGTATTACTTTCATTCGATTGAAGAACAAATTATCGCTCTTGAACAGGACACATCCTTGACGGATAAAGATAGATTTATTCGAGAAATTGAAATCAAATTAAATCATTACATGGAGAATCAAGCATTTTATCGACTGCAAATTCAAGAATTACCAGGATTGTCTGACCAAAACATCTATCAGTTTTTACGACGACAAAATATTGTACAAATTAAACGTATCAAAAATTATTTAATCGCTATATATGGCCAGGAAATTAGTGGTTTTGCAGCGGATGGGGCATTTATTTTGTCTGGTATGCTTAAACAATATATGGAACTAATTATGTTAAAACAGCTTCCAATCCCTATCAAAAAAGTACTTCCTTTTTTAGTAAAACAAATGGATTTTATCATGGAAGGGGTAAAGCATCAAAAAGTGGAAGCCATTGTAAATAAAAATTTATGGAATATATACTTGGAAGATGTGAATCAAGAAGAAGTTAATCCGCTAGAGGTAATTCAACAAATGAAATTGAAACTAAATAAAAGTACGTTTACCGAAGCAGAAAAGGAAGATGGCATCCAATCCTTATGTATAATGGAAGAAGAACTGATGAAGCTACAACCAAGAGCTGTTATTCTTAGAGGAATGCTTCATAATCTTAAGAACTATCCATTTCTCGATGAATTACGAATGAAATTAAACAACAACCTGCCATACCAAAAAACATAAACACCGTGCCAAGGCCAGCCCTTGGCACGGTTATTCTTTATGAATGTAATTTTAATGGCAGCTGTTTCAAAGACTGACCAGCTGCAGATTCAACTAAATTCTCCTCCAGCTGAAAGGATTCAGTCGGTTCAATCTTCGAAAATTGGGTTAAAAATGTTTTTAAAGCAATTTTTAATTCTAATCGAGCAAGAGGAGCACCCAAACAAAAATGGGGACCCTTTCCAAACGTCATATGCCGTTTATTATTCTCTCGGTGAATATTTAGTGTGAAAGGATCTTCAAATATTGCCTCATCCATATTTGCAGCACTCATCCAAGCAATGACTAAATCGCCTTTTTTAAGGTTCACACCTAATAGATTATTGTCCTGTGTCACCGTACGATCCCGCTTAGAAATTTGAAATCGGTAGCGAAGCATTTCTTCAACTGCCTGAGGTACCAGTTCTAAATCATTACGAAGCTCTTCATATAGTGACGAATCGTCATAAAGTAACGAGTAAAACGTATTTGCCAACATATGGCCAGTCGTTTCTACCCCTGCACCTAAAAGCGCCATGGTTACGCGGACAATTTCATCATCCGTAAATTGTTCTCCATCTACTTCTGACCTGATAAGATCTGAAATAATATCATCGGTAAGATTTATGCGCTTTTCCGCTACGATTGGATAGAGATATTGATAATACTCTTTGGCAGCTATTTGTTTCTTCTCTTCTACTTCTTTGGCATTTTCCTCCGTGTAAGGTTGGAATATTATATCTACCCAATGCTTAAATTGATCTCTATCTTTAATCGGTACACCAAACAACTCTGCAATTACTAAACTCGGTAAAGGTGCAGCGAAGGATTGGACGATATCAACGGTGTCCTTCTCCTTTATTTCATCCACAAGTTCGGAAGCGATTCGTTGAATTTGAGGTTCCCAATTTTTTAAACTTCGTGGTGTAAAAGCTGCTGATAATAACGAACGACGCTTTCGATGGTCTGGAGGATCAACAAAGTTAACATTGACTTTATCTGGGATACTCCCTTCTTTATTACTTGCTCCAACAGGAATAGTTGTTTTAGCTCCCTCACTAGAGAAGTATTCATAATTACTTAATACTTCCTTTACATCATTATATTTAAAAACATTCCATGTTTTCGTTGGTTCATGATAATAAACAGGCTGATTATCAAGCATTTCTTTATACCAAGCTAATGGAAAAAATTCTTCCGACCGTGTACCAAATGATTTCACTTCATTTAATAAAACTACCTCTTTATTCATAGAGAAGACTCCCTTCGAAATAATTTGTGTAACACAAACGTTACTTAAACGGCTGCTCAGCTACAATAATGGAATCTGTAGGGCATTCTTCTTGAGCTTCTTCCAGCTGCTCTAGTTTTTCTTCCGTAATTGGTGTTACCCCTTCATTTTGATCTACTTTTACATAGGCCAGTCCTTCTTCATCCAATTTGAAAATTGTTGGAGCTACATCTTCACAGTTTCCACAAGCAATGCAGGTATCTTGGTTAACAATTGCATATTTTGGCACTGTACCTCCTCCTTTTCCTTCACAGAACTACAAAGTTCTATAAATGACTATATAGTCAATTAAAGATTATCATAATCAATAATTTCCAATCAATGGTAATTTAGTAGGGTTCAAAAAATATACTAGAGTAAGGATGAATCTAAAACTGATTCCTATTTATTAGATAGCAAAAGTGTTAAAAGTTGTAGTAACGATTCCTCTCATAATTTATTTCTCTGTTAAAGAATTTCAACATTCCTTCTATTGGCCTATTTATAAATCTTCACTCTAAAAAACAAAAAAGCTTGTAAAGAAGAATCTTTACAAGCTTTCTATAACATACAGTTGTTTATCTAAAACACAATGGTTTTATTATCATGAACAATAATACGATCATCTAAGTGCCACTTTACTGCTTTTGCTAAAACCGTACGTTCAATTGTCTGACCAATCTTTTTCATATCTTTACTGTTATCTCGATGATCAACCCGACCAATATCTTGTTCGATGATTGGCCCCTCATCCAAGTCGTTCGTAACATAATGAGAAGTAGCGCCAATCATCTTCACCCCACGTTGGTAGGCACGTTCGTAAGGTTTCGCACCAACAAACGCAGGTAAAAATGAATGATGTATATTGATAATTTGACTTTTATACTTATCGACAAAATCGCTAGTGAGAATTTGCATATATCTTGCTAAAATAATTAAGTCAATCTGATAAGTTTCCATTAATTCCAACTGCTTTTTCTCCACTTCTTTTCGAATCGATTTATTTGCAGGAATATAATAGAACGGGATACCTAGTGCCTCTACTGTCTCACGGGAGGACTCATGATTACTAATAACTAAAGCAATATTAGCCATTAAATCTCCGCTTTGATATTCCCATAATAATTCCAATAAACAATGTGGTTCATTTGAAACAAAGATAGCCATATTTTTTAATTGGCTCACATAAAGCAGCTTCCAATCCATATCAAATTGGGTAGCAATAGGTTGAAATTCTGCTTCTAATGTTGCTGCTTTTGTGTTTAAATCTGGACATTCAAACTCAACTCGCATAAAAAACTGTCCACCCTCTGGATTGATGGTATACTGATCAGACGCAATGATATTAGCGTCATGGTTATATAGGAATTCTGAAATCGCAGCGACTATTCCTGGCTGGTCTGGGCATTTAATTAGGAAGCGTGCTTTATTTAAATGAGCTTCTTTAAATTGGTCAATACTTTCTTTCATATAGTGATTCATAGAAAACATACCTCTACATTTCTTTTTAGTTAATACTCTATGTTACCATAACGAAGAAAGTCAAGAAAAGATAAACTACAAATTAGAGAGCATTGTAGTTGTAAATAGTGTCATTATTTATTACAATATCTTTTGTTGGATTCTTTAGTTTAACATAGATTCATAGAGCTGATTTGGAGAAATACCCAAGTCTGGCTGAAGGGGACGCACTCGAAATGCGTTAGGGCGTGCAAGCGTCGCGTGGGTTCAAATCCCACTTTCTCCTCCATAATTTATACAAATATCGTAAATGTACGAAATGAAAGGTACTCTTGATGGGTACCTTTTTACGTAAATATCTTTCCTTCCTTATTAATTCCTGTTGCTAAATGAAGGTTTTACTTGTTTGGAAACCTTTTATTTCGTGTATAGTGTGAATAGGAAGGAAGTGTTTACAATGCCAAACCAGTTGCAAAAGGAAAAATCACCTTACTTATTACAGCATAAGGATAACCCGGTTCAATGGTATCCTTGGGGCGAAGAGGCTTTTCAACTTGCCAAAAAACAGGGGAAGCCCATTTTTCTTTCGATCGGATACAGTACTTGCCATTGGTGTCATGTTATGGCGCATGAATCATTTGAAGATGCTGAGGTTGCCTCCATTCTCAATGATAAATATATCGCGATTAAAGTAGATCGAGAAGAACGACCAGATATTGACTCGATTTATATGAAGGTATGTCAAATGATGACAAGGCATGGGGGTTGGCCCTTATCCATCTTCATGACACCAGATAAAATTCCGTTCTATGCAGGAACTTATTTTCCCAAACATAAAAAATATGGGATGCCAGGGTTTGTTAATATCCTACAACAACTCTATCGCAAATTTAAACAAGATCCGGAGCATATAGACGAAGTAACAGAGAGTGTCGAACAAGCTCTTAAACAAAGTCTTGGCTCAAAAAGCAACAATCGTATTTCCAAAGAACATATAAACCAAGCATTTCAACAACTTGGCAAAAGCTTCGACTTTGTACATGGTGGGTTTGGACAAGCTCCCAAATTTCCAATGCCACAAAATTTATTATTTTTACTCAGATATGCTTATTTTTCTAATAACAGTGCTGCTTTAAAAATTACCGAAAAATCACTTCAATCCATGGGCTCTGGTGGGATCTATGATCATATTGGCTTCGGATTTGCTCGATATGCTACCGATGAGCAATGGCTCATCCCTCATTTTGAAAAGATGTTATATGATAATGCACTTTTGCTAATTGCATATACAGAAGCCTATCAACTTACGCAACGTCCCTATTACAAGAATATTAGTGATCAGCTAATTACGTTTATCTTGCGTGAAATGACCACCAAAGATGGGGCGTTTTATTCAGCTATTGATGCGGATTCAGAAGGTATAGAAGGTAAATACTATGTCTGGGATTATCAAGAAATTATCGACATACTTGGGGAAAAACTTGGTGACATCTATACAAGATGCTATGATATTACACCAGAAGGTAATTTTGAAGGAAAAAACATACCGAATTTGATTGAAGCTAATATCGAACAACTGGCTTCAGAACTGAAACTCCCAGAAAAGATGATCATGAATAAATTAGAAACAGCCAGACAAGCTCTTTTTACGGAAAGACAAAAACGTGTATATCCCCATGTGGACGATAAAATACTAACCAGCTGGAATGGCTTCATGATTGCTGCATTTGCTAAAGCCGGCAAAGCTTTTCAAAACCAAAATTATATCGCTACATCTGAGAAAGCAATATCTTTTATAGAGGATCATTTAATTGATCATGGTCGCTTGATGGCCAGGTACCGTGATGGGGATACAAGATATCCAGCTTATATTGATGACTATGCTTTTCTGTTATGGGGCTATATCGAGCTATATGAAGCGACATTTAAGCTTGCTTATTTACAACAAGCAAAACAGCTAGCAGATCAAATGCTTGCATTATTTTGGGATAGGGAAAATGGTGGTTTCTACTTTACTGGTGAAGATAGTGAAGCATTAATTGCTAGAGATAAGGAAGTATATGATGGTGCAATTCCATCTGGGAATAGTGTTGCAGCTGTTATGCTAGCTCGTATCGGCTACTTAACAGGTAACACCACTTATCTCGACCATGTAGAAGAAATGTTTTATACGTTTTATGAGGATATCGAAAGGCAAGCATCTGCTAGCCCCTTCTTTATTCAAAGCCTTCTACTTATTGACAAACCTACAAAAGAAGTCGTCGTAATTGGATCAGATACCGACCCAAAAAAACAAGCGTTTCTACAACAATTACAAGAAATGTTCTTACCTGATGTATCTGTCTTATCGCTCGAAAACAAAGAGCAAGCAAAAGGAATTGCTGACTTTGCAACAGCTTATGAGCAAATCAACGACGCCACAACCATCTATATATGTGAGAATTTTGCTTGTAAGCAGCCGACAACAGATTTAGCTGAGGCTTTAAAAGCAATTACAAGTTAAACATAAAAGAATCATTTCATTTAGAATTACGTTCACATAAATTCATCTAATCTATTATTTCCTGATTTCATGCTATAATTGGATTAGTTTAACAAAGGGAGTAATTAAGAATGAAGGTTAAAATGAATGTACAAACAGCTTATCATGGTGATCTCCTTCGTGCAGGAAAAACGTATGATGTTGATAAGGAAACAGCAAAACGTTGGATTGCCAGTAAACTAGCAATTAGAGTAGAGGATAACGAAAAATAAGAGTAGAGGCTGGGACATCATTAGCCAAGAACAAGCTAAAGCGGGTTTTATTATCGTATTTTGATGATCGAACCCGCTTTTGTGTGGGTTGTTCTTAAGATATGGATACGGCAGCTGGCTGAAACGAAAGGTGTCTGACTAAAGCCGTGCCCGCAGATAGCAGGCAGGCACCTGCAGTGTAAGTCACCCTAAGTGTATAGGATAAATGTCAGACAGTTCTTATCATTAGAAGATTCGCCTTACCAGGGTTTTGTCCCAGCCTATACTTTTACTTTGATAAATATAAAAGCCGAATCACCTAAATAGAGGCGATACAGCATATATAAGTAATCAATCGGATTGCTACTTGTTTGCAAAAAATGCTTCTGCTTTTTCTAGGAAAACTTCCTGTTCTTCCGTTATATCATATTCTTCTTCAATTGCATCTACTGGGCAAACTGCTTTGCAGGCACCACAATCAATGCAAATATCAGGATCGATGTAAAATTGATCAGGGCCTTCTTCTATACAATCAACAGGGCAAACACTTACGCATTCACCTGACTTTTCACTTTGACATGGATCTAAGATTACAAATGCCATCTAGTTTAACCTCCTTATCTCTTTAAAAACAAGTCTTGTCCACTTCTTATTTAATGATACATGACGTATGCATTGCAAGTAAACAGCTTAGAGATAATTCAGTCTATAGATAAATCTCGACACCAGGACCAAATGGAATACCTAAAAATACAAATAACAGTAATAATACGATCCAGGTTAGTAAGAAACAGATTGAATATGGTAACATAAGGGCAATTAATGTACCGATACCCGCTTTTTTATCGTATTCGCGCATAAAGGAAAGTACGATAATAATATATGGATTCATCGGTGTAATAATATTTGTTGAAGAATCTGCAATACGATATGCTGCCTGAATAAACGCTGGTTGATAATCCAAGAAATAGAACATCTTAATAAATATAGGCGCCTCTAGCGCCCATTGTGCAGACCCGCTGAAAATAAATAAATAAATTCAGTACCGCTGCTAATATCACAAAGCCAATAACGACCGCAATCCCTGTGAATCCGATGGACTCAAGAAAATTAGCACCGCTGACAGCTATCCATGATCCAATATTTGACCACTCAAAATAAGCAATAAATTGCGCCGCAGCAAAAATGAGTACGATAAAACCAGACATATCTTTCATCGCTTCCCCCATATATTTTCCGATATCCCTTGAGCTTGTAATATTTTTTACGGTTACACCATATGCAACTCCAGCGATAATAAATAAAATTAAAATTAGTGGGACAATTCCATTTAAAAATGGAGAAGGCACAATACTTCCATCTTCACTACGAAGTGGGGAGTTTGATAAAAATAGTACAATTAAAATAAGGGCTATATAGGCAATACTGGCAATTGCTGCATTTTTCAATCCCTTAATTTCCATTGGTTTGGCTGCTTCAAATTCCTTCTTCAATTCCCCTTCATAATTGCCTAAACGAGGTTCTACGATTTTTTCAGTCACAATTGCTCCGATAATAGATAAAACAACGACGGACGCAATCATGAAATACCAGTTATCAACCGGCGTTACAACGATGTTTTTCATCTAATGTTTTCATAACTTCAGTGGAAATACCTGATAACAATGCATCGGTTCCTGTCACCATAAAGTTGGCAGTAAAACCAGCACCTACCCCAGCAAACCCTGCAGCTAAACCGGCTAACGGATGTCGACCTATATTATAGAAGACCATTGCTGCCAGCGGAGGTACAATAACAAACGCAGCATCCGAAGCAATATTTCCAAGGATGCCTGTAAAAATAACAGCATAGGTTACGAATGCAGGTGGGGCTTTTAATATCGTACTTTTAATCCCCGTTTCTAATAATACAACTTTATCGGTTAATCCAATTCCCAACATCGTTGCTAAAACAATACCAAGTGGTGCAAAACCTACAAAGTTATCCAACATAGATGTGAGGATATACTCTAAACCTTCTTCAGATACTAAACTCTTGATGGCTACTTCCTGTCCATCTCCAGGCTGGGTAAATGTCACGTCAAACCATGAGATGATCCAAGATAGTAAAATGACAATTCCGGCTAAACTGATAAACAGTATAAATGGATCAGGCAGCTTATTTCCAACCCGCTCAATTCTATTTAAAAAGCTAGTCATAAATGATTTCTGCTTCTTTGCTGCCATTCTTTCCATCCTTTCCAAATCATTTATTGCTGTGATTTGTCTGTATAATGTTCGTTAGTGCTTCCACAGCAACTGGCAATACATCTTCTTGAAAATCAAACGAAGGATGATGATGTGGAAAATCTAAAGGTGTACCAAACAGCATATAGGTGGCTAACCCGTTATTTGCTTGAACACGATTCATCATAAAACTTGCATCTTCGGATCCAGAAACAAGAGCTACAGGCCAAACCTGTTCAATATACTTACCTTTATCACAGGCTATTTCAATGGAAGATATAAGTTCGTTGCTACCTTTTAGTTGTTCTGTTTGACCAACAGCTTCTATTTGATATTCTACCCCTTGCATCATCGCTGAAGCCTTAATAATGCGTTTAGCTTCATTTTGCATATAGGAATTCATTTCTTCTGTTTCACCACGTGTCTCGATTTCCAAATAAGCATCAGCAGGTATGATGTTTCGCCCACTACCTGCCATCATTTTTCCTACATTTATCCTGGTAATTCCACCGCTGTGACGCGAAATTCCATATAAGCTGGAAACAGCAGACGATGCTGCTAGTAAGGCATTCTTGCCGAGTTCTGGTTTCATGCCAGCATGAGAGGATACACCTTTAAATGTTACATTTAATTTTGAAGATGCTAAAAATCCATCTACTGTTGCTGCAACTGTTCCTACCGGCAACGATTCGATTCCAATATGGCCCGAATAAAAATAATCGACATCATCAAGCCAGCCATTTGCTGTAATCGCCTTCGCTCCCCTGCCTCCTTCTTCAGCAGGCTGGAACAGTAAGGTGAATTTACCACATAACCGTTCGTGGTAATCCGAAATGAAAGATGCTACACCTAGACCAATGGTCATGTGGCCATCATGTCCACATGCATGCATTACTTGCTCATTTAAGGAAGTAAAGCCTTGTTGATGAGGGAAATGGGAAGTTTCTCTAGTTTCTTGGATTGGGAGTGCATCTATATCAAATCGTAAGGCTACAGGATCTCCGGGCCTCCCTGTATTCCAGGTTGCGATTACTCCTGTCATACCACCTTGCATACGATCAAGAATGTCTTTTTCTACCCCATGCTTGATTGCCTTTGATTCATAAAATTGAAGCTCTTTTGATGATGGGATACCAAGCCGTGCTTCTTGTTTCATAACATCTTTTCCAATATGGATGGTAAACCCTAACCGCTCTAATTCCTTAGCCAATTTATAGCTCGTGACATATTCGGTAAACCCTAATTCTGGATATTGATGAAAATCACGGCGCCATTGTATGAGCTGAGGTGTTATGCTTTCAATAAATCCCTTCATTAGCTATCACCCTTTGCTAACGCATTTAACGTATCAAGAGCAACTTGTACGAACATTGAAGTTCCAAGTGGCAATGCACGTTCATCTAATTGGAAATGAGCATCATGAAGGGGTGCCTGTTCATCAGCATTTTCTATTTGGGTTCCTAGCCAAATAAATGCACCAGGATATTTTTCTAAAAATCTACTAAAATCTTCCCCCGCTAAAGAAGGATTCACTTCTGGTGTTTCTCCTTGAACGCGAGCTGCAGAAGTTCGAGCAAGCCTTGCCCATTTTGGTGTATTAATGGTAGCTGGATACCCATCTAAATAAGTAATATCTGCCTTTGCTTCAAAGGTTTCTGCGACTTGATTGGTAATCGTAAAGAACCGTTCCTTTAATCGTTTACGAATATGGGGAGCATAGCTACGAATTGATCCTTGTAGTGTTACTTGATTCGGAATGATATTCGGTGCTTCTCCACCCTCGATTGTTCCAATGGTAACAACAGATGCTTCTAATGGATCTAAACTTCTGCTCACAATCGTTTGCAAACTTGTAATTAAATGGCCTGCCGCAACCATCACATCATTGGTTTGATGTGGCATGCTTGCATGTCCACCTTTTCCTGTTAAGATGATTTTAAAGCGATCGGAAGCTCCCATCATTTCTTTATCGCGGATACCAATCTGTCCTACTGGTAGGTCTGGCCATACATGCTGTCCATAAATAATATCTGGTGTATACTCATGAAACACCCCATCATCTAACATGACCTTCGAGCCACCAACAGGAGAATCCTCTTCAGCAGGTTGAAAGACTAATAGAACTGTCCCATGTAATGATTCCCGCATCTGTTGGAGGACATAACCCGCCCCTAACAACATAGCAGTATGAGCATCATGTCCACATGCATGCATAATCCCTGCATGTTTTGAAGTGAAATCGTGATTATTCAACTCTTGTATTGGCAGAGCATCCATATCAGCTCGCAAGGCTACTGTCTTTCCCAGATGCTTTCCTTCAATAATTCCTAACACACCATATTTAGCAAAACCAGCTTGAAAGGTTACTCCATACGTTTTCAGTTTTTCTTGTATAAAACGGGAAGTTTCCGCTTCTTGGTTGCTTAATTCTGGGTTTTGGTGTAAATGACGGCGCATTTGAATAACGTCATCTTGGATATGATGTAAAAGACTTTCTCTTATGCTCGCCACTGTTTCATTCCTCCCTGTATTTTGCGACATTATTCTAAAAACTTTATTACACAAAAGTATACCGAAAAATTCAGACAGTGTATATTATTTTAGGAAAATTTATAAATATGAATTGATTACCAATTACGGTTTTAAATTTGTAAAATGCGGGAATTCCATAATTATCACTAGATAAAGATAAAGGAGTTTTAATAATGAAAACATATACGGTAACACCAAATGTAGATGCAACAGGATGGTTCGTAAAGTTAGAGGATGTAGCTCCGGAAGAGTTATATGATGCAAAAGATGAAGCGATTAGCGAAGCAACACGAATGGCGAAAGAAAACAGTCCTAGTAAGGTTACAATATTGGATAAATTCCACAATATTGTCGAAGAAACAAGATATTAAATAGAAAAAACGTGTCAGATTTAATCTGACACGTTTTTTATTTATTTTTAAATTTTGCAAGTTGTTCGGCAAGGGCATTGTTACTGAACCGTTCATCTTGTTTCTTCAAATACTTATTGACTTCCTTTTTGGAAACATTATGTTTCTTTTCTTTATCTTTACGTGCTTGAAACGTTGATAATTTTTCACGATGCCCACATTTACACATGAAGATTTGTCCATCTCCTTCACCACGTAGCTCAAGGCGTTTATGGCAATTCGGACAACGTGCATTTGTTTGTTTAGCAATGTTTTTCTTATGACCACAGGAACGATCCTGACAAACAAGCATTCTTCCTTTTTTGTTTGCAATTTCTAACATCAACTTTCCGCATTCTGGACATTTTGTTCCAGTCATATTATCATGCTTGAATTTTTCCTGACTCGATTTAATTTGCTGAACTACTTGCTTCGTATAACCTTTAATTTCAGACATGAACTGGTTTTTGTTTAATTTGCCATCTGCAATTTTTGTCAATTTATCTTCCCATTCTGCTGTTAATGCTGCAGAACGCAATTCTTCTGGAACCAAGTCGAGTAATTGCCTTCCAGTCGATGTAATAAAAATGTACTTTCCTTTCATTTCCATATACATGTTATTAAATAATTTCTCAATAATATCAGCTCTGGTTGCTACTGTACCGATTCCACCCGATTTGTTTAACGTGTTTGCATGTTTTTTGTCATTTGAACTCAAGTAACGTACAGGATTTTCCATTGCCTGTAACAGCGAGCCCTCGGTAAAACGTTCTGGTGGTTTCGTTTCACCAGCTGTTATGGTATACGTTATATTTGAAAGGGTTTGACCTGTTTCTAAAGCAGGTAACTGTTGATCATCTTCTGCTTCCCCATCATCAAAACGATGATTATAAACTTCTTTCCAACCTTGTTTTTGAATGACTTTTCCTCTAGCTGTAAACTGTTCTCCCTCTGTTTCTGCATAGATGGTTGTTTGTTCATATTCAAATGGATCAGACAATACAGCTAGAAAACGTTTCACTACTAAATCATAAATTTTCCGCTCTTTATCATTTAAATCAGCAAGCACAACATTTTCTTCTGTTGGAATAATTGCATGGTGATCCGATACTTTGGAGTTATCCACAACCGATTTTGTTAAATTTAAATCTTTGTTTAGAATTTTATACGCTGTACGAGCGTATTGATCGACACCACAAGCTTTGACACGATCCTTCAACGTAGAAACAATATCGGTTGAAAGGACCCGTGAATCGGTTCTCGGGTATGTTAAAACCTTATGTTGTTCATATAACTTCTGCATGATCGATAAAGTCTGTTTCCCAGAAAAATGAAACATACGGTTTGCATCACGCTGCAATTCTGTTAAATCATAAAGTTGAGGGGCTGATTTTTTCTTGTGTTTTTTATCAATATGTTTAATTGTCAGTGGTTGATTGTTCACTTTCTGTTCGATTGTTTGTGCTGCTTCTTTGGAAAATATTCGTTTATTATTTTTATTATCTTGCCAAGTTAACGAAAAGCCTCGATTTGTTCTGGCAGCTATTCCATAATACTTCTTTGGAATAAAGGATTTGATTTCCTCTTCTCTTGCCGCTATCATCCCAAGGGTTGGCGTTTGTACTCGGCCAGTAGATAATTGGGCATTATATTTCGTCGTCAATGCCCTTGTAGCATTTAAACCTACATACCAATCGGCTTCTGAACGTGCAACCGCTGATGCATAAAGGTTTTCAAACTTCGTACCTGACTTTAATTGATGAAAGCCATCACGAATGGCTTTATCCGTAACAGAGGAAATCCATAAGCGTTTAACCGGCTTATGAACACGTGCTTTTTCCAAAATCCAACGGGCAACAAGCTCTCCTTCTCTTCCTGCATCTGTGGCGATAACGATTTGATTCACATCACTACGATGAAGCTGTGTCTTAACAACATTAAATTGCTTGCCAGTTTTCTTAATTACCGATAGTTTTAGATTAGACGGAAGCATAGGCAAGTCTTCAAGCTTCCATGTCTTGTATTTATTATCATATACTTCAGGGTCTGCTAATGTAACAAGATGACCTAACGCCCAGGTTACGATATATTGGGAACCTTCCATAAAACCATTGCCTTTTTTATTACACTTTAAAACTCGAGCAATATCACGGCCAACGGAAGGCTTCTCAGCTAAAACAACTATTTTACTCATCTTTAAAATCCTTTCTTAAAAGACCTATCCTTTATCTTATCACATTTCACCTTCCGTTTCAGATTAAAGCAGCTAAACTAACTCATGATAAAAAGTTGGATACGCACAACAAATATAAAATAACCATACAATACCTTAGAAATAGATAAAGGAATTGGTGCCATGCTTTTTTATACTGGTTTAATTTTTTTAGTTATTGCAGTTAGCTTAGACGGGTTTGGAGTAGGTATAACTTATGGCATGCGAAATATTCGTGTACCATTAAATGCATTACTTATTATTATGCTTTGCTCAGGTATTATCGTTTTGCTGTCAATGACGATTGGAATTATGTTAACTTCCATTCTTTCTCCAAATATTGCTGGGATGCTTGGTGGAAGCATATTAATTATACTAGGGAGCTTTGCGTTATTTAATTGCATCACTCCCAGAAAAGAAATAGAAGAGAAAGATACCAATCAAAATATTTTGTCCACTGTTCTATCTACTCCAGATAAAGCTGACTTAGATCGCTCTGGTGTTATTTCTCCAACCGAGGCAATCCTGCTAGGTTCGGCATTAGCGCTTGATGCATTCGGTGCTGGAATTGGCGCCTCTATGTTAGGCTATGGGGCATTTTTAACAGCTGGTTTAATTGCAATAATGAGTGGTACATTTCTATTTTGTGGATTAAAAGCAGGGATATGGTTAGCTAAAAGCAGACAATTACAACGAATGACGTTTCTTCCGCCACTTCTATTAATTGCTTTGGGAATAACTAGCTTATTCCACTAAGAGTGCGAATATAATGGGAAACACAATGTAAGGAACACTGGGTTTCCCTTTCACTCTAAATTATAAGGATTTTATTAACCCGCCATCAACAATTAGTGACTGCCCAGTAATATACGTATTGGAAGCTGAAGCTAAAAACAGGATTGCTTTTGCAAATTCTTCTGGTCTTCCATAACGTTTCATTGGTATTTGGGCCTCTGCTTTGTTCATTACTTCTTCTTCTGATACCCCTAGCTTTCCAGCTTGTTTTCGATTTAAATCAAGAATTCGGTCTGTCTTTACTGAACCAGGCCCCACAGTATTGATTAATATATTGTCCTGGCTTAGTTCCTGAGCCAATGTCTTAGATAATCCGACAATACCTGGACGCATTGTATTTGAAAGCACCAAATTATCTAAGGCTTGCTTAATTGATGACGATGCAACATTGACAATATGACCGGCTTGCTGCTGTTGCATTTGTGGTACTACCGCTCTAATCGTTCGTATAAAACTAAGTAAGTTTAATTCAAAGGCATGATACCAATCTTCATCGTTCATTTCTAAAAAACTTCCTGCTGGAGGTCCTCCTCCATTATTAATTAACACATCAATTGTTTTCCGTTGGTCTAAAATAGAGTGAATCATTTGCTTAATCGCTTGAGGATCTTTCATATCACAAACAACATAAGAAACGGAATTATTACCCGTCTTCTGTTTGATCTCTTTCACTGCCTGCTTGAGATTTGTTTCATTACGACTGCTAATATAGACAACTGCTCTCTCTTCAGCAAACGCTGTAGCAATAGCTTTCCCCAAACCTTTACTCCCAGCTGTTACAATGACTGTTTTATCTTGTAACTGCATATCCATGTAATCATCTCCTTCTACATATAAAAACCCGAAATGACTTTCCCTTCATCCATTATAAAGGAAGTATTTCGAGTTAACTATTTAAAAGTTTGAATCTTATCGTTAATTAGAATAAAGAGACGATCCAACCAATTACGACAATTGCTCCAATAATCATTAAAATCGTACGTATCATCTTTCTCATCCTTTCGTTTTATCCGTGTTAGTTGAATACCCCTAATACACCCATAAGAAACATTTCATTTCGTTATCAAACATTAAAACTCCATACCTTCTTGACATTTCAAACAGTATATGAGAATATAATAAGGTTAATAAACCGAAGTAACAGATAAGTGATCTGGCATTCTACAATGTTTTTGAAGATGCTTATTCACACTGGCGCGACTTCGGGGTCGCAAGGACGTAAGAGCAGGTAGGGCTTACGTTGCTTAAGTTAGAGGACATCCAGTGGAACATATACCGCGGTTAAAGTGAAATTCGAAATAAAAATCATCGAAGATGAAACAAAGAGAAATATGGCATGCTGCATATTTCATACAGTTTAATTAATTTTAACATTGGATAATAAGAATTTCCCACCCGATGAACATTTATCGGGAGTAAAAATAAAAGGAGTAATAGCTTTATCCAGCTTTTACTCTCAATAAAATGAAAAACTTATGTGTTACTTTAAAAACAAAGGGGTACTCTTAAGATGAGTATCCCTTTTCCAATACATATAGAAAGAAGGTAATGTAATTGAAACATTTAATCGGAACTACCCAAACGATGATCGTTGATCGAATTATTGATACAGGCTATGTACTAACATTTGAAATGGATGAAGTTCTTTTGCATTACAATGAAGCAAAGAATGAATTAAGACCGAATCAAGAAGTAAATGTTTTTTTATACATGGACAAAAAAGGAAAGGTTGTTGCCACTTCCTATTTGCCTAATGTCAAGATGGATGAGTACGGTTGGGGACAAGTCAAAAACGTCCTCCCTAATCTTGGTGTTTTTGTTGACATTGGTACGACAAAAGAAATCCTCGTTTCTAAGGATGATCTTCCTTTATTTGAGGAAGTTTGGCCACAAATGGATGATCGTCTTTTTGTCACATTAGGCAAAGACAGGAAAGGACGACTACTAGCAATACCAGCATCAGAAGGGGTAATGGCAAGAATGGTGGAATTAGCACCTGATTCGCTCTTAAATACTACCATACAAGGAACCGTATACCATACAAGCAGAGAAGGGTCTGCAGTTATTACGAATCAAGAATACCGTGGGTTTATTCATCATACCGAGCGAAAAGAGGAACCGCGTTTAGGGGAACAAGTTACTGGCAGAGTAATTGAAGTTAAATCTGACGGCACATTAAATATTTCACTTCGGCCATTAAAACAGCACAGTATGTATGAAGATGCAGAAGTCATTTTACAACACTTAGAAGCCAATAATGGTGTTATTCCGTTTAGTGATAAGAGTGATTCAGATGATATACGAGGAACGTTTCAAATAAGCAAAGCTGCTTTTAAACGAGCCTTGGGTAAGCTAATGAAAGAAGGAAAAGTGGAGCAGAAACAAGGTAATACCTATCTAATTCAGTAATAAACATTAAAAAAGAGCGGATATATTATCCGCTCTTTTATGCTTTCGCATTCGCAAAAGAATCTGTTAAAGCTGTAATAATCAAGCCAATTGCAGCGGCAAATAATGATGCAATACCCCAGCCACCAAAACCAGCTCCCATAATGTCTACCTTGCCAGCCATCGTAGCTAACACTAGAAACACAATTCCTGCTGTAGCAACAACGAAACCAGGGAAGTAGGCAACATAGCTTTTCTTCGATGTTGCTTTAATAAGAACGAAACTAAGCGCAATAAGAATGGCTGCTAAAATTGCTCCAATTGTAAGTACTGGTTGAACCATTGTTTTCACCTCATACAATAAATATATTGCTTAGTATAGTCTACAATTGAACGGGAGTAAAGTCAATTATAGAAATGGATTTTCCGGTTGCGTTTACATAACCTATATGCCGCATTTCTATCTATATATTTTCTCCCTTAGTGTCTACATATGGCAAAGGGTTATACAGGTTCATGTTTCAACCAGTAAGGCACTAGGCTGTCTCAAGAATCTGATGCATACTTTCAATATAGTGTAATTGTTGATCCTTCCCGTTAACTAAAATCGAATGTGTTAAATAGTTTCCATTTCCTGTTTTTATACCATTTAAAAATAGATTGGCTGTTATTCCTGTCGCGGCAAATATGCATTCATCTGTTTGAACCAATTGCGAATGGGATAAGGCTTCATTCGGGTTCGTTATTCCCATTTCCAAACAACGTTCGATCTCTGTCTCATTTCTTGGTATCAGCTTCGCTTGCATCTCACCGCCAAGGCACCTAACTGCAACGGCACCTAATACCCCCTCAGGAGCACCACCAATTCCAAAAAACATATCAATATTTAAATCTTCCATACAAGTAGATGTTGCATAGATTACGTCTCCATCATTGAATAAATGTACATTCGCACCAATATCTCGGATTTCATCAATGTACTCTTGATGTCTAGGACGTTGCTGAATGAATACCGTTAAGTCACTAATCTTTTTATTTTGAGCTTTAGCCACTGCTATCATATTATCTTCCAAAGACGCTTCAATATTAATTTTCCCTTTTGCTCTTGGACCAACTGCTAACTTCTTCATATACATATCTGGTGCGTGAAGCAGCGTACCTTTTGGCGCAGCTGCAATAACAGTAATTGCGTTTGGTTGGCCATTGACCGTCGGGGTAGTTCCTTCAATGGGATCGACAGCAATATCAATTGCTGGACCCCCCCTCCCTGTGCCAACATTTTCTCCGATATACAGCATTGGAGCCTCATCAATCTCCCCTTCACCAATGACGATGGTGCCTTGCATATTCATCGCATTTAATTGTCTTCTCATCGCCGTCGTTGCGGCATCATCAGCAGCAATTTTATCCCCACTACCAACCCAGGGCTTCGATGCAATTGCAGCTAATTCGGTAACTTTTAAGAAATCGAATAATAAAGCTTCCATCAAATGAAACCTCCCATTTAACTACACTGATTACCTGCAGCTGCTTCTTGATAATGATCACGCAAAAATTTATTTTCATTTTCTATAATTTTATCAACTTTTCGTTTTGATCCGTTTGCCCATTCTGCATTTAGATAGGACTCAACCACCTTCTTACCAAGTTCAACACCAATAATTTGAGCGCCCATGGTAAGAATTTGAGCATTATTACTTAATTGAGCTCGTTCTGCTGAATACGTGTCATGAGCAAGCGCTGCCCTTATACCCGGGTATTTATTTGCTGCTATACATACACCAATGCCCGTTCCACATATTAAAATACCACGATCCAAATCCCCCTCACTAATCGCCTTCGAAACATCAAAAGCAACATCTGGATAATCCACTGCATTGCAGGAATGACAACCATAATCAACCACTTCACGCTCTGTACTTGATATGAATTCTTTAATCGCCTCTTTTAATTCAAATCCGTTATGGTCACTGCCAATCCCTATCTTCATGTTGAACATCCTCCCTATTTATTTTTTCATTTTAAATTAATTTACAACAAAAAACAACTTTAATACTTTCGTTTTTAATCGTTTTTTTTCGTTTAGTTGGATTTGGACGAAAAAAAGAATCAGAAAAAAATCTCTGACCCTATTTTTTTCATTTCCTATTGTTTTCTCTTCTATTCATAATAATGTTTAACTTACTTTTGCTTTTCTTTCTTCAATAAAACTTAAGAAGGTCGCAAGTATGAAGTATACAGAAGTTGCCCCTGGATCTTGTGCACCAACAGAACGTTCACCTAAGCGACTTGAACGTCCTTTCTTTGAGATAAGCTTTTTCGTTGACTCCATCCCCTTTTTTGCATCGTTAACCGCAATTTGAAAAGCGGTCAGGAAATCTTGCGTGTCTGCAAATTGGGATGTCAATGATTCGGCAAATGGTTCCAGCGTATCCACCATTGTCTTATCGCCTACTTCTGCTTGCCCTCGCTCTTTAATTCCATTTGCAAAAGCTACCCAATATGCTGTTAGATCATTATCATGTAGTGTATTTTTATTTTTCAACGTTTTTGCCCCTCGCATAAAGCCGGTTGCATACAGCGGTCCGACAGATGATCCAACCGCACTTAAAAATGTCTTCCCAACAACAAGACTTATTTTCGCAGGGTCTTCTTCGTCAACCAACTCATTTACGAGCTTTTCATTTACAGCTTGCCAGCCAATAGACATCGTAACACCATGATCTCCGTCACCAATTTTACGATCAAGTTCACATAAATAATCCTTTTCTTCTTCAACCATATTTACAATTAAGTGGAAATAATCCTTTAAATCTCTAGATGTTAGCTCCATTATTTGATCCTCCTATTAGGATTTTATTTTTGAACAAACATTGGACAATTCACAGGATGATCAATCGTCTGTTTTAATTCCTCATCTAGCTTCATTACCGTAACTGAACATCCACCCATCTCTAAAGATGTAATATAATCCCCGACATAGGAACGATATACGACGATCCCGCGTTCAGCTAGTAATTGTTCAACTCTTCGATAAATGAGATATAATTCCATTCGTGGTGTGGAACCTAAACCATTTACTAAAACAGCTACTTGTTCCCCTTGATTAATTGGCATATCTTCCAATATATCTTTCACTAAACGCTCGGCAACATGATCAGCGGTTTCTAATGGCCCTTTTTCTATACCAGGTTCTCCATGATGACCCAATCCAATCTCCATCTCATTTTCACCTAATTCAAAACTGGGCTCTCCTGTTTGTGGTAAAGAGCATGGAGACAATCCTACTCCCATAGAACGCGTATTAGCATTTGCTTTTTCTGCCACTCGGATGACATTTTCTAAATCATAGCCAAATTCAGCTGCTGCACCAGCAGCTTTAAAGATAAACAGCTCTCCAGCAATTCCACGACGTTTCTCCTGCTCTTCTTTGGGAGCAGATGCTACGTCATCCGTAGCCAATGCTGCTTGCACTTGAATCTCCTCTTCTAGATCAGCCATTTCAGCCGCCATACCAAAATTCATTACATCACCTGCGTAATTCCCATATAAGTAAGCAACTCCTGCACCCTTATCAATTGCTTTTGTTACTTCTAAAATAGGATCTGGTGAGGGTGATGCAAAAATATTACCAACTGCTACACCATCTGCCATCCCTTCTCCAACATAACCCATAAAGCCTGGCTCATGCCCGGATCCGCCACCAATAAGGATACCAACTTTATCATCTCTTGTTTCCCTTACTGTGACGAGTGAACGTTGGTTTTCAGGTAATTGTTTGATATAATCCGGATGTGCTTTTACATATCCTTCTAGCATCTCTTCTACCACATTCGTTGGGTTATTTAACAGTTTCTTCATCGATGCACACCTCTCATTTAAATAGTTATAATTAAACGTGCAAATACTTCGCTATTATACTTTTCTATTTTTATGAAAAATCAATAATTTTACTATCTATAAGTTTATCATAATTGGTTTATATCCTGTATGGAGAGGTCAAATTTGGGCTCTCCATACAATACTATTATTCCATTACACAACAGAGTGTGCTTCCTCTTTATCTGAACCTTCCAATTGATCTTCTGGTAATTTCAAGAATTTAGTTGAAAATGCTGCCACAAAGTATAATGCAGCTAGTAACCACATTAATCCTTGTGTACCAATCAAGTCATAGAATAAAGTAACTAGAGCTGGACCAACAAACACGCATAATCCTGCCCCTAAATTCAAAATGGACATTGCCGCACCTTTATCCCCATCACCAACTAGAGAAGGAGTTAAAGCAGATAATGGGACAAAGCCAGCTAGACAAGCTCCCCATAACATACCAATTGTCCCAATTAAGAAAACGTTACCTGTAAATACCTGTGGTACGTAAAACATTAATAGCGTAAAGAACCCACAGCCAACAGCTCCAAACCACATAACCGTATTTCTCCAGCCTAATTTGTCGCCAACATAACCAAATATCAAGTTAAAAGCAATATTTGAAATAAAGATCGTTCCCCAAATATTTAACCATACCGTCGTTTCTATCCCTTGATCAGCTAAATAAATAGGTAAGAACAGTGGAAAAGCGTATTGAGAGGCTTGGTTAACAATCCTAACACAGCCAGCAATTGCCACTTTTGGTTCTCTTTTTAAAATGGTTATTCCGTTGATTAGCTCTTTAAATTTACTATCCGCACTATTCTTTTCTTCCAATTCAAATTTATCCCGGTTAACGATCAGTGCAAAGAACGCTCCTACCAGCACCCAAAACACTGCTGTCCACATCGTAGGAATATGTCCAATTGTATTAATTGCAAAACTAGAATAATAAGCACCTAACACACTTAGTCCACCAGTAAATACAAACCAGAACCAACCTACAGCTGTGCCTAATTGATGCTGTGGTGTTCGGTATGTTATCCAAACGAGAAACGCATATGCAAATAATGGATATCCAAACCCACGAATGGCATAGGTAGGTATCATTAATCCGTAATTAAGGTTTGGTATCGCTAAGCCAACAAATAGCACATGGCCAATTAAGTATAAGACTAACCCCGCTGTCATAGTCTTCCGTGGTCCAAATGCTTCTACTAAAACCCCAGATAACCAGGCAGCAATTGCGATTGTAACACCATAAGAAGTGGTAAGAAATGCAGCTTGCTGCACGGAAAGACCTTGGTCAACTAAATATGGACTAATCCAAGCTAATTCTAGTCCATCACCCATCATAAAGATAAGTACCCCAAAGTATCCCCACGCTAAGTTAGCAGGGATACCAATCTTATCTAAAAATGTTTGGTTATTTAAATTTGGCATAACTTTCTCCCCCCTTTTGTCATGGAATCATTAAGGTTTTAATATAATCTTTAACGATTGCTCACCTTTCTTCATTAGTTCAAACCCTTCTTCAAACGCTTCTAAAGGTAATTGATGTGTTACAACACCACTAGTTGGAAAGTCTCCATTTGAAATTCCTTCAATGACAAGTGGATAACAATACGGTCCAAGATGTGACCCTAATAAATCAAGCTCTTTTCGGTCACTTATAATACTCCAGTCAACGGATACCGGTTCTCCAAACACACTGAACTCTACAAATCTACCAAGCTTACGAATCGCATGAAGTCCTTGTTCCACTGACTTAGGATGCCCAGTCGCTTCAATATAGATATCACATCCATACCCCTCGGTCATCTCTTTAATTGCTTTCACGACATCTGTTTTACTAGGATTCAATACGACATCTGCCCCAAATTGTTTTGCTAATTCAAGCCGATCTTCTTTCATATCTAAAACAACTAATTTTTTCGGACCAGCCTTCTTTATTGCTCCTACCATCCCAAGCCCTAACGTACCTGCACCTGATAATACAACGATATCCCCTAATTGCACTTGAGCCCGTTGAACAGCATGGAGACTACAAGCATATGGTTCAATCAAAATCGCATCTTCAATTGGTAAATCTTCAGGTACTTTATAATTAATAGCTTCTTTCGTAAACTTCATGTATTCAGCCATACCACCGTTTACATTATTCTGAAATCCGTATAAATCATGTTTCTCACACATCCAATATTGACCACGGTTACAGAAACGGCACTCCCAGCATGGGACAATTTGCTCTGATATCACACGATCACCAATGTTAAAGTCGGTTACTGCATCTCCTTTTTGGACAACATGCCCAATAAATTCATGCCCTGGTATCATCGGCGCTTTTATATAAGCTGGTTGTGTTTCATCACCCCAAAAACTAGGTGCACCGTCATATGCTTTGATATCACCAGCACATATTCCGCAAGCTTCCACCTTGATGATAACTTCTTTGTCATTTTCTAATTTTGGTGTTTCCACTTGCTCCTCAAATTTATAATTTTTTGGGCTATATGCAACAATAGCCTTCATATGTTCAGGTATTTCTTGCTGTTTCACAGCATGTTTCTCCACTGCTTTTTCCATACTTCCATCTCCCTTTAAATCAAATTTTTGGAGTATAAGACATCATTGGAATGATTGAAAACTTTGAAATCGTTTTCAATTTCTAATTCTATGTTATCATTCATTTTCACATTGTCAATATTATTTTTTGATTTTTTTCGATTTCAATTATTTTGTTTAATTTATATTAAAAACGACAGAAAACAAAAACATAATTGAATTTATATTGATAAATGCAGTGAAATACAATAAGATGAAGGTAGAATAAATATAAGGGTGAAACTTCATGAAAATGTTTGCTAGTGAGCGAAGAAGTAAAATTATTGATCTTCTTCATGAAAGGAAGCGAATTACAGTTAAAGAAATCGCTTCCCAAATCGGGGTATCTGAGGCAACGTTACGAACAGACTTGAATAAAATGGAGAACGATGGGTTGTTAACAAGAACGCATGGTGGGGCAGTAATTAATGAAGATAAAGAAAATGATACAAGCTTTAATGTAAGACAAAAAAAGAATAAAAAAGAGAAAATACAAATTTCAAAAAGAGCACTAGATTTAATAGAAGAAAAACAATGTATCTTACTTGATGCAAGTTCTACCGCTCTGGAATTGGCTCGATTATTAAATTCCACCTCGTTACGGTTAACTGTTGTCACAAGCGGCCTGCAAACAGCGATCGAGTTAAAAGATAATCCGGATATCACTGTGATATTAATTGGTGGTGTCGTTACCAAAAAATCAACATCAATTGAAGGTACTTTAGGAATTGATATTCTTGATTATGTAAATATTGATATTATGTTTACGTCTGCAAATGGATTTTCCTTGGAAAACGGACTAGAGGACTTTAACTTATATGAAGTTCAAATTAAAAAAGAGATCGTACAACGTGCCTCCAAGGTAATAGCATTGGTCGATTCTTCTAAGATTGGTAAATCATCCAGTGCTGTATTTGCCAAATTTGGTCAAATTGACCGGTTAATCACAGATCAACCAATTGAGTCGCCATTTCTAAACAAGTTAGACGCACATCATATTGATACTATTATTACGAATGAGACTTGAATAGTGGGATAACAAAGCCCACTACTTTTTTGATGAATATTATCTGATTATTTAAAAACTCTCTAACCGATAGTGCTATTTAAAAATTGGTATTCCTTTCTGATATTGATTTCTGCTTCAACGGTCACTTCCAAAAAGGAATGATCTCTATGAATTTAAACACACCTTTTTAATTACTTAAAGAGGATTTACATGGAATACAATTTAGAGTAGGACAAATCCCTTGCTTATGAATGAGCGCCAGTTCACATCAATATAAATACAATCTCACCTATTGTTATTCTTACAGAGTTAGGAAAAAAGGGATGGACAGGGGAAAAAGCGAAAAAAGAAATAGAATTTAATTACAGGAGAACAAATTGTCATGGATGGTGGCGTTACCATTAAATAAGCTTCTCCCATTTCATACGAATTGACAAATGCTTTTCGTATTTGAATAATAGAAGGAACAAGCAATGATTAAACAAGCAAAGGAGAAGTCCATGAACTATAAAATTCTATTCCTCGATATTGATGGTACCATCTTAAAGCCAGACCATACATATACACCCTCTACAAAAGAGGCAATTAAGCAAGTACAACAACAAGGGTTACTTGTGTTTCTATGCACAGGAAGACCACTTCATGAAGTCAATGATTTAGCGCATGAATTGGGAGTTGATGCATACATTGGTTATAATGGCTCCTATGCCGTGTATCAAGATACACCGCTTGTCAATGAACCGATGAAACGTAATACTTTAGAGGAATTTCTATCAATTGCCAGCAAGCATCAACATGAACTTGTATGTTATACAACGAAAAAAAATTATTTTACTTCCTTATCCAGTCCAGCTACCAAAGACTTCATAGAAGTTTTTCAGCTAAAACAAAATGAAAAACTCACAGATGATTCACTTGACCATATTCTCGGGGCTTCCATAATGAATGTCAGCCCTGAACAAGTGCAATGGTATGAAGCGATTGAGGAAGATATTCACTTATCTGGAGTCAATGTAAATGGAGTTTCTAACTGTTATGATATTATTCGCGACAGCGTAAATAAAGGAGAAACTGTGAAGAAAGTGCTTGATCACCTTCAGCTATACAAAGAACAAGCGATTGCTTTCGGAGATGGGATGAACGATAAAGAAATGCTGCAAACAGTTGGTGAAGGATTCATTATGGAAAATGGCGATCCTCAACTTTTCCCATATGCCAAACATCAAACGACTTCTGTTGATAATTCAGGTATCTTTAATGGCCTGAAAAAGCTAGGGTTAGTGAAATAAAAAGAGAAAGGTTAGCTAAAGAGCTAACCTTTCAGGCTGTCGAGAACGTATTTGACAGTCTTTTCTAATGGGTGCTAATGTCGTCACACCCTTCCCCTGGGCAATACGTAAGCCACCGTTCTGTGGGACGAAAACTACGAGATTCCTGTAGAATAACGAGCGAGCCAAGACCCCGCAGCGTGAGTTTCGCGAGGAGACTTGGGCGTTCGCCCACGGAAAGCGAGTGGTTTTCTCCCCGGCGAGACTAAAAAAAGCTTGCAAAAAAACATCTGATTTCACTACAAGCTCTGAAAGGTTAGCTATGAAGCTAACCTTTCTATTTACAAGAAAAACCCGCCATAAATAAGTGCCCCACCGATGACAAATGCTGGGTGTAATTTTACCCGTTCAATTAACAAATAACTAACCACTGTTAGAATGACTGTCTGCCATAAGCCGATACCTTCATAGGATTCACTAAAGAAGCGCCAAGCCATTACTCCTAATAAAATACCAATAACCGGCCGTATATAGAGCGTCATTCGCTTTACTTTCGGTGAGTTTTTATATTTATAAAGTATTCCTAATAAGACAATAATTAATAGTAGGGACGGGGCAACAGTAGCAAAAACACCTATGGCAGCACCCGGAATCCCCGCAACATCATAACCAATGTAACCAGCCATCTTTGTAGCGATTGGTCCTGGCAGTGAATTTCCCAGTGCAAGCACTTCACTGAATTCCTGAACATTCATCCAGCCGTAGCGTGTAACCACTTCATTTTCTACCAGAGGAATAGAAGCCGGCCCACCGCCGTAGCCTAAAATTCCTGGTATGAAAAAGGCCAGAAATATTTCCCAGTAGATCATTAAGAATCACCTTCCCTTTCGGTGACTGCCGTATCTTGCTCAGGGTTTTTATCTTTTTTAATAAGCGCTAAGATTAATAATGTTGCTATGATAATTCCTGGATGTATTTGCAGAAATTGCAGCAAAATGAACACAACTAGCAACAAGATACCTGTTTGTACCCATCCCATCCCTTTTCCTGCTTTTTGGACGAATTGCCAAGTTAACGTAGCAAGCATAACTGCAACAACAGGTATTACCGCTGCCGTCATTCCTTGTACCCAGTCATATTCTTTAATAGATGACAAGGAAGATAATAAAATAATCATAAGGACAACCGTTGGAAAAATCGTTGCTAAAACAGCATTGATCATTCCCCATATACCAGATACACGATACCCAATATAACCAGCAAGTTTTGTAGCAATTGGTCCTGGCAATGTATTGCCTAATGCTAATAAATCACCAAATTCCTCTTCACTCATCCATTTGTATTTATCGACTACTTCTTTGTGAACCAGCGGTATGGAACTGGGTCCACCACCATATCCCAACATACCAACCCGAAAGAACGCAATAAAGATATTCCAATGTGTTTTCATATGTCACGTACCTCTTCTAAGTTGTTATTTTTATTTACCAAGCCGCTACCGTGCCATCTGTACGAGATTCTGTTCCTCCAACGAGGACACCTGTATCAGGATCCCTCCAAATAACCTGCCCTCTTCCAAAGCTATTCGGTTCTAATTGGATGCGAATATCATGTCCTTTTTTGGCTAAATCCATTGCGATATGATGTGGGAAACGGTGTTCTACTTCCACTTGTTTATCTTTCATCCACTGCCAACGAGGTGCATCTAATGCTGCTTGTGGGTTTAAATGAAAATCAATCGTATTCATGATGACTTGCACATGTCCTTGCGGCTGCATAAAACCACCCATAACTCCAAATGGGCCAATCGGTTGCGTATCTTTCGTTAAAAATCCAGGAATAATGGTATGATACGTTCGTTTATTTCCTGCTAATACATTGACATGATTCGGATCCAAAGAGAAATTATGACCACGATTCTGCAACGCAATACCAGTTCCCGGTACTACAAGACCAGATCCAAATCCCATATAATTACTTTGGATAAATGAAACCATATTCCCCTCATTATCTGCAGTAGCTAAATAGACGGTACCGCTTAATGAAGGTTCACCCGCTTCTGGCTGCATGGCTGCATCACCAATCAAGCTTCTTCGGTCATTTCCATAAGTTTCACTTAGCAATTCTTCTGCTGAACGTTTCATATACCTTTCCTCTGTTACATGTTCTTGCCCGTCAGAAAATGCCAATTTAATCGCTTCGATTTGTTTATGGTATGTATCTACTGAATCTTTGGCTGTGAAATGAAAACCTTTTAAAATAGTTAAAGCTTGTAAAGCAACAATTCCTTGGCCATTAGGTGGAATTTCCCATACGTCATAACCATGATAGTTGACTTTGATCGGACTCACCCAATCCGGCTGATAGGATGCTAAATCATCCAGATCTAAAAATCCACCATTTGCCTGGGAGAAGTTACTTATTTTCTCAGCCAATTCTCCACGATAGAAAGATTCTGCACCTGTTTCTGCGATTTCCTGCAATGTCTTTGCATGATTAGGCGAGCTCCAAATTTCTCCAGGTTCTGGTGCACGATCATTTGGTGCAAACGTTTGAAACCACTCACGGAACATATCATCTGTTAATTGCGCTTTAAACACATCGTAAGCCTTCTTCCAGAACTTGCTTAATGTTGGTGACACAGGAAATCCATCTTGTGCATAGAGAATGGCAGGCTTTAGCACCTCTTGTAAAGGAAGTTTTCCAAATTGCTTCGAGAGTTCTGCCCAAGCTCCTGGTGCACCTGGGACCGTAACTGGAATCCAGCCAAATTTTGGAATTGCTTGATGTCCAGCTTCTTTTACTGCATCGATTGATATTGCTTTTGGAGATCTACCACTAGCATTTAAGCCATGTAGATTTCCCTTCGTCCACACCAAAGCAAATGCGTCCCCACCTATTCCATTTGAAGTAGGTTCTACAACTGTTAAACAAGCTGCTGTTGCAATGGCGGCATCAATTGCATTACCTCCTTGTTTCAAAATAGCAAGACCTGCTTGTGAAGCAAGTGGCTGAGATGTTGCAACCATACCGTTTTTCGCATATGTTGCTTGCCTTGGAACAGCATATGGGTACGTCTGTGAATTAAAAAATTCCATGTAAGTCATACTCCCCTTCTCTTATCATTGACCGAGTGAATCTTCTCCTGTTTTCTTTCTGTTTTTCATATTATTATAAATTCCATATCCCATTGAAATAATAGAAAGCACAATTAATACTGCAGATAGTGGGCGTGTCAAAAATAAAGATAAATCAGCACTTACAGATATAGCCTGTCGTAAATTTTCTTCAATCATCGGGCCTAATATAATACCTAAAATAAACGGGGCTAGCGGGAACTTATTGGCTTTCATCCAAAATCCGATTATCCCAAAAAACAATAGAACCCAAACATCAAAGATTCGATTGTTTACTGCATAGCTACCTAAGACACATAATAGTAAAACAATGGGAACTAATAGGTGATGCGGTATTTGATTAATTTTCATAAATGCTTTGATTCCAAAACTTTGTACAACCAACATTAAAATGGCTGCTAAGAAAAACGAAATAAATATTCCATATACCAAGACTGGTTGATTCTGCATTAATAATGGTCCTGGTTGAATTCCATGTATCAATAAGGCACCTAACATCATTGCTGTGACCGCATCTCCCGGAATTCCAAATGATAGCATTGGAACAAGTGAACCACCGATAGATGAATTATTTGCAGATTCAGCAGCAATTAAGCCATCTTTGTTCCCTTTTCCAAACTCATGCGACTGCTTTGAAAACTTTTTAGCAATATCATAACTTAATATATTAGCAATACTACCACCTGCAGCAGGCAGAATACCTACCAATGTACCAACAAGACTCGAACGCACAACATTAACTCCAGATTTCCATAAATCGCGTATTGTTTTAAAAATGGGATAGGAAATCGGTGCAGTACTGTCTAATGTTAATTGATTCGGTGGTTTCCGGATATCGTCCATTAACTGAGAAAAGGCAAATATCCCTATTAGTACCGGTAAGAAGTTAAAACCTGCCATCAGTTCTGTAAACCCAAATGTAAAGCGCGATACTGCAGTAAGCGGGTCAGAGCCAACCAGGGCAAACATAATACCTAAGCTTCCTGAAATTAATCCCTTTAACATCGACCCTTCACTTAAACTAGCTATAGCACTGATTCCAAATAACATTAATGCAAACATTTCCCATGGACCAAATTCTAATGCCCACTCTGCTAATATCGGTGCAGTAAAAATCAAGATGATTCCAGAAATAATGGAGCCTATAAAGGAAGACCATAAACCAATGGCTAGTGCTTTACCTGGCTGACCGTTTTTAACCATCGGATATCCATCAAACGTTGTTGCCATCGCGGATGGTGTCCCCGGAATTCCTAATAAACAGGCGGTTATTAAGCCTCCTGAACTGCCACCAACCTGTACCCCCATCATCAGCGCAATCCCATTCACTGGTTCCATTCCAAAGCTAAACGGTAACGTCAAAGCTACCCCCATCGTTATAGTGAACCCAGGTATACTCCCTACTATAATACCAGCAATGACCCCAATGAATAAAATAAGGATGGTTTTTACATTTAAAATTGCTTCAAAACTTAATAGTATTGATTCCATTTACACGATGCTCCTTTAAAAGAACATTCCAGGAGGTAGAAACACGGATAATGCCTGTTGAAATATTACATATAACAGCAAAATTAACCCGATCATCCCTAAAATGACTAATCCTAATTTATTTTTAGTTGGTGCAAGTACTATGTATAAACTGATCAGGAATAATACAGACGCAATAAAATATCCAATATATGGCAAAAGAAAAACATAGCCTGCAAATAATCCGAAGGTTGCCACCACTTTTTTATTCCGTTTAATCACTTTACGAATAGCTACTTTCTCCATTCTTTTTTCTTTTGTCATACGATACATGCTTATAATCAGCAAACAAATACTTAAAATCGCTAATACAGAAATAACGATCGTTGGGAAAAAGTCTGCTTCTGTTTTCCCAAGACCTTGAATGGGTATTTGTGTTGACCCGAAATAGGCAAACCCACTAAATGCTAACAAGATAATCGCGTTTATAAAATCACGTTTAGCATTTGCCAATGCACAACCTCCTAGTTATCTAGTAATCCACTTTTTTCTAGTGAATCTTTCATATCTTCTTCACTTTTTTTTAAGAATTCAATATATGCTTCTGTACCTTTAAAGTTAACCTCCGTACCTAATGAAGCTATTTTTTCTTTAAATGACGGACTATTTGCAACTTTCTCCAATGCTTCATTTAATTTTGAAACAATTGCTTCTGGTGTATCTTTCGGTACAACAATTCCCCTGTTCGCTGCGTTTATTACATCAATTCCTTGTTCCTTTAATGTAGGAACTTCTGGCAGTTCTGGACTTCGCTCCTCCCCTGTATAGCCTAATAATTTCATTCGTTCATCTTCCATATAATCTTTTCCTGCTGCGATCGAAACGCTTCCTAAACTGACATCATTAGCAACAACTGCTTTCATTCGTTTTGCCGTACCATCATACCCGACAATATTAAATTGAATATCTGCTGCAGTTTGAATTAGCGCTGGTTCTAGTTGTGATGTAGAGCCAATAGATGCTGCATAGGTAATCTCTCCAGGTTTTGCTTTCGCATCTTGGACAACGTCTTCCATTGAATCCCAGGGGTTAGATGGATTAGTTGCAACAAGCTGATATGTAGAAGTCATTAAAGAAACAGGCTCAAAATCAAAGTATCCAAAATCAGATTGTCCGGTTAATTGCGACATCGCTACCGAATCATGGATGGCAAGTAAGGTATATCCATCATTGTTTGCTTGCATTGCTTGTTGTGCCCCAATCACACCACTTCCACCAGCAACATTTTTTACAACAACACTTTGGCCAAGTTCCTTTTCTAATTCTTCAGCGACGATGCGATTAATTGCATCTGTATCCCCACCAGCATCCCAAGGCACGACGAGTTGAATATCCTTTGAAGGATAATTTGCAGCTGCTTCTTCTCCACTTCCGCTACTTGGGGAACTACATGCAGTTAATAGAAATAAACCAACTAGAGCGATTATACAAGTCAAACGACTGTACATTTTATTTCCTCCTTTTATTTTTCAGTAATTTCATACTTTTGTTAAATTAGTTAATATAATAATAAACAATTATACAGCTGTCAATATATTTTTCTGACATAAATAAACCTAAATAAAAATTATTCTTCCTATTGAAATTATAATGGGATATTTTTCTTACTTTATGTTGCTGTTTACATTTTCAGTATCATCTAGTTTTTCTTACCAAGATATTCTGGTAAACTAGATTTAGCTTGAAAATAAATGTAGGAGCCGAAAACGATGAAACTTGATAACATTGATAAGAAGCTGTTAGAAGAACTTGCTGAAGACGGCCGTTTATCCTATGTCGAACTGGCAGAAAAAGTTGGTTTGTCTCGTGTGGCTGTAAAAGATCGCATTCAAAATTTAAAGGAAAAAGGTGTCATTGAGAAGTTTACGGTTGTTATCAACTCAGAGAAATTCGGAAAACAAGTATCTGCTTTTTTCGAAGTAGATGTAGAACCGATGCAGTTGCAGGAAGTTGCTCAGAACCTGGCTGATCACCCCCAAGTTGCTAGTATCTACCAAATGACTGGTCCAAGTACCCTGCATATGCATGTCCTGGTAGAGGATTTTCAGAAATTAGAAGTTTTTATAAATGAGGAGTTATACTCAGTAGAAGGAATTACTCGAGTTGAAAGCTCCATTATTCTGAAACGCTTTAAGAGTCGAACTGGATTTAAGCTATAAAATAAGCACGTAATGAATGATTTATATTCATTACGTGCTTATTTAACTTATTGAATCATGGTTTCAATTAGACGAATATCAACATTTCCTCCTGACAGTACACAAACAACATTTTTGTTATGGACTGAGATTTTATTGAACATCGCTGCAGCTACCGTAACAGCACTAGAAGGCTCAATCAGCTGTTTCATTCTCTCTAATACTAGCGAAAGCGCCGCTTTTATCTCCGGCTCACGAACTAACACAACATCATCAATATAATGTTGAACGATGGGAAATGTTACATGGCCAGGATGGGTTGTCCGAAGCCCATCTGCAATAGTCCTGGTTGGGGGGATACTAGTAATTTGTCCAGATTGCAAGGAAAGAAATGTATCTTGGGCTGTGTCCGGTTCTACGCCGATGATTTTAATTGACGGCTTCTTTTCCTTTATTGCTGTTAATATGCCGGAGATTAATCCACCACCACCTATTGGTACAACAACGACATCAACGTCCTCTAATTGTTCCAGGATTTCAAATCCAACGGTCCCTTGACCTGCAATTATCAATGGATCATCATATGGTGGAATGACTACTCCTTGGTTTTCTTTTGCTAATGCTTCAGCCCTTGGTAAGCGATCAGCTGATGTATAGCCACATTTTTCAATACTTCCATGGTAAGCCTTAATCGCATTCAATTTGCTTTGGTTTGCATCTTCTGGCACAACAATTGTAGCTGGAATTCCTAGTTGATTTGCAATATAGGCAACTGCTTGCCCATGATTACCTGAAGATGCAGCCGTAACAAGGGAAGCTCCATCCTTCACTGCTTGTTTGACCTTGTTTGTTGCTCCTCTAATTTTAAATGACCCAGTCTGTTGTAGATGTTCCGCCTTAAAGAACATATGATTACCAAATAACTTTGACAGCTGCGTCGAACGTAAAATCGGTGTAGAATTTATCGTATCGGCAATGGTATGTCGTGCAATTTTTATCGCTTCGAATGTGACCATCAACTTCCTCCATATCCAGTTATAATAAATGTCCAACTTTGCATCTCAATTTTTTTAAATATCCTCGGCAATTAACTGCCGAGGATCCATCTTTTACTGCTTTTTTCCAAACGATCTTGTAACAGATTGATAAACTTCATCGAGGTTTTTTTCCATACCCGCTTCCACAGCAGCTACATACGATCCTTCCACAATTGGCGCCTCAATTAATTTCAGATCATCACGACCTGTTATCTCAATCGCCATTTCTGCATTCATTTTCGCACTACCGATATCGTAAAACAGTAAAACTCCTTCACCTTGGTTGGCTTGTTCAATGGCAGCGTTGATTTTTTCAATACTTGTCCCGATCTCGCCTTCGTCCGTTCCACCTGCTGTTTCAATTGGAACCTCCTTCATCACTTGACGAATGAGTTCTTTTGTTCCTTCGGCAATGTGGGAACTATGTGAGATGAGTACAATACCTACGAACGCCATATTAGTTGTCTCCTTTCCAAACATCAGCTAAAGCTTCAAATAGATAAAAAGTAGAGACAGCACCCGGATCTAGATGACCAACTGATTTTTCTTTAAAATAGGCTGCCCTGCCTTTGGTTGCCTCTAATTCTTTTACACTTTCTAATGCGGCTTGGGCTGCCTCCATCATATCTTCTGGACGAAAGTCACTTGCTTGTTGGAATGCTTCAGATATGGGCGACCACATGTCAATCATTGTTTTTTCACCCTCTGTGGCTTTCCCTCTTTGCTTTATGCCATTAACAGCTTCGGTTAAAGCTTTAGCAAATAAGTCTCTTTCGACAGTGCCTGCCCCTTTGACTGCTGTAGAGATCTTTAAAAAAGCAGTACCGTACAATGGCCCTGAAGCACCACCTACTTTTGACATTAACGTCATTGCAACATCCTTCAGTACAGCAGAAACCTCGTTATATTCGGTATCATTTAATTTATTGACTACTTCTTGAAACCCTCTTGCCATATTAATTCCATGATCTCCATCACCAATAGGCTGGTCAAGTGTGGTTAATTCATCTTTTTTTGCTTGCATTTTCTCATTTGTTTGTTCCATCCATTCTACAGTTTTTAAAACATCTAATTCCATTTTATCCCTCCTACCTTCGAAATGCAGGAGCTTCAGACGGTGCATCAAGTAGTAGCTTTAATTCATCATCTAAATGCAATACCGTAATCGAGCAGCCTGCCATTTCTAATGAAGTCATATATTCCCCAATATAAGTTCGATAAACCTCTATCCCTCTATCACGAAGAATGGCTTGAACTTTCTGGTTTACTATATATAGTTCCATTTCAGGGGTAGCTCCTAAACCATTAATTAAAACAGCAACTTCATTTCCATTGGAAATATCGATATCATCAAGGATACGGTCTGTTAGTTCTTGGGCAATCGTATCCGCTGAAGCAATTGGCTTTCTTTCTATACCTGGTTCTCCGTGAATACCAATACCAATTTCCATTTCATTATCTTCTAATTGGAAACCCGGTTTGCCTGCGGCTGGAACGGTACCTGAAGTCAAGGCCATTCCCATCGATCTTACATTTGCAACTACTTTATCAGCAACTTGCTTAACCTCTGATAACGATCCACCAGCTTCTGCTTTAGCCCCAGCAATTTTATGCACGAAAACCGTCCCAGCAATCCCTCTCCTACCAGTGGTGAAGGAGCTATCCTCTACTGCAACGTCATCATTTACGATTACTTTTTCAACTTGTATCCCTTCTGCTTCTGCTAGTTCTGCAGCCATTTCAAAATTTAAGACATCCCCTGTATAGTTTTTGATGACTAAGAATACACCCTCTCCCGCATCCACTGCTTTAATACCTTCTAAAACTTGGTCCGGGGTAGGAGATGTAAACACTTCTCCAGCAACAGCTACATCAAGCATTCCCTTTCCTATATATCCCGCATGTGCAGGCTCATGTCCACTTCCTCCACCACTGACAAGACCAACCTTCCCAGTGATTGGAGCATCTTTTCTAACCACTGCTAGTGTTTCAGGTATTAATGTCACCTTGTCAGGATAAGCTGCAACAAAACCATTTACCATATCTTGTACTGCTTGATTTGGATCATTTATAATTTTCTTCATATGCACGACTCCTTTCCTTTCTTATTATTGTAATACATTTCGATTAAATACGAAAAAAAGAGGTCATTCTTACCAATTGCGATAATCATGACCCCTTTTTATATCAGTCGTATGTTTTATTTAAATACACGTGTTGCTTCAACTGCCTTCTTCCATCCTGCATATAAATCTTCACGTTGCTGGTCTTCCATGTTGTTTTCAAATGTCTTTTCAACATTCCATTGCTGTGCGATCTCATCTTTGTCCTTCCAATACCCAACAGCAAGACCTGCTAAATAAGCTGAGCCTAGAGCTGTTGTTTCTTGTACGACAGGGCGCTCCACCGGAACTCCTATAATATCACTTTGAAATTGCATCAATAAGTTATTTTTAACTGCTCCACCGTCAACACGTAGTGTTTTTAAATCAATTTCTGAATCAGCGATCATTGCATTTAACACATCTTTTGTTTGGTACGCTAGTGATTCTAATGTGGCACGAATGAAATGATCTTTTGTGGTACCACGAGTAAGACCAAACACGGCACCTCTAGCATCACTATCCCAATAAGGTGTACCTAATCCAACAAAGGCAGGAACCATATATACTCCATCCGTGCTATCAACATTACTTGCATAGCTTTCACTTTCTGGAGAATCTTGGATTAATTGAAGCCCATCGCGAAGCCATTGAATCGCAGATCCCGCTACAAAGATACTTCCTTCAAGTGCATATTCTACTTTTCCGTCTACTCCCCATGCAAGTGTCGTCAAAAGACCATTTTCGGAATTAACGCCTTCTTCACCTGTATTCATCAACATAAAGCAACCCGTACCGTAAGTATTTTTAGCCATTCCCTTTTCGAAACATGCCTGACCAAATAACGCTGCTTGTTGGTCACCAGCTATTCCAGCAACCGGGATTTCTTCACCAAAGAAATGGTAAGATACCGTATGTGCATAAACCTCCGAAGATTGTTTTACCTCGGGTAACATACTCTTAGGTACAGTGAGAATTTCTAGTAGCTCATCGTCCCATTTCAAATCATAAATATTAAACATTAATGTACGGGAAGCATTTGAATAATCAGTGATATGCGTAGTTCCACCAGAAAGTCGATAAACTAACCAACTGTCAATTGTGCCGAACATAAGGTCACCATTATCGGCTTTTTCTCTTGCTCCTTCTACGTTATCTAAGATCCATTTAACCTTTGTACCAGAGAAGTATGGATCAATTAATAAACCTGTTTTTTCTCTAAATAGATCATTGTATCCAGCTTCTCTTAACTCTTTACAGATAGCTTCTGTCTGACGCGATTGCCATACAATTGCTTTATAAATAGGTTTACCAGTATGTTTATCCCAAACAACTGCTGTTTCTCGTTGATTGGTAATACCGATACCCGCAATTTGATTTGCTTCTAAATCTGCCTTGCGTAGCACCTCAGCAATACACGCAAGTACGGAGGTCCAGATTTCATTTGCATCATGCTCTACCCAGCCAGGATATGGGAAGAATTGCTCAAATTCCTTCTGAGCTGTCTCTACAATTTCACCATTTTGGTTAAAGATGATCGCACGAGAGCTTGTAGTACCCTGGTCAATTGACAAAATGTATTGTTTACTCATCACTATCTCCTCCTTAAACAGCCTTATTATTTATTTTATCAGAAACCGTTTGCGATTTCTTTAATTCCATACTAGCAGCGCTTACAATTAATATAGCCATGATAACACTTGTAATCCAAAAACCTACTGTAAAATCACCCATGAAAAATGCATTATAAAAGAACGCACCATAGACGCCTCCTAGTATTGGACCTAAAACTGGTATCCATGCATATCCCCAATCAGAGCCACCTTTTCCGGGAATTGGTAGAATCGCATGAGCAATTCGTGGACCTAAATCACGAGCAGGGTTAATTGCATAACCGGTTGCTCCACCTAAGGACATCCCAATCGCAATAATTAATACCCCTACAATTATTGGGTTTAACCCTTCTGTGAATTCGTTTGCACCAATGAATAAAAGACCCATCACTAGTACAAATGTACCTACAATTTCACTTAATAAATTTGAAAAAGGACTACGTATTGCCGGATCAGTTGCAAATACACCTAATTTTGCTGCTTGATCATCCGTTTTCTTCCAGTGCGGTAAGTAATTTAAGAAAACAATTGCCGCCCCAATAATTGCGCCTATCATTTGTGCAGTTATATACATTGGTACTTTTGACCATGGAAATTCTCCTATTGCTGCAAAGCCTAACGTAACTGCTGGGTTAATATGAGCTGGTGAATAATTACCAACCGCATATACACCTAATGCAACCGCGAGTCCCCAGCCAATGGTTACGACTATCCAACCAGCACCTTCTGCTTTTGATGACTTTAAGGAAACGCCTCCAACAACTCCGCCCCCAAAGATAACTAGAATCATCGTGCCGATTAGTTCTGCTAGAAATTCAGACTCAGCCATGTATAACACCCCTTATTTTATTTTCTCAAAGCTAACTATGTTTTAAAAAAACGTTTACATCTCCAACATATGATTGATGGTATGCAAAAAGACCCGCACTTTAAATGATATACTCCCCCCAAGGAAGATACGATTAAAGTGTGGGTCTCCTATTCTCCGCCACATAATTAACTTGTAAACTAATCATACTTTAGTATGCAAACGCTGTCAAGATTTAAATAATATTCTAAATTTTCCATCCTAATCGAATGTGCTTTCTGATCACGTTTAGAAAAAAAAACCATAGTCATTTTACCCAGCTTATTTCTATTTCGAGCTTTTCCGTGAAACAAAATCATTTTTCGATATTTCCCGGGTAATAATATTGTCCTACTTTAGCATTTAGACCAATCTATTATTTATTCTGGTTGGAAAATCAACAAATTACCTTGTGATTGCGAAAGTGTTGTTTCATGATAACTGCCATGAACCCAATCTGTTAATTGATCATGATACCAATCACTTTTGAAATGACCAGACTGTCCTGGGCCCACTATATGATACCCTTTTTTTGGCTCTTCCATATCGACAACAAAACGCCAAGAAGCTCCATGATTCACGATACCTGTCTCTGTTTTGTAGGCAGCAGCCATAGGTGTTACTTTGCTCCCTCCAACAGGTAAAGGGGCTTCATTATTGAAAAAGAATTCTAGTACTGGATTGATTTCAGATAATGGATGACGGAAAGAGACTTGATGATAATCTCCCCACTGCCAACCATTCATCTTCTTTCCAAAGTCATTTTCAAGTTTATTCAATGAATTTGTTAGTGCATCCTTTACTACCTGCTGTAATCCACCTGCGTTCTCTACCCATATTGCATCTTTTCCTTCAACAGATTTTCGAATTAGCTCATCTGTTGTTTGACCGCGCGAACCAAATAAATCCATCATATTATCTGGTATATCTTGATAGATAATTGCTTCTAATTCATTCATCCAATGATGGAAGATTAATGGTTGTACTGCTGTTGCTTCATCATGGTAATCCCATTTTTTCATGACATTGACCGCTTGTTTTTCTTTTTCTGAAATGTTCATATTACGCAATATCGATAAAAAAACAGGGACAAACTCTTCTGCTTGCATGTTCTTTGTATCCATTTGCAAATCTTGCATATCACGAACGGTTAATGCATTACTAGATTCTAATACTTCTGCTATTCGTTCATACCGATATGGTTGTGCCCAAACATTACTTATATGGTAAGGATAATCTTCTGTTGTAATTTTGTTATTTGCTGTAGCAATATAACCTTTCGCAGGGTTTACAATACGTGGTAATTGTTCAAAAGGGATATACCCTTTCCATTCACTTTCTTTCTCCCACCCTGGTAATGGTAATAACGCATCAGTCCCATCCTGATAGATTGGTATGTTTCCATTTGCCTTATAAGCAATGGTTCCATTTTTCTGTGCAAACACAAAATTTTGCGCAGGTACGAGAAACTTTTCAAGCCCTTTTTCAAAAGAAGACCAGTCACTTGCCCGGTTTATTTCAAGAATGGCTTCCAATTCTGTGGTAGGTTCGAGTGCTGTCCACCTTAAAGATAGCATTGTATCTTTTCCGCTTTCTTCAGCGAATTCAGAGATAATTGGCCCATGCCTCGTTTCTACTACATGATAATCTAGTGTTTCCTCATTTTTTACTTTAATCGGTTCTTCTATAACCGTTGCCTTTTCCCATTTCCCTTCATAGTAAAATTGATTTTCCCTCTCAGGATGCTGTTTTTCTAAATACAATTGCTGTACATCTGGGCCTGTATTTGTAACCCCCCATGCAATGGTATCGTTATGACCTAAAATAATTCCAGGAACACCTGCAAATATAACACCACTTACATGATTCGTATCTGATTCCAATTGCATCTGTAACCATATAGATGGGGTAGCTAATCCTAAATGAGGATCATCTGCAAGTAACGGTAATCCGGATGCTGTTTTATCCCCACTTACTACCCAGTTATTACTTCCATTAAAAGCAGGGGGGATAATCGCCTTATCAAAGCTTTCTGGTATCGATACATACGGTTCTTCCATAATTACTGGCTTCTCTTCAGGATAATCAGGAAATAGTTCATACGCTTTATTTTCCGGATAGTTTTGTAATAAGTAGTAGTTGAATGCTTGTCTTTCCCAATGCCCGCCTAAATCAAACGCCATATACTTCCCAATGGTTAATGAATCTATTGGTGTCCATGCTTCTGGTTTTATTCCCATTAAGGTAAATTCAATCGGCAGACGGTTGGTCCGTATTGCTTCATCCACGTAAGCATTTACGCCATCGGAAAAGTATTGTAATACCTGCTTTGCTTGTTCGCTATAAATGTCGTAGGATTTGGTAGCTGCCCTTCTTAGACCCAATGTTCGAAAATATTTATCTTGATCAATCGCTGCTTCTCCTACTACTTCACTTAATGTGCCAGATGCTTGTCTTCTCGACATCTCCATTTGGAACAACCGATACTGTGCCTGAACATATCCTTGTGCTACGTACAAATCATGATCATTCGCAGCTTTAATATGTGGAACACCATTTTCATCCGTTATTACCTGTACTTGTTCTTTCAGGATTGGTAAGTTGATCGTACCATTCACTTGTTCAACAGATCGTCCAATGAATGCGTTTACAAAAAGGATCAAACTACCGATCGTTAGCAATAAAATGCCACTAGTAATGAAGGCAAATTTTTTCTTCTTTCTTTCCTGCCTATGTGGCTGTTTATCAAATACACGTTCTTCCATGTTCCCCCTCCTATATTCTTCGAAGACAAATCCATCTTTTTCTCTAATCAATATCTTCTTATTTCGGCAAATCCTTATGGTTTTCCTCTTAAAAGCTGCCTCCAAGCAACAGATTTTTTAATTTGTCTGCATTGATAGGAGATTATCAGATTCGAAATAGTATTTTGTTCAAAAAATACTATTCTTGTCTGAAAGGAATGGATACCATTATCATAGCAAATAAAATATGGGTGACTCCTGCGGAATCAGCACGAGTCCGAAGATCCAATCCGGTAAGCGATTTTTGCTTACCGAAGTTAACTGAGTCCGTGCCCGCGGAAAGCAGCCCATATTTCAGTTTGCCATTTAAACAATAAAAGATTATTCAACTTGGGAGTTACTCACTACTTAAGCTATATCCGCGCCTTAACACCTTTTATTCACTCACTGTTACGTTATATTTCCGCAGCCAATAATCAATTTGACAGAGATGGGCAATAAGTTGGGGGCCCTTCATTAGTTGACCATACCAAGGGTCTTTGAATTCTTTCCCTTCACTTTGTAAAATCGCTTCAACCTTTTCACGCTTAAGAAACTCAAATAACCGTGCTTCTTTATCATCTAAAATCTCTTGCATCCATGTCGTTACTGCTTGCGTATATTCGGGTTGAAAGGTTTTCGGATATGGGCTTTTTTTACGATATAGCACGTCATGAGGTAAAATCCCTTCCATTGCCTTTCGTAAGATGCCTTTTTCTCTTCCTTCCGCCATTTTCATATCCCAAGGAATATTCCATACATATTCAACCAATTTATGGTCTGCATACGGCACTCGTACCTCAAGACTGGCTCCCATACTCATACGATCTTTACGATCTAGTAATTGGGCCATAAACCAGTGCATATTTAAATAAAACAATTCTCTTCTTCTCGCGTCCGTATCATTCTCGCCATGTAACCGAGGTGTTTCACGAATCGTTTCTTGGTAACGATCAAATACATAGTTTTTTAAGTCTAGCTTTTCTTGCCATTCGGGGTGCAATAGATGAATTCGCGAGTCAAGGGAGCGCATCCACGGAAATCCTGATCCTGCTTCCTTTGAAGGATCATGAAACCAAGGATAACCTCCAAAGATTTCATCAGCACATTCCCCAGAGAGACTCACCGTCGTATGCTTTTTTATCCGCCTGCAAAACCAAAGCATCGATGAATCAATATCAGCCATGCCTGGCTGATCACGTAGATCAACGGATTCTTTTAAATGATCTGCTAACTCCTTCCCTGTGATTATTTCATTATGGTGATCTGTTGCAAAAGCCGCAGCCATCTTATCAACCCAGGGCTGATCCATCGATGGTTGAAATTTACTTGCTTGGAAATGCTCTGCATTACCTTCATAATCAATGGAGAAGGTAGTCAAAGGAGCATTTCCTTGCTTTGTAAAATAATTGGATGCAATCGCTGTAATTGCACTGGAATCTAAGCCCCCAGATAGAAATGTAGATACAGGCACATCTGCTACGAGTTGACGCTGAACCGCGTCGACAAACAGCTCTCTTACCTTATTTGTAGTATCCGCTAGTGAATCGGTATGCGGATGGCTTTCCACATTCCAATATCGCCATACCTTTAATCCATGTATAGAAAAGGTAAGCGCATGGCCAGCACGAAGTTCTTTCATACTTTTAAAGATACCATGCCCAGGTGTTCGTGATGGTCCTAACCCAAACACTTCCGCTAGGCCAGAACGGTCTACTTCTGCTTTCACATCGTTATGTGCTAAAATTGCTTTTAACTCTGAACCAAAGATAAACTGCTTCCCCTGCGTCAGGTAAAATAATGGCTTTACGCCAAGCCGATCTCTCGCCATATATAGTTGATTCTTTTGTCCATCCCAAATACCAAACGCATAAATGCCGTTTAGATAATCTACACATGTTTCTTTCCACTCCATATAAGCAGTTAACAATACTTCCGTATCAGAAGTAGTTGCAAAGCGATACCCCTTTGTCAGCAGTTCTTTTCTAAGCTCATCCGTATTATACAACTCTCCATTATAAGTAATGGTATACGTATAACCATCTTTCGCCTTCTGCATTGGCTGTTTTCCACCTTCTAAGTCAACAACAGAAAGACGCTTATGTCCAAAGGCAATATGCTGATCCATCCAACAATTTGTATCATCCGGCCCCCGTAATGACAACGTTTCTGTCATATCTTGAAGCATTTGTTTATTCGCTCGAACATCGCTTCCCCAGTCTACATAACCCGTGATCCCGCACAAATATCGTCACCCTCTCTAAGTTGCATAAATAGCCTACGCAGCATTTTATGCAGAAACAGTTGTAAATATGACAGATTCACCATCTATTACTATATGATTGCATGTCTAGCAGTATTACTATTTTATTTGGTTCTAGTTAAAGTTGATCGAATAGCAAGCCGGATTCATGAAAAAAAGCCCCTGGTCAGAGGCTTCCTTTTCAACTAGATTTATTCTGCTTTCATTGGTTCTTCTTGGGTAACAGCAATCTCATGTAATCCACTCCATTCAAAAGCAATTGAATAGTTTTGGACACGATTGTTAACCGGTACTAATTCGGAACGATAAAGGGTTGGGAATACTGGAATTTCTTCAACCATTAGTTTTTGCCACTCATTATAAACTTCTTTACGATGTTCCACATCAAAGGATGCTTCAGAAATTCCTTCTTCAATTAACTTATCATTTTCCTCACTTGCATAACGTGAGAAATTAAAAATGGCATCACGGCCGTATAATCCGGCTGGATTCACATCATTCCCAACGCTCCAAGCCCCCTGGAAGATGTCTACTTTTGGATCGTCATCGCCATTTTGTCCGACACGATCATAGAAGGTATTGAATTCTTGTAAGCGCCCATCCAATAGTTGGACATTCAGACCTACCTTTTTCCATGATTGAATATAATAGTTTGCTAATGGCTCTGCAGTGTCCCCACCTGACATGGAGGCGAAATTAATTACTAATTCTTCCCCTTCCGGATTTTCACGCATACCATCGCCATTCACATCTTCGTAACCGGCCTCATCTAAAATTTCCTTTGCTTTCTCTGGGTCATAAGCTAAACCCGGATTCTCGGAATCATGGAATTCTGGGTGAGATGGCGGAATTAATGTAGTTGCATTCCAGCGAAGTCCATTATAGAACTGTTCACCAACGGCATTATTATCCACAGCATGCCACATCGCTTTACGTAGGTTAACATCCGCCATTTTCATATTAGGATCAGGTTTCACTTGTTTCTTCTCTTTATCCCATGTACCTAACTTAAAGCCAATATACGTATAAGCCATATCGATCTGTCCTAAGAATTCAACATTGGACATTTCTGCATTGTCCGGATATTGATCAACTGGAAAACTGTCAACGGTATCAACTTTTCCTGTTTCTAATGCTTGCACTACTGTGGTCGGATTAATTACTGATAGAGTAACTTTATCTAGCTTTGGCTCCCCTTGCCAATAATCCTCATTTTTCGTATAAACAACCGATTCACCTGGTGTAATGGTTTCGACTTTAAATGGACCAAATCCAATCGGATGTTCTCTTACTTCAGGTGATTCAGCCATTTTTGCAACTGGAATGTCTTCAAAAATATGCTTTGGCATCGCATATGGCCAAATTCCACCAGTTAGAAGCGAAGGTGTCGCTTCTTTGTAAGTAATTTTTAATGTTTTTTCATCAACTACCTCAATACCGGAAATGCTGTCAGCTTCCCCATTATGATAAGCTTCCATTCCTTCTACATTCGTGAAGTCCTCTCCATAACGAACGCCATTATAATCCGGGTGACCAATTACTTCATAAGAGAAAGCCCAGTCTTCTGCAGTAACTGGTTCGCCATCATGCCAATTGACATTATCACGAATCGTAAATGTGAATACTCTGCCATCCTCAGATGTTTCAAATGTCGCAGCACCATCTTGGGTATACATAAAATTCTCATCATCTGCTAATAAAGGTTCATCAAACCATTCAATCACCTCTGCATCATATGTTCCTGAATAGAAGTTCCAGTTTAATGTACCTTCAAACGCTGTATCGGTAACGAGGCCAAATTTTAAGTGACCACCGTCAATTGCTTCTCCTTCATTTGTTTTCTCCGCACTAAAATCATCAATCGAATATAATTTCTTTCCACTATCTTCTGATTTATTGGAATCAGATCCACCACTATCTCCCTCTGCTTCTCCCTCCTCAGATCCGCCACTGCATGCCGCTAAAGCAAGCAGCAAAACTAGCAACAGTGCGAGAAGTGCTTTGCTCCAACTTGTCTTTCTCATCCTTATAACCTCCCCTTTTTTGTCTTTCTTGTTGCGTCAACAAAGATGTTGACAGCATTTATACTTAACATCTGATGATGCAAGTAACAATTAGTAAACTGTATTACTAAATGATCGGATTTATGCTTACCCTCTCCGCTGTCTTGCGTCAGTAGCACGCTTTAATGCTTCCCCTACGTTTCGAACAGCCAACATCAGTAAGAAGATAAGAACTGCTGCTGGTACCCAGACCCACCAGTGAAACTCCAATGTTTGTGGATTTCTTGCATAGCCTAGTAGTGTTCCAAGACTTGGTGTTGTTTCCGGGAAACCAAATCCTAAAAAGGAAAGCCCAGACTCTAGGCCGATATTGGCGGCCAGATTTAACGTCATCGTTACAATAATAAGCGAGCTAAGATTTGGTAACACTTGGGTAAACATAATTTTAAAATTAGATGTTCCTAATGTTTTAGAAGCCTGTGCATAATCCAATTCTCTTTCTTGCAATGCTTTCGAGCGAATGAGGCGGGCAATTCCCATCCACAGAAAAGCAGTCATGATCAAGGAAAAGGACCATATGCTGTACTTCGGTACAATTGCAACAAAAACAATAACAATCATTAAGAATGGTAGAATTAAGAAAAAATCAACAATCCGCATCATAATATTATCGACGGTTCCCCCATAGTAGCCAGAAACCAGTCCATAAACGACGCCGATAACACCGGTCATTAGTGTAACGAGAATACCTATCGATAATGAGTTCCTCGTCCCAATAATTAACTGTCCAAAGATATCCCTTCCCCCGTAATCAGTACCTAGCCAAAATTGTTCAGATGGCGCTTCATTGATTGCAAATAAATCGACGGTTACGATTTCTGATTGTTCCAAAAATATTGAAATACCATATACAAACCCAGTTGTTCCAACAAGAAAAATGAGTGATATAAGCGCTACTTTATCCCTTACAATTTCCCTCCAAATAATGCTCCATGTAGAAGGGGTTTTTACTTCCGTGTCTGTTTGAGCCGTATCAACATGTGCATTGGCCATTTGAATCACCTCCATGTTTATCAAGTTATTATTTAATACGAATACGAGGATCCACAAGACTTAGAATGATATCTGAAAGTAGCGCTCCTAGAATGGAAGCTATCCCAAATAACAGAACAACTGCGGTTACCACACTGTAATCACGCTGCAATACAGAATCCATAAATAATAGTCCCATTCCTGGATAACTAAAAATCGTCTCGATAAACACTGTTCCCCCAATTAAACCGGTAATTTCAAAGCCAAAATACGCAGCGATTGGCAAAAGCGAATTTCGTAAAATATGGCGGTTATAAACACGTGATTCAGAGGCTCCTTTTGCTCTTGCAGTGACAATAAAATCTTTTTGCTTTGTATCAATAATTTCACTGCGTAAATACTGGACCGTATTAACCGTAGTAATTAATGCCATCGATAAGCCTGGCAATAATAAATGTTGAAATTTGCTGAGCGCATATTCAAATGTTCCGGGTTCTAATCCTGGTGCCACACTTCCACCTGTTGGGAACCATCCCAACTGAAATCCCCCAACCCAAAGCATAACAAGTGCAAAGATAAATAATGGGGTTGCGAAACCGATATACGTATAGCCAGTAATTAGCTGGTCGCGCATTGTATCATTATAGCGGCCGCTCGTAATACCAAGTGGAATTGCTATGATATAAGTAAAAATAAGGGTAACTAACCCTAACCAAAAGGAATTTATCAGGCGTTGTTCTACTAAATCAGTGACAGGCATCTTGAAACGAAACGATTGTCCTAGGTCTCCCTGTAATGCCGAAGATATCCAATCACCGTATTGGATATACCACGGGTCATTTAACCCCATTTTCTCTCGTTGCTCTTCAATAGCAGCGGGGTCAATATTTGGATCAATTAACCCGGTTAATGCGTCACCTGGCATCATTTGTGCCATAACAAATACTAAAATACTAAGTAAAACAATTTGCGGCAATGTAATTAAAAGTCGTCGAACGATAAATTTCCACATATTATACTCAACCTTTCTCTGGCAAAGCTACGAGATGTGAATCAGAAATGTTCCGTAATCTATAAGCCAAGCCCTCATTATCAAAGTAGTCGTTATAATATTGTTGATATTCCATTTGCACTTCATCACGCAAATGTTTCTGCTTTTGGCGATTCTGTGGGTCAATATCAGGAATAGCTGCCACCAGACGTTTTGTATAAATATGTTGCGGGTTATTAAATATGTCTTGCTTCGTACCTTCTTCTACGTAACGACCTTTATACATAATGCCAATATCATCACACATGTGTTTGACAATCCCTAAATCATGACTGATGAATAAGTAAGTTAAATTTAATTCTTTTTGAATTTCCTGCATAAAATTCAAAACTTGTGCTTGTACCGAAACATCTAATGCCGACACCGGCTCATCAGCAATAATCAGTTTTGGTTTTAAGGCAATTGCTCGAGCAATACCAATTCGTTGTCGCTGTCCACCAGAAAACTCATGGGGATATTTCAATATACTTTCAGGGTTTAAGCCAACTTGTTCTAATAATTCTTGCACCCGTAGCTTTTCTTCAATTTTAGTTAGCTTTTCATAGTTTCGCAGAGGCTCTGCAACAATATCTAGCACGCGTTTTTTTGCATTTAATGAAGAATAAGGGTCCTGAAAGATCATTTGAATGTCTTTTCGAACATGCTGGGTTTTACTTTTCTTGCTAGTTAAATCTTTCCCTTCAAACATAACCTGGCCCGATGTAATATGATTTAATCCAATAATTGCTCTTCCAGTGGTTGTTTTTCCAGAACCAGATTCACCAACGAGACCATATGTTTTCCCTTCTTCAATTGAAAAGGACACACCATCAACCGCTCTAATTGCCCCAATTTTTCGATTTAGAATACCGCCCCTAATCGGAAAATGTACCTTCAAATCGTTCACTTCAAGAAATCCCATCCGCCTGCTCCTCCTTCTTTTCATCTGGGAAGTAAAATTGATTATGGCATGTACAGCGAACAAAGTGCCCAGGCTTTATTTCATGTAATTCTGGATTCGTTTCGTGAGCAGAAGTGTCTATCCATGGAATACGGGCAGCGAACCGGCAACCCTCCCGAGGTAATTTATGTAATGGAGGTACAATGCCTTGAATAACATGTAGTTTATCGTTTCCTCCATCTATATTTGGTATTGAATGCAATAAAGACCTTGTATAAGGATGCCTTGGATTAGCGAACAATGTATGAACATCAGCGATTTCTACGATTTGACCAGCATACATGACAGCTACACGATCGGCCATTTCTGCAACAACACCCAAATCATGTGTAATTAAAACAATTCCAGCATTCATGTTTTCTTTCAAATCATTAATTAAATCAAGTATCTGCGCTTGAATGGTTACATCCAATGCTGTTGTGGGTTCATCTGCAATAAGAAGTTCAGGATCATTTGCAATTGCAATCGCAATGATGACACGTTGCCTCATTCCTCCAGATAATTCATGGGGGAATTGATCACATGTATGTTCAGGACGTGGAATCCCTACTTGATTTAATAAATCTATTACTTTCTCTCTACGTTTCTTCTTCGAGAGATTCTTATGATGGAGTAAAAGTGTTTCAGCAATTTGTTCTTCTATTGTCATTAACGGGTTTAGTGCTGTTAGTGGATCTTGAAAGATCATAGCCATATCATCGCCACGCAGCTTATTCAGCTTATTGGCTGGCAGATTGGCAAGATCATGATCCTTAAAATAGATATTCCCTTCTATTTTTGCGCGATTATGTAATCCCATGACCGAAAATGCTAACGCACTTTTTCCTGATCCAGATTCTCCGACAATGGCCAATACCTCATTCTTATTTACAGTTAGTGATACATCATCCACTGCCGCATAATAATCATCGCGAATGCGAAAAGATGTCTTCAGGTTTTTAATTTCTAATAATGCGTTGTTCAAATTAATCCCCCTAGTCTTGTTTTATATTCATTTGTATAGTTATCCCTAGGCCAACAATGAACGAAACTTCAGAAAATTTATCTTAAAATAAAAATAATACCCTATTATATTTAATTATTCTGATATTTCTAAACTTATTACTCACTTTAACGACACACCCTCAAAAAAATGGCGTGTTCATCGAATATAAATTATTTATTGAGAATATTATCAATGTTAATATATTGTGATTATATGGGAATGTTTTCGAAAAAGCAATATTATTTTCAATATTTCATAGATAATCCGGTCTATATTCTGACGAAAATTGTCAGACAAAAGTCATTAATATCTAGTTATATCAACGTTCTACGCCTCTAAAGCTAGTATATTTAATAGATAAATAATTTGTCGATTTATGCAGGTATTTTTTCTTAGTTTTTCCCTTTTCACATGGTGAAATTCTTAATGTAAAAGAAAGTTTCCCAAATTGATCTTACTACAAGAATTATGCCATAATATATCTTACTAATCGGATAAGAATTGTATTAGGAGGATCGGAATGAATTTATCCCAATTAAAAACAGCGGAAGAACGATTACAAGCGTTAGAAACAACGGTTAAACCATTCACGGAACGAGGCGCAAAGCATGATCAAGCAAATACTTTCCCTCACGACAATTTTAATGATTTAAAACAAATTGGCTACCCTGCATTAACCATTCCTTCCAAATATGGCGGAAAGGGAATATCTTTAACAGAATTAATAAAGTCGCAAGAAATTATTGCAAGAGCAGATGGGCCAACAGCCCTAGGTATTGGCTGGCATATGGGGATTACCAAACACCTTGGTGAAAATGAGATTTGGGAATCAACCAAGTATCAAGCTTTCGCTAATGATGTTATTCAAACTGGTGCCTTGCTAAATAATGCTGCTTCCGAACGTGCTACCGGAAGTCCTACACGTGGAGGCAGACCAGAAACAACAGCAAAACAAACTTCACATGGTTGGGTTATTCACGGTCGTAAAACATTTACTACATTAGCACCAGTTCTAACCTATTTCGTAGTTAGTGCATCGATTGAAGGTACAACAAAAACTGGCAACTTTTTAGTAAAGCGTGACCGTCCTGGTGTTTCCATTGATGAAACATGGGACTCTATTGCAATGAAAGGTACGGGCAGTCACGATCTTGTTCTAAATCACGTTTCTTTAGATAAAAGTGACTATGTGGAAGAGCTCACACCTGGAAAAAAAGCAGCTGCAGGCTGGCTCCTTCATATACCTGCTTGTTATTTAGGAATTGCTCGGGCAGCTCAGAAGTATGCATTGCAGTTTGCTACAAGCTACTCACCAAATAGTATTGAAGGAACCATCTCTGATTTACCAAATGTTAAACAAAAACTAGGGGAAATGGAACTTCAACTAATGGAGAGTGAACAATTTCTTTACGGAACAACCGAGCAATGGGATCATGGAACAGCATCCAAACGCACTGACATGCAACCTTTACTAGGGGCAGTGAAATTATCTGTAGTGAATAAAGCCATTGAAGTGGTTGATTTGGCTATGCGAGTTGTTGGCGCACGCAGCCTTTCCAACAGTAATCCACTTCAGCGTTATTATCGTGACGTAAGAGCAGGATTGCATAATCCACCAATGGATGACATGACAATAATAAAACTTGCTGACACTAGTTTAAAAGACCTTAATGATTAATCTCATTCTTTGAAAATAATGCATTGTTGTATTTTGATAAGCTATCGATACGAAGACCAAAGTAACTTATTCCTATAATCATCCGAACGATTCCATTCAAATCCGTTCGGGTGATTTGGTTACATAAAACAGGTTCTACCATCACTCCGTCAACATACTTCGCTTTCAGTTTCCTTGCCCCGTTAAGGGTATCCCAATGTGGCCCACAAAGGATGAGTTTCGTTGGCCCTCATTAGAACACATTCCTTCGAGATCTTCAACTCTTGCTGTTCCCGTGTTCCCACAGGAGTCTGAGTCTACGTAGGTTGATTGTACGTATATTAGCTTTTATTTCATTCCTGGCTTAGTTGTGTTTCTGCCTCTCTTTTTATACTTCCTCAATAATTAGTAAAATTTTTACAAAACGAAATATATTTGAAATAGAAATGTAAGATTATAATTAGCCTATTTAAGGGTAATAATATATAAGATTCCTATGTTTAAGGTTAGGATTAGGAAGTATCTTCCAAGTACAAGGGGTGTTACGATGAAAGGTATTATTTTAGCAGGTGGAAGTGGAAGTAGATTATCTCCAAGCACAGATAGTATTAATAAGCATTTACTTGCAGTTTATGACAAACCAATGATTTACTATCCGTTATCGGTTCTAATGCTTGGAGGAATGAAGGACATTATGATTATTAGCACGCCCGAGGATAAACCGAGATTTGAAGCTTTATTAGGAGATGGATCATCGCTTGGAATTACATTAACCTATAGCGAACAAAAAGATCCCAATGGTATTCCTGAAGCTTTAACTTTATCGGAAGATTTTGTTGGTGATGATGATGTGACATTAATTCTTGGGGATAATATTTTCTATGGTCAAGGATTTACAACATTACTTCGCAATGCAATAAAGCATCATAAATATGCGACTATTTTTGGTTATCGCGTCAAAAATCCACGTCGGTTTGGTGTAGTAGAATTTGACCACCGACAAAAAGCTATAACGTTAGAAGAAAAACCAAATGATCCAAGATCTGATTTTGCCGTCACTGGCCTTTATATCTATGATAATCAAGCTGTGAAACTAGCAAAGAAATTAAAACCATCTGCACGAGGGGAACTAGAGATTACTGATCTAAATAGAGCGTATTTAAAACGTGGACAATTAGATGTTGAACTTCTTGGCAGAGGTTTTGCTTGGATGGATGCAGGCACCCATGAATCATTATTTGACGCAGCTGAATTTGTTAAAATCACACAACAACGCCAAGGATTTAAACTTGCATGTCTTGAAGAAATTGCCTATTACCTTGGTTATATCTCTAGAGAAGCATTATATAACAAGGGAAAATCAATGGAGAAAAACGATTATGGAACGTATCTCCTAGAAATAGCGGATCGCAAGCATACACAACAATATTGGGATTCCATTGATCGTAATCCAATGCTAGGACTGGTTGAATGATGAAAACAAACGAAACTACCATTTTAATTACCGGTGGTGCGGGGTTTATTGGTTCTAATTTTATCCCTCATTTTATGAGTAAACATCCAAATTATAAAATTATTAACCTAGATAACCTTACGTATGCTGGTAATCCATTACATTTAACAGAAGTCAGTAATTTATCTAACTACCATTTTATCCATGGCGATATTGCAGACGAACAACTAGTTACCGACATATTCGAGCGTTATGACATCCATGGTGTAATTCATTTTGCAGCTGAATCACATGTTGATCGATCTATTAATGATGCAAAACAATTTATCCACACCAATGTTATGGGCACAATGGTTTTACTACAGATTGCTAAAAATAATTGGGAACAGAAGCACGAATTACACAACCGAAGATTTCACCATATCTCAACAGATGAAGTGTACGGATCACTTGGTAAAACGGGGAAATTTACAGAAGCAACACCTTATAACCCCAGAAATCCATATAGTGCGTCCAAAGCTGGTTCAAATATGCTAGCAAAAAGCTTTGGATATACGTATGGAATGAATGTCATCGTAACAAGTAGTTCAAATAATTATGGTCCGAAACAGCATCAGGAAAAATTAATTCCCACGATTATTCGAAAAGCTCTAAACGGAGAAGCAATACCAATTTATGGTGATGGCTCCAATATTCGTGATTGGATCTATGTATTGGATCATTGTAAAGCACTTGACCTTGTCTACCACCATGGCCAATCATTAGAAAAATATAATATTGGGGGCTCTAATGAACAATCTAATATTGCAATTGCGCAGCAGATTTGTAGCATCTTAGATGAACTTGTTCCGGAGTTAAAAACGGAGCACGGGATTTCTAGGTATGAAGAACTTATCACCTTCACAAAAGATCGGCTTGGACATGATCAACGCTACGCCGTCGATGATCAAAAACTACGCACAGAATTGGGCTGGCAACCTGTGGAAGAATTCCATACAGGTCTTCAGAAAACAGTAGAATGGTACGTTAATCAATGGTCGAGAACAAAAACCCATTAATTTCTGTTGTTATTCCGGTCTATGGTTGCCAAAAATGTCTACATGAACTATGCAACCGAATCAAATCGACAATAGAAGCAATTCCAGCCCAATACGAAATAATTCTAGTTAATGATGCTAGTCCGGATAACGCTTGGCCAACCATTAAAGCATTAAGCAATGAAGATAAACAAATACGCGGGTTTAATCTAGCTCGTAACTTTGGTCAACACCACGCAATCACAGCAGGTTTAGATTATACTAATGGAGACTTTATTGTCGTCATGGATTGTGATTTGCAAGACCGTCCAGAAGAGATAAAAAAATTATATGAGAAAGCATTAGAAGGCTATGAAGTCGTTTTTGGAAAACGAATGGAACGAAAAGACACTTGGTTTAAGCGAATTTCATCAAGAGCCTTCTATCGAATCTATGATTATTTTACTGGAGGAGCTTCTGATCATACGGTGGCCAATTACAGCATGGTAACCAAAAAAGTAGTGGAAGGATATCGCCACATGCGAGAACAGAATCGTTTCTTCCCATTATTCCTACAATGGATGGGGTTTGAAAGTACTTCTATTGCTATTGAACATGATGCACGTAAAGAAGGGAAGTCTTCCTACAATTTAAAGAAATTGATTACACTTGCCACCGATGCTATTATTTCACAATCCAATAAGCCTTTAAGGCTATCTATTCAATTCGGATTCCTTATTTCATCCGTGTCATTTATTTATGGCATGTACTTATTTGGCAGGTATTTTTTCCTTGCTGAACCAGTACAAGGTTGGACCAGTGTAATGGTATCTATTTATTTCATCGGTGGATTGATTTTTTTTAATTTTGGTATTCTAGGATTGTATATTGGGAAAATCTTTAACGAGACGAAAGATCGACCGCTCTATTTGATAAAAGATACGACAGACAAGGAAGAAAATCAAACGAACAAACGGAGCTGATAGAATGAACACATTTTTGAAACCAACCCCTTGGGATAAACGGAACTTTCATATTAATACCTATGAGCTTACAAGTGCTTCAGAGGAAGCCCTACAAGAGACAAATCAAATCGAGGGGCATTTTACATTAAAGATTGATCCTACCGTCAATACAGAGAAGTTGCATAAATATGGGTTTTACTATACAGATACGTTAATGGAACCAGTATGTAAAAAAGATAGATTACAATTATTTGAGCAAGAAGGTATCGAACTTTCTAGAGAATATGATAAAACACATATATTAGAAATCGCTGGAGATGTTTTTACGAATGGACGTTTTCATCGTGACTTTCATATCCCTAACTTCATGGCCGATCATCGCTATAAAAACTGGGTAAATGACCTCATTCAAGCGGACAAAATTGTCGCGCTAATTTATGAGAATCATTTAGCTGGGTTCTTTGCCTATGAAGGAGATAAAGTCTTGCTCTTAGCAATGGATAAATCCTACCGAGGAAAAGGTCTTGCTAAGTCGTTTACAAGCCATTGTGTCGCAGAATTATTTCGTATAGGTAATTATGATGAGGTACGTACATCGATCTCCCCTTCTAATTCGGCATCGTTAAATGTGTTCATTTCTTTAGGATTCCGATTAAATGGAGCAGTCGATGTCTATCATAAATTAAATGGTACGTTACCAGTAGGAGTGTAACCATGGGTTATCTATATATTTTAGGAACCATTGGATTCACGGTGTATGGTCAATTAATTCTAAAATGGAAAATTGACCAATATGGTAGTCTGCCAGATGCCTTCATGGATAAAGTTATCTTCTTACTTCAATTATTACTAAATCCGTGGATTCTATCTGGATTATTCTCTGCTTTTCTAGCAGCGCTGTGTTGGATGGCGGCGATGACAAAGTTCGATATTAGCTATGCCTACCCTTTCATGAGTCTTTCTTTTGTGCTCGTGTTTATCCTATCTGCGCTTTTCTTCGGGGAACCAGTATCTGCACAAAAAATTATAGGATTTTCCCTCGTAATTGTAGGCATAATTATAATGAGGTGATAGGATGATTCCGTTTAATAAACCTTGCGTGATTGGTTCTGAGATACACGCAATTCAACAGGTTATAACCGCTGATAAACTATCTGGGAATGGAGAATTTGGGAAGAAGTGTATGAAGTGGCTGGAAGAACAGCTAACATGTGAGAAGGCATTACTTACCCCCTCTTGTACTGCCGCACTAGAGTTGACGGCATTACTAACAGATATACAACCAGGTGATGAAGTAGTCATGCCTTCTTATACATTTGTATCAACGGCGAATGCCTTTGTACTACGTGGCGCTTCCATTCGATTTGTTGATATTGAGCCATCAACAATGAATATTGATCCACAAGCTATCGAAAGAGCGATTACCGAACATACGAAAGCAATTGTGGTTGTTCATTATGCTGGTGTAGGCTGTGATATGGATACCGTTTTAACCATAGCAAACAACCATAATTTATGGGTGATTGAAGATGCTGCCCAGGGCTTAATGAGTACGTATAAAGGCGAATCACTAGGTACAATTGGCCACCTAGGCACGATTAGCTTTCATGATACAAAGAATTATACTTGTGGCGAAGGCGGGGCATTACTGATTAATGACGCTTCCCTTATTGAACGAGCAGAAATGATTCAGGAAAAGGGAACAAATCGCTCCCAATTTATTCGTGGAGAAATTGACAAATATACGTGGAGGGATGTAGGTTCTTCCTACTTATTAAGTGAATTAAATGCAGCTTATTTATCCGTACAGTTCCAGCACGCGAACGAAATTAATCAGAATCGACGACACAGTTGGGCTCAATACAACCATGGATTGATGAATTTACAACTAGATGGTGCAATTGAATTACCAACCATTCCTAATGTATGCGAACATAATGCACATATGTATTATATTAAATTGGAAAATGAAATGGAAAGAAACCAATTACGACAATTTTTAAAGCAAAACCATATTACCGCAGCTACACATTATGTGCCTTTGCACACTGCACATGCTGGCAAACAATTCGGTTTATTTGTTGGAGAGGATAGGTATACAACAACGGAAAGTGATCGCTTATTGCGGTTACCGCTTTATTATGGAATAGGAGAAGAGGCAATAAATGATGTGGTCAACAAAATACAGCAATACTTCCAATCCTAAACTATGGGTAGGCATTGCTTGTTTCGTCATCATCGCCTACCTCATGCCTTACTTTATATTAGGGGAAGATACTCATATTCGTGTCCATGACAATTTAGATTCGAATATTGTATGGTATCAATTACTTGCAGAAAGCGGACAAATTTTTAGTTTAACGGACACAGTACTTCCTAACGCGATTAACGGCTTACCAAGAAGTGCTCTACCATCTGGATTAGATGCAATGGTTTGGTTATACGCCATTTTTGAACCAATGACGGCATACACGATTGGACAAACCATTATGCGGTTTACAGCTTTCTTCGGTATGTACTTCTTACTAAAGCATTTTACCTCGTTTGGGAAAGAGATACCAATCATTACGGTTGGGGCCTCGTTAGGCTTTGCGCTTTTGCCATATTGGCCATCCGGTATGCTATCCATTGCTGGATTACCACTAGCATTATTTCTTTTCCTAACGATTCGGAAATATGGGAAAGCAACACCGTGGTATTATTGGCTAACGTTACTGGTTATTCCATTTTTATCTAACTTTGTTTTAACCTTCGTTTTCTTTTTAGCCATGATGGGAGTATTTTGGCTTCTCGATTGGCTTCGCAGGAAGCACGTGAATTGGCCATCTTTTATTGCAATTGCAGCCATGACAAGTGTTTATGTAATTAAAAACTACCTATTAATTACTTCGATGTTTTTTAGTTCTGGGTTTACTTCTCATCGTGATGCGTTAGATTTAGGTCATAATTCTTTCCAGCGAAGTATTGAATTATCATTGGAGAACTTCCTCCATGGTCATACCCATGATATGGCACAACATTATTGGATTATTTTTCCGGTTATTGGTATCGCCTTAATTGTTGCTGGTTATCGGAATGTAAAACCAAACTGGCTTGTCGGGTTATTTTTCTTTAATTTACTGCTTTCTATCTGGTATGCGTTCTGGTATTGGGAAGGTTGGCGTATTGTTAAAGATAACTTTATGATAGCCAATACCTTTAACTTTGCACGAATACATTTTTTTGATCCGGCAATCTGGTATATTTGTTTTGCTTTGGCATTGGCTATATTTTGGAAACATTTACGATTTGGCAGGGTAATTACCATTATTTTAATAATTGCGCAATGTGGGTTGGTTTTATTTCCGTTAAACGAAGAAACCAAATATAATTTAATTGGAACACCCACATTTAAGGAATTTTATTCAGAAGATTTATTTGACGACATCCAGTCCTATATTGGTCAAGACCCTAAAGATTATCGAGTGGTAAGCATCGGAATGCATCCGACTATCGCTCAATACAACGGGTTCTATACGCTGGATACATACAATAATAGTTTTCCATTATCGTATAAACATACGTTTCGAGAAGTTATCGCAGGTGAGCTCGATAAAAACCCATCATTAGAAAATTATTTCGATACGTGGGGTGGCAGATTGTATATGTATGTTGCTGAACATGGCGAGAACTATCTCTATACAAAGCATCGCAATGATCCAATTGAACAACTGGATATTAATACGGAAGCATTAAAGGATCTTGGCGGAGATTATATTCTGTCGGCTGTTCCTATTGGTAATGCAGAGGAATTAAATCTCACGTTAGAGCGTACATTCGAACAATCTGACGCTGCTTGGAAAATCTGGCTTTACCGTGTAGATTAATGGAATCGCGCGAGTCAATAAGACTTGCGCGATTGTTGTATAAAATCAGACACCTGAATCATCCTTAACAGCACAGCTACTCGTAGTGGGCCCAATGATTAACTTTGCTGGAATACGTTCATTTACAATTTGACTTTCCCCGCTATACATCGCTAATAACCGTTGGGTGGCAAGTTTTCCTAGTTCATTTTCATTCTGTTTCAAATGTGTGAAGTTCCATTCAATCGTATTCCATGGTGGACTATCAAAACAAATAATGGACATATCATTAGGTACCTCTATGCTTAATTCTGTTAAGGCGACTTTTGCTAATACTGCTATTTTATATTCTAAAGCAAACAATGCCGTTATATCCTGATGTTTTCGAATAAAATGTTTAATAACCTTAATATCTTCTTCCTTCGCTGCCAGTGGTGTTGGCAACGTACTTTTTAAATCATAACACCATATTTTTCGATTAACACGTAACTGTTTTTCTGAAAAAGCTTCGACAATTCCATGTAACCTGTCATCTATAGTAGTTGTCTTAAAATAATATGGCATTAGAACACCAATTTCTTGATGCCCTTTATTAATTAAATAGTCTATCCCTTTTTTAGCCGCTGCTTTATTATCCGTTGATACAGAATTAGCAGCTATCCCCTTAAATGATCTATCAATCAAAATGAATGGGAATTTATTTATAACCATTTTCAAGATTTCTGAACTATAATGTTCAGCTTTAGCTGGAAATACTATTAAACCTTCGACCCCATCGTCTAATAATTCTTTAACTAGCTTCTCCTCATTTTCCGGAATGCCAAATGAACATTTTAATATAAAATGACATTTATCCCTCGATCCTTCTACAATTGATGTAATAAGGCCACTACCAAAACTGTCATCAAAAGCAGTTACGATTAAACCAAATAACGGTTTGCCCTCACTTTCAGCATGTGAACTTCTAGTTTCCATCTGATTGGAATCTTTAACGAAAGAGCCTCTTCCTCTTTTTCGGTAGATAAAACCTTCTTCCGCTAACTTCTCTAACGCTTTTTTACTAGTGATTCTACTAACTTGAAATGTAGTTGCTAGCTCTTTTTCCGATGGTACTTGATCTCCAGTTTTATATCGTTCGGATACAATATCTTTTTTAAGAGATTCATAAACTTGTTCATATAATGGTTTCATTTGTTCACCTCAACTAATAATTGTCCACATATATAACCGTTTCCTCATCGAAATAAAATATCCTCCACTACAGTGGAGGTATGTTTAATTAAATGAAATGATTTGATTGATTATACTCAAGTTCCTCCCTAGGAAAGAAATGTTTATTTCATCCTATGTTTCTAAATCGACTTGTATTGATTATCCTTTTGTCGCCCCGCCTAAGCTGAAGCCTTGAGACATAAATCGCTGGGAAAACAGATAAAGAACAACTGCAGGCATGGTATATATAACAGAGAAGGCGGCTAACTTCCCATATTCCACCATTCCATAAGTTCCAAAGAATTGATAGATCGTTACAGAAGCAGGAAATTTATCTGGAGTTTGAATCAAAATGTACGGCACAAAGAAGTTTCCCCAACTCATTGAAAATGTAAAAATGGCGACAGTACAAATTCCTGGTATCATTAACGGGGCTACTACTTTCCTAACCCCTTTCCATATAGAAGCACCATCCACCCATGCGGATTCTTCTAAATTAATTGGAACGGAATCCATAAAATTTTTTAACATCCAAATGCTATAAGGCAGACCTGAGGCAGTTAAGAATAACATGGTTCCAAATAAGGAGTCTTGTAGATTCAAAAAAACAAATAATTGATAAACTGGCACCATTACTGCTGTTATTGGTAATGAAGTCATAAATAAGATCGTATACATAAATGGCTTCTTATACTTTTGTGTATACCGAGATAATGGATAAGCAGCTAATACGCCTACAACAACAACTAATATAGATTGGCCTAATGATAATCCTAAGCCAATCATAAAAGAACGAATATTTGCTGGGTCTGATAATATAGAAGTGTAATTGGTAAATGTTATTTTATCTGGTAATGTTAAAGCTTGTTGTGCATTTTCATCAATAGAAGCGAAAATAACCCATAATAGCGGAAGAAGGAAACAAACCCCTATAACAGATAAAATTATATAAGGAACGGCTACTTCCAGTTTTATCTTTTTCATGTTTATCCCTCCTTATATCTGAACTTTCATAGATCGGATATAAAATAAGCTTGCGATTATTCCAATTACAAGTAAGACTAGTGAGATAGCCGTACCATATCCTAATTGATAATTAACAAATGCTTGATTATACATAAAGATCGGTAATGTTTGAGTCGAGGTTCCTGGTCCTCCTCCAGTCATCGTGTAAATTAACGTAAATACACCAAGCGTTTGAAGGGTAACTAAGATCATGTTTGTTACAATCGTTCCTTTTACAATTGGGAGGACAATTTTAGTCAAAACTTTTATCTTTGACGCTCCATCGATACGTGCAGCCTCCTCTAATTCTGTTGGAACATCATCTAAGGATGCTTGAAACACCATCATGGAAAATGCGGTTCCATGCCAAATATTTGCAATACAAACACTTATCATGGGGAATGTATATAGCCAAGTAACTGCACTTAGACCAATTGCGTTTAATATCATATTCAATGTGCCGCTATCATTCAAAAATGCAACCCAACAAAATGCCACTACAATTTCAGGGGTTACCCACCCAGCGATAATGATAATACCGATAATTCTTCTAAATGATTGCTTTCTCCCCTTCATTAGAAGTGCCAACAGAAATCCTAATACTTGCTGACCTATAATTGCTGATAAGAATAGGAAGACAATAGTTTTTAAAACGCTTATTCTAAAATTCGCATCATCAAACATTGCAGCAAAGTTTTGAAAGCCTACAAAATCTATGTTCTGTGCCTGTGTTCCAGTTAAAGCAAGATTCGTAAATGAAAAAAACACGGTTAACAAAATCGGACCTACAAAGAAAAGTAATAATAATAACCAAGAAGGAAGTAAGAATACGATGGAACGCAGGGCCTGTGGTTTTTTAAGTCTCCCTTCTTTCGTAACATAGTTAGATGCATTCATATTCAAGCCTAACCCTTCTCTCCAAATCTTATTTTGCTTATATTAAAAGCTTCCTCCCGCGCTATAGAAGGAAGCTTTAAAATCTATCTCTCTGTGACATTGTCCTTCCCAACAATTTTTGTAACTTCTTTTTTATACATCTCTGCCGCTTCCTCAGGCGTAATTCTATCAGTCACTACATCTTCTACCAATGATTGAATTACTGTTGATACATTAGGATATTTATCAACAGCAGGGCGAAAATTGGTATGTTGAAGAAATTCTGTAGCTTCTTCAAACATTTCTATCTCCAAATAAGATTTTTCTTTAGCGACATCCTCTCTTGGAGTTAGGTTTCTATCGATTAATTGAAGCTTCAAATTATTTTCTTTTGTTGATGCCATTTTAATAAATTCCCAAGCCATATCTTTATTATCTGAATTTGCTGGTATAGATAATGCCCATCCGCCAGACATTGACGTCGTACCTGGAGATTGGCCATTCTCTGTTGGCATAGCAGCAAAACCTAATGTTTCAAATGCTTCAGGCCATGGAGCAGGTCCACTTTCATGCCATGTACCTGCCTGCCATATTCCATCAAGACCTATTGCTAGATTCCCATTTGGCATTAATTCTTGATAGGCAATACTACTACCTTGCCCATTTAACACTTGAGAAAGATCTGGACCTAGATCTTGTTCGTAAACCTTATCAATAAATTTGAATGTATTTAATAATCCATTACTCTTTACAATCCATTTTTTATTTTCACTATCATATAATGGATCGCCTGTTCCATAGAGCAGCATTTCAAATGTTTGCATGGATGTTGCTTCACCGGTAGCCTTTCCAGAATTCATCCAAATTGGAACTACTTCACCTGACCCTTTTTCTTTTATTGCTGTTGCAGCATCTAAAATATCTGACCAGGATTTTGGTTCCCACGGGATAGAAATACCAGCCTGCTTTAATAATTCCTTGTTATACCATAATCCCCTAGAATCCGTATTATAAGGGACACCATAAATCTTTCCATCTTCAGCAATCACGCCGTCTTTTACATTTTCGGTAAAATTATCCCATTCTCCCCACTTCTCAATACGACTATCCAATGGCTCAAGATAACCGGCACTTGCATCAGAATTAACCATAAATGTATCTTCCGTCACAATATCTGGAGCAGCGTCTTTTGATTGTAACAGTAAAGATACTTTAGCAAAATAATCCCCTTCACTAACTTCTAACGGGGCTAAATTCACCGTCACATCTGGATATTTTTCATTAAATTGAGGTATTATTTCGTTATTTAACCAATGTATTAACCCACTATTCGTACCGCCACCTGAGCGAAATGTAATACGAAGTTCATTATCTGAATCCGTATTATCTTCATTGGAACATGCAGCAATTAAAAGTAAGCAAACAAGCAGACAGCCATATCCAAGTATCCTATACCACTTTCTCATAAAATCCCCCTTAAAGCCTATTTGGTAAACGTTTTCATTTAAGTGGAATAATTGATATATCAACTCCTTTAAATGATATATGAATAACATATTATATATATATTATTAGTACTGGCGAAAATGAATCAATTTAAAATTATCCAAAAAAAAAAGACCACATTTAGGTCCGCAAAAGGATAATTATTTATTGAACGTTAAAACGAACTGGTTAGGGCTAACTGTCCATATTTTCATAATCCCATAATAGCTTCCATTCTCCTTCTACTTCAGTCATATACACATCTTGTATCAATGTAGAGTTTCCATATTTCCCGTTAAAATGTTGCGAAACGGTAATGCGATAAACGGTGGGAATTGGTTCTTTATCAACAGCAGGTAACCAATTTTTTATTTCTTCTACGTCTTCGAAACTATATGTAAAATGCAGAACGCCAAAGTAGTTCATAATCACATCTGAACGATCTTGAATGTACGTTCCTTTTGGGAATTTTTCTTTCATTAATGGATGCAACATTTCCCATGACTCGGCAAAGGCACCGCTTTGTTCATAAGCATAAAATTCCTCTGCTGCTCCCTCTGCTTGATTTTCTGGTGATACTAGAACGATAAAATAAATAATGCCAGTAGCAAGGGTAGCCAGAATAATTAATGGAATAAGTAATTTTTTCAACCGTCCCATCTCCTTTTTATCTCTGCTATCATCTTATTCTAGCTAGTCTCAAATTATTATAGAATCTCTGGCAAATAAAAAGCTGTTACATCTACTGTAACAGCTTTTTCTATTCGTTAATCTGCAGTATAGATACTATCGATAAGCGTCCGTTCAAATGGAAAACCGGAACGAGTCTCTCCTTTCACATCAATGGTTATATTATAAGATTGGTTCTTTTTTAGGTTAGACAATTCACTGCTAAAGTCGAGCGTCCCGCTTTTTTTCCATGTATTTGCGGTTGAACGATTCCCAGATTCAAGCACTGTATAGGTTGCTTGCAAACTATCTTGTTTTACTTGCGCTGAATCTGCTTGTATTTGGTAGTTAAATGTAGATGGCTTACTTTTCTCACTGATCTTTTTTATTAATGGAAGATCTTTTTGTTTATCAAACTTGGTGACTAGTAAATAAGCACTGTCTTGATTACTGCTTAATTTCACTTTCCAATTCCCCTCAGGAGGATTTTTCACTGCAATTCGATACGACTTTGCCCCATAAAATATTCCACCTGTATCATGTGTCGTTACTTTTTTTGCTGAGTAGGATCTTCCGGTCGGATCAATTAATGTTAAATCTTTGAGATTATGTCCAGCATACACAAGTAAATCAATACTTTCTACACCATCTTCAACGACTAGTTCCTGTTGTTCGGGATTCCCTTTCGTGATGGCATTTCCTCGTATCAATTGATTCGATACTGGAGCCGATGTCGGCTTTACAGCTTTCGTTAGTTCGGGCCTTACTGCTACCTGTCCATCCATAATATAATCGTCCATAAACGGAAAAATAATTTCGGTTTTAATCGATAGATGATCCCATTCTCCAATCGCTATTTCTTGTCCCTCTGGCAAACTACTGCTTACCGCAGTAACAACCCCATCATTTTCACCATAACTGGACAGATAAACACCACCATACCATGTAACCGATAGAACACTACCCCAATCCATACCACCGAATGTGTAATAATCATTATAATACGCATAAGGCTGTTCATCTATTTCAGATCGAAAATGCGTCATACGACCGGTCTCTACCGCCGTCGTTCCTTCACCTTGAAAGCCTAGTAGATCTGCAAGCCATCCTGCCCAATTACTGTTTGCTAAGTCCGCCAATTGCGAACCATGATGAGGACTTGATAACGTAATAATATTGTCGACATAACGCCAAGCACCATAATAAGCGGCAGCAGTTTGAGCATCGACTCCCCCTTTACTATAAGCCACCAATGTAATTGGCCGTCCATTAAAATGCGCCGAAATCTCCTCAATTTTTTCAGCTAATAACATACCGTTGTCCCACATATCAGCTGATGCACCACCAGCATCATATAGTTGTACGAATGCTGTCTGATAACCAGCTTCATAGGCAGCATGATACAGCCCATCTTCCTCTTCCCAAAAGATTTGTGCGACATTGTTTAAACCAGGTACGAATAATAATATCGGTGCATTTTCAACCGGATTGACTGGTGCCTGGCCAACATACCAATCGCCAGGTGTTTCTTCATTTCCATTACCACCCTTTCCCATCAATACGTTTTCTTCCCCCTTGCCGACTAACCTTGGATTAGCTAACCCTTTCGACTGGGCAATTACATAACACGGAATGGATAATACGATTAAGCTGAAAAGCAGCATAACGACAATGCGAATCGTCATCTTTTCTCCTCCATTCTACTTTGTAATGTATATCGAAACACCATTTTTTAAATGATGGGATTAGAACTGTTAAATGAATATGTTATAACAAGCCCTGTTCAGAACTTCTCTATTCTAAAAAAACAGCTGAATCTATGAGTAGAGATTCAGCTGTTTTTTCTAAAGATGGATCATCGTCTGCACATAGATTTGTACCATGATATAAAAGACAATCGCATATTTAATATTAAAGCGAATACCATTTTTAAACCCATTTAATCCATTTGATGCACTTAACATAATGACTGGCATAATGAGTGGTGAAATTAAAATGGAAATCACACTACCAGAAGTAACAGCTAACACGATTAATTCCGGTGGGTATGGCAATGCTATATTTTCTAATATTCCAGCAACCAATACCATGACGGTTAATGGCCCCATTCCTAGAAACCCTAGTAAAATGACGATAAACGGAAGTAAATATAAAAAATTAATAAACGGTAATAACTCTTGTAGTGCATAGACCCCATCTACCACTTTCGTGGCAAAATTGGTTTGGTTAAGGGCAAATATTAACACCCCAGCAGCCAGCATAATACTGAGCTGGTACGATTGATTTGCCAAGCTTGTTTGAAAATAAATTTTTGCTTCCTTTGCAAATTTTCTTGGTTTGTTTTTAACTGCATAATATAAGCAGGTCCATACCAAGATGGTTAATGGAATGACGATCATCAAATCAGCAGAAAACAAACCATGGATGATAAAGATCGACCCGAATAAACTAAGAAATAAAACGACAAATTCAATAACCTTTCTCTTTCGTTCTTCTAATGGATCGGCATGACGTAACACTTCATCAATTTCTTGCTGCAACTCATACGTCAAATTTACACCATAATGCTTTTCTTGGAAATAAGAAAATAGAACCGCGATCATGATCCCACATATGGCAATAAGAAAGCCTTGCAGAATACAAATCCAGAGGGAAGCATTCATTGTTTCTACTGCAAATATAAAGCTAGGAATGCTAATTACCCACATCGTAGATAAAGCGAAAGCACGTAAGAGTGCGGTCCCCTTAAAGTTTTCCCATGCTTCGTTTCTTTTCTTCTTCAAAATCTGATTAATAAATTGATACATCATGGGGATTGCACCGAATAAAAGAAAATAGGAAAATATTTGGGTTAACGACATCATCCCCAAATAGAACTTCCGACTGGTATTTAAAAATCGATGCGCCATTCCCATAATGTCTTCAATATATGGCTCCTCTCTTAATACCCAGCTAATCATTGGTACAATCACAAGTAAACCGACAATACTTCGCATCTGCAAGAATCCGCCATACAGTCCTTTCCATACAGAACCTTCAGCAAAAAAAAGAATGATAAGTCCAGCTGCAAATAAGAAAAGCGGCAATTTAAATTGGCGTAATGTTTTCGAAAGCCCTGCAAATAGAAGGATCAAAAATCCTAAGACAGCTAAGATAGAAAGCAACGGTTCTACTTCAAGGAAAGTCGTTACAAAGTGGAGAAGTGTATAGGAAATAATGGAAATCCTTAACCCCCATTTGATGACTGACTGCATACACCCCATCTCCTAATCTAATTAATATTATTTACCTTCATTAGGATAGCGTTTATCTAACGATTACACAAGCTATTTCGACTTTCGAATTATTATATAATTGATTCACCTTTCCTTTGCAAACAGCTAAGATTCAATATAAGATGTCCTGTCCTATCCCACATCCCATTCCTTCCACGCTAATGTGCCACAAGTAGTTTTTTCCTATCATCGTTAATCCTAGTCGATAACTCTACCATTTACCACTTCTGACTAAGATATTTTTCAAGTTGTTTATGTAATAGAAAACTAAATGATAGGAGACCATGATAAGGAACACCCATGTTACTACATTGCTTATTATATGGTTTGAAATTTGATTAACCACCCAGATACCCAGGTAATATAGCAAAAAAGTTGCAGCTATAATGATGCCCATAAAAGAACCGAACACTTGTAACATATTACCGAAAGTAAGTTTTTTAATTATATCCCTATTTTTAATTAAGCTTTGAATTAGTACAATCAATGTTAATATAACCATTACAATATCGTTCATCATGTCACCCCATAAAATAATGTCCTGCAGACCGCTCAGATTTTCTGACGTATTTGGTAAGCATCAGACCATCCCCTTATTCAACGATTTCCATGTTGGTAATTATTTCAAAATCTTAAGCATAAAACAATTCCGTCTTTATCATCTATTATGCTGACAGGCATCATTCATAAAAAAATAACTTCTAATGCCACCATCTCTGCATATACATGAAAGGGTGTGTAACCATCGTTGATTAACAGGGAGGTTTTGGATTTGCCGAGCGGTATTTGTGAACGTCAAGTTAATATTCCTATTGAAAACATATGGCGCTTTGTTAGTGATATGAATAACTGGGCTCCTCTTGTTCCCGGCTATCAGGAACATCGCATTATTAATATGAAACAATCGATTTGGATCTGTAAAGGTGATCTAGGTATCATCCAAAAAACCGTTCGTTTATCCATTTGGATTACCGAGTGGAAACGTCCAACCAAAGTTGCCTTCACTCTTTCTAGCGGAAATGAACAAGTAATGGGTAACGGCTATTTTCAAGCAGTAAAGATTTCAAAAGATAATACAAAAATGATTGGTTCCCTAACAATTACTGCAAAAGGCATAAAAGGAACGATGATCAACTCTGTACTACGCCCATTTATTCCGAAAGCAACTGCTGATCTTACCGATGCAGTCATTAGACAAATACAGAAGAAAGAAACCGTTGTTATGCATTGATTGACAGGTTTTTCCTCTCTTAAGTTCGACAGTTTAGATCCTTCATGTTAGAATATAGCCGTCACAAGGCTATCAAGAAAGGATCTATCGTTATGACAGGATTAACTAAAAATATGAATAAAACCGTTTTGTCTTATACTCAAATTATTTTTGGAGCCACACTTGTTGCATTATCCTATAATTTATTTTTACTCCCATCAAAATTAGCGGCTGGCGGAATCTCAGGAATTAGTACAATTCTTTATGAGGTATATTCTTTAAGCCCGGCTTATAGTCAATTTCTAATTAATATACCTATCTTTATTATAGGACTACTCACCTTGGGAAAAGATTTTGGTTGGAAGACCTTAGTAGGTACGTTTTGGGTGCCGTTTATTATCTGGTTAACTGGCGACATCCCTTTTACCGTAACAAACCCTTTACTTGGTGCCATTTATGGTGGAATTATTCTAGGTACAGGGCTAGGAATTGTGTATAAAGGCAATGGTTCGACAGGTGGGACAGCAGCGATTGCCCAGATTGTAAAAAAATTCACTGGTCTATCGAGCGGCTACTCCCAATTAATCGTTGATGGATTGGTCGTTATTTCTTCTATCATTGTCTTTAATCTTGAATTAACATTATTTGCCTTAATGTGTATCTATATTACTAGCAAGACCATTGATATTGTGCAATTACAGACTTCAGCATCCAAGTTAGTTATGATTATTACAGAAAATGAAGAGCACATTCAGAACATCATCCGTACCGAAATCGATCGTGGATTAACAAAAGTACGCTCCGTTGGTGGATACTCTCATACGGATAAAACGATGATCCTATGTGTAGTCGAACAACAAGAAGCAGTCTACCTTAAAAAGATACTCCAAAAAGAGGAACCAAATGCTTTTGTTATCTTCTTAAATGCTTCAGAAATATTAGGTCGGGGATTTTCTATTGATAAATATTACGGACAAAAACTATAGTTAGTTGAAAGCTTCTAATGACAGAAAACGGACTAAAAAAGATTCATCCACGAAGAGATGAATCTTTTTTATGTTTAAAGGGTTATGAATTAACTAATATTGGGTGATGCAATCGATCGGCGAGTTGTTGAATTTGCGGCATTGTACCAATATCCATATTACCGCCACTAACAATGACGCCACAATGTCGGGACTTAATTTGCTTATTGTGAGCAAATAATGCTGCTAAAGCAGCTGCACCTGCACCTTCCATTAACGTTTTATTCCGCTCTAACATATAAACAATAGAGGATGCAATTTCCTCATCAGAAACGGTAACCATCTCATCTACATATTCTTTAATAAGTGGTAATGTGCGTTTTCCCGGCTTCTTCACAGCAATCCCCTCTGCGATGGTGTCGACTGATTTTAAGTTTTGACTTCGACCGGTATGGTAACTGGAATGCATAGCTGCTGCTCCAGATGCTTGCACCCCAATTATTCTCAAATTGCGGTTGACATATTTGGCAGCAACTGCAATCCCACTTATTAATCCACCACCACCAACTGGAACTAGAATCGTATCGATTCGATCTTCCTGTCGAAGCATTTCCATGGCAATCGTTCCTTGACCAGCCATTACATCATAGTCATCAAATGGGTGAATATATTCTGCTCCTGTTTTCATTTGATGTTCTACCGAGGCTTCATATGCCTCTTGAAATGTTTCTCCAGTAAGCACAACTTGCGCTCCATAGTTCCTGGTTGCATTCACCTTAGCTAAAGGAGTTTTTTCTCCCATAAATATGGTTGCCTTCGCACCTAATTTCGCTGCGGCATAGGCGACACCTTGAGCATGATTGCCGGCTGAAGCAGTAATTACGCCTTTTTTCAATTGCGCTTTGGTTAATTGCATTAATTTAAACGTGGCCCCTCGAAATTTAAAAGCACCCGTTTTTTGCTGGTTTTCCATTTTAAAATAGACATGTTTTCCCAAAAGATTATTCGTTGTCTGCGATGTTAATAATGGTGTTCGATGCACGAGTGGGACCAGCCTCTGCATCGCGGTGTGAACCTTTTCACCTGTTAAGCAATTCCCAATTCCGTCACTCTCCTTGTTCAGCTATTCCTATTATTTCTTCATACTTGTTTCATAGTCTGAGATTCTATCTTCATAATGAAGTGTTAGCGAGATATCATCCCATCCATTCACTAGTTTCTCTTTATGATATGCAGGGATCTCAAAGGGATATTCCTGATCGTCTTCAATAATTAGTTGTTTTTCGAGATCAACTTCTAGTGCTAGATTCCCAGTTTCTGCATCTTCCATCCATTGCCTTACTTGATCTTGGTCTAGTCGAATCAAGATGATTCCATTTTTTAAAGCATTATTATAGAAGATATCTGCGAAACTTGGAGCAATAATAACACGAAAGCCATAATCTAACAAAGCCCAAGGTGCATGTTCTCGTGAAGATCCGCATCCAAAATTTTCTCCGGCAATCAAAATAGATGCATTCTGATACCGTTCTTTGTTTAAATCAAAATCACTTCGTGTATTGCCCTCATCATCAAATCGCCAATGATAAAATAAAAATTGGCCAAACCCTGTTCGTTCGATTCGTTTTAAAAACTGCTTCGGAATAATCTGATCTGTGTCGACATTGGTTCGATTCAATGGGTATACGAAGCCCTTATGCTCTTTTATTGCTTCCATTTCACTCCTCCTTTACAACGGAACACCTGCGTAGTCACGAACATCAACAAACCGTCCCTCAATAGCTGCAGCTGCAGCCATTTCTGGGCTTACTAAATGGGTTCTAGCACCATTTCCTTGCCGTCCTTCAAAATTACGATTTGATGTAGAAGCACATCTTCCTTCAGGTGGTACAATATCATCATTCATTGCTAGACACATGCTGCATCCAGCTTCACGCCACTCAAAACCTGCCTCTTGGAAAATTTTATCAATTCCTTCTTTTTCCGCCTGCAATTTGATACTAAAAGAACCGGGTACAACAATCGCTCTTACATTCTGATGTACCTTTTTTCCACGGACAATTTCAGCTGCACGCTGCAAATCACTAAATCGAGAATTTGTACAAGAACCAATAAATACATGATCGATCTCAATTGACGAAATAGGTTGATTTTCTTTAAGTCCCATATACATCAAGGCGCGTTCAACATCGGCTTTATATTCCACTTCTTTTAGATTAGGCGTCGAGCCGCTAACAGGAACACACATAGAAGGATTTGTGCCCCAAGTTACTTGCGGTTCAACTTCATCCCCACGAATAATTACTTGTTCATCATATACCGCTCCATCATCTGTAGCTAATCCTAACCATTCCTGTGAAACTTTCGTAAAAGCCTCGCCATCTGGTACATGCGTTTTTCCTTTTAAAAATTCAACAGTTGTTTCATCCGGGCTTATTAAACCAGCTCGAGCACCAGCCTCAATGGACATATTGCAAATTGTCATACGACCTTCCATTGATAGATTACGAATAGCCTCTCCAGTATATTCCATCACATATCCTGTTCCAAATCGAACACCAAATTTTGCAATGATAGCCAGAATTAAATCTTTAGCCGTTACACCTGGTCCTAAATCTCCCTCTACATGCACATTTAATGTTTTTGGCCGTTCTTGCCAAATGCTTTGTGTCGCTAAAACATGCTCCACTTCACTTGTACCAATTCCAAAAGCCAATGCACCAAACGCACCATGTGTAGAAGTATGACTGTCTCCACAAACAATCGTTTTACCAGGTTGCGTTAAGCCCAACTCCGGTCCGATAACATGAACAATTCCTTGATCGGGATGAAACATATCCGCTAATGGAATATTATTTTCTTCACAATTTTTCTTTAATGTTTCCATCTGCTTTCGTGAGATTTCATCCTTGATAACATCTCTGTTTTTCGTAGGGACATTGTGATCCATCGTTGCAAAAGTCAGTTCTGGTCGCCGAACCTTACGACCGTTGATTCGCAGACCTTCAAAGGCCTGCGGGGACGTTACTTCGTGAACCAAATGCAAATCAATATAAAGTAAGTCTGGCTTTCCTTCTTCCTGATGGACAACATGTTTATCCCAAATTTTTTCTATTATTGTTTTTGGTTTTCCCATTATCTTCACCTCCAGCCATCAGGCATATGAGTTACAAATACAGTTGGAAACACTGTTGCTTGAAAGATTTCCAATTACGGTATCTGTCATTTCTTTCGTCCCTACTTTTATTCCATCCTTTATACTCAAATCAGGTGTATGATAACCTTGATCCAATGTCTCTTGAACTGCTTTTTCAATTTCATCTGCTTCTTCTTGCATATCAAATGATTGCCGAAGCATTAGAGCGGTAGACAAAATCATCCCTAACGGATTTGCAATCCCCAGGCCAGCAATATCTGGTGCAGAACCATGAACCGGCTCATATAGACCAACACCATCTGTACGTATGCTTGCTGAAGGCAGCATCCCTAGAGAACCAGTTAAAACAGAAGCCTCGTCACTCAGAATATCTCCAAATAAGTTTTCGGTTACAATTACGTCAAATTGATTTGGCTGGGTAATTAATTTCATAGCTGCTGCATCTACAAGTAAGTGATTTACTTCAACATCTGGATAGGATTTGCTTTTTTCTTCGACAATCTCTCTCCACAATCTACTTGATTCTAGTACGTTCGCCTTGTCAACAGAAGTAAGTTTTTTTCTTCTTTTTTGTGCTGTCTGGAAGGATTTATCAATAATTCGTTCCATTTCCTGTCGAGAATAATACAACGTATCTACCGCGGCATTTCCATCTTCTACCCGACTTTTCGGTTCACCAAAATAGAGGCCACCGGTTAATTCCCTGATAATTAAAATATCGCTACCTTCTATTATTTCTTGTTTTAAAGGAGAGGCATGAAGTAAAGGAGCAAATCCTTTAATTGGTCGTAAATTGGCAAATAAATCTAAAGCTTTGCGAATACCTAATAGTCCTTTCTCAGGACGTTGATCACCGGGAAGCGAATCCCATTTTTCTCCACCAACCGCCCCTAACAATACAGCATCGGACCCTTTACACGCTTTAATTGTTGTCTCCGGTAACGGCGTCTGATATTGATCAATCGCCGTACCCCCAATTGCATGTTCATGAAATATAAACTGATGACCGAAATTAGCTGCGACCGTATTTAACACTGATTTTGCAGATTCCATAATTTCTTGGCCAATTCCATCACCCGGAAGTAAAACAATCTCCCTCTTCATACACGCTCCTCCTCTTAATTTGATTTCACTGTCTTTTTCTTTTCGCTATTTTGATGAATGATAAACCGATTGATTGCATTTAAATATGCCTGAACAGATGCTTCCATTACATCTTGAGCAGAACCTCTGCCATTAACTGTTTTACCATTTACAATTAATTGCACACGCGATTCAGCTAATGCATCTTTCCCCCCACCAACAGAGTTAATTTGGTAATCAATCAACTTTGTTTCTTCCTCTGTCAGTGAATCCAATGTCGTATACAGCGCTTCTACGCTGCCTTGTCCGGTACATGCTGTCTTTACTGTATTTCCCGAAGGTGTAGTCAATTCAATAGCTGCTGTCGGGATATTGTTTGAGCCGTATTGAAGTTGGAACATTTTTAATTGATACTTTTCAATAGATGTCGTGTCTGTTTGTACTTCAGTAACAATGGTAAAAATATCATCATCGGTAACTTCTTTCTTATGATCTGTCAGTTGTTTAAATAGCTCAAAAGCCTTTTTAATATTGTCCTCAGAAACGTCCATTCCGAGTTCTTCTACTTTGTCTTTAAAGGCATGTCGTCCAGAATGTTTTCCTAGGAACAATGTGTTTGCGTTAACTCCAACCAGCTCTGGCGTAATAATTTCATAAGTGGATGCATGCTTTAACACTCCGTCTTGATGAATACCAGATTCATGGGCAAAGGCATTTCTACCAACTACTGCCTTATTTGCTTGAATATACATGCCTGTTAATTTTGCAACCATATCGCTAGTACGTTTGATTTCCTGTAAATTAAGATTCGTTTGATACGGATAGAAATCTGAGCGGACTTTTAAGGCAACAGCAATCTCCTCCAAAGATGCATTACCAGCACGCTCTCCGATTCCATTTATCGCTCCTTCTACCTGGGTCGCCCCATTTTCAACAGCAGCGATTGAATTTGCTACCGCCATTCCTAAATCATTGTGACAATGGCAAGACAACGTTACCTGATCAATATTCGGAACCGTCGACCGAATAAATTGAAACATATTGCCATATTCTTGAGGAGTGGTATAGCCTACAGTATCCGGTAGATTAATGACAGTTGCTCCAGCATCGATAACTTTCTCAATAATTTGTGCAAGAAAACTCCAATCTGAACGCGAAGCATCCTCAGCAGACCATTCAACTTGCGGGAATTTTTTCTTCGCATAAGCTACCATTTCCACTGCTGTTTCAATTACTTCGTCGGGTGTTTTCTTTAATTTATACGTCATATGAATCGGTGAAGTAGCTAGAAAAATATGCACACAAGGCTCATCAGCACCTTTTAATGCTTCCCAAGCAATATCAATATCCGATTTTGTTGTCCTTGCTAATCCTGTAACAGACGTATTTTTGATCGTATCCGCTATCGCTTTAACGGCTTGAAAATCACCTTTGGAAGAGGCTGGAAATCCAGCCTCCATTCGATCCACACCTAATCGTTCTAGCTGTTTGGCAATTTCTAATTTTTCTAGCTGATTAAGGTTTACACCTGGGGATTGTTCACCGTCTCTCAATGTGGTATCAAAAATTTTAATTTGTGACATGCACTTTCACATCCTTTTGTTTATTTTGAGTTGCTTGCAAAGGCTGTTTAACAAAAGGCATTAACTCTCGTAACTCCTTCCCTACTTTTTCAATTGGATGCTGGTTTTCTTTCACATTAATTGCGTTGAATTGTGGTCGATTTACTTGATTTTCGAGAATCCACTGCTTCGCAAACGTACCTGTTTGCACGTCGTTAAGAATCTCCTTCATACGCTCTTTTGTCTCTTCATTAATTACACGTGGTCCTGACACAAAGTCTCCCCATTGTGCAGTATCAGAGATGGAATAACGCATATTCTCCAGCCCACCTTCATAGAGAAGGTCAACAATTAATTTCATTTCATGCAGACATTCAAAGTATGCAACCTCTGGTTGATATCCTGCTTCGGTTAACGTTTCGAAACCTGCTTTGACGAGACTTGTTAGTCCTCCGCAAAGTACTGCCTGCTCGCCGAATAAGTCCGTTTCCGTCTCTTCTTGGAAGGATGTTTCTAAAATACCAGCTCGTGCTGCTCCAATACCTTGCGCGTAAGCAAGTGCAATGTCAGTAGCATTACCCGATACATCTTGGAACACACCATAAAGTGCCGGAACCCCCGCTCCTTCTTCATACGTTCTGCGTACAAGATGCCCTGGACCTTTAGGTGCGACTAAGAAGACATCCACGTTCGCTGGAGGAACAATTTGATTAAAATGAATATTAAATCCATGTGCAAATGCGATCGCATTTCCAGCTTGTAAATTAGCTTCAATACTCTCTTTATAAACTGCTGTCTGTTTTTCATCCGGTAATAAAATCATCACTACATCCGATTGCTTCACCGCATCTGCTACAGATAATACAGTAAAACCATCTTCTTCTGCTTTCGCTTGTGATTTACCAGGACGTAGACCAACGACAACATCATAGCCGCTTTCTTTTAAGTTAAGGGCATGTGCATGACCTTGTGACCCATAACCAATGACAGCAATTTTCTTATCCTTTAGAACCTCTGTTTTTACATCTTTTTCATAAAGTACTTTTGACATAATATATTCCTCCTCAAAATTATTAATTAAATAGTAAATGAATTTAATTCAGTAACTTGATTGGGCTGCTGCCCGCGTAAAAAGGCAGTTACTCCTGTTTTGGTTAACTCTTTGATTCCGTAGGGGCGAAGTAGCGCAATTAACGCTTCTACTTTATCTGGTCTGCCTGTTACTTGTATTGTCAGACTATCTCTACTTACATCAATAACAGTTGCGCGAAAAGGAGTTATTATCCCTTGAATTTCTGCGCGAAGCTGGCCACTTCCACCTACCTTAATCAGTGCTAATTCTCTTGCTACAATAGCTTTTTCTGTGATATCTGAAACCTTCAGGACGTCGATCTGTTTATTTAACTGTTTCGTTAATTGCTCCAGTTTTTGATGATCACTAACCTCAACTACAAAAGTCATTTTGGAAAGCCCTTCTGTTTCTGATGCACCAACCGAGATACTTTCAATATTGAATTGCCGTTTATGGAGCATGCCGGTAATTCGATTCAGCACCCCACTTCGATCTTGTACCGTAGCGGTAATGATACGCCTCATTTGCTCACCCCAATCATTTCATGAATCCCTTTTCCAGGAGCAATCATTGGATATACACATGTTTGTTGAACTACTTGACAATCAACGACGACAGGCCCGTCAAAACCAATTGCTTCCTCCAGCACTTCCTGAACATCTTCCTCCTTATTCACCCTCATTCCTCTTATGCCATAACTATCGGCTAACTTCACAAAGTCTGGATTTTGGACAAATAAAGATTCAGAATAACGTTCTTCATAAAAGCTCTCCTGCCATTGTCGAACCATCCCTAATGCTTGATTATTTACGATTAAAATCTTGATTGGAAGATTCCGTTCTTTTACGACTGCCAACTCTTGCGCAGTCATTTGGAACCCACCATCCCCCACAACCGATACAACTAATTCACCTGGCGCTCCTAACTGTGCACCAATCGCCGCAGGGAACCCAAAGCCCATTGTTCCTAGCCCTCCGGATGTAACCCAGCGATTTGGTTTTTCAAACGAATAAAATTGTGCTGCCCACATTTGGTGCTGCCCAACATCTGTTGTTACAATCGCTTCTCCATCCGTGATCTGGTGTACACGTTCCAGTAGCCATTGCGGGGAAATCTGTTGATCCGATCGTTCATACCAAAGCGGATAATCCTGCTTATATCGAGCTAACCGCTCCTTCCACACTAGTTGGTCACCAAGTTCTACGGATCTCTTCAGTAACGCTTCTAATGCTTCTTTTGCGTCTGCAACAACCGGGATTTCCGTCTGAACGTTTTTTCCAATTTCTGCAGGATCAATATCGATGTGAGCAACTTTGGCATGCGGTGCAAAATGTTTAAGATTACCAGTTAATCGATCATCAAAACGAGCTCCGATGTTAATTAATAGGTCACATTCGTACAATCCCATATTTGCTGCATACGTTCCATGCATTCCAGCCATTCCAAGCGATAGTTGATGCGAGCCTGGGAAACACCCCAGTCCCAACAATGTATTGGTAACTGGTAAATGATATTTCTCTGCAAATTCAATTAATTCATTCGTGGCTTTTGCAAAAATCACCCCTGCACCAGCTAATACAATCGGTTTCTTGGCACGACTTAATGCATCTGTTAGTTTAATAATTTGTAAAGGGTTCGGTGTTTTATTAGGTTGATATCCCGGTAATTCGAAATGACTTTCATAGACCGCTGTCGAAAGCTCAGCTGAGATATTCTTTGGAATATCCACGACAACCGGTCCTGGTCTGCCAGTTGAAGCAACATGAAATGCTTCTTTTACAATCCCTGGAAGTTCGGATAATTGATTGACCTGATAATTGTATTTTGTAATTGGTGTTGTAATCCCCATAACATCCGCCTCTTGAAAAGCGTCCGTGCCTATAACACTACTTGCCACTTGACCGGTAAATATGACGATAGGCAATGAATCCATCATAGCGTCTGTAATACCAGTAACTAGATTCGTTGCTCCAGGACCAGAAGTTGCAATTACAACCCCGGGTTTACCCGTAACACGAGCATAACCTTCAGCTGCGTGAATGGACCCTTGTTCATGACGAGAAAGCACATGTTCAAACTGAGCATTAGAACGATAAATCGCATCATAGATTGGTAATACAGCACCACCGGGATAACCAAAAATCGTATCGACCTCAGCTTCGACTAATGCGTTAATTAATACATCCGCACCTGTCATTACTTTCTTTGCACTTTCCAATTCATGCTTTGCCTCAACCTTCACTGCTGCATGCCTCCTTTAGTAATCATTTGTATAGAAAATCCTCGTTCTCATGGAACCTAAGGATCATTCAACCTTTTTTCATAAGTTTTTGCTGAAATAAAAAAGACGCCTTCTATCCCATAACTGCACATTCGTTTACAGTGATTGGGGAGAAAAGCGTCTTCTTTTCACGGTACCACCCAGGTTTTTAGTATCCTCGCGAACACTAACTCAACAAGACCAATATATTGGTCTCAATTGATAACAGGTACAGGTAAGCAGTACCTGGCCGGCCTATTAAGTAAACTGTTCAGTCCGGCACTCAGAGATGATGTCAGAATATAGTGTACTTCCGGGCTCACAGCAACCCCGGATCTCTGCAAATACACAAGTTATATTCCTTTTTTCCCGTCATAGCGTTATTTTTATAAAATTGTGAACTTTTTTCTTTTCATTGTTCTTACAGTCAATTAGGCGCTGTTAAAATTAATAAGTTAATATTGCCGTTAATCATATACCGTTTTCGAACAAGAGTCAACAGATATTTTTAAGTTTTTTGATATTTTTGATTTGCGAATTATTTTGGATGCGCTTACATATTTAGTGTGCATAGCATCTTTGTCTTTATTACATTTTCTTTACAAACCGATATATTGATTTAAACACCTAGTTTTATTATATTTATTAACTTTTTCACTTCGTAATATATCAGTTATTATTTTTTGTTATTTAAACCAATTTACTACAATTAATATATTGATATACAAAAAGGGCCTCTTACCTAGATAAGCCCCTTTTTGTAACCATTATTCTATTTATTTAAGTAATCCGTTACTGCACCAACGGATGAACAAGCAACATTATGTGCGTATTTACCTAACACTCCTTTTCTGTATAAAGGTGGAGCAATCCAGTCTTGTTTTCTTCGTTCCAATTCAGTTTCTGAAATCTCAAAGAAAATTTCCTTCTTTGTTGAATCAATCGTTACAAGGTCTCCCTCTCGTAAAAAGGCAATTGGCCCGCCGGATTGGGCCTCTGGAGCAATATGCCCAACTACTAAACCATGAGTCCCTCCAGAGAATCTACCATCGGTTAATAGAGCTACTTTTTCTCCTAAGCCCTTGCCAACTAGAATAGAAGAAATAGATAACATTTCCGGCATGCCAGGGCCACCCTTTGGTCCTACATAACGAATAACAAGCACATCACCTTCATTAATCTGATTATTCATGACTGCTACTGTAGCCTCTGTTTCCGTGTCAAAAACCCTTGCAGGACCTGTATGCCGACTCACCTTAACACCAGAGACCTTTGCTACCGCTCCTCGAGGAGCAAGATTACCCTTTAGTACGATCAATGGACCATCTTCTCTTTTTGGCTTATCAAAAGGCATGATAATGTCCTGACCTTCTAATAATGACGGGGCATTTGCTAAGTTCTCCGCTAACGTTTTGCCAGTTACAGTTAGACAGTCCCCATGTAAGTATCCAGCTTCGTATAACAACTTCATAACTGCTTGTACCCCGCCAACACGATGAAGATCTTGCATAACATATTTACCACTTGGTTTTAAATCAGCTAAATGTGGTGTTTTCTCTTGGATACGATTAAAGTCGTCAATCGTTATATCTACTTCAATTGCATGTGCAATTGCTAATAAATGTAAGATTGCATTGGTTGATCCACCCAAAGCCATAACGACGGTAATGGCATTTTCAAAAGCTTCTTTCGTCATGATATCTTTCGGGTAGATACCTTTTTCTAATAATTGATAGACTGCTTGCCCAGCTTTGGAACAATCTTCTGCTTTTGCAGCTGACTCCGCCGGATTTGATGAGCTTCCAGGTAAACTCATTCCAATTGCTTCCATTGCCGATGCCATGGTGTTCGCTGTATACATTCCTCCACAAGCACCTGCGCCTGGGCAAGCATGACATTCGATTGATCGTAATTCACTATCATTGATATCGCCATTATTATGTCTTCCAACACCTTCAAATACAGACACAATATCAATATCTTTTCCATTTACAGAGCCTGGGGCAATCGTACCACCATAAACAAATACAGCTGGTACATCAGCATTTGCTATAGCGATCATACAGCCTGGAATATTTTTATCACAGGCACCAATTGCAACAAAACCATCTAAATTTTCTGCACCAACCACTGTTTCAATCGAGTCACCGATTAAATCCCTGCTTGGTAAGGAGTACCTCATACCTTGCGTTCCCATTGATATCCCATCAGAAACGGTAATTGTATTAAAAATTAAAGGAACACCGCCAGCTTCCCGTGCTCCTTTCTTTGCCTGTACAGCCAAATCATCAATATGTATGTTACATGGGGTAACTTCACTCCATGTACTAGCTATTCCAATCATCGGCTTTTGAAAATCTTCATCTGTTACTCCTACAGCCCTCAGCATGGCACGATTCGGGGCCTTCATTGTCCCTTCACTAAATACTTTACTCTTTATCCGTAAATCTTTTCCCACTGGATTTCCCACCTTTCTTTCGAATTATTATATGCCTAATTATCGAATAGTTCAATGAATTTATTTAATTGGTATTAATTAAAATTTATCACCTCATATAGTTAGAGGGACAAAAAAGGCTTAACGCCATGGATTAGCGTAAGCCTTTTGTTATATGGATATGATCATGCCCTTTTTACACACCCAACCTGGACACAAGTATGGAAAACTGGTGATAACAAAGTACTAGGGGCAATAATTATATAAGTATATGATTAGCTTCATTTTATTCGCTCATCAATTTGTAAGATCCACTTTGATATCATCTCCCCAGCTGCTTGTTGTCTGCTTAATCTTGGGCCTTGACCACTCCATAAATGCATCCATTCTGGTCGATTTTGGTTAGCTGCTTCTCTACGTATCTCTTTCGTCAATGCATTTTGAATTGGATAGCTTGGTAGGTCTTCCTCATATGCTGCCATCTTTGTTATAAATTGATTCTTTATTCCTCTTGCTGGCTTGCCGCTGAAGGCGGAAGTAATTACTGGCTGTTCTTCTGTCGTATGTAAGATCGCTTCTTTATGTTGTTTTTTTGCACCGCTTTCTAGGCAAGTCAGAAAAGCAGTACCCATTTGTACAGCTTGAGCACCCAAAGTAAGTGCTGCCAATATACCTCGACCATCCATTATTCCACCTGCTGCAATAACTGGAATAGATACCTGGTCAACAGCTTGAGGTACAAGTGCCATCGTTCCAATCATCGCATCCTCAAATTCCCCTAAAAATGTTCCACGATGACCTCCTGCTTCACTCCCTTGCATAACCACCATATCCATCCCGTTTACTTCGTTTATCATTGCTTCTTGTACAGTAGTTGCTGTACCAATTAATAACAAATGATGTTGTTTGAGTTTTTGAATGGTTTCTTTATCAGGTACGCCAAATGTAAAACTGCAAATTGGTACCCCTTCTTGTAAAAGAATCTCTAATTGTTTTTCATAATTCGATGAGGAAGGTTGCTTCACTTCTGGTTTGGTTAGTTGTAATGCTTCTCGATAAGGTCGTAACCATTCATTTGCTTGGTTAATAGCTTCTGTATCCACATTCGGAATTTCCGGGATGAATAGATTTACCGCAAAAGGTTGATCTGTAAGTTGTTTAATTTGTTTAATCGCTTGTTGCATCGTTTCTGGAGTCATATATCCTGCCCCTAATGTACCAAGTGCACCACTATTCGAAACAGCAGCTACTAACTCGGGGGTGGTAACACCTCCTGCCATTCCAGCCTGTATGATGGGATACTGGACACCTAGCTTCTTCGTTATTTCACTCCTATACCACATCCATTTCTCCTCCTCTATACATGTGCTTTCCTTTTCCTATTCAGACATATCCTTCATCTCATTATAACGATAAATCCAGGGACGATGAAGTCTTCTTTTTCGATTAACGTAACACAAATATGGAGATAGCCAAATAAATAGCCTCCCGATAATCGGAGGCTATTTATCATACCTGACCCTATTGATCAATCAAAACGATCTGGATTTGAACCACTTCGTTCATTTATATTTAGATTAGTTATTTGCTTCATTTCTTCTTTTGTTAAAGTGAAATCAAAAATCGATGCATTTTCAATTATACGATGTTCTTTTGTTGATTTAGGTATCGTAATAACCTCATTCTGAATATCCCACCGTAAGATAACTTGTGCAGCGGTTTTATTATATTTTTCACCTATTTGTTTTAATACAGGTTCATCAACCAAGCCACCTCTTTTAAGTGGAGACCATGCCTCTAATTGAATGTCATGCTTTTTACAGAAAGCATGGAGAGCTTGTTGAGTTAAATGTGGATGATATTCTACTTGATTTACAGCTGGTTTAATCATGCAACCATCCATTAAATTTTCTAAATGATGTTGATGGAAATTGCTAACACCAATGGCCCTGATTTTCCCCTCTTTATAGAGCTCCTCCATTGCCATCCAAGTGTCCTTGTATAACCCCTTTACTGGCCAATGGATAAGATAAAGATCCAAAAACTCTAAACCTAACCTTTCCATACTATGATGAAAAGCTTTTCTCGTATTCCCATATCCTTGTTGATCATTCCAAACCTTTGTTGTGATAAACAATTCCTCTCTCGGAATACCTGATTCTTGAATCGCTTCACCGACACCCGTTTCATTATCATAGAACGAAGCCGTGTCAATACTGCGATAGCCATGTATAATTGCGTTTTTGACTGCATCCTTTACTGTACTTCCATCTTCTACTTTATACACACCTAAACCAAACCCAGGCATTTTCACATTATTATTTAGAGTTATCGTATCTTGCAAATGCTTCATCATATATCCAATCCTCCATTAGTTTTGCTACTTATATTTTAAAGGAAAACATTCATCGTTAAAATGAATAAGTCTATAACGCGATGTGTAGCGTGTTCAGAAACCGGGTACAGTAAATGGTATTAAAGGGTGTGAAACATGTTACCAGAATTATTTCATTCAAATTTATTTATTCTTGCAGTATCGATTATCCCTATCATTAGTATCCTAGGTGTTCAATTTTCTGCACGCATCAATTCACCATCTTTGGTCTTTTTTATTATCATCGGCATGATACTTGGAAGTGACACGATTGATGTCTTTGATTTTCGTGATCCGGAAATCGCTCAACTTATTGGAATGATGGCATTAGTTATTATTCTATTTGTTCTTGCTCTATTCCTATGCTTGCTGATTTACAACACAGTCAATTGTATTTCAATATTATTTTCTTTATTGTATTAACTTCTACAGTTATTCAAGGAACAACGATTCCATTATTCGCCAAAAAATTAGGACTATCGCAACCAGTTGGTACAAACCCATTGCATACCTTAGACCTACTATCTGTTGGCAAAAAGGAACTTAGTATCATTGAATATCAAGTTGGTGAACAAAATAAAATTAATGGACAAGTCATTGCAACGATTTCCTCCTGCAGCAAATATTATTATCATTCTAAGAGACGGTGAGACGATTTCACCTACTGCAAAGACCAAACTGTTCCAAGGTGATGTCCTTTATATCTTGGCGCCCGATAATAATAGAGAAGATCTTGATCTTGTGTTACGAGAAGAAAACTAACGAGGCTGTGATGATATAATTAGCTAAGAATATGCAGGTGACTGAAGCAAAAGGTGACTGTGGCCGTGCCCGCGGAAGGCAGACACCTGTAGTCTAAGTCAAACGTATAATAGTCAGGCAGATCATCCATCATTAGGTGATTTGCCTGACTTCTTTCTTTATTACCAGGATTTTGTCCCAACCTCATCTGTTTAAACAAAGATGGCCCACAAGAGGAATGTGATAATAAATGCAACCAATCCTTGGAATAATGTTGCAGCTGTTTGTGCTTTGTAGGCTTGTGTTACCGTCATCCCACTAAATTCCTTAACGACCCAGAAATAACTGTCATTCACATGGGAAACAACCATCGCCCCAGCTCCAACGGCCATTACTACTAAAGCAAGTGGAACAGCACCCGTAATCCCCAAATCAGGTAAAAGTGGAGCAATTAATGTAGATGTAATGACAATTGCCGCAGTCGATGAACCCTGTGCCGATTTTAAAGCAGCAGCAATTAAAAATGGAATAATTAGAAACATCGCGCCTGTCCATAACGTGTTTTGACCAAAACTCTGAATATAATCTGCAATTGGTGTGGTGCTAATGACTGTTCCAAATGCACCACCAGCACCGGTTATCAGTAATATTGGAGCCGCTTCTTTAATGCCGATGCCTATCCATTCTGTTAATGTTTCTTCATCATATGAGGGCAGCAGTGCAAAGGCAAATAGTACCCCAACCAATAATGCAACCACCGGTGAACCAAGAAATAAGAAGATAGATGCTAATGTACCATTCCAACCAGCAAATGTTATAATCGAGCTTAATCCAATTAAGATAATCGGTACAATAATTGGAGCAAACGACTTTGCGGCAGAAGGCATCTCGCCAAATGCCTTCACAATAGCCTCATAATCATATGCCTCTTCTTCTTTATCTTCTCCCTCTAATTTCATCTTTGTGCCAACTTTGATTGCCCAAAGATAGCCGGTAAAAATCACCGGAATAACCACAATAATGCCAATGAGAATAATCGTACCCAAATACGCTTCTGCACCAATATTACCAGCTGCCGCAATTGGTCCTGGAGTCGGTGGTACTAAAGTATGCGTAGCAAATAAGCCCGTTGATAAAGCAATAGTCATGGAGGTGACCGCAACCTTTGCTTTTTTTGCCAGTGCTTTTTTTAAAGAAGATAAAATAACAAACCCTGAATCACAAAATACCGGAATACTAACAATCCCGCCAATTAGACTCATTGCCATCTGCGGTCGTTTTTCGCCAACAATTCGCAATACAACTTCAGCCATTCGTAAGGCAGCACCTGACTTTTCTAATATCACACCAATGATTGTTCCGAAGATAATGACCAGACCAATACTGCTCATTAATCCACCAAATCCACTATTCACAGCTTCAACTACATCTGATAATGGAAGACCTGCAACAATGCCAATTGCAAAAGCTGCGATTAGTAAAGATAAAAAGGGATGAAGTTTCATCTTTGCTGTAGCAAAAATAACAAATAAAACACCCAGAATAATAACAAAAATAAGTCCTAATCCTTCCACGTTGTTCCTCTCCTTCTCTCTGATGTTTGTTAGCGTTTTCAATTGTTACATTATTATATTATCATCCATTCTGTATATAGACCAATGGAAGTTTTAATCTTCATCTTTCCGTAAGCATAACAAAAGCACCATCGATAAATCCGATGGTGCTCTCCATTAGCTATGTTTGTGACTGTGTATTGTTTCCAGATACTTCGTTTCTGATTTGGTGTGATCATGTACATCACAATAATATACGATTGTCTCAACCTTTTGAGATATTTGGCATGTGCGCTTGTGTTTCATAAAATTTTTCCAATATGTAAATTCATGGGTACCTGTATCAATAATATTCGTATCTCTACTATATTCTTGCCAATTATGCGACTTGTTGGAATCATCTTCCGTCGTCTCTGTATGAGCAAGTGCAATAGTTGGTAGGCCTAAAAGCAATAGAGCTAAGCCTATAATAACCAGTCTTTTCCGCATGCCATCACCACTTTATTGTAAATTCTTTGCTTGCTATTTAGTTTTAACAATAAAATCAATATTATTCCTATATAGCATGTAAATGTTTTTAAGAAATATTTTGTTTAACACCTGACTTAATAAAATCTTCATTTTTCGTATAAATCGTTAGTCCGGTAGTGTTCTTGGTGTAAGTCGGAAAAAAGATACTTGCTATATATCCAAAAATGCAGGAAGAAAAGAACGCCATCACACTTACCGCAAATGGTGAAAAACTAGTCTGTTGAATAAAGTAGGATGTAATTGCACTTAATATTAGACCAATAAGTACACCGGGAGCATTTGCTCTTTTTGTAAAAATCCCAAGAGCAAATATTCCGGCAATTGGAACTCCAAATAATCCAGTCATTGCCAAAAAGAGATTCCATGTTTCCGCTTGATTTGTAGATACCAGGTAAAGCGCAGCACTCATACCAAGAATTCCGGTAATGATTATAACAAGTCTTGCTAGTACCACATCATTAAGCCTCCATGTTTTGTCAAAAAAACGTTGTTTAAAGTCGACAGTTATACAGGCAGAGATACTATTTAAACTCGATGATATCGTCGACTGACATGCCGCAAAAATCGCTGCAATTAATAATCCAGCAACACCAACTGGTAAGGTTGTTACGATGAAGTAAGGAACAATCGCAGAAGTATTAAAACCTTCTGGAAGCGCCTCCACATTTGAATAATAACTAAAAAGAACTGTACCCATTCCATAGAATATTGGAATTGTGATTAATGCTAAAATACCATTTGTCCATAATGACCGATTCGTTTCTTTTATTGATTTTGTTGTTTGATAACGTTGAACAACATCTTGACTAGCGGTGTATTGATGTAAATTATTAAAAATTGATCCGATAAAAATAATAGGAATTGCGGCTGCAGCTGCTCCAAATTTAAAATTATCCGTAGTTATTAATTTATCATTGACCAATGCATCGTTTATTACAGTTGACCATCCACCATTGATCGTTAATATACCAAGGACTAAAACTAAAATTGCTCCTCCAAGTAATAAAATCCCTTGAATGACATCGCTCCAAATAACACCTTCCATTCCACCTAAAAAGGTATAAATAATACAGAGTCCACCAACCACGGAAGCGATTACAATTGGATTAATACTAGAAACGGATGTAATTGCAAGCGTAGGCAGATAAATAACAATTGCTACCCTACCTATATGATAAAGCACAAATAATAGACTGCCGACCACCCGTAACGAAGGTCCAAAACGCTCTTCTAAATATTCATAAGCCGTCGTTACGTTGAGTTTTCTAAAAAACGGAATATAAAAATAGATGAGTATTGGTATAATCGCAAAAATTGCAAGATTACCAGCAGCATACGACCAATCACTTAAAAAAGCTTGTTCCGGCGTTGACATAAACGTAATAGCACTTAATGTTGTAGCGTAAATACTAAATCCTGCTGCCCAGGCAGGAATTTTTCCACTTGCTGTAAAAAAAGCATCCGTATTTTTTCCTGAGCGTTTTGTAAAATATACTCCCACACCAAGCATAGCAACTAGATAAACAATTAATACGATCCAATTTACTGCTCCTAAACCTACCTTATCCATTTCGAGTTCCCCCTTGTTTCATTTTTACGGTGCTGCCGCAGCAACACACGCCTAAGCAGCACCGTTTCTGACATCTTATAGATTAAATGTACTTACTAACTTCTTCACTTCTGCTCGTTTCTCAGAGTTGAATGCTTCAAATGGTTTTTTACAGACTCCGGCATCGATACCCGTAATTTTTAAAATTTCTTTCAGTGTTTGATACAAACCTAAATCTAAAATTCTCTCTATTAAATCATTTGTTATATGTTGTATTTCATATGCTTTTGAAACTTGATCTTCTTGACAAAGTGTAAGTATTTGTTTTGCACGTTTTCCATTAATATTAAATGTGCTTCCTATTGCACCATCAATTCCTGAAATGGCACCATAAATTAACATCTCATCAAATCCCGAGTAAATCAGCTTGTTTGGGTACTTTTTTCTTAGACGCTCTAATAAATAGAAATTCCCATCTGTAAATTTAACCCCTATTACGTTCTCGTTTTGGAAAAGTGCTTCAAATTGATCCAATGACATCGAAATACCTGTTAAAGCAGGAATAGCATAAATAATCATATTATTCTTCGTTTCATTGATAATTGTTTCATAGTAATATTTTATCTCATCGAATGAAAACTTATAATAAAATGGAGTAACAGCCGATAAGCTGTCATAGCCTAAATCTGTCGCATATTTCCCTAACGCAACAGCTTCATTTAAATTAATCGACCCTACTTGAGCTATCAGCTTTACTTTCCCTTTATTTTCTTCACTCACTATTCGAAACACTTCTTTTTTTTGCTCGGTAGACATCATAAAATTCTCTCCAGAACTACCATTCACATATAATCCATCCACTTTTTGTTTATCAATATTTTGTCTAATGATCTCACGTAATCCTTGCTCTTTTATGTCTCCGCTTTCATCAAATGGTACGAGTAGAGCAGAAAATATTCCCTTCATGTTGTCCCCTCCGATAATGTATTGATTTATAAACTTAATCAAGTTATAATATGGTCAGACCAATTTTAGTTAAACTCATCATAATTTCCTTATCCATAAAAGTCAACCCTTTTTCGTAAGGGGTTTCCTATTCCAATATGATATGATATGGATAACAATCATCACAAACCTAACTATATCAATGGTTTTGTGAGTGGATGAGGAGATTAGAATGAAAGCAAAAAAACAATCATTAGTGGAAGTAGTTATCGAAAGAATTAAAAAATCCATTATCGACAATAATCTTAAACCAAATGATAAATTTTTGTCCGAAGGAGAATTAGTCGAACAACTACAAGTCAGTAGAACCGTTATTCGAGAAGCGCTAATTTCTCTTCAAGCTCTAGGCATTCTTAAGGTTAAGGCTGGAGGCGGTGTATTTGTTGCAGATACAAAGCTCTATGCAATTACTTCTATCTTAAAACATCATTATGAAACCTACGGTGTAAAAATCAAAGAACTTGTGGAAATACGTAAAATAATTGAGCTCGGAGCGCTTCGTTTAATAATTGAAAAAAACATAGATGTTAATCTAGAAGCATTTTACGGCATTAATCATTCCTATTATCAATCGATCATTAATAATAACAATACAAATCAATATGATAATGATTTCCATCAGTTACTAATAAAAACAACTCAAAACGAAACGTTCTATCATTTCAGCGAAATTATCAATGAATATTTCTTATTGGCAAAGATGGATTTATTTCAAAAAGAGGAAGATCTTATGAAGTCCTACGATGAACATACGCAAATAATTAAAGCAGTTGCTGAAAAGGATTTGACGAAAGCACAGCAAACGATAACACAACACTTCAATCCTATATTCACATTTATAAAACAAATGGAGGAAGAATCGTGAAGATAGAACCAATCCAGAGTATGGAGAGAACCTCACTTAAAAAAACAGTTATTCAGGAGATTAAAAACTATATTATCGAAAACGAATTGTCGTCTGGGAATAAACTTCCCACCGAGCGAAGACTAGCTGAGATGTTTCAAGTCAGCAGGTCTGTTGTACGTGAGGCTTTAAGCTATTTAGAAAATACAGGAGTAATAACGACCACGCAAGGAAAAGGAGCTTACTTAAATGAATCAAATATTGACACTCTTTTAAATAGCTTCTTTTTTCTTTGGCAGATAAACGGCGGCAATATTGAAGATATTATGAGCCTGCGTATTATGTTTGAATCAAGTGCCGTAGAAGAGATTGTAAAACAAGAAAACCGTGAAGAAATGGAGACGATTCAAGCACTCCTAATCAAGAGTAAAGATGCTGATACCATGGAGGAATATAGAAATTTTGATATGTTGTTCCATAAACAATTACTTAAAGCAACAAGAAACCCACTTTTTATACAAATGACCAATATGATTAATAGCTACTTTTTTGAAACCGAGTACATCCAACTTAGTCTAGAAGAATATCAGCAAGTTATTCGTGAGCATCAATCCATCATAGAAGCAATTAAAAACAAAAATGCTGAATTAGCAAAATCATTGTTGAATAATCATATAAAACGAGCAAAACTATAGGGGGCTTTAGATGGAATATTTATCAATCGATATTGGTGGAACGTATATTAAGTACGCCCTCTTAAACGAAAACTTAGAATTAAACGATCATAGGAAGGAACAAACCAAAACTACTAGTAAACAAGTTTTATACCAACAAATAGAACAGATTATTAAAGAGATACAGAACGAATATAACCTATCTGGAATTGGGATCAGTACTGCTGGTATTGTGGATAGATACATTGGCAAGGTTGTTTATGCTGGACCAACTCTCCCTTTCTACAAAGGGATGGAATGGAAACAGCCTTTAACCAAAAAATTCAGTATACCAGTTGTCGTTGAGAATGATGTGAATGCAGCATTATTGGGAGAAATCTGGAAAGGCTCTATGATAAATAAAAACAATATCTTCTGCATCACTATTGGTACTGGAATTGGTGGAGCTTACTACAAAAATCACTTAATAGATGGAGCAAATCAACAAGCGAATTCTGTGGGCTACTTATCATATGACCCTACTACAGGAACAAACTACGAGTCCAGAGCTTCTACCAATGCACTTATTTCAACAATAAAGGAACATCTTGATGATACTGTTACCCCAGAATCGTTATTTGAACGTGCAAAATTGGGGTGTCACAAATGTTTAACTATTATTCGTAACTGGGCAAAGGAAATAGCAAGTGGCTTGGCACAGATTATCCTACTATATGATCCAGAGTATATCGTGATTGGTGGTGGCATTTCCAAACAAGGTGATTATCTATTAAATTTTATTCAAAAAGAAATACATCACTATTTGCCTAAACATTTTCTACAGACAAAGGTAAGGATGGCTGCTTTACATAATCATGCAGCGTTATATGGCGCCATCTACCCTTTTTTAAAAACAAACGCGGAAGCGTCTTTGCATTAATCTACTTTTAAAAAGGATGAAGAACTTTAGATAAGGAGTTGATCGAATGCTAGCGCAAGTTAAAAATGGATTAATTGTTTCTTGTCAGGCTTTACCTGATGAGCCTCTACATAGCTCCTTTATTATGTCGAAGTTGGCACTTGCTGCTTTTCAGGGTGGTGCCTGTGGGATAAGAGCCAATACCAAAGAAGATATCGTAGAAATAAAAAAGGAAGTACCACTTCCAATAATCGGTATTGTAAAGAGGGATTACCAAGGCAGCTCTGTTTTTATAACAGCAACGAAAAAAGAAATTGATGAATTAATAGAGAGTGGTTGTGAAATGATCGCTATGGATGCTACAGATCGGCGAAGGCCCAAATCAGCGACAATTAGGGATATAATTAAACATACAAATCGATCAGCTCCCCATGTTGAGCTAATGGCGGATATAGCTACCGTTGAAGAAGCTATATCTGCACAAAAATTAGGATTCGATTGTATTTCAACCACACTTCACGGATATACAGAAGGAACAAATGGAAAGAAACTATACGATGATGACTTCTCCTTCTTAAAGAAAGTTATCGAACACGTTTCTATTCCTGTAATCGCAGAGGGGAATATTGTGACTCCTGATATGTACAAACGATGTAAAGAAATTGGCGCTTTTGCATGTGTAGTAGGTGGTGCAATTACTAGACCAAAGGAAATAACGAAACGATTTATCAATGTATGTGGTTAAGTCATACGGCAACTTCTACGAAAACAACCTCTGCTAACTCGGGTATGCAACAAGCAATTCCCCCGATTGGAACAGCACGACCTGTGCCGTTCCTGCAGATTTCTCAACATGCTCAACTGTTTCATTTTCCTGTTTATAAAATCCTATAGAAAGAGACAAGAACCCGAATACAATAATACGTATTCGGGTTTACTGTTATTTTATTTCGAAATTGCTCTTGCACCTGCCTCATCTGACAACGTGCTTCAATCAGCTAGCTTTAACGAGAATTTCTATTCCCTTTCGTATTGGTTACTTTATCTGCCGAACCAACCATTTCAATTTTTACATCTGTTGACACATGGATCGAGCTTTGTGAGAAATAATTTTCCCCCGTTTCCCAATTATCCTTAACCTTTGACCAAAACCCATAATGATATGTGTATAAGAATTCTCCAATCCCAAGTATATCCGTATGCAATTCATCTTGTGCTTTTGCTATTACTTGGTAGGACATGGCCTTTACCTTTTCTTCAATGGCTTTTTTTACCTTTTTCAGGTATGCATCATTTAAAACACTCATATCCCCTATTCTTTCGGTGATTCTTCCCTCTAAATCAATGGTTATAGCAATTTCTGCCGTATTTTTATGCTTATTTACTAGACGGATGGACGGTTTAATATCACTTAATTCAACAGCAACCATTTGACCATCGATCTTAATTTTAATTGGTCCTCCTTGGTTATGTTGTGTTAGGAAGTTTAATCCTTTTGATTCTTCATCCGATAATGAATCAACCATTTTATGGCTCATTCCTTGAAATGCAGCAGCATCTTTATATTGAATGTAATTTTTATCCGTCATGTTTACTTTAGGGATGACAAAACTTTGATTGCCTAGGAGCATCTCTTGAACTTCTCCAATATGTACTGGTTTCATTGATTCTGTATTTTTATATGCATTATCCATGAGCGATTCCAAATACAAAGCGGGAAGATGTTCATTCTCCACTTTTGAGTTTAAGATTTCTTTAGCTCCACCATCTGCAATGACTAACTTTATCGAACGTCTCATCTCATGATCTCGAATAAAGTAATCCACAATATTTGCAATTAAATTGGGCTCTTTCGCTAATTCTTCAGAAAGAATGAGTACTTGCATATGAGAAAAAAACAAGGCATGGCTGGTTATTGTAGACATTTGCCTAGTTAACTCAAACAAGCTTTCTCCAGAAGCTGATATATTGGAATATGCTTTTTTACTGCCACCTCCTCCTTTTAAAGGGGAACCAAACTCGGAAGGAACAGCTGCTTGGTGTGTCAGTTCTAATACATACGAGCCGTCAGGTTTTTTTTCTTTTAAATCAATAGCGGATCCAATAACGAACCCTCTATCTTCAATTTCCACACGATCCCAACAACCTGTTAGGAATATGCAACAACTGAGTACGATAACGATATGCTTTTTGCCCACTCATACCAAATCCCTTACCACGTTAAGCTATAATTCCAGCATTTTTATGGTTAACTTGTCCTCAATGAGAAGGAGATATGCATAGCAAAACAATATAAAAAACTGCACCAAAGCGGGGCAGTCTCTAGCAAAAAAAGTATTCAAAATGCATTCACTTTATATATTTTTTCTTATTCCATGTACGTAAGTGCAATAGCGCCTTTTATCCCCTGCTCATCTGATAACGTTGGAGCTGTGATAAAATCTTCTAGATTACCTAATTCCACATAATTATTCATTAGCTGTGAAAAGTAATTACGAATACGCTGATATAATTCATGCTGTTTCATAACGCCGCCACCAATAATAACTCGTTCGGGAGATAATACAAGCGTATAGTTTATAATCGCTTGTGCGAGGTAAAAAGCTTCTAACTCCCATACCTCCTTGTGACTTGCAAGCAATTCTGCTTTTTTACCATATCGCTTTTCAATGGCTGGGCCGGACGCTAGACCTTCTAAGCATGCACCATGAGAGGGGCAAATGCCAGCGAAATAATCATCCGTATGTTTTTGAATCATGATATGTCCCATCTCTGGATGACTTTTTCCTTGATACGTTACGCCATCTTTAACAAAACCAGCACCAATACCCGTTCCAACAGTAATATATAAGCAGCTCTGATCTTTTTGTGCAACTCCATATTTGTACTCTCCTAAAGCTGCAGCATTTACATCCGTATCTAGAAAAAGCGGGACTTGAACATATTCTTTCATTGCAGTTAGTAAATCAAATTGCCGCCATTGTTGCTTTGGCGTATGCAAAATGGTCCCGTAAGAGGTACTCTTCTTGTCCAAATCCACTGGTCCAAAACTTCCAATTCCAATAGCACGTATAGAGAATTCAGAAAAATAGTCACGTACACGCCTAAGTGTTTCATCCGGAGTTGTTGTAGGAAAGGTTACCTTGTCAATGATTTCCCCTGATCCTTTACCTACTGCACAGACAAACTTTGTACCGCCAGCTTCAATACCACCTGTTAACATACATGCTCGCTCCTCACTAAATGTTTATGTATGGGAGACAATGAATTCTGCATGACCATTCAATTTGATATGTTTGTATGCCGCGATGCAGAATAAAATGGTCTCCTTTTTCAATCGCAAATTGTTTTATCACGCTACATTGTAGAAAATCCAGCGATTGTTCTCTCCCCGCCCATATTCTCTTTTGAGACACGGGCTAAAAAAATCGGATCCTTATCCATACCATATGTCCTGCTCATTACTCAGTAATAGTATAACAAAATCTTACTTAACTTGTTTCATAGATAAACCAGAAGAAAACAATGCCCTGCCTTTATTGCAATTCTTGGATAAAAGCTTGATAGGTAGTAGATTTTATCAGTTGTTGGACAGTTATTTCTGAATTGACAATAGATCCTAACAACTCATACATCTGCTGTAAATCTTCCTTACTATCTTTTTTCACATTTAACAAACATATGAACTGAACAGGCTTTGTCCCCCATAACACCGGCTTTTTTAACGTACATACGGTTAAAAATGTTTCATTTGTCTGCGGTGTGATTGGGTGTGGAATGGCCACTAAATTACCATAGGAAGTTGGCGCAATTTTTTCACGTTGATATATATAATTCAGGAAATCACCTTGAACCATCCCTAACTGAAAGAGCTGATGATATAAAAATTCAAGCACTTCATCTTTTGTCACTAAATCTTCTCTTAAAAACATGAGGTGTTTTTGGAAATAGGTAGTTATTCGTCCTTGATTGTTAATAAACTGTTCAATCCGTTCTAAATCCGAACTTCCCAATATAGCGCTAACTTCGACAACAGGCACAGAAATATTCGATGCAATTGGCACGGAACTAATAATGACGTCAATTTCATGTAACGGATACTCATGTAACTTGTATCGTTCCGTAATTCCAACAACGTCTAGCGTTTGTTTAAATTCTGTTTTTACTTTGTAATAAATAAGCTGTGCTGTTCCAAACCCAGAAGCACAAACAATTAAACAGCGTTTCGGACCTGTATGGAAATTTTTCCTTTCGATTGCAGCACCAATGTGTAAGGCAATATAGCCAATTTCATTTTCATCAATCTCTGAACCTGTTTCCTCTTCAATTACCAACCCTGCTAAAATTCCTGCTTCAAATGCCAAAGGATACTTTCTTTTAATTTCTTCAAGTAATGGGTTTCGTATATTCATGCCATATTTGTATCGATTGATGGCTGGTTTCAAATGCAATCCTAACGCAATAATTAACTCCTTATCATGTTCAATTCCTAAGTTATATTCTCCCTCTACTTTATGCAGCATTTTTCGTATAATAGCTAAGATATTTTCTGAAATCATATGTTCATCGAGTACTTCTGCTTTATTAGGTTCCGATAACATTTTTGTTCCTAGTAAGTGAATAGCTATATAGGCTGTTTCTTCAAGTGGGAATGCAACTTGAAAGTGCTGCTCAACTTTCTTTACGATCCTTGCAGCTACTTGATATTCGTATTGCGTACGAATTTGTTTTACTTCACTAGACTGCAACGTGATATGATTTCCACTACGTATGCGCTGAAACGCAATAGCGATGTGGACAACTAAGTTTTGAATGGCAATATCTGACATACTAATATGATAGTTCCTAATCTGTCGGATAATAACCTGGGAAATAGACTCTACATCTTCCTTTTCGATAGAATCAATGAATTTTTCCATTGGTTGTTCACCACGATCATCGTTTCGCTCAACGATATATTCAGCCATACAAAATCGAATCTTTAATTCTTCACCTTCTAATCGCAATCCATAATTAGGTCGGGATTTTAGATGAATGGAGTAGCGCTGTAAAATACGTTTCACTTGCTTCAAGTCATTTTGCACGGTAGATTTACTAACAAACAGCTCATCAGCTAATTGTTCCAACTTTACATAGTCATTACTAACTAATAGCCTGCGAATAATTTCTGTCTCCCGTTCTTCTGGTGTTTGTGGATGCATTATTCCAATTGGTAATTCATGATAAGCAATCCTATGCAGAAAATCGCGGAACCTCGTCTCGTCAAGTATTGCTAGTTTATACCCTTTTCCCATAATCGTTTCAATCTTTGCGCCATATCCTTGAATCTGGTCATCCAACTTCTTTATATCTCCCCTTGTCGTGCGAGAAGTTACATTATTTAAATCAGCCAAAAAAGCTCCTGTAACAGGAGCATCGGCAATCATCATTTTTTTTAAAATCATTCGCATCCTTAAGGTAAGCATATCTAATTGCTCCTTACTGAAGGTTTAGAAAAGAGGGCGTTCTGGTAGTTGAATGTACTAAATCCACCAGAACGCTGTTTTTTTACTGAAGACCAAAATTACTCAATTCTCTTTATTTTAGTCGATTTGTTAATAGAATGATACTTTTTTAGTATTTGTCTTTTAATGGATATGAAGGCCATTCTTTTTTAAAATCCGTTATGCTCAGCTACGCTTTTTATCCAATGTGCGCTTTTCTTTGGTGTTCGTTTCATGGTTTTGAGATTCACCGAGTAGAAACCGTAACGATTTTTATAAGCATTCATCCAAGACCAATTATCCATGAACGCCCATAAATGATAGCCTTTTACATTACAATCTTCTTGAATCGCTTGATGGACCCATTTTAGATGATCACGGATAAATTCAATGCGATAATCATCCTGAATTTCTCCGTTTTCTATAAAACGCTCCTCATCTTGAACGCCCATCCCATTCTCTGAGATGAAAGACGCAATATTTCCATAGTTCTCTTTTAAATTAATCAAGATATCATAAATACCCTTTTCATAAATCTCCCAACCCCGATACTTATTCATCTTCCTTCCTGGCATTTCATAATTATCGAAAAACCAATCAGGCATAAACGGAGCATATGGATTTGGTAAATGCTCTTTTGCTTTGACTCGACGAGGCTGGTAATAATTTACGCCAAGTAAATCGATCGTATTTCGTTTTAAGAGCTCCTTATCCCCTTCGAATGTTGAAGGCAGTTGACCATGCTCTTTTAGAATAGCAATCAATTCTTCTGGATATTCACCAAGAACAGCTGGGTCTAAAAAGCTACGATTAAAAAATAGATCCGCGATTCGAGAAGCTCTAAGGTCGGCTGGGTTATTGCTTCTTGGATAAGAAGGAGTTAGATTTAAGATAATTCCAATCTTACTTTGTGTAAAGTCAAATTGACGAAATGCTTGCACTGCTTTCGCATGTGCAATCATCGTATGATAAGCTACTTGAACAGCCTTTTTGGCATCAACGATGTTTGGATAATGAAAATCATATAAGTAGCCACCTTCTACTGGTACAATTGGTTCGTTAAACGTAAACCATTTCGTTACACGATCGCCAAACAGCCGAAAACATGTAGCAGCATAATCTACATATTTATCTACTACTTCTCTACTTTCCCAACCACCCTGTTTTTGCAAATCAAATGGCATATCAAAGTGAAAGAGATTGACAAACGGTTCAATATCATTAGCTATTAACTCGTCGATTACCGAATTGTAAAATGTTACAGCTTGTTGATTTAGCTCTCCCTGAGGCATGAGCCTAGACCATGAAAGCGAGATTCGAAAGGTGTTATGTCCAATTTCTTTCATTAACTGTATATCATCTTTATAGGTATGATAAAAATCAGAGGTCTTACTCGGACCGACGTTATCAAAAAATCGATGAGGTTCTTGTTCATACCAATGATCCCAAATGTTTTTTGCTTTGCCGTCTTCGTTTGCCGCCCCTTCTATCTGCGTTGCTGAAGTTGCACTCCCCCACCAAAAACCTTGTGGAAACTGATAATTCACTTCCATTACTGTACCTCCTATTTATATCTGACTACTTATTTCGATAGATTTCAATTATTTCAATCGCAAGATCTCTTACTGTCATAGTTGTCATTAAATGATCCTGTGAATGGATAAGCATGACATTAATCACATTCTCCTCCCCTTTTGCCTCATTTTGAAGGAGTTTTGTTTGATACTCATGTGCCTTACTTAATTCTTCACCCGCTTCTTCTACTAATTCATCCGCTTTAGAAAAATCACCATGTTTAGCTTCTTGAATAGCCTCCATCACATTCGATTTACCATTACCTGCATGCAAAATAATTTGAAATGCAATTTCTGTTGTTTGATCCACGATTTTCACCTCTCATGACTGTTCAATTACGTCGATTTTTTTGTTTCTGCTTTTTTCTCTTTCTCATAGTAGCTTTTATCCATAATTTTCAAGAATGGCCACCAAATAGCAATAACAACAAGTAAATTGAAAGCTTGTAATACACCGCCTTGCCATGCATTCCCGGTTGCTAAAAATCCATTTAAAATAACAGGTGTTGTCCAAGGAACAATGACCCCTGCAGGTGGTGGAACTAATCCTGTAGCCATTGCAACATACGTAATAACGGTAACTACTACTGGTGCAACAAGCCATGGAATAATAATCAATGGATTCATAATAATTGGTAAACCAAAAATAATTGGTTCGTTTACATTAAAAATACCAGCAGGAGCTCCTAGCTTTCCTAATTCTTTCAATTGTCTACTTCTCCCGATGATAAAGATTAGGATAATGACAGCTAATGTCATACCTGACCCACCCATACCAACAAGAAAAGAATCAACAAACTGTTTGGTCACAATGTTTGGCAATTCATTTCCAGCCTGAAATGCAGACAGGTTTTGATCATTTAATGCATACCAAATTGGATCGAAAACGGAATTCACAATGATTTGGCCATGAAGACCAAAGAACCAGAAGAGTTGAATTAATAGTACGGCAATAATCGTTGCGGGTAATCCACTACCTAATTCAGTTAATGGTTGTTGTATAATAGTATAAATAAAATTCTGTAGCGTCTCAAAATTAGTATAACTAAATAGAATACGGATAACTAAAAATACAGATAATGTTAACGTGATTGGAATTAATGCACTAAATGATCTAGAAACAGCACCTGGTACTCCAGCAGGCATTTTGATCGTCCAATCTTTTTTCACAAAAAAGTGATATAATTCTGCAGAGATAAAGGCTGTAAAGATACCAAGGAACATTCCTTCTGCTCCAAGACTCGCTGTAGGAATAACCCCGGAAACACCTTCTAATACTTGCGGAGTTAAGATAAGGAATGCAGCTAATGCCACAACTCCACCGTATATTGCCTCTCCTTCATAATGTTCGGTTAGCTTATAACCGATCCCAACAATGACGAACATCCCCATAATACTCAACGTTGCAGCTGAAGCTGGACCTAAAGCATTTTGGTATGCTGTATATGCCTCCTCACTAATCATCTTATCCAGAAAAGGAAAATTGGCAATAACAACAAAAATGGATCCAAAAATAATCAGTGGTAAAGCAACCATAAATCCATCACGTAAAGCTGATAAATACCGATTATTGTTTAACTTATCAGCAATAGGTAATAAGAAGTTCTCCAACATTTCCATAAACTTCCCATTCATTTAAATCTCCCCCTTTTAAATGGCAGCTAAATAACGATTAAATAATTATCAAACACTTGAAATCGTTATTAACTTTTTATTTATTTCCCTCAAGCATCTCTAATGCTGTTGTTAACACCGCTTCTCCATCGATTCTTCCATATGCAATCGGATCAATGACATCAATAGGGACATTCAACTCTTCCGCGGCCTTCGAAAGCTTCTTCTTCAAAAAGCGCATTTGCGGTCCAATAAGTAGTACATCTGCTTGTTCCATTTCTTTAACCACTTTATCCTGTGCTACTGCCCAAATCCGGACATCTAGTCCTTTTTCAGTAGCTATTTCTTCCATCTTAGAAACTAATAAACTTGTTGACATACCTGCTGAACATGCTAAAACAATATTTTTCAAGAGAATTCCTCCTAGCTGGTAATTAGTTAATTTTAACTATAGTTTAAAAGAATACTACCGGAAACTACACCTATACTTTTTCCGTTACGAAACGGAAATAATTAAGCGCTTACAATTATTTACATAAGTAAAGGATAAAGTTTAATTCATCAATTAGGTGGGTACTAACATATTTAGACAGAAATGAGAAGGAGACAGTTCATGAAAAGGTTAAATCAATATGAAGCAGCTTGGATGGAGGAAGTTTTAGTTGAACATCAATGTCTATTTAAGATGAATGATCAAGTCTAACGAATTTGCATACAACAAACGGCGAATGAAAACCATATAAAAAACAAGCTGCAATAGAAGAGAAAAAGCAATCGCTTATAAATGGCGATGATTTTTCGCTGGAAGCTGTCGTAGATATGATTAATAGCGGGGAACTATAAGGATCAGATACTATTATGAAGAAAAAGGTTGCAGGAACTGGCAAAGAACCAGTTCCTGCATGTTTGTTAAACCTCATGGCAAGCAACAAAATGATTTTCTTCTACTTCACGATACGCAGGCATCCTTTCCGCACAATAGGATTTTGCAATCGGGCATCGTGTATGAAATGGGCAGCCTTTTGGATAATTTGCTGGACTAGGCATGTCCCCTTGTAACTTGATGCGTTCTCGCTTTATTTTAGTTTTCGGGCGAGGAATAGCAGATAATAATGCCTTCGTATATGGGTGAAGGGGATTTGCATAAATTCGACTTGCATCTCCTAATTCAACCTGTGCGCCTAAGTACATAACAAGGACTCGATCACTCATATGTCGGACGACTCCCAGATCATGGGAAATAAATAAATAGCTAAGCTGATATTTTTTCTGTAAATCTTTTAAAAGCTTTATAACTTGAGCTTGTACAGAAACATCAAGAGCAGATACAGCTTCATCGCATACAATCAATGACGGATTTAATGCTAACGCACGTGCAATACCTATGCGCTGCCGTTGCCCCCCACTAAACTCATGTGGATATCGATGATAATGTTCTGCTTTTAATCCAACTTCTTTAAGTAATTCCAAAACACGCTGCTTTCGGTGCTGTTTATTTAAATCGGAATCATGAATAATAAATACTTCTTCTAAGGCGTCTCCCACTTTTTGTCTTGGATTAAGTGATGCAAAAGGATCTTGAAAAATCATCTGCAAATTCCGTTTATATTTTTTCAAATGACGATCTGATAATTGTCCAATAGAGTCCCCTTGAAAATAAATGGTTCCATTGGTCATTTTTTCAAGACCAATAATTACTCTTCCTAAGGTAGACTTACCACAGCCTGATTCCCCAACCACACCTAATGTTTCTCCCTCATGAACAAACAAATCCACACCATTAACCGCTTTTACATGTGCTTTTGTACGCCGAAACACCCCTTTTTTTATTGGGAAATGTTTGGTTACATTGTTAACCTCTAATAACGGTGTTCGACTCACTCTCTGTCACCTCCTGTAACCAACATTTACTAGTATGCATCGGAGACAGATTAAATAATGGAGGTTCTTTCTGTTTACATTTTTCCATAGCAAATGGACATCTGGGATGAAATCGGCATCCTGTTATCTTATCGTCGGGTCCAGGCATAGAACCTTCAATTATTTTTAACTCCTGCATTGGATTATCAACATCTGGAACGGAATGAAGTAACCCTTTTGTATACGGATGTTGGGGAGCTTCAAAAATCGCATCGACATCAGCCGTCTCAACGACTTCCCCTCCATACATTACCATGACACGATCAGCAATTTCAGCAACCACCCCCATATCGTGTGTGACAAAAATAACTCCCATTCCAATCTCTTGTTGCAGCTCATCAATTAAATCCAAAATTTGTGCTTGAATGGTTACATCAAGCGCAGTAGTTGGTTCGTCAGCAATTAATAGATCTGGTTCACAAGCTAATGCGATAGCAATCATCACCCGCTGACGCATACCACCACTTAATTCATGTGGATATTGTTTTAACCTCTCTCTCGGACTAGGAATTCCTACTTTGTTTAATAACTCTATACTTTTTACAGTAGCTGCTTTTTTATTCATTTGCCGATGAATCATTAGTGATTCACGAAGTTGAAAACCAATAGTTAGGACGGGATTAAGCGCAGTCATCGGTTCTTGAAAAATCATGGATACTTTATTTCCTCTTATCTTCTCCATTTGCACTTCTGATTGTTTCGTTAGTTCTTCTTCCCCGAGTAAAATGCTTCCATTCGTTATTCTTCCCTTCGCTGGTAAAAGACCCATGATTGAAAGAGAAGTCAAACTTTTTCCGCAACCTGATTCACCGACAATACACAACGTTTCCCCATGATCCACCGAAAAGGATACATTTCGGACAGCAGTCAAATCTTTATTTGGTGTATGAAACGTTGTTTCTAAATCCGTTACTTGTAATAGTGGATTCATAAGATTCATCCTTTCTATCTACTAACTGGATATAGCGACCACTTTCCGGTAGGATCAACAATTAACCCCTCCATAGACGCATCATAAGCTGCTGTTACAATGCCATGATTCATTACAATCCAAGGAGCTTCCTCCATAGCAATTAAATTTGCTGCGTGTAATTTTTGCTTTCTAACTTCTTGATCAACAGACGAACGTGATTCTTGTACCAATTTATCAAATTCGCTATTTTCGTATCTTGCATAATTGGAAGAACCAATATTATCTGAGTGTAAATTCGGATAGAGTAATTCACTTCCGTCTGCAGTACTATTTGACCAGCCTAGAAAAGTCATCTCGTAGTCTCCCTTTCTAGCACTCTCCAAAAAGCTTGCCCACTCCATTGTTTCAATAGAAACATTTAATCCGATTTCTGATAACTGTGATTGTACAATTTCGGCCATTTTCATATAATTGTCACGGTTGGCAGCAAATAGTGTGATTTCCTGACCAGCGTACCCATTATCTTCTATCAGTTGCTTGGCTTTTTCAGGATTATATGCATACCCTTTTTCCTTAGCATCTTCTTGATAGCCGAAAACATTTGGACCAATAATACTCTCATTGTCTATACCAAGATCATTCAGTTGAGATACGTATGCTTCTTGATCAATACCGTATGCAACCGCTTGTCTAAATGCCAATTCATTAAATGGTTCTTTTTCCATATTAAATCCTAGATAGGATACACGCGTACCTTCCGTTTTTTGTACTTCAACATTTTGAATCGATTCGACACGATTAATATGATCAGATGCGATTGCATCGATAAATTGGACTTCCCCTGTTTCCAACATGGATATAGCGGTTGAAAACTCTGGAACTACTTTGTATGTCACCTTTTCTAATTTTGCTGGATCTCTCCAGTAATCTTCATTTCTAGTTAATGTAATATGATCGCCTTCCACCCACTCATCAAATACAAATGGTCCAGTTCCAACTGGTTCTTTATTGATATCCCCTTCCTGATCAGCTGTTGGGCTAACAATTGCTGCATTCGTATGGCTGAGAGCAGCTAACATCGGTCCGTACGGTTCCTCCGTATTTAATACGACGGTATTTTCATCTTCCACTTCGATCGATTCGATCGGTGCAAGCAAAGATGCTCGAGGCGCGGCTCTATCTGGATCTTTCAATTGTTCAAATGTATACTTCACCGCTTCAGCATTAAACGGAGTACCATCGTGGAAGGTAATCCCTTCTTTTAACTTAATAACCCATGTATTATCATCAGGATTTTCATACGATTCAGCTAATAATGGTTCGATTTCCATTGTTTCTGGATCCTGTGTGAATAATGTTTCATACACTTGATACGTTACATTTGAAGATACAGAGTCATTGGTATCAATTGGAGACAACCCTGCTGCATCTGAAGTAGAGGCATATGTGATTTCTTGTGGGGGTGTTGTGCTTTCTTTTCCACTACTATTCTCACTACTACAAGCAGCAGAAACAATCATTAATACGAGCAAACATATTGGTACAAAACGTTTTCTCATTCATATCTCCCTCTCTCTTTTTTAAACATTCATGTCCATATTTGGATCAAGTGCATCTCTTAATCCATCACCAACTACATTAAAGGCAAAAACGGTTAACATAATACCTAATCCTGGGATAATAGCCATATGCGGCGCTTCCCACATAAAATCCTGCCCTGCTGCTATCATTGCCCCCCATTCAGGCGTAGGTGGTTGCGCTCCTAATCCTAAGTAACTTAATGCAGAGGTTGATAAAATAGCAGTAGCCATTCGCATTGTCGCAAATACAATTAAAGGAGCAGTACAATTAGGAAGAATATGTTTTAATAAGATTCTTCTATCACTTGCCCCTAATGTTTTCATAGCAAGAATATACTCTTGTTGTTTTATGGATAACACACTTCCGCGAACGATACGAGCACAGCCTGGAATGGACCAAATACTTATCGCAATAATGACATTTATTAAACTTGTGCCAAGCATTGCTATAATTAACATGGCTAATAGAATTCCAGGAAATGCAAACAATAAGTCAACAACTCTCATAATCAATCCATCTAACTTTCGGTAATAACCTGCTAGTAGACCAAGACCAATTCCGCCGATCAATCCGATTGCTACGGAGCTTAAACCCACCACTAGAGATAGCCTCGCTCCATGAACCAATCTCGACCACATATCTCTCCCATAATTATCTGTTCCTAAGATGTGGCCATCTGCCCCAGCTGCTAATTTGGTACCACTTAAATCCTGTTCATAGGGACCATAACTCGATAACCAAGGAGCAAATACCGCTGCAATAAAAATGCTTGCGATGATTACAATCCCAATCGCAGCTAATTTGTTTTTAACTAAATCCCGAAATATGGTGATCAATCGATGTTCCTTCCATGATTTCTCTTGTTTTTCCTTAAGCCCAGCTACCGATGACATTGTTTACCTCCTTTCTAACTTAATAACTTATTCTTGGGTCAATGAGTGCATAGATAATATCTACTACCAAATTGACAACTACAAATATGCCGGCAACTAATAATACCGTTCCTTGTACAATAGGAAAATCTCTTGCTGCTATCGCATCAATCATTAATCTGCCAACACCATTAATGGCGAAAACCTGCTCCGTAATAATCGTTCCCCCTAGTAGCCCACCAAAGTTAATGCCAATGACAGTAATTACCGGAATCATTGCATTCTTAAGTGCATGTATCCATATTAACGAATGCTTGCGAACCCCTTTTGCTCTGGCTGTACGAATATAGTCTGATCGAATTACCTCAAGCATAGATGACCTAGTCATCCTCGCAATAAGTGCTGCAGATGCCGTACCTAAAGTAATTGCAGGTAAAATTAACTCTTTCATGCCTTCTACTGTGTAAAAAGGGGAATTCAATCCACCTACTGGAAGTATTTGTAGGTTTACGGAGAAAATTAATATAAGCATTGCACCAAGCCAAAAATTAGGAATAGAAACACCAGCTAAAGCGAAAGTTGTACTTGTCACATCAATCCAGCTATTCTGCTTTCTTGCTGAAATCATACCTGCAACGATTCCAATAATAATAGCCACAATCATACTAGCGGTTGCAAGCTTTATTGTCGCAGGAAATCGAGTAATAATTGCTTCTGTAACTGCTTGATTCGTTTGATATGAGTAGCCGAAATCTCCTTGCAACACTCCAGCTAAATAGTCAAAATATTGAACAACGACAGGCCGATTTAGTCCTAAATTTTCCCGAATAGCCTCCAAATCTGATGCGGTTGCATTAGGACCACCAATGATAGTTGCAGGATCTCCTGGTGCAAGATGCATGCTCATAAAAACCAAAAACGAAATACCGAATAACAGCAATAGTAATTGTAAAAACCGTCGAATAATTAATCCGACCATTCATTCCTCCCCTTTCAATTGTTTCATTTTTCTTATTTTTCTATATAAATTAAATATTATTCTATTTCACAATTCGACAGTTGTCAATATTATCAGCTGTCGATTTAACCATTTTTTTAAATAATTACTTTCTTTTTTAAGGAAATATCCCTATAATTATTTCGTTTATGTCATTAGCACTATATTGTTGTTTATAGCTGCCATAACATGTTTAAATACCTTCAATTACATCGGAAACGTGGATAAAAAAGCACTAATCTTCATTATATATAGCGATTCTGCACTGGCTGAAGTCTACATGAAATGAAGATTTTATCGTTACCACTGATCCCTTTATCATGATCCTGAAAATAGTACACGAAATCACTACAGAGTTAAATAAGTAGATTTTGCATAATGTTTTTAACTTGAATTTGTTACAGTTTTCTCTCCTGATACTACAATTCATTGTTATATGGCTGTTCCCATAGCTTATGTACGCTACGAATTAAATCAAATCAACTAAATTTAAACAGAAAAGGAGTTTTAATATGTCACAGTTTTCTCTTGAAATACGTCAACAAATGATGGGAGTTGTTATGATATGAATGAATAGGGGACTCAAGAATCCTCACAAAACTGGAGATACTCTTAATCGGGGTCTATAGACGTCTGGTTGGCCAGAAATCACGGTCGAAAATATATATCGTAATTATTGTAGGAGCTGTGATATTGCTTCAACAAGTCACCGATCCTAATCCCGGGTTTATGGGTCATGCTCTCTCTGCATTATCCGCTTTGGACGGATTAGGATCCTTTGGAGCAGCCTTCATCATACGTATTCGATCCGCTTTTTCTTTTGACTTTCGTAAAGTATCCTGGCGGTGGCTCTTGCTGGGGTTGGCTCTCGGAGTGGCTATTAGTTACGTATCCACCATCGCAATCTACTATATGGGCTACACTTCAATGGATACCCAAGAAAGTTATCGCACCAGATATGATTTCCTTATTTATCCATATAATGGCCACAATCGTCTCTGTAATCTTTATGTGAATTAGTCATTTGTTTTAAATTAGTACGAATAGTATTAGCGATAATCACACCAAGGATATGTTATCCTCAATTGAAGAATAGTCGATAAAGTTCCTTAGAACCATACCACTTAACCATTAAGTCGTTAGGTTTATTTAGTTGGACCAATAAAATCCGAACTACCCTTCCCCACTATAATTTCGTATACTCGGAATGATAGTTCGGATAGATCTGCCTTTTAATCAAAAATAACCGACTATGTTGTGTTAACGCATGAGGGCTATTCTATGTTGATTTACAAATGCAATGGCGACATCCTGATTCACTACTGTTTTCTTTAATTGTCGTTGAGTTGTTCCGACACCCGGTACAATTGATGAAACTGCATCAGATGCATTTATTAATCCATAACCGTATCCATTATTGGGCGATTCAGGAAATTCGCTATCCGTCAATGGGTTAGCTGTCGATATAATCGCTTGTTCTATCTCATCGACGGTTAAACTACTATCTGCTTGTTTCATTAATGCTACTACTCCAGAAACTGCAGGGCCAGCCATGGAAGTTCCATTCCATCCGCCTTCATAGCCACCACCTGGTACACTAGAACGGATGTTTACACCTGGTGCTGAAATTTCAGGCTTTATTTCTTCATAAGGGGACGGTCCTTGTAAAGAAAAGCTACCTAGTTGATCATTCAAGTCCGTTGCACCAGTTGCAAATGATTCAGGGTAATTCGCTGGTACTGCTACCGATTCCGGTCCACCTGGATTCGTAAGCGTCGTGTTGCCTGCTGAAAATTCAGGGAATATTTCTGCAGCTCTCCAATTTTGTACAACATCACGGTACCATTCATCAAGACCTGAACCGCCCCCCCAGGAATTATTAACAATATCTGGAGCCATTTCTACATGTGCATTTCCTTCAGCATCCGTCGGGGCTAATATCCATTCCGCTGCTTCTAATAAATCTGCATCTGTACCTCCAGTGGCAGAAAATGCTTTTACTGCGATCCAATCTGCTCCAGGAGCAACGCCAATTTGGTTAGAGCCATCAGCTTCACTTCCAACCATTGTACCGGTTACGTGTGTACCATGGCCTTGATCATCATAAGGCGCTGCTTCACCTGCTGTTGCATCAAACCAGTTAAAATCATGACTTACCTCTCCTGAAGCTGCATCATAGCCACGGTATTTTTCTTTTAATGCCGGATGATCCCATTGAACCCCCGTATCTATACTAGCAACAGTTACACCAGAACCATCAAATCCCATATCCCATACAGCGGGAGCACCGATACGCTCAACATTCCATTCTACATTAGCAATGCGTGAAGCAGGCGCTTCTGCATCTTGCCTAACTGCTGTAAATAATTCCCTTGTTTCATTAGGCAACACCTTTTCTACTTCCTCAAAACCGGCGATTTTATTAGCTGTGTCTTTTGTTGCTGTTACTGCCATCCCATTTACAATATGGTACGACTTAAATGATTCTACATTACCTTTTTTAGCTTCTTCTGCTAGAAACTGCCTCACATTTTGCTGCGTATCCAACGATGTTTCCTTTAATTCGGTTAAGACAGCAGACCGTTGGGTTAGCTCAGCCTTCTCAGCAGTTACTTGTGCCCTTTGACTGGAAGCTTTTGCTTGTTTAGCCACCCTCATCGTATCGGCTTTTTCACGAAATTTGACTAGGAAGGTTATTTTACTATCATCATTAAATTCGTTCACTAACCGCTTACTAACTTTTGCTTGTACCACCTGATTGGATTTAGTACTTGTTTCTGCATTTACTACTGCTGGTGTGAATAATGAGAAAGTCATGATTGCCGATACAGCTATGCTAAAAACTGCTTTCATTCGATGTCTCCGTTTTATTCTCACAGCTATTCCTCCCATCGTTTTTAGATCAGATAAGAACCTTGATAAAGAACACCTGCTGTCTACCCTCCTTACAAATTTTGGCCCTTAGCTGACAGTGGTGCTTTTTTGAACGATCTAGGTTGTAATGAAAAGTATAGTAAAAGCAGCGAGAAAAAAGCTGTCGATTGCAGTCGAAAGAAAAGCCGTTATTGATAAATTAGTAGATTCGTAGCAAAATTCTCATGTTTTATCCTAGGTAATTATAATGAATTTCACTTATTAGATTTGCTTCAAATCAAATGTATACCTTGTTTTCAAGCTTTATTCGCAGCTTCAAAGCTCAATCATAAATTAGTATATTTTTACAAAAATGAATAATAACACCTATACTTCCTTTGGAACCTACTATTTTTCCTCTTCATTTATAAGCCTTTTCTCGTAAATTTCCCTAAATACAGGAAGCAAATGTTTTTATCCATGGACTATTAGGGAATATAATAAAAATAATGAAGTGTTCTATTACTAAGTAAAGGAGTTTTTATCATGACTGATTCGATTGTTGTTACAAATCCTGCTAATGGGGAAACGATTAAAGAGATTAAAAAGCACAGCAAAGAAGATGTTCAGATTGCTCTTAAGAAAGGACACGACTATTTTTCAACATGGTCGAAGGTCAACGCCCATCAACGTGCGAAACTATTAAACGCATGGGCGAAAAAAATTCGCGATGCCAAAGATGATCTTGCCGAACAAATGACGCTTGAAAATGGGAAACCATTAAAAGAGTCGTATGGAGAAGTAGAGTACGCTGCAAGTTATATTGATTGGTATGCTGAAGAAGCAAAGCGAATATATGGACGAACAATCCCTGCAAATACCGAATCAAAGCGTATTATAATTAGTAAACAGCCCGTTGGTTTGGTAGCAGCCATTACCCCCTGGAATTTCCCAGCGGCTATGATGACGCGTAAAGCTGCACCAGCACTTGCAGCAGGTTGTACATTTATTGTAAAACCGGCTTCTGAGACACCATTAACTGGTATACGAATCATAGAATTAGCACATGAAGCTGGTATTCCAGAAGAAGCTATTCAATATGTTACTGGATCAGGTAGCGTCATTGGAGATTTATTTACGGAAAGTGAATATGTTCGAAAAATTACATTTACTGGATCTACGTCAGTGGGTAAAGAATTAATAAAAAATAGTGCAGATACAGTAAAGCATGTAACAATGGAACTGGGTGGTCATGCACCATTAATTGTCGCCAAAGATGCAGATATCGAGTTGGCCGCCAAACAAACCGTTGCAACTAAGTTTCGCAATGCTGGACAGACTTGCGTTTGCGCCAACCGGATTATTGTCCATGAAGATGTCGTTGACGACTTCTCTAAAAAATTGATTGCAGAAGTAAAACAACTGCAGGTCGGAAATGGATTAAACGAAGGTGTTGATATTGGACCAATTATAAACCAAGGCGGTTATGAAAAAATCATTTCTCATATTACAGATGCAAAGAAAAAAGGTGCCCAGGTGCTGTTAGGTGACCATTTCGATGCGAATAAAGAGAAAGGCTACTTTTTTGTTCATCCAACCGTGCTTACAAATGTAACCAAAGAAATGGATATCATGCACGAGGAAACGTTTGGTCCAGTTGCTCCTATAACCACCTTTACTGAAATTGGGGAAGCCGTTTCTATTGCAAATCATACACCATTCGGCCTTGCCGCTTACTTTTTTACAAATGATTACCGAACAGGTACGTATCTCCATGAACAATTAGACTATGGAATTATTGGCTGGAATGATGGCGGTCCATCTGCAGCACACGCACCATTCGGTGGTATGAAAGAAAGTGGGCTAGGACGTGAAGGCGGCCTAGAAGGCATTGAACCATATTTAGAGACAAAGTACTTGTCCATTGGAAATTTAGAATAAGGTTGTCACTAGATGTTGAACGCCAATTCAATGAGCTTCCATTTCGCTCATTGAATTGGCGTTTTCTTACAAAAAGTAAAATAGCTTAATCGTGTTTCGTTGCTTTCACAGAAACCAATTCCTTGCAATAGTGGGATTTTGTCACATGGAATTTCGATTTGAATACGCATTTTTGACAAATTGTTCTATTGATGTTGTAAATCTACTACAATACGTGAGTCATATGTTGGCGTTTCTATATCTACGGAAGGTTGCTTTAAATGAAATTCTGCCAAAAAATCTTCTCCCTCTACCCGATAATCAACATGCTCTATTACCGGGCTGTTCGAGACTGGTATACTTCCGCCTTCCTGAGCTAACTCACCATCTATCTCTCCATATGGAATGGTTAATAACAAGCGATGATCATCTTCTTCCAAAGTATAATTGGTCACAGATTTATTTAAATCCAGTACGATTCGTGTATAAGCATCGTGTATACCAAAACGGATGTTTTTAATTAACGTAGCAGATATATCAACGTTACGTACTGCTTTTTCTTCTCGAAAGGTTGCAATAATTTCACCGGTACCTTCTTTGATTGCATAAAATTGATTATCTTCAACATTCCCTAATCCGTTTGAGACTTCCCAATTAATTTCTTCCGGGTTTATTTCTAGTTCCTCTCCCTTCTTATCAAAACCTTGTAAGGTTAGAGGGATTGTTTGCCCAACTGCAGCGGATAAATCCAATGGTAAGATACCAAGTACGGTTTTTTCTTTATAAGGCTTTACCCCTTCTGGATAAGGTCCATAAAGTAAGTATTGATTACGTACATGGTCAACCCAATTCGTCAATTCCTCTTGCCAACTATTGATAATCCTCTCCACCGGTTCCCCTTCTTCAATCATTTCAGCCGCATCTGAATCGCCAATTAGATTCGCGTATTTTTCTGTCATCGAAAATTGCGCTGGATCTTGATTACGCATCGTATCTAAAAGCTGTAGTCCTAAGTTAACTAACTCTATTTTCTTAGGGTTTGTTATATGCACTTGGACACCACCGATTCGTTCCCCTTCATATGTTCCAAACATCGGTGTAAAATAAGCGGACCGAAATCGGACACCTTCTAGGCTCTTGGCATTCATTTCTTCCGCTAATTGCTCGCCATTAATCCATGGAGCACCTACTAGTTCAAACGGTTTGGTTGTTCCTAGACCAGTTGTTAATGTTGTATCATCCAGTAGTTCTGTTCCTGCATACAGATAAGCGGTTTCTTGAGTGGGAATATTTGGTGAAGGTTGAATCCATGGCAATGCAGTATCTTCAAAATGCATAAAACGCTTCCAACCTTTCATTTTTGCTACCTTTAACGATACACCCAAACTATATTCGTGATTCCACATCGTTGCTAGTTCCCCTACTGTCATTCCATGGCGAACCGGTAGCAAAAACCTCCCCATAAAACTAACCGCATCCGCTGAACGAACAGGACCCTCTACTCGCTCACCGCCAATCGGATTTGGTCGATCTAGGACAATGATCTCTTTACCTTGCTCCGCAGCTGCTTCCATTGCAAAACCAAGGGTATAAATATACGTATACACATTCGAACCGATATCTTGAATATCGAATAGCAACACATCAACATTTTCAAGCATCTTTTCTGTCGGTTTCCAGGTTGGACCATACAAACTGTAAACAGGTAATCCAGTCTTTTCATCAATGTAGGACTCCACATACTCTCCAGCTTCTCTATCTCCACGAATTCCATGTTCTGGACCAAATAGAGCGGTTAAATTCACTTCTGAATGTTCATGTAAAAGGTCAATGGAACTTTTTAAATCTTGATCGATTCCTGTTGGATTGGTAATTAAACCTACGCGCTTTCCAGCTATCCAATCCAAATGATCTTCTAACAAAACCTCAATACCTGGTTTTACTTTCTTCTTCCCATTATGACTCAGTTCTTTTTGTCCAAGTACCGTATGTTGCTGTAATAGAACGGAAACAATTGCAATTGCTGATAAACATAGTATCTTAATCTTCACCAAAACACTCCCATCCATCTAAATAGCGAACATTTATACGTTTTCTGTTTGATCTCCTTGCTCTTCGTGGACAAGCTGACGATCATACATCTTAAAGAAAGGATAATAAATAGCCATCGCTACAATTATATTTACAATCATAAGAATGCCACCCCGAAAATCACCTGTTGTCAAAATACCTGAAAACGGCGGTGGTGTTGTCCAAGGAACAATCACGTATGGCTTTCCAACCAAACCAATCGACATCGAAACATAGGTAATAATTCCAACCGCAAGCGGTGCAAGAATAAACGGGATAACAAGGATTGGATTCATTACCACCGGAGCACCAAAAATAACTGGTTCACTAATATTAAACGCACTTGCCCATACGGAACCTTTTCCTAAACTTTTCAAATGCTTGGATCGAGCTCGCCATACAAATAACAATGTCAAAGCCAAAGCCATACCAGAACCGCCCACTGCCCACCAAATTGCCATAAACGGCTGACCAACAATATGTGGCAGTGCTTCTCCCGCCTGATGAGCTGCGACATTCTCTTCCGTCAAACTATACCAAATAGGTGCCATTACACTAGCAACGACAGAAATACCATGAATGCCAAAAGACCATAATAAGTGAATTAAGATAATCGCTACAATTGCCCCCCAAAAACTTCCCCCGAGCAGCTGTAATGGTTCTCTTAACACAGCACCAACGATACCATGCAAGGATAAGTCCCAAGTTGTTTTTAATACCAAATCGATGCCCCAAACAATAGCAATGATTGCTGCTCCTGGAATTAACGCTGTAAAAGCCCGCCAAACAGACGGTGGTACGCCATCAGGCATACGAATGACCATATTTCTACTTTCAAAAAAGCGGTATACTTCCACCGTAAATAATGCCAATAAAATAGCAATAAATAGTCCTTCACTTCCCATCAAATGAAGTGGAATATTCCCGTTTTCTGTTAATGGTGTCGCTACAAAAAACGCTGCAATACTAAGTACCCCTGCTGACAAACCATCCATGTTATAACTTTTGGCTAAATGATATGCAATCGCAAACACGGCAATCAGTCCCAACAAACCGAATGTTGCATTAACTGGGATATTAAGTGTTGTGGCATATGGCTTCATGAATGCTGCCCATGATTCAACAGGTGGCGAAGAAATGATCAAAAAAATACTTCCAATAATTAATAAAGGCATCGTGGCAATAATTCCATCTCGGATTGCCCGTAAATAACGCTGTTCAGCCAACCTCGCAGCAACCGGCAAAAAGTAACGTTCCATAAATGCTTGATACCTATTCAATAGTCTACACTCCTTTCTAACGTAATATCTCCAAAGCTTGTTCCAGTATCTCTTCTCCATTCAGCGTTCCATATGCTTTCATATTAATCATAGCTATAGGCACATTAGCTTCTGCTGCTTTTTCGGCAAGTTCTTTTTGTTTGTAGCGAATTTGCGGTCCCAGCAAAATAAGATCTGAGGTAGCAAACTGCTTTTCCATTTCATCAACCGAATGTGCTTCAATTTGGATATTAATTGCTTTTTCCTCTGCCACCTTTTCCATTCTATCTACAAGCATACTTGTACTCATTCCTAATGCACATACCAGGGTAATTTTCATATATCTCACCTCCTAAGTAAGAATTGGTTGAAAATAAGCCTCATTCGCTATAAACATATCCTGTAGCAATTCATGCGCTTTTTCAGCTGATGGAATTAATGGATGAAGCGTTAAAGCTTGTAGAGCAGTACCTATTTCTCTAGTAACTGCTGCCTCTACGGTTAATTCTTCATAAGCCTTAACAACCTGCAGTAACCCTCTGATTTGTGGTGGAATATCTCCTGTTTGCAAGGGTGTTATTTGATGATTTTCAACAAGACAATTGACTTCGACACAGGCATCGTTAGGTAAGCATGGAATAGCACCATTGTTACGCACATTCACTGTGTGAATTTGCTTAACATCCAAGTGAATGGATTTAATTAGATTAATCGCTGCTTCTGAATAATACGCACCGCCTCGTCTATCTAGTGCTTCTGGCTTTTCTGTGGTAGATGGGTCCGCATAAATAGTAAACAATTCCTGTTCTACTTGTTGCACTTGATCAGCTCTTGTTTCTCCTTGCTTATATTCCTCTAATTGCTTCGCCAGGATTTGATCTGTCTGATAATAGTATTTATGGTAGCTACATGGAATGGCATCTAGTGATTGTAAGAAAATAGGATCCCATCCCATGTTTGGTATGTTTTTAGCTTGATAACTATCAGATGTTCCTGTTAACACATCATTTAATCGTGATATCCCTTTAATTGAAAAATCAGTAATCCAAATCAAATGATTAATACCAACAAACTGGAGACTCACATCCTTGATTGGTACTTGATAGTCTTTAGCAAATTTTTTATAAAAGTTGATTGGATTGTTACATAATCCAACTACTTTCACATGACGATGCTTGAGAATTGCCTCGGTTATAATACCTGCTGGATTCGTAAAATTAAGTAACCATGCATCTGGAGCAAGTTCCTCGATATCTTCACAAATATCCAACATTACTGGAATTGTCCGTAATGCTTTCATAAAACCACCTGCTCCCGTGGTTTCCTGCCCAATAACACCATGCTTAATGGATAAGTATTCATCACTTTTTCGCATCGTTAGTTGCCCTACTCTAATCTGGGTGATAATATAGGAAGCGTTTTCTATTGCTTCACGGCGATCTAATGTGGCAACTATCTTAATCGGACATCCTGCTTTTTCTACCATTCGCTTCGCCAATGCTTCAATAATTTCTAATTTTTCTCTGCCTTCAAGAATATCTACCAACCAAACCTCTGAAACTGGTAATACATCATGGTTGTCAATCAAGCCTTCAATTAATTCTGGGGTGTACGATGATCCACCTCCAATGACGACAATTTTTAGTGGTTTCATAGTAATCCATCCTTTCTAGTAAACGTCCTTGATACAGTTTATTAAGGATGATTGTAATTTAGTAGATATTTAATTAAATGGAACACATATGTTTAGCAGCTGGGAAAATTTTATCTATTCCATTAAAAAAAACGTTGAATCAGTTTTTCTGATCCAACGTTTCAACCAACGATGTTATTTTCTCCACGCTTCATAATCCAGATGTTTATATTTATCCAAGTACCTGGTTGGCATTTTTAAGGCATCTTTTCGGAAAGGTGGAGCGAGCTGCGTACCATCAACAAAAATATTCAGAACTGCCGGCTTTCTCATTTCTAACACTTCTTTTATCACGGGTTCCATCTCGTTTGGATTATTTATCGTATAGCCAAGAGCTCCCATTGACTTCGCTACTTCAGCAAAATCAGGAGCTTGAATATTGGATCCGACAAATCGATTATCATAATAGTCGACTTGGTTCTTTTTCTCAGCAGCCCAGGATTTATTATTAAATACACAAGCAATTACCGGTATATTCTGCTCAACGGCTGTGCTTACCTCATGCAAACTCATTCCCCATGCACCATCCCCAATAATAGCAACCACAGGTGAATCCGGTTCTGCTAATTGCGCCCCTAATGCCGCTGGATAAGCGAAGCCCGTATTACCAAATGTCAATGCAGCAATATGACGTCTGGTCTGGTTAAATTTTAAATACGCATTCGCTGTGGAAGAGACATTTCCAATATCTGTGGAAATGATCGTATTTTCAGGTAAAGCTCTTGTTAATTCTAATAATGCACGACGTGGATTGATTGGATTCCCGTCTTCCATCGCTAAATCAATTAATTCTTGCTCCCACGCAGTCTTCAATTTGCTTATATCATCTAATCGATGCTGATTTTTAGGTCTGTCTTGGGCCTTCTGACTTAATTGATGATAAATGGCATCACTAGTTGCTTTTGCATCCCCTATAATGCCAATCTCAACCGGATGCGTTCTCGCAATATGACGCGGATTAATATCGATTTGAATAATTTTGGCAGCCTTCGGAAAATAATCAATATCATAACAAGGCAATGTACCGAATACCGATAATCTTGTGCCAATTGCTAAAACCACATCTGCTTTTTGCAGCGTATACATGGCTGCTTTTGATCCCATATAACCGATTGGTCCCACAGCTAAGTGATGATCTGCAGGGAAAGCATCATTGTGCATATATGACACAGCAACAGGGGCTGTTAGATGTTCTGCGATTTTCTTTACCGTATCAACACCCTCTGCATCTACCACACCACGACCAGACAAAATTACTGGATTACTTGCATTTTTAAGTAAATTAACGGCTGCTTGAATCGACGCGGGGTCGCCACTTCCTCTATTATCTACTCGATATTGGCGAGGTTCTAGAATTTCATCTTCTAATTCCCCATAAAATAAATCTCTCGGAATATCATACAATACCGGCCCTCTTTCAGCATAGGCAATTCGAAAGGCTGTACGTAAACAATCTGCTACCCTGCTTTTATGTGTAACTCGAACCGTTTCTTTTGTGATATCTTCAAAAATGGATACTTGATTTGCTTCTTGGAAGCCATCCCAGCCAACTGTCGGCGTTCCTGCAGATGGTGAAATAACCACCATTGGCGTATGCGCTTGGTTGGCTGCTGCAACGGAAGTCACCATATTTGTAATACCAGGTCCATTCTGTCCAATCACCACACCAGCTGTACCGGAAACCCTTGTATATGCGTCTGCCATATGTGCAGCGCTTTGCTCATGCCTTACCGGAAGAAACCGAATGCCTGCAGTTGGGAAAAGATCGAGCATATCCATAAATGCAGATCCGACAATGCCATATACTTCTCGAATTCCTTCCGCTACCAAAGTCTCTACAATTGCTTCACTAGGTGTCATTCTCACCTTTTTACGGACTACGTTTTTAACTTCTTCCTGTTGTTTTACCATTTCCATTCCTCCTTCATAATGCATGAAGCATCCTTTGCTTCTAGAATATCTTTCTTTGCTAATTCACCTAAACGTACGATTTCAGTCGCATAGTTTAACAGAATTCCTGCTGATGGTGTTAACTTGACTTGTTTTGTAGAGCGTTCGAATAATCGCGTATCTAATTCCATTTCGAGTTCTTTTATTTGTATCGTTACACTCGGCTGCGTCACATGTAATATTTTCGCTGCTTCTGAAAAGCTCCTTTTATCAGCTACTGCTAGAAATGTCTTCAATCTTTCATAATTCATAGATTTTCCTCCATGAAAAATAATGATTCATAGTGACGTCCGTACCAGTTGAAGAAGCCATTTATACTGTTTGAGATTTCGCTTGCTTTTCTAATTTTTCACCGAGGGATAAATAGAGCATTTCAATATCCCGTCTCTCTGGAATTCTCCGGTTCGTTACAATCCCATTCCCATTTAATGCATCCTCCACAAGTGTATGCCGCTCCTGTTTTAACTCATCTAGATCGATATAAGCAAGCGCATCTTGCCAAATCCCGAACTGGTTATTGTATTGCTCGATTCTTTGCACTGCCTTTTCAGCTAATAAATGTTGATTTTCTCTATCCTGCTCGCCTAAAAGAATTGCAATTTGTGAAAGTCTCTCTACCGCTGAATCAAGACTAAATCGCAGCACAAATGGCAGCAATAAAGCAACACTCAATCCATGGGGGATATGAAAGTGTGCTCCTAAAGGTCTGCCAGCTGCATGTGCGAGATTCGTAGATGCATTTGAAAAGGCGATTCCAGCAAAACAACTTGCCATTTGCATTGTTTCGCGCGCTTGTAAGTTCTCCCCATTCTGATAAACAATAGGTAAATGCTTCCCGATTTTTTCAATGGCAAAGGTAGCATAAAAATCTGTAACAGGAGTAGCTTTTGTTGATATATATGCTTCAATAGCATGCGTTAATGCATCTAATCCTGTATAGGCTGTAAATTTCTTTGGTAAGCTTATTGTTAATTCCGGATCTAAAATGGAAGTATCTGGAACTAAATCTTTATGGCCCGGATTCATTTTGACATATGTCTCTGTGTTTTTAATCACCATTATCTTGGTTGCTTCTGATCCTGTGCCAGATGTTGTTGGAACCGCAATTAATGGAAGTCTATTTAACTGATGTTGATGGGGTATTTCCTCCCAATCCAGGTGTGGAGAGGCAGCGAACAACGAAACAGCTTTCGCTAAATCAATCGCACTTCCACCTCCGATTGCTATCACACCATTTGCTTTTACTTGATGTAATCGGTCAACAGCTTCTGATACATGTTCGGTTGTGGGTTCTCCCTGAAAGTCAGTAAAAAAGGTTAGATGAACACCTTTACTTAACTGCTTTCGTATCTTTTGGTCATAATTTAGAGGCGGAGAAACTAAAAAATGATCGATGATAATAAACAAATGACGAACACCTAGTTCCGAAGCAAGTCTATCTAGATGTGCTAGCTTGCCTTCTCCTAACATCATTTGCCTCGGTAAATATGTTGTGGACATTTTCTCCCTCCTTCGGTTTACAAAAATAGTCCTCTTCTCTTGTTTTTACCTCAAAACATCAACTAACCACATACTTATTGCTGGAATATAAGTAATGAATAGTAAGATAACCACCAGGGTAACTAACAGTGGACCAATTCCTTTGATCACCTCCTCAATACGCAATTTGGCAACACTTGCTGCCACAAACAAGTTCACTCCAACAGGTGGGGTAATAAATCCTATCGCTAAATTAAAGATCATCATCAAACCAAAATGGATAGGATCAACGCCTATTTCCATTGCCATTGGTAAAAGGATTGGTGTTAGAATAACAATTGCCGCTAACGCTTCAATTACAAGACCAACGAGTAATAGCAGGATATTTAATAATAGCAAGATGATGATTTGATTCTCACTAATCCCTAATACAAAGTTGGCAACGGTCTCGGCAACTCTTTCCAATGTAATCAGTTTTCCGAAAATACTTGCCATAACAATAAGTAAGATAATAATCGAAGAAGTCATGCCGGCTTTTACTACATTTTCATAGACTGCTTTCATTGATAAATCTTTATATACAAACATCCCAATGATTAACCCATATAAAACGGCAACTGCTGCTGCTTCTGTCGGTGTCATAATGCCACCGTAGATACCTCCAAGAATAAAAATTGGTACCAATAATGCGAGCTTTGCATCCCATGCTGCACGTAATACGCTCTTGAATTGAAAGGATGTTTGATTCCCTCTCCACCCTTTTTTCTTGGCAATTACATAGGTAACCACCATTAGTGCGACCCCAGAAAGGATCCCTGGTAGGATCCCAGCCATAAACAGCTGGGAGATAGATTGCTGTGAAACAACACCATATATCACTAAAGGATTACTTGGTGGAATAATGACGCCAATTGTTCCTGCGGCAGCCACGATTGCAGTTGCAAAGCCGGGATGATACCCTTGTTTAATCATTGCAGGTATTAATAACGTACCAATAGCCGCAACAGTTGCTGGTCCCGACCCACTAATTGCCGAGAAAAACATACTCGTTACAATTGCTACTAATGCCAGACCACCCGGAAGGAAGCCTAATAATTCATCCGATAAATGAAGTAACTTTTTAATCATACTGCTGCTTCCCATAATGACACCTGCCGCAATAAAAAAAGGAACAGCCATAATTGGAAAATTATCAATGCTTGTGAATGCGGTTTGTGGAAAAAAATCAATCGGGATCGCATCGGTAACTAATACGGTTGCTAGCGTACTAATTCCAAGCGCAAAAGCGATTGGCATACCAATTATAATAAACAATAGAAAATAGCCAAATAGTAAAATAGCAATAGAGGAATGAGTTAGAAATAGGGAAGGTATGATAAAAAGGGCAGCTATAAGACAAGTCATCCATCCCTCTTTTACAGTCATCCCTTTCATATCTTGCCATAGGTTCTGTAATAGTCGGATTGATATAAACAGAAACCCAACTGGAATTGCACTATAGGGTATTGCCATCGGTATCGACAGAGCAGGTGTTGTCTGCGCGGTTTCCAATTGAAATAAAATCATATCAACCCCGTAATGAATTAAAATATAGCTAAAATAAAGCATGAAGATAACGGTTACTGTTGAAATCGATTTTTGTATTCCACTCGATAACTTATCAACAGCAATCGTTACTTGGATAGACTCTCTATTCTTTACAGATAAACTAGCACCAATAAAGGAAACAAAAACAAACAAATATCTAGCTACTTCTTCTGTCCATGTTGTAATATTGGCAATTTCAATGAAAGGCAGTAAATAGCGATTAATCACCTGTAAATTAATTAAAATTGTAAAAACAAGAAACCCAATCACAATCAGTACTTCTTCCAATCTCCTATCCAAGCCCTTTAAAAAACGATTCCACGGATTTCTTTTATTCTTAGAAGTAGAAAGTTGTATACCCTTGACTACAGAAGACCCTTGGCTCATTCCCTTTCCATCCCTTCAGCAGAATCTATTTGTTTACTCAAAGATTTCTTGCTTTGTCTTACCAAGTGTTTCAAGAATTAAGTCAACATATGCAGGATCAGCGACACCAGGCTTGACAAAACGATCCCAAACCGGTTTTACAGCTTGTTTCCATTTCCGCATCTCTTCCTCATTCGGTTCGACAATTTCTATCCCGTAATCAATAAATTGTTGTTTCGCCTCTTCCTCTCTTTCATTTGCTAATTTCCGCTGCCATATCATCGCCTCATCTCCAGCTTCCATAATAAGCTGTTGATTTGCTTGAGTTAGCTCATCAAATTTTTCTTTATTCATCACGACAATGTCGGAGCTATAGTTATAGTTAACTTCGGTAGCATAACGAAGCACCTCCTGGTGTTTTGAATCCCATAATAAGGAGTAGCTATTCCCTTCTCCTTCAACCGTTCCTTGCTGCAGGGCAGTAAATACTTCAGACCATGAAACAGGGGTAGGAGTTGCACCAAGTGCATCAAAATCAGCCTGTTCAATCTTGGAGTTCGTTGTCCGAACCTTCATCCCTTTTAAATCGGATGGCTCTTGAATTGGCTTCACGTTATTAACAATTTGCCGAAATCCATAGTCTGGAAAGAAGATAACTTGAAATCCCGATTTCTTCATTTCATTACGAATAACATCTCCAGGTTCTCCATCAATTGCTTGATATACCTCGTCCTTGTTTTCAAAAATGTATGGTAAATCCCAAGCTGTAAAATAGTTTGTAAAGCTTGTCATATTCGGTGTCGATGAACTAGCAAATGCAATACCTCCTTTTTGTGCACTCTCTATCACTTCTCGATCATTTCCGATTAGTGCATCATGATACGTTTGAATCTGAATTTGCCCATTTGATTTTTCTTCTACAAGTTCTGCAAACTTATCGATCCCTTTAGAAACAGGGTGGTTAGCAGATTTCGATTGGGCAACCCGAAAAGTAATTACATCGGCATCTGTTGAACCAGCACTTTGATTCATTGCAAGGTTTCCAAGTACAAATAAGGTGATAAATATAAGTACAACAAAAACCGAATTCATAAAATGCTTCAACCCTTCTCACCCCCCATGTTGATAACGCTTACAAATTAATTACATTCAACCTCTCCTCTGTCTACTATCACGCCTCGTCTTAATCCGAAATCGATACATATCCGGTCGATACAAACCTTGATATGCTTCAATGGGTTCGCCATACTGATCGTAAATAACTCTTTCCGCACTTAATACTTGGGAGGAAGGCTCTATATTTAAATGTACCGCGTCCGCCTTTATTACCTTCTCTGTAGAAATAAACTGCTCTGCTTCTGTCAATGTAATATGTAATTCATTCTCTAATAAGTCATAAATGGTTGCATTATTTAAATTATACGTTTGAAGTTCCAATCCAACCTGAATTGGATAATAATGCTTCTCTATCGCAACGGGCTTTGCATCTGCATATCGTAAACGTTTGATCGTGTAAAGTTCTTCTCCGAAAAAATGGGCTAATGTATCTGCCTTCTGCTTTCCAGCGAATAGCAATTTACTCCCTGGTTTCATTCCCATTCTTTTTACCGTATCTGTGAAACTGTTTAGGGAAGAGAGCCATTCCTCAATTGGGGGCTTCTCTGCAATAAAAGTTCCCTTTCCGTGTATTTTTTTCAATACACCATCCTGGACTAATTTGGTTACAGCCTCTCTAACTGTAGTTCTACTTACGGAGAACATATCCATCAGATCCCGTTCACTAGGAATCTTATCTGTATACGTCCCATTATATATTTGTTTTTCTAAAACATTTCCAATTTGTATATGCAACGGGATAGGTAATTCTGCATCAATCATCGGTTTCCCTCCATTTCATGCTCATCATGACGTACCTACCAGTTAATTTAAATAAAATTTGGCAAGATTAATTTGTTTTTATTAAAACAGGTATCCTACAATAAATCAATAATTAACCCTAATTTGAATTATAAGAATATTTTATAAGTATTTATACGCAATCTAAGAAGCAAATCTTCCTTCACATGAAATCGGAATAGATCATTCCTTTGCTATATTTATTTCCTTATAAAAACACCTCCATGTCGTTACGCATACTCGACGGTTTGGAGGTGTTTAGATTTATTCTCTTTCTATAATTTAATAATATTAGATTCTTCTTTTTCTATATTTCCTGATTTTTGTAGGGTAACTTGCTCGCCATCGTTTAAATTCGTAAATACAATCGGCGTAATGATCTTCAAACCCTTACTTTGAATGAATGAGAGATCGGCGTTTAATATTGGCTGACCTGCTTTGACATGCTCTCCTTCTGATACCAATGCCTCAAAACCTTCCCCTTCTAAGTTTACGGTATCAATACCAAGATGAATAAGTATTTCTTTTCCTCCATTTGATTGCATACCAATGGCATGTTTCGTTGGAAAAACATTTACGATTTTTCCATCTACCGGTGCAACAACAAGTCCATCTTTTGGTACAATTGCAAAGCCATCTCCCATCATTTTCTCAGAAAATACTTTATCAGGTACCTCTGTAATCGCTAGGATTTCACCTGATAACGGGGCGACGAATGTATCCGCGAACGGTTCATTCTGCATCGCATCTGGATTCACTTCTTCAATTTGTTGCTGAATTTCAGCTTGTTGATCTACCTCTGCTTCTCGTGGTGTTTTTCCAGAAATAATATCTTGCATTTGTCCCTTAATCGTTTCCGAGCGTGGTCCGAATATAGCTTGAATATTATTGCCAACTTCTAATACACCTGAAGCACCTAATCGTTTTAATTCTTCTTTATCTACGTTATTGATCGTATTTACCGAAACCCTCAGTCTGGTAATACATGCATCCAAATGGGAGATGTTTTTCTCTCCACCCATGGCTTCTAGAACATTATAAGCTAAATCACCATTTTTACTATTTCCACTTTCTATTTCTTCCGTATCTTCTTCACGACCAGGCGTCATTAAGTTGAATTTCTTGATGAAGAAGCGGAAAATGACGTAATAGATTACTGCGAAAATAAGACCAAGTACAATTGTAATCCACCACGGCTCTTGATTTGGCAGAATACCAAATAATGCAAAATCGATGGCCCCGCCAGAAAACGTGTAACCCACATTCACACTAAACAAGGTCATGAGCACAAAGGACAAACCATCTAACACCGCATGCAAGAAAAATAGTAACGGCGATACAAACATAAATGAGAATTCCAATGGTTCGGTAATTCCTGTTAAGAAAGATGTTAAAGCTGCAGAGCCTAATAATCCAGCTACTAATTTTTTCTTTTCAGGTCGAGCAGCATGATACATTGCTAATGCTGCTGCTGGTAGACCAAACATCATAATTGGGAATTCACCAGCCATGAAATTACCAGCTGTAATTTCTACACCGTCTTTCAATTGGGCAAAGAAGATCGTCATATCCCCACGTACCAAATTTCCAGCTTCTGTAGTATAAGAACCGAACTCATACCAGAAAGGCGCATGGAAGATATGATGCAGACCAAATGGAATAAGCAATCGTTTTATAAAACCGAAAAAGAAGACGGCTAGATACGTTCCTTCTTCAATTAACCAATAAGATGCACTGTTCATTGCTTCTTGGACAGGAGGCCAGATGAACAGTAATATAAAACCTGCTACAAACGAAAAGGCGGCTGTTGCGATTGGCACAAATCGTTTTCCTGCGAAGAAACCAAGGAATGAAGGCATTTCAATATCGTGATAGCGATTGTAACAAAAGGCAGCAATCAGACCAATGATAATCCCGCCAAATACCCCTGTTTGCAGGGTTGGAATGCCTAATACAGAAGCAAAACTAGGATCATTTTCGATCATTTCCGGTGTCACACCGATCCAAGACCCCATCACTTGATTTAGTACTAAATAGCCAACAAGCGCGGCAAGTCCAGCAGCTCCATCACTTGCTAAACCAATTGCAACACCAACTGCGAAAATTAGTGCTAAGTTATCAAAAACAATGCCACCAGCATCTTCCATTACGGTAGCCACAAGTTGAATCCATTCTGTTCCTAAGAATGGCAAGTACTCGAGCATCGTTTCCTGCTGTGCAGCATTACCCAATCCTAAAAGCAAACCGGCTGCAGGTAATAATGCAACTGGAAGCATCAATGCTTTACCTACTTTTTGCAGCACGCCAAATGCTTTTTTAAACATATTATATTCCTCCTTTTTCTCAACCATTCTTTCGAAAAAACCATTAAAAAAAGCATGAGCAGAAATTACAAATAAGCTAACAAGGACATCCATTCCTTATCTACTTATTATCCTTTCCACTCATGCCTGATCGTATCAGTAACACGTTAGATATCATTCGTATTTTTGATTTAAGCGTTGTAAATGCATGGTTAAGTAAACCGCTTCCGCTTCATATACGGGTTTTTTCATTGTTTGTTGCATAATTTTTACCAACTTCCATGCTAGATTATAGCATGTCGGATATTCTCTTTTCAATAGAGAAGCAATTTTTTCTGGTTCTTCAATTCGTTCTCCTTTCAAAACCCGTTCAATCGTATAACGAATATGCCTTACCAAGCGGATGTACTCAATCCCTTCTCGATTGACCCGGATGCTTAGCTGGCTTTCAATGATATCAATAAATTGAGTAACAAGTTGTGAATATTTGTTAATATCAGAAAGTTTTTTATCCGTAATCGCACTATGCACATGTAATGCGATAAAACCAACTTCTCCTTCCGGCAAGTTAATAGCTAAATGATGATTAATATAATCAACCATCTCCGCAGCAATCTCATATTCAAACGGATAGAGCACTTTTGTCTCGGCTAGAAATGGATTACGAATTTCTAATCCATTTTTCAAACGATTTACAGCAAAAAGAATATGATCCGTTAATGCAACGTGAATCGCTTCATTTAGCATTTCCTGTGACCTGTTTCGAATAATACCAATGGCTTCTATAATTGATTGTAATAGGGGTTCATCTATATTTGGCAGTAATTTTTTATAGTTTTCTTGCTCTTTTGCATTACGTAAAACAAATAACTTCTCTATTGCCTTTTCATCTATATTCTCTTTTTTCTTATGGTGAAAACCAATTCCATTGCCGATTAATACGACTTCTGATTGACCTTGATCCAGGGCAATTAATACATTATTATTTAAGACTTTTTTTACCGTAAACGTATTCAAAGTGGTCCGTCCCCTCAAGTCGGTGTTTTGCAATACGTATGATTATAACATGATTCCCGATTTAGGCAAAACGATCTAGCTATCTAAAAAATACCAATTAATTATAATGAAAAGCTATCCGTAGCTTTAAAATTTATTAAAAGTACGAAAAGCATCCGAAGTCTATGCTCGATCGGATGCTCTGATAATCTTTCATTTACTCCCAAAAACGATTTTGATAAAAGTAATTCGGTTTATTGGTTGTATTATCAAATGGTTTATGAAAGATATGCGTCGTGGCAGGGGAAAGCGGTGGGATTAACCAAGCCCATTTTCCAGTCACAACTCTGCCTTGTTTCGCTTCTTGCTTCTCAAATATTTCAAATTGTTTCGCAGCGGTATGATGATCTACAATGGATACGCCTGCTTTTTTGTATGATTCAAGAACAGCAGCATTTAGCTCAACAAGCGCCCGATCTTTCCATAATGTACTTAAATGTTTTGTGCTTAGACCTAATTGTCTAGCAACAATGGGGAGCAAGTTATAACGATCTTCATCAGCGAAATTCCTAGCACCTATTTCTGTTCCCATATACCACCCATTAAATGGGGACGCTACATAATTTAGACCACCTATTTCTAAACGCATATCAGAAATAATTGGTACGGCATACCATTTCACATTTTTTCCAGCAAAAATGTCTACTGTTGGATGGTTAATGGGAACTTCAGTGACTACCTCCTCTGGGATCTCCCGCCATTGTGGTGATTGATCATTTACCTGAATTACCAATGGCAGTATATCGAAAGACGTTCCTTTTCCTTCCCAGCCTAACTTTTGACATTGCTTCGTAAATTCTAATGACGCTGGATCACCAATAACCCCATTCTCTGTTTCATAGCCAGCATAGCGAAGCAATTGATGATTCCAAATTTTAATCGGCTGCTCACCAGTTTGATATTGTTCGGGTTGGAAAATGGTAATGAATGGTTTAACTTTCCCATGATTCGTTGCTTTGTTTATATGATCAATGAGATACGTAAATACTTCTTCGCTTGTCGAAGCATCTCTTGCATCAATCACTTCCATACGTTCCCAGAATAGACGACCGATGCAACGATTGGAATTACGCCAAGCCAATTTTGCTCCATAAGCGATTTCATCATACGTCTGTCTATACATTCCATTCGCCTGTATTTCTTGTTTCACTTCGTTGCATCTTAGTTGGAAATCATCTGATGATGTTTCTAGTTCAGAATGGTACTGTTTAAGGAATGTCAATGCTTCTTCCCAAAGTTGTTGTTTATCCATGTCCTATTGCCCCCGACTTTTGTCTCTTTCTAGTGTATCAAAGCGCAGCTCATTTTTTGTGACAAAGTACGTACAATATAATTCTGAAAAAGCGTAACACAACATTTTACCTGAATAAATAGAAAGGCTTAAGCGCCTATATAAACTATAAATACAAAAAAGTTGAGTGACTATGTCTATCATGGTAAGATTTTAATTATAGATATTAAGAGTCTTTAATAACTATATTAAGCGGAGATGGATTGAGATTGAGGAAGTGAACCTAACTCAACAAGTAATCTATCTTTCTTCACTTTTAAACAAATTAGATTGGAGATGATTCGGTGATTTTAGATTGTGCTGTAATTGGTGGGGGTCCAGCAGGGATGAACGCTTCTTTAGTTTTAGGAAGATCAAGACGTAAAACCATTTTATTTGATGATAATCAACCTCGGAACGCTGTAACTAACGAATCACATGGCTTCCTTACTCGTGATGGTATCACCCCTTCTGAATTTAGAAGACTGGGGCAGGAAGATTTAAAAAAGTATCCAGATGTTACCATCAAAAAACAGCGCGTAACAGAAGTGCATAAAGTTCAGCAACTATTTACGATGCAGACAGAGGCTGGAGAAGTTTATCGATCAAAGAAATTAATTTTGGCAACAGGCTTGAAAGAAACACTACCAAATGTAAAGCAGATGCAACAGTTCTATGGTACTAGTATATTCAGCTGTCCATTTTGCGATGGTTGGGAATTAAGAGATCGCCGATTGGCTATTATTGCAGACAATACCCATGCCTTTCATATGGCTAAAGTTGCTTTTAATTGGAGTAAAGATCTGATTCTTTGTACAAATGGTAATTACATTCTTTGCAGTGAACAACAGGATTTGCTAGAGAAAAAAGGAATACATGTATACGTGGAATCAATTACATCTTTAGTTGGAGAAAACGGCTATTTGGAAAAGATCATCTTTGCTGATGGTACAGAGATTCTGCGTGATGGGGGATTCGTTGTGCCAGAAATGAAACAGGCTTCTTCTATTGGTGAATCCTTAGGCTGTGAATTAAATGAGCAAGGTGGAATAATAACAGATCGTATCGGACGTACAAATGTCGACGGTGTATTTGCCAGCGGAGACATGGCAATTGCAGGTCCAGCCCAATTAGTAATTGCTGCTTCAGAAGGTCATAAAGCTGCTATTGGAGTCAATGCAGCGTTTATTGAGGAAGATTTCTGATCCAAATAAAATGGCAAGATTCATTACAATCCGCGTTTTTCCAACTTTATAGAAGATGTAATGACTGGACTGTCGATAATCAAACAGTGGAAATCGTTGAAACTCCAGTGGGAACAACATAGCTCGTAGATCGACTCTAGTAAGCGATTTGCGCTTACTAGAGTTAGCTAGGGCCATGCCCGGCAGAAAGGGAAACGATTTCCACTGTGATACAATTATCCGTCTTTTTACGTTCCAGCTACTAATGCTAATCAAATATTTTCTTCTTCACTGTATGCTTGGCCACCTCGTTACGGTCAACACCATATCCTATTCCAGGATGATCATTTACTGTAAGGATACCATTTTCAGCTATCACCTCTGGTTGGATAATATCTTTGTTCCAATACCTTGATGAGGAAGCGGTATCCCCTGGTAATGTAAAATTGGCCAACGAAGCAATTGCAATATTATGTGCGCGGCCAATACCGGATTCTAACATCCCACCACACCATAGAGGAATGCCTGCCTGCTCACATAAATTATGAATTCGTTTCGATTCAGTCAATCCGCCAACGCGGCCAATCTTTAGATTGATAATTTTACAACTTCCTAATTCAATGGCTTGACGAGCGTCTTCATGGGAGTGAATACTTTCATCTAAACAAACTGGGGTACTGATTTGCTTTTGTAATTTTGCATGATCGATCAAATCCCCTGCCATTAATGGTTGCTCAATCATCATTAAATCAAATTCATCCAATGCTTTCAACACGTCTATATCATCCAATGTATAGGCAGAGTTTGCATCTACCATTAACGGAATATCTGGAAAATGCTTACGAACTTCACGAATCATCTCAACGTCTTTTCCTGGTTTAATTTTGAGCTTGATTCGTTTATAGCCTTCATCCACTTTTGCTTGTATGGACTCCATTAGCTTTTCATAACTATTCTCGATCCCCAAACTAATACCAACTTCAATTCTAGACTTCGTTCCTCCTAGACTTTTCGCTAAAGATTCTCCGTTTTGCTTCGCATATAAATCCCAAACCGCACCTTCTAAAGCTGATTTGGCCATATGGTTACGCTTATAGGGCTTGAATAGTTCTTGTAAATTATCCGGGTGATCAATTTTTTGACCTACTACTAGCGGGATCAGAAACTCCTCCAGCATATACCAGCTTTGCAGAGTGAATTCTTCGCTATATAATGGCCGTTCAGAGGTGACCCCTTCTCCCCAGCCGGAAAGTCCATCCTCGCTTCTCACCTCAACTAATAAGAACTCACGATCTTGCTCGGTTCCAAAACTCGTCGTAAACGGGTTTTTCATGCGCATTTTCATTTTATACATGATAACTTCCTTGATTTTCATAACCATCATTCTCCTTTTTAAATTGGTCCCCAACCCATTAAGACAGCAATTGTAAGATAAATAATTCCAATTAGACACCATATAATTACTAGCGGCATCACAAATTTAATCCATTTCACCCAGGATACCCCTGCGATGGCTAGGTTGGCCATTAATATTCCAGAAATGGGGGTGATGACGTTTGAAAATCCATCTCCCATTTTATAGGCTTGCACGGCTACTTGGCGAGGGATTTCCATAATATCTGCAAGTGGTGTCATAATCGGCATTACAATTACAGCTTGACCACTACCTGATGAGACGAGAATATTAAATAAGAAGTTTGCTACAAACATAACTAACGCGCCCATCACATTCGTAAATGGTTCCATAATCGTTGCCATGCCTTGGACAATCGTATCTAATATCTGTCCATTTTCCATTATAACGACAATGGAACGAGCCATTCCAATGATTAATGCTCCATAGACAAGCCCTTTACATCCTTCAAAGAATTGTACAACGAGCGCATTCGGATTAATTTTGGCTATAACTGCAGTTCCAATAGCAATGACGAGAAACATCGCTGCCATTTCGTTTAACGACCACTTGTATTGAAATACACCAAAAATATAAATTCCAATTCCAATAGCTAACCATAATAAGACGAGTTTATGTATACCTGTTAACTCGGAAGGTGCTGTATCCACACTTTTCTCATCATATTTCGGAAAGCGATTTTCGCCTAAAACACTGCGCATTGGATCTTTTTTGACACGATTGGCATACCACCATATATAACCAATGGTAGAGGCAAGCACCGTTACATAGATCAGTATCCGAAAACCAATTCCCGAAAACAAGGGTACTTGTGCAATTTCCTGCGCCATTCCTGTCGTTAAAGGATCAAGAAAGGCAGTATTAAAACCGGCATATGCGCCAAGATAAATAATAGAAACTCCAACAATTGCATCCAATTTCATGGATCGAGCAAGAATAATACCAATTGGAATAAAAGCAATCACTGCATTTACAATAATACCTAATGCGCCAAAAATTGAAAACAGCGTACATACAATAATTATCAGCAAATACTCTCTATTTTTCGTCTGATTAATGGTTTTCATAATTAACGCATCAATTGCTCCAGTATATTCAATTACCGCAAAAGCTCCTCCAATAATAAGTACGAGGAAAATTAACCCTGCTGAATCAATCATCCCTTGTTGAATCGATGTGAAAATGTCAATAAAGGATGTGGGCTGTTGATCTGTTTGCTGATAACTATCTGGCACCACCGTCGTGATATCATTCACTGTTTCTCTTTCAAATGTCCCGGCTGGTATCAAATACGTTGCAATGGCCGCTACAATTAGTATGATAAATAGAATAATATACGCATCTGGGAGCGCTAGCTTTCTTTGTTTGCTATTCCTCTTTTTGTTCTCCATTCAATCCCTCCTCTTTCAATTTTCGAAATATTAACAACTTGCATTGTATTATAATAAAGGATATAATTTATTTCAATATAAAATATTGTAAAAACTTTAAAAAGAATAAGGAGAATAACCTTGACTGCTGATTTTATTCGAAAAACGGAGGCCAACTTTTCAAAACTAACGAAGGGATTAAAGGTAGTTGCGGATGCGTTATTATCTGATCCAATGATTTTTGCAATTCATCCTGCAAAAAAAGTAGGAGATATACTTGGTGTTAGTGAAACAATGGTAATCCGTTTTTGTCATTCTATCGAATATAATGGCTATACTTCCTTACAAAAAGAGGTCCGTCAACACTTACTAGAGTTAAGCCAAACATCTAACCATGATATGAAAATAGAAGCCAATTACTTTGCTGAAAGTGTACAGAAGGATATCAAGATGATTGAAAATAATTTAGAGAAGTTGTCCATCCATGACATGGAAAAAATAGTAGAAACGATTATCGACTGTGAAAAGATAGTCGTTGCTGGATATCATCATTCCTTCACATTTGCACACTGGCTTTATTTTAACTTAAATTATATTGTTGGAAATGCTGACTTGTATCGGCCAGAGACAGATGCAGGATTGCTCGATTTATTACCCAATAAAGCCTGTATCATTGTTTTTTCATTTTACCGATATGCGATAGATACGATTCGCTTAGCAGAAGAAGCAAAAGCAAAAGGAATTACTGTCATTACCATTACTGACTCACGAGTGTCACCAGTTGTGGAATTTGCAGATATTTGTATCTCCTTATCTATTAATCAGCATACAATATTTAGTAAAGGACCTGTGACATTAGCAGTAATCAACGCAATTCTGTTTGAATTAGTGGAGCGAGTGGAGAACAGAGGGAAGATTCAATCAACCTATAAATACTTTATAAAGGATGGCGAATAGGTATATGAATATTGAACAACAGGTTAAAGATACATTCACGTATTTACATAATCACGCAGAAATTAGTTGGGAAGAAACGGAAACCACGCAATATATTGCCTCTATCTTAGAAAAGAATGGCTGCCGGGTTACTACTTTCCATGATCAAACAGGTGTCATTGGCGACTTCGGAAGATTTCATGCAAACCTACCAATTGTTGCGGTTCGAGCTGATATAGATGCATTATGGCAAGAAGTAAATGGTCAATTTCAAGCGAATCACGCCTGCGGTCATGATGCCCATATGTCCATAGTTCTAGGGCTATTATGGAAAATAAACCAATCTCCAGAATTAAAAGACAAAGTAGCTTTACGGTTCATTTTTCAACCAGCTGAAGAAAAGGGATCTGGTGCATTATCCATTGTAGATAAAGGAATGATAGACGAAGTTGACTACTTATTCGGCGTTCACCTTCGTCCACAACAAGAGACGAAAATGGGTCATGCTACACCAGTTATTGTTCACGGTGCTGCTAAAATGTACAATGCAGTCATCAAAGGACATGATGCACATGGCGCCAGACCACATTTAAATATCAACGCGATTGAAGTAGGTGCTCAAATTGTCAATTTATTAAGTAAAATTCATCTAGATCCTCGTATTCCGCATTCTGTAAAAATGACGAACTTCCAAGCAGGTGGAAAGAGCACAAATATTATTCCTGGTAACGCATCCTTCTCCCTAGATATGAGGGCCCAAACGAATGCAATTATGGAAGAACTCGATGCAAAGGTACTTCATATTTTTGAAACCATGAAGAATTTATATGACGTCGAAATCGACATTACCAATACCGATGGCATTGTTGCAGCCGAAACCAGCGATGAAGCAATTGCCATTATGGAAGCTGCAATAAACCATGTGCTAGGAACAGAAAACACAGATGCTCCTCTAGAAACACCTGGTGGCGATGATTTTCATTTCTATACCATTAAAAAACCCAACTTAAAAGCCACCATGCTTGGATTGGGTTGCGATCTTACTCCTGGACTTCATCATCCGCAAATGATGTTCAATAAAGATGCATTAATGAACGGGGTTCATATTCTATACGAGGCAGTAAAACAAGTATATAAATTTTAGTTAAAAAATCTCCAGCCCGATATGGTTTGGGGATTTTTTAACTTTCATAAACAGACAGAATGCCTTTTCAAGTGTATAGGCAAAAGGTTCCTATCTTAACTTATATTTTTGCTTGGTTCATCCATACTATTACTAGATATGTTAGAGGTGAGGATACGAATATGATTTTATATATCGGAAAAGTCATTTTAATATACATCCTAACGATCATCATTATTCGTTTGTTAGGTAAATCCGCTTTTGCTCAATTAACCGCTCACGATTTAGCAGGCGTCTTTTTCGTCGTTTCGATAGCGATCGGCCCGGTGGTTACAGATAACCTGGCCTATGCAATTGTCGCACTCATAGCTATTGGCACTATTCATATCATCTTTTCAAAACTTACACTAATTAATCGGTTAAATAAATATTTCATCGGACAGCCAACTATTGTTATCAAACACGGCAAGCTGATTAAGAGAAATCTAAAACAATCTCGTTTTGCACTGGCTGAATTGTTGTCGAGCTTAAGAGAAAAAGGGTATTCAACAATCGATTCTATTGAGTATGCAATTATTGAACCTAGTGGGGAAATTAGTATTTTACCAAAACCAGAAGATGCACCTGTCACACCAAAGCAACTAGATATGGCTGCTCCCTACCAAGGACTTCCGCTTGCAGCGATTGTTGAAGGGAAAATTCAGCATCAAAACTTGAAACTTATTAACAAAGACGTCCAATGGTTAAGAAAAGAGCTTACTTCAGCTGGATATTCAGATGAGCGCAACATTTTTTATGCAGTCGTTCAAGATAACAACCATTTGTTAACGATTGATAATGGAGAAGGAGATGTACACCGACAGCCATAAGTTGTACAGTTATGTAATCATTCAAATAGTTGACATTAATTCCCGCCGCATGACATGAAATTTTTAAAAGCGATTATCTCCTACATCCAGTGATTCACTGGTACGTAGTTTTTTTCTCGCTTCTCTCCCCCAGCTTTTTACTGCATCAATTGATACACCTTCCATTTCGGCAATCTCTTTCATCGTTAAGTTCTGAACAGCAAATAGATTTAACCATTTCCATTGCTTTTCGGTTAATACCTTCTTCGCCTCACTTAAAAAGATCTTCTCATCGAAATGTACGGATTCCATCTGCTTAACTGAATAATTACTTGTTCCTTTCTGATAATAATTTCCAGTCATCGTTTTTATTTTTTGTTGTTCAATGTAGGCTTTTACATTTTCTCTCTCTTTTGTTTGTTTACGAATCAAATCGATCATCCGATTACGAATTGCATAATTGAAATAGGTAGCTAGCGGGCCTTTATCCGCATGATAGGTTTCATACGCATTCCACATCGCCACTAACCCCTCTTGAAAAAATTCTTGATGGGGATCTCTTATCTTTAACCTGTGAATATGATAATGAATTCTCCGTTCATTCTGAGCAAGTACTTCTTCAAAAGTTAGATCAAACGTATTGGATTGCTTCATGCCACTTTCCTCCTAGCAATGCTTGTTAATACTATAATCGAATAAACATGACAAATAGTGGCATTTTGTTATCAATTTCCTTCAAAAAAGCTGGTACCTACCAAACCGGTGATATAGGCAATCTATGCATATAAGGATCGTGTAAATCGTATATAATGGAATAAAATTCGTTTATTGGGGAGGGGTTTTATGTTTTCTGACAACCAGATTAGTCATTTTTCTGAATTAGAATATAGTCTTTATAACTTTATTATGAACCATCTGGAAAAGGTACAGTATATGCGGATTAGAGAATTAGCAAAGGAAACGCATGTATCTACAACCAGTATTCTTCGTTTCTGTAAAAAGATTGATTGTGATGGTTTTTCGGAATTCAAAATTAAGTTAAAATTATACCTGAAAGAAGCAGAGCAGCTACGGATGATAAATACAACTACTTCCCTTTCTGAATTTCTCGAACGTACGTTACAACACGATTATCAAACGAAAATATATGAGATTGCCAACCACTTAGTAAAGGCGAAAAATTTAATTTTTATTGGTATTGGCACGTCTGGTATTTTAGCAGAATATGGAGCACGTTATTTCTCTGCATTGCGGAAATTTTCCCTACATATAAAGGACCCTTTCTTTCCCATTCACCCAACAACTTTTGAAGACAGTGTTGCCCTTATCCTTTCCGTATCCGGGGAGACAGATCATGTACTTAATTTAACCAATCAGATGAAACAAAGAGGAAGTACGGTGGTAAGTATTACCAATCATTCTGACTGCACATTAGCTAAAATTTCGGATTATAACCTTGCTTACTTTGTTACACCAGAATATCGGAAAACATATAACCTTACCACCCAAATCCCTGTGATTCATTTTTTAGAAAGCCTAGCTAAAGCAACCTATGAAGTAATGCAACGAGATTAATTCTGCCCATGTATGGAGAGATGATGGATTCTCTTATACATGACTACCATTTCTGTCACCATCTCTTTTAAAGTTTCGGTTGTGAGCATCAGGTCTTCCGCATGCATGAGGAGCAGGGAGAATTCAATTTTGCTCCCTGCAGCTTCTTGGGTTATAAAAGCTGTATGAACCTTATGGCCGTTATTTAATAATGTAACGGCTTCAGCTATTTTTAGTTCTGCTTCTTCCATTCGATTTTCTCTAGCGGCATATAATCCCTCCATTAATGAACTTCTAGCTGAACCTACATGACTAATTAGATCAAATATTGCTTGTTCTTCTACCTTCATAGTCACACCTCTTCTTTATCTAAACTATCATTAGGTTGATTCCCAGGTATTGCTTTATTCGCGGCAATTACAAACGGTAAATAAATTAGAATGGAGACAACCACACATAAAATCCCTACAAATAAAGCCAGCCAATTTCCTCCCGAACCTAAGAAAGGGATAAGTACGCCAGGCGTTGTCCAAGGTATCGCATACGCTGAGGGTGGGATCAATTCTAGTGTAATAAAAAAATAACCAATGAGTGTGTTAACAAAAGGAACCATGATAAACGGAATCATAAACAACGGATTCAAAACGATTGGTAAACCAAAAATAACGGGTTCATTAATATTGAATAAACCTGGCGCAAGTGAAAGTTTTCCAATTTCACGATGATCCTTCCGCTTAGAAATAAACAATATTGCTAGTACCAAACCAATCGTCATTCCAGAACCACCATAGTTTGCAAAAGCATCATACAACGTTCCCCATGTTTCAGGATACGGTGCTCCCCAAGCCATCCCATTTTGTCCTACATATTCCAGATTTTCTAAATTCGCCTCTGCAAAAATTGCTTCCCGTACAGCCGCAACTGTATTTGGCCCATGAATTCCAAAAATCCAAAGGAGGTTAGAAACAACACCTAGAAATAGTACTGTCCATACGTTTGTGCCCATATCTTTCAATGGCGCCTGTAATACGGTATAAACTAACTCATGAATGCCCCCATCATTAAATTTAATAATTAAATAGTTTAATACAGAAACACCAATTGTAATAAAAATGATCGGGAATAACACACGAAATGACCTTGCTACTGCCGATGGCACCTGAGGCGGCATAGTAATTTGTAATCGCTTTGCTTTCGAAAGCTTACTAAAGATTTCACCAACTAATAATCCAATAATTAACGCAACAAATAATCCTTGAGCACCAAGCCATTGAACAGTCATATAACCTTGCCCATCAACATCGATATTTGCCGTATAAACGATAAAATAAGAGGATAAAGCAGTTAAACCTGCTAATAAATCATCCGCCTTTAAATAGATTGCAAGATTTCTTGCAACTAAAAACACAATGAAGATAGACATAATTTCTGTCGATCCCCGTAATACTGGGGTAAAGATTTCTTGATAGTTACTTAGATTCGGGAATAATTTATCTAAGAATAATAAATTTGCTATGAATCCATCCGGTGATAAAATCGCGAAATTTAATAATAAAATGATCGAACCAGCCATCGTTAATGGAAAAGCGAGAATGAATGCATCACGAACTGCAATAATATGACGCTGTGAATTTAACTTATTCGCAATCGGAACTAATATCCTTTCGATAACGCTTTCAAATTTGCTCATAAAACCCATTATTATCCCCCCTTTTTTTATTCTCCGTGGAGAGCCATTGCTCTATTTAACACCGCTTCTCCATTCATCGTTCCGTAGTCTCGCATATCAATAACTTCAACTGGAACTCTACCATTAATAATGGTATCAACTTGCGGTTTCTGGTAACGTACTTGTGGTCCAAGAAGAACTACATCTACTTCATCAGCCACCGTACTGCATTCGGATATTGGCAATGCAATAATCTCTACTTCTTTGCCTAAATTCGCTGCATGCTCCTTCATCTTGGTGACTAAGAGACTTGTAGACATACCGGCTGCACATACTAATAATATTTTCATTATCTCTCCCCCTCTATTCTTCTCTAAGCCCATTCTGCTTAATTACTGATTGATACCAATAAAAGCTTTTCTTTTTTATTCTACGTAAATCTCTTTCATTCCATTCATTTCGATCTACATAAACGAAGCCATATCGTTTCTGGTATCCATTTAACCAACTTAATAGATCAGTAAATGACCACGTACAGTATCCGAGTACTTCCACTCCATCCGATATTGCCTGTTGAACTTGCTCAATATGCGCTTTGATGTATGCAATTCGATAATCATCATTTATGAAGCCATTTGCTTCCACCTCATCAAATTCTCCTAGTCCATTTTCTGTAATTAAAACTGGTAGTCCATAGCGGTTTGCTATTCGCCGCAATCCAATGCGAAGCCCTATTGGATCAATTTCCCAATCCCAATTTGTCACTTCCAGAAAAGGGTTTTTAACTGTTTTAAACAATCCTGGTACGCCTGACTCCGATGAAGTCCCTTTCTTCCCAGTTGTGTTCATTGTTCCCATACTTATTCCGTCTAGCGCATTGGATTCAACCGTTCCCGAGCGATAATAATTCACTCCCATGAAATCAGGCTTTGCTTCTTTTAGGAGTTCCATATCTCCCGGTTCTACCACTGGCGTTAAACTATGGGCTTCTAAGAAATTCCACATTATTTGCGGATATTGTCCAAATGCATAAATATCCATCCACCAATAGTTACGCTGCTCTTCAACATTCTCAAAAGCAAGTACATTGTCTGGCTTACTATCTAGTGGATATCCGGGCATATAGGCAAAACTCGGTCCAACTTTTCCTGCAGGCACATAATTACGAAAGGCTTGGATCACCTTAGCATTTGCTACATTTGCGATATGATTGGCTTGGTACATTCGCTTGGTATCCTTAACACCTGGTGGGTGGATACCCGCTTGATACCCAAGTCCGATAAACACGTTTTGCTCATTCATGGTTACCCAATAGGTTACTCGGTCTCCATATCGCTTAAATAAGGTAATACAATATTTCGTAAAATCATCAATGATCTTTCTCGATTCCCATGCGCCATATTCGTCCATTAATGCTTGTGGAACATCCCAATGATAGACAGTAATAATTGGTTCGATGTCATAAGAAAGCAATTCATTGATTAGATCATCATAAAATTGCAACCCCTGTTCATTCACCTTTCCTTTACCGATTGGATAAATTCTACTCCAGGCTATGGAAAACCGATATGCTTTTAAACCCATTTCTGCCATTAAGGCAACATCTTCTCGATACCTGTGGTAATGATCAACCGCTACATCTCCATTTGTTCCTTTGTAGTTCATTCCCTCTTTCTTTGTAAAAATATCCCATACAGACGGACCTTTTCCGGCTTTATTCCACGCTCCTTCCACTTGATAGGCGGCTGAAGCAGATCCCCAAAGAAAATGATTGGGAAACGAAGTTCGCTTTTGATGTTCCATATGTTCCTCCTATTGATTTGCCTTATCAATAGTAAACGCTTTCAAATCATTCATGTAAATACTTTACCGAAGCTTCGTATCATGTACCACCATCTAGGAATCTGTTTCAAATAGATAACAAGTTGTAACATCATCTATTCATTTTTAGTAAATATAGATTATGATCGATTTACCAAATCTTCACAATATCTTCATTTCACTTTAATAGTTGAAACGTATACTTAAACTAAATTTAATCTAGGAGGGAAAAAATGAAAAAACGGAAGTTACATAGCTTACTTGCAGTTATTGCTGCCACCATGTTGTTTGTAACAAGTCTATTACAGTCAACTTCGATCGCTTATGCCTCTGTTTCAAATCCAATTGAAAAGGTAGAAAACGAAGAGCAGACCGATCAAGGTGAAAACAAAACGGCAGACGCAAAAGAAGAGCAAACTATGGAGGAATTAAAAGATCAGAAAGAGCTCCCTCTAGAAATAGAACATGAACCCCCTTCCCAAGTTGGTTATAACCAAGATCAATACATTCAAGCTACTGTTCCAAATGCGACAACCGTTCAACTCGTTTATCAAGCAACCAAATACGCACAACCAATTCGTGTCGATATGAAACGATCTAAGAACGATACATTTACAGAAACAATACCTGGATCCGTACTTTGGTCAGATTCCGTAGATTATTGGATTGAAGCGAAAAATAATCAGGAAGAAAAAACATCTACTGTCTATTCTCTACCACTTAAAAAACAAGCAGATGATGTTTCCTTATCAACATCATCCCTGCTTATTACTGAAGTAAATCTTAGAGAACAGCCTTTTATTGAACTTTATAACAACACGAATCAACAGTTGAAACTTAATGATTATACCCTATCTCTTGGGGATAAAAAGCTAGATATACCAGAAAGTACGGTAGCTTCTGGAAAAACAATCGTACTTTGGTTATCCGAGGCAAATAAAAACCGTAATGATTTTAATCAACTTTATGAAACCAACCTCACAGACGATCAACTTATCATGCTCGAATATAAGGACCTGCCTACCCAAGATATAAAACTACAGCTCGTTCATAATCAAAAGAAGGAAGACCTTTCTACTGTTTCTTATAGTGATTCAGATACAGCAGCTAGTCAATTATATTATTATCATGAAGGAGAAATGAAAAGCGGCGGTCTAACTAAGCAAGCTGCACCTATTAACCTTTTGCCTGGTCAAGTACCGGAGAACGTAATTGAAATTAAAGAGCCAACATCACCAGAAAATCAAACGGAGGACACTTCTAAAAACAAGCAAGAAAAAGCCGAGCAACAACAAGCATTATATGACAATGCCGATAAGGGAAAAAATGAGTCTACACAACCAATTCAACATGAACCAATCACATCTGCTACGGATACAAACGATTTAACTATTACAGCTACTGCTCCTAACACAAATCAATTAACATTGCATTACAGAACAGGAGAAGGAATGACAGTACAAGAGCTTGCTTTTACGAAAGCGACTGATTCAAATGTGTATACTGTCACCATTCCTAAAGAACAGCTCTGGTCTCCTACTTTTTCGTATCGGATTGTCACTGAAGCTGAAGATGGGACAACAATTAGCTATCCTGAAACAAATGATATACAAGTAACTATAGAACAAACCAATAAAGCTGATCCACAAACCATACCACCATTACTGATTACCGAAATTACACCTGATACAGCAAATATAAACGGTGCCGATGCCTATGAATTTATCGAAGTCTATAATAATTCCAATCAGCCCATTCAAATGAGCGATTATCAAATCATCTACCGTTATCCAACAGAAACAGCTGATCAGCATTGGGATATTACAAATGATCAACTAATCGAACCTCAAGACAGCTTTATTATTTGGATAAAAAATGATGGAAATCAGAAGCAAACGGTTGCTGACTTTAATACGCACTACGGGTTAACGATGCCAGAAAGCCATGTTGCCAAACTAGATAGTGCCGGTATGGCTAATGGTAGTGAACGTACGGTAATTGTTGCAGACAAGTATGAGAATGAGATCATTGCTGCTTCGTACAATCAAGTAACCGATGATACCAATGCAGATCAAGGGATTGTTTATACGTATCCAGCAGAAAATGACAGAATGGTTAAAGCTGGTATTGGCGAAGGAATGACGCCATTAACCATTATTGATGGACAAGCGCCTGAGGAGCCTGTAGTCATTAATGATACAAGTACACCAGTCATTGAATCACCTACTTTCACAGTAACGAAAGAACAAATCATTTTTAATGTAACAGTTACTTCCGAACAAGAAATCATTGGGGCTAATCTTGCAATACTTCAAAGTGAAGATACTCAATATCAAACATGGTCCCTACAAGCTTCCGAAGATGATTCCCAAACCTACATGGTTACAATTCCTCGAGAAGAGATTTGGAGTGAAACCATTCAGTTTTATGTGGAGGCTTCAAATCAATCTGGAGATACTAAAACGGATGTAGAAGACTATACTTTTTCTCAGCAACCGATTGACTATCAAGAAGTTCCACCATTACTAATTACGGAGATTACACCAGATACAACAAATTTGAATGGTGCGGATGGCTATGAATTTATCGAGGTCTATAATAATTCAACAGAATCAATTAACTTTAAGGACTACAGTATTCGCTACCGATACCCAAATACGAGTGCAAGTAATGATCTAGTTTGGGGGCCTGAAGAAGGAAAAGATATAATGATACCTTCTGGTGAATCCATCGTATTCTGGGTAATTAATCATGGAAATACAGATAAGCAAGCAGCTGATTTTAATGCCCATTTCCAAACCAATTTAGTAGATGGAGATAACCTATTTAAAATATACAATAACGGCATGGCTAACGGCAGTGAACGTACGCTATTAATTGCCACTAAAACGGGAGAGGAACTCTCTTATGCAAGCTACAATGACCTAGTTGACAGCGATGACACCGTTGCTAATAAAGGTATTTTCTATCGTTACCCCATCGATGGAAGTCTACAATCAACAAAAATTAGTGCTGGAGAATGGGATGCGACTCCTGGAGAAACATTAGCAGCACAAGTACCAACTAAAAGAATAAACCTACCAGCAGATAGAGAAGAACCAATTATTAAAAATACGACAACGAAAAAGAAAATAACATCTGAAGAGCCAGTAACCCTTTCCGCTGCCATTACGGATAATATTGGAATTAAGTCAGCAGCTGTTTATTATCGCACTGATGAAAAGAAAGATTTTCGAAAAGTAAACTTAGAGAAACAAGCCGATAACCACTATCAGCATATCGTATATGAACCAGAACTTATAGGAAAACAAACGCTAGAATACTATTTTGTCGCTAGCGATGGCCGAAACCAATTAACTGCTCCTGCTAATTATATAGAGATTGAGAATCCATTTTCACAAGAAGGATTAAGGCTTAATCTCGAAGATAATCAACTACTTTCTGGTGAAAAAGTGATTAAAGCAACCGCTGATACATATAACAATGAAACGCAGCTATTTATTGATGATCGGCAGATAACAGATACTTTTGAAGCAATGGAAACGGAGGCTTACTTTGCCTTTGATGTAAAGGAAACAAATATTTACTTTAAAAATGGCGTAACCATGGGAGATGAGATTCTCGAGGTTTTTGACGACACGTATACGGATTTCACGACATTAACTGTACCGGTGTCTGCTGAACGGCTTCAGCAAGGGAAAAATACGATTTCTATCCGAGCAGGTAACAAAGTTAGTCCATTTGATGAAACTTCCGAAGAGAATCGGGATGATTTTATGATAAAAAATATCCGACTCGTTTTAACAGACGGGACAACCATCTATGATCCAGCTTATTCAGATCCTAGCAAAGCGTATTCTATTGGCGATAGTCCAAGAAAAGACGCTATCTACGACTTTAACTTTAATTTAGAAGAAGAACAATTTACATCAACAGCTTATGTATTTGATACAACATCTGTAGAAGATGGAAAGCATGAAGTAAAAACAAGTTATCAAGATAAGACAATAACAACTGCGATTATAACTGATAATACAAGTCCAACACTAATCCCTTCCATTAACGAGGGAAAAACATACAAAGGTGAATTTACGATTGATGCAGAGGCAAAAGATGCCACAAGTGAGGTTACATCAATAACTGCAACGTTAGATGGAGAATACATTTCCTTACCTTACGAAACGTCATCTGCACTACTAAAACCAGGGAGTCATGAACTTGTCTATCAGGCTACGGATAAAGCAAATAATGTAGCAAAGAAAAAGGTATCCTTTTCTGTTACAGAAGAGCATCCATTAATGCCAGATTGGCTTAGTGATAATGCTCATACAACAAGCGCCAATCTATCCGTAACTGTAAAGGACCCGACGAATGACATTATGGATGTTAACTTCCATGAAGCTTTTCAATACACGGCCGAAGATGAGAATATCACGATTTCACAAAACGCAGTCAGCACTGAACCCCCTATTGGCTACTTACCAGATGGAGAAGATCGTCTTACAAAAGAACAGCGAAACCAACTGCAGGCTTTAGATGGAAATGAATTATCTACCGAATCGAAGCAAAAATTCCCTTATCACCGATTTGATGTCAGGGTAGATAAACAGGTAGATAAAAATGACGAAATCGAAATTGTCTGGAATGGTTCTTCTTTAGAGGGAAGAAAAGTAACCATGTATGCTTGGAATTATGAAACAAGCAAATGGGCGCCGCTCGTATCTACGATTGCAGGAAAAGAAGCATTTCAACTTATAGGCTCTGTAAAAGGGTTGGATTATGTACAAGATCAAAAAGTCAGTGTGATTGTCCAAGACCAAATCGCCAACCCAGGAGAAGATTTTAGTTTCGTTTGGATGGCAGATACACAATATTACTCCGAAAGTTATCCATATATCTATGATAAGCAAGTGGATTGGATTGCGAACAATCAAGATACGTTAAACATTGAATATGTTTTTCATTCTGGCGATTTAGTAAATGTTTACGATGATTTTGAACAATGGGATGTTGCTGATAGATCAATGCGCGTTCTCGATGACGCAGGCATTCCTTATGGGGTTGTCGCCGGCAACCATGATGTATATAATAAAAGCCGAAACTATGAGAATTACTATCAATTCTTCGGTGCAGATCGGTTTGATAACAATGATTATTATGGAGGTTCTTTCCAAAATAATCGCGGACACTATGATTTAATTTCTGCGAATGGCATGGACTTCATCATGGTACATCTTGGCTGGGGAATCGAAGAAGAGGGTATCGAATGGCTTAATGAAGTTTTACAAGCACATCCTAATCGAAAAGCGATTTTGAATGTACATGAATACTTGCTAGCAACTGGAAGCAGAAGCCCAACAGGAGACGAATTATTTGAAAAAGTTGTCGTGCCAAATGAAAATGTCTTTGCTGTTTTATGTGGACATTATCATAATGCACAAACATTGATAGATGAAATTGACGATAATAGAGATGGCATTTCCGATCGTACGGTTTATCAAATGTTGGCCGATTATCAAGGAGGTCCTGAAGGTGGACAAGGGTATTTACGAATATTGAATTTCAATATGGAAAACAATCAAATTGATGTACAAACCTATTCTCCGCACTTAGATGACTATAATTATTATAATCCGGAAGAATATCCTGGAAAAGATACATTCTCGTTGGATTATGATATGGCAGCTCAAACGAAAAAAGTAGCAACAGATTATCTAGAAGTAAATGTATATACCGATACATTAATCGATCGTGTTGAAAACGTCCCAAGTGGTGAAAAAGCTTCCGTCACGTGGCAGAATTTAGATCCAGATCATGAATATTTCTGGTATGTTGAAGCAACCGATAAATATGGCGGTACAACCCGTTCTGATATTTGGAGTTTCCTAACGGAAGATGGGGAAATTGTTAATCCAGGAGACAACGATGATAACAAGGAAGAAGATGGTAACGAATCGGAGAATAAAGATGGCGATGGTGATGGTAACCCAAGCGTTGAAAAGCCAAAAGCAGGTTCTGAACAAGATAAAACAGATAAGAATCAAGATGATTCATCGCCATTAATTGAAAATACATCCAATAACCCAGGCAATGGATCTTCTCTACCGGATACAGCAACCAGTATATATAATTATCTGTTAATCGGAGCTCTTTTCTTACTCGCCGGCCTAAGTATTTGGCTGATTTACTACTACCGCAGGCGACATATCCTAACTTAGGTTATAGGGTCGGTTTCAAAAAACTTGGCATGATTTCCGCGGGCACGGCCACAACTAACTTGGGGGTAAGCAAAAATTGCTTACCCAAGTTAATCTTTGGACCGGTACTCTTCCCGTAGGAATCATGCCTATTTTGATTTTCTTATCTACTCCTTTGTTGTGCTTTCTATAAACGGTGAATGAAACATAGATTGACTATGCAGTAGCTCTTTACCAGCATACGGAAAGTTTGTCTTTAAAAAGTAGTCATCCTACGTAAACTCGTTCATTTCCTTATACTATTGAACTTTACACCAATCTAATATAAACGCCGCTATTGTTTTCGTAGTCGTCTTTAAGCTATCTAGATGAATATATTCATTTGGTGCATGCATATTAGCACCGCTTGGACCATAGCAAGTAGCAGGAATGCAAAATTCTTCAAAAGCTCGTATATCTGTTGTAGCCGTAAAACCAATGGATTCAAGCTGTTTATTTGTCGTAATTTCATGCGCATTAGCAAGTGAATCCATTAATGAAGGATCAACCGAAGAAAAACCCGGAGCGTGAAACCCATAAAATGTGATCTCAGGAGGAGTTTGCTTTAACCAGTTATCTTGATTAGCTGCTTCCAACAACCACGCTTTGACCTCTTTTTGAATATCTGTTGGATTTACATCTGCATAAAAACCTACTCTCGCCTCAAATGTACATACAGATGGCACATTCGAAGCCCAATCCCCTCCATGGATAATTCCAACATTTACATTCAGTGGATGAGGATGATTTTGAAAGTCTGGATGCTTTGGCTTTTGATTAATATATTCTCTATAGGCATCTAATGTCTCAATTAAATATGCTGCCTTATTAATTGGATTTTGCGCTTTTTCTGCACGTTCGACATGCGCACCGCTTCCTCTCACTTTTACACGTACCCACATGACCCCAAGCTGACCTTTTATCGCTCGATGGGACGTAGGTTCTGGTATAAGCGCACCGTCAGCAGTATATCCTTTGTCTAACAATGCTAGCGCTCCATTTCCAGTACATTCTTCTTCGATTACTGTCTGAATTTGCAAAGCTGCCCCTAGTTCAATACCAGCTGCTTGAATTGCTTTTACGGCATAGATCATTGCTGCAACGCCTGATTTCATATCACAAATACCTCGACCATACATTCTTTCATCCACAATTGTAGGATGATATGGATCATAGTCCCATAACTCCACTGGTTCTGCACTTACAACATCAATATGCCCTTGCAAAATTAAGCTCTTCCCTATTTTATTAGGATTCTCCCATTCTCCGACTAATACAGGCCGATCCTGGTAAGACCATTCAGGCTGCCCATAATTGTGATACTTTTTTAATCTTTCTGGTTCAGGATCAAAGGTGGTTGTTGTTAGATTCATTTCATCTAAGTGACCTTGAATAAAGGTTTGAATTGCCTTTTCATTACCTAATGTACTTTTATATGTCCCTAGCATCTTTAAAAATAATTTTTCCTCTTCCCATAATACATCGATCTTTTCATTCACTTCTCCAATTACGTGTTGATTCAATTTGGTTACCTCCATTCATGGAATCTTATTTTTTAAAGAATATATAGACTAGTATGACAATTAACCGTAAAAATGGAAAGTATCAGCTTCCATGAATAAGTGGTACCAGATGAAGTAACCTTATATAGATGTTTTTAGATATATAAAACCGGAGAGCATTTTAATGTTCTCCGGAGTACACTTACTTTGTAAAATAGTAATAACTATAAGGTTTTTCGGTATCTCGAATAAATTCATGCGCTTGATAGCCTTGGCTAAATAAATGAACAAATGCTTGTCTTGACTTCATTCGCCATTCAATAGCTGTCAACAAATCCCTATCTTTGATATCTTGAATATGACTTGGGATCGTAACAGCATACACATCGTTAGATAATGACTCTGTATAACAATCAGTCATCACTGGCTTCCCATTCTGCTCACTTAATAATACACTTGCTTGTTCTAGTGATGCCATTTTTAGTTCTGCTTGGTCATTCCAACGCCATTCGATAAACATCCGATCGGTAGGCATTCCCTTATTCAGCCCATCATCCATTTCACCATAATAATCTTCCTTATAGATTGCTCCGGTTGCTCCTAATTTGTGTACATTAAGATAGGCATTAAGACTTTGCAGTGGATCGAATGTCCAGATCATTTTAGCATAGCCCATCTCCTCTGCGATTTTTGCTTGCCTTTGTTTCATTCTCTCCCCTAAACCAGCTTTACGGTATGCTGGTAACAATCCTAACATATGGGAGTATAAATAGGGCTCCTTCCCGTCAAATCCAGCAAAACTATATGAAAAACCAACTAACTTCTTGCCATCGTACGCACCTAACATAAGTCCTCCATTGTTTACCGCTGTGAAGGTTTGATGGACAGGTGTCGCATTCCCCCAAATCACATCCTCTAACATGATGACATTCTCCAGTTCATTCATTTCAGTAATTGTTCTAATATCCAGATTCCCTTTCATTGTACCTCCCACCTACTCTCATTAATATGTATTGTTAAATCATATAGGATATATCAGCCACTTTTCAAGCATATACTTCCCTATTCTTTCACCAGATAGCTAAGAACATATGCCCATCTTTGACTTGATTGTCATATCGTTTATCCAACCCACGTAATCTTATATAAAATCTATAAATAAGAATAAGAGGATGATAGACGTGATAGCAGCATTAGAAGGATTACGTGTAATTGAATTGGGGAGTTTAATTGCTGGCCCTTTTGCTGGTAGGCTTTTTGCAGAGTTTGGTGCTGACGTTATTAAAATAGAACCGCCAAAAAAAGGTGATCCACTTCGTGAGTGGCGTTATATGTATGACGGAAAATCATTATGGTGGTCCCTGCAAGCAAGAAATAAAAAATCCGTTACCATTGACCTTAAATCAGCCGATGGCCAAGAACTTGTTCGAAAACTAATTGATGAAGCAGATATTGTTATTGCCAACTTTCGACCAGGCACACTAGAAAAATGGAATCTAGGATATGAACAACTAGCTAAACGGAATCCTAAAGTTATCATGGTATTGGTCTCAGGTTTTGGACAGTCTGGCCCCTATCGAGATAAACCTGGATTTGGGAGTATTGGTGAATCTATGGGTGGCATTCGTTATATAACAGGCTATCCAGAATTACCGCCTCCACGAGTAGGAATAAGCATTGGCGACTCGCTTGCCGCTTTATACTCCGTTATTGGAGCACTTATGGCTGTATATCACCGGGATGTTCGCGGGACAAAAGAAGGTCAATTAATTGATGTTGCTCTCTATGAATCTGTTTTCAGCCTGATGGAATCCCTCCTACCAGAATATGATAAATTTGGTGTCGTGCGAAAGCGCACAGGTGCTAAGCTACCTGGTATTACTCCTTCGAATACCTATCCTTGTAAAGATGGTAAATATATTGTTATCGGTGGAAATGGAGATAGTATATTTCAACGCTTCATGCATGCAATCGATCGAGCTGATATCGCTGAAGATGAACGATTTCGATCGAATAGTGGACGATCCCAATATGCTGATTTCTTGGACAAAGCCATTAACGATTGGACTAAACAAGTAAACCTAGACAAAGCATTGACCATCTTAGATGAAGCAAATGTACCTGCTGGCCCGATTTATAGTATTGAAGATATTGTCAAAGATCCTCAATACATGGAACGGGATATGATCCAAACCTATTCTTTAACAGAAAATGATACTGTAAAGATTCCTGGAATTGTTCCTAGAATGAGTAAAACCCCGGGTAGGACAAATTGGTTGGGTCCGGATTTAGGAACACATACCGTTGAAACATTAAGAAATTATTTAAACCTAACGGAACAAGAGATACAAGATTTACAAGACAAAGGGATTATTTAAAGGAGACTCGTTATGAGTAAACAAATATATATTCACGAAGTGGTTACCAGGGATGGTTTACAAAATGAAGACCAATTTCTTCCAACCAAAGATAAAATACATTTACTTAATCAACTTAGTCAAACAGGTTTAGACAAAATCGAAGTCACATCCTTTGTTTCTCCGAACGCAGTACCTAATTTGGCAGATGCTGAGCAAGTAATGACATCGATACAGCGGAATCCACAAATATCGTATAGTGCACTCATCCCTAATGTGATTGGGGCCAAGAGAGCAATGAAATGCCATGTAGACGAAGTTAATTTGGTTGTATCGGCGAGTGAGACACATAATCAAAAAAATATCCGACAATCCATCCAACAAACATATGATCAATTCGAATTAATCATCGATTATTTGTCTGATAAACCGGTGATACGCAATGGTTCCATTGGAACTGCCTTTGGCTGTCCTTTCGAAGGGAAGGTATCTGAATTTAAAGTACTCCTATTAATCGAAGCATACAAAAGTTTGGGCATAGAAAACATTACGTTAGCAGATACCACTGGAATGGCTACACCCACACAAGTATATCAATTATGTAAACAAGTACTCACCTTTTTTCCAGACCTCCAACTGACCATGCATTTCCATAATACCAGAGGTATGGGATTAGCAAATGTTATTCAAGCCATCCAAGCAGGGGTTACGCATTTTGATTCATCTTTAGGTGGAATTGGCGGATGCCCATTTGCTCCAGGAGCAACTGGAAATATATGCACAGAAGATGTCGTCCATATGCTTTATTTTATGGGTTATGACTTGAATGCTAAGTTAGACAGCCTGATAGATAGTTCTATTCATCTTCAGTCTCTACTTTCCCATGAAACTCCTGGCCAAGTTAGCAAGGCAGGTAAAATTACGGATTTACATGATCCATCCAAATTTTAAGCAAGGAGGTTATAGTATGAAACTAATAAAGGAACCAATTAAAAATTGGAAGTTATGGGTTGTTTTCGGTGTGCTGTTCTTATTAAGCGTTCCATGGTATTTTCCAACAGGTAGCTATAAACCGATTATTCTTGGGATTCCTTACTGGGCATGGATTATCCTGTTTGTCTCAATAGCCTTTTCAGCAACGATTACCTTCGCTATTAAACGACTCTGGATAACGGAGGAAATAACTACGGATAGAAAGGAGGATAACAAATGGAACAAGAACTAGCTTTTGGTGGCTGGGCAGGAATCCTGATTATGGCGAGTTACGGTTTATTGATGCTAGGAATTGGACTGTTTACATTTTTAAGAAACCGCAATCTACGAAATAGTAATGAAGAGTATTACTTGGGTGGAAAAGGTTTAAGTATCATGGTGCTTTTTTTTACTTTTTATGCCACTCAATATAGTGGAAATACGATCATTGGGTATGCACCACAAGGATATCGAATTGGCTTCGAATGGATTCAATCGATCACTTTTATGATATTAGTCATGGTCGGCTACCTATTATTTGCGCCCCGATTGTATGCCCTAAGTAGAAAACATAACTTCATTACGCCATCCGATTGGTTAGATAAACGATTTCGCTCTAAAGGCATTACCATTTTAGGATCTTTTCTTATGCTCTATGGTCTAGGTAATTATTTATTAGAACAATTAGTTGCAGTTGGACAGGGTGTTTCTGGATTGACCGGAGGAACCATTCCATATCAAATTGCTGTTGTGTTTTTTATCATTATTATGTTAATTTACAGTTGGCTCGGCGGTATGCGTGCAGTAGCCTATACGGATACAATGCAAGGAATTGCGCTCCTCTTCGGTGTTTGCATACTTGTAATCGGTTCTATTATTTACTTCGGCGGTCTTCCTACTTCAGCCAATTATATGGCTACACTTTCGCCAGAAAAACTTGGTGTCCCGGAAGCGAGTGGAATTTCTGGATGGTTTAGCATGTTGCTCCTTACGTGTATAGGTGCAGCAATCTATCCCCATGCAATTCAACGTATCTTTTCTGCCAAAAACGAAAGTACATTAAAAAACTCACTGATTGGTATGGCATGGATGCCGTTTATTACAACGGGGGTTATTTTTCTTGTTGGTATTATTGGTATAAACGCTTTTCCGAAGTTGGATGTCATGGAGTCCGAACAATTGGTTGGGATGATGGCGAATGTAATTGCATCGCAAAATACCTTTTTCTATTGGGCAATGATTCTATTATTCGGAGGGATAATTGCAGCAATTATTTCTACTGCGGATTCCGTATTATTAACCTTCTCTTCCGTAATATCCAAAGATTTATATGGTAAGTTCATTAATTCAAAGGCATCTGAACATAAACAAATTATTGTTGGAAAAATTTCCGGAATTCTGGCCGTTGCTGTTTTATTATTGTTAGCATGGTACCCTCCAGCAACGTTATACGAAATATTTGTTTTGAAATTTGAGTTACTCATACAGATTGCTCCCGCATTTATTCTCGGCTTATACTGGAAAAAGCTTCATACAGCTTCTGTTTTTACTGGAATGATTGTGGGGACAATTTTAGCAAGCTTGATGACATTTATAAATATGGAACCGCTTGGCGTATTTAGCGGTCTTTGGGGATTGCTAGTAAACCTGATCATTTGTGTTTGTGGGAGTTACCTATTCCAAGTGACTACAGAAGAGCAAACAGAAGCGGAGAGAATAATAGGTTTATAAAATCACAACAACACTAACCTACTACTTCATGTAATATTTATCATAAAAATAAGTGTAGAAAGACCGATGGTTTTTCTACACTTCAATATTCTGTTCGAATAAAGAATTATTGCTATTCTGTAACTTCTTGCATTTTTGTTTTCGCTTCCTGAACAATTTGATCTAATTCTTTCAGCTGAGCTGGATCAATCGTTCCATCCTGATTGTTTTGCTTTTCAATCTTATTGATTAACGTATCCGTATAACGTTGCAATTCTTTTGTTCGTGCCTTAATTTCAATACGAACCGTTTCATTTAAATCGCGTTCAGCTTCCTCTACCTCTTCTTTCAAGGCATCATTCAGACGATTCGTTTGTTCGTTTTGCACAGCTGAAATTTCCAATTCGATATGATCAATTGCTTCATCGGTTTTTTGTTGAAACCAATTTGTCAGTATCCCCGTTATATTCTGCTCTGCAAAGACAGCCGTATATGCGCCACCTGTTAACAACATACATAGTACTATACAAAACGTCCATCGACATATTTTCTTATTCTTTGTTCGTTCGCCATTGATTTGTCTATCTGCCACCTGCTTCTCCCCCCTTCACAGGTGATTCATCACAGTTCGAAATTACTCATTTATCCCTGAAACCACTTCATCAAGCGCTGCTTTAGCCTCATTTTCTAGTGTTTGTGCCGTTGCCGTAATTATGATTTGTTGTTCTTCTACCAATCCTCCAATTAATTCCGTAACCGTTTCTCTTAAATCGTTTATTGCCCAATCCACTTGGTTTTGTAGATTACGTATCGTTACTTCCTCATTCGTTGCAATTTCCGCTTCCAAATCAGCTTGCGCATTGGCAATTGCTTCTTCCAACTCAGCAACCGCTTGCGACTTTGCTTCGGTTAAATCAGAAGTTAATTGGTTTACCGCTTCATCTCCCAATTGTTCTGTAAATGCTGTTAAATCATTGGTTGCGTATTGAAGACCTTCTACTCCTAATCTTTCAATCTCTAGGTACCCATCAAGAAACACATTATAGAACTGTAATCCCATCTCCTCTAAAATCATGCTTTCTTCTTCACTCAACGATTCAATATGTGCTAGTTTTGCAGCGACGACTTCTTGAAGGGATGCTGCTGTCTCCTCTGTTCGAGCTAAATCAATATCTAACGATGCATCACGCCTCAATTGACCATATTTCTCTTCTAGTTCCGGCAGCTTGCTTTCACCGTACTCGGTAACTTCTTCTTCAATTGTCGCTACAGAATCATTAAACATCCCGTCATACCACTGGCGGATAGTTATCCCTACATCCGTATTCGCAAATACTACACCAGCGCTTGATAATATCCCTACTCCAATGACTCCCGCAGCAACTTTCGATTTTAAAGTTCCTAATCCTAGTTTCATTCTCAACTCTCCCCTTATTTTTATTATTTGGAAGGACTCGTTGTTGAATCCTTTTGATATAACCACGATTCCAGTGAACGACGAACATTATTTGATATACCTTGTTGTATCTCATGCTTCTTTTTCTCTGAATAATTGTCCAACCGTTCATAATTCGATTTACTTATTGCTTCGGTGATTTGTTCCTCATACGCTTCTCCATACTGCTGAATCTCTAGTCTAGAATCTATACGAAGTTGCTCTAGTCTTTCTTCAACGTAGTTTTGTTGATGATTTAAAAGATAGTCATTTAAAATATTTTGTTTAAAATTATCTTCCGTATGCTCGTTTATCCAACTCTTCATTTGAAAAATGGAATACCACATCTCTTTATCAGCTGCCACATGACTGGAGCTTATTAAAACGATGCAAAAAGCAATTGCTAATGATTTTTTCATTTTCCATACAACCTTTCGACTCAATACTTATCGCTTATATAGATGTATTCATTTCCATCTTTTATACTATCTTAGCAAAATATCAATAGATTAAAATCTGAATATTATACTATTTTTAAAATAGTATAATAGTTTTGCAAGATATCTATCTTTCATGCAACTGGTCTTATTTTAGGTATAAAGTCCTAGTGTTTCTTTTCTTTTTCAACAAATTCACAGAAAAACTGCAGTCTGCTCAAAACACTTAACCAAAAACAATACTATTTTCCTATTAAACCGATAACTGCTTTGATTTTTGTACTAATTACTGGATTACCCCACTAAGAAATAGGGTTAAAAATAATTAGGATGGATTGACTAAATGACGTAGTGAAAAGTCGCGTTCGCTGGAGGCATCATTCATGAATATTGATATAATTATCAATTTGACATCGTTACTCCTTGCTATGGCATTCTTTCTTATGACGATGTACAATTTAATACTAAGCATTACATACCTAATTAAAAAGGTAATTCATTCATCTTGGAATGATTGTCTTACTAATGCTTATTGTAATTATAAGTCTTCATAATGTTGCGTATTTTGGATAAATGGATAGATTGCAAGTCAAAGGAGAGAAGAATTATCTACCCTTTTATATTGATGATTAAAAGCCGAGTTAAATACTAGGCTTTACAAATTATTTTCCAAGGTATAAAATAGATCGAGTATATTATTTACCTAGGTAAATATAAGTTGAGGATGGTACTTGTGAATAACATAACAAATCGGGATCTGCTCCATTTATTAAATCAACGTTTTCGCTATTTAACCAAAGAAATGAACAACCGACTCAGTGACCATGGGTTGTATGCTTCCCAATGGTCTATTATTTTTTCTATTCAGCGATTTGGGCCAATGACACAAACAGATATATGGAAATATTTAAACATTGAAGCGCCAACCGTTACACGAACGCTTTCTCGTTTAGAAAAAGGTAGTTGGATTGTTCGAAGACAAGGAGAGGATAAACGCGAACGAGTCATTGAATTAACCGACTATGCAAAACAAAATTTTTCGGTTGTTCAAGAAACAATGGATACATTTGATGAAGATATGGTGACTCATTTATCACCAGAAGAAAGGAATCATTTGTATCGATTATTGGAAAAATTAGCAACAGGAGAGAAGTAATATGAGTCAAGAACAAAAAATATGGACGAAAAGTTTTATAAGCATTTCGATGACACAATTCTTAATTTTCATGTCGTTTTATGCTTTAATGACAACCTTACCTATTTATGTCATCGATAATTTAGGAGGGACAGAAGCTGAAGGTGGGTTAGTGGTAACTGCTATGTTATTAGCAGCAATTATTGTCCGTCTTTTTTCCGCTAAATTATTAGATAAGACCGGAAAGAAAATGGGATTAGTAGTTAGTGTGGCAATCTTTGCAGTAACTTCATTTCTATATCCAGTAATTGACGCATTTATGTCTTTATTAGCTTTACGTTTCTTTCATGGTTTATCATTTGGTGTCATTACAACTGCGACAGGGGCGATAGCAGCAGATATTATCCCACCATCACGACGAGGTGCTGGCCTTGGCTATTTTGCTATGGCAATGAATCTAGCAGTTGTTGTCGGACCTTTCATTGGGCTAACCGTATTACAATTTACGAGTTTTCAAAACTTATTCATTATTTTAGCGGTATTAATGATCGTAGCTGTCATTAATTCAATCATGGTACAGGTGCCAAGAGGAGCGAATGCTCCTGAAAAAGGGAAGCGAAAATTAACGATCCATGACTTTATCGAAACAAAGGCTATAACGATTGCACTCATTTGCAGTTTAGTATCGTTAGCTTATGCAAGTGTCATGTCCTTCATTTCTGTATACGCCAATACTTTAGGACTAGCATCAACAGCGAGTTATTTCTTTGTTGTATTTGCCGCAGTTATGCTCTTATCAAGACCATACTTTGGAAGGTCATTTGATTCTAAGGGACCGAAATTTGTTATATTCCCATGCTTAATTATGTTTACTATGGGACTAATTGCACTAAGTTTGACCAATTCACCTTGGATGCTTTTATTATCAGCTGTTCTTATTGGTCTTGGATATGGTACCATCTTACCAAGTTTCCAAACAATGGCTATACAAGCTTCACCAAAAAACAGAAGTTCTCATGCAACATCAACGTTCTTTATTCTCTATGATTCCGGGATTGCAATTGGATCATTCATATGGGGAATTGTCGCATCAGGAGTAGGGTATGCGAATCTTTATCTCGTGTGTGCAGTAATTGTTATTGTAGCACTTGCTCTCTTTAATTTATACCATTCAAGAGCAATAAAACCTAAGGCAAAACAAGAAACTGCATAGTTCCTACATCATCTCATAAAGTTCGAGGAATGGATCATCCTATCCTTCCCCGAATTTTAATATGGGTAAGACCTTCACATAGGATAACACGTGGAAATGCTGGCCATTAACCTTTGATAAATGCAATACATTTCTCGGCTATTAATTCCTTATCATGATCTAAAGTTGCAACATGGTAACTAAGCTCTAAAGACACAATAGAACGTTCTTTTGATGAAATAGATTGGTAGATTTCTTGAGAATTTTCCGGAGGAACTACATGATCTACCGAAGATGCAAAGATCATGGCTGGTATGTTAATTGTTGATAATTGTTCCCTTACTTTCTTGGTTAATGCAATAATTTCTCCCATCGATTTAACAGGTGTTTGTTTATAAGCTAATTCTTCAACCCCATTTTTTTTGATATCAGAACCGATCCCATCTATAAAGCGGGTATTTGAGTTAATAAGCTCTTGATAATTTTTGATCATTTCTGGCATATGAATAGCCGCATTGATTGGCATAATTCCCTTTATCTCTGGATGGTGTTCAGCAAGATAAAGCGTTAATGTCCCTCCCATGGAAAGCCCCGTCACATAAACTTCCTTACATGTTTCTTGAAGTTTTGCTAATCCTTTTTCCACTGTTTGAATCCAATCCTGATAGGTTGCATTTTCCATATCTTCTGGCGATGTCCCATGTCCGATTAAACGTGGTCCAAAAACCGTAAAACCAGCATTAGCAAGTTGTTCACCAAGAAATCGCATGCTTTGGGTAGAACCTGTGAATCCATGAATTACTAGCACCCCCGTTTGACTACCAGGAAAATAAAATTCTTTCGCACCCTCTATTACATTTTTCTCTGCCACGAATTAACACCTCCATCAAATACAATAATATTGTAAGCGCTTCATTTTTTTATAAAAAAATGAAAGTGATTTATAGGATCACTTTGTGCTTATATGTATTAATCAGCATCTAATATAGATGTCTTTGTTCCTTTTATATTACCACTAAGCAAAACTGGTGGCAAGACTTCTCCATTCTCCATTTGTTTAGGCTACAGCTAAAACAGCATTGATGATGGTTTTTTAAAATCACAGTAGAGCCTGGAGCAAATGGTACATCCACTTATCATGAGTTTCGTAAGGCACCGCAATCGGTACATTAATGGAATAAACTGACACAATTCAGCTAGCATATAGGCAGCCCAAAATCCACATTTCCATCTGACTCCATCGATGGAACAATTTGTTTGGCCGTTTGGTTCCTAGCCTATAATTCTTGTTGTCTACAATTCATATGAGGTCAGAAATGCAATTGCCTTATTCATCAGAGTGTTACTTCTACCATACATCCTCTAATCAAAAAGACACCACGGATTCAACAAAATGGTTATGCTGGTGTCTTTTCTCTGAGATTAATTCTTTAACTCATAAATTTCACACAAACAACTTCTGGCACTTCGACTTCACTGTCTTGTTTTGTTAATTTGCCAGTTGTTTTATCCCGAGCAAATAATACGAGATTTCCACTATGTTGATTCGATGCAATGATAAACGATTCACTTGGATCTAAAACGAAATCACGTGGCCACTCTCCGCCAGTAGCTGTCCATTCAACCAATGCTAACTGATCGTTTTTTTCCTCTACTTGGAAGACCGCAATACTATTATGTCCACGATTCCCCGTATAAACAAACTTTCCATCAGATGAAATATGAATAGCACTTGCATCATTTGTATCTGTAAAATCCTCTGGCTTCGCAAGGATTGTTTGTTTTTCTGTAAACCTACCTTCGCTTGCATGATAATCAAGTACAATGACTTCTGAACTTAATTCTGTCAGAACGTAGGCTGTGTTCCCATTTGGGTGGAATACAATATGACGAGGACCACTGCCTGGTTTCGTATGTAATGTTTGATGTCGAATCAATTTATTGTTTTCCACACGATACGTGACGACCTCATCTGTACCTAAGTCACATACGACAACATAACTCCCATCAGGAGTAAATCCAGCAAAGTGGACATGGGATTTTTCCTGTCGTTCATGTGGACCGTTCCCTTCATGCGTTACAAATGAGCCAGTTTCTATCTTGCCACTTGTATGAAGAGCATGGATAGCAACTTCACCTTTGTGATAATTCCCTGATACCACTTTTCCATCATGAACACTGACATGACATGGCGCTCTTCCCTCTAGAAGCTGTTCATTTAGTTTGTTTAGTTCCGCTTCTCCATCTATTTGATAAGCATGTACACCTCCCAAATCGCCGTCCTGACCAACAGCAAATAAGAAACGGTTATCATCGCTAATGGTTACATATGTAGGACTACCAACAGTAGCAACAGCTTTTACTGCATGTAATACTTGTTCTTGGGTATCCAGCTCAAAACGATAGATTCCTTTGCTATTTTCCCTTGTATAGGTTCCTGCAAATCCAATATAGTTTGTCATTCTACCCTACCCTTTCCATATACTGAAATACTATATAGCTAGAATTGTACGTTTAAATAGGTGAAATGTAAACCTCGACACTTCCTTTTCGATCAATATGTAAAGTGCCCGAGATAATTTATCTCGGGACACGATTCTACATATAGTTCCTCTTTATTTCCTTATTCCATGTCTTGCTGAATATCTTTTCGCCGTTTTCAAACGCTGACATGGTATTTGTTAAATAAAAGTTTGCTTCGTCGCTCGTCATTTCACTAAAAGTAACTAACTTAGTCTGCCAATCACCTCTGCCAACTTTTAATTCCCATTCACAAGAAGCCGTTGCCGATAAGGGGTCGTTTTCTTTAATCGTATAGGTATTTTTATTTTTACTTCCATACTCTAAACCATTGGTTACTAATTTCCGTTCCCCTTCATCGGAATAATCTTCTAATTTCCATGCTCCTGTCACTGTATCATGACTAACTTTTCTGCTTCGTTCTTCCATGCGTAATACTTTCTTTTCCATTACCTGAGCGATTTCAGGGTTTTCAAATCGTACCTGTTCATCGTTAGATTGCGCTTTTCTAATTGGTAATGAAAGCTTTGTATCCTCCCCAGTATGCAGGGTCAGTGTAACAGCTTTCGGAGACGGCCATGCTGACGGCCAGTAAGCTGGTGAAACAGCTAACTCTAACCGATGTCCTATAGGAATATGCTGACCGATTGCATCTAGTTGTACCGAGACCTGATATTTTTCTCCTGGAATTAGCTTGTCAGGATACTCATGTGAATTGCGATGGGTTAAATTAAGTACACCCGAGCTAATTAGTGTGGATTCCCCAGTCGGTGCTTTATCACATAATCTTACTGCTAATAAAGCCTGTTCTTGATCTGATTCAATCGTAGCATGGAACATAGGGAACCCTAAGATTTCCATATTTTCTTCCATTGGCTCGGAGGTAAATACGGTTGTCATGCCATTTTCTAATCGTTGGTCTGAAGGAAGGTCACCTGGTTGACCAAACGGACAAAATACCCCTGCATAAAATCCATGCTGTTGAACACTTGGAACCGTTATGCTATCTTCATTAGCTGCTTCTGAAAGCTGCATATGGTTCGGATAAAAATTCTTCTTAGCGATACTCTTGGAAGGCCATTCTTGATCTGCCACCCATTTACCAGGACGCACATCATAACTTACTTTAGGAGGAGCACTATCTTGGATATAAGTGGTTAATTTAGGTTCATCCATGATGCCAGTATCATTTCCCTTTAACCAGTGATCCCACCAACGTAGGCACTCTTGCAGAAATCCAATTGCTGGTTCCGGTGTAGCAACCTCGGGATACTCATGAGCCCAAGGTCCAATCAACCCTTTCGCATTTGGAAGACGCTCAATTAGGCGAAATACTGAATTGGTATAGCCATCCTGCCAGCCACTTACAGCAAACACAGGAATTTTAATATCGGAATAGTCTTCACAAACAGAACCATGTTTCCAATAATCATCTCTTACTTGGTGACTGACCCATTCTTCCACAAATGGAGGCGTATTCTCTAATCGATCCAACCAGTTTTCCTTCCAGCTCTCTCCTACTACCTTGGGGTCTTGTGGTCTAGCATTATAAACAAACATCGTTGACGCCCACCAAAGCATATCCGAAGCAAGCATCGTTCCTCCCTTGTAATGGACATCATCTGCATAGCGATCGTCCGTTGAACATAGCGTAATAATCGTTTTTAATGCCGGATGATTCCTCGCCGCTACTTGTAAGCCACTAAATCCACCCCAGGATTTCCCAATCATTCCGACGGAACCAGTACTCCACGGTTGGTTTGAAATCCAATCCAAGACGTCTAAAGCATCATCCTGTTCTTGCTTTAAATACTCATCTAATAAAATACCATCCGAATCACCAGATCCTCTTATATCTACTCGAATGCTCGCATAACCATGCCCAGCAAAATAAGGATGACGTATGGAATCTCTGATTGCAGTAAAATCATTTTTTCGGTATGGAATATATTCTAAAATCGCAGGTACGGGGTTCTCTTCGGCATCCACAGGCAGCCAGATGGTGGCCGCAAGTTTCTTGCCATCTGACATTGGTATCCAAATATGGTCAACTTTCTTTATTTCACGTGGATAATCTGTTTTAATTCTCCGCTCCTCTGAGTCTCTAACATTAAATACCAAGCTTATCTTCCTTTCTTGTGTTGCAACTTAATTTCCTAAAAAACGATAATTTATTTTCACTCTTTTATCTGGCTTAATCGTTCTCATTACGCTTTCATACACATAACATATTGTCCGTTCCACTGCTTGTTCCTTAGAGTAGTTACGTCGATGATTCATGAATGTACTCATCATTCCTTTCCAGACCATTAACGTAACATCAGCAATATAATCAATGTCTTCACGATCAATAAATTCTTCTTCCACTGCATTTTCGATATACAATGCGCTTCGTTTGGAGAAATTCTGTTCCATAATAATGGATTTAATCTGCTCAGGTAATCCAATAAGATCATCTTCGTATATACTATAATAGTCTTCCAACAGATCCTCAGGTATTGCTCCCAAATTATCCATAAAAAGAATAGCGTAGATTTCTGGCTGCTCAAAGGAATGCTTACAAAAGCATTCCCATGAATATAGCCATTTTTCTACAGTATTATTGCCTTTTTCCATATATGCTGGTAGTTCCTCTATATAAGTTGTTGTAAATCGCATGGCTGCAAAGAATACGAGATGAGATAAATCCTTAAAATAGTTATATGCTGTAGAACTTGTATATCCAGCGCGATCTGCGATTTTTCGTATAGTTATATTGTCAATTCCTTCTTCTTCAATAATTTCCGCAGCAGCATCGAGAAAATAACGCCACATACGTGCACGTTGTATTTTCTTTTTCATTTAACTGCCTCCTCACTTGAACATTTACGAACGACGTTTCTTCACATATACATGTTGATCTTCATTCTGTCTCAACCATCTTACCAAAGATATAGACAATAGAATATACATGATTAAAATCGGAACAGAGACTAAAACAGATGATGTTTGTACGACACTAAGCCCACCTGCAATGGTTAAACTAATTGCTAATGCTGATAGTAGTATTCCCCATAATAATCGATGCCAACGTGCTGGCTCAGCATTACTGTACAATTCTTTTGTTGCAACACTAGCAATGACATAGCTTGCAGAATCGAGCGAAGTTGCTAAGAAAATAAAACCTAAAACAACAAAGAAAATGGAAACAACGATAGGCATAGGGAGTGAGTTTAAGACCGCTACAATAACAGCTGGCTCACTCTGTTCTAAAATAGGAACTAAATCTACTTTTCCAGTTAATTGAAGATCCATCGTGTAACCACCAAAAACGCCGAAATAAAGCCAACTTCCTAATGCACCCCACATGAGCACATTAAATACTAACTCACGAATGGTTCTTCCTTTGGAAATACGAGCCACAAAAATTCCAATGAACGGGGCCGTCGCTGCAAACCATGCCCAATAAAAGACCGTCCACGCTTGAGGAAATCCTCCTTTTTCTATTGGATCCGTATACAGACTCATTCTCATAAAATTATCCAACATTAAACCAAGACTGTTTGTGAAATAGGATAGAATAAATAATGTTGGCCCAACAATAATCACAAATATCGCCAACCCCAATGCTAAATAGACATTCCAATCACTTAATTTACGTATCCCCTTATATAATCCAAAATAAGCACTTGAGCTAAAAATAACGGTCCAAATCAAAATAATAACAATATTTAAGCCTAATGATGGCTCTATCCCAATTAGATTTCCGATTACTGCAGATACCATTGGGACACCAAGGCCTAGCGATGTTCCTAACCCGCCAATCATGCTCCAAATTACTAATATATCAATAATTTTTCCGATAATTCCATCTGCATGCTTTCCAAGCACACCTCGGCAAGCCGCACTGATACGAAGCGAACGCTCTTTTCTTACATAGAAGCTATAAGCCATTACGACGGCTGGCAATGCGTATAGTGCCCATGCAGAAATACCCCAGTGAAATAGCCCATAGCTGACTGCATATTCAGCAGCAGTAGTGGATTCGCCTTCGATGCCAAATGGAGGACCCGTATAATAATAAAGTGGTTCGACAATCGACCAAAACATGATACTGGTACCCATACTTGCACAAAAGAGCATACCTCCCCAGCTAAACCGAGAAAACTCGGGTTTATCATCTATATCCCCTAGTTTCACTCTTCCATATTTACCCAACATCAACCATGCCAAAATAATAAATAAACCGATCGTTAAGAACTCAAACGCCCAATCTAAACGGTGTGTAATATCAGTCATGAGGCTTTCCACTACTGGACCAGCGGATTCTTTAAAAATAACTAAGAATAAGGTTGCAACTATAACTACCAATAAAGATGGCCAAAAAATAATTTGATCTACTTTTACTCTCATAACGTTTTTTACATACCTCCCCTTATTTATACATTTTATGAACGCGTTTTTTATATGAACACGTTCATATTAACATAATAATAAAATATATCAACCGCTCCTAAATGGATTGAAAAATTCGTTTTAAAATTAAAAAACCCCCTAGATAATAATAACTAGCCCTGGGGGGGATTAGTGTTATTTGTCCATTGATCCATTTACCATAAAGTCAACATATTGTTGAATCATTTGATCATTAAATAGAGTGACCTAATCTCCCTTATGAATACGATAATGCGTATACACTTGTAAACAAAAAATAGCAAAAAATACCTATTGAAAGAGAAATCCAAGCTATTAAGACTTGTTTCATTCCATCCGTTTCTAGTATTTAAGCACCCGAATAGCGCAGACTTTTAGCATTTTCCTTTATTGCTTTTTCCTCCTGAAAAAGCTATCGAATAATTCGATAGCTTTTTTTACCTTTAATTCGTTACCTATCTATTTTTAAAATAACCTTTCCATAGCAAAATGCCAATTACAACTTGGAAAACGATAAATCCATATAACCAGACGGAAAGCATAGGATTTACAAACATATTAACACCTCTTCACATGCTTTATGCCTTAGTAATACTAATACGAAAGTTACACACTTGTTTTCTCTGCTTGATTATAAGAATAGGTGTGACGATTTAAAAATGGTGCAGTAATGATAATTGTGAATATCCCAATGAAAGTTGCTACTGCTCCTGCTGACATGGTACTTGGAATAATTCCTCCAAAATACAGAATGAGATAGGATAACACACCAACAGCCATAGAAATTTCAGCTGCTCGTGCTGGCGCTTTTCTTTTTCCATAAATAGCATGTAAGATTGGTCCTAAAGTTCCTGCAGCTACACCAGAAATACCAATCCACATGACATCACCCATATAAGCAGGAGGTCTTACTACAATTAGAAAGGCAACTAACCCTATAATTGGAACAGTTACACGACTAATAATGAGAGCAATTCGCTCTGCCTTTTGGTTATCTACTTTAATTATTCCTCGTTTTACTAATACTTTTAGAAAAATATCATTGGCAAACACCGTTGAAATGGAAACAAATAGACCATCCGTTGTAGACATTGCAGCTGCCAGTATAACAACACCAAATATAGCCACAATAATAGCCGGAAATGCCCAGACAATATATTCCATTAATGCTACATCCGCGCTAACTACCGTATCCCCTAATGCAGCACGACTATAGATGCCACCAAATAAAACAACAAGTGAAAATATACTAGCCACAATGTACGTGACAATCATCTTTCCTAGATCTTTCTCATTCTTCAACCCTAACACTTTATTAAACAAATGAGGGGCAGAAGCGAATGCCCACTGAATCACGATGGCACCTACCACAACACCAATTGAATAAAAATGCGTCGATTCTGGGTTAAAAATACGCACCAAATTTTCATTTTGATTTGCTAAATTCGACGTAATTCCACTAAATGTTGCTGTTATACTGCCTTCCCAAAAAATAACGATCCCCGATACAAATATAAATAGACCGCCAATTCCCATCATCACTGCTTGAACAGCGTCCGTGTAAATATCAGCAAATGCCCCTCCAGCGAAGACATACAGAATAACAATAGCTGCAATTACAATTAAACCTGTGGTATAAGGGATATGTAATAAATATTCAAATATACGGGCACCTGCGACGAATTGCCCAGCAATATAAAATACATTAAATAATAATATAATCCCCGTACCTACTCGTAATATATCACTCTTATAAAAATCACCGAGCCAATCAGGAAGTGACAGTGATTTTTGTCCATTATTTAACTTCCTTACTCTTTTCGCTACCATAATTACACCAATTGGGCCACCACCAATCATTGCCAAAAACAGCCAAAGGTTAGATAATCCCCAGTCATGCGACCAGCCTGGATAACCGAGAAACGTAGCGGCACTTAAATAAGTTGCTGTGAAGGACAGACCAAGCACATAAGGACCAAGATTCCCCCCACCAATCGCAAAATCCCTCACATTCTTGGTTTTTTTTGAACTGACCAAGCCAAGCAAAAACATCACAACTAAAAAAATAGTAAAACCGATCCATGTATAGATCGTAACTGTACTCATCTCTGTCCCTCCTTTCTCACGGTGCTTTATTTAATTCATTCGCACAGTTCTAAACTGTTGTTTGAGCTTTTCTAGCTGGGTGATTGTCCGGTACATGTCTACGTCCTTTACCAAACATATTCTCTCTTAGTGTCTTCCCCTCATATTCTGTACGATAGATGCCACGCTGTTGCAGTTCCGGTATAACGTAATCAACAAATTCCTGGAATGTCCCTGGTGAATAGGACTGGGCAATATTAAACCCATCTGCATCGCCAACGGTAGCCCATTCTTCAATTTTATCGGCTATTTGTTCGGCAGTACCAATGAATTTCACCGTCCCATTCCCAAGTCCATGATTCTTCACTGCTTCACGTAGTGTCCACTTTTTATTTGGGTCCTTAGTGTACATATCTAAATTACCCTGTACTGCTTCTGTTTCCATATCTTCCATATATTGATCTGGGTCATAACTTGAGAAATCAATTCCTGTATGACCAGATAATAAAGCAGCTGTCCCCTCGTAACTGACCTGTTCTTTTAATCCTTCATATTTTTGATACGCTTCTTCTTCTGTCGAACCAATAATTGGTAGAATCATTGGAAAGATTCGTACATCTTCTCGATTACGCCCTTGCTTTACTGTCCGATTTCGGATATCGGCTGTATAATTCTTTAATGCATCCAAGGAATGATTTTTGGTAAAGACTCCCTCCGCATGTTTAGCTGCAAAATCTCTTCCTTTTGGAGAAGCACCAGCCTGAAAAATGACAGGTGTTCGCTGTGGAGAGGGCTCTACTAAATGCGGGCCAGGTACTTGAAAGAATCTTCCTTCATGATTAATTAAATGTACTTTTTCTGGGTCAGCAAAACGATCATTCTCGCGATTATAAACAACGGCATTTGCTTCCCAGCTTTGTTCCCAAAGTTTGTACACAACTTCCAAAAATTCATCTGCTCGATCATAACGCAATTCTTTTGGCAGTCTACTAGTAAGTCCTAAGTTTACAGCTTCACTTTCTAAATAAGAGGTGACGACATTCCAAGCCACCCTTCCATTTGTTAAGTGATCAAGCGTAGAAAGCTGACGAGCTAGTGAATACGGTTGTGCATATGTTGCTGATATCGTCGGTGCAAATCCTAGATGTTCTGTTACAGCAGCCATAGCTGCTATTGGAATTAGTGGATCATGAGCTGGAAGCTGTACTGCATGCTCCGTTGCAGCCTGATGACTATTGTTATAAACGCTGTAAGTTCCTAATACATCGGCAATAAATAGAGAATCAAATTTCCCTCTCTCTAGCAATTTAGCAATGTCCATCCAGTAGGTAAGTGTATTATGTTTAACTCCTTCATCCTTTTCATGCTTCCACAAGCCTGTCGAATGTGGAGAAGGTGAATTCTGAATAAATCCGTTAAAGTGAATTTGTTTAGCCATATCCAACTCTCCCTTATGCGTTATCCTAAATTAAATCTTTACCACTCTGGTGATTTTCATCCTCCCCTGATTGATGGTAACTCATGAGGATTCGGTGCCCCCGTGCTAACCTAGGAGACGGTTTAGTCGTCATAGGCATTAAGTGCATTTACACTATGTGCCAAAGCAGACCCTGCTTTCAAAGCTACAGCTACGAAGATTGCTTCAGCAATTTCATGGCGGTTTGCCCCCGCATGTTTTGCATTTTTCGTATGAAGGTCAATACAATATGCACAGCCTGTGGTATGTGCTGATGCCACTGCAATTAGTTCCTTTTCTTTCTCAGTCAGGTAATTCGTTTGGATTGCTTGTTTATCAAAATCAAGAAATGCGTCAAATGTAGCCCCATTTAATGCTGCAAATTCCTTTAATCGGTTAAAATAAGACGCCTGATACAAATTATCAGTTCCTTCCCCGTCATACGCATTCAATGCATTAACTCCATGGGCTGCTGCTGATCCTGCCTTTAATGCTGCTGCAACAAAGATAGCTTCAGTTACCTCTTCTTTTGTTGCTTTTTGTTTCTTCACATTGCCTACATGTAATTCAATGCAGTATGGGCATCCTGTAATATGTGCTACAGCAACGGCAATTAATTCTTTTAGCTTTGCCTGCAACTCTCCTTCAGCTAAGGCCTGATCATTAAAAGCAAAAAAAGTATTACATGTTTCTGGGGCATATTCTCTAAGCTCTTGAATCCGTGAGAAATAGGATTTTTTATACAAACTCTCCGTTATATTACTCAATGTTATCGCTCCTTTAATAAATAAATCATTTCACTAATTAAATATAACTTTTCCCATTCATTTAGTTGGATTAATGGAAGAGGATATACGGTTTCTATAATGACCAATGAAAAAACCCCTTCCGATGAGAAGAGGTTGCTGTATCGCCTACATTCTCTCATCTTTCAAGCAAATGCTTGCTGGAATTAGCACCTTGTTATATGTAACGGTTGCTGCGGGATCACTGGACCAGATTCCTCCCCCGACTCTAGATAAGGAATATTCAATTTAATTAGTAAGAATTGTACACAATAATACCGAATACCGAAAAATGTGTCAAGTATGATTTTTTACATTTTTCCGATAAGATCTTTTTAATTGTTGGTTAAGAGACTACAATTCTATCTTTTGACCTATTCCTAGCGATTTCGCTTTTACATAAATTCCTTTAGCTACGACAAGATCAAAATAGGCAGCTCCAACGGATTTAAAAAAAGTAATTTCTTGATCTGTTTCTCGCAATAATCGATCTCCACCACCAACATCACTTAACTCTGCGTGGATGTGAGAAAATTGCCAATCACTTTCTTGATTCGCATAAATTAACTCACCAGCTTCTTCTTTTATACTGGCTAAATCATCCACAATAATCTTATCAACTGTCTGAATGGTTTTTAGATCTACTTCTCTCATGCTAGGCAAATACGAACCAACCCCATTTATATGCATACCAGGTCGTAGATCATTTCCATCGAATACCGGATTATCCGACCTTGTACTACAAGCAATAATATCGGACACTTGCATGACTTGCTTCGGTGAATCCACTACTTTGATTGGAATCGTAATCCCCCAGGTCATTAATGCTTCTTTGAATGTGTACGCCTTTTCGATCGTCCGATTAAATAGGATTAATTCTTGGATAACACGAACTTCCAAAACACCTAGGACTTGTTCAAAGGCCATGGCCCCCGTTCCAATCACTCCCAATGTTTGTGCATCCGTTCTAGCTAATTTTTCTGTCCCTATCCCGCTCAGTGCTCCTGTACGTAAACGAGTTAAAAATGATGCACTCATCATACAAATATGTTCCCCATTACTAGCGTCGGTTAATACTAATGCACCTTGAGTAGTTGGCTTTCCTTGTTTCGGATTCTCAGGAAAAATACTGACTAATTTCACGGAGGCAATTTCCTGTGATAAGTCTGCACTTGGCATATATAGACTCGAAGCTTGATGCGCCGGTATGTCAATGACTGTCCGATGCGGATTAGTAATTTGTCCTTTCTTTTTAGAAATTAACCCTTGCTTTACATCATAGATTGCATCGTTCATAAAATAATGATCCTTAATTTCTTGCTCTGAAAGAATTAACATAGCTTTCTTCCTTTCATGTATATGTAATAGAAAAGTGCAAGCGCAGTTATGAGAATATCGGCATAAAACCTTTCTCAAATCGCATCTTGCACATTATAAACCGACTATTTTTTAAAGATTCCTTTTAATACAAAGGCAACGTTAGCTGGACGTTCGGCCAAACGACGCATATTATAACCAAACCAGTCATCTCCATACGGCATATATACACGTACTTTATATCCTTCGTCGACTAATCGTTCTTGTAATTCAATACGAATTCCATAAAGCATTTGAAACTCGAATTGGTCACGAGGAATATCATGCGCTTTTTCCAGTTCTTTGGTATAAGCAATAATACTGTCATCATGCGTTGCAACAGCTGTGTAATTCTCATTCAATAAGTTCTTTTTTATAATTTTTTTATAGTTATCATCGACATCCTGTTTATTTGGAAATGCCACTTTTTCGGACTCTTTATAAGCACCTTTAACTAAGCGAAGATAAGGGTTGTAGCTATCTAATGCGTCTAAGTCCTCTTCCACGCGATAAAGATACGCCTGTAAAACCGTTCCCAAATTATCAAATTCCTGTCGTAATGACTTAAATATGGTTAACGTCTGTTCTGTACGCTGATAATCTTCCATATCAATCGTTATAATCACACCATATTCTGTCCCAGCCTGCAAAATTTTTCGCATGTTCTCCATAACTAATTCATACGATATATCCATTCCCAAAGAAGTTAATTTCAACGATAATTGTGCATTCAATTCTTTTTCTGCAATGACCTTGATCGCCTGAATACATTCCTGAGCAGATTGCCTAGCCTCGTCTTCATTATCAATGAACTCTCCCAAATGATCGACTGTAACGTCAAATCCTTTGGCATTTAACTCTTTTATTTTTTCAGCCGCACCATTAATATCTACTCCTGCAACAAATCGCGATGCTCCAAATCGAAAACCATACTTCTTAGCTGCTTTCGTTAGTGGTTTATTATTGGATAAAAATAAAAAGAAATTGCGCATGATTTGTTCCACGTTGATCCTCCCCCCAACCATCTATAGTTTATGAACGATCAAAAGCAAGGGAAAAACACAATAAGTGATTTCCCATGATTTTGATTACGCATTTCCACAAAACTTTGTAAAGCAGTGCAGGAGTGAGATATTGTTATTATGTTATAGCATTTCAGAGCTTGTTTTACCTTGCATATGGTGAATCAGATAATCAGGTCCACCTGCTTTAGAGTCCGTACCCGACATATTAAATCCACCAAATGGCTGATAACCTACAATTGCAGCTGTACAACCGCGGTTGAAGTAAAGATTACCGACATGGAAATCTTGTCTTGCTTGCTCAAGATGGGTACGATTATTGGTAATTACGGCACCAGTTAATCCATACTCTGTATTATTGGCAATCTCAATCGCTTCATCAAAGTTCTTTGCCTTTGTAAGTGCAACTACTGGTCCAAAGATTTCTTCCTGCATAATTCTTGCTTCTGGACTTACATTACCAAAAACAGTAGGATTTACGAACCAACCTATACGATTATCACCTGAGCCGCCTGCTAATAATTCTCCTTCTTGCTTGCCAATTTCGATGTAATCCATAATTTTATCATAAGCACCTTGATCAATAACTGGTCCCATAAAATGAGAGTTATCATGTGGATTCCCAGCTGATAATTCTTTGGTAAGCTCTACGACTCTATCTTTCACTTCTTCATAGACATCCTCATGTATGACAGCACGTGAACATGCCGAACATTTTTGTCCTGAAAATCCAAATGCAGATTGTACAATCGATTCAGCTGCCAACTCTAGATCGGCTTCATTATCTACTACGATGGTATCTTTTCCACCCATTTCAATAATCGTACGTTTCAGCCACTTCTGACCTTCTTGTACTTTAGCAGCACGCTCAAAAATTCGTGTTCCAACCTCACGTGATCCTGTAAAACTAATAAACCGCGTACGTGGATGATCAACTAGATAATCCCCTACTTCTTTACCAGGACCCGGAATGTAATTGATAACTCCAGCAGGCATACCCGCTTCTTCCAACACTTCCATTAGCTTATAAGCAATTACTGGTGTAGCACTGGCTGGTTTCAACAATACCGTATTACCTGTGACCATAGCTGCTACCGTTGTACCGGCCATAATTGCAAACAAGAAGTTCCAAGGTGAGATCACAACCCCAACGCCTAATGGGATATAATGGTATTGATTGTATTCAATAGGACGACTGTTGATCTTGACACCATCTTTTAACTCAAGCATTTGACGGCCATAATATTCAAGGAAATCAATTGCTTCTGCTGTATCCGCATCTGCTTCTTTCCACGGTTTCCCACCTTCTTTAATTAAATGAGCTGTGAATTCATGTTTTCTACGTCGAATAATTGCCGCAGATCGAAAAAGAATATCCGCACGGAATTTCGGGTCTGATTTCCGCCACGTTTCAAATGTTTGATCTGCAACTTTCATTGCTTTTTCTGCTAATTCTTGATTCGCTTTCGAAACATAGCCAACTACTTCTTCTTTATTAGCAGGGTTAACAGAAACGATTTTATCTTCTGTTGTAATGCGTTCTCCCCCAATAATTAGTGGGTATTCCTTACCTAGATCCTTCTCTACTTTTTTTAATGCATGAAGCATTTGTTGCCGATTTTCTTCCACTGTAAAATCTGTAAAAGGCTCGTGTGTATAAGGTACTACCATATGAAAAACCTCCTAATTATAGTTTACTAGTCCAAATGATGAAAACGTTTTCACTACTTGTGAAAAGAAGAAACCCTAAAGCATATGCAGTGCTTATTAATTTAATCATTACTGTAATCAATAAGTTGTCTAGCCTGTTGCGGGTTTTTTTCTAGTTACTAATAAGAAATAGATCGTAGCTACATTAATTTGAAATTTGAACTAAGAAAATTTTCTAATAATTTAAGCGAAAAGTATTTAAGTATCACTTAAATTATGTTTAAATAAATTATAAGATATTTTTTGCTTTTTCGTCAACTGTTTTTTCATACCATTCTATAAAACTAGGAATTGTGAACTATCATGAACCGTTTAGCATAAGGGGCGAGTATACCATGACAAATTCTGAAAACCTTGGAAACAAAGTAAAGAATCTGCGAAAACAAAAAAAGTTAACATTGAAGCAAGTCTCTCAAGAAACCGGTCTTTCCATTAGTTTTTTGTCACAATTAGAGCATTCCAAAACATCTGCAACATTACTTTCGTTAAAACGAATTTCTGAAGCACTCGGGGTGAATCCAAGCTATTTTTTTTCTTCAGAAACACAAGGTTCCCGTTCGGCAATTACCAGAAATATTGTTGATACGAAAAACCTGACAGAAAATCGATTTATTTATAAAGATCTTTCGGGAGAAATGGAAAACCCTTTGTTTGTACCTAATTTAATAATTTTGAATCCAGGGGATAATCGGGGGAATAATTTTACACATAAAGGTCAGGAATTCCTCTATGTATTAGAAGGCACTCTAACCATCGAAGTTAACCATGAAGAAGTCCTATTGCAACCATATGATTGCATATTTTTGGAATCATCCACCCCGCATAATTGGTATAATCGAACCGATAAAACAATTAAATTTTTATGTATTTCTTCTACTGAATAAGGATTAATATCAATGGACTTTGGAATGATTGTAACCATTGATTATCGAGGGCACCTATAGGAAGGCTAAGCAGAGGCGCAATCATTGAGAAAATAGGGCTGAAAGTATTTAAACGGCAACACATTGGAAAATAGGCTTTGTAGAGAAAGGCTACAGAATGAAAACGATTAAAGTTAATGTTGTGATCTATTATAATCACTTTGCAAGGGCTTATTCCATAAAAACTAGGTCTTAAAAAGGCTCAGCACCTTGCTGAGCCTCTTGATTTACAAATGATTATCAATAAAAATGGTTAATACCCGAGCGGGTTCATTATTTACTGGTATAAACAGATGCGATTTGTTCCCTTTAAAGAAAGCACTATCTCCTTGTTCCATATGATGTTTGCTTTCTCCATAAAGTAATTGAATCTTTCCTTCCAGAATATAGATAAACTCATCCTGTGAGTGGGTATACGCTTCTTGACGAACATTCATGTCACGCGGAGTAACGTGTACAATCGTCGGTTCAATGCCAGTAAACCTTGAGCGATTGGCTAATAATTCATAGGAGTATCCCATATTTTCATCGCCTACTTTGAATTGTCGCTCTCCATGCGGAAGCAAAACAAGATCGCGATCATCGTGATCATCTAATAGCCATGATAATGGCACATGTAATACTTCACTAATTTTGGATAGCGTGGCAATTGCTGAAGCAGTCTGGCCATTTTCTATTTTTGATAGAAGACTTTTGGAGATACCACATTCATCTGCCACTTGCTGCTGTGTCTTTTTTGTTCGTAAACGCATCTGTTTTATTTTCTTTCCAATATTATTTAGATTTATTGCTACTCTCTCCTTCCAGTAAAAAAACCGTGACTATCTTAAACTAATTATAACAAAAGAAGCTAGATTACAGCAGTTACATGGTGAAGGCATTTATCAGAAGCTATTTTCAATAAATCAAACATGGGACTTCCACTGATGTTTGAGTTAAACTTCTTCCATGATAGAATAGTACAAAAACAACGTCAATTGGTAGGAAAAGAATCATCAGTTCAGGTTGATTAACATCTAAAAATCAGAATATACCGATAAAACGGGAGTATCTTTTGACAAAGGGGTGGTACAATGAAGCAAAAGCTGCTGTTATTCCTTTTATATTTTCTCAGTTTAACGAGTGTATATAACTATTTCCAATTCGTTCAGAGACCGATTGATGGAAACGGGATTGGCATTTCCTATCTTTTTATTATGATTAATGAGAACGTTAGTAATCATCAAATATCCATATATGCTTCGAGCTTTCTAATTATCGGTCTTTGTTTATTCATCCTTACTTTACTTTATCATTTAACCAAATATCGGCATCCAAGTCAGTAGTGTCTCTACATAGGGAACAGGACAAAAGTCATGTAGCTAAACAAATTACGACTGTCTTTCATGAATTTGACTTCTGCTATATTATTAGATGAAATGATTGAACGCATCATCTATTAAAGATCTGCAGTAGAAATCGTTGAAACCCAGCACAGACCTAAGATCCACTCGGATAGGCGATATTTTGCTCGCCCAAGTTAGCTGACATGCTCACGAAAAGCGAAACGATTTCCACTGCGAAAGTATGGTTCGCCTACTTATTTAGAAATTCATGGTTTCTCAGCCATATACTCTAATAGAAAACTGCTTAAACAGCAGTAAAGATATTTGTCTTTCCACCTGTACCTTGAACAACTGCCAAACCTAAAATTGCTTGAATAAGTTCACCAAGATCAATATTTTGAGCATCCACAATATATGCTACGGTGCCTCCCCCAATTGGGAAGTTATTACATCCAATAATATAAAGATTCCCCTGCTCAACCGAGAAGTTTTTGACTTCTGGAGCATCTTCACCTGGAGCTGTACATCCCGTTTCTACTTGATCACCTTCATACGTTAATACAATAACATCACCTAGTGTTGGAACTGGTACGGTAATAGCCACACTAAATTCCTCCTTTAAATTTTGTTTATCTTGCAAGATCATCCTATGATGTAATTCAGTCAGTGCATAGGTTGATAGAGGAAGTTAGAAGAAAATGATGATAGAATCTATTAATACTTAGGCAAATAATAGGGTTTTAACAAAAGATCAGAAGCTTTGGTGTTATTTTAAGGGGATAGAAAATAGATAAAGCGAGCGCTCTCCAAGCTGATGCATTCATTTCCATACCTTTCAACCGCAATCATGATGAAGAAAATGAACAATAAAAAAACTACCCGAATATAACTTGTATATTCGGATAATAATTTGGATTTTCCTTTAGTTAATTACTTACAAGAAGGAACCTCTAAACTTATTGCCATACATCTTCCGCTATCTCAACAACATGACGTATTTTTTTCCATTGCTCTTCTTCTGTTAAATTATTTCCTTCCTCGGTTGACGCAAATCCACATTGAGGGCTGAGACAAAGTTGGCCATAAGGGATATACGTAGCGGCTTCTGCAATACGTTTTTTAACCAAGTTTGGATCTTCCAGCTCCGCAAATTTTGATGTAACCAAGCCCAATACAACGTGAAGGTCGTTTCTATTCACATAAGATAAAGGTTCAAAGCCACCCGATCGATCATCATCAAATTCAAGGAAAAGCCCATCTACATCTAATCCTCCAAAAATAGTTTCTGAAACCGCATCATATGATCCTGTACTGAAATAGTGTGAGCGGTAATTACCACGACAAATATGCATCGTTATTAACATATCGTTTGGACGTTCGGCAATGGATTCATTAATAACACTTCTACAGACTTCCATTAATTGTTCCGGATCAAAACCTTTTTCTCGGAGCGATTCCCTGCCCTCATCTGAAAGAAATGAACTCCAAGAAGTATCATCTAATTGCAAGTAGCGACAACCAGCATCATAAAAAGCTTGGATTGCTTTTTGATATGTGTTAATTAAATCTGGAATCACTTGTTCCATATTTTCATAGACATTTGTTTCTATATCAGCTCGCACTAGCAACATATTCGGACTTGGGATTGTCTGCTTCGCAACATGCTGGTCTCCGACGGCTTCATGTAAGAACTTATAGTCTGCAAGAAAAGGATGGTTTTCACTAAAGTCTACTTCTCCAGTGACACGAATCGCACGTTTTTTTGTTTGAATTCCAGAAAATTGCAATCCTGCTTCGGGTACAAATTCTTCAACTCCAATCAAACCTTCTAAGAAGTCAAAATGCCACCATGCACGACGAAATTCCCCATCTGTAATTGCCTTTAACCCTGCTTTCTTTTGTTTTTCAACTAATTTAATTATCTCCGTGTCTTCAATGGCTCGGAGTTGTTCGTTCGTGATTTCCCTACTTGCCTTTTGAATTCGAGCTTGCTTAATCCGATCAGGTCTTAAAAAACTTCCTACATGATCCCCTTTAAATGGTGCTTTTTTTTCTACTTTTGTTGCCATTTTATCCACTCCCTAATTTTTTATGTAATAAAAAAGCCTCTTCTAGCTAAGAAGAGACGCTGTAATAAACGGTGTCATCTTCTTATCTCTCAAGTTTAACTAAACTTGCTAGAAGTAGCACCTTGTCTTCACAAACAGGTTGCTGAGGCGTCTACGGGCTAGTCCCTTGACCTCTCTTGATAAGAATTCCTTTTAAATATTTAATATCTATCATAGCAATTCCACAATAAAAATGCAAAAGGTTTTGACAATTTTTTTATTTATTTTCTAGTTGACGTCAACGTTTTATAAGGATATATCGCATGAAAAAGCTAAATAATACAACAACTAACATAAACACCATCCAGCGCCAATTAAACGATTCAGCAAGTAGATTTATCCCTAAGCTAACGATACCTAGAATCATTGATAAAATAACAAACAAATTAGCTATAATCTTATCGGCATATTGAGGCGATCGTACCGACTCCTCCTTAATTCCTCTTTTTTCTCTCCAATTTGTTCCAATCCATTCTAGGATGGGCATGGCAATTAATAAAAACAGCAGTAAATAATGAAGCAATTCCAAAAATGGCATATGCTCAGATGAATAAATGCTTGCAAAAGCACCAGCAACGGCAAATCCAAACATGACAAATCGGTCAACCAACGGTGTAAAGATTGGTTCTTGTAAGTAACGTTTTAAGTTCTTCATCCATGCAGTCACTCTCCTCATATAACTAACTTATAACAGTTTTTCTTTGTTAAGCGTAACATCTCTTATTAGTTAAGGATATACCTTCTTCCATTCACGCATGAAAAAGGATGATTTAACACATGGTAACAAGAGAGATCATTCATTATTATGAAATTCCATTATAAGGCGATAAGGGAGGTTATCTGATGGAACAATCATGGCTTTCATTAATTCCATTTATTATTGTTATTGGACTTTCGATCTGGCAAAAACGAATTCTTCCTGGTTTAGTACTTAGTCTGGTTGTAGGAGCTTTTCTATTAGAATTCAGTATTTTGGACGGGACAAAGGAGACGGTCAGCTATATCGTAACTACCTTGGCTGATCCAGGAAATATTAATATTATCGCTTTTTTATATCTATTTGGCGGATTAATCGGCATGATGCAAATCTCTGGTGGTGTGAAGGGATTTTCGGAGTGGGTTGGTAACAAAATTGACTCTGAACGCGGGCTTCTAGCGGTCATTTGGTTAACTCTCCCCTTTACCTTTATGATGCCAATGTTTCGAATTATGATGATTGGTCCTGTGATTAAATCCTTATTGAAAAAAGTCAATATATCAAATTGGAAAGTTGGTTTTACCATGGACGTATCAACCAGCTCTGTTATTGTATTGTTACCTGTAGCAACAGCATTTGTTGGGTTTATGGTTTCACTGATTGAGGGCGGTATTCAAAAACATAATTTGAATGCAGATGCTTATCAAGTTTTCCTATATAGTATCCCTTTCAACTTTTTTGCCATCGTCATGCTAATTATTGGATTGATTTGGACCTTCTGGTCAAAGCCAAAAAAGAAACAGACAAATAATGGTCCGCAAGACGGGGAAGAAGGGAAACATCATCGTGCTAGCATAAAAAAAGAATTAGAAATGGTAAAGGCACAACCTTGGAATTTAATTGTCCCATTGTTTTTACTACTTGGACTTACCTTATTTCTATTGTGGCAGGATGGGGTGGAAAAAGGAGCTACTAGCTTGTTCAATGCCTTTGCTGAAGCTGATGCTACTTTCGTCATCCTGCTTGCTGTTTTTATTACGTTAATCATCACATTTATTTTCTACATGATTCGTGACCAAAAATTAGGGGAAACGATTTATCATTTTTATGATGGGGGAAATCAATTAATGGAAGCGATCATCCTTCTCGTTTTAGTATGGTCTCTTTCGCTTGTTACGGAGGACCTTGGTTTCTCTCAATTTATTGAAGCAACACTAGGTTCTTTTCTCCCAGCCTTTACAATCCCTGCTATTGTTTTTATCGTCGGATCGATCGTTAGTTATTTTCTCGGATCATCTTTTGGAACGTGGGGGATATTTATGCCACTTGGTGTTGCTCTAGCAGCTTCCACTGGAGCTTCACTGCCAATGACAGTTGGTGCCGTCTTTGCAAGTGGATCATTTGGTGCCATGACCTCTCCACTTGGCGATACAACCATTACGACGGCGTCTATTTTAGAAGTTCCATTAATTGATTATGCACGGTATAAATTAAAGATTGTTTCCATTGGGCTTGGAATTGCAGCTGTCTTATACCTAATAGCGGGATTTTTTATCGGTTAAGATAAAGATGTTTTCCGTTTATAGAATATATTCTTTACCTTATCTGATTATAAGGAGGTTCTTTGAAAATTCTAAGTAAACAGGCTGTCGAGACTTTTTTCCGACAGCCTAGAAAGAATTTTCGCCTTTTTTAAATTAGTTGATAAACCCTAGCTTCATAAGGCCTTAATACCAATTGCTCCAATTGTTCTTCTTTATCTACATCGTAATTACTTAGTAACAACTTCGCTGATGATTGATCTGTAATGCTGACCAATACTTCCTCCTCAAATAAATTCACCATAATGAACATTTGTTGATTTCCATCGGTTCTTGTATACGCGTATACCTTATCATGATCGGCTAAAGAAAGATCATATTTTCCATAAATAAAGACTGGATGTTGTTTTCTTAATTGAATGAGCTGTTTATAGTAATGATAAATGGATGTTGGATCCTTTATCTGTGCAGCAACATTGATATTTCTATAATTTGGATTGATCTTCATCCAAGGGGTACCCGTAGTAAATCCTGCTTTTTCTTGGCTACTCCACTGCATTGGTGTTCTTGAATTATCTCGCCCATTTTTCCAAATAATCTCCATCACATCTTGATGATTTTTCCCATTCGCCATCTCTTCTGCGTATAAATTTTTCATGGAAATATCATTATAATCATCAATGGACGCAAATTGGACATTTGTCATTCCAATTTCCTGTCCTTGATAAATAAATGGTGTTCCTTGCATGAGAAAGTAAAGAGTAGCCAACCCTTTTGCTGATTCCTTCCAATATCGATCATCATTTCCCCAGCTTGAAACCGAGCGTGGTTGATCGTGATTTTCCAGAAAAAGAGCATTCCATCCGTCGCTTTCAAGCCCTTTCTGCCATTTAGATAATGTCTCTTTTAATGCGTGAATATCTAATCCACCAGACGCACTTTTCCCCCATAAATCCAAGTGCTCGAATTGAAATACCATATTGAATTTCCCTTTATGTTCACCAACCCAAAGATCTGCATCATCTACTGTCACCCCATTTGCCTCACCAACAGTCATGATATCATAATGATCAAATGTCTCCTGCTTTAATTCCGCTAAAAAGTCATGAATACCTTTCTGATTCATGTGACCATCAAAAGAAGGTACGTATTTCTTATTCTCCGGATTTGGCATATCCGGAAAACCTGGAGCCTTTTTAATATGCGAAATGGCATCTACTCGAAAACCGTCAATTCCTTTATCTAACCACCAGTTCACCATCTCATATAAAGATTGGCGGACTTTCGGGTTTTCCCAATTCAAATCAGGTTGTTTACGAGAAAAAACATGCATATAATAGGCATTAGTTGGTTCATCATATTCCCAGGCCGATCCCCCAAAAATGGATTCCCAATTATTGGGGGATCGATTGCCTTTTGCTTCATGCCATATATAATAATCACGATAGGGATTATTTCTTGAGGACCTTGACTCCATAAACCAAGGATGCTCATCCGACGTGTGGTTAATGACTAAATCCATAATTAATTTCATATCTCGCTGATGTACTTCTTCCAATAATTGATTAAAATCTGTCATGGTGCCAAATTCAGACATAATGGCTTGGTAATCACTAATATCATACCCATTATCATCATTTGGGGATTGATAGACAGGACTTAGCCAGATTACATCAATGCCTAAATCTTTAAGGTAATCTAACTTATCAATGACTCCTTGAATATCACCAATTCCATCTCCATTTGAATCCATAAAGCTGCGAGGATAGACCTGATAGGCTACCGCTTCTTTCCACCATAGTTTTTTCATCGTCCCTCTCCTTCATTTAACTAGTTCCATTCATCGTTCCATTTTCTATCGTCACTTCCACACCGAAATGATCGGAAATCACTGGTTTATTGATACCATTAAATATCACACGCGACAATCGTACCTTGTCCTTTGTCGACGTAAAAATAAAATCAATTCGTTTATTTTCGTTATTCTTTTCCCAACCTGCAATTTCACCAGCTACAGTAATTCCACTATCCTTTTCTCCTGCCAGTTGGAAGGTGTCATTATAACCTAAATGTTGCACATAGGCATACCCTTCCGCTTCTATATTAGACGCATTATTAAAATCGCCCATTAGATAATGTGGAATCTGTTTATTTACATTTGTAACGAGTTGATCCATCTGGCAACGAAACGGCTCTTCTTTGTCCTGCCACCATCCCATATGACAAGAATAAAATGCATATGGTATCCCATGATGATCAATGGTCAATCCTACCACCTTACGTGTTTTCCAAAATTCTGGATCATCACTTTGACTTACCAAGAACTCTGTTTGGTCAAGAATTGGACACTTTGTCAATAAAGCAACCCCTTCTTCACATTGATCATAAGCAGTATGTGAGAACGCCCATGTATATTTATAAGTTGATCCCAAATCATTTAGCTTTTGTACAAGTAATAATCCAAAATTATCCTTTTTCAAACGATCTGTTACTTGTTCCGATACAATAGATTGACTTACTTCTTGTAAAGCAACAACATCATAAGCAGCCTCATGAATTGATGCAGCAAGGATGTCCAGCTTCTTCCATTGATCTTCCTCTTGCCAAGAATGGCAGTTTAGTGTCAATAATTTCATCTACTCCTCCTCCAGGTAATCGATTACCTTTGATTTAAGCACATCTGCTTTTGGTCCGTAGATTGCCTGAACGCCAGTATCTTTTTTAACAAGCCCCATTGCACCTGTCTTTTTCCAATCCGTTTCAGAGGCAACTTGATCTACATCTTTTACAGAGACTCTAAGACGTGTCATACATGCATCTACTTCCAAGATATTCGCTTCACCCCCAAGTAAGCGGACAACTTCTTTCACTTCTGTATCTTTCGTATCTTTTGCTCTTGCTGTTTGCGTAGAGCTGTTGTTTTCCTCTTCTGTTTCATCGTCTTCTGAGTAATTACCGGCACGACCTGGTGTTGGTGAGTTTAATTTCCTGATTAAGAAGTGAAAAAGGAAATAACTAATTGCAAAGAAAACAAGACAAGTAATTACAAAGTTAATAATATCACCGATGAGCCCTGCATTGATTGCCATTGGTAATCGAGTAGTCAATTCGATTAACCCAAAGGAGTGTAAACGCAAATCTATTAAATCTACCATTGCAAAACTTACTCCAGCTATAAGAGCATAAACAAAGTACAATACTGGTGCTGCAAACATAAACATAAACTCAATCGGTTCCGTTACCCCTGTAATGAATACGGCTAGTCCCGCAGAGAAAAACATGGACTTGTATTTTGTACGCTTATCTATATCAACATTACGATACATTGCAAGTGCCGCTCCAATTAATACTGCACTGGATAAAATCATCTGTCCCATTTTAAACCTAGCTGGTGTTACTTCTTGTAGCAACGTATGATAGGCTTGCATATCACCAGCTGCTTGCAAATTGACTAGATCAGAAACCCAAGCCAACCAAAGTGGGTCTTGACCTGCTACCACTTCACCAGCCGATGCTCCGGTCATTATCGTATAGGTTCCGCCAAGCTCCGTATAGTTGATTGGAACCGTTAGCATATGATGTAAACCGAATGGTAACAACAATCGCTCTAACATCCCAAAGACAAATGGCGCTAGAAATGGTGCAGAGTCTTTAGACGATGCTAACCAAATACCAAAATCATTAATCAGTCCCTGAATAAATGGCCATACAACAGCCATGATCACAGCAATAATTACCGACCACAGGATAACCACAAATGGTACAAAACGTTTTCCATTAAAGAATGATAGGGCTTGTGGTAGTTTGCTAAAGTTGTAGTATTTATTATAAATTGCCGCTCCAATAAAACCGGAAATAATTCCAATAAATACCCCCATATTAAGCGCAGGTGCCCCTAAAATTGAAGTGAAATAATTATCCACGACCAATTCACTTCCAAATAAAGAAGTAACTGCCGCCTCCGGATTGGTAAACATATCGTTGGTAACACCAAATATAACACCAGTAATTCGATTAATTAATATAAACGCTAGTAAAGCTGCGAATGCCCCTCCGGATCGCTCTTTTGCCCAAGAACCGCCAATGGCTACAGCAAATAAAATATGTAAGTTATTAATAATTGCCCAGCCAATATCTTCCATCACTCGTCCAATCATAAGGATAAAAGATATATCTTCCACTGACATTGCAATTACTTTCCCTAACGAGATCATAATTCCAGCTGCAGGCATTACAGCCACAACAACCAACAACGCCTTCCCTAACTTCTGCCAGAAATCAAATGAAAACATGTTTCTCTGCTGCTCCCTCCTTATTATTAATGCAAACGATTTCTCAAATGAATCGATGGTTCCTTAGTTTTTCAAAAACTTGAAAACACTTTCATTTTACTAAAAAATAAAACATATACGTTATCAAAATTCTACTTATTTAATCCTATTCTCCCAACCATATGTGCAAACGATTGCATTAATTCTATAAACATAGTATAGCAGAATCAATGGAAGGTCAAGTACTTGTTATGATTTTTTGTTTATGTTCATCAAAAAACAGACTGTAATTATTGTTCATTTAGGAGAAAATACAGTTACATGTTGAGAGTATTTTCTATGGTTTTATGCATAAAGCGTTTCTGATAGTTCGCGTACAGAGGTACTACTATAGCAGGGGACAAATAAACTACTTGAACTTCAAATAGAATATGTATCCTGAGAATAAAGTCGATTACCTCATATAAGCATAATCGACTTACCATTATAGAATGTTATAAAAGGATTTGAATCTTATTATTTCCCCCCTAAGTTAGCAATCTTGTCATAGGGCATAGCGTCATTCATCATATGATGAAAGGTTTGTTGACCCATGATCTCATCACTAATGGTTTTCAGTAAAGTTACAGTTGCTCTAAAAGGGCCAGACCCACAACTAAGCCTCTCAATGCCAATATCTGATAACTCGGTCAAAGAAGGCATTCCAGGGCTGGCCAATAGATTAATAGGTAAGGAAAGTTCTTCTCTGAGATGTTGGATAATCGTCTGGTCTGTTAATCCAGGAACGAAAATACAATCCGCTCCCGCTTCCTCAAATTCTTTAGCACGTCTAACGGTTTCTTTCAATCGCATTGTTGCATCTCCAACATGGAGCCAGTATGTATCTGTACGAGCATTTATAAATAATGAAGCATCATCAGTGGCATAGGAAAGTTCCTTGATAGCTGCAATTTTTTCTTTTTGAAAGGATAGATCATATAGTGGTTGATCTGGTTTGCCTGTACCGTCTTCAATATTTATCCCAACAACTCCAGTAGCTATAATTTTTTCTACTGTTTCTAAAACCTCCCTAATGGTTTCTCCGTATCCTGCTTCAATATCTGCGCTGACGGGGACATTCACAGAACTTGTAATCAACTGAATGACTTCAATCATTTTTTCCAGTGGAATATTTCCTCCATCCTTATACCCCAATGAAGCGGCAATACCAGCGCTTGTCGTTCCAATCGCTTCAAATCCACTTTCTTCAAACATCTTAGCACTAATGGCATCCCACGCATTTGGAAGAACAAAGCTGGATGACTGCTGATGTAGATGATGAAAGTTACTCATTTTTAAAGATCGATGGTTTTGATCCATAAAAAAACCCCTTTTCATGAATTAAATTTGAAATCACTTATAATCTATGATTATTGTAACCTATGGATAGTTCAACTATAATCGAAATATGGAATGCAGAAGGAGATGAATACAAATGAGTGTGAATCCAAATGTGGCCGAAGTTGCTTCTCTCCTTAGTGAACCTTCAAGAGCAATGATTCTAACTAGTTTAATGGATGGGCGTTTTCATACAGCAAGTGAGTTAGCCTATATGGCTGCCATTAAACCCCAGACAGCCAGTTTTCATCTCTCAAAATTAGTGAAGGGGAACCTTGTTACTGTCGAAAAGCATGGACGATATCGTTATTATCAACTGGCAAGTCGAGAGGTTGCATGTATTTTAGAATCTTTTCTTACTATTTCAAAACCACCCGAAGTGCGTTCATTAAAACAGTCTAGCCAAACAATCGCCCTTCGTAATGCCAGAACGTGCTATGATCATTTAGCAGGACGGTTAGGTGTAGCATTAACTGAATCGATGGTGAATTTGGGTTATTTGCGAAAAGGAGAAAAAGAATTTGAGGTAACCTCTAATGGAGAACGGTTTTTTCAGGATTTCGGATTGGAACTTGCGGATCTAAGAAAAGAACGTCGTTCCTTCTCCCGTGTTTGTTTGGACTGGAGTGAACGGCATCATCATCTTGCTGGTGCTTTAGGTCAGGCCATAACTTCTCATCTTTTTGAATTGAATTGGATTAGCAGAAAACCTTTAAGTCGTGCCGTTACGATTACCGATAAGGGACAGAAAGAGCTCAAAAGATACTTTAACTTAAGCATTTAAACTCCTTTTTCACAGGTTGTCTCTATATAACGAAAGAGTGCAAAAAGGATTAAGCAATGCGTAAAGCTTGATCCAACGCAACTCTACTATTTAAGAAAGACTTAAAGGTAATCCATATTATGTTTTTTTGCTTTATATGGATTACCTTATATTGCTACACCTTCTTATAAAAGCTTACCACTTCTCAATTAAATAATCAGCATCATCATGAAGTCTGTTATATGCATCTTCAGCAATCAATCCTTCTTCGTTTTGATGATCAAGTAGTAATTTAAAGTTCCTCATATGCTTAACAACCTTCTCACCTTCTTCTCTTTTCTCATAAATATTAACCATCATCAAATGGATAGATAATGAATGGGCAGCACTTTCGTTCTCGATCTTTCCTTCCTCTAAAAATCGTTCAACTAATATTTTCATATCAGATGAACGCTCCGTCCAATACTTTGGCAAACGAAGGAATTGATCACCATTTAGTTGGTCGATAGACCCATCAGCCATACGAGTAGCAATGCCCCATAATCCATTTTCCACACGATCGATTAACGCTTGATCATATCCATATTCAGGTTGTTGCCCTGGCATTTCGAAGAGAACCGTAGCGGTTCCATTAAGAGCAAATGAAGACCTAGCCTGTCCAGGCAAGTCACGTTCCTCAGGGTGCAAATAACGGGCAACTCCTGGCTCTTCCCTATCCGAAAATTCCTTTACCCCAAGAGCAGCAGCTAACGCGTATCGCTTAGACTTATCTTGATCCAATTTTGGCCAATCCGCATATTTTGTACTATCTTCCGGCCCCAGTGGTGGATAGTCTATCGCGATTGTGACATCCTCGCCGGTCTTATTCGTTTCTGGGGTTCCCATATGATGAAGATCTACAAAAGCCTCAACTTCACCGAACTCATCTTTCAAATTCAGATATACGTTTCTAAGGATGCGGGATTCATTTGTTAGGAAAAAACCAGGATCGGCCCCTGTACCAGGTAAATCCGCAACCTCTGGTTCGTAGCTCAAATTCGGGTTAAAATCCCGGTTAATGTCAAATCCGCCGTTCGTTTCACTATAGTACCAAGATGGAGTAGTACCATTAAGCTGTGGATACTTATTCATAACATCATTCCATGAGAAAATATTCTGGCGTTGAGTTATGTCAGCACCATCGACATTAAGCCTAGGCACGGCAACTATTGTAACTTCGTCACGAATTGCTTGAGCAAAGGTACTATCACTGGTTCCGAGTGTTTCAAGCATTTGTACAAGTGCTTCAGGACCACTCTTTTCGTTTCCATGTATATTACCATTTATTAATAAAACTTGATCCCCTGTCCCCACTCTAGCAGCATAGATTTCTCGTCCTTGGTGTGAATGACCAATGACATCAACATCGACTCTGTTAGAACTTGCCTTCTCAATTTGATTTAGCTTTTGAATTAGTTCTTCATTGCTCATCCAATCATGGTCCACATTATCAGTATTATTATCGTTTTGCAGCGCCTGTACAGAAAGCGGATTCATTACTAGTAAGATAAAAGCAACGAATATTAATTTTGTCCAACTATTTTTTCTCATAATGCCCTCCCTAAAAATTCACTTAATCATCCCTACTGCTATTCATCTTAATAAAGTGATGAAACAATCACTTATTTTAGATGTACTTTGATGAAACACCTCCTTTAAATCTCTTTTTAGAGAAAGTCAATACATCCTTTTAAAACTCCGAGCAATCCAGTCCCTAACTTATAAACATGTATTTATTTTTAGTTTCGATAGGCGCTTTTGTATCTCCTTCTGAAAATGAATAATCAGTACTTTAGTAGGTATATCAAGTGAAGTGAATGATCTGAAGGGTATAAGTGACTTTGTAAAAACGCTGCCTGCAATCATTTAAAAACAAGAAAAGATGCCCTTAGGCACCCAACTAATTATTTGCTTTACTAAGATGGTGATCGTTATCCCAACAAAGCAGAGAAGTTAAAATATCGTAAGGCTCACATAAAGCAAACGACCTACAAAGCTCATTTACTTCGTAGGTCGTTGTTTTAGACTGTTTTTTTATAATTACTAGATTGATAAGCAAGTGCTTTACTCGGTAGACTTTTACCTAATTTATCTTGAATATATAAAGCTGCTTGTTGAATCTTTTCTTCTTTTATGCCGGTTTCAATTCCCAATCCATGTAACAAATATAATACATCATTTGTAGCAACATTCCCAGCCGCTCCTTTTGCATAAGGGCAGCCACCTAAACCGCCAACAGAGCTGTCAAATCGCGTTATTCCATGTTGAATAGATGTCATCATATTTGCGATTGCCATTCCTCTTGTGTCATGAAAATGCATAATAATCTTTTCTTGATCGTAACGAGATAATATAGAAGCTAATAAAGCTTCTACCTGACTCGGAACGGCAGTTCCAATTGTATCGCCCAATGATATAGAATCCACACCATAATCAAATAATTGATCGCAAACGTCTATTACTTGTTCTGGAGAGATTCTTCCCTCATATGGACAATCAAAAACGGTAGATACATAACCAGTTACTGCCTTTTTAGCATCTTTTGCTTCATGGATTACTTTTTTCAACACGGGGTAGGTTTCATCAATGGATTTATTAATATTTTTTTGATTATGTGTATCACTTGCTGACATAAAAACCGAAGCTACATCAATTCCTGTTTCCAATGCATGCTCTAGCCCCTTTAAATTGGGAACAAGCGCAGAGTAGGTCACGTCTGGATTTCGCTTAATCCTTCTGCCTACTTCACGTGCATCGGCCAATGGTGGAATCCACTTTGGATGTACAAAAGATGAATATTCAATTTCCTTCACACCGGATTCAGACAGCATGTTAATCCATTTCACCTTGTCATTTGTATCAATAAATACATCTTCATTCTGTAATCCGTCCCTTGGCCCAACCTCTTTGATACCCACATGCTTTGGATACTGACACATGCTTTCCCCTCCAATTTCAGAATTGATTTTTTCGAAACTCCTCATTACGTATTATTATCAATGTATGCAAAATGACAAATACAGTTCACGATAAGAAGGCTTATGAATACGCTTACTTATAAAAATATAACCTCTTTTTGTACTATATATATTGGATCATGTTTCATTTCATTCAACTTTGTTGAATAAAGTATATTATAAACATCCAACCCAAGTCAAACGAAGGAGAACAAAACTGCCCATCTCAGAAAATGTAATAGATGAACGACAAACTTGGTTTAACAAGTTCTATTTTGCTCATACTAAGTTCTATAATTATTTGAAGAATGGAGCTGAGCAAATGGATTCTACCAAATCAAAGCTGATTGAATATAAAGAAGGGATGGGAAAATTCTCCGATAAAATGCCGGGATTTACAAAAGCCTATACATCCTTTACAGAAGCTTGTTTTCAAGAAGGGGCCTTACCTAAGAAAGCAAAGCAATTAATCGCATTAGGTATCAGTGTTCATGCGCAAGATGAATATTGTATTATCTATCATACAAAAGGCTGTTTGGATCAAGGCTGCACCGAGGAGGAAATTCTTGATGCCATATGTGTGACTGCTGCTTTTGGGGGTGGACCTGCAATGAGTCAAGGAGTTACATTAGTACAAGCATGCATTGATGAACGAAAGCAGTAGCTTGTATATACGTTTTGGATGAGCATACTTATATAGATACGTATGAAATCAGCTTGTAAAGAAAAACTTGCAGGCTGATTTTTTTCTTACAAATGAGCTTATATAACAAGTGATTGCTCCCTTTAATCGTTCTCACGAAGTATAAAAACAATCGATTTATATTTCCTCATTTATTCCACATTTATCACATATTCATTCCATCACCATTGTTTAGTATTAGTAATGTGCTTCATTATAAGCACCCAGCAAACATTTGAAAATAATAGAAAGACGGTGAAAAACAATGGAATTGCTTAGTCTAAATGGGTTGTCTCACATTGTTGGCGTTCCAAAAAATACTGCAGCAACCTGGGTTGAGGAATTTAATATGTACGTACCAAAGACACAGCAGCAAGATGTCATGTATTATCTTCCAGAAGCAATTGACGTTTTAAAATTCATCAAAAAATGTAAATACAAAAACTATAAGAAACCAGATATACTAAAGCGATTAGCTAATAGAAGCTTTCCAATACGAGTAGAAAGTACAATCGAGGATGTACAAATGACTTTTGAACAAGGAAATTACCGAGAAAATATCTTAACGGTGATGCAAACGATTGGAATGACAGTCTCTAATGTTGCTAATCAAGAAAAATCCATTCAATCACTGCAGGAAGAACAGAAAAAAAGGATGAAGATCGCAGAACAACAATCCAAAGAAATTAATGATTTACGAGAACAGATTGAGTCATTAAAACAAGCAATCACCCCGGCGAATGAGTACGAAATGAAAAAGGAATCTTTCGCAAGAATGTTCGAATAACAAATTAATTGCTAGAGGAGGAACTGTAATGTTTAAAGCAGATACCAAAAAGGCTAACCCAGGTGATATTATTGAATTCGAGAAAGAAAATTACATCTTACAAGGACAAGTACTGCCATCAAACTGTAAACGTAGTATTATTGTCGATATTTCCTCATCCAATAATTTGAGGAAAATCAGCCATGGCTTCTCAAATACAGTGGTGGCACATGAAAATTACCGAATTATCCAAAAGGTTAAAAAGTAGTAAATTCATTGTCTCCCTCTTCCCCTTCATAAGTAAGGCGGCTGCTAAAAATAGCAGCTGCTTTTCTTTATGTGTGTTGATCTTATCTTCTAAAAACCGGCATAAAAAACATAACTGTCTAATTGTTTGTACAATTGTACAGCTAAGTCACTGTTTTGCTATTATGATTTCACATATTGATTGGCATGTTATTTGCATTAAGATTATAGAATAAAGTAACAATAGAATGATTCTAGGAGGAAGAACTATGGAATGTAATCATATTCAGTTAACGTATAAGGATAAACTTGCTAAGATAGAACTAGATGCACCACCAGCAAATACATTATCAACTACGATGATTCAAGAATTACGTACCGTTTTCAAACAATTACGCGAAGCTGATCATGTCCACGCTATCATTATAACCGGTTCTGGAAAGTTCTTTGCAGCTGGTGCTGATATTAAAGAATTTGTACCAGCGATGGGCGATGCACATAAGGGAAGGAGTATATCCGAAGCAGGACAAGCATTATGTAATGAGATCGAGTCCATGAATAAACCGGTGATAGCTGCCATTAATGGCCCTGCATTAGGCGGAGGACTGGAACTGGCAATGGCCTGCCATTTTCGAATTGCTGCTCATGATGCGAAGCTTGGGCTACCAGAGTTAAATTTAGGATTAATCCCCTCTTTTGGTGGAACACAGCGTCTGGCAAGAATTACCGGTATAGCTACTGCTACCGAGTTAATTTTATCTAGTAAACATATCAATGGCGAACAGGCTTTTGCATATGGAATTGTTCAACTATCTGTTCCCCAAGAAGAACTATTACCCACAACCTTAGCGACGGCTAATGGTTTTATTAATGGACATAGTATAACAAGTGTAATCAAAGCCATGGAGAGCATTGTCTATGGATACCATGAATCCTTCGCAGATGGATTAAAAAGGGAAAGAGAAAACTTTGCAGCATTATTTCAAACAGAAGATGCCAAAGAGGGCGTAAACGCGTTTGTTGAAAAAAGAAAACCAAGCTTCAAACATAAATAAATTCCCACTATAAGTATAAGTAAAGGAGACGTGTAAACATGGAGGAAGTTTTATTCTCAACACAGGATAATGGAGTTGCAGTAATCACCTTAAATCGACCAAAAGCGATTAATTCATTAAACTATGAGATGCTCGTACCAATTCGCGAGAAATTACTAGAATGGGAACAAGATGATCGTATTTGTCTTGTTATTCTGAAAGGTGCAGGTGCCAAAGGTTTTTGTGCTGGCGGAGATATTAAGACACTGTATCAGGCAAAAGATAACAAGGATGGATATGATAAGGCAATTACCTTCTTTACCGAAGAGTATTTAACCGATCAATTAGTTACTAGCTTTTCTAAACCGATTCTAGCAATCTTAGATGGTGTTGTTATGGGCGGAGGAATTGGATTATCCTACGGCGCCAGCCACCGAATTGTTACGGAACGAAGCAAATGGGCTATGCCTGAAATGAATATTGGGTTTTTTCCTGACGTTGGAGCAGCTTACTTTCTAAACAAAGCGCCTGGCTATGCTGGTAGATACCTAGCACTTACAGCTAATGTGATTACTGCTACAGATGTTCTCTATGTAAATGGAGCGGATACAGCTGTATCCAGTAATCAGCTAGAAGCATTAGAAAAGCAAGTAATGGAAACCAATTGGCATATTGAACAAGATCGAGCAGCAAAACTTGATTTGCTTCTTGATACATGTCATCCAACTTCAATACCTGATGGTGAAATCGAAGCCTTACAATCGAAAATCGACCAACATTTCTCTTATGGAACAGTTGAACAAATCATTGATTCTCTTAAATCCGATAATAGTGAATTTGCTAGCAAAACGAAAGAAACCTTGTTATCTAAATCCCCGATTTCTCTTAAAGTTACATTAGATCAACTAATCAAAGGAGAAAATAAAACATTAGAGGAATGTCTAGAAACAGACTTGGTTCTAGCTAGAAACTTTTTAAAGTCGCATGATTTTTATGAGGGCGTTCGGTCTGTCGTTATAGATAAAGATCGGAATCCGAAATATAATTACCAGCAATTATCGGATGTGTCCCCATCCGTAGTGAACTCTTTTTTTAACGTTAATTAAACAGACTTGTTCTAAAAACGAGTTGAAGCGGCACTATAAAAAACCCCAAGAGTTAGTTGTTAGACAAACTAACTTTTGGGGTGCAATATCATAAGGCTTTAGTGATCTATATGAAATTTAAAATTTATTGATCCAATTTTAATTTCAATGCCTCTGCAATTTTATTCGGTAAATCCGTATTATCATAAAATCCAACAAACTCATCTGCCTTCGGACCGTATGCAAATACAGGTACCTGAACACCAGTATGATTACTGCTTGTCCAGCCAACATCGGCACGATCACTAATCACTTTATTAATGGCAACTGCTGGATCTTCTGCCTTTTTAATTTGTTCAATTTCTGTTTCATTTAGGCCAAAATCCGTATATTGCTTAATAACTTCTGCAATATTGGAACGCTCTTCATTTAATTCCGCTGCCATTTGTGCTCCTGTTGCTTTTACATCCCTTAGCAATTCTGGATTTGCAGAAGCGGAGCCATTCGCGCCTACCGTCATACCTCCTGTTTCATGATCACTACCAATAACAACAAGCGTTTCTCCATCTTTTTTAGCAAATTCGATTGCCTCTTTTACTGCCTCTTCAAACGCTTCTACCTCATTCATTGCCCAGGCTGCATCATTGTCATGTCCGGCCCAATCAATTTGACTTCCTTCAACCATAAGGAAGAACCCGTCTCTTTCTTGATTAAGAATATCAATTCCGGCCTCTGTCATTTCAGCAAGGCTTGGTTGTTCCTCCTTGTCACGAATCATTTCATCCGAGAGTGGACCATCCGCAAATAACCCAAGTAGTTTATCATTATCTTTTAAAGAAATTTCATTTTTCTTCTGCAATTCTTCTCGATCTTCAATTACTTCATATCCTTGCTCTTCCGCTTCTTTCAGCAAATTTCCTTCCTCTTGCTCCCCACCTTCTGACTCAGGTAAGAAGTTGCTTTTCCCACCGCCAAGCAAAACATCAACTTCATTAGCAATCATTTGTCTAGCAATCTCTGTTTCATTATTTCGATCTTCAACATGAGAAGCAAACGCTGCTGGCGTTGCATGTGTAATCGTTGATGTAGCTATTAATCCTGTTGCCATATCTTTATCCTTTGAAGCTTCAAGAACAGTTTCCAATTCATCCCCGTCTGGATCAACACTTAGCATTCCGTTATTCGTCTTCACCCCTGTTGCCATTGCCGTTCCAGCCGCAGCAGAATCTGTAATATTGGAGTTAGCAGAATGTGTCGTATACATCCCTTTTAAGTGGTCATCCCAAACTGCCTCTTCCCCTTTAAAGATTCGATAATTCGTAGCATAATCGGCATTAAAACCGTCTGGGATCATATAAATAACATTCTCCACTTTTCCTTTTTCCACCCAATCAGGCTTCCCAGGCTTCACCCATTCTGGTTTACTTGCTTCTGCAACTTGTACAGATCCCATACTAGAAGCAACTAGACCAAGACTTACTGCAACCACACCTATTTTCTTTAACACATTATCTCTCCTCTCCAAACTCAATTAATTCTAGTATATCTACAAACTATTAATAGAGTTTTAATACATCGTAAATAGAATATTAATTTCAAACTGAATGCTATTCTCTATAAGTCATCTCCCCATTTGTTGTCATTTCTCCGATTATTATTTGCAATAATGAAAAGACCGCACCCGTTCCCTTGGTACGATCTAAACTGTCTTCCACTCTCATATTTGAACATATATCGATAATATGGAACACTTATTTCATGTGGTAGCATGCACTGATTAACAGAGCAAACAATATAATCACAAATAAAAGAAATGAGAAATAAATAATACTGGTATGCGATGAATAAAAGGTTTGTTGATCGATTTGTTTTTTCTTATTAAGGTAACTGAATGTAGCGATGATAATTGTTAACGTTCCTACCATTCCTATTCCTAATATGGTAACGATTAGAGTAATTCCCTTAATACCAAGATGCGCAATTAATAACCCTATACCTATAACAGCCACAACTGTACGAATCCAGGCAAGATAAGTTCGTTCGTTTGCTAGATGCTGCTGTGCATATTTTAGTTGGTTTTTATGTTTATCTTTTTCTATAGGATTAATTTGTTTCATTCTGAATCACTTTTGAATAGATTAACAAAATAGCGTAGTAAATCGACTTCCCCCACTAGTTGGACCTTACCCGAATGCAGTGCTTCTCGAATGTCGTATGCTCCAATAATGACTTCTTTCCATACCACACCTGTCGTTTCAATCCAAAGATCAGGATACTGAATATATCCCCTCCGTACCTCTGCTACTCCCCGTCGCACTTGGATTTGATAGGCTGCATCGTTATCTGTGATTTGAACGGATGCGGTAATGACATCATTCTTACTCTTGTCTGGGTTAAGGCGAATCGCCATATTGGAAAAAAATTGATCAACTGACATAGACTTGGCGTATGAAAGTTGTTTGTCCACAGATCTTGGCCGGTAATGAATTTCCCCTTTTAACTCAAGCGACTGCGTAAGATAATAAGCACGGTTGTTTGAATTCTGAGAAGCGCAGCCCAATTTAAATAATGCCTCAGCCTTCAAGGATGTAACTTCATCATTATCCGGTGTGATCGTCAGCAACATATCTGAAATTTCCGCGGTCCACTGATATTCTTTGTTGTCCAATGCAGTTCTAATCTCTTTCAGCATCTTTTGATAACCACCTGCTAAATCCACTATTTTTTGGGCACGAATCGCTTTAGAAAGGGGGATTAAATTAGTTGCGTTCCCGTCAAACCAGCCTAAATAACCATCATAGATAGCTCTTATAGACTGTGAAAGCTCTCCATACAGCTCACGTAATTCTTTATATGTTTGGAGATGTGGCGGAAGATAGATGCCTTCGACCAGCTCATCTGGGGTCTTCCCTTGATTCATTCCTCTAACAACAGAATCATGAACATATTGAATTGCATCACGGTATACCGTAAGAAGCTCATGGATTCTTTCTGATCCGTAAATCGGTTCTGCATGGCTAGGAACTAAATACTCAGCACCAAGATCTCTCATTTTATCTAGTGATTCAACCCATTTGTAAACTGGCCGTGGGATTGTTCCACGAATGGTATACAGATTAGGGAAACAAGGATAATAGTTATCAGCACTAAGTAACACTTTTTTTTCGGGTATCCATATAAATATTTGGTCATCGGTCTCACCTGGAGCAGAAACCAATTTTAATCGAAGTCCTCCAATACGTAATTCCAACAAATCTTCAAACTCTTGAGTAGGCATAACCAATTGAGGATTATATCCATCGACATGAAGAAACGGTCCAAGCCCCATCGCAGGAAGGTATTCACGTGGAATTTTCACTCCAAACTGTCTAGCTCCACGGACGGTTAAGATAGGATCCAATTGATTAAATTGTTGATTAAATAAATCTTTCGTCTTTGCATTCGCGTACACTTCCGTTCCCTCATCCATAAAAACAGAGGCACCACAAACATGGTCCGTATGCCCGTGGGTGTATATCACGGCTATAGTTGAAAGCGGTGAAATTTTATCAAATTCTCCCTTGATTTCCTGGGCAGCACGAATACTTTCCGTTGTATCAACAATGATGTTCCCCACGTCTGTTATCAACAAAATAGAATTTGCCAAACCGTAGCCAATGGCAGAATACACACCCTCTGTTACTTTTTCTATCCTTTTTGTGAAACGCTCGGCATGTTCCGCTAAATAAGAATGTTTGTCATAAAATAGTGCATTATTCTTATCCATATCAACCCTCCATCTAAATAGTATGAATATTAATCGTGTAATTTCTAGTCATTGTTTCTGACACTTGCATTGTCAAGATCTGCTCTAATACGATATAAATCGCTTTTTGTGAGATGAAATGGGAGAACAAATATAATACTAATGATTAGCAGGGCTGCTGGAATAATTGACAACAACCAAAGAATTCCATCCAACACAAATGGTGTCTGCGCTTGATTCGGTATATAGCCAATAAACATCAGCACAATTCCTATCAGCCAACCGCCAATAGCATTTCCCGACTTATGGAAAAAGGCAGACGTAGCAAAAGTCATACCTTGTGCGCGGAATCCATGTTTCCATTCTCCATAATCCACACAGTCAGCAATCATGGAGAAGACCAGAACGGTTATAACCCCCTGCCCAATACCAGCAAGAAAACGTGTTATAAATATCAACATCAAACTGCCGTAAGGAACAAAAAAGAACGTTGCATTACATACAGCTCCTAAAGACAGGCCAAAAATAAGTATTGCTTTCTTCTCCATAAACTTTGACATAAAAGGGACTAAAAAGGCTCCTACAATAGTTGCCCCCATCATATTTAACATATATAAACTTGTTAAATCCGCTCTACCAACATTATAGGTCATATAATAGATTCCTACTGGTTGTACTAACACCTGAACGATAGATGAAACAAAGAGCATCATGATTAAGAATCTTAATTTATCGTTTTTCCCTACCACTCCCCACCGTTTTAGAATACTTCCCCTCTTCTTATTCTTGTTGACCAAGCCTTCATACCATGCATACGGTTTTGTTGTTCTAAACGTTATGAACAAAAGAATTGCACAAACGATCCCAAATAGTACCATCGTAATAAGAAACCCTATTTCCTCATTGGTAAACATACGAACCAAAGGCATGGTAAGTGTTGATGCAATTAAAGCTCCAAACAACTGAAAAATCAGTTTCACCGAAATCACTTTCGACCGTTCATCCGGATCATATGTAATGGATGCTTCCATCGACATATGAGGGACATTTACAAACGAATACATCATTCCGAATAATATATATGTTATGGCAGCGTATATTACATTTCCGCTTTCAGAGATACCTGGCGAAGTAAAACAGAGCACACCTGTTACAACAAGTGGGATAGTTCCCCAAAGGATATACGGCCGATAGCGGCCATGCTTTGTGTTTGTTCTATCAGCAATGGTTCCTACAACAGGGTCAGAAATGGCGTCCACCAATCGAGCGAATAAAAAAATAGTTCCCGCAGCAGCTGCACTGATTCCTACAACATCCGTATAAAAATACATCAGATAGGTCGTAGTTGTCATAAACAATGTATAATAAGACAACGCGCCCAATGAATAACCAAAAATATGTTTCATTGGAATTTGTTTTACATTGGTCTGTCTATTTTCTGTATCCAAAATAACATCGGCCATACAAATCCCCCTATATTTATCACTTTTTAAGCTTTTATGTCTTCCTCCTATCAATGGACCTGTCGTTCCACTTTTTCCCAAAAAGGTTCTTTTAATTTTTTCTTATCAATCTTCCCAATCATCGTTAAAGGAAGCGATGCTTTAAAATGAACTTCTTTCGGAACCATGTAACTAGAAGTTCGTTCCTTACAGAATCGAATCAATTCTTCTTTAGAACAGCTTTTGTCCTTGCGAAGAACTACAAAGACGCAAACAGCTTCTCCCCAATCGGAATGTGGCACACCGATGCATGCACTCATGTCCACAGCGGGGTGCTGATTAATAACCCTCTCTACTTCAACCGAATATACATTGAAACCACCTGAAATTATCATGTCTTTTTTTCTTTCAACGATATACAAGAATCCGCTATCATCTATTTCACCAATATCCCCCGTATAAAACCAACCGTCCCGGAAAGAATTTTCAGTAAGCTCAGGGCGTTTGTAGTAACCGTTTGAGAGATAAGGGGCCTTAACAATGATTTCTCCCCTCCGTACCGTTTGATCGCAGTTACCATGATCATCAACAAGACGAATACTAGTACCTAGACAAGGCTTTCCACAACTTTTCAGCACTTCTCTCTTATTTTTGTAAGCCCATTGATGATCACTTTTTGTTAATCGGGCAATTAGGATACTGCATTCAGTCATACCGTACTGCTGTCTTAAAATTGGTCCGAATAATGCAAAAGCTTCCTTCAAACGTTCGGGAGATATCGGAGACGAGCCGTAATTAATATTTCGCAGCGAGCTTACATCATAGTTTTTTTCCTTGGCTTCATCTATCAAGCGATAAATGATCGTTGGAACAACGAAAGTGCTTGTAATACCTTCATTTTGCACAGCATGCAAGAAAGCCCCTGGTTGAAAAGATCTTAGAATATACACGTGACTGCCGGACAATAACGATCGATTAAGCAGGACCCCCGCTGAATGTACAAGTGGTGTACAAAATAAAACCTTATCCTGATCATCGTAAGGATATTCCATACTGGCGGTTTGCAATCCAGCTGCTAAATTCTTTTGCGAATGGATTACTCCCTTTGGTGTACCTGTCGTACCACCGGTATAGGAAATCAATGCCGTATCGTCAGGTTTAGCAACAGGAAATTCCACACTAGAAACGGTTTGATCCCAATTAAATATAATAAATTCCTCAGGATAGTCGATAGCAAACCCCGGGATCCCCACCACTATTCTTCCCGCTGTCCCCTTTTGGTACTCCAATACGGATTCTATATGATTACTCGTTGCAATAATCACAACATCCGGTTCGGCATCTGCTAGAATAAAATCAACCTCACTAACACCAAGTTTATTATTTAAGGGGACAAGTACAGCACCACAGCGTCCTATTGCACGGCTAAATAAAACGCTTTCAATACTGTTCGGAATTGACATAGCAATATGAGTGCCAACACCTGCACCAAGCTGCATTAAATAACCAGCAATCCGATCTACTCTATTTTGTAATTCCTTATAACTAATCGTTTCATTCTTCTCTAAATACGTAAGCGCAGGCTGATGGTCAAACCTTCTTACACCATTAAACATTAAATCTTGATAAGTCATGGTTTCCACAGAAAATCCCTCCATAAATCTAAAATCATTCTTCTTAGGAAATCTCACATTATCTATCCTTGAAGAATAATGTTGTTTGTTGCACTTATATAGTGAGGAAACATTGCCTCATTACCAAACACCCTTCTACCTTTTCAGCATTTGCTTTGCAATTGTATTTCTTTGAATTTCAGAAGTACCAGTCAAAACCCTAAACATACGCACATTTCTGTACATTTTTTCAACCGGGTGTCCCTTCATTAATCCTTTTCCTCCAAATATTTGAACCGCTTTGTCTGCAACTCGGTTGGATGTTTCAGAAGCAAAAACCTTCACCATGGATGCTTCTGCCCTCACGTTTTCACCGTTATCAATTTTTTCAATTACGTCATATAGCATGCAACGCGCAGCATAAATTTCAGTGGCCATATCAGCTAACATATGCTGAACAGCTTGAAATTCACTGATGGCATGCCCAAATTGGTTCCGTTTTTTGGCATGATCAATCGACAGATTTAAAAGCCGTTGTGCCACACCAAGATAAGTCGCCCAAGAAGCCCTGTTTTCATTAATCCTGCTCATCCCCAAGCGAAGTCCCTCTCCCGGCTCACCAAGTATATTTGAAGTTGGAACTTGACAATGGTCGAAAATTAGTTCAGCGGTACTATGCTCACCAGAAATTGGCACCTGTATATTTCCTAATTTAAAACCTGGTCTGCTCTCCGTCTTTCTATCAACGATAAATGCAGTAATCCCTTCATTACCTTTCTCAGAAATATCTTTTGCCATCACTATTGCCCAATCAGCATATGGTGAGCCACTGATAAAATGTTTCTTCCCATTTAAAATATAATTGTCACCATCTCGTATTGCTGTTGTTTGTATCGCATAAGCATCTGACCCTGCTCCTGGTTCTGACAAGGCAAAACAACATCCTGCTTCTGCATTAATAACTGGCATTACATATTTCTCTTTTTGTTCTGGAGTAAATACCTTTAGTATCTTACCAATCCTTAAGGGGCCGCCAATTTCACCTAATACATGTCCCCAAAGAGCAGCACCGGATTGTGTCAATGCTTCCTTCAAAAGACAAAGTGTTTTTAAACTAATATCCTGTCCTCCCAATTCTTTCGGAAGATTAATTCCGTAAAACCCTAGATCCTTAGATCTCTTTCTGACCCAATCAATATGTTCAATCGGAATCTGTTGTTCAGAGTCAATTTCATGCTCTCTTTCGTATGGTAACAACTCATTGTAAATAAATCTGCTTAATTTCTCTCTTAGGCCGTTATTTTGTAAAGTACTTGTCACCATGCATCCCTCCCTTTAGATGAATCTCCTTACTTTTCTGTCTACCAGTTATAAATAATACGTCATATGACGTATTATTTATAACATTAATATATCTCTAATTCTGTGTCAATATTTTTACAGAACCTTTCGAAAAGAATCGCAATAGTTCTTGTCTAACAGTTGCTCACAAAGAAGATGCTTAATAAAGGACAAAAAATAAACCAGTCTTATATGAAGACTGGATCACTTATTTATTCTTGGAATTCTGACCTTTATTTTTAATTGTAAATTGGTATGAATCAGAGGAAAGATACATAAGAGTTGAAATAAAAGGCTTGGAATTCCCAGTAATAAATGTACGGTATAGTGTTAAAACTGGAAATCTAGGAGGCACATGTAAATATTCTGCGATATCTCCAGGAATTTGGTTAACCTCAATCGAACACCTAATTTCTTCTAGCTCATTTTGAGATTGCTCTTGAATTAATGTACTTAACGGTTGGAATTCAATATTATCCAACACTTTTTGTTTATTAATATATAAGTTTGGAGATATGTATCCAATATGAAATGCAATCGGCAGATCTTTAATATAGAATAAACGCTCTATCTTTTGAACTTTCATATCCGGTGAACAACCCAAAGCCTCCGCAATATTTTTGGGGGGAGTATCTAAAGTTGATCTTAACAATTTAATATTCACATCTAAACCTTGATCTAAAAGGGTTTCATAAAAACCTTTAAAATTCTCAACGCTTAGAATATCATTCAAAACATCGGTCTCAATTACAGGGGCGTTAACAAACATCCCCTTTCCACGCTGAATCGTAATTAATCCATCCGTAACCAAAAGATTTATTGACTTTCGAATGGTGACCCTGCTCACTTGATACAATTCCATCAGAACAGGTTCAGTTGGTAACTGTTCGCCAACCTCAAAATATTTATCTTGTATTTTCTGTTGTAAATCGTCAGCTATTTGACGATACATGGGAACATGACTACTGCGATCTACTTTCACAAATATAACCTCCAAATGTTATCTCGTCTTATTATACAACAATTGGTAAAACTGGACAAAAAGAATATAGTTTAAGTTTAAATGAAGTATTTGTTATGCAGTTCTTCATCAGTCACGTTTACGTACAAAATTTGTAGGTCACTGTTTGAGAATAATAAAATAACCCGGCATCTACTTTTTCCTTAAGTCAAGCACATAAAACAACCTGATCCTCGAATTTAAGAATCAGGTTGTTTTGTACATCTTGCTATTTATCAAAACCAGCGTTCGGTTACCACTTTTTTCCTTGTATAAAATTGTACGCCATCTTTTCCATTTGTACCTAAATCTCCGTAGAAGGAAGCTTTGTTTCCAGCAAATGAGAAGAACGCCATTGGTGCTGGTACATTGACATTAATACCAACCATACCAGCATCGATACGCTCACGGAAAGTTTGTGCATGTTTACCATTCAAAGTATAGATAACAGCACCATTGGCAAATTTAGATTGATTCGTTAACTTTATGCCTTCCTCCAAATCTTTCACTCGGACAACACTTAAGACAGGTGCAAATATTTCATCTTGCCATATTTTCATATCTGGGGTTACTTGATCAAAGATAGTCGCACCAACATAATATCCATCTGGAGTAGCTTCTTCGATATGACGCCCGTCTACAAGCAGATCTGCTCCCTCGTCAACACCTGAATCAATATAGCGAATCACTCTTTCTTTATGAGAATCACGGATTACCGGTCCTACAAATGTCGATTCATCCATCCCGTCCCCAGCTTTTAATTTTTTTGTTTCCGATGTTAGTAATTCTAGGAATTCATCAGCTACCTCATCTACAACGGCAACTACCGAACAAGCCATACATCTTTCCCCACTGCTACCGAAGGCTGCGCCAATCACGCCTTGAACTGTTTTTTCTATATTGCAATCAGGCATAACGACCGCATGATTTTTAGCTCCAGCTAGTGCCTGCACACGTTTGCCATTAGCAGTACCTGTTTGATATACATGTTTTGCGACAGGCTCTGAACCAACAAAGGAAATAGCCTCAATGTCAGGATGTTCTAATACGCGATTAACCACATCTTTTGCCCCATGAACTAAATTCAATACGCCATCTGGAAATCCAGACTGATAGAATAAATCAACAAGGCGTTCAGCCAAAATTGGTGTACGTTCGGATGTTTTCAAGACAAATGTATTTCCACATGCGATTGCCAATGGGAACATCCAAAGCGGTACCATCATTGGAAAGTTAAATGGTGTTACCCCTGCTACAACACCGAGTGGGTAACGCCAGATTGATCCATCTATCCCTTTCGCTATACTTGGAAGTGCATCTCCCATCATGAGATTCGGTGTGGAGGTTGCCAGTTCTACTACTTCAATTCCTCGCTGTACCTCCCCTTCTGCATCTCTTAATGATTTCCCATTTTCAAGCGTAATAATCTTTGCTAACTCTGCTTTATGTTCTTTTAAAAGATGAAGATATTGAAAGAGATAACGAGCACGATCAGGTACTGGAACAGCCGCCCAATCTTCATAAGCTTCTTTTGCAGCAGCAACTGCTAGGTCTACGTCTTCCTTCTCTGATAAAGCTACTTGTGCAATAACCTCCCCTGTTGCAGGATTAGGAATATCAACTACTTCATCGCTCTGTGATTCTACCCATTTGTTACCGATAAAGTTTTTCATCATTTTTATTTCTGAAGATATCATTTTGCTGCCTCCTTCTTATTTGATTGTTCTTTCACTCGTTGGTACAGAACAGACATATCTTTATCCCCAAAACCTTCCTGCTCTACTTCCTTATACAAAGCTAATAATGTTTTGCTAATCGGTAAGTCCAATTGATTGTTATCTGCCACATCCATCGCAAACTCCAAATCTTTACGCAGTAACTTCAAGGAGAATCCTGGATTGTAATCTTCGTTAGCAATAAAAGTTTGATAATTCCGTTCATAAATTCGGCTCTGTCCATAGCTAACATTAAGCATTGAAAACAAGTCATCTAAATCAATATTTTTCTTATTAGCAATATGCAAGGCTTCACTAACCCCAGCAGTATAAAAACCAATTAATAAATTATTAATTAATTTAACTGTTGTTCCACTATCAATCTGTTCATCGACATGGAAGATATTTTCACCAAGCACTTCGAGTACAGGTAAGACTTCATTATAGATAGCTGTTGGCCCACCAACCATCACGGTCAATGTTTGGTTTTCAGCACCAATTACTCCTCCGCTGACCGGTGCTGCCAAAAACGATAATTGTTTTGCTTTACATGCTGCTGCAATCTGTTGATTAAGTTCAGGCGCGACGGTACTTGTATCGATCAACAACTTTGAATCGTCGCTTCTATCAACCAGTCCATCGACACCTAAGTAGACATCTTCTACCGCCTTAGAAGATGGCAAGCTCGTAAAAATCAAATCACTTTTCGCTACCACGTCAGCGATAGTAGAAGTAATCTCACCACCAGCCTGCTTCAACGAAAGTAGAGCTTGCTCATTTAAGTCATAACCAGTAACATGATATCCTTCCTGAATCAATCCCTTTGACATCGGTAATCCCATGTTCCCTAAACCAATAAATCCAATCTTCTTCATGCTATCCCCCATTTCTTATTCCATATATCCGTCATTTGCAATAATTGCTTGAGCAATTTCCTGTTTTACTAAAAATATATTGGAATACCTTACTGGTAATGCCCGAATGTCATCCAGTTGTTCACCCTTGTCGTTATCACTTATAGTTAAAGAAGACAGAAGCATGATCGCATTGTTTTCAATTCGTTGATATGCTTCCTCACAAAATAAGTTCGCTAGCTTTTGCTTCAACTGCTGATTGCTATCGGCAGCCATCAGTTGCGTAGCGTTCATAACGTAGAATTCCTTAATAATATCGGCCATACTTCGTAGCGACATCTGTTCAAACTTTGTCTGATCGGAAACTTTAGAAAACGCATTCAAAATAATGTTTATTATTGTCGCTGCATGGCGAATAAATGGATGGGCGGCGTTTGTGTCGATAGCAAGCAAGTGCTCCTTTTTATTTTTCAAAAACGATTTCGCTATGGTTTGTCGATTGATTTCATTTGTTCCTTCAAAAATACGATTAATACGAGCATCACGATAAATTCGTTCTACTTCATATTCTTGCATATAACCATATCCACCATGAATCTGAACTGCTTCATCAATCACATAGTCTAATGTTTCAGAAGCTTGCACTTTATTGACCGAACAATCCATTGCATAGTTCGCCAGGTGGCTAACTACATTGTCTACATGGTTATCCAGAACATCTAATGTTCCGGCAGTATACGATGCAGAACTTTCTGCACCATAAATCGCTACTGCCATATTGGCTATTTTCTCCTGAATCATGCCAAACTCTACGACAGCTTGCTGAAATTGTTTCCGTTCTTTTCCATATTCAACAGCAATGGCCAATGCTTGCTTGGATGTTCCAATATTCGCAAAAGTCAGTTTTAGACGAGCAAGATTTAAAATGTTTAACGCAATTTTATGCCCTTTGCCAATATCTCCTAGAATTTGTTCGTCTGATAGGATAACATCTTCAAAGATAACGGTTGCTGTAGATGAACCTTTAATCCCAAGCTTTTTTTCCTCAGGACTAACGGAAACCCCGGGGGTATCCCTTTCAACAATAAACGCAGTTATTCCATCTATCGTATTAGCAAACACAACATATACATCAGCAATATGTGCATTGGTAATCCATTGTTTTTCTCCATTTAGTTTCCATGTTTTCGTTCCTTCTTTCTTCTTTGCTGTTGTTTTAGATGCTAGGGCATCGGAACCTGCATGTGGCTCTGTCAAAGCGTAAGCACCCACCCATTCACCAGATACTAATTTAGGTAAATAGGTTCGTTTTTGGCCTTCTGTCCCAAAATAAACAAAAGGTAATGTACCAACTCCTGTATGAATATTATAGGATACACTAAATGACCCGCCAAAACCCATTTTTTCAGCAATGTTACCTGCCATTCGTTTCCCCATGGAAAGTCCGCCATAATCTTCAGGAACATCTGCACCAAGCAGTCCAAGCTTACCGGTCTCACGAAAAAGTTGTTTTGCTAATGTATAATCATGTGCTTCAAGTTTATCCATATTGGGATTTACTTGTTGGGAAACAAATTTTTCAATAGTTTTTGTAATCAGTTTTTTTTCTTCTTGAAAATGATCGAGATTCAATATCTGTTTGAATACATCCTCATTTGGAAACATGGATTCTCGCTGAGATGCACTTACTTTCTCCATCTTCTCGCCCCCTTCAATCTTACAAATGCAAAATTCATGCCAACCCCTCACTACCTTTACGAAGCTATTTAATAACGCCGGCTTGGATTTGGTAATTTGTTATCTTGCCGCTGCGGACGGCCGCTTTCCGCGGGTAACGCTTCAGGCTCCTCCGGGATCTTCAGCTGTTGCTTTTCCCGCTGGAGTCAGCTGTCCTTCACTTCATCACGAGACAAATCAACAAATTGCCCCCCCCATCCTCTTACTCCTTCGAGTGTGGTTAGTGATTATGCAACTCTACACATAAAGTGTTTAGCTGTCCATACAATTCCACATCCTATCTATAAACATTTTATTCCATACAAAATCACAGGATTCCTTAAAAGTATGCCTGTGATTGTACGTATTATATTTTTTTATAGCGTGATAATTTATTATATAGTGTTGAACGGGACATACCTAAAAGCTTAGCTGCTTGTGATTTATTTCCTTGTACTTTTCTTAGCGTACGTTCAATTAACTCTTGCTCCTCTTTGGAAGCTTCCTCTAATAATTCCTTTCTTCTTCCAAGATGATTATGGTGAGACGGGCTATAGGATTGCATTTCCTGAGAAGCAGTATTTGTTTGTTCAAGCTCGGGTAATTCATCAAATGTAATATGATCCCCATCTGTTAGGACAAACAATCGCTCCAATACATTCATTAGTTCACGTATATTCCCCGGCCAATGATATGTATGCATCATTTGCAGCAACTTCTGATCGATTGTTTTTTCTTTCTCATCATAGGTTTTTGCCAACGCTTGTAATTTATGAGAAACAATAATAGGAATATCTTCTTTTCGATCTCGTAACGGCGGGATCGATAATGGAATGACATAAAGTCGATAAAACAAATCTTCACGAAATTCCCCTGTCCTGACCAGTTGCGGCAAATCCTTATTCGTAGCTGTAATTAATCGAAAATTAACAGGTGTCGATTGATGACCGCCTACCCGTTCCACTTTTTTCTCTTGAAGCACACGTAAGATTTTTGCCTGCATCGCTAGTGGCATATCGCCGATTTCATCTAAAAAAATCGTTCCGTTATGCGCTAATTCGAATTTACCTATTTTCCCGTCTTTATCAGCTCCTGTAAATGCTCCTTTAGCATAACCGAACAATTCGGATTCCATTAACCCATCTGGAATAGCGGCACAGTTGACACTGATAAAATTGCCATGTCTTGTACTGCAACCATAATGAATCGCCTTGGCAAATTGCTCTTTCCCGACCCCGCTTTCACCTGTTATTAATACGGCAGCTTGTGATTTAGCAGCTTTTCTTGCCATTTTTTTTGGTTCTGATATAACCGGACTCTCCCCGAGTATATCCTCAAATTTCACACATGCTTCTGGTTCATTAACAGTTTTATAAGCTATCGGGGACTGATTTTTTTGAACATCCAACTGTTCCATTCGTTGAATAACCTGATAAATTTCAGAAACACCTTCATAGACAAGAATTCCTGCTGCACCAATTATTTTATTATTTTCCCAAATTGGAATGCGATGTACAATTACATTTTGTCCTTGCAAATTATGAGGCTGACTACGCTCGGGAACACCGGTTTTCAAGACAACCGGTAACCGTGTATTATCGATAACGTTCACTGCATGCATGCCAACTGCTTTTCCTTTAGGAACGCCAGTATATCGACTGTACGCTTGATTAAATAGGCGAATAATTCCATTTTCATCTACCACCGTTAATCCTTCATAAGCTGTATCAAATACGAGCTGATACCATCTTAAGGATTCCTCTCTCTTGTCGAGCTCTTCGATCAAAAATCGCTGAAAGTACGTTAATTCCTTATCTGAAATCGAACCGATAAGTTTTTCATCTTCATTGATGATATATACTGGTACATCGGTCACTTGTCTCATCAGGATACGATCATTTAAAACTCGATAATTCAGGCTCATTATTCTTGTAACATCATCCATAACCGAGTGTTCTTGCAAATAATTTACTACTTCATGTACACGAAAAACACCCATAATACTGCCATTATCTATAATTGGAAGTTCTGTTTGATTTTGTTCTGTGGCAATTTTCATGGCATCCTTAATCGTCATTGACTTTTGGATGGTTATAAGATTGGAATTCATCCACTTTTCTACCGTATGTATTACTTCTTCCACGCTAACCATCCTCCTATAATTAGATAAATTGAGCGGTTGTTCAATTTTTGTCCATTATAACCTGCAAATAAATGTAAGCCTTTTCATTTATGCGTGTAGAAACATGTGTTTTTTCTGAATTATAGCATTATTTTTTTGGATTCGCAAACGGCCTTCTTCCATTCGAAACGAAATACATGATCTTATTTCATACGAGGCAAACTAAACTTAAAGGAGGGAATGACATGGCAAAAGGAAAAACAAAAACAAAAAATAAGAGTAAAGAAGAAATTAATGATATGAAAAATCAAAACAAATATAAACGCAATCGTCCTCCTGGTAATTAACACAGGTCAAAGCATCCACTGATAGCTCATCGTGGATGCTTTATCTATTTATAATAAGTAAAATCCGATACCCATGATGACATAAGCCGCTAGTAATACCAATCCTTCAAACCAATTGGAATCACCATCAACCGATATACGAATCATTAACAATACGGCTGTAACCATACTGATAAGCTCTGCCCACGTAAATACAAGTGGCATCGATGTCGTGAAAAAGAGAGACAAAAGGACGAGAACCGGTGCGACAAACATAGCTACTTGGAGGGTTGATCCAACTGCTATTTCAACTGCAACGTCCATTTTATTTTTATACGCCATAATTACAGCTGATCCATGCTCCGCAGCATTTCCTACAATTGCTACAATAATCACACCAATGAATAATTCTGTCCAACCAAACGTGTCACCTACGACTTCAAATGTATGAACCAGATTTTCAGACACATAAGCAACAGAAATGGTAGAAGCAGCTAAGACAATAATGGACTTTATTTTTCCCCATTCTGGAACTTCTTCTTCCTGTTTTTTTTCTACATCTTCATTATTGTTTGTATAGACACCTCGATGAGTCACAAGCTTAAACACAAGTGCAGCGATATATAAAAGAATTAAAATAATCGAAATACCGATACTTAAAATCATTGTATCTGTTTCATTCATGGATGCAGAAAATACTTCGGGAATAACAAATGCCACAACAACAGCAAAGATTAACAGACCTGAATTATGTCTAGCATCATATACATCGAAAGATTGGCGTTTATATTTCAACCCGCCAACAAAAAATGAAAGACCAGCAACAAGTAATAAGTTACCTAGTACAGACCCAGTAAGTGAGGCAAGGACAATTCCAATTAATCCCGCCTTTAATGAAAAAATTGAAATAATGAGTTCTACTGCATTTCCAAAAGTAGCATTCATTAATCCACCAATTCGTGGCCCCATTACGATTGCTAAACTTTCAGTTGCTCGGCCAATAAAACCAGCAAGGGCAATAATCGTTAGGCAGTAGATGGCAAACATGATGACTGCAGACCAATGCAGTAAGGATCCGATCACAGATAAAGGTAGCCCTATAATTACTAAAATAATGAAGATTTTATTCATCATTTCGCATCATCCCCTTTCAAAAATGTTATAGGGATAGGCTACCCAATTTGGATGGTTTTATTTCAATGTATATACTCCTTTTATTGATTCACCACATCTTCTTCCACATCATCATATCCCTCATCAAGATCCTGTGATCGACGATCTTTCACAGTCAAAATAGCGACTAATGAGATAATTGCGGTTAAAATAATATAACAAGCGACCGGAATATAGGAATTATTAAATTGCATCAAAAGGTATGTAGCTACTAATGGAGCTGTTCCACCAGCTGCCGCTGCACCAATTTGATACCCTAATGAAATCCCTGTGTATCTTACTTTTGCTGAAAAAATCTCAGAAAACATGGTACCAAGAACTGCTGTAATTGGTGACCAAATCAGTCCAAGTCCCACGATCGTAGCAATTACTAAAAGCGCCACTGAATCTTGGTGGATTAGCCAGAAGTAAGGAAATGCATAGAGTATCATTAATATCGTTCCCCAAATATACAGTGGCTTTCGACCAATTTTATCCGATAATCTTCCCATAATTGGGATTAGTACCGTTGTAATGACGGTGGCAATCATTACTGCATTTAATATCGTTGTTTCACTAAATGCCAAGTTAGATGTGGCATAAGAGACAATAAAGGTACCGAAAATATAAAATGGGGCCGTTTCGACAACTTTTGCTCCGATGGCAATTAATACCTCGCGCCAATGAAATCGAAGGGTGTCTACAATTGGCAGTTTGGCAACATTGCCTTTTGCTTGGTTATTTCGGAAAGATGGGGTTTCATCAATTCCCTTACGAATCCATAAACCAAAAATAACTAGCAATGCACTAAGAATGAATGGAATTCGCCAGCCCCAAGCCATAAAGGCATCATCTGGCAATAACGACATAACAGAAAGGGCAAGCGTACCCATAACCATTCCAATCGTTACTCCCATCTGCGGCACACTGCCAAAAAGACCACGCTTTTCTTTTGGTGCATATTCTACAGCAAGTAAAAGCGCACCTCCCCATTCTCCACCAAGACCCAATCCTTGAATTAAGCGTAAGATGATAAGTAAAACAGGTGCCCATATTCCAATTGCTTCATATGTGGGAAGTATCCCCATCCCGAAGGTGGCAGCCCCCATTAGACTTAATGTTAGTACAAGCGTCTTCTTTCTTCCTATCTTATCACCAATATGACTAAAAATAATACCACCAAACGGACGAATAAAAAATGCTAGTGCAAATGTAGCAAAAGCATAAAGCGTACCAAAAGCAGGATCTTCACTAACAAAGAATAGTTGATTGAACACAAGTGCTGCTACTGTACCGTATAAAAAGTAATCAAACCACTCAATTGCACTTCCCACAACACTTGCAATCAGTACTCTCCTCATACCTTTATCCATGTTTTTTCCCCCATATTATTATCTATTATTCTTTTGACGCTCGGTAATGAAGTGGTTTTTTCTTACTTTGAATCGCTTTCATCAATAAAATGAAAAGATCTCCTCCTTTAACTAATAATTTAACCTCCATTTAAAATACGCGTATAAATTTAAATATAACTTAAATTTATACTAAGAATTATAAAATAATTCCGTTTATTATGTCAAATAATTTTTTGAAAAATCAAGTAAATGTTTTATACTTAAGTGCTCGGAATTTAGGGGCCCTTATTACGTAAAAAGCCAAAAGCTTTACGCCTTTGGCTTTTTTGTAAATTAGAGGGAGTATTAAGATTGCAATTGACTTTATTAAACTCCCTCTTTTCTTGAATGATTAAAATCAATCATTTATGCGCTTTTCTATCTGCTTCCTATACCCATATACACTTCCAAGCAAATTAGCATGTTGGCGGAAATGACAGAATTTTATAGTAGGCTTTATGGTGGAGAGGTCAATTTTTGCTAAGATTGCATCCACCTTCTCATCAATTGCATCAATAAGATCCACTCGCTCACTTATTCCCCCACCGAGTAAGATAATCTCCGGATCATAAATATATTGTAAATTATAAATCCCAACTGCAAGTATGTGATAAAATTCTTCTAAAGCCTCGATGCAGATATTATCGCCGCTATCAGCCAATTGAAAGATCCTTTCCCCAGTTAATTCTTGAATATTACTTAATCCTTTTTGTTTGGCTACTTTTTTTACCAATGCTCGTGTAGATGCAACCCGGCTCCAGACATCATCATCCCCAGTTATGTTCGTATTAAGAAGCATATAACCAAACTCGCCACCATGGAGATTAGCTCCTTTATGGATGGTTCCATCCTTAATAACAGCTCCACCGATTCCGGTACCAATTACAACAACGAGTATATCCTTTTTTCCCTTCGCTGCTCCCTCCCATAATTCTGCATAAGCAGCACAATTCGCATCATTTTCCACATACACTGGTAAATTAAAACGCTCTGATAGCATTTCTTTTATATTCGGTCCATGTAAATAAGGCACTGCGCTGGAGCCATATACAATCCCATGATCAGAAACTGCCCCAGGGCTAGACACAGCTACACCCTTTATATTGATCTGCCGTTTTAAATAATGATCCATTACATCCATTAACGCTTCTATCGTAGAAGGGGTGTTTACTTTTTTCAGTTGTGATATTTCACCTTGATCATTAACAACACCCATTTTAATATAGGTTCCACCTATATCGATACTGAAGTAACTTTCCACTAAGTCCCCCTCCATTCCCTAGTATTACTTCACCATGTCATCATTGATTGCTTCAAAATTCCGCTCTTCTATTAAATTTTTAAACCAATAGGCTGATTTCTTTAGACGCCGATTACGATTAGCCTCTAAGTCTATTTCTACTAAACCATATCGGTTTTTAAAGGCATTCATTGGCGAAACATTATCAGAGAACGCCCACAACATATATCCTGTACAATTAACCCCTTGTACGATTGCTTTCATTAACCATTTGAGATGCTCACTTATGAATTCGATGCGATAATCATCTTGAATGATACCATCTTCATTTTTGAATCGTTCCTCGCCTTCTACCCCCATTCCGTTTTCTGCTACAAACCATTCGATATTTCCATATTCTTCTTTCATTCGAATTGCCATATCATACATAATTTGTGGGTATATTTCCCATCCTCGATAAGGATTCATTTTCTTCCCTGCCAATTCATGTTTTTCATAATAATATGCTGGATGAAATGGAATATGGTCATTCCAAGCAGTGGATCTAGCTTTCACGCGGTGTGGAAAATATAAGTTGATACCAACATAATCGATCGTATTCTCTTTTATCACTTGCAATTCCTCTTTTATATAGTCAAAGGTAACTCCATGCGCCTCCATTAACTCAAATAACTCAGCTGGATATTCTCCTTTTATTGAAGGATCTAAAAAAATGCGATTAAAGAACAAATCATACATTCTGGCTGCTTCTTGATCATGTCTTGCTGTTGATCGTGCATAGGTAACTTCTGGATTAAGGATAACGCCAATCTTTGCTCCATGGTTTTCTTTCAGTTTCAGTTGTTTAAATAACTTTACAGCTTTAGCTGTAGCCAAGACCTTATTGTAATTCCATTGCATCCATTTTTTTGTATTTTGTTCAAATGGCCAGCGGATTGCATCTAAATATACCCTAGTCTGTACCACAATCGGTTCATTGAAGGTGAACCAATGTTTTACACGATCACCGTAACGTGCAAATACCTTTTCCGCATACTTAATAAATAGATGAATCACATGTTTTGATTCCCAGCCTCCATATTTTTCTAACAAAATAGCCGGCAGTTCGTAATGCTCTAAACATATCATTGGCTCAATGTGATTAGCAATAAGTTCATCAATCATATTGTCGATATGCTTTGCATATGTTTCATCCACAACCGCATTCTCATAATCGATTAGAAAACGGGACCAATTAATTGATGTTCTGAAATGAGTTAGGCCTATTTCTTTCATGTAGCTGATATCTTCTTGATAACGATGATAGAAATCTGTAGCTATTCCTGGACCGTAACCATTGTGCCAAACATGCTTATTGTTCTTATACCAACTATCCAAATAAGAATCTTGAAAATCTTTTTTACCTGCCCACCCTTCTGTCTGCCATGCTGACATGGCAGCTCCTAATATAAAATCCGTTGGTAATTGCAAATTAATTGTTTCATTCATATTCATAGGCCTCCTTGTTTAGGATTCATCTGTATTTTTGCTTTGAGTGGCTAGCAGCTTTCGATAATTCGTTGGTGTGATGTCAGTAAAACGCTTAAAAACTTCAACGAAGTACTTGTATTCCTGAAAACCAACTTCTTTTGCAATTTCATGTATTCGATATGGTGTCTCTGCTAATAATTGCTTTGCTTTGTCCATACGTAATTGATTTACATATTCATTAAATGTTTTACCTGTTTGTTGTTTAAATAAGGAGCTAAAGTAATTTGGCGATATATTCATGACATTCGCTAATTCAATTACTTTAATATTCGATGTATAATAAGTTTGGATATAATTCTCGGCACGTTTAATGATCCAATCTGTCGTATTGACTTTTTGTACATTTACGCTGTTCATAACATTGTCTAGTGCGTAATTAAACTGTGTCTGAAGTATTGAATAAGAATTATGTTTTGCTAGGTTTATACTTTCTAATTGTTTGGGATGAAGTTGAGATACTTCTTTTTCAAAAAGGGACTTATAACGATAAATGACTTCCTCCATGATCTCCATACATGTTTCTACTACTTCATGCAAAAAGTACTCATTTGTTTGAAAATAAGTAAATAACGTATTGACTAGCTTCCTTACCTTATTACTATCTTGAAAGCAAGCAGATAACACTTCTTCAACGATCGATGATGGAAATTCCCTCTGCCCCTTACGTTCCGTCTGATAGCAGTAGATAGATTGATTATTCAAGGGTAGATATGGCAGCATATTTATTAGAATGGTATATTGTTGCTGTAGTTGTTGAAGCGGGATTATTCTGTCACTCCAAATGAATTTCATATCGTTTTGTATTAATGGATGAAGAATAGTCGTAAATAAATCAATCTTAAGATCATTCTCTTCAACGATAATACACGTTAACAACAAATTCTCATCTGTAAAGATGGAAACAGCCTGATACCCATTTTTTACTACTATGTCTTGAATCACATGTTTCCAATCTGTTTTTAAAGCATGTATATCATATTCAGTCAGTTGATTTGTTTTTTCCGCCCATTCATTCATTCTGCTTAAAACTGGATAGATTTTGACTTGGTGGTTGATAGAATTATCCATAGATTCAATGGTAAATTCATTAATTTGCTGATAAATCGTATTCATCAGCTCCATGTGTTGCAAAGCTGTTTTCTGTTCCTCGGTTTTCGACAGCGCTTGTGTCAGATTCACCACTTTTTTTATTAGCTCTTCTACATTCACCGGCTTTAATTGATAATCTTTTACTCCTAGCTTTATTGCTTTTTGTGCATAAGCAAATTCATCATAACCACTAATCATAATGATTTGCACAGACGGATATTGTTTATAAATCAACTCAGCTAGCTGTAAACCATCTATTTTTGGCATTTTCACATCTGTTACAATAATGTCAATATTCCCATGATCAATTATCTTTTCCATTGCTTCTTGACCATCATAAGCGACAGCTACTACATTCACATTATAATCTGACCAAGGGATGGTTTGACTCAACCCTCGACATATAATCGGTTCATCATCTACAATTAGTAAATTAAAAGACATGACCTTATTCACCTAGTTCTCTTTGAATATTTTTCACTCTTTCCATATCTATCAATGGAAGAACAATTTGAATAGATGCGCCCTGTGTCAGATTTGTTTTTTCTAAAGTAGCCGCTTTACCAAAGACGAGCTCTAGTCTTTCTTGTAAATTCCGAAGCGCATAACCATGTATACCTATTTTTTCTGGATTGGTAAATCCCCATCCGTTATCGATTACATTAATATAAAGCGAGTTGTATGACCGATAACCATGAATCCTAATGATCCCTTGTCTTGGCAAGTCTTTAAATCCATGTTTAATACTGTTTTCTACTAATGGTTGGAGTAACTGTTTCAGGACATAGTTACCTTTCACATCATCCTGTACATTAATATAAAATTGGAGACGATCTCCTAATCTACTTTGCTGTAGTTCTAAGTAATTTTTAATATAGTTGATCTCTTCTTTTAATTGAACCCATGGTTTTCCGTTATTTAACTTCATCCGAAAGATGGAAGAAAGCCGTTCAATTAGACGACTGGTTTCATAAGCATTCTCTAGCCTTGCTGTCCAGCGAATCATATCCAGGGTATTGTACAAAAAATGTGGATCAATTTGACTTTGAAGCGCTTTTAATTCAGAGTCCTTTTGTTTTATTTTTAACCTATATTCCACATTTATATGATTTTGAATGGTCTTTACCATTTTGTTAAAGTGCATACCTAGAATTCCAATTTCATCTCTTGATTGTACATCTACACTTGCAGTAAAATCTCCGTTACTCACTTGCCATGTTTGTCTCGTTAGCTCAATAATTCTTCGAATATTCGATCTATAAAATCCAACAAAAGCAACAGCCCCTAATAAAACCAAGAGAATGATCATATTTCGAATCGAATTGCGTACATGATATAGTTCTTGAACAACTTCTCCTTCATCAACCATGGCCACGGAATACCAGTTAGTGCCTTGTAATTCTTTTTTTACGACGAGATAATTACTATCTTTTGTTTCCAAACGATACGATGATGCTTTTCCTTTTGTTACCCACGTTGCAAGTTCTGTTTCGGGATATTGCTTCCCGACCAGAGATGGATCGGAATGCAGGACTACAGAACCTTCATTTGATAATACAAAATAACTCCATTTCGTTGATGAATCTTGGGATTCAATACTGCGATATAACTTCTCATGATCCAGGCGAATGCGAACCATACCTATTCGATTATTAATTTGGTTCAAATCGTTAATAGCCCGGGATACACTGATAACTTCTTTCTCTCCCTCCCATTCACTCGTTACATGGTAAGCATCACTCCAAAGTGGTGCTCCGCTTTTTTGAATGGCAGCTTTAGCTAATTCCTTCTCACCATTAAGAATGGGCTCGCCTAGATCTAAGATTGTTCCATCCTCCGCTTCTAGTAAAACGGATGAAACATAGGGTTTAGATATCATTTGAAATGTAAAATAGCCATTTATACCATCTACAGCATTTTTGTAAGCTAGTTGATGTGTTTCTGCTTCTGGTGTCATAAAAAATGTCCGAAACTCCTTATCATAAGTCATATAAGCAGTCATATTAGTAACTTCTTCTATAATAGCGGATAAATTTTGTTCATTCTTCTCTAGATTCCCAATAATATCCTCTTTTGCCTGGTCCTTCAGTGCAACAGAAGTCTGATAATAAATGATAAAACCAAATACAGTAGGCAGCGTGATTAACACGACAAACACTGTTATGAACTTCCGCTTTAATCCCCAATTCGGAATCATCATACATCATTCCTTGTCGTTTAATTCTTCTATTCTACCCTTTTACCGCTCCGGCTGTCATACCCTTAACAATTTCTTTTTCTAAAAACAGGTAGAATACAACGATTGGAATTAAAGACATGGTTAACCCCGCCATCTGTGCTCCATAATTGGTTGTGAATTGCCCAGCAAAACTAGCCAAACCTAAAGGTAATGTTTGAAATGCTGGATCATTAATTAAAACGAGGGCGAAAGAAAATTCATTCCAATTGTAAATAAAATTTAGAATTACCACGGTAGCTAACGCTGGACGAGACATTGGTAAAATAATCGACCAAAAAATGCGAAACACGCCACATCCATCCATAATTGCTGATTCTTCAATATCATTAGGGAATGCTTTCATAAAACTCGTTAGTAAAAAGATCGTGATGGGTAAGTGAAACGCGATGTACGGAAAAAGCAGCGTTATCGGTGTATCTAATAAGCCCAAATCTCGCATCAATATAAACATTGGTACAAGCGTAGCGTGAATAGGAATTAACATACCAAAAATGAAGAATGTATATACTAACTTGCTCATTTTAAACGTAAATCGTGCTAAAAAGAAGGATGCAAGTGCTCCGAATAACACCGTAATTAGAGTAGCGGTAATACAAATGAAAATACTATTTCCAAATAGCACTCCTAGATTGGCTGTTTCCCATGCATTTACATAATTTTCTAAAACAAACGTATGTGGGAACCCTAATTGATTTGTTAAAAACTCTTGTTCCGATTTAAAAGAATTAATCATCATCCACAAAATCGGATATGCATTAACTAGTGCAAATAGAAAAAGAATCAGATAAATGGACGTCTTTTTTATACTCCTTCTTGGATATAATTTAAGCTTAGATCTATTCAATAACTCCATTAAGACGATACTCCTTTCTAAATCATCTTCTTTCCTAAGACTTTCGTGACAATAAAAATTAAGATTAGACTAAAAAAGAAGATAAAAACTGAAACGGCACTTCCATATCCGTAATTCAATTGACTAAAGGTCTCCTGGAACATATACAACGCCATCACATCTGTAGAATGGGAAGGCCCTCCATTGGTCATTACATAGATTAAATCAAAGGTTTTTAAACTACCGGATATACATAAAATGATAGCTACGATGATGGTATCCCAGATCATTGGAATTGTTATTTTCCAAGTCGTTGCCCATTCTGATGCACCGTCCATTTTCGCAGCTTCTATTACTTCATCTGGTACATTTTGTAAGGCTGCTAGAAAAATAATTAAATAGAGACCAACAAATTGCCAAATCACTGTGACCAAGACGGCAATCATTGCCCACTGTGGATCACCTAACCAATTCTGTGCCAACTCACGAAGTCCGATAGATTGTAATAACTGATTGATCATGCCATTTTTTGAATTATACATGAGGCTCCATGTTAGAGAAATAACTACCGTAGATAAGACAACCGGTAAAAACCCTATTGTTCGAAAAAACCTTACTCCCTTCAATTTGCGATTTAATAATAGAGCGATTAATAGTGCAATTGGAATTTGACCTAAGACGGAGGCAATTACGACATAGATGTTATTTTTTACAGAGTTCCAAAATAAGGAATCCTGAAATAATTCCTTAAAATTATCCAGCCCTACAAAAGTCATCTCAGAGAATCCATCCCACTGCATGAAAGAATAATAGAATGATTGAATAATAGGATAAATGGCAAATAGAATATAAAATAATAAAGCAGGTAACAATCCGATTATAATAATGCCTTTTTTACCAAGTAAATGCATATTCTTCTCGCCTCCTTCTCTGAAGAAGGGCTGCCAACTCAAGGCAACCCGAAAGTCATTTGCGCTTAATTTCCTTCTTCTAAAAGTGCTTGCATTTCTTTAGCCAACGCTTCGGGTGTTTTTTCATCCAACGTGATTGATTGCAACCCATTATTTATCATATCTGTTAGGTCAGGAGTAAGCGTTGCGTCATATACGGGTGCCAATCCATTTTGGGCAAACCGATTCGCTTTTTGAAATAAGCGAGGTACATCGTCATCCATTGGAATATCAGCCGGAACAATAATATTCGCTTGTGCTAATTGTTGATATAAATCTTCTGCATAAAAATATTTCAGAAAGGTAAAAGCGGCTTCTTTTTCTTCATCATTTAATTCACTGTTCAAGGCAATTCCACCTCCAGCTACTCCAGCTATCTTAGAAGGGTCTCCCTCACCACCTGCAAAACTAGGAAATGCAGCAACTCCGATGGAATCTGGATCGTCTACACCTTCTAAAATTGGTCCAATTGCCCAAGAACCAGCCAAATGCATCGCTGTTGTTCCATTAATAAATTCACTTCTTGCTTGAGCTTCATCTATCGTATTCATATCTTCGTTAAAAGCTTGTATTTCTGTTAACTCTTTAATTACTGTTAAGGCATTTATAAATTGATCGTTTTCAAATGTTTCTTCTTTACTTAATACATTCCCTAAGAAATCACTTCCTGTATAGCGATCAGCAATCGTTGAAATATAAATCGATTGCAGCGGCCAAACAGATTTGTTACCGAGTGAAATTGGTGTTTCTTTGTTATCATTTAACATACCAATTAATTTCTTTAGTTCTTCGTAAGTAGAAGGAAATTGTTCATAACCTGCTTCTTTTAATTTATCCTTATGATAAAATATGAGACTTGTCTCACTTATGTTAGATGGAATAGCATAATAATTACCATTAATTGCATAATCTTGTAAAATTTCATCCGGTATTATGTCTTTCCAATTATCTACTATAGAATTAAGTGGTAATAAAACTCCTCCTTCAGCTAACGGAGCTGTTCGAGCCCCAGGCCAAACTCTCATCATATCTGGTAGTTGTTTCCCAGCAGCTTGTGTACGGAGTTTTGTTTCATATTGATCATGCGGAATACTTTCCATCTTTATAGTAATATCTTCATGTTCCTCGTTAAACTGTTTGATAATGTCTTTATATACAGTATTTTCTGGACGATCCTCCGTCCAATCATTCCAAAGGGTTAACTCAATTCCTCCATTTCCCGAAGCCTCTTCTCCCCCGCTACAAGCTGCTATAAACATGAAAAACAACCCGACAGTTAAGCTTAATAACTTCTTCAATTTCCATACCTCCCTTTATTAAGCGCTTACATATATCTTAACAAGATAATAAAAGACGATATATCCTATAAATCTATAAAATTATCCGATTTTTTCAAATTATTATTCAATGAGGAAAGCTCAAAAATACCTCATAAAAAAAGCCAAGCATGTAAGCCTTGGCTTTTAGAAATAGAACTAACCTTTATTTAAAGAATGAAAGATATAATAGATTACCGTACCTAAGATTAAGGAAATAAACAGCCCCATGATCGTAGCTTCAGATTCAAATGTGTTCCCCCTGATATTGATGGAATACAAGGAAAATTGAAACATCGTCGGACTTGAAGAAACAGAAGTAGAGCCCATTAACCGGATGATGAATGGAGCACTAAAAACAATCAAAACATATATGAAGACAAAGCTTATTCCCAATTTGAGTGACTTCCATAAGACGGGCATTGGCATTCCCCCTTTCTTTACTCAATTTATATCTAAAATATCCAATTCCTTTTCTCTCAGAAACCCATACACACTTCCGAGAAGATTGGCATGTTGTCGGAATGCACAAGTATTTATCATTGGCTTAACCGTAGAATCTTCAATTAATTCAATGATATGAGTAAGTTTTCCATCAATTCTGTCTACCAAATCGTTTCTTTCACTTATTCCCCCACCAATAAGAATAATCTCAGGATCATAAATATATTGTAAATTATAAATTCCGAGTGCAAGGGAATGATAAAATGCTTCTAAGGCTTCGATACATATAATGTCTCCCATATCAGCCATGTCAAAGATTGCCTCCCCTGTAAGGTCCGAGGCATCCAATTGTTTTTGTTGGGCAACCTTTTTTACTAAAGCTTTCGTAGAGGCAATTTGACTCCACGTTGCACCGTTCTCAGAAGTTTTTGTCGGAATTAACATATATCCAAATTCTCCACCATGCAAATTAGCCCCTCTATGAATCAAACCATCTTTGACAACTGCTCCTCCTATCCCAGTTCCAATGACAACGACAAGCACATCTTTTCTACCTTTGGCAGCGCCTTTCCATATCTCAGCATAAGCAGCACAATTTGCATCATTCTCCATATACACAGGCAAACCAATTCGTGCCTTCAGCATTTGCTTTATATTTGGTCCATGTAAATACGATACAGCACTAGCTCCTTGGATAAGCCCTTCATCAGTTACCGCACCAGGACAAGAAACTGTCAAAGCCAAGGTATCAGAGTTTTGTAAAATATACTGTTCAATTAAAAGGAATAGTTCTTCTAATGTCTTCGGTGTTTTCTCTTTATGATGTTTGAGAATTTCTCCAGACTCATTCACTATTCCTTTTTTAATATATGTACCACCAATATCCAAAGATATGTATTTATCCATCGATGGCCGCCCCCCTGTTTCTTTTTTTTTCAACTATTATATCATTCAACTATTATAAAAATTGGATTTTTCAGAAATCAAAATCAACCTTTTGATGGTAATGAATTTCATATCATGACGTTAATCTTAGAAGGGAACATCAATGAATTTTATTTAGATGCAGCCAGAAGAAAAAGCCAAGCTTACGCATTGCAGCCCTTGGAATCGTATATCTTGGATGTTTAAACAGGATCGCTCTTTTGGAATAAGGAGAAAAATTTGCCTGAAGTTTAACCAGCCCATTAATCTTCTGTTGCTGGAAGTAATTGTTCCTCTAATACATATGCTTTTGCAGCTAGCGTTTCTTCCTCTTTTAATAATCGAAATAAACCTCTCATCACAAGTTCATCTGGTTTTGATTTTCTCGATTCTTCTGATATCCGGTCCGTTACCTCAAGGTAGTAAGTAGCATTTCGAAGTTCATGAATCCTTTTATACAGCGCTTTCCACGCACGTTCTCTGTCCTGGAACGATGTAAATGCTCCGTCTCGGTCCATTCCTACAGAAAAAGGGCGCATCATCTCATCGTCTAAAAACGGAACACTGTTACCTTGGAGAAAATCCTTCGCTAGAATATCAATCTGTCTTACGATATGTTGACCAAGCCCCTCCGGAGGAAGCACATTTTCTGAAGAAATGATAAGTCCCATATACGATGTATAAATGGATTGTGTCATCCACATTAAATCCCATTTGTAAGGCAAGATACTTTCACCATATAAATCAATTAAATTCTGTTCAAGCCAGTTAAATAATCGCCCTCTCATCCGATGGTGTAATCCCTGAAGCTTCTCACTGTTTTGAGCTGACTCCCCACGGATATGCATTTTCATATACGATTTATACTCTAATATTCCTTCGAATTGAACTTGAAACTGTTTAGCAAAACGTTTATAAGGTGGTAAATTATTATCCAAGCCTACTACAAAAGCACGTTCAAATACAAGCTGTTGATAATGTTCGTATATCGATATAATTAGATCTTCTTTTGATGGGAAAAACGAGTATAGCGAACCTTTTGATACACCAACATTATCTGCGATTTGCTGCATCGATGTACGTGTGTATCCATATTCTGCGATCAATTCAACAGCTGCTTCTAATATTGCTTTTCTTTTATCCATCATGCTCACCTCAATGTCTTCTACCACTAGAATACACTACTTGTCCAGTAAAATGATAGTCACAAACAGGGACCAGCACCTCTTATAGCAGCATCCCCTCTTCACTTATGTTTACACTATATCTTTTTTTAATAAGTAAACAATGAATGATTAAAACAAAAAAATGACTATATAGTCATAAACATCTATACTTTATATTACAATAAATATATGGTATAACTAATACCATGTTGACCAAACAGTCTAAAGATCAAAAAGGAGGCTGGCACATGCTGAAATGGATCTTAGAACGTTCGAAGCTCTTTATTATATTTATTGTGTTATTCGTCATTGTTGGAGCATTTACATTCATTCAACTTCCACAACGCGAAATTCCAGAAACACCTGTAAATATCGGTACCATCAACACTGTATATCCTGGTGCGACGGTGGACACAGTTGAACGGTCCATTACAAATCCTATTGAGTCTTCACTCCGATCAATTGATGGCATCGCTGAAGTAACTTCATCTTCTTCAGCTGGCTTTTCTAACATTGTTGTCGAAGTTGAAGAAGGAGAAAGCAAGAAAGAAGTATTTGGTGACGTCCGGCAGGCTGTATCCAGTTCTTCTGCTTCGTTTCCAGAGGAGGCACTGGAGCCAGAAGTTAACGAATCAACGTCAAAAATGCCAATCGTTTCCTATCACATTACAAGCGATAATCGCGATAACCTGCTCTCTCTTGGAGAGGAATTGAACCAATGGAAAGATGAAGTACAAGAATTATCAGGTGTTTCTGGTGTAACCATCAAAGGATTGCCTGAAGAACAAGTTTTGATTAAATTAAAGCAAGCTGAATTAAAAGAGGCTGGTTTGAACGTGACTGATGTTCAAAGTGCCATTAATAATGAGTACTATCCAATTCCTTTAGGAAAGCAGCAAATGAATGATGAAGTTGTCCAGCTCTCTGTTGAAAACTATGATTCGCTCGACCAGATGAATGAACTATTCGTTGGTAAAAACACAGAGGGGGATGCTGTCTATTTAGAAGACATTGCTAGTGTTGAAGTGAGTTCAAAAGAACTTGAAGATATGATTACATTTGAAGGTAACCCTTCTGTATCATTCACTGCTTATGTTAAGTCAGGGGAAGATATCCCAACCGTTGATGAGCGGGTAAGCGATAAAGTGGCTGAGCTTTCTGAAAACCTGCCTTCAAATGTCGAGCTCGTGTCGTATTATTCACAAGCATCTATTGTAACGGATATTTTTGATGGGCTATTCCTATCTCTTGCTATTTCTGTTTTAGCTGTGATTGTTGCTGCATCGCTTGGACTTTCTGGATCAGGTGCACTTGTAGTGGCACTTGCTGTTCCAATATCCGTTCTTACTGGTTTAATACCATTACCATTCACAGATGTTGACCTTAACCAAATTTCTGTTATTGGCTTAATTATTGCACTAGGAATTATCGTGGATGACTCTATCGTTATTAATGATAATATTCAACGTAGATATAAACTAGGTGATAAAGGACTAATTGGTACTACCACTGGGGTAAAAGAGATCTGGGTATCGATTGTAACCTCTTCCCTGGCAATTGTATTTACTTTCCTACCGCTGGTCTTCCTGTCAGGTGGAAATGGAGCATTTATACGCGCATTGCCAACCGTTCTTATTACTACAATTATCGCATCCACACTTGTTGCCCTAATATTTGTGCCAATTCTGCGTTATTTCTTAAATCGTTGGTCTAAGAAACCGATGTCTGACGCACCAGGTCTTCTTGGAAAACCTTTAAATAAGCTTGCTGATGTTTATGCAGATAAACTCTTAAAGAAATTTTCAAAAAAACCGATGCTTGTCTCCATTCTTGGGCTTGTATTTACAACGGCCATCTTTGGATTGATTGTCTTAACACCATTTGAATTCTTCCCACCAGCTGATAAGGAAGAAGTAACCGTAGATATCACACTTCCAATTGGTACACCAATTGAAGAAACACATCATACGCTTCAAGACATTGAAAAAAGATTAAAAACAGATGACGGTGTGTATGAAACAGGTGTCTTCACAGGAACTGGGACTCCTGGTCTCTTTAATAGTTCATTGTCAAGCACTGGAGAAAATACCGGACAAATCGTAGCTAGAGTCGACAAAAAAAATCAAACAACCCAAGGGCTGATTGACGATTGGACAGATACACTCCGAAATGAATACCCTGATGCTGAGATTTTTATGGATACTATTCAGCAGGGACCTCCCGTAGGGGCTCCAGTAACAGTTACCGTCAGTGGGCCGGAAATCAACAAATTAATTGAACTGAGAGATAGACTTACGAAGGAAATAGAAGGGCTTGAAACAGATATTGTCGTAGATAATGTAGGTGATTTTGAACCTTCTATAGAATATGTACCTGATCGTGGTGCACTCGAAGATAATGGAATTACCGTCAATCAGGTTAGTCAGCAAATTCGACTTGCGACGGAAGGTATCCCATTAAAAGCATTCGATAATGGTGTCGTTGAACGTGATATGAATATTGTATTAGAAGGAAATGAAGGTAAGGTTGACCTTTCAAAACTTGAGGTTCCAGCAGCATCTACAGATGGAACACCTGAACTCATTTCTTTAGATGAGCTTGTCACAACAGAAGAAACGGAAAAGCTTCAGAAAATCCCTCACATTGATGGCGAACGCTCGATTACACTTCGTGCCTTCCCAGAAAACGAGGAGAATTATGAGGCAAACGTAACCGATATCGTTGAAAATCAACGTAATCAGCTTGAGAACGATGATTACAGCATCACAATAGGTGGAGAAAATGAAGCGCAAAGTGATTTCTTTGCCGAAATCACCGTACTCTTCATCATTGTACTGTTCCTAGTATACCTGTTAATTGCTTTTCAATTTAACTCACTTTCGTTACCGTTCCTCGTACTTGTTGCGGTTTACCTGGCAATCTCAGGTGCGATTCTTGGTTTATTCGTCACGCAAACACCAATTAGTTTCCTTGGTGTTATGGGGATGGTTTCACTTACTGGTATTGTAGTGAGAAACTCCATTGTGTTAATTGAATTTATTGAACAAGCGCTGAATAGAGGCATGAATGTGAAAGAAGCTGTGATTGAATCTGGACGCGTTCGCTTACGCCCGATTCTTCTAACCGCCATCACATCAATTGTTGCCCTGATTCCAGTTGCAGTAAGTGGAGATGCTCTCTTTACTCCACTTGCCATAACCATTATATCTGGTATCCTCTTCTCAGCAGTATTAACGCTGATTATGGTCCCAATGCTTTACCTTGTTTTCTATCGATTTAGAAGAAAGAAAACAACAAAAGAAGCATAAGCTATACGAGAAAAGAGATGGAGACAAAGGTATCTTAATCCTATAATAATCCGAACGACTCCACTTGAGTCCGTTCGGATTATTTGTTTTCTCATTGCTCCGTCAAAATACTCCGCTTTCCGCGGGCACGGCATCAGCTTCCTACCCCGGCAAGGGGTATGCCGATGTTGTCCGCAAAGGACACGTTTAGTCGTCCCTCATCAGAACACTTTCCTGCAGGGTCTATAGCGCGTGCTGTTCCCGCAAGAGTCTACGTATTTTGACTACACTTTTGTATCAGCGGTTATTTCATTCCTATTTACCCCTTCGGCTTTTAAGTTATTGTGTTCCGACTCTTGTTAGAATGAATTTTATAATATATTTTATTTTAGAATAAATGCGTTATATATAAGAACGTATAATTAGCCTAAATAACTCCCTGTATTCGTAGTGTGATTTCAGCTATGATTGCTGAACCTAAATAAGTTCCAACTAACACAAACATCCCAACAATGATCGTCTTCCAGCCTAATTTAACGAAATCTGCCCAGGAACGGCCGATTGAGATTCCTGCGTAAGCTAAGATTGGTGTTGTAATTGCCAGTAAGTTAACCTCCGAAGTCCAGGTAACAATTTGTTCTGATCCAGGGAAGCCAGGAATCGTTAAGATAAATGCTAACAAACCAATATAAGCAATGCTTGGAATTTTTTTAGAGGGAATGAGACGATGAATGATAAGACCCGCTAAACTAATTAACGCTAACGTAATTATTCCTGGAATTGCTTGAAGCGGCATAATATCATAGCCAATCCAATTACCAATAATAATCATTGCACCAATAATCACAAATAATAAAATCCATTCTTGGATATTTTTCAGCATGACCTACACCGCCTTTGATTTTTTACCAATTTTATTCTTATTTGATTTGTCTCTTGTCATTATTTCGTATAATTTTTCCGTTAACGGCAACCCAATAAAAATACTTGCATATAGTCCTGTAACAGAGGTAAGTAAGTTACTAGCACCAGAGAATGCGGTTAATGTTTCTGCCATATTTGGATGTGCTGCAACTAGCGGACCTAATGATGCTGCTGCCATGCTTCCACTACCAATACCGGTTGCCATCGCAAATGAATATGGATGAAGTGGCGTAATCGTAGCTAAAAATCCTGAAGCTAATCCAAGAAAGATCGAGCCGAATACCGTACCGAAAATATACATAGCCATTACACCTCTTCCCTCCGGGGAAGATAGTCCATATTTATCAGTAATAAGGGCTAAATTAGCTTCTCTACCTATTGAGTGAGTCATACCAACACTTTCACGTTTCAAACCTAATAAGATTGCAAGTGGGAGAGCAATTAGAATGGTTCCTAAGTTTCCAATCTCCTGAAATACCAATGCCCAGCCTGCTTCAATTAATTGCGGCAATGCAGTACCAGCTTGTACGCCAAACTTTGCAATGAGCAAGGTTACTGAAATAAATACAAGCGATTCTGCATGAATAGATTGTTTCTGTTTAACAAGAGGTGTAAAAAACAAAGCAATTCCAATAATGACGGCATAAAGCATCGGCAATAATAGAATAACGCCAGCACCTATTGGAATCTCATGTGTTCCGATTATTTCTGTAAACATAACAATACCAAATACGAGTAAATGTAAGCGCCAATCCTTCCATAGTTGAGCTGCTTGTTGTGTCATTCTGTTTGCCTCCTCGAATAATGAATGAGGAGCCTCTAACTAATAGAAGACTCCCATCAAATAATTAACCAATTTCATTTAATGATTTGTTTGCATATTCATTCATGTATTGAAGAGTGGCAGCTCCTAAAACTTTTGCAGCATGTAGTAATGCCCGTTCGTCAATATCAAATTTAGGATGATGGTGTGGGTAAGCGATATCCCAATCTTCATTTCTAGCTCCTGTGAAGAAAAAGGTCCCTTTGACATGTTGTAAATAAAAAGCGTAGTCTTCTCCCCCCATAATTGGTTCCGTTACCTTTACTGCTTCTACACCAGGTACTTCTTTCGCAACTTCTGCTACAAATTCTGTCTCTTCTTTATGGTTTACTAAGGTAGGATAGCCGCGTGTATACGTATACACATAATCAGCCCCTGAGACATCACAGGTAGCCTTAATAATACGTTCCATTTCTTTTTCAATAAATTCTCTCGTTTCTTCTTTAAACGTACGTACTGTACCAACTAACTCTGCTGAGTCAGCAATCACATTATATGGGTTTTCAGCAACAAAATTACAGACCGACACAACTGCTGAATCTAGTGGATCTACCTTCCTGCTTACAATTTGCTGTAAGTTATTAATTAATTGTCCACCAATAACCACGCTGTCCTTTGTATCATGGGGATGAGCTGCATGTCCACCTTTTCCTTTAATCGTAATATCAAATCGATCTGGAGCTGCTTGCAAGGCTCCTGTACGATATCCAATTTCTCCTAATGGCATTTGAGCTTGTAGATGGGTACCAAAAATAACATCGACGCCATCTAAGCAACCATCTTCAATCATTGATATCGCCCCACCTGGTGGCAGTTCTTCCGCATGTTGATGTAAGAAAACAATCGTTCCTTCTAATTCATCTTGTAACCCGTTTAATACTTTCGCTAAGCCTAACAGTGTCGCTGTATGCCCATCATGCCCACATGCATGCATCACACCATCATACTTTGATTTAAATGGGACATCGGTTTGTTCATGGATAGGAAGCGCATCAAAATCAGCTCTTAAAGCAACCGTTGGACCAGGCTTTGCCCCTCTTAGATAAGCCAAGACCCCATTACCACCAACATTCGTGCGAACTTCATGTCCTAACGCAGTATGATAATCTGCAATATATGCTGCTGTTTCCGTTTCCTCAAAAGATAATTCCGGATGTTGGTGAAGAAATCTACGTATTTCTACCATTTCTTCATAGACTAAATCTAGATTACTATATAACTTTTCCATGTAGCTCACCCCTTTTAAATATTATTCTTATAGTAATACAAGTTTTCAGAAATTTAAATGGGAAATAATGGTCAGATATAAATTTATACTAGAGCCAATTGGATGAACGAATCCTATTTTCTAGGGAAAAGTATGTGTTTATTTTCCTTATCTAGGAATAACTTCGAAAATAAACCTGCTTAATAAGAAATAGTGAGAAAGGATAAAACGTGAGATCCAAGCCATTATCCCATTTATAGCTTTAATATTATTGAAATAAACATAAATTTTATTAAGGCTAATATATAAAAATATTTAACTTTAATATTGATTATGATACTATTAAGCAAGTGAGGTGACTATAAAATGGATCCAAAAGATACGCCCGCATGGATAGCATCCTTAGAAAAGGAAGATATAGAGTTTATTCGAAAATTTGTTTTAAGTTCAGGTTCATTAAAGCAAATCGCGAAGAGTTATGAAGTTTCGTACCCTACGGTGCGAACAAGATTAAATCACATCATTCAAAAGATCGAACTAAATGATGAATTAGAGAAAGAGCCTCTGATTAGTTATGTTAAACAATTGGCAATTGAAGACCGCATCCAATTAGATGATGCGAAACGAATTATTGAAAAGTATAAAGCAGAAAAGAATGATTATTAACAAATAGAGTTCTTTCTTCATGAATTTGGAACGGTAACTATCATTATTTTGGGTTCAGCTGCACAAATCTTTTTTCGAAACAATATAATATCTTGGAGGGGGAGTTGTTCCTACACTTTATGTGTCGATATTAACTTGGAAGTTTGTTAACCATTACATCGAAAGTATACTGGCTTATATGCTAATTATTTTAGTAGGTATAATCTGTTTTATCGAGCAGTGGTATCTAGCTAGGAACTCCCTTCAAAAGCAACGTAAAAAAGAATGATTCAAAATGAAAACCTATGATTTATCTAACGTTTCATGCTTATCTGAAAGAAAATCAAGTCTCCTTAAATGAAAAGTGAAAGACATACATAATGTAGGAAAGAACAATCCAAATGTCATCCGAGTATAAGTTCCTATTCGAATGATCGTTTGGATATTTTTTTCGCTTTTTCCGATACGAGCATTTATAACCATCCTTTTTAGATTGAATTAAGAAAAACTTGGGAATACCTAAGGTGGACGAAATAATAAAGGAGTGTAATATCATGACAGAGCGAATCTTTATCAGTCCAGCAAAATACGTTCAAGGCAAAAATGCCATTCATAATATTGGACAATATGTCAAAGATCTTGGTGATCAAGCGATAGTTATTGCCGATGAAACAGTCTGGGATATAGCTGGTAATGACGTTGTGAAATACTTAAAGAAGGAAGCTATCCAAACAGAAGAAGTTGTATTTAATGGTGAAGCTTCGAAAACAGAGATGAAGCGGATAACGGATATTGCCAAAAACGCTAAAGCAACGGTCGTTATAGGTGTGGGAGGTGGTAAAACACTAGATACCGCTAAAGCTGTATCCGATGATATAAATGGCAGTACTGTGATTGTGCCGACAACTGCTTCTACAGATGCGCCGACAAGTGGGCTTTCAGTCGTTTATTCGGAAGAGGGTGTATTTGAAAACTATCGCTTCTATAATAAAAATCCAGACCTTGTCGTAGTAGATACGAAAGTAATTGCTGGTGCTCCAAAACGCTTTCTATCATCAGGTATCGCTGATGCCCTCGCTACATGGGTCGAGGCAAGAAGTGTTATTCAAGCGAAAGGAAATACGATGGCAGGTGGTAGTACAACTATCGCTGCACAAGCAATCGCAGAAAAATGTGAGGAGACCTTGTTTGATTATGCACACCTTGCTTATGAATCGGTGAAGGCTAAGTCTGTCACACCTGCTCTTGAAGCAGTCGTTGAAGCAAATACATTACTTAGTGGTCTAGGCTTTGAAAGTGGGGGGCTAGCTGCAGCACATGCGATTCACAATGGATTCACAGCAATAAAAGGCGATATTCACCATCTAACACATGGCGAAAAGGTTGCGTTTGGAACACTTGTCCAGCTTGCTTTAGAAGAACGTTCCTTAGAAGAAATAGAGCGTTACATTGCGTTATACATTCACCTCGAATTACCTGTAACTTTAGAAGAGATTAAATTAAAAGATGCCACCCGCGAGGAAATTATAAAAGTGGCAGAAGCAGCAACAATTGATGAGGAAACCATTCATCAGGCATTTCAAGTAACCGCAGATGATGTGGCAGACGCGATCTTTGCCGCTGATCAATATGCAAAAGCTTATAAACAAAAAGTCAATAAATAGGTCACTTCAACTTGTGGGGGATTCATCCTCCTCAAGTTTTTTTATAAGGGTTAGTAACATCTTTGAATATGGTAAAATCAAAATCAACGTAGTGAATACAAATGAGAAAGTATGTGTAAAAATGAAGAAGATCATTAAATATATTCTGATTATTACTTCCCTACTTGTGTTCATCGGCTTTAGTGTATTTTGGATATGGTCTGAACAAACCTATGAAGCTTCAAATAACCTGTCGACATTCCTCGGTAATGATACCATGGAGTATCAGCAAAATTGGCTTGTTTTTGAACCAGAAAATCAGCAAGCAAAAACTGGTATCATCTTATACCCAGGAGCAAAGGTTGAACCAGAGGCTTACAGCTATTATGGAGATACATTATCAAAGGAAGGCTACCTTGTTATCATTCCAGAGGTCTTATTCAACTTTGCAATTTTTGATCAAAATATTGCGCAAGAGATAATGGATTACTTTCCTACTGTGGTTCAATGGATTATTGGAGGTCATTCACTAGGAGGCGTTGCTGCTGCTTCATTTGCTTTTAATAATCCAACGAAACTAGATGGTCTTATCTTGTTAGGATCTTACCCTACAGATAATAATAACTTCACAGGTATGGATCTACCCATGTTGTCTATTTACGCGAAAAACGATGGATTAACCACCCCCAAAGAAATACAAGAAACTCAACATTTGCTATCGCAGCACGCAGAGTTACAAGAAATTCAAGGTGGCAATCATGCACAGTTCGGGATTTACGGAGAGCAAAAGGGAGATGGCAATGCGACGATTTCTGTTGAGGAACAACAACGGAGGATTACAGATACAATAAAACAGTGGTTAGACGATGCCAATCTTTAAACAAACAGCATTATTTTTATATTTAATGAAAGGAGGAAGTTGAGAGAAATGGATACCCTGCTCTATTTTCTTTATACCATCATATATTTGATATTACTTATCTGCGTCGTTCGTTCACCCTTTTCTCAGAATAATTGGTCATTGCGTTCGTTTATCTATCTTGTCTTACTTGGTTTAGTAATCGATAATAGTATCATTGCAGTTGGCAGATTTATTGGAGAAGGTATGTTTCTCGAGTATCTGAATCTCAGCCGTTACTGGATCCATGCGTTAATCACGCCTACATTAGTACTCTTTTCCTTTGGGATATTGAAGCCATTCAACCTTCGAATCTTTCAACATAAGGCAGCTTTCATGGTTACTTTACTGTTTACCATGCTATTAATAATTTTTGAATTGTTTACTGAAACCATTCCTTTACATTTAAAACCACTCTGGGAATATGACGTCTTACGTTATGTTCCAATAGAATCAGAGAGTGGTCCACCTTTCATGATATTGTTCGTTACTCTTTGTTTATTGATTGTAGGTATTATTTTATCCGTTCGTATAAACTGGATTTGGATGTTAATGGGAGCTTTGTTGATAACATTAGCTAGTGTCATTCCTATCCCCTTAAATAGTTCGGCTATAACCAATGGTTTTGAATTATTTTTAATGTTAACATTAGTATTAACATAACAAAGAGTAGATAGATAGCCAGAAAAATAAAAAGACTGCTTGTTTAGATTAATAGTTGATTATAAAGCTACAAGCTTTTATATTCTAAGTGGTAAAGGATGATGAATGTGGTAAATCTTCCTCGAATTGGGATGGTAGGTTTAGGCGGGATTGCTCAAAAAGCATACTTGCCGATCCTCTCAAAAGAAACAGATTGGACGTTTGTAGGTGCATTTTCACCAAGTCGTGAAAAGAGAAAGACTATTTGCAAACAATATCGCATCCAAGATTTTTATAGCTTATCAGCATTAGCACAAGCTTGTGATGCTGTATTTGTACATAGCTCAACCCAGTCACATTACGAAGTCGTTTCAGAGCTATTGAATAAAGGACTCGACGTCTATGTCGATAAACCTTTGGCTGCGTCTATTTCAGAAGCAGAAAAACTAGTTGAATTAAGTAAAACATCAGGAAGAAAGTTGATGGTCGGTTTTAATCGCCGGTTTGCACCAATGTATATGAAAGCGAAGGAACAAGCAACTAATATTGCTTGGATACGTGTTGAAAAGCATAGAGCAGATAGTGTTGGTCCTAATTCTTATGCATTCACCATGCTAGATGATTATCTTCACATTGTGGATACAGTACGTTGGTTAAGTAATAGTGAGCTTCGTGTATTACATGGAACGATTCATACAAATGGGGAGAATCAACTTTTGTACGCACAGCATATGTATCAATCCACTCAAAATATATCTCTCACCACAGCAATGCATCGAAAGGCCGGGACAAACTTAGAACAAATTGAACTCGTATGCGATGGTGTAATAACTCGTGTTAAGAATATGAACAACACAGAAATCGAAGGAAACAACACCGTTTCAAGCTCTTCTTTCTCTTCATGGGACACGGTATTAAAACAACGAGGATTTGAAGGTGCTGTCTATCATTTCGTAGAATGTATAAAATTTGACAAGCAGCCTGTGATTGATGGAGTAGAAGGATTTAAGTCACAGCGGTTGCTGGATCAACTATTAACCCACCAATCGTAAAAGGACCGATTATACGTCTAATTTTAATCAGTCCTTTTAACATTCTGCTCATTTATTATCACATAGCTACTTACCAATTCTAAACTGCCTGCATACGACTAGATTTTTACTCATCATCTGATTGTATATGGTCGATTACTGCCTTCGTTGTCTCTGCAATTAACTTGTCATCATACTCCGCATCTTTCTGATCGCGTTTGGAAAGGATAGCAAGAACAATTGGATCGCCTTCTGGCGGCCAAATAATAGCAATATCATTTCGGGTACCATAGGAACCTGCACCCGTTTTATCTGCTACTTCCCAATCATCTGGTACACCTGCTCGAATCAAATGATCACCAGTTGTATTTCGCTTCATCCAATCCATTAACAGCAATCGTTTCTCCTTCGGAAGTGCATCTCCTAGTGTGAAAGCTTGAAGACTGTTAACAAGTGCTTTTGGGGTACTTGTATCAGCTGGTTCTCCTGGTGTAAAATCATTTAACGCTGGCTCTATACGCTGCGGATCAGTAACATCATCCCCTATATTTCTAAGTACCTTTTTCAATCCACTCGGACCTCCGATTTGGTTGAAAATAAGATTTGCCGCTGTATTATCGCTGTAGCGAAGGGAAGCATCGCTAAGTTCTTTAAGAGTCATCCCTGTATCAACATGCTTCTCTGTAATTGGATTATAATTTACCAGATCATCGTTTGTATAAGTAATCCTTTCATCTAATTCCGCTATTGACTTTTGTTGTAAAAGGGCCCCTACGGCAAGCACTTTATGGGTAGAAGTATAAGCAAATCGTTCATCTGACCGATAAGCTATCGATTCGTTCGTTCCCATGTCCAAAGCATATACACCAAGGGTGGCATCAAATTCATCCTCAAGGCTTTGAAAACGATCCTTTATTTCTGTCTTTGGCTCTTCTCGATGACTTTCACTACTTGCCTCATCATCTGTACAACCTATTAAGGCTGCAAATGAAACAAATAATACAAGCCCCGTTTTCTTCCATTTTATTAACTTAAAAAGCTTGTTCCCTAAATTCATCCCCATTCCCTCTTTCTACATGAAGTTTTGATCTTAGCCTGATGTTCACACAACATATTTAATCAGATTCCTACATGTTGAATCACCTCTAGCGAAAAATATGGTGTACTAAAAATGGCGCTTTCTTCTGCGTCCTTTTTCGATTGCAAAGGCAGGCTACCTCTGGATTATCAAATGATGATACATAACCAATAAGTGTAGACCAAAAAGTTAGATACCTTCATAAGACTACAACTGTAATCTTATACTACATTTGTAATCTTACTTTGTCAAATCGGTTAACTTTAGTCGAACACAAGTTCTCTTGAATTGTAATTATAACAACAATTAAAAGGAACACTTCGTTAAAAGATTGGACTTGCTGTAAATCCAAGTGGATTGATTATCCCATCACGAAATGCTACTATTTTTATATATTAAATTTATGAAGTCTCACCTTTTAGTGATCTTATCGGTGGAATATATATTCTCAATGAAGGACTAAGAAACGGAGATAATCATATGTACTTTACTCATTTTGTAATAAGTTTCATCGTGTCTTCTTTTACTGTTGTCGTAATAACGCTAATTAGAAAAGTGTTTAAAAGGCAGCTCACAGCCAAATGGAGATATTATTTATGGTTTCTAATGTTCCTTGGATTAACACTTCCTTTTATTCCAACGAATATACTTCAAGTTGAGAATTATTTTAACGTTGATGTTAGTCAGAGTACTCAAATCAATTCTTCCTCTACCTCTATGAAACAAACGCCAGGGGAAGAAAATTGGATGCAGGACTTTTCCGTATCTGTCAACAGGTTGGATCTTACCGTTCTCAATGAAATACTAGCTAATATATGGATACTAGGGATACTAATTCTATCTGTTTTGGCCATAAATGCTTGTTTAAAATTAAAGAAAATTAAAAGCAGTATAATAAACATTGAAAATAACGACATCATAGCCCTATTTGAACAGTGTAAACAACAATTAAATATATCGAATCATTTGATCATAGGCGTTTCTCCACTGATCAAAACGCCGATGGCGTTTGGCTTGTTTAAAACGTATATTGTGCTGCCAATCCGATTTGAGGAATGGCTATCGAAGGAAGAAATTGAATACATTCTGCTTCATGAGCTGAATCACTATAAATATAAAGATATGGTCTGGAATTACATTGTTGTCATCTATCAAATTGTATATTGGTTTAACCCACTTGTTTGGTTCGCCTTTAAAGAGATGAGATTAGACCGGGAAATTGCCTGTGATACTGCCGTTTTAAATACATTAGATAGGCAGAATTATGTTGATTATGGAAATACGATTATTAATTTTGTTGATAAGAACGCACAAGCCAAAGAACATTTTAGTTTGACCAATCAGCTTAATGGTTCTAAAAGGCAGATCAAAACACGGATTGAAAGTATTGCTTCCTATACAATGGAAACAAGAAAGTTGAAGCTAAAAAGTTTAGCTATCTTTCTTCTAGTAGGAGTAGTTATAACTAGTCAAATTCCAATCATTTCCGTTATGGGTGCTGAAGATAATTATCATCATTTAAATAATGAACAGACAGTATACGAGGACTTAAGCAAACATTTTGCGGATTATGAAGGAAGCTTTGTATTATATAGTATGAAAGATGATACGTATCGTATTTATAACGAAGAAAAAAGCACATTACGAGTTTCTCCGAACTCCACATATAAAATTTATAGTGCACTATTTGGATTAGAGACAAACGTCATCTCAAATAACCATTCCATCCTGAAGTGGAATGGGGTGGAATATCCTTATGATTCTTGGAATAAAGATCAAAATTTGTCAACAGCAATGAAAAATTCCGTCACTTGGTACTTTCAGCAATTGGATCAGAGTGTTCAGAAAGATACGATCCAAGCATACCTAAACGAAATAGGCTATGGGAATAACAATCTTTCTGGTGGATTATCTCAATACTGGCTAGAATCTTCGTTAAAGATTTCCCCAATTGAACAAGTACAAGTACTTAAAGGTTTTTATACCAACCAATATGGATTTAAAGATAAGAATATACAGACAGTAAAAAATGCTATCAAGTTAGAGGAAAAAGATGGGGCAATGCTTTCAGGAAAAACTGGTACAGGTAGCGTCAATGGCAAAAACATTAGTGGTTGGTTTATTGGCTATGTGGAAACCGAAAAAGATACTTTCTTCTTTGCGACGAATATACAAAGTGAGGAAAAAGCTTACGGAAGTAAGGCAGCTGAAATAACATTAGCAATATTAAGGGAAAAAGGCATGTATTAATTCCATGGTTTATGTGTCTTGGTTAGAAGGGTGGGAAATTCATTTGCCTAAAAAAGTACCAAGTATTTCAGAAGCAGAATGGGAAGTTATGACTGTGTTATGGGAAAACGCCCCGCTGACAGCCAATGAAGTCATTTCTTCATTACAGGAACAAAAAGATTGGAAGCCAAAAACCGTGCGCACCCTATTGGATCGTCTTGCACACAAACAAGTGATCAGTGTCAATAAAGATCAAAGAGTCTATACTTTTTACCCGAATTACGCGCAAGATGATTGTCAGCATGCCGAAGCTCAATCCTTCATTCAACGAATCTACGGGGGGACATTGAAGTCCATGCTTGTACAATTTATTGAAGACGACTCCTTGTCTGAAGAGGAGATTAATGAGTTACGCTCCATCTTAGATAAAAAACCAAGTGAAAACGATTCAGGTAAGAAATCAAGTGAATAACAATAAAAAACACCTCGAAGTCACTATTGAACAAAACGAGTTCATTTGCGACTGCGAGGTGCTTTTTTATTCAATACTTCTACCATTACAAAACCGGTCAATTAGTTAGTTCACCCGCTTTTCACTATTCCAATACTTTCTGCGCAGACGAAATTTCTGCAGTTTACCAGTCGCTGTTTTGGGAAGCTCTTCTACAAATTCTATGATTTTCGGCGCTTTAAAATGGGCCATATTATCACGACAATACGTGACAATATCTGCTTCGCTTACGTTTGCTGCAGATTTCAACACAATAACTGCCATTGGTACTTCTCCCCATTTATCATCTGGAACAGCGATGACAGCTGTTTCTAAGATATCAGGGTGTTTATATAATACCCCTTCTACTTCTGTTGAAGAGATATTTTCACCACCAGAGATAATCATGTCTTTCGCTCGATCTCGAATCTCAATATAGCCGTCCGGATGCGTTACGGCTAAATCCCCAGTATGGAACCAACCATCTTTGATCGCTTCAGCTGTCCGCTCTTTATCTTTATAATACCCCTTCATGACTACATTACCGCGGGTTACGATTTCTCCCAGCTCCTCCCCATTCCAGGCAACTTCTTGACCGCTGGGACTAATCACTTTTGTTTCTCCATTAAAGGCAAGTTCAATACCTTGCCTTGCTTTAATCGTTGCTTGTTCATCAGCTGATTTTTCATTAAAATCCTGCTTCCATTCATTGTATAAAATAAAAGGTGCCGTTTCCGTTAGTCCATAGACATGCATAATATTTAGTCCAAGTATCTTTTGCGCTCGTTCAATTAAAGCTGCGGCTGGCGGTGATCCTGCCGTGCCCATACGTGGCTTCGATGTTATCGTTGTTACTTGTGCTTTAGGATCGTTAACAAGCATATTGATCACCGTTGGTGCTCCACATAATAGCGATACCTGATGCTGCTCAAATAATTCTAAAATAATAGATGGTACAACTTTTCGTAAACATACATGAACCCCTCCTACCGCTGTGATTGCCCATATACCTCCCCATCCATTCGCATGAAACATCGGTAACGTATGAAGATAGACATCATCATGATTCACTCCAAGATGAAACATGAAGTTTGCTGCATTCATGTAGTTTGCCCGATGAGTCAACATCACACCTTTCGGGTTCGAAGTGGTGCCACTGGTATAGTTTAACGTTAGCAGCTGATTTTCGTCGATGTCCACTGGAGAATACACCGATGGATTGACGTGAGCGATAAAATGGTCATAATCTATCCCCTGTAAGGTAGAATGATATCCAGGAACAGAAACAATAATTATTTCTTCCAATGACAGATTTGCCTCAATTTCCTGAATCGAAGCTGCAAATTCCGCATCGACAATTAGCATTTTGGCATCACTATGGTTAATAATGTATTCCATATCCGATGCTTGAATTCGATAGTTTAGCGGTACCATAACAGCTCCAGTTTGGCAAATCCCATAAAAGCATTCCAGCATATAATGTGTATTAGGTAACATGACCGCCACATGATCGCCCTTTTGAATACCTGCATCTGTAAGCGCTGCTGATAAACGGTCAATCCTTTCTCCAAATTCTAGATAGGTAAATTGTTTCTCTCCATCAATCACTGCTGTCTTCGTTGGATAATATTTAACAGCTCTGCGTTTCCAATCCAACGGTGTCAGTGGATAATTCATATCGTCAGCCCCTTTAAAATGAGTTTTTTACACATGTTTATGTGTCAATCTATTACTCTGGCTGATAATCTTTTTTGTTGCTGATATATACGCGTTTTCTAGTTCAGACACGACTTCCTCTATCGACTGTACTTGATTAATTGCACCAATTCCTTGCCCAGAACCCCAAATATCTTTCCATGCTTTCACCTCCGGATTATCCAATTTATTAAAGTTAATTTCCTGTTTCTTTTCTAAGTTATTCGGGTCAAGACCTGCTTTTACAATACTTGGGATTAAATAATTTGCGTTAACACCGCTGAATGCATCCGTATAGATAATATCTTCAATCGATGAATCAACAATCATTTGCTTATATTCATCAGGCGCGCCACTCTCTTCTGAAGGAATAAACCGGGTTCCCATGTAAACAAAGTCTGCTCCTACGATTTCCGAAGCGAGAATATCTTCTCCTTCTGACATACCGCCAGCTAATACGATCGGCCCTTCAAAAAATGACCGTATCTCATGGATAAATGCAATGGGATTCAATACACCAGCATGCCCACCAGCTCCACTAGCTACGAGTATTAATCCATCCGCACCTTTCTCTATTGCCTTTTTCGCAAACTTAACATTAATTACATCGGAAAAGACGATGCCACCATATCCATGGGCAATTTCCACTACAGGACTTGGATCTCCGAGTGATGTAATTACAATAGGTGGTTGGTATTTTTCGATTAACTTAAGATCTTCAGTGTATCGTTTATTGGAACGATGAGTGATAAAGTTAATCCCCCATGGAGCGATTTTCTTCGTTGGCTCCTTTTCTTTAATTGCGTTGATTTCGATATTAATTTGATGCATCCAGTCTTCCAAAATATCACCGGTACGGGCATTTAATGCTGGAAATGTCCCAGCAATACCAGCTTGGCAAGCAGCCACTACCATTTTCGGGCTGGATACTAAAAACATTGGCGCCATAATAACAGGCAAGCGCACCGAATCTTTCATTCGTTGAATGGCTTCGTTAGACATATTCAAGACTCCTCTTTCCAAAGAATTTTTGTATACATTATACAGCTATGGTTACTATTGCTTTGAGTTGATAGATATCTCCTGTACCTGAGCCTCTTGCTCCATTCACTTGGTTAAAGTAAAAGTTTTAGGCGTCAAGCACTTATTGGAAGCGATTTCAACTTTATTTTTCATCCAATAATCACTGAATACCCATTCATTATTCAATTACTGATAATTCTAATAATTATGGCTTAGATTGTCAAGTTTTCTCTAGCGTCAGCGTACCCATAGAATCATTCTGTAGACGTAAATGACTAGCTACAGCTTCGATATCGGTAGAGAAAATCCGATCTTTGCTAATCGTCGGTACAATATTTCGGTATTCGTGATATTTCGCTTTTAGTTGCGCTGCCATGTTTTCAATCCCTTTACTTTCTACTGCTTGTAACGCACAAATACATTCAATTGATAACACGTGACGCGTATTGTGGATAATCTCTCTTGCGTGTCGAGATGCAATTGTTCCCATACTAACATGATCCTCCTGATTTGCAGAAGAGGGAATTGAGTCAACACTCGCTGGATGAGCTAAGGTTTTATTTTCAGATACAAGTGAGGCCGCGGCATATTGCATGATCATCGCTCCAGATTGAAGTCCTGGCTGCGCACTTAAAAATGGGGATAAATCATTTAATTGTGGATTAACTAATCGTTCCACTCGGCGTTCAGAAATATTAGCAAGTTCAGCAATTGCTATTTTAAGAAAATCCATCGCTAAGGCAATTGGCTGACCATGAAAATTCCCACCCGATATCACTAATTTTCCACCTTTAAATATAAGTGGGTTATCAGTTGCAGCATTTGCTTCAATTTCCAACTTTTCTTTTACGTAATCAAGTGCCTGCCATGTTGCTCCATGCACCTGAGGGATGCAGCGGAGCGAGTAAGCATCTTGTACACGCTTATCCCCTTGCTTAGTTATTAATCGACTCCCCTCTAACCAATCGGTCATTCGTCTAGCTACATTGGTTTGTTGTGGATATCCTCTTGCTTCATGAACCGCAGGATGGAAAGCATCAATAATTGCTTGTAATCCTTCCATTGTTAGTCCTGCAATCCATTCACTATCATATGCGAGCTTCTCTGCCTCTATATAGTTGATGACTCCAACTGCTGTCATTGCCTGGGTACCGTTAATTAAGGCTAAGCCTTCTTTTGCCTGTAATACAATTGGTTTAATTCCCTTTTCTGCCAAAACCGAAGCCGCATCCGTTGGTTTCCCTGTCATATCAAAGACCTTTCCTTCCCCAATCATTACTAAGGCTAAATGTGCTAGAGGAGCTAAGTCTCCAGATGCCCCAAGAGAACCCTGCGAAGGAATAACTGGATGAATACGCTGATTGACCAGTTTTACTAATTGTTCTACAAGAACCGGGCGTACACCGGAATATCCTTTTACTAATGCATTTAACCGAAGTACCATCATGGCACGTGCGATCGTTTCTTCGAATGGTTTGCCAATTCCACAAGCATGGGAGCGAATCAAATGCAATTGTAAATCTTCTACGTCCTTCGTATCAATTCTTACATCGCTGAATTTTCCAAAGCCCGTCGTGATCCCATAGACAATTTCTTTGTTGGCAACAATTCGATCTACGGCTACTCTACTTTCTTGGACCCTTTCCATCGTCTTACTCGAAATCGCTATTTGTTCAAAATGAATACAGATTCGTTTTAATTGTTCCACTGTTAAATTGTTTCCGGTTAATTCAATCATTGATTTTCCTCCGTTTCATAAACCAAGCAGCAAGGTGCAGCTCGAACTCAGTAAGTTATCCGCAACTGTAAATTTCTAGACAATAAAAGAGATGACAATGGCATACAAAAACAGCCATCATCACCTCCTTTTAGCTAATTCCTTTAGGTAATGATTATCTTATCTTCTTTAAATATGATTAACGCCTAGGCCAACCGTTTCATGTTCCAAGCCTTTGATTGGTGCACCGATCGTTCCATAAAAGGCAACCGCAATCCATTCACCTTCTCCAGAGTCCACATAAGGTTCTCCACGAACAACAGCAAAGCGTAAACCAACGGTCCGCATCATTTCACCAATCGCCCACTGCCCTCTTGTAATTCCTTCCAGACCTTCTAATATTGCATGATAAAGTGCATGGGTTTCTCGGTAAATTCCGTCTTGAATCAAACCGCTACGTTTTACTGCTGTCTCCACTGCAGATATTACCTTTTGCATATCCATTGATCCGACTTTGCCTTCACAGCATTGGGCATCTTGAAGCAGGGATGAATATGACGCTCGTTCTTGCTCCTCTAACATCGCCAGTAATGTTGCAATTTTCCCAATCCGAAGTTTCTGTGTCATCCGTTTGTTCTCCTAAAAAATATTCTATTTCTTTCAGCTCCATTCTAAAATGAGAGCAATTTAACTAATGACTAGTAACTAATAATCAGTATACGTGCTGGCAAATTCATTCGTCAATTCTATTTATGAAGATTCCGTCTTTTTATTATACAGATACTTTAAAATCGAAAACTCAACCTCATCACTAAATCATCTATTCCAATGTGAACTTATAATAATACATATGCAATCGGCGTGACGATAATGATTGTCAAAATGGTACGTTCTATCCATATCACGAGTAACTTCGGAATGGAAATTGGAATTTCCGTAGATAGAATAACTGGTATGGTTGCTGAGAAAAATAAAATCGCTGATACCGATAGGGTACCAATGACAAATTTCGTAACTAGCGGGCCTTCTGCAGCATACAGAGCTGGTAAAAACATTTCCGCTATTTCCATCGCTGCCGCTTTTGCTGCCATCAATGGCTCTGGTACTTGCATGATCCATGTAAATGGATAGAAGATATATCCAAGTATATCAAAGGTAAAAGTGAATTCTGCAAGTACTAACCCCAAAAGTCCAACCGACAAAATCGATGGTAAAATTGACATTGTCATCATAAGTCCGTCTTTCAGATTTAACCATATATTTTTATAAATGGATGGCGCATGTTCAGCAACTTTCATCGCTTGCTGCCATGCAACTTTGAATCGTTCCCTTTCTACTTTTGCTTCTGGATCGCCTTTTTGATCCGCATAAAAACGTTCACTCATTTTGTTTAACGGCCAAATCCGTACAGTAATTGCCGTGATCAGAAACGTGACAACTAAGGTAACCCCAAAATACGTATTCCATTTTTCCATGAGTCCAAGCGTGTTTGCCACAACAACCATAAACGTAACAGATACTGTAGAAAAACCCGTTGCGATAATCGCTGCTTCTTTCTCTGTATATTTTCCTTCTTTAAAAACGCGATTGGTAATTAATAAGCCAAGGGAGTAACTACCAACGAATGATGCAACAGCATCAATCGCCGACCTACCTGGCGTTTTCCATATCGGCCGCATCATTGGCTGCAGCAATACGCCAACAAACTCTAAAAGTCCGTAGCTAACTAATAATGCAAGAAAGATCGCACCAATTGGCACAAGCACCCCTACTGGAGTAACCAAGCTTTCCATTAAAAATGGGCCCATATCAGGACTGAATAACCAATTCGGTCCAATATCCAGATAAAGCATGAATGCTACAATTAGCCCAATGACCTTGAAAAAAGATAAGACCTTGGTTACAGCGCTTTTCTTCCATGAACGGTTCACAAACGGTTGTATCGCACCAAAAGCAATAATGACAAAGATATACACAGAGACTACAGTAGGGAAGCCATTACGTAAAAACGTTACGAGATGGTCCAACGGTATCGACGAACTGCCATTTATTGATATTGGAAGAAAGAACATGAAAATTCCAATGAGGCTATAACCAAAAAACTTCATTACCGCTTGCTTCGGATGATTTGTTCCGGTTACTGGTACCTGCTTCTGCACTTCACTCATGGATATCCTCCCAGCTTAACGTACCTTTTTTAACGCCCTCGTTTGTAAGTTACCATCTTCTACAACTACTTGCCCACACTTGATAACTGTATCTACATGATTCATTCCATATTGATAGGACAAAGTTAAATAATTCGGAACATCGAAAATTGTAATATCTGCTTGTTTCCCAATTTCTAGGCTCCCAATTTGATTAGCTCGGCCAATTGCATGTGCAGCATTAATGGTTGTGGCCGTAATTACTTCTTCTGGTGTCATACCCATTTTTAAACAGCCAAGATTCATAATAAATTGTAAAGACAGTGTTGGTGACGAACCTGGGTTTGCATCTGTGGAAAGTGCAACCGCTAAACCTTGGTCAATCATTTTCCTTGCCTGGGCAAATTCCGCCATTAGAAAAAATGCAGTGCCTGGAAGCAGGACCCCAATCACATCCTGATCCGCCATTTGGCGAATTCCTTCATCAGATGCTTTCAACAAATGATCGGCTGAAACAGCCCCAACTGCTGCAGCTAACTCTGCTCCACCATAGGGTTCAATTTCATCTGCATGGATTTTTGGAATCAAACCAAATTCCTTACCAGCTTCTAAAATTCTTCGTGATTGTTCTGGTGTAAACACACCCCGTTCGCAGAATACATCATTAAATTGGGCTAGTTTCCGTTTTGCAATTTCCGGTATCATTTCAGAAATAACTCGATCAACAAATGCGTCTGGATTCGCTTTTTCCTCAACTGGAACAGCATGTGCCCCCATAAAAGTAGAAACAATATCCATAACATGATTCTCATTTAAGTGCTGAGATACTTCCAATTGCTTGATCTCATGTTCTGTAGTTAAGCCATATCCACTCTTTGCTTCTACCGTAGTTACACCATTTACTAAAAATGTGTCTAGACGCTGTTTTGACTCTTGGTATAGTTGATCAACATCCGCCTGCTGTGTAGCCCGAGTAGTAGCATGAATCCCACCACCCTGATTCATAATGTCCATATACGTCTTTCCTTTTAAACGCATCGCATATTCATTTTCCCGCGTTCCTGCATGAACAAGATGTGTATGAGGGTCAATGAGACCTGGAGATACTACTTTACCTGACGCATTAATCTGTTTTGCCTGATTGATCTCATTTTTATACTTCGTTTGAATGCCTTCCGTTGTACCAACCGCAATAATCTTTCCATCCGTTGCAAGTAATGCGCCATCTTCAATACAGTTCAATTCTCTCATCCCATCTCTTTTGGCAGGATTCTCCGTATGTCCACTTACCGTAACTAATTGGGCTGCGTGTTTAATAAAGATACTCTCTGACATTTATAACGCTCCTTTATTTAACATTGGAATATGAACACCTTTTTCCTTTGCTGCCTCTTCTGCTTTTCTATAGCCCGCGTCCACATGCCGAACGACGCCCATTCCTGGATCTGTTGTCAGTACACGATCTAACCGTGCCTCCGCTTCTTTTGTCCCATCAGCAACAATTACCATTCCAGCATGTAGAGAATAACCCATACCAACACCGCCACCATGATGTACACTGACCCAACTTGCGCCACCAACGCTATTAATTAACGCGTTTAAGATTGGCCAATCTGCCACAGCATCACTACCATCCTTCATAGCTTCCGTTTCCCGATTTGGTGAGGCCACGGAACCTGAATCAAGGTGGTCGCGTCCTATAACCATTGGTGCTTTTAATTCCCCACGTTCAACCATACGATTAATGATCTTGCCAAAGCGCGCTCTTTCTCCATACCCAAGCCAGCAAATACGTGAAGGAAGCCCTTGAAAACTAATTTTTTCTCGTGCCATACGAATCCACTTACAAAGGGATTCATTGTCACTAAATTCCCGTAAGATGACTTCATCTGTTTTATAGATATCTTCCGGATCACCGGATAGCGCTACCCAGCGAAACGGCCCTTTCCCTTCACAAAATTGTGGGCGGATGTATGCAGGAACAAACCCAGGAAAATCAAATGCATTTGCAACTCCCTCATCTTTAGCTACTTGGCGAATATTATTGCCATAGTCAAAGGTGACCGCTCCTTTAGATTGCATTTCCAGCATCGCCTGTACATGAGTAGCAATACTTTGTTTAGATAATTGAACATAATTCGCCGAGTCATTCTTACGTCGTTTGACGGCTTCTGCTAACGTCAGTTCGACGGGAATATATCCATTTAATGGGTCATGAGCAGATGTTTGATCTGTAAGCACATCAGGGATAAACCCCTTGTTAAGCATTTGCGGTAGGAGATCAGCTGCGTTTCCTAATAGACCGATAGATAGTGCCTCTCCCTTATTACGTGCTTCTTCTGCAAGTTTAATAGCTTCATCCAAGCTATCAGTCGAAGTATCCAAGTAATTCGTATCTAAACGACGGCTTATTCGATGAGGGTCCATTTCCATTGCGATACAAACACCTTCATTTAATGTTACCGCTAATGGTTGTGCACCTCCCATTCCTCCTAAACCAGCTGTAACAGTTATCGTTCCTTTCAAGTTCCCGTCAAAATGCTGCCTCGCACATTCTGCGAACGTCTCATACGTCCCTTGTACAATCCCCTGACTGCCAATATAAATCCAACTACCCGCAGTCATTTGTCCATACATCATTAACCCTTTCTGATCCAATTCATGGAAATGTTCCCAATTCGCCCAGACTGGTACTAAATTCGAATTAGCAATCAATACTTTCGGAGCGTTTTTATGGGTGCGGAATACAGCGACTGGTTTTCCTGATTGAATTAGTAATGTCTCATTATCCTCAAGCTGTTTTAATTCCTTGACGATTGCCTCGTAGCATTGCCAATTGCGAGCTGCTTTGCCAATTCCTCCATACACCACTAGCTCTGCTGGATTTTCTGCCACCTCCGGGTTCAGATTATTACTCAACATTCGTAACGCCGCTTCTTGAATCCAACCTTTTGTATGCAATTCTGAGCCACGATATTGCTCTACCTGTATGTTGTTTTCCGTTTTCATATTTCCCCATCTCCTATTCTCTTGATCTTTTCAAAAGATATATGCACCCAATAGTCGAAATAGCCAGTATTTTATATTTAACGTAATATCATGTTAGTTAATTCCTTGCAGAGACTTCCTGTGTATTCCCTGCATTACTTCAGCAACCAGATAAGCAGCTAATCGTACGGTTGAATCACTTGTATCTAATTCTGGATTCACTTCAGAAATATCAAAACTTACGAACTGTTGTTTGTTTGAAATATATTGGAGGATCGCTCGAACAGTTTTTGGTTCCAATCCAAAAGGTGACGGTGCACTAACCCCTGGAGCTGCTGATTCCTGTAGTGAATCAGTGCATAAAGTTAACATAAGGTAATCATATTGTTCACTAAACCAATCGATTTGCTGGAACGTCGATGTAAGATCAGCAACATCTTCTTCCATCACATACTGACAACTATAGTTATCTGCCTCATCGAATAGCGCTTGAGTATTTCCCAACCGTTGGATACCCAAGCACAAATAACCTGCTCGCTTATCTTGTTCAAGAATTTGTTTGAACATCGTCCCAGATGAAGGTGCTGCTTCATTACGCAAATCAAAATGAGCATCAATGTTAATAATTCCAATCGTCGCCTCTCGACTAACCGATTTACGTACTCCTAAATAGTGACCGTATAATGTCTCATGTCCTCCTCCTAATATAATTGGCGTACAACGATGTTTAAACAGTGAATGAATATACGTCCCTAGTTCTTCCTGTGCCTCCTCCATACGCTCATCCATGCACTGTACATTACCCAGATCAATTATTTTGGAAGTATTTATATGGGAGGGCAGTTTTGCCAAGGACTTACGAATTTCGTTTGGTGCTTTTTTAGCGCCCTGTCTACCTTTATTTCGCTTGACTCCTTCATCACACTCAAAACCAATGAAACCAAAAGTCAATTGTTTTTGCTCAATGAGTTCACTGTTATTCTTTATTTCAACAATCTGATGAAATCGGTAGCTTCTAGGGTTATTGTAATCATCCACTCTGCCTGTCCATATTTTTTTATCTACTGGTTGATAGATGAAAATCACCTCGATGTTTCATTTTTTAGAAAATACTTACTTTACGTAAAATTATACGTAAGCTAATATATAATTACCAATACATATTTTCTATAAATTTATAGTTTAAATCTATAAAAATGGAGGGAAACAATGGATTTTCGCCTGTACATTTATTTCATTACGGTTGTAGAACAAGCAACCTTTACAAAAGCCGCTGATGTTCTTCATATTTCTCAGCCATCCTTGAGTGCAGCAATAAAAAGATTGGAACAAGGGGTTGGAATGACACTATTGGAAAGAAGCACTCGGCATATAAAAGTGACTGAAGAAGGAAACATTCTTTATCATGAAGCTAAGAAATTAGTCAATCATTATCAGCATGTTTCCAACGAAATGAACCGGCTAAAACGAGAAGGACCGCTCCAACTACAGATTGGGTTAATTGAGTCCTCTCATTTCTGGGTCCCTAAGATTTTAAAATCATTTAAACGAGACTATCCCCATGCACAAATTAACTTACATGAAATTCTCAGCTTACCTGACGTAGAAAACGCACTCATGAACTTTGATATTCACTTAGCTATCACGAATCAATTTCTCAACAGCGAGATGATTGAAGCAACTCCTCTTTATCAAGAAAGATTAGTGGCAGTTCTTCCTAACGGGCACAGACTGGCCAGCAAAAGAGAATTAAGGTTTGCAGATATGGAAGGTGAAGCATTTATTGTATGTAAGGAAGGATTTCAGACAAGAAAGGACATTTTACATGCATTTGGAAAATCTGGTTTTCAACCAAAAATCCAATTTGAAATTGAAAGGTTTGAAACAGCATGTCGTTTAGTGGATGAGGGACTAGGCATGACCATATTACCTGAAAACTACGTAGACCAAGCAATGAATGGGAATTATACAATCAGGCCTATAGTTGGAGAAGATATCGCGCGTCATGTTTACCTAGCATACGAAAAAAATCGGTATTTACCTCCGATTGTACTACGATATATTGAATTAATAGAAACATATTTTAAAGTCAATCATCGTATTACAACAAAGTAGCGATATCGTTCTCCCATTTAGCTGTGATGATGCCTCGTTTAAATAGAATAAGGGATCATTTGGTGTTCCTTAAAAACTCCTCCACATCTGCCATTGTTGGCATTGCTATAGCGGTTCCTGTTTTCGTTACCGATATTGCCGCAACTGCATTCGCTCGAATAACAGCTTTGTCTAATTTCATGCCTTTAGCAATAAATGTTGCCAAACCGCCATTAAATGCATCTCCCGCACCAGTTGTATCAACCGCTTGAACAGGGAAGCCTTTTACAAGTGTTCCCTCATCAGAACCGTCATACACAAAGCAGCCTTGTTTTCCAAGGGTAATAACAACTGCATGCACGCCACGCTCGATTAATTGTTTGGCTGCTTTCCTTGCTGATGACTCATCCACCACTTCTATCCCCGTGAGTAAACTTGCTTCCGTTTCATTTGGTGTAATATACGCAATGTCTTGCAGTAAATCATCGTCGATTTGTTGGAAAGGTGCTGGATTTAAGATGACCGGCTTATTATGTTTTCTTGCGAGTTGAATCGTTGTTCGAATTGCATCCATCGATGTTTCTAATTGAACGAGTACCATATCCGATGCTTCTAAACGCTGTTCAGCGCCTTGTACATCCGTTGAGGTTATTTTCCCGCATGCTCCCAAAGCAACAACGATCGTATTTTCCCCTTGATCATCAACCGTAATAATAGCAGTTCCAGTCGCTTCTTCTGTATGTCGTGTTACATATGTAGTATCTATGCTTTCTTCCGTAAAATTTTCCATTGCATGGTCACCGAATAGATCGTGACCAACTTTCGTCACCATGGTTACATTAGCACCCTGTCTAGCAGCGGCTACAGCTTGGTTACTCCCTTTTCCACCAGGCCCCATTTGAAATGGTCCACCTAATACGGTCTCTCCCGGTTTTGGCATATGTGGTGTTCTGCTCATCAAATCTACTACATAACTCCCTACAACCATTATATTCGCCATTGAATTTTTCACTCCTTACATTCGACTCTTTGTTCATTATACAAGCAATATTGGATATTTTGTATAGTAGAACCCGTTTACATCCCACCTCATTTACATTATCTTTAAAGGGGAAGGCGACAGCAAGGATTAAAATGAAAAGCAGGTGTTGTTACCCTAGTTAGCTCTAAGGTATGCCCTCGGAATATTTTAGATAATCATCGTTTCATTAAGACTTAACTTCCAAACGCTTTTCCTAATCAGTTTTGTATTATTCTATATTGCACCCTTGGTCATTTGAAGTACCTTTAAATAAGTCTATAAGCACCCTTACTTCCCCCCTTCTGATTGATATCCATTATTTCTTAGCGCCTTTTCTACCGCTTCTAAATATTGAAATTTTAATTTTTTATCGGGCTCGAGATAAGTTCCTTCTGCCCATTCATTCCAAGCATTTATGAACAAAAGGTCACTTTGATACAAATGGTTTGCACGATGAATTTGCTCGCTTAAATAGTTTTGAAAATATGTTGGATTAGCACCAACACAAAAACTGGCATTTTCGCCAAGACGAGCAGTATTATCCCAATCGATAAAAGCACCTGGTATAACCTTCGTTTCATTATCAACTAGAGATCTATTTAAAATACAGGACCATAGTGTATCGTAGTCCATGGCTAGTTTTCTTCCGTTGTATCCACTTATCCCCTTCCACATACGATGACAACCACCGTGAGCCATCGTATAATGCGGTTCAAATTCCAATGAAGCATCAAAATTAGTTTTATCCGATAGTGGATGAAATCCATTTAAAGTTCTAATAAAATATATCCCTTCAAGGCCGTGTTGCTTAGCCAATTCGTTCCAATATAGTAACATCTCAGAACAATTCGGTATGAGTTCAGGGCGATAAATTAGAAAAATTGGTTTATCCTGGACACGAATATATCTATCATCCATAAAGGCACGTAATAGATAGTTAAAATGCGATTGCCAATCTTTTTCTCTTCCATAGTATTGAGGCATCAAGACCTGATCTTCACTCCCATCCCATCTCCTTGACCAAGGTTCATTTGCCCAAGAAAGACAAAATGGAAAGTCTGGCTTACCAGAGGTTAATACTTCATTAAATGGTTTTTCAAGTAACATCTTTCCATCGAACCAATAATGATAATAGCAAAAACCATAGATACCATACTTCTTAGCTAAATTTGCCTGCCATTCACGCACACTTGGGTCTAGGAGGTTATAATAATAATCTTGATAAGGTTCACGGGGTTGATAATGATTGGTAAATAAGGGTGATGATTTTTTTGTATTCGTCCATTCTGTAAACCCTTCCCCCCACCACTTATTATTCTCAGGGATTTCATGAAATTGCGGTAAATAAAAGGCGATTAGTTTGATTTTGCATTGATTATTGTGATTAGCACCTTCCCCCGTTCTTTGAATTCGATCCATTCCTTTTCCATGCATTAGAGCTCTGCTCATAGGAAAGGATACTTCCTCATACGCAAAACCTTTCCATTCTAGAGATAGACCATTCTCCTTCCCAGTTATTTCATCGTCTTTACAATGCTGAATCAATCCAATATTTAGAGCATGATCCCATAACCTTACATTTTTAACCTTTCCTACAAAAAATCCATACCGTTTAAGTCCTCCAATTGTTCCTGAAGCAAATACTTCTTCCTTAGCACTGGAAACTCCTTCTTTAACAAACTCTCCATTTATAAAGAGATTAGGTATTTTATTCTTAATGACAATGGAAATATGGGACCATTCTTTTAGCTCTGTACCGCACACCAAAGTAGCAGGAAAATAGTCATCAGCATGCTCCACTACAACAACTCCGTTCGTACCAACAGATACCCCTACACCTGATTGGAATTTATTTTCAGTATGTCCTGGAAAAATTACAAATCGTTGATCAATTAGCCCCTGTGTACCTTTATTATTTTCATTAACTAACCGGATCTTTTCTTCCGGTTTCACCCAAAATTCATACGTGAAATGATTGCTGATGTTTTTAATTAACGGTTTAATTTCAATGTTACTATTTCCATCAAAGTACAGACGTTCTTCATTGACCATGAAATCTCTCCTTTTAAAACCCATTATCGCCCCAAAATGAGACTCTCCAAGTTTATACCATCACTAATTAATAAAAGGAAACCATATCATCATCTTCCCTTAAGCAAACAATACCTGATAGGGACTGACAATCTACCACAAACTTACGACGAATTGGAACCATTGGAGTCGTTCCTCCCACATCTTGATAACTAAAAATAACACAACAACTATTGTCCAATGATTTTTCCAATTTAAATACAGTTGGCATACCCGATCCATCAAGGGATATTGGTTCAGAAGTTCCCTTCTCCTTAATTAAGAATCGTTCACATCTTTCCACATCACAAAAATCTGTATTTTGTTGCCAAAACATATTACTTAATAATTTACAAATGCAATTATTACATTGTATTAAATGGTCACATCCACTACACCCATCCTTTCTTCTTTTTACACGACGCCGTTTCTCCCAGAATGCCTCTCTACTATATCTTCTAGCAGATTTATACACGCCCACGACTATCCCTCCTTTTATACCCCCATTTTGAAACAACTTACTACATCATATTAAAACTCCCAGATATTGATTAGATGTTCGACTACTTATTGGCTCATTATCCTGAATCTGATCTTAGAATATCTTTCTTTTCAAATACATAGGTATGTTAATGGAGTTGACAGCAACCGTTTACCGAGAAAGAGTGGTTGAATATGAAGGGTGTTATTTTAGCAGGTGGGTTAGGCACAAGATTGTCACCAATAACTAAAGTAATAAATAAGCACCTATTACCGGTGGGTTGTTTTCCAATGATTTACCATTCAATTTGGAAGCTAAAGGAAATAGGAGTTACGGACATTTTACTTGTGATAAATAAAAAAGACACACAAGATTTCAAAACAATAATAGGTAATGGGGAAGCATTAGGTGTCAATATACATTATGGATTACAGCTCGATGCAAAGGGAATTTCAGACGCTGTTTATGTATCAAAAGATTTTATTCAAGACGATAAATTCATCGTCTTACTCGGTGATAACCTATTTGAGGACTCACTAGTTTCCTATGTGGAGAATTTTAAAACACAGCCAGTTGGAGCCAAAATCATAGTGAAACAAGTGGGTAATCCGGAACAATTTGGAGTTGCTTCATTTAATAAGATGGATAATCGAATTACTTCGATTCTGGAGAAGCCCAAACATCCACCTTCAAATTATTGTGTTACTGGTATTTATATGTACGACAGTAATGTATTTAAGCTTATTGAAACACTAAACCCTTCAAATCGAGGAGAATTAGAAATAACAGACATCAATAACCTCTATATTCAAGATAGACTAATGACATATGACGTGTTATCGGGGTGGTGGATTGATGCTGGTACATTCCAAGATTACGCACGTGCTAATGAACTTATTTTAAAAAAGAAGCTGGATAACTAAATGAATTGTGATACAAGGATTGACGTATGACGCTTGACTATAATTACCAGTTATAATCAACCTCTAAAAAAGAAATCTCTAGAAGGGAGATTTATGATGAAAAAAATGATTATTTCAGGTGGGGAAGGGCAGCTTGGAGTAGCATTTGCAAAAAGATTACAGCCTTCATATCATATCATCAGTTATTCAAAAAAAGAGATGGATATAACAAATCCCGAGGAAGTTGACAAAATCATCAAGCAGAATAAGCCTGATTATCTTATTCATTGTGCTGCTTACACCGATGTGGATCAATGTGAAAATATGAAAATGAAAGCTTTCCAAGTCAATACACTTGGTTCATTAAATATTGCTAAATCTTGTAAGAGTCATAAGGTGAAATTAGTTTATATTAGCAGTGATTATGTATTTGATGGTGAAAGCAATGTGGCATATAGCGAAACGAGCAAGCCAAATCCCAAAAACACCTATGGCCTAAGTAAATGGTTAGGGGAAGAAGTCGTTTTAAAAACCAACCCTGAAAGCTATATTGTAAGAACATCTTGGCTATACGGGCACGGGGGAAAAAATTTTGTACGAACGATGTGGTATTTGGCGAAGCAAGGTCAGGAGGTGTCAGTTGTCTCGGATCAAATTGGATCTCCAACGTATGCAGAAGATCTTGTTGAAAAATGTTTAGAAATATTCGAATCTCCTTATGGTATCTATCACATTAGCAATCAAGGAAAATGTAGTTGGTATGATTTGGCTCGAGTAATTTACCAAGAGTCAGGCACAGGTATTCATCTGGTAAAACCAGTATTAACAAAGGATTACCAAAAGACTTCCGTGCCAAGGCCTTTTTTTTCTGCTCTAAAAATGGAAAGATTGAAGCAATTAAACATTTCCTTACCATGTACATGGAAAAAGGGGTTAACAAAATTTATGGGGAAGGAGAAACTTTAAATGATGGAAGGCGTAGTTGTTAAAGAATTAATAAGACATTGTGATGATCGCGGTTATCTGACTGAGTTAGTAAGAGATGATGATAATTTGCTAGAACACTTTGGGCAGGCAACCTTTTCCATGAGTTACCCTGGAGTCATCAAAGCATTTCATTATCATGAAAAACAAGATGACTTATGGTTTTTTCCATCTGGAAATGCTCAAGTGGTTCTTCATGATCTTCGAAAAAATTCAAGTACAAGTGGGAAAACCGAAACATATTATATGGGTGAAAACAATCCTATTCTATTATTAATCCCTAAAGGAGTCGCACATGGATACCGTGTGCTTGGTTGTAATCCAGCAACTTTAATTTATTTTACAACCACTTCGTATAATCCGAAAAATCCTGATGAAAAACGGTTATCTTGGGACGACAAACAAATCGATTTTGATTGGCAGACTCATTATCGCTAGTCAACAACAATGGTGGGGTTAATCACTCCTTACGATACCTATCATTTCTTCCACTCTACTCGCAAATGTATGCAAACGTAATACCTTATCTTTTGCACTTTCAGCAATTTCCTGTCGTAATTCATTTTTATTTAAATATTGGCTTATTTTGTATATGCAGTCTTCATCTGTTTGAAATGAAACAATCTCCTTTCCCTCTTGAAAATAAGTTGGGAGTTCATCAATATATTCCATAAGTGCGAATGAACCGCAGCTTGCAATATCAAACATACGATTATTAACACTTTGATTAAGAATTCCAGCCGTATTCTGATTGGAGGGTTCATTATGAGGCCGTAACGTATTAAGTATAATCTTAGAATTTGAATAGAAATCTGCAACTTTGTTGGGGGGAATCCAACGACTTATTACCTTACATCTGCTTCTAGCTGATTTTGGAATCCATTGTGCACGCCAATTATTTCCAATTAATTGCATAGTGTATGAAGTTTTTTCTAAAATTAATAACACCAATCGAATTCTTTCTAGATAAGGGTACCCGACCATACATATATCATATTGCCTTTCTATACTTCTTTGCGAGAATACAGAAGGGTTTGTACCAAGCATCAGATGATGGACATTTTTGTGCCCTAGCCTTTTATAATATGCTACTGCATTTGAATCAATTGAAAATATATAATCGAAGTACGGCAGAATTTTAATGGAACGATCCGTATAATAAGGATCTTCTGTAAGCCAAAGAACCGACTTAAAATTGCCGGATTGTATGGTTTCTAATATATAAATAGGAAGATGATCCCCCAACATAGTTAGAATCATATCGGGTTTAAACTGTTGACAAACATGTTGAAAATTCCCTCCGTTTCGTAACGAGAAATACATTGTAGTCAATCCGCTACATTTGTTTATTTCATCGTAGATCCATTGATCAAAATAGGTATAAATACCAGAATATCCGGATGGAATATATAAAACATTCATTTCAAAGATATCTCCTCTATTTATAGATATTTATTGCTTTCAATTATATTAGGAGTTCTTCAAAAAATGACTAGCAAAAAGGGAAATGAGGCAGGTGATAAGAGTGAACCCTAAAATAACCGTCATTCTTACAAGTTATAATAAGCCAGACACAGTTGGCAAAGCTATTAATAGTGTATTAAATCAGACATTTAATAACTGGGAACTTTTTATTATGGACGATGCTTCGAACACACAAACTACTAATATTATCCATACTTATTTAGACGACTCACGCATTTATTATTATAATAGTGGTATTAAAGACAATCAAAGATATAAAAAAACTCGCTATGCTACGTTAATTAATATCGCCATTTCCTTATCTCACGGAGAATACATTTCCTATTTAACAGATGATGTGTTTTATTTGCCTGAAAGATTAGAGGAGATGGCGCATTTCTTGGACCAACACCATTCCATTAACATTGTGTACTCTGGACAATTGATAAAACATGTTGATCATTCTTACAATGTGGTAGCTGAAAAGAACCTAAACACGAAGGGCATCTTAAAAAAGGCTGCACATCAAGTCGATCATTGCTCCGTAATGCATACGAGAAACATTGCCAATGAAGTTTTTAAATCCTATCAAAGTTATTGGAATGATGATCCTATGTATTGGTATAATGCTGATGCAGCATTCTGGAATCGATTAAATAGGTTTGCCCCCTTCCATCCCATTCCTAAAGTCTTAGATGTTAGCTTAATTACCCCATCATCTCTGCAACAGCTAACATCTTATCTTCCAGAAACCATACCGGATGGTGTTTTAGTAAAAGGATTAGATGACAAAGTTTATTTAATTGACAATCAGAAGCGTAGACATATTTCAGAAGCGATGTTTGACCAATTAAAATACAACAGAGCTAACGTTGTACAAATACCTGACCCCATCCTTTTTAAATATGAAGAAACTATGCCTATTGACCTCAATCTTGTTAATAATGGCTTCATTCCAAATCAACGTTTAGTACAATCAAGAGAATCCAAAGAAATGTATTTTATCCAAGATAACAAAAAAAGAAAAATTTGCAATAATAGGGTTTTACGGAGATTCCATCTTCATATTAAGGACATAATCCTAATGGATGACATTACGTTAACAAAATTAAAAGATGGTGAAGTAATAGTTGAACGCATTTCTAATAACACACTACTACCAGATGGAGTTGTTTTCAAATATATGAATACACATTATTTAAGTATTAATCATTGTCTACACCCCGTTCATCTAAAAATATTAAATAAACTGAAATTATTTACGAGAAATGCTGTTAGATTAACAAAAGGAGAATTTCAATTATTCGAAGTGGCAACCCCAATAACTTGGCCTTTCATAGGAGAAGATAATAAACAACATAAAATTTAAAGCAAAGAAATTTTCTCCCTTGCTTGCATAAATAATGATTTTCTGTTATATTACAGGCAACTAAATATCTTCTTATTTCAATTTTTTGAAGTGAGGATAGAGGTGCAATGTTCATGATTACACCGTTTGAGGATGATGAGATCCAGGGAAGATGGTGGAAAGGGGGCATTGCCGAAGCCACAGAAATCTCATATTTTCTGTAGCTGGTTCTGCTATTGAATAAATACAGGACTGTCATATAGGAAACTATATGGAGGGCTATCTGACGCAAGAAACGATTCTAACGTTTCTGCAGCAGTGATACCCCTCGCTGTTGCTTTTTTGCGTTTATTATATATGGCCTTTCCACCTATCAAAAATTACACAAAAAGGGTGTGAAGCAATGTTATTTGGCCAAGTAGTAACTGCAATGGTTACCCCATTTGATCAACAAGGAGAAATTGATTTTCAAGCAACGGAAAATCTAGTTAATTATTTAATTGCAAATGGATCCGATGCATTAGTCGTAGCTGGTACAACTGGAGAATCACCAACACTTACAAATGAAGAAAAATTAGCGTTATTTAAATCGGTTGTGAAAATTACTAACGGCAGAATTCCAATTATTGCTGGGACTGGATCAAATCATACAAAAGCATCGATTGAGTTAACGAAACAAGCAGAACAAACTGGCGTAGATGGTATTATGCTGGTTACCCCATACTATAGCAAGCCTTCACAAGAAGGGATATATAGACATTTTCAATCGATCGCCGAAGCAACCTCCCTACCGATCATGCTTTATAACGTTCCAGGTAGAACTGTTGCCAATGCTAGCGCTGAAACAATTGTAAGACTATCTGAAATTGATTCTATTGTATCAATTAAAGAGGCCAGCGGTGACCTTGATCAAATCACGGAAATCATTCGTCGCACGCCTCATGATTTCACACTTTATAGTGGAGATGATGGACTTACATTACCTGTATTATCGGTAGGAGGAACTGGTGTCGTTTCCGTAGCTTCCCATATAATTGGCAATGAAATGCAAGAAATGGTCAACCAGTATCGAAATGGAAATGTAATAAGAAGTGCAGAGGTGCATCAGCATCTACTCCCAATTATGAAAGCACTATTTGCGGCACCGAGTCCAACACCAGTAAAAGCAGCATTGAACCTTAAAGGTATTTCTGTTGGTAGCGTTCGTTTGCCAATGGTGCCTCTACATCAAGAAGAGTACGAAGAATTGAAACATGTATTGCAGTTCAGCCAATCCATGGTATCCGCGATATAAAAAATTTACAATTATGCAATGCCATAAAACAGCCGCACATCTTTTTGTGACGGCTGTTTCTTTTTGCTTTTACTTACTACTCCCTATCCTTCAGCGAAATAAACTTAAATACATATTTCGACGGATGAAAGTATATTTTTGAATACTCAAATACCGTTCCTTGCACAAATGTTGAAAATGCTTTTAAATAAAGCAGCGGCTCATTCTCCTCAACTTGAAGAAAATCCACAATCTCTTTCGTTGGCATGATCGGATACAGTTCTCCGTAACGTTTATCGATCTGATGACCTTTCTGTTCAATATAGTCATATTTTGATTCTTTCATCACATCAATGGACAAGTCTGGGAACAGTTCTACAGGCAAGTAAGATTCCTCCAGAATAAAAGCTTCTTTATCTGCCAATCGTAACCGCTTAATATAATACACCTTATCATCTTCCGAAACATTTAATACATCCTGCACTTCTACTGAAGGCAATGTTAACTGAAATTCTATTATTTCATTCGATGGTTGATGGTCTAGTCTGATCATTTCCTCTGTAAAGCTTTGTAATTTATATATATTATGTTCAACCTTGTTATGGCTTATATATGTTCCACTACCTTGAACACGATATAATAATTTTTCTTCTACCAATAACTTAATAGCCTGCCTTACTGTTACTCGACTAACACCATACGAATGAGCTAGCTTTGTTTCAGTCGGAATAGCATCTCCCTGCGCTAATTTTGCTGAGATGATATCTTCTTTAATTCTGTTTGCGATCTGTTTGTATAAAGGCAATGATTTATCCCACATTCAACGACCAGCCTCTCGAAAAATATATACTTCAGTCTACCATTTACAGCATGATTTTCATAGTTACTGATAGAATTTGTTCTAAATTTGTATTGATAACCATATAATATTTGTGTTAAAGTTGTATTAAATTATAAATGAAAGGGGTTTCATATGAGAAGCAAGCAAAATCTAGTCATCGTTGGCGGTGGAAGTACGTACACACTAGGAATAATTATGAGTTTAGTAGCCGAGAAAGCTAACTTTCCACTAAGAAAAATTGTATTCTATGATAATGATAAACAGCGCCAAGAGAAAATAGCCAAAGCATCGGAAATTATCCTTAAAGAAAATTATCCAGAATTAGAAACGTTCACCTATACGACGAATAAACAAGAAGCGTTCACAGACATCGATGTTGCTTTTATTCAAATCCGTACTGGTGGATTAAGGATGCGGGAGCAAGATGAAGAAATCCCTGTACGCCATGGTGTAGTCGGCCAAGAAACCTGTGGGGCTGGTGGCATGGCCTATGGTATGCGATCAATTACAGACATGGTTGCATTAATTCAAGATATCCGATCGTATTCCAAAGACGCCTGGATATTGAATTATACGAATCCAGCCGCCATCGTAGCCGATGCATTAAATCGAGAGTTTAAAGCAGATGAACGAATTCTCAATATTTGTGATATGCCTATTGCAATTATGCACAGCTATGCATCGATGTTACATAAAGATGTATGGGAGCTCGTACCAGAATATTTTGGATTAAATCATTTTGGTTGGTTTACAAGAATATATGATAAAGAGGGGAATGATTTAACGGATACCATTAAAAATAAAATACTTGAGGAGGGGTTCATACCTAAGGATAAAGAAATTGCCCATGATGAATCATGGAAGCAAACGTTTAAGCAGGCAAGGCAAATGCTGATCGATTTTCCAGAATATCTTCCAAATACATACCTGCAATACTATCTTTATCCAGACGATTTAGCGAAAAAGGAAGAGATCGGCAATACAAGAGCACGTCAAGTAATTAACGGAAGGGAAAAGCGTGTCCACGAACAATGTGACCAGATTATTAACGCGAAAACTGCTGCAATGATAGATATAGAAAGTGATATTCATGGGGTTTATATGATACGAGCCGCTGCCTCCCTTGTTTACCATTTGCAAGAGACTTATATTGTCATTGTTGAAAATAACGGAATTATATCTAATATTCCAAATGATGCAATGGTGGAAGTCCCTGCCTCGCTTACAAAGCATGGACCAAAACCGTATGTCGTTGGGGAAATCCCTCGGTTTTACAAAGGATTAATTGAAAATCAGTTAGCCTATGAAAAGCTAGTTGTAGATGCTTTCTATGAAAATAGTTATACAAAAGCATTACAGGCTCTTACGTTAAACAGAACAATTGTCCATGCTCCAACAGCTAAAGCTATATTAAATGACTTAATAAAAGCCAATCAAGGGTATTGGCCAGCTCTAAAATAAAATTCTTGAAGGTGGAATAGATATGAAGCAATTGATTATTAATGCAGATGATTTTGGATATTCGCGTGCGATTAATTACGGGATTATCGACGCGCATACAGAGGGTGTGCTAACGTCAACAACCTTAATGACCAATATGCCTGGTGCACAGCATGCCTATGAACTCGGCAGAAATCATCCAGATCTCGGAATCGGCGTCCATCTGACCCTCACATGCGGAAAACCAATATGTTCTACTCATCACACATTAGTAGATATGGATGGTAATTTCAAAAAACTCCATCATTATCAGAAACGATTTCATATCGATCAAGAAGAGTTATATTCTGAATGGAAAGCACAAATTGAATCGTTTATTGCATCTGGGCTTACTCCAACTCATCTTGATAGTCATCATCATATTCATCATAAAGAAACAATGCAGCCAATATTTGTAGAACTTGCTAAAGAATACAATCTACCTGTTCGTAATTATCTACAACATAATGACACGACGAAAGCGCTGCGGACAACGGAAGCGTTTGAAATGAACCCAGAGGTTTTATTAAAAGATATCGATGAATTGCTCGCCATGTATAGACATGCAACGACGATTGAAATCATGTGTCACCCGGCTTATTTAGATAAGCAGATTTTAGAGCAGTCTTCCTACGCGATGCCGCGCATAGAAGAGCTAACTGCATTAATCCATCCTTCGATGAAAGCGAAATTTCGAAACAGCTCTCATGTGCAGTTAATTTCGTATCGAGACTTAAGGAGAGGAGCTTTATCATGAGACGGTTTATGCAAAAGCTTGGAAAGTCCATGCTCATTCCAATTGTCGCTATGCCAATAGCTGGGATTCTATTCCGCATAAGTGCTCCTGACTTACTAGATCTACCATTATTCCAAGCCGCAGGAGTCATCTTTAATAACATGGATATTTTAATAGCTATTGGTATTGCCATGGGCCTAGCAAAAACAAAGGATAGAGGGATTCCAGCATTAACTGGATTTTTAGCGATTAGTGTATTAAATGAAGGATTAGCCCTGATGAATCCAGACTTGAATATGAGTGTCTTCGGTGGGGTATTATCTGGGTTAATTGCCGCCTTTATCTACAATCGATTTAAGAATACCCAATTACCGAATATCTTTTCATTTTTTGGTGGCGAAAAATTTCCAATTACGATGATTATTTTAACCATGATTCCAGTTGCAGGTATATTCACTTTTATTTGGCCATATGCCCAAGCAGGAATTGACTTTTTTGCCCAATCACTCGTAGGACTAGGCGCGTTAGGAATCTTTATCTTTGGATTTCTCAACCGCTTCCTCCTGCCATTTGGCTTGCATCACGTATTAAACACATATATCTATTTTGGCCTAGGCAGTTATGAAACACCTTCAGGTGAGGTAGTGACTGGAGAAATAACAAGATTTTTAAATGGCGATCCTACTGCTGGTTATTTCCTTGGTGGCTTCTTTATCGTCATGATCTTTGGTATCCCTGCAATAGCTTTAGCAATTACTCGAGCAGCAAAGAAAAAGAAAAAACAAGAAACAAAAGCACTCATGAGTTCCGGAAGCCTTACCTCTGTTGTAGCTGGTCTGACAGAGCCTATTGAGTTCACATTTATTTTTACATCGCCATTATTATACTTCATTCACTCTGTTTATACAGGACTCGCAGGTGCTACATTGTATTTGTTACATGTCCGGCACGGCTTTTCTTGGGGAGGGAGTATCATTGACTATGGATTAAACCTTGGTATTGCGGAGAATGGTCTACTCCTCCTCCCTATCGGTCTAGCATTTGGTGTATTATATTACATTACATTCTACACCATTATCGTAAAACGCAATATAAAAGTAATTGGAAGAGAAGATGATGTTGCATTCAGTGAAGAATCAGAAGAGCGTGAACAAGAACTATCCTTATCGCATTCGAAGTATGAATACATGGCGAAAAAGATTCTTGAAAATGTAGGTGGTAAAGAAAATATAACTGATTACGAAAACTGCATGACACGTCTACGATTAATCTTAGCTGATGCCTCCATCATTAACGAAGAAAAGATCAAGCAAACCGGCGCACACGGTGTCGTTAAGGTTGACGATCAACACGTACAAATTGTTGTAGGTCCAGAAGTATCCAACGTATACCAAGAATTTAAAAAACTTATCGAAATATAATATTTACCAGACCGCATCTAAGGTGCGGTCTTCTCTTGGATGAAGCTACCTATGATATGGAATACAACTACCAATTATAAAATTTTGAAAATCTATAGACTTTTCTGTTTTCAATCCTTATAATATGAAACAATTTCTTATTATTTAAAGGAGTAAAGATCTCAATGAAAACAATTAATTTCATCAGTACCTTTGCGAATAAGTACTTTGCTTTAATCACCATTCTGGTAGCTATCCTTGCATTCAACCTTCCAAATCAGTTTCTATGGCTTAATTCCTATATCAATATTTTATTAGGAATTGTTATGTTTGGCATGGGGATGAATATGAAACCAGTTGACTTGAAACTTGTTCTAACCAAACCAATACCAGTCCTAATTGGAGTACTTATCCAATTTTCGATTATGCCACTAATCGCATACGGAATTGCTACGCTCTTACAATTGCCGCCAATGTTAGCTGCTGGAATTATTTTAGTTGGATGTGTCCCAGGAGGTACTGCATCGAATGTAATGGTTTATCTTGCTAAAGGAAATGTCGCATTATCTATTGCAATGACTTCTTTTTCAACATTACTATCGCCTATGCTTACACCCTTATTACTATATTTACTTGCTGGGCAATGGATGCCAGTTAACCCCTTTGCTATGTTTCTTTCAATTATTCAAGTGATTATTATTCCGATCGCTTTGGGTATTATTATTCAAAAGTTCTTGCCTAACATCGTAGAAAAAAGTTCGCAAGCATTGCCTTTTATTTCTGTTATCGCGATTTCAGGTGTAGTTGCTGCCGTAGTTTCTGGGAATACGGAAAATATAGCTGCCTCAGGTATATTAATCTTTCTTACTGTTATTATCCATAATCTATCAGGATTGCTACTTGGCTATGTTATAGCGATGGCTTTAAGACTTGATGCAGACATGAGACGGGCGATATCGATAGAAGTGGGTATCCAAAATGCAGGTCTGGGCGTATCGCTAGCAAATACGCATTTTGCTCAGCAGCCATTGACCGCCTTGCCTGGAGCGGTAGCTGTGGTAACCCACGTTATTAATGGGTCTATTCTAGCTACAATTTGGTCAAGACGACCTATTCGTAAAAAAACAACAGATGTTGATAAACAAAGAAGCAGCAGTTATATTAGCTAAATTAATTTTCGAAAGTCTCCATTAGAATTAATTAAGAAGCTGATTATAAGCGTTTAACTAACTCCCTCTCCTTTATAACTAAAAATAAGTCTAGGAAACTTTTTAATAATGCTTTATAATGATGTATTGGAAAAATAATCTATTTATATAGGCAGACATCATGATTCTTCCTTATTACTAATCCCTATATCCTGCTATCAAGAGACTATTATGACAAGGAGCACTGACAATGAAGAAAACAACACCTATTATTTTAGTTAATTCATTAGATGTTGAACGCGGTGGTATTACAAGAGCTTCCATAAAAAGAGCAAATATGTTATCACAGCACAATAAGAACGTCATGATAATTACATTTGCATATCAACAATACTTTAATAAAATTATCCAAAAACTCTATGATAAGAATATTCTCAGTAAACATGTAAAAGTCATTAATTTTTTTGAAGAAATGCAATTGATGAAGAAGAAAACAAAAGCAAAAAAACAACTCGTAAAAGAAAAAGGGTACACTGTATTTCCAGTTGAAAACAGGAAAAAAGAACCTTCTTATAGGTACTATAAAAATGGATTATACATCATGTACAAACGATTTAACGCTGAAGGATGTATAAAATTTATTGATTATATGGATGAAACCGGTAAAAGGGTTCGTCGGGAGGAATATAATGAAAACGGTATTCTGGCGAGGACAAGGCATATGGACAGCACGAACAATAAACCCCGCTTTGATCAATATTTTGATACGTCGGGAAATTGTATCTTCAGTGTGTATGTTAATCCAAAGTCAGACAATGAAGGAAGAGTAGTACGGTTTATACATCAACCCAAAGAGTTCACTAGTTTATCTAAATGTCAGCAAGAATGGCTAGAATCTGTATTACAACGGATTAAATATCCAGTTGTATCGAGTGAATTGCGAAAGTTTACTCCAATGTTAGCCAATGTCCAGCACAAAAATATAAAAAAAATTGAAGTGATACATTCAAGTCATTTACAAAAACCGTTTAATGATAATAGTATGATTAAACCAGCATATCAGTCTTTATTCAAAGAGCTAGCAAGTAATTTTGATTATATTGTTTTTTTAACAAATGAACAAAAGCAAGATGTAGAGAAAGTCTATGGTGCAAACAGTAATTTTAGAGTAATCCCACACTCCACTTCAATTAAAGAAGAAAGAAAAACTAAAAATACGTTGAACTATAACCCATATCTTGCAGTAACCTTAGCTCGCCTTCATGAGGTCAAGAGACTTGAAGAAGCAATACGCGCATTTCGCCTTGTTGTAGATAAACTACCAAAAGCACAATATTATATTTATGGAAATGGAAATAGTAAAGAAGAACTGCAAGCACTTATCAAGAATTTAAAATTACAAAATAATGTATTTCTAAAGTCATATACAAATTCTCCGCAAACTACGTATAGAAACGCAGCATGCTCGATATTAACTTCGAGACAAGAAGGATTTGCAATGGTTATTACAGAAAGTATGGCAGTGGGTACCCCTGTAATATCATATAATATTAAATATGGTCCTAAAGATATTATTACAGATGGAATAGATGGGCATTTAGTCGAAGACGGAAGTAGACAAGCGCTTGCTAAAAAAATAATTGACGTAATGGAGAATGAAAAATATCGTAAGAATTTATCTACAAATGCATTAAAAGTAAAAAAAACATTTAGTGAAAAAAGATACAACAGAAATTGGCTCGAACTTTACCTGTAATACGATATACTCGTTACTATAAGTTCTATCAAATTAATACCATTGGTAGAATTTCCGAAGTGGATATACGATTTTAAAATTTGATATTTTTTCACCAAACCTGAACTCCTTTAAAAAGAAACCATCTCCATTCCTTAACTGTCTATGTATATGGTAAACTATTTCTTACTTGATTAAATGGGGATGTTCAACATGATGTTATTTCTTAGTGTTATTCTGCCAATTATGGCTGTTTTTGCTTCAGGATTTATTTTACAACGAATTCGGATTTTAGACGTAAAATCCATCTCTACCGTGTCACTATACATACTCTCACCAGCCCTGATCTTTGTTACACTATATGACGCGGAATATGACAGTGGTTTCTTCATTATTCTGATCTATATGTTTGTTTTGTTCTACTTAATGGTGGCATTAAATAAATTACTAGCAAGAATCTTTAAATGGGAACCTGATACAGAAAGTGCTTCTATTTTAGCTACAGGATTTATGAATTCTGGAAATTACGGCTTACCTGTTGTCCTGTTCAGTGTTGGAGAAGCTGCGGTTCCATATGCCATTTTCATAATGGTCGTACAAGCATTGCAAAATAATTTCTTTGGTATCTACTATGCTTCTAGAAGTACAAATGGAATACGGCGTGCCTGCGAAAATATTCTTAAGATGCCTACTACCTATGCAGCAATATTAGCTTTTATCTTTAAATACGTTGCAGTTCCTATCCCAGATGCCATTCGTTCAACCTTAGCAATGGTTGGGGATGCCGCCATTCCTGTCATGATGATTATGTTAGGAATGCAGCTTGGATCCATTACTGGATTAAAGCTTAATTGGCAAGTCGTTACATCTGCTGTTACCTTAAAAATGATAATTGCACCAGCAATCGCTTATTTATTTGTATTCATTGTTGATGTAGATCCAATTATTGCATCTGTGCTAATTATTATTTCTGCCATGCCAACCGCTGCAACTACAACTATGTATGCAATCGAATTCGATTCCGAACCAGAATTAGTATCGAGTATTACACTAATTTCTACTTTGGTTAGCATCGTTACATTGAGCGTATTGCTGAATATCGTGATATGAGGGTGGGGTGGTATGAAAAATATACTATTTAGTCTAGCTTAAAAAGAGATGAGGGCAATCCTAATTTAGATAAAGGAATAATCCGTTTTCTTCATGTGCGAAGTTACATTCGGAGAATTGTTTAAATTATTTATCGTTCGCTTTTAAAGTGGTATTTACTACTGTAAGGATAATAACCAATTCTTAATAATAGAACAGAAATGACTTCCACGGGGGAGTGAGTGAGGCTCCACTCGAGTAAGCGTTTTTTCTTACCCGAGCTAGCTGAGCCCTTGTCTGTGGAAAGTATCCCGTATACCAGATTGCAGTTTAACGCATACATTGGTTGATTCAAATTAGAGGTTCTTATTTTAGTTATATTCTAGCTAATTAACCAACATTATTAAAAATCTCTCTTTCCTCTTCTAATTTTTTTAGGGCCTCGTCATTTGTAATTTTTTTCTTTGGAGAACAATAACTAACTATTAAACCAGCAAGAAAGGACACTATTAAAGATGGGATAACTGGATTTCCCCAAAATTCAATGAAGTTTTCATTTGAAATTATGGTGAAAGAAGTACCAGATCCCCCTATTAGACTTGCTATTCCACCTTGCCAAGTAGCTCTTCTCCAATACTTCCCTAATAAAGCCGCTACTAGTAAACCAGTCATAATGGTAGAACTCATGTTGGTAATATAACTAATGATGTTTGTAGTACCAATAATGAAAAGTAGCGCTAACCCAATGGTTATCATTAATCCTATCCTTGAAAACAAAATTGTCTTCTTTCTACTTGGTAATTTCCCGCTAATTACCTGATAAACATCTCTCACTAGTATCGTTGTTCCAGCTATAGCATCTGAATCTCCTGAAGACATCGTTGCAGCTAAGCCTGCTACCAATAAAAAAGCACCAATCCAAATTGGAAATACCTCAGTTATCATATAGGGAAAGGCAAAAGCGGTATCTGACATGGTCGGATTTAACAATCGAGAAGATAAACCAATGATGGTTGGGAAAATAGAGAATAACACTGCTACAATTCCTGAAATAATAAAACTTTTCTTAACTACGCTCGCATTCTTACCAGAATAAATACGGTGTCGATAAGCAGGAATGACTAAAACTGCCACCACTGTAACTAAAATCAAGGATAGTCCGGGAATTAATCCAGCTTCTTGAACACCTAAGAATGTTGTCATCTCCCTAGGTAATCCTTCAGATAAACCAGCGAAGCCTCCAACCCTTATGAAGGACAATATGGCTAAAAGGGTAAACCCAATAAATAAAATAATAGATTGAACCACATCCGTATAAACAACGGCTAAATATCCACCAATTATGGTATATAAGCCAAAACCCACTGCAGTAACAATTTTAGCAGTTGTAGGATCTAGACCAGTAATCCACCCTAGATAAATACTGCCCCCTAGAATATGGGTTCCTAACCATCCAACCTCTGCTAAGTATAAGATAATTGACATAGCTCCTTTAATTACTTTGCTTGCCCCAAAGTAATAACTCAATTCTTCAGAGAACGTCATAAAATTTTTATCCCGTGCATCCGAAAATAACAAAACTAACGTAATCATTCCTATTCCCAATCCTATCCCAAAAAATGCTCCTGCCCACCCTTGCTCATAAGCTGTCTGGACTGCCCCCATACTTGAACCCGTACCAACAGCAGTCGCAACCGTTGTCCCAATTAAAAGAATTGGGCCTAACCCTCTTCCTCCCATTAAAAAATCCTCACCTGTTTGAACTTTCCGCGTTACCCAAATTCCAATACATACCATAAACAATAAAAATAGTAAAAAAAATACGAGGTAAATAATTTGATTTTCAACCATCATTTCTTTCACCCCTTCCCCACTTTAAAGAAAGAATTAACCATAACAGCTAGTTAAGACATTCGTTAGTTTTCCAAGACCCTCTATCTCTACTGTCACTTCGTCACCGTCACGTAACCAAACTTGCGCTGCCTTATCATACCCCATCACAACACCTTCAGGGGTACCGGTAAGAATGATATCTCCAGCTTTTAGCGTCATATATTGTGAAATATAACTAATTATCTCATCACAATGAAAAATCATATCCTTTGTATTGGACAGTTGCCTAACCTCTCCATTCACACGACAACTAATCGTTAAGTCATTTGGATTAGGTATCTCATCAGCTGTTACAAAATAAGGTCCTAGTGGGCAAAATCCCTCTAAATTTTTACCTAGTAACCATTGGGAAGATCTAAACTGCAAATCTCTTGCTGATATATCATTTGCACAGCAGTAACCAAAAACATAATCTTTCGCGTTTTCCTTCGACACCTTCGTTGCTGTTTTACCAATTACAATGGCCAATTCTGCTTCATAATCTACTTGGTCAGAATCCATTGGTAATTTGATATCCTCCATATGTCCAGCCAGTGTATTATTGTATTTATTAAAAAGAATCGGTGTTTGAGGTATATCTGCTTGCGTTTCTTCAGCATGCTTACGATAATTTAATCCAACACAGATGACCTTTTCCGGATCTGTGATACAAGGACCAAGCGTAAGTTTTGTATCATCAACAAAAACCGGCAATTCTTTTTCCATTTGTTCGGTAATCATCGTCTTTAATTGAGTTATATCTACATGCTCGATTAACTTCTTCATATTGTTATATCGAGGAAATATGGCAGTTAGATCGACTACTCCTGTATCTGTTTTTATGCCAAGATAATTTGTCTGTGATCCTCTAATTGTCACTAATTTCATGTTATCTCCTCCCTTTTCGATGATAAATAAATGCGAATGAAGCAAGTATCGTTTATGATTTAAAATTCACTTGCATTTGCCAGATGCCCCCCATCAATCGGTAATATCGAGCCGGTAATATAGGAGGCTTGATCGGATGCTAAAAAAAAGACTCCATTTGCAACTTCTTCTATCGTGCCAAGTCGATTCAATGGAGTTTTATCGGTTAAATTTAATTGTTCCTCTTTTTGCTTTAAGGCTTGATCTAATGGTGTATCAATGAATCCGGGTGCTACTGCGTTAACACGAATATTATACGCTGCTAACTCAACTGCCATAGATTGCGTTAATAGATTGATACCAGCTTTCGAGGCATTATAATGTGCGAGTTTGGAACTCCCTGCAAGCCCATTCTTTGACGATATATTCACGATAGAACCAGGTATTTGCTGCGCGGTCATCTCTTTGCTTATCCATTGGCTAAGGAGAAAGGTGCCTCGTAAATTGATTTCCAATATTTTATCCCAATTTGCTAATGAAATCTCTAGAAAAGGTTCTCTAGCAGCCCAGCCAGCATTGTTTATTAAAATATCAAGTCCATCCCAGCATTTCCAACACGCATCAGCAGCTGACTGAACTTCATTTTCATCTGAAATGTCGCAAATAACAGCGTGTGATGCGCCCTTTAATTCAGCTAGATCTTGCAGCGCCGCTGATAATTTTTGTTCATCCTTATCTAGCAACACTACTTTACATCCTGCACTTAGGAACTTTTCAGCAATTCCTCTCCCAATACCACTTGCAGCGCCAGTAACTAATACTCGCTTGTTCACGCAAAAATCCCCTCCCCTTATACGCTTTAGTCCCAAGTACGTTCCACGTCCACGCCTATGCTTTAAAAAACTCATGAATAAACTGAACGTAAATATTTATCGTTTTTTCCAGTTCACTGATTTCTACATATTCTATTTCTCCGTGAGCAGTACGTTGATCAGGACCATGGCAAACGGTTGGTATCCCCATCTCTTTTACAAAAATGCCAGCATCTGTTACTAGTTTTTTCCCTGTTAATGGTATTTCCACTTTCGTTACTTGTTTTACCGATTGCTGAAGAGCTGTTACTAGAGGATGATCTTTTGCTATGCGATAGCCATCTCTCACCTTGGTTAACTCTAAATGAATACGTACGCCATGTTTATCCGCAATAGTAGCTAATCGTTCTTCCATTTGGTGCTTAACCGCCTCAAAATCGTCATCTGGTCCATAGCGTCGGACTCCTTCCACACTAGCATACTTAGGCATTTGGTTATAAAAGGATCCACTTTGTATATGGCCAATAAAGTAAGAAGCATAGCCAATATCTTCAATCGCTTGTTGGTTTAAGTACTTATTTTCAAGTTCTAACGCATGAATGACATCTGCCATAACATGAATAGGGTGTGGTGTTTCAATCGGTGTGAATAATTGGTGACTAGGATCTCCCTCTCTTTCGACAACGATATGAAACGTGGCTGATCCCATTTGAGCAATGGTGCAATCGCTTGTTGCTCCTTCCATGACGATTGCTGCATCAGCTTTTAAATCTATCTTTTCCGCAAGCGCATATAAATCTTCTCCTCTTCCCCCCGGGCTTTCATGCATACTATTCGCAATCACAATCCATTCCCCATTAATAGCATCACGAGAAGCATGCAGCATTCTAGCAGCTTCCAAAATACACGCGAGGGATCCTTTCATATCGCATGTTCCACGACCGTATACTTTCCCATCCTTAACAAATGGGGCTCGATGATCTAAAGGAATGACATCCATATGTCCATTAAAGATTAACTTTTTCCCATCAGGGTTGGTATTTCCTTGAAATCTTCCAATAAGTGTTGGGTTATTTGGGATGAATTCATATGTTTCTACGTTAAAGCCGACTTCCGTTAGTAATTGTTCATAAAGTGCTGCAATTTCTCTCGTATCACCTGCATGATCTTGTATACGTACTAGATTCAGCAGATTGTTGATAACGAGCTCGATATCTGTTTGTTTATACAAATCCGGCATTATCTATCCCTCCATCTGTTTTACCATCTACCACTTTCGCACATCCGGAACCTCGATGGGAGCCCCATTACGAGTAATTGATTGTTCTGAAAGAATTCCCGGTAAGGTCATTTCAAGTGATTTATAGATATCAATCGCTACTGGTCGTTGTTCAAGGATACGATGAACAAAGTCTTTGACCATAAAATAATCGGCTCCCCAATGGTGGGAATCTTTTGCCTCTTCTGGGAAATCAATTAACTCAGCTGGAAGAAAATCACCATACACATCGGGGAGCGCCAGCCACTCCTCCTTTGATTGCGTATAATCCGTGAGCCAAATCCGATGTGTGCCACCAGGTACTCTTGGCGCTTCATAACAGCCTTTTGTACCTTGAAGCGAGTAATATCCCATGTTATGCGGCCGATTAGACACCATATCTAAACGGATCGTTATCAGGGCTCCACTTTCTGTGCGACATAGCATCATCGTTGTGTCATCGTTTTCATATGCAGGCTCCGTATGCGATCCCGGGCCCAGACAATTAACCAATTTCACCCGCTCATTAAACCAATCCAAAGGCGGTCCTAAGCTATGTGTGCCGTACGTACAGCCACGTTTTCCCATTGTTTCTTTACGTCGCCATGTTGGCTTCCCATGTTCGTCGTAATGAAGGTAGGTTACATTATGCAAATATTCCCCTTCAGCAAAATATATGTCACCAAATAAACCTGCTCTAACCATGTTTCGAATAGCGATATTTTCCCGAATATAACAGTAATTCTCTGCCATCATATATTGTGCATTGCTATTTTTAGCAGCTTGTAGTAATAACTTACAGTCTTCCAATGTAGCAGCAGCCGTAACTTCTGATAAAACATGAATATCTTGATTGAGTGCGTCGATCGCCTGTGCAGCATGAAGTTGCAATGGCGAAGCAATAACAACCACATCAATCCCAGCATTTAATAGATCTTCATACGAAGCGAGCGCATACTCAACTTGATATTTATCACAAAAAGCCTGTCGTGCTCTCTTATCCGGATCCATAATAGCGACTACTTCTGCACCATCTACCTTGCTAAAATCTTCATGAAAGTGACTTCCTCTACTCGTTCCAGCTATCCCAATGCGTAATTTGCCCATGAACTTTCCTCCTGCTCATCAATTAATTCATTTCAACAGATTGACGCTTTTCCCATCCGTCTGAAAAGAGTGGTAAAAAATGATTTGGGTGATAAGGATGTTGTTCTACAATTTGATGATTTAATGCAACCCCCCATCCAGGTTGATCACTAACTGAAATATAGCCGTTTTCTACGTTTATTGGATTGGTTAATAATTGTTGGGTCCAGTCGACATTGAAATCATCGAATATCTCATGTAAATAAAAATTCGGTGTCGCTGTGTTTAAATGGGCACAAACAACCGAACATAAAGGTCCTTGGGCACTATGTGGAGCAATGACACCATTACTTGCATGTGTCATCGCAGCAATTTGCTTCGCTGCTGTTATCCCTAAATATTGGGGCTCCAGCTGAATAATGTGAACGGCATGATGTGCTAAGAGTTCCGAAAATTGTTCTCTACAATAATAATCCTCCCCGCACGCGATTGGTACTGGACTTCGCTTGGCAACCTCCACCATCGAACTTATTTTTTGTGGCGGTACAGGGGCTTCAAACCAGGTTGGTTGAAAAGGCTGCATCGCATCAGCAAATTGCAACGCAGTATGAACACTAAATCGATTATGACCTTCGATTAAAATATCCACATCTTCTCCCACTGCTTCTCTAACTGCAGCAATAATTTCGATAGCTTCATTAAAATCAGGTCTACTCACAGTTCGCCAAGCTGATCCAAAGGGGTCAAATTTTAATGCTGTATATCCTTTTTCTATCACTTTCTTTGCGTTATTATAGAAATTCTCCGGTGTTCGCGCCGATCGATACCAGCCATTTGCATAAGCACGAAGCTTCGGTTGCACTTTTCCTCCAAGTAATTTATAAACCGGGACCCCTAATGCTTTCCCCATGATATCCCAGCAGCCGTACTCAATTCCAGATAATGCTGCACCATGAATCTGGCCACCATCAGAGTAGTAATCACGGAATAGTCGTAAGGAATGTTGCTCGACATCGAAAGGGTCCTTTCCTATCACCAACCGTTTTAACTCATGAACAGCTGCTTCTGTCGTTTTTGCAAATCCGTTAAGCGTTGCCTCTCCTAAGCCGGTTATTCCTTCATCTGTTTCAACCTGTGTAAACACCCAATTCTTCCAATTATTACCTGCGATATATGTTTTTACATCAGTAATTTTCATTGGTAACCTCCTATGTCTTCAAACTTAAAACAATTCTCGTAATACATCCTCCATCGCTTCCAAAGTTACATCAATTTCTCTGTCTGTATGACTAAAGCTAATATGATTCCGTTTCATGTTCATCGGCATTTTAAAGATACCTTTTTCGATGAGCTTCTTGCGATAGCGAACATATAGCTCTCCATCATTATGTTGTAAATCCGAATAGTTTTTCGGTCGAAAATTCATAAAATATGTTGTCCAAACGGATCCAAATCCTGCAACAAACGCGTCGATTCCTAGTACTTCATGTATTTCCTTTATTCCTTTTCGCATCCTATCTCCTAAACGGAAGATGTGATCATGTACAGGTTCATTCTCCAGCATTTCGATCGTAGCAAGTGATGCTGCTGTCCCTACTGCGTGACCATTGTATGTTCCTGCAAACCAAACATCACCACCTGGATTTGTATTAAATCGAGACATATACTCCCTCTTACCGGCAATAGCTGCCATTGGATATCCATTGGCCATTGCTTTTCCTAAGGTAGTTAGATCAGGGGTAATGCCTGCTATTTTTTGAAAGCCACCAATATCATGACGAAATCCAGTAATCACTTCATCAAATATCAACAAAGCGCCGTATTTCGAACAGAGTTCTTTTAAACCACTTAGAAATCCATCTTCCGGCAAAATACAGCCAATATTATGTGGAATTGGTTCAACAATAATTGCTGCTACTTCATCATTGTTTTCGATTAAGGTTTCTTCTACATGTTGAAGATCATTAAATGTACATACCAATGTGTTATCAACTGCTTCATTTAGCATCCCGTTAGAACCAGGATCCCGTTTCCCAATTTTATCCCAATCACTCAACATATTACGTGCTACATAATCATGCCAACCATGGTAACAGCCTTGAAATTTGATTAATTTCCGCTTCTCTGTTACTGCCCTTGCTAAACGTATCGCATGATACGTTGCTTCCGAACCTGAATTACAAAATAATACTTGTTCAGAGGAAGGAACATGCTGACAAATCTTCTTTGCTAATTCGATTTCGATATCTGTTGTTCCGACACCGAATAAATCCGTTCTTGCAATAGTTTCTGTTACTTTATTGTTCACATAAGGATAATTATGTCCGAGAATAAATGGTCCAAATGCGGCTTGGTAGTCTATAAATCTATTACCTTCCACATCTTCCATATAGGCTCCTTCCGCTTTTGTGAAGATTAAGTGCGGATCCACATTACGAATAGAAGTATGCACCCCACCTGGTGAATAGGCAGTTGCCTCTTTATAAAGCTCTACATTACTCGCTTTGTTCATACATATTACCTCCTTTGAGATTAATTATTGAACACGCAGCGTTATGACCTATATATCTACTACATAGATACTACATACAGCGTGATTTACGTTACTGCCCCTAATTCTTTTGAGACAGCCATGGCCGTTTGCTGCAATTCTTTTACCAATTCATCCAAATTGGTAAATGTCAGCATCGAGGTATGGCCGACAATACTGATAGAAGCTACCACTTTGTCTCCATTAAAAACGGGGACTCCGATACATCTGACGCCGATTTCTTCCTCTTCATCTTCGAGGGCATATCCTTTTTCTCGAATCTGCTGTAATGAATGTTTTAACTTCGAACTATCTGTAATCGTACGATCTGTATGACGTGTGAGTCCTTTCTGATCAATGAGTTGTTCAAGTTCTTCTTCTTTTAAATAGGCTGCGATTACCTTTCCAAGACTCGTTATATGAAAATCTGTCCGCAGTCCTGGGAAGGTAGAAAATCGTATAAATGAATTTGGTTCCACTTTATCCACATACAACACTTCCCCCTCATCCAACACCCCCAAATGAACGGTATATCCCGTTTTATTCATTAGCTTATTTAAATAAGGCCTTGCTATTTTCACCATATCCACTTCTGATATATAAGCCATACCTAATTCATAGAGCTTTACCCCAATCTTGTATTCTCCTTTTTCATTTTTCTTGACGATATCATGTGTTTCCAACACCTTTAAGATTGAAAAAACGGTTGTTTTAGAAATATCTAACGTCTTGTGAATCTCTGTAACGGTATATTTTCTTTCGGGTGATGCAATTAGATTTAATATAGAAATAGCTTTTTCCAAAGCCGGTACATTGTATTTAGCCACGATGTTCTTCCTTTCGATTCTTGCTTTTATCTATTTATTTCGTTGATCCATCAGCAATACCACTTATAATGTGACGCTGTGTAAATATAAAAATGATGATGATAGGAAGGGTAGAAACAGCTGATAACGCCATCAATTCTCCCCAATTTGTTCCAAACTGACCAACAAACTGTCGCATTGCTAATGTTATCGGCCATTTACTATTGTCTGACAGCATTGTTAATGAATATAGAAATTCTCCCCAAGCAAGTAAAAAGCTAAATGCCGCACAAGTTAGTATTCCTGGTTTTGCAAGAGGTAGAATAATTCGCAAAAATGCTCCCCACCTAGAGCAACCGTCAATGATTGCTGCTTCTTCTAATGCCTTGGGCAATGTTAAAAAATGCGTTCGCATGATCAAAATGACAAATGGCAGTGATAATGTCATATTCGCAATAATGACACCTAGATACGAATTCAATAATCCTATCTTGGCAAACATCGTATAAAGAGGTAATGCCAACATATTACTCGGAAACATCTGCGTAATTAAAATAAATAAAAGAAACAAGGTGATTCCTTTTAAATTCTTTCTTGCAATGGCATAGGCAGCAGGTGCAGCTAAGCAGATCGTACCAATCATTGTCCCAAAGCTAATGATCAGGCTATTAAAGAAGTGACGAAATATGGCTAGATCACTTCCTATAAAAATGTTTCGATACGCTTCAAAGGTAACATTCTTCGGGAAAAGTGTGGATTCACCAAAGATCTCCGACATTGGTTTTAAAGACGAGATTACCATCCAGTAGATTGGAAATAAGAATACAGCAACAATTAAAAAACCCACAATAGAGAATAGCCACTTTTTACTACGCATCACATTACTTCCTCCTTCCGAATAAGATAGAGATAGAGGATCGCTATCATTCCTATTAAAAAGAAGGAAATATTAGAAAGTGCAGCACCTTCTCCAAAACGATACATGCTAAAGGACAGCTGATATGCGAGAAATGGGATAACCTGGGTTGAATCAGCAGGTCCACCACCGGTCATGATATAGATTAAATCAAATACTTTAAATGTGAATATAACCCCGAGCATTAATAGGACGAGAATAGTAGGCTTCATCAATGGGAGTGTAATGTAATAAAATTGCTTTTTTTTATTCGCACCATCTATTTTAGCTGCCTCATAAATACCTGAAGGCAAACCTTGCAGTCCTGATAATAGAATGACCATACTAAATGGGATACTTATCCAAATATTTGCGATAATAATACTAATTAAAGCTGAATTTGGATTGGTCAACCAATACACAGGCTGCGAAATAAACCCACTCTGAAGCAAGAATTCATTAATGATGCCGTTCTCCCCACTTAACATCCAACTAAAAACGGTGCCAATAATAATAATTGGTGTCATCCAAGCAATTAATAGGATCGACCGCATCCATTTGTGACCAGGAAACGACTTATTGAATAATAAAGCAAGTGCAAATCCGATACTTGTTGAAAAAATTATTGTAGCAACAGTAAAGATTAGTGAATTTACAAGGGCTTTACCAAATAGCGGAGCTTTTAGTACGGTAATATAATTTTCAATACCGACAAATGGCTGCTCTCCCTGAATCAGATTACCGATGTTTATATCCTTGAAGCTTAATAGAATATTGTACAGAATGGGATACACAAGAAAAGCGAGTAAAAATAAAGCTGAAGGGAGAAGAAATGTATAGTCCTTGAATTTATTTCGATTTAATTGTTTCGCATTTCCAAACTTCTCCACCAAACTCCCTCCCTTTAATATAATCTCTAGTTCCTATTTGACTCCAATAATGGTTGTACTGTTTCTTTCGCCTTTTTCAACGCCTCTTCGGCAGATTGGCCACCAACTAAAGCATCCTGTAACACAGTATAAATAGCAGTATTGATATCATTATGTTGTTCGCCCCAGCCATATCCTTGAGAATTTTGGATGACATTAGCAAAGACACGACGTATTTCATTATCTTGGAAATAGGAGTCATTAGCTACATCGTCACTAAATGGGAAATTCCCAGTTGCTTTCAGCCACTCTAATTGTCTATCAGGTTCAAGCATGAATTGAATAAATTCCCACGATTCTTCAATCGATTGCCCACTCCCAATGGCAATACTTTCCCCACCGATAACGGAAGAATGGGTTTTATCTTTTGGAATTTGAGCGACAGACCAATTTAAATCTGGAGCTTCCGTCTCGAAAGTAGGTATCATCCATGAGCCGCCGATAATCATCGCAACTTTTTCATTATAAAAATCCACACCCACTTCCTCTAACTCTTTATTCACAATTTCTTGCGGCATCACTTTCTTATCAAACATTCGTTTCCACAAATCAAGTGCGCTTATCGCATCTGAACTTGTTATATTAGTTACATCACTACCTGTGGACCATAAAAACGGTATCCAAGATGCTGTACCATGCTGCGAATTATGTGCTGAAGCTGAAAAGCCGTATGTTCCATCTTCTGTTAATTCTTCTGCACTGCTCTCTAACTCGTCCCAAGTTGTAGGTGGCTCCGCTACTAAATCTGTGTTGTAAAAAAGCGCAACCGCATTTGTATGAAGCGGGACACCATAGTACTTGTCATCAAGTTGATGAATCGCTGCAATATTTCCATACATTTTCTCTGCTAATCCAGAATCTTTTACTTTGTCTGTAACGTCTTCTAGAATGCCAGACTTTGCGTAAAACTGAACTTCATTTATACCCCCGATAACCAAATCAGGCATATCACCACTCGTTGCACTAATTAAAAGCTGTTGTGTTAACTCGCTATAAGGTAGATATGTCAATTCTACTTGGATATCTTCTTGAGACGCATTAAACGCTTCAACACGATCAATAAGCTCTGATTCTAGGTTTTCTGACCAATAGTGCCATAGAGTAAGCGTGGTCTTATCTCCTTCTTTAGCTTCTCCTCCAGCATTCTTTTCCTCATTACAGCCAACCAGTAAAACTAGTCCGATCAACAGAAACGAAAACAATTTTTTCCTCATTCGTCCTTCTCCCCTCATTTAAATTTGGACCAGTAAACCATCATTTCTCCAGGGACCATCATTTTGAACTTTTGAAAAGGATAGTTTCGATATAAGTAATCTACAAAGAAAGCAGGACTTTCTGTATTTGATTGAAATAAGTCATAATGAACCGGTACTATTAAATCAAGGTCGATTTGTTGGGAAAGCTCGATAGCATCTCGAAAATTCATATTACCAAGTGCTCCTTCATTTGAGCGCTTCCAATCCTGACCGTTAATAGGTAAAAAACCAACATCTATAGCGCGTGGTTTCAAAAAGTCAATTAATTCTTTATAAAGTACGGTGTCACCTGCATGATAAATCGTTTCATTGTTTGTTTCGATAACGTAACCGAGATAGTAATGCCTTTGCTTTTGATCAGTGAAAAAATCTTCATGTTTCGCAGGAACTGGAGTAATGGACAAATTAGCGAATTGGATAACTTCGTATGCTAGTGCGGAGTGGATTCGATCTTCATGTATTCCTATCGTTTTTAGCTGTGTGGTAGATGGTGCTGGGCAAATAAACGTTGCTTCTGGGGAGCTTTTCATGATTGCTTTTAGCGTTTTTGGATCGAGATGATCTACATGTTCGTGTGTTATCAGAACGAGATTTGCGTGTGTAATAGCTTCAGGAGAAATAGGTGAATCGAAGTTTCGTTTTAATAAGTTAGGTGGATAGACTAGACTTTCTTCTTCAATGTAATTGGATAGGTATGGATCGATATAACAAATAACGTCATTCACTTTTAGTACTACACCTGACTGGCCTAAATGCCAGAACATTATCGCCCCCTCTGGAACTACTGCATTACTAATTTGCTGAACCAAGCTTGGATTACCGGAAGGATTTTGTGGCATTTCATAACCTCCATCTCCAACTATTTGTTCCGTATAAAAAACTATATTCTATACACAGAATTTTAACCAAGTTTATATCATCTGTCAATACAAAATAATTATTATTTTCAAAAAATAATCGTACAGGTGCCGCAGGAAATTGTTCTGATGAGGAACGACCACGCGGACAACGTCGACAACTCCTTGTCGCGGCAAGGAAGCTGAATCCTCGCTCGTGGAAAGTGATGGACCGATGTGTTGTGCAAAAAAAATTCCGAACAGATTCGAGTGGAATCGTTCGGATTCGTATTGGGATAAGATCCTTTTTTTCTCCGTTCGTTTCTTTACGGATACAAGAGTACCGCCTACGCAGCATTCCTTTCGGGCTTTCTAACAAAACACATAATTGCTGCTACTGCGTATAAGACAGATTGGAAAGCAATTCCTGTGAATAGTAACCAGCTGCTAATAACAGTAGCTGCAATAAAAAACCCGCCGGCAACACGTGGATTTCGCTTTAGATTAAGAACACCTACAAGTCCTAAGATAAAACTAATGACACAACTGATAATCGGAATCCATAATAAATTGATAAATATCGTTATTAATTCAGCAAAGGCTCCGAATTCGACAGGATTAATCGAACCTTCAAGCCAGCCAATACCTGTATTAACAATTATTAGTAATAACACCCCTACTGCAGCAAAAAACGCATCCATTACAAACCCAATAATGCCTAATATTTTTTCAATCGTTCGATTCATATTTTTCCTCCTGATTCAAAGGTAAACTGTCTAATTATACGTTGATATTTGAAAAAAAGATTCATGCTTTCTTTATCTATTTTATTACAAAAAAAGGATGTCATCCAAACCATTTCGATTTGATGACATCCTTCCCGCACGTATTTTTATTTAGTGAAGGTGGCTTCCTTCCCTTCAACTGCTAAATCATCACGCTTCTTCATGGCAACTAGTGTAATCATTTCAAATGCCACTGCAGAAGCAAGGGCAGCAGTTATTTCACCACTATCATATTCGGGCAATACTTCGACTAAGTCAAAACCTTTAATATCTAGCCCATGAAGCCCACGTACATATTCTAGGGCCTCATGACTATCAGGACCGCCTACTTCTGGGGTCCCCGTTCCTGGAGCAAATGCAGGGTCAACAAAGTCGATATCATATGAAACAAAAACGGGCTTGTCGCCAACACGTTCATGAATTTGGCGTAATACCTCTTCTTGTCCTAATTTTTTCACTTCACGCATCGGAATGGTTTTAAATCCTAAATCTTCCGGATCTGTTATATCTTCTGGACCATAAAGCGGTCCCCGTAAACCAACCTGTATAGAGTGTTCTGTATCAATGAGTCCTTCCTCTACTGCTCTACGGAATGGCGTTCCATGCATATATTTTTCTCCGAAATAATTATCCCATGTATCGCTGTGGGAATCGAAATGAACGAGCGAAACAGGGCCGTACTTGGCTGCAAACGCCCGAAGATGACCTAGAGATACAGAATGATCTCCTCCAAGGATAATGGGAGTAATTTCTTTTTCAAGAATGGGAGCTAACGATTCTCCCACAATGTCATAGGATTTATGAATGTTTTGTGGAACAATTTCAAAGTCCCCGTAGTCAACTCCTGAACAATAATCAAAAATATTAATTCCTTGATTCGGATTATAAGGTCGAAGCAACACAGAAAAGTTACGAATATGCTGCGGGCCGCCACGAGCCCCAATACGATTTGATACTGCAGTATCAAAAGGATTACCTACCACTACAAAATCTACATTTTCTGTTGTTTGGATTTGTTCCAGTCGCATAAATGTACGTACACCGGTGTATCGTGGGCTTTTTGAAGAATCTTTTGGTTTGTACATGTCGTCTTCCTCCTATTGAATTAATCACTCTACTATCAAACTAATTGCTAGCGGTTATTTATGCAAGTCACATTAAAGGAAAAAGAGCTGTGCCATTAGAATGATAATTGGCAGTGTAATGATGGTGCGCTGTAAAAATATAATTACCATATCAAGAAAACTGATTGGAATTTTCGAACGTAAAATTAAGATGCCTACTTCTGATATATAAATTAATTGCGTCATTGATAAAGATGCGATAACAAAGCGGGTAAGTTCACTTTCGATTCCACTGCCTATTACTGCCGGTAGAAACATGTCCGCAAAGCCAACGATCATCGCTGGCGCTGCCTCTGATGCTTCAGGGATATTCGCCCATTTCAGAAGTGGGACAAAGGGATAAGCAAGAATATGAAAGACTGGTGTAAACTCAGCAATTATAAGTGCAATCGTGCCTAATCCCATCACTAGTGGGAGCAAACCAAACCAAATATCAATGACATTTTGTACGCCACTCTTTACAATTGAGGAAATACTTTTCACTTCTGCTGCTCGAGCAACTGCTTTCTCCATCGCAAAGCGGAATTGGGTTTTCCCAGTAGGAACTTCTTCAGCGATTTGCTTGCCTGCTAATTCATAATAGTTATCTTCTTTTCTTGATAGTGGGGGGATCCTTGGAATGATAATTGCAGCAATAACTCCTGCCACAATAACCGTGATATAGAATTGTACAAACATATGACCCATACCAATAAAGTTAATAACGAGTAAACTAAAAGCAATGGATGCAATAGAAAAATTGGTTGCGATCACAGATGCTTCGCGTTTTGTATAAAATCCACTCTCATATTGCTGTGTTGTAATCAACACTCCAACGGTACCGCTTCCCATCCATGACGCTAAAGCATCAATTGATGAGCGTCCTGGTAATTTAAATAGCGGTCGCATCACCCCTCTAACAACGGTTCCAATAAACTCCATTAACCCAAAATTTAATAATAAGGGCATAAGAAAGCCAGCAATTAAAAACCACGTTGTAAGTACAGGAATGAGATCGAATAATACCGTACCACCGGTAGCACCCGTCCAGATAAATTTAGGACCTAACTCATATAGTGTCATTACTGCAAAAACAGCACCTAGGATGCGAAATATCCCCCAAAACCAATTAACATCTAATAATTCCCTTAAGAACTTGGAATTGGTCGCCCATTGTTTTTGGTATCGTAAACCTACTTTCATAACAGTAGTTCCCAATACAGAAAGGATTAACACACCTGTCATAAATGTTGGTAAATAAACCTCAAATTTGTTTTGAAGGAATTCAGCAATAATACCTATTCCAATTGTCCATTGTCCCTGATAAGGAATTGGAACAAGAAATAAAAATAAACCTGTAAGCGATACAATGAAAGATTTCCACTGGTTAGATGGTGTCCAAAAAGACAAATCTTCTTTTTCCAAGTCGTTGGATTTTTCTATTTCTTTTTGAACCACATTCACATGAGCACCTCCGACTAAATCTACGACATACATTTAAACGAATTTTCCAACAATAAAGTTTTGCTAAGCATCTGGCTAATTCCATATCCGTAGAATTAGCCATGTTTTATCTTAAGAAAAGTTACAATTACCAATCGACAAATATTTTGTTTCTAAGTACGGTTCAATTCCTTCCAATCCACCTTCTCTTCCAATACCGCTCTCTTTCATTCCTCCAAAAGGTACATGCGCACCAGAAGGAGCCCCATCGTTCCAACCGATAATCCCATAATCAAGATGGTCATGAAGATAACTTCCTACGCGGTAATCATTCGTAAAGAAATAAGCCGCTAAGCCATATGGCGTTCGATTCGCTATCTCAACCGCTTCTTCAATAGATGAAAAACTCGTAATCGGAAGAATTGGTCCGAATGTTTCTTCCTGCATGATAGCCATCGCTTCACTCACATGAGTTAACACCGTTGGGTAGACAAAAAAAGTACCGTTTTCAAAATTAGCATCAAACTTATTTCCAATCGACACCTCGGCCCCTTTTTGAATTGCATCTTCTACTTGAGATACAATTTTGTCATAGCCTTTTTCATTTATGATCGGACCGACATCTGTATCCTTCTCTAATCCATTACCGACTTTCAAATGCTTTATCGCTTCTGTTAATTTTGCTGTATAAGATTCTACCATGCTCTCATGTACAATTACACGATTTGCACAAATACAGGTTTGACCAGCATTTCTAAACTTAGAAAGGATTGTTTGCTTAACGGCAATATCCAAGTCTGCGTCCGCTGCTACAATAAGTGGTGCATGACCACCTAACTCCATCGTTACATGCTTTACTGTATCTGCACTATCACGAATTAATGTCTTACCTACTGGTGTAGATCCAGTAAAGGTAATCTTTCGCACATAGTTGCTCGCAGTGAACAATGGACCAACATCAGTTCCATATCCATTAACGTACTGTATCACATCCGCTGGAATTCCAGCTTCATGCGCAAGGTCTACGAATCGCATCGTCGTCAATGGGGTTTCTTCCGCTGGCTTAATAATAAACGAACATCCTGCAGCTAGTGCTGGTGCTGCCTTTCTTGTCATCATCGCCGCAGGAAAGTTCCATGGCGTTATCGCCGCAACTAACCCCACTGGCTGTCGACTGATGACAATCCGCTTTGAATCAGACGATGCAGGAATCGTTCGACCATAGATTCTTACTGTCTCTTCTGCATACCAATCAATATAACTCGTTGCGTAATCTACCTCGCCCAATGACTCCTTTAGCGGCTTTCCATTTTCTAATGTCATAACCTCTGCAATATCTTGTTTATGTTGTTGAATTACATGTGACCATTGTTTTAATAAGTTAGACCGTTTATGGGCATCAAGGTTTGCCCAGGCTTTAAAACCACGATGTCCATTTTCAAGCGCTTGATCAATTTCTGCTTTTGTATTAATTTTCACTTCATTAACAATCTCACCTGTTGCAGGGTTCCATACTTGGATCTTTTCAGACATGACCATCCCCCCTATTGATTAAATGCCTGTTCTAAAATGGTTAAGCCCTTCGCTAATTCTTCGTCTGAAATAACTAGTGGCGCTAAAAACCGAATCACATTTCCCTTTAGACCAGCTGATAGGAGTAGCAACCCATGACCATTCGCATAGTTGACAATTTCACTTGCCTTCGTTTTATTCGGAAATTTACTGTTTTGATCGGTAACTAATTCAACAGCCACCATTGCTCCTAATCTACGAATATCTCCTATAAATGCATGCTCCTTAGAGAGCGTAATTAATTTATCTTCTAGCTTTTTCCCAAGAAGCTCCGCTTTTTCTACTAATTTTTCTTCTTCAATAATATCTAATACTTGTAAAGCAGCCGCGCAAGCTACTGGGTTACCAGCAAATGTTCCACCCAATTCTCCAGGTTCTGCCGCATGAAGAATTTCTTTTCTGCCTACTACCCCACTTAATGGCAAACCTGCCGCCAATGACTTGGAAACGGTTACCAAATCTGGTATAACATCAAAATGTTCCATAGCAAATAGTTTCCCTGTTCGTGCGAAACCAGTTTGAATCTCATCGGCTACGAATACAATTCCATGTTTTTCACAAAATGCACGCACAAATTGAACAAACTTCTTTGGAGGAATTATAAATCCACCTTCGCCTTGAACTGGTTCCATCACGACACAAGCTACTGTCTCTGGGGCAACTGTCGAAATAAAAAACTCCTCAAATTCTTCTATCTGTTGGTCAATATAATCTGATTCTGACATCGTATCTGGTTTATGGTAGAGGTAAGGATACGGCGCTTGATAAATTTCCGGAGCAAATGGCCCGAACCCAAATTTATATGGTTTTACTTTACTTGTCATCCCCATCGTCAAGTTCGTTCTCCCGTGAAACCCTCTAGTAAATGTAACAACGGCTTGACGATTGGTATATTTACGAGCGATTTTGACCGCATTTTCTACTGCTTCTGCTCCAGAATTAAACAGGATTGCTTGCTTATCGAAACTACCTGGAGTTAGCTGGCATAATCGTTCCGCCAGTTGGATATACCCTTCATACATGACTACATTAAATCCCGGGTGTAAAAATTTATCTACTTGCGCTTTGACCGCTTCTGTAATTTTGGGGTGGGAATGTCCTACATTTAACGTCCCGATAGCACCAGCAAAATCAATCCATTCATTCTGTGCATGATCCGTAATGGTTGCTCCTTTAGCATGGTCAGCAATTAATACATTTCCGTTACTTACTCCCCTAGGAATATACTTATTTCGCTTTGTTCGTAATATATCATCTCTGGCTTGTTCGACAGTAGTCATCTATATCCCTCACTTTTTTAAATTTAGTAATTAGTATGACAATAATCTGGTATAATGAAAAGTACCAGATTTTAAATTTAATAGGTACCAGATTAAGGAGTGCTTTCAAATGTTATTGAGATTAGATAAAACAAAGAAAGAAGCCTTTATTTATCAGCAAATTTATGAAGAAATCAAAGCGATCATCCTAGCGGGTAAGATTCATGCCAATGAAAAATTACCTTCTAAACGAACGTTGGCCACTCAACTAAACGTCAGTGTAAATACGATCACCCATGCATATGAACAATTACTAGCAGAAGGATACATCTATACAATTGAAAAAAAGGGGTATTATGTCGAAGCGATAACTGCGTTTATTCAAGACAAACAACCTGTTCGTACTTTACCAGATGATTTAAGAGAAGAGAGTGTGGATAAAAAAGGTTGGCTCTCCTTATCTCATATGGCTTCTGATATTACGAAATTCCCATTTAAATCATGGATCAAATGTCAGCAAAAGGCGATTAATCAGCATAAGCAGGAACTTTCAGAATTCCCGCATCCTCAAGGACCCTTCATTGTACGCAAAACAATTGCCAGGATGATTACATTATCTCGTGGTGTGGTTTGCGAACCCGAACAAGTTGTTATCGGCGCAGGTACCCAGCTGTTAATTCGTCAACTCATGGAAAGCAAAACAGAAAAAACGAGAATAGCCATGGAAAACCCAGGGTATTCCCGGTTTTATACCCTCTTAAAGAATATGGAATTTCCGGTACAGCTTGTCGACTTGGATAATAAGGGAATGAATATAGAAAGAGCGGAACAATCAAAGGCGAATCTTTTGTTTGTCACACCCTCCCACCAATTTCCAACTGGAAAAATAATGCCAATCTCTCGACGTATCGAACTGCTTAATTGGTCATTACAGAACAACGATCGTTATATTTTGGAAGATGATTATGACAGTGAATTTAAGTATGAAACGGACAACATTCCATCCTTACAAAGTTTGGATCGAAATCAGCGGGTTATCTATACCGGAACGTTTTCAAAAACGATTTTACCTGGACTTCGCATTAGCTATATGGTACTTCCACCAAAGTTATTGCGCGATTATCAAAATCACCATCAGCATTTGATTCAAAACAGTAACGCACTTGCACTGTATACGTTGCATTATTTTATTCAAACAGGAGAATACGACCGACATGTGAAGCGAATGAATCATTATTATAAAGTAAAAAGAAAAAAACTAGTCACCTACCTTCGATCTTACTTTAAACATACTATTTCGATTGAAGATATCCCTGCCGGCCTTCATTTTGTTGCAACGTTCAAAACGGAAAAGCGGTATGAAGAAGTTGAGACTCATGCTAAAAAAGAAAAGCTTGAGATTTACTCTATGAGACGGTTCATGTTACAACATCAACCCAAACAACCTGGAAAGATTAAATTAATTATCGGTTTTGCTAATTTACAAGATGAGGATATTGAAGAAGCAGTGAACCGGTTGGGGAAATGTGTAGGAATACATCATGGTTACTGAATCAGCTGATAATAATTAACCTCTTATAGTGTTCTATTTTGTATTGACAAATTGGTATCGCTTCCATAAAATATAATATGTAGACCGTTTGGTATAAAACTTTAATTGGAGTGAATGTTCTTACATGAAAAAAAATACTCGAGAAGAAATGATTAAGGCAACAGCAAAACTTCTGCAAAAAAAAGGGTATGTTGGAACAGGATTAAATGATATTATACAGCAAAGTGGTGCACCAAAAGGGTCTATTTACTACCATTTTCCAAATGGTAAAGAGCAACTAGCTATTGAAGCTATAAATTGGACAAAACAAGTCGTAACCAATTTTATTAAAGAAAAACTTACACTACATGACAATCCAGTAGAAGCTATACAATACTTTATAGCAGAGAGCGCAGAACGTTTTGAAAAAGACAATTACTTTATAGGGGTCCCTATTACTGCCCTTGTATTAGAAACGTCCTCAACCAGTGAAAACTTACGAAAAGCATGTAATGATGTATTTGAAGCCTGGTCTACAGAATTTTCTCAAGTGTTAGAAATAAATGGCTATGAAAAAGAGAAAGCAAACAAACTTGGCGAGTCCATAAATTCCATGATTCAAGGCGCCTTTATTGTATCCTTAGCTCGTAAAGATTCTTCTGCTATTCGAGGGATGTCTCACATGATACCTATCATTCTAAAATAGTCATTTTTTTATAAATTATGTAGACCGGTCTACTAAAACGGAGGTACAAATAATGCATAAGACAAATGAAATCCTGGAAGCGAAAGATTTTATATCAAGTAAAACGAATATTATCCCTGAAGTCGGAATCGTTCTCGGTTCTGGGTTAGGAAGTCTAGCTGACGAAATAGAAGATGCCGTTACTATCCCTTATGAAGATATTCCTTTTTTTTCTAAATCTGATGCGGCAGGACATGCAAACGAATTGGTTATTGGTAGATTAGAAGGAAAAAAAATCGTTGCAATGAAAGGACGCTATCACTACTACGAAGGCTACAGTCTGGATGAAGTTACATTTCCTATAAGAGTAATAAAAGCATTAGGTGCTAAAAATCTAATTATTACGAATTCTTGCGGTGCAGTTAATACAGACTTTAATCCAGGTGAACTAATGCTAATTACCGATCATATTAATTTAGTTGGTACAAATCCGTTAATCGGCAGAAATAATCCTGCCTTAGGCACACGCTTTCCTGATGTATCTGAGGTTTATAGCAAGGAGCTACGTAATTTAGCCTTAGATATAGCTATCGAAAATAATATTACATTACAAGAAGGTGTATACGGATGGTGGAGTGGGCCTGTTTATGAAACACCTGCAGAAATACGAATGATACGAACACTTGGAGGTGATGCAATCGGTATGTCTACTGTACCTGAAGCTACCGTTGCAATACACTCTGAGATGAGCGTATTAGGGATTTCTTGCTTAACAAATATGGCTTGTGGGATCCTAGACCAGCCTTTAAGTCATGATGAAGTTATTGAAGTTGCCGGCAAATCCCGAGAGAAGTTTGTTTTATTAGTTAAAAAAGTAATTAATAGAATTTAAACAAGTAATCAGGATGTACAATCACTTACATTCTGATTACTCCAAAAATGTCATAATTTTTATTTTATTATATACAGAGGTGTACAAAATGAATGTAATTTGGGGTATAGCAGGATGCTGTTTTATCATTTTGGTCTCTTTTCTCTTATCTGAGAACAAAAAATATATAAATATAAGAACAGTTACAATTGGTTTTTTTCTCCAAATTGTTTTTGGGTATCTTGTATTAAAATGGGAGTTTGGAAAAGAAGTACTTGCATATGTATCCACAGGCATCAACGATATTATTAACTATGGACATGAGGGAATTGCATTTGTTTTCGGTCCTTTAGCAGATAAGGACGGTGAACTTGCAGTCTTCGCTGTTAACGTATTAGGCCTCATTATCTTCTTAACCGTTCTAATAGCAATACTTTATCATTATGGAATCATGCAGTATATCGTTCGGATTATTGGAGGATTTATTTCTAAGATAATGAAGACTTCTTATGCTGAATCAGCAGCAGCTGCTGCGAACATCTTTGTTGGTAATACACAATCACCATTAGTTGTAAGGCCCTATATTGCCAATATGACGAGATCACAGTTATTTTCTGTAATGGTAGGAGGCTTAGCTTCCGTTTCTGGTGCTGTAATGGTTGGACTAGCTGCAATGGGGATTCCATTAGAATATTTACTATCAGCAGCCTTAATGTCTGCACCAGCAGGGCTTATGGTAGCAAAATTTATTATTCCGGAAACAGAAGAAATTAATGATAACGAGTGGATAAAACCAGTAGAAGCTGCTGCAAGCAAGGAAAAGACAAATATCATTGATGTTATTTTTGTGAGTTCAAAGGAAGGATTACACTTTGCAGTAAACGTAGGCCTCATGTTAATGGCTATCATTGGATTAATGGCGTTAATAAATGGGCTTTTAAATTGGGGAGGATCCCTTTTGGGATTTGACAACTTTTCATTAGAATTGATTTTTGGTTATCTGTTCGCTCCCATAGCATTTATTATTGGGATTCCTTGGGGGGAAGCTTTAACAGCTGGAAATTTATTAGCTCAAAAATTCTTATTAAATGAATTTGTAGCGTTTGCCCAACTATCTGAAATTATCGATAGCCTATCGGATAGAACATTAGCTATTTTGACTTTTGCACTTAGTGGATTTGCTAACTTTGGAGCAGCAGGCAGTATCGTTGGGATGCTAACAAACATGGCTCCTAAACGGAAGTTTGAAATTCAAAAACTAATGTTGAAAGCATTAATTGCAGCTACTTTAGCAAACCTTTTAAACGGGGCCATTGTAGCAATGGTTATCTAATTAAAGCGGTGTACATTGCCAGCTACATAATTATTGTTTTAGATACTTTTAAAAATAGGACCTCCTGTCTCTACTTTTATTTCATAGTTTGCCATACAGGAAGAAAAACGATAGGATTCCACTCTACGATGTATATAGCTTCCAAAAACTGGTTATCATTCCGTGTGTTAAGCTTGCCATCGACCATGTCACAGGTAAATGGGAACTGATTTGACTTGAAAAGAAACCAAACTTATATGTGTCGTAAGGTTCCCATTCGGTCCGTCGGAAATCAATAAAACAGCAATGCTCCTGTTATTAAGGATCTTTTCGCTTCCTCTGCTGCTATTGATTCAAACTACGACATGTATACACAGTACTAATTTCTGCTCCAGCAAGGTGTTTTTTGCGGACATCTTCAGCTCCCGTGGCAACAAAGACTGCTTCTTCAAGGATCTTCAGTTATCCTATTTCCTGCTTGAGTCAACTTCCTTTTGCTCCAATTATCGAACATTTATTTAGTGAAACAAGCATGTTATGACATAAGAAGACTCCATGTTAACAAAGATACATAGACTTCGACGTGAAAGCGAAGACAGCAGACTTAAAAGCAGTACAAATGTTAGTATACCGGTTATCGTTCTAATAATAGAGCCGTTTTATCGTCACTTTCCTTTAACCTTGGATAGGTTAAACAGGAGGCGTCTTGACTCTCTCGTTTCACTACTTCATTAAATAATGCCTCTACCCCCTGATTACATGCAATCTCTGCAGATTTCTCCCAAGCAATCGTGGTTTGCTCTCTTGTAGGTAAAAGCATACCATCCGTAAGTAATACTATTTTCGACACCTTGCTTAAGGAAACCGTTCCTGACTCCATAAATTGGAATGCTTCAGCAGTCCCATCAATCACCCCATAACCCCCTGATGTATTCATGTTCTCGCGATTTTGCATTAAAATAGGTTTTATCATTTCTCTTAATTGACTTAAATCCATATGGTTTCCTTTTTTCTCATGGAGTTTCATGAATTCTTTAAGGGCAAGCTGATCAAAATATTGGATTAGATCATATGTAATTGCACGTATTTCACCACTTTTATACTCTACAAATATCATGCAGTCTCCCGCGTGAAAAAAGTCCAATGCATGACCATTTGAGTGCAACTGAATTGCTGCTAACCCGGTTGAACTTCTTTGCTTTTTAGGAATATCTTGAATACTAGATATATTGCTGCCACTCCTAGCAAAATTATTAAATTGATCCACTAATTTTTGACCTAGTGTTTGATTCGCTCGAAGCACCCCATTATATAATCCATCAGTTTGCTTCAGTGCTTGCAACTGCTCTTGGACCGTATACGAAGCCAAGTAACCCGGAAGTCCATCTAATCCAGTAGCCCCATCTATTACAGCATATACATTGGCATCTTGATTAATAACATAGGAATCTTCGTTAATCGGACCATTCCCTTTTTGGTATACATGGGTGCATTTCATTTATATACTCCTTTCAAACTCACCTGTTTAGTTCGAATTAAATACCTTAAGACCAGAGCCTAGAATTCCTTGGTCATGATTAAAATGACTAAATTCCATATGATCTAATATATGAAGTTGCTCCTTTAATAAGTAACAAGCTAATTCTTCTTTCACTAATTGTAATAGTTGCGGGTTATGTACAGCAACACTTCCGCCAAATACAATCTTGTGTGGGTCTAGTAAACTAGTAATCACGTATAACCCTTGGGTTAAAGAGGAAACCAGATCTTGAATAATTATCTCAGCTTGTGCATCTCCTTTATGATATGCAGATAATACATCTGCTGAGGTAATGTACGAATCTTTAAATAGATCCTGCCCTCTTTTGGCAATGGCAGGACCCGAAGCAATGGATTCTAACCTTTCCATGTATGTCCCTTTGTTTTTCAAGGTAATTGGAATAAGCCCTAGCTCTCCAGCAAAACCAGCACCTCGAATAATTTCTCCACCTTGGATGATGGAACATGCAATTCCTGTACTTATCGTAATATAAGTAAATAAATCCGTTTCCGTCAGCTCTGCTTTCTTCCATTCAGCAAAAGCAGCCATATCTACATCATTATCAATGACAATTCGATTAACGCCCAAAGCTTCGCTTATCCGTTTTGTAAACGGAAAGTCTCGCCAAGGTAGATTATTCTGGAATACAGCTATTCCATTTTCCCTATCCACTTTACCAGGGATACCTGCACCAATACCAAATATATCACTTAATGGGATACTCGAATGATTCATCAGGGTCTGCACACATGTTATTACCTGTGAAAACATTTGCTCTTTATCAGAAGTATCACTTCTTACAACTTCTTTTTGAATTAAATCCCCATGTTCATTAACAATCCCACTTGCAATCTTTGTCCCACCAATGTCAATACCAATGGCGTACCTCATTTCCTTCCCCCATTCTAATGGCTTAGAAAAGGCAAAACCAAATGGAGTGTTTCCAAAATTGTTTTGCCTCTTCATTCCAGATAAAAAGTTTCATTTTTATTACATGCGTATTATGGAAACTTAGACTTTCATCACCAAGATTGGCAAAAAGCAAAAGTAGTTCGTGTTCAAAAAGGAGGATAAAGATGTGACAATTTAACCATCCTCTATTAAATGAATTTCCGATTATAATTCCAGAGCAGGAACAACAACCCCGCCAACCCAATTAATTGGGAAAATAACTCAAGTCTCCCAATTGTTCGTTGTCCATTAATGATCAAATACATGCAAAAGAGAAAAAATACGATTTTCAAGATACGAAACACCTTATCTTCCATCTTTGCATACCTCCCAAATAATCTCACTCGGTCCAAGGGTCACTACATGCTCAATACCGGTTCCAACATAAACATTTGTTGTCTGTGTCTCCGTTGAATTGTTAACAACTGCGTACATATTGATTTCTAAGTAGGCATGAACTTCACAGTGAATATTTGATGCATACCATTTCTTCAATTCCCTTTCTTTATGTGCTGCAAAAAATAATGCCCGCATAAACAACCGTGTGTTTTCATGGCTATATGGAAGTCCGGCCATATAAACACTTCGACCACTTCCAAATGGTGAACTAGCTAAATAAATGCCATCATCATTTTGTCCAAGAATCGTCGTCTGCTGCTCTAATGCATAGATGTTTTTTATCCCTTCACCGAAATGGAATACCTTAGTATCATCGGTAATAAAATGGGAATCGGTCGTATCGGTAAAATACTTGTTCGTCGATAAGCTAAACCCAAGTTCTTTATCCACACCTAATACATTGGCTAGTTGAAAATAACGTCCTTCGTGATGATATGCACTTGGTTCGCCAATCCCGATAAATCCACCGCCATGATAAATCCATTCTCTTAGTTTTTCTGTCAACACAGATTCCTTCCATATTTCCCCACCTGAGAAGGCTGTACCAGCATCTCCTGCATTTATGATCACATCGATGTCATCAGGTATATCATGATGTATCACATCGTCAAAAGAAAGAAAGGTAACTTCTGCATTTGAACCACTGAGCGCTTCCAAAATACCATAATAGGAATAGGTTTGCTTATACCACTTCCCATGGGCAACAGTGTGTGCCTGCCAGGATCTCAGTTGCCCCCAGGCATTCAGAATGGCCACTTTAATTCCTGTATAAGGCTTTACTCCTTTAATCTTGTCATAAATTTCGCGAAATTCCTCGGTAATGTGTTCCACATAGTCAACAAACGCAGGAAATTTATAGGCGAGGCTTAAATAGCCGCCATAGCCGATGCGATCCAGTGGTTTTCGCATCATAGCCCTTCTAGCAGACAACCAAATTTCATTCGCTTCAATAACCGGATCGTTCCCTTCATAAAATGTATCCGGGAAAAAGTAAGGAAGTAATCGCCCCTCGGTATAAGCAACATGCGGAATATCGGAAATAATTCGAAGGGTAGTTCCATCTCCAACACTGCCAACGACCGCATCCATATCTGTATCTTTAAAATAGTTGCCGTATGGTTCTGTTCCAATCCAATTATCTCCTAAAAACATCATTGCTTCCTTGCCGCTGTCGTGAACCATTTCAACCAGTTCTTTCACTTCTTGCGCAACAAATTGTTGAATGAAATCAATATAATCCAAATAGGCTGTTGAAGGAACGCGAAAGGTAGTGTTGTAATAGCCTTGATCTACGATATCTTCCGGTCTTAGTGAATAGCCTTTTTCCTTTTCAAAGGCTTGCAATGCCGCCACAGAAACGCTCGCTCCATAGCCAAACCAATCCACAAATTTTTCTTTTCCTAAATGATTAAATATCAATGTAAAATGATAGAAAAAGGTGGTAAACCGAACCACATCGGTGTCCGGATTTTCCTTTAGCCACTTTACCAAATAATCTTTAATAAATTGATTAGAGTATGGCTGCCGAGCATCAAAAGGGATTTCATGCGGTTTATCCCCCCAATCATTGGTCATATGATTGTACATTTGTGTCGGATCCCATTTCATATAAGCTAAAAAGGAGACCGTATATTCATGCCAAGGCTGTGCTTGATGAATAACTAATTGATTCTCTGCTTGATTGACTTCCCAACTATCTGGATTTACTACCTCACCTGTTGTCCGGTCAATTACTTCCCACCACTTTTTTGGGTCATGTACATAATCCGGTTCTATCTGTTCATCAAAGTACCCCTTCATAAATGTTACTTCCAGCTTCGTTCCAGTAGCCATATGATATTGGGACATGAGATAAAGCTGCTGAATTTCTTCCGGATGCTGTTCAGCAAATTCATTGTGACTTCGTGCCACAAAATAGGTCGTATATATTTTGGCATTTAACTGTTTGATTTCTTTATCCAACTTGGTTCCATCACTATCCCGCAAAGCATCTGCACCCCAACGGCTAAGTAGTTCCTTCGTTTCATTTAAAAAATTTTCCTCACTTGGTAACGTTACTCTTCCTGATAATTTCTTCATTTGATCCACCTATCCTTTCAACCCACCAACCGTCATTCCTTGTGTTAGACGTTTTTGCAGGATAATATAAAGAATTAATGTTGGGAGCATAACGATGACCATCCCCGCATACATTGGTCCATAATTCGCCGCTGCCCGCTCAGCCGCCATCAGATTTAATAAGCCAACTGGCAATGTTTGATTTTCGCCCGGCATTAATGTTAGTGCCAGAATATATTCGTTCCAAAAAAGTAAGAAGTTAAATAAAATAACAATGATAATACTTGGTCCTGCCATCGGCAGCATCACTGAAAACATGGTTTTAAAATATCCCGCACCATCGATACTTGCTGCTTCCTCAAAATCGGAAGGAAGTGTTTGAAAATAACTTGATAAGAGATAAATTGTAAACGGCAATGCGGTTGACGCATAAATGAGTGCAAGCATAAACCGATTATTTAACAGGAGTTCTTCGCCAAGAATAGTCCGGATAACCGTATCCCAATCTAGGAGCATGAGGAAAATCGGAACGGCAATATAGCTGATATTAATAAACAATCCTACCTTAACGAACGAGTTAATCATTTTACTTCCTCTGAAACTAAAACGGGATAATACATAAGCTGCTGGTAACGCTACAATCAGCAAGATTGCCAATGCCAATACGGTCACCACGGCCGAATTAAATAAGTAGTTTCCCATATTTGCTTCCTGAAATGCTTCGATAAAATTTTCAACATGGAAGCCAAGGGGAATCGACCATGGATTACCGTAGAATTCAGCATTTTGCTTGATTGATGCAAAAAACACCCATGCTACTGGTACAATGATTGATATTGCCAAGGTGATCAAAGCAATATAGATAAATAGCTTATACAACGTATCCGTTTGCGAACCATTTGATTTTTTCACCACTTCCTACCTCCTTCTCTAATACTCCAGTACATCTCGTTTTGTAATAAAATTTACAATCGCCGCTAAAGCAAAGGAGAAAATAAAAACGACTACCCCGATCGCCATCCCATAGCCATAGGTCGAATTTGTATACGCTTGATCATACATATAGAAAAGAAAAACCTCTGACGAACCATCTGGTCCACCGCCGGTCATTGCTTTTACAAGTAGGAAGCTCAAGTTAATCGTACTAATGATAAAAAACGTTAGTGTCGTCCGAATATTGTTCCAGATCAATGGTAACGTAATGCCGGTAAATTGCTTCATCTTGCTAGCCCCTTCTAGGGAGGCTGCTTCATAATAGCTCGCAGGTATACTTGCCATGCTAGACATATACATTACCATGTAATAACCAATAGCCTGCCACACCAATGCTCCTGCTACACTGTAAATAACAATGGTCTGGTTACCTAACCATTTCTGTTGTAAGGTTTCCAAGCTTAATAGATGGAAAATGCTATTTAATAACCCATTGGAAGGATCATAGATGGCAGAAAAAATCCCAGCAATTACGACAATAGATAAGATGTTTGGGATATAAAAGATCACTCGAAAAAAATTGCTGCCTCGGATCTTCTCTTTGGATAATATTGCCGCAAAGAAAACAGCAATCACGAAGGTAAAAATGGCAACAATAACAATTAATAGAATTGAATTTTGAAAGGACCGAATAAAATCCATGTCATTCCATAAAAGCTTAAAGTTATTAAATCCTACAAACTGCTGGTTATTCGAAAACCCGCCCCATTGATAAAGCGACATTCGAAATACCTCAATCGTCGGAATTACCATAAAAAGAATCAGTAAAATAAGTGCAGGAGCCACACAGACGCCAATAAATAGATTCCTAGATTTCTTTTTACTCATTATTCTCACCTCTTTCATGTGAAATCGCGTAGGGGGTAGGGGGCACAGGCAACATGTTCAAATAGAACTGTTTCATCACATGCCGGGTATCCTGAGTTGGGCAACTTCACCACTCATTCACGCGTCCGTCCACCTAAGTCACACATTATATGCAACATATCACCATCCAGGCATCCTTCGTCACCATTCGACGTACCTCACACCCTGTAACCAAATAAAACGATGAGTTTACGTTCCCACCGTTTTATTTTTATCTTTGGGTCGTCCATTAGTTCATAGCAGGTCTTAGCTGGTCACTTGCCTCTTCAATTTGTTTTCTCCATTCCTCCACAGAAATTTCACCACTGATCACACTGTCAATGGAACCATATAATGTGTCTCCGATGCTGACACCTGGAACAGGAGCTGTAGAAGCGAATGTTCCCATTGCTGGAAGTACGCCATCTTCTTCATATATATTGTAATAGAGTAGATTGTCTCCCTCCATTTCTTCTGTAATCCCCTTAATTGGCTGAACTGCTCCAGATTCTAAGAAGATAGAAGCTGCTTCATCTGTGTACATATAGGTGATAAATTCTTTGGCTGCTTGTTTATTTTCAGAAGCAGATGGAATCCACATCTGTTCAAAGAATGTAAATGCATAACGATCGCCGCCTTTTTCAAACGAAGGAATTGACATCATCCCCCACTCAAAATTATCCGCTTTAGGGGCTTCTTTCATTTCACCAACTACCCAAGTTCCATTCGGCATAAATAGTGCCTCATTATCTAAAACCAACTGCTGGTTCTTCGTAAAATCATTGGGGTTTGCATTTGCAACTGTATTTGGATGCGTATAATCAGCTAATTTTTTTATTGTTTCTAACACTTTCGTTGCTTCTTCAGTTTCCCATACACCATCTTCATAAGTCATTGCTGAATTAAAGAAATCTGTACCTCCTGAAGCATACAGCATTGATCCAACCATCGTGTCAAAATAGCCAGTTGTTGGATAGGTGAAAAGTGAGATTCCTTCTTTAGCTGCCTTCTCACCTAAAGCCCACATGTCACCCCAAGTTTTCGGAACTTCCCAGCCTTTCTCTTCAAATAATCCTGCATTATAAAATAACCCTGTAGGACTGTAAAACATAGGAGCTAAATAGGTTTCCCCATCTGCATATGGATTCGTAGCTAATGTATCACTGAATCCTTCCAATAATTTGTTATTTACCGCCATGTCTTCTCCATATACATCCATGTCTAGTACATCTGTAATTTTTTCCATACCATCTTCCTTAATAAGTGTTTCTGTTAACCCTTCTGGTCTACCTGTTGCCAATAACAATACATCTGGATATTCACCGGCTTGCATATTTGGCCGGATCACTTCTTCCAGGTTTTTTTCTACGGTTAATTCAACAGTTACATTCTCGTTAGCTGCTTCATATGCATCGGCTATCTTTGTCCACATGTCTCCACCATAACCGGATTCCAAAGCAGCCACATGTAAGGTTGTTTTCCCATTTCCTGTATCACCGTTTGCTGATTGAGATTCCGAGCAAGCAGCCAAACTTAGCACGAGTAAGCTAAAGAAAATCATAGACAAGCATTTTTTCATCTTGTACCCCCCATAGTTTTATTTACTATAGTTCAATCGTACCTAGTGTTAAGCGCTTCCACAATAAAAATATTGTTGTGATTTTTAGATATATTGCTTTTTAATATGTTTTGAATAAAATTTCTTGATAAAGATAGAACCGTAACTTCTAAAAATCATTACCAAATAGAAATAAGGGAGCTGATTAAAAATTTAGCTCCCTGCTTTTTTATTCATATAGAAAGATAGGTAAAAAACTACTTCCATCTTCCGATTAAAATATCAGAACTCGATTTAAGCGTATTATACGCCTTTTGAGAAATTAATTTTTCTTGTTTTTGTTGATCTAGCAGCTGTTTAAATCCATTTAGATGCTTGATAACCTTTGCAGCTTGTTCCTGCTTTTCGTAACGAGCAACCGCAATCAAATGGGTGTTTAATGCGCGAATCACTTGAGGGTTCTCGAATTCCTCCATTTCATCGTATTGTTCAATAAGTGTTCGGATATCAGCTGTGCTTTCTATCGTAGCTACCTTTTCAATTTGTAAGTTGTCTAATATAAAAGTTCCTTCACCGGTATCCATATTCACACTTGTTCCATCACTAAAGATTCCAATATAGGTCTGTCCATTTCCTGAGCCAGTTACTGTGAACTCTGCCCTGTTGGTATCGGTGGATGCAGTTATTTGTTCATTCACTGAAAGCCCTTTGGCATCATCAATATCCTTTACATCAATCGCCTGATCTCCAGCTATAAACCGATAGGAATCAGCAGTAGTCTGATAGTCAAAGCTGACTTTGTATAGACTATTTGCTTCAAAGTGGACATGCTGTGGAATGGTACGGTACACTAGACCATTATTTCCAGTATTCACTTTCAAAGACCATTCACCATCGATTACGTCATCGACTAATTTTTTCCCTGCCCATCCTTTTTGGGTGTAAGGAGCATGGAGCTCGGATAAATGAATACGATTATCTTCCACTCCTTCTGTGTTTCCTACAACAAACGGATAAATACCCTGCACTACCTTTTCAAAATCCTGCTCAAATACACGTGGAGATGCATGATTTGTTAAAGACTTTTTAACAATTCGGATGTCATCATATATGGTATTTCCTTCACCAGATTCTCTACCAAGGATCAATTCAGCGCTTTCACTTTCCGCCGTAAAGCTTACCTGCATCCGCTGCATGGTACTATTGGTTCCATCATTTGTTGCATGTGAATCAGCTTTCACATAATTTTTTTGTAGACTGCGGAGAGTGTAATTTTTCACATCTTTTGAAGCACCAGTCACTTCGATGGAAGCTTGCTTATCACTGTTGTTTTCTACATAAACCTCAGCTACATAATCCTCACCTGGCTCCAGCCCTGTAAGTGTACGAGTGACATAGGTGTCTTTTTTGGGATTATCGATATCCAAGTAATAATTACCACTGCTTAAATTTCTAGCTGATCCTGCTTGATTCGTCCGTTTGACGGTTACAGCTTTTTTTTCACCAGAAATCTTTGTGTGTTCCCCTTTTACTGTTCCTGAATTGAAACCAGTATCATAAACATGCGCTTTTGAACTCCAATTATCAATGATCAATCCTTCATCTTTTTCCTTCGTCACGATATAAGGTGTAGCAGCCTCTGCCTGTAAGGTTATTTTTTGATCAATAACGTTAACTTTTTGCCTTTCTGATCGGCCTTGATCTGTCAATTTATATACATAAACCTTAGATACACCTGCATATTCATCTGGAAGCGACCATGTTGATTCTCCACCTTCTAGATTCCAATGATACAACTTATCAGAATCAGGGGTCGGGTTTTCAAAATCTTGTTCTACCCAAGGAATCAAATACGTATGTCCATCAAGTACTACCTGATCATTAAGCGCAATGATACGTTCTCTGGAATTATCCTTTCTTGTTACCACCACTTTATCTCCATTACTTGGATCTTCCAGCTTAATTTCTTGTTCTAAGTTTGTTACTGTCGGATCACCATCTGTTGTTTCCCAGTTTGTTACATAATATTTCTGCAAAAATTTTGTTGGAAGATTCGTATCAAACGTCATTTTGATGAAGTTGTCATAATTTTTATCGGATTGCCATCCTTCAAATCCAGCTAGTTCAAATCCGCCAAGTAATGGATGATCTGCTGTGCCGCCAGCTTCCGGCCAATTTAAAACCCAGGAATCTTTTTGATGGTTGCCAATAAAACGTAATACTTCAGAATTAATCCCTTTATTTTCAGGACCTCCGTAATTCTTGTCCGTAGCCCAGTGCTGCCATGTAGAATAGTTGGCTACAGCTGTCCCAAATTCGGATGTCAATCTCCAACCTCTATCTTTAAACTGCTCATAAATTCGATCTGATTCCCATTGATCCTGATACCAGACATCTAGATAGATAAAATCAAGCCCAGGAGCTGCAGCATGTAATTCGTCCAAACGTTCTGCCCGCGTTCCTGAATACAAGTCTTTTAATTTATCAATTGTATAAGATTGGTCTAGCCAGCCCCAACCTTTTGCATTTGGTCCTTCAATTAAGTCTTCATTGAAAGCTTTTGCTTCCGGATACGTTTCCTGGGCATTTATATGAACACCAAATTCGGTATTATACGCATGCCCCTCATTAATAAGGGTGTTTAGATCGGCTTTGCCCCCCATGCGTTCCCCTACATTACCATAATCCGGATGCGCACTATCATGTCCTTCACTTCCATATCCTTTTAAGAGAACTGCTTGTCCTAATCCATCTGTTGCCAAGGCTACCTTTTTTACATTATCCAATGTTTTAAGAAAAGGCTGCTGTGCCTGTGACCCAAAATTCATCGCAATTCGTGTTCCTACAAGATTATTAACATTGTTTGCTCCTTTAATGTCCTGCATGATATCACGGTAAGCAATCGCACTGTCCTGCCAGTCTACATTATTATCTTCATTGATATCTTCGGCAAGCGCAATTTTTATCGTTGGTTTATTGGATGATGGCTCAGGCATAAATTCGCGATGATAGTATAAGGGGCTGGATCCGATCCCCATCGCTTTGTCACCATTTTCATTTTCATAACGGCTTGCGGTAAGATTTTTGTATCCATTTACTTCGGAACTGGACCAAACACCAGCACTTATTTCATCTGTAGACAGGAAAGCAGTGTAATACCCTGTTTCTGTGTCCATCCCCCCCAGCGAATCATTAACCAATACATTGATGTCGCCAGGTTTGGTTACATCCTTGCTAAGGTTTGTTAATTTTGCCTTTGCATCCTTTTGACTGGAATTAACCGAAATGAAATTCATATCTGCAAATTCAATGGTCTCTATCGTTGCCCCAGCTTTATTATTTATATCTTCGAATCTGTAAGTAACTTGGTTATCTTCTACTTTTACGGAAAGTGTTAATTCGGCATCCATCGCTTCATACTCGTCTTCAACTGCTAAAGTGTAAATTGCTTCATCTTCACTGACTTTTTCAAATGATACTTCAGGATAGTACAGCATGTTGTTTAATTTTAAGCCATAAACAGGAGATTTCTGCCCATTCATCACTTTACCATCTACCTTGTATTGAATAATTCGTGGAAATACTTCATCAATGGTGACATCCATATAATTGGAATGTAATGTTTGTTCGATTGGTTCCTTATTTGGTGGCTCTGGGGGTGTGTATTCCTCGATACTTACATTAGAGATGGTAATATTAGCAGGTCCACGGCTCTTTTCCAAGCCAAGTAATCCTGCCTCATTTACCCCATCAGGTTGAAACCAGGAACCCACTTTTTCATTATCAACATATAACGTAACGTTATCATCAACAAACTTTGCACGTATATGGTAGGTTTTGTCCGCTTCCAAAGGTACCCCCTTCGTTGTAGAGGTCCACTTATTGGCAGGACCAAAAATCTCACTAAAATATTGATCGTTTTCATCCTCCGTACCAGCGAAGGAATACGTAGAAGCATCCTGCAGACGATAAATAAAACCAAAGCGGCTTAAATCCGTATTCGAAGTTATATCTGCTTCAAAAACACCATTCTTTATCTCTTCCATCTTATTGTAGACAATTTTATTTTTCTCATTTGAGGTAACACGAAAAGTCGCTGAACCGTCATCATTATATGTGATCGATCCGTCACCTTGAATCAAATTAAAATCCCCTTCTTCAAGATCACGATCACTAATATCTACTTTATCTTCTTCTGATAATTCGGCATGTAATGACGGGACGTTTATCGATAATAAAGATATCGTCATTGCAAAAAAAACGATGAAAAATGGTTTTTCATAACGTTTGTTCACATCAAAACCTCCTTTTGAATTTCAAGACAATTACCCAAGAATAAATGAACAGCTAGATCGTGCTAAAGCCGAATCATCCCCTCCTTTAGGAATCCAACGATTTTCCATAGTTGAACAAAGGCAAACCGTCGTTTCAATAGTTTATTTAGTAGTCAAATCACTACTCTACTCCAAGGCTACATTTATAAAAACGCTTTCACAATAATAATATTGTTGACTTTTTTATTAATATTGCTGTTATTATCGCTTGTTAATAAACTCCCATGAGACCCTGTAGTGAATACTAGATTCCTAGTTAAAAATAGATGAACGGAAACTATCCAAAACCAAACCAATAATTCCATATTCTAGGTGTCATTGTTTTATAAATATTGCCTTTTATTAGAAAACTAGTTAGAATATAAACAATAATCAGTCATCATAATTACGTATATAAAAAGAGGGTGCGTATCATGTCTTACGAAGTATATAAAGTAAATAATTCAACTGCTAAAAAAAGACCATTTAAACTTTTGTATATTACTCGTTCCGAATATGATAAGGGCTGGCATAGTACACAGCATACCCACCATTTTACTGAACTATTTTATATCGTAAATGGAAAAGGGTCTTTTGTTCTTCCAACTCATGAAATTCCAGTTAAAGAAAATGATTTAGTGATAATAAATCCTAATGTAGAGCATACGGAGAAGTCGAATGTTCAAGATTCACTTCAATATATTGCTTTGGGAATAGAGGGGTTGACTTTCTCACTTACTGAGGAAAAAGACGCACAAATGGGGCTTTTTACGTACCGCGGAGACCGTGAAGATGTTCTATTTTACCTTAATAAATTATTAAATGAAGTGATGCATGGCGATATCCAATATGAAATTATTTGTCAAAATATTATCGAAATCTTGATTGTTAAACTAAAACGCGAGAAAAAATTTACCATAGAGAAAACAGAAACACTGAATATTAATAAGGCAGTAGCTTTTATCAAGCATTACATTAATCAAAACTATCGTAACAACATCACACTTGATTTATTAGCAAAGGTGGGGCATATCAATAAATATTACCTATCACATACGTTTAAGAAAGATATGGGAATCTCTCCGATTGAATACCTGAATAAAGTTCGAATTAAGGAAGCAAAAATATTGTTGGATACAACCGACTATAATATCGGTGAGATTGCTGAAATTATTGGTTTTTCTTCACAATCTTTTTTTACACAGGCATTTAAACGCACAACAAATCAAACACCTTCCACGTATCGAAAAGTGCAATTAAACAGATGATTTATGCTTGTCCTTTTACCTGGTTGAATGCCATACAGATCTTGAAATCTACGAAAGTCGTTAATCATGTAAAACGCTTATACTCCATAGGATACAACATCAAAGCGCGTTTGGAAGAATCCGGATCGTGAAAAGGATAGTAGGAGGAACAAGTTGGGGGAATGGAGTCATCCTTCTATGTTGGTACATAACCAACGTGTCGCATTCTGTTACCCCTCTAACTTTGAGGGAATGGCTTATGGTACAGGCAAATATGCATGAACTTCATACCGATTTCCTTTTTTGATAGAGTTTAAATCTTTCAATCGTTATGGATCCAAACAACATTCCTAACAGGGCAAATAAGAATAACGATATTAGGAAACACATTAACCAGCGAAATACTATAAATAAGACAAATGCTAAAACAAATAAGCATACAATAATGATGGCTATGCCAACTTCTATTTTAAATCCGTTCTTTCCAGCAATTATGTAATCATTAATCATGTCGTCAGTTAGATATACTTCCATTAAAGGTTCGTAGGTTAATTTTTTATAATAATATACGCCTGTACCAAAACTAATTGCCAAGCCAATTACTATAAGTAGCGTCATATAAAATTCATTCAGAAGCGTCAAGTATATGTGATCTATCCCCCGAAGACATGCTAAAACAAGAGCAAATGCTATCCAATAATATAATTCATTTACTTTCCTTTGATAGGCTTTATAAACTTTACTAGTCTGTTTATCCATTTTTTATGTTCTTCGTATAAATAGGAAATAATTGATTATCTAATTTGCGATTCGTGTGCCACATTCTAAAAACCCCTCCCCACTAAAACGACCAATACCAACTTTTGTAACTTGCTCATGATCTTCTATAACCTGTAAGGACCACCCATCTACCTATACCAGAGCTGTCACACTATATACAGCATATACTAATGTTAAATGCAGTCTAGATTACTATCTATTTGGATTATTAGCTAAATGTAACGGTTTCTCTACGTTCTTTCCCAGTTATCAAAGGAGCAGTAAATAAAAAGCAAGAACTGTTGTTTTACCAGTAACAGTTCTTGCTTCATTACGTTGGATTTATCGAGTACGTTAGCGATGCGATACAATAAACGCTGCTTCACCTGCGATATGGTATTCAGTTATACCATAAGGGAGTACGAAATGATCTCCTTTTTTGATTGGGAATTCATTCTCGGCTACTGTTATCGTAGCATTGCCGTCTATCACACTAACCTGCAAAAAGTCATATTCTTGCTTCAAAGTTACCTCACCATGTAATTGCCAGTGATTTACCGAGAAATAGTTTGCTTCCACTAGTTTCTTTATATCTAAATCTTCTTCCGTGATCTCACTTTGTCCTACTTTCGCATCTTGATGTGGCACGTTTGTCACTTCAACCGCACGGTCTAAATGTAGTTCACGCTTTTGACCACTTCTATCGGTACGATCATAATCATATACACGGTACGTAATATCCGAACTTTGCTGTGTCTCTAAAATGACAATTCCTTTTCCAATGGCATGGATGGTACCGCTCGGAACATATACAAAATCGCCAGCTTGTACTTTTTTTCGACGTAATAATTTCTCCCATTCTCCACTACGAACCATTTCCTTCAGCTCTTCTTGGTTTTTAGCATGATGACCTAGAACGAGTTCCGCCCCTTCTTCTGCATGAAGCACATACCAACACTCCGTTTTTCCGTATGGTACACCTTCGACTTCTCTTGCAAACTCATCATTTGGATGAACTTGTACCGAAAGATCAGCGTTAGCATCTAAGATTTTGACAAGTAACGGATATTCCTCAATATTCGCTGCATCTTTATTAAATAATTCCCCATGTTTATACCAGGCATCTGCAAGCGTTTTTCCCGACAAAGGACCATTCATGATAACACTTGGTCCATTCGGGTGTGCAGAAATCACCCATGCCTCTCCGGTTTTTTCGTAAGGAATCTCATAATTAAATTCACTCCGCAGCTTTTGACCACCCCAAATCCTCTCTTGAAAAACGGGCTGTAAAAACATCGGTTCTTTATACATTCAACATCACCTCGAGTAATTTATCGGTCAACTATAACTTTATTGAATTTCCTCCAACAATTTCATTGCTTCTAATTCAGAGGTCACTTCAAGCAATTGGTTTCTATAATCTTCATCCATTAACTTACGAGATAGCATTTGCAATATTTTCAAGTGAGCATCTCCGGCACTCTCTTCAGGTACAGCGATCATGAAGATTAGCTTCGCATCGGTTCCATCGAGGCTATCCCAATCGACACCATCACGCTTAATCCCAAAGGCAACGGCCGGACGTTTTACTGCACTTGATTTACCATGTGGAATCGCAATATTCATTCCCAAGCCAGTTGAACTTTGACTTTCACGATCCAGAATTGCCTGCTTATACGCTTGTTTCGATTCTATTATACCGGCAGCATCAAATTTTTCAATTAATTCTTTAATTACTTCATCACGTGTGGAACCAGTCAGATTTGTTTCCATTAGATTGGTAGCGGTAATATCTACTAGCTTATGGATTTCTCCCTGATCTGCAGGTTGTTCAGACGTCTCTTTCGATGTTGCTGCTCCACCATCTGTGTTTTCTTGATGAACGGGTGCAGCATCTGCTACATCCTTTTTCAAAAAGTTAACTAAAAATGCTGTTACAAGAACACCCACAATTACTGCAATAAAGAACATGATTACATTATCGACAGCACCTAAGAGTGCTACAATTGGTCCACCGTGTGCAACCTTATCTCCAACATTCCCTATCATCGCGATCACAGACCCTACCATGGAGCCGACCACAATACTCGGTATTACTCGTAAGGGATCCTGCGCAGCGAAAGGAATGGCACCTTCTGTCACTCCAAAAAAGCCCATGGTCAATGATGCTTTCCCAGCTTCTCTTTCATTCTCCTGATATTTCTTCTTATTCAGTAATGTTGCTAATCCCATTCCTATAGGTGGAATACAGATTGCAACAGCAATCGGCCCCATAATTTCATAGTTTCCTTCTGCTATCATTGCAGAGCCGAATAAGAATGCCACTTTATTGAATGGTCCACCCATATCAACAGCAATCATACCACCAAGAATAAGTGCGAGTAAAATCGAACTTGCGCCTTGCATTCCTGATAACCATACCGTTAAACCTTCGAACACTTGTGCAACGGGTGCACCAATAACATAAATGAATAATAGACCTACAATGGCAGATGAAATAATCGGTATAAATATAATTGGCATTACTGGTTGTACAGCTTTTGGTACTTTTATTTTCTTAATACCCAATGCGATATAACCAGCTAAGAAACCAGCGATTATCCCGCCAATAAAACCAGCACCTGCCTCACTTCCATAAAAGCTTCCTGTAGCTGCAATATAGCCGCCAATCATACCTGGTACTAGGCCTGGCCGATCTGCAATACTAACAGCAATGAAACCAGCTAATATTGGTACCATGAACATAAATGCTGTATTGCCAAGGCTTTCAATCTGTTTCCAAATCGAACCCTCTGGTATTTTAATTCCACCTGCTGTTTGTTCCCCACCAAGGGTCAATGCAAACGCAATCAAAAGACCTCCAACAACGATAAACGGAATCATATACGATACACCATTCATCAGGTGCTTATAAATAGGGTTTTCTTTTTGTTTACGCTCTTGCTTCACTTCTTCTGGAAATACTAACCCCTCTTGATGAACCGATACGTCTCCAGCTTGAATTCGTTCAATTAATGCTTTTGGGTTACGAATTCCTTCTTGGACACCGGTTACAATTAATTTCTTACCAACAAAGCGTTCTTTAGAAATTTCTTTGTCAGATGCAATAATAATACCATCTGCTTCGGCAATGTCTTGTTCTGTAAGTACATTTTCTGCACCGATCGATCCCTGTGTTTCTACTTTTATATCAATGCCCATTTCTTCGCCTGCTTTTTGTAAATTTTCAGCAGCCATGTAGGTGTGAGCGATTCCAACAGGGCAAGCTGTAACAGCTAATACCTTCATCACACTTTCCTCCTATGAATCGTTTATTCTTACCTACCTGTATTATAACTTAGAATATCGAATAATTAATTTCGATGTTTACCAGAACTTCTGGTAAATATGAATTATTAGCGAAAATCTCAACTACGATTGACTATTTCATCTTTTGTAGAAATTCTTTCACACTAGTAGCATGAACTAATGAGTGAACAAATGACAGATCCTCACTATAATTAGCTATCTGTCGGACCGCGTCCTTATTTAACCTTTGATCATTCCTAGAAATGGCTAGCAAAAACACTAACGATACTTGTTCATCCCCCCAATTTAGAGATTGTTTTAACACAGCAACCGCAACGACGGATTGATTAATCATTGTTGGATTCCCATGCGGAATCGCAATACCTCCCCCGATTGAAGTCGATGACTTTCTTTCTCTTAACAGTGCACTATGGATGAACTCTTTGTTGATAAATCCTTTCTTATAAAGTGTATTCCCTAGCATTTCTATTACTTGAAACGGGTGCTCTTTATCCACATCCAAATGGATGAGATCCGCACGAATTAATGAGGAGAGTACTGATTTTTCACTCTTTCCACTTTGTTTAGTTTCTATTTCCGCAATAAATTGATTTAGTTTTTCTTTATCCTTCGCTTCTAATAAAGGAGATACCATCACATAGGGGATATTCACCTGTTCCAATTTTACAGTTGAAATGATGAAATCAATTTCATATTTTTTCACATAATCGTTCATATCGGCTTTCCCTATACAAGCAACAATTTGTAATCCATGGTATTGATGCTCGATCTTCGCTTGCAATAAGTGAGACATGCCGACACCCAAATGGCAAACGATTAATATCCTTTTTTCTTTCTCTCGTTTGCCTTCTAATCGTTCCAGTGAAGCTTGAAAATGAAGTACTAAATAAGCTGCTTCATCCTCAGGAACATCCAGTTTGTGGTTTTCTTTAATTTCATCCAACGCGATCATAACCATATTAAACAAGTAGGGATACATTTTTTTAATATCGGATAAGAGTGGGTTCGTAATAGGAAATCCATATTTCATTCGATTAATCACGGAATGAATATGTACAATTAATCCCTTCTTGAGAATACCATCACTTTCAAACGAAAATAAGGTAAGGTTACCCAGCCTGTTTATTAAATCATCAATAATTTGTAGTAGGTGATCATCTTTCATAAAGATGTCATCCCCTAAGTCATCCTTCTTTTTGCTGCCAAGCAAATGCCAGGTAAAATAAATTAACTCATCTTCAGGAAATTTAATTCGAAAAACGGAGCCGAGCTTTTTTAAAAACCAGGTTGCGTAGTGATATTCATTGTAAGAATGTATGGTTTCCTTCTCCACGGTTGGAATAGACACAGGAGATTTTTGCCGCGTTCGTTTAACCATAATAAGCGTATGCACAAGTAAACTTTCCATCGCACCATCTGTAAAGGCGATTTCATATCGTTTTTGTAATTCATGTAGTACCCTTTTTACCATTGTTATTTCATAAGGCAAAAACAAATTTAAGACATAGCTTTCATCGCTTGTAACAGAAGAAATAAGCTCTGATAAATGAGCCAATGCACTACGTTTTTGCATTTCTTCCCCTTGAACAGCATTGCCTAATTTAGGCTTAGATAATAACGTTAGCTGATACGTGTTAAGCCAATTCGCGATGATTTCTAATTCTTTTTTCACGGTGGCTCTTGAAACATAGTACCTATTGGACAATTCTTCTAAAGAAACCGCTTTATTACTTACCAGTAAATAATAGGCGATTTCAATACATCGATCCTCATGCACTTTGGTCTCAGATGATAGTACTCTCTGTAATAATTCAGGTCGGTCCGTTTCATCCATTTCAAGTGTAATTCCTACTCCTCGTTGCCGTCTTAGGCTTGTACCGTTATAGTCCATAAGCAGCGCTTCGATTACTTGCAAATCATTACGTACCGTCTTTTCTGAACATCCCATTTGCAGTGACAAATCATCTATATTAAGAATTTTTCCGTTTTGTATTAATAATGTTTTAAGCAGTTCCCTTTGTCGATCATTCATAATTACACCTCGCACTTAATCCAATCAGAGTGTAGCATACTTCGTAAATTTACTGAAATAGTTTTCCTTTATTAATGATTGGGCACACCGAAATTTTGAAGTACCCCAGCAAAAGGAGGGAACTTAAACATGATGATAGGAAACAATGTTTCTTAAAGGGGATACAGACAAATCCTTTTTCCAAACTATTGCTAATCGTTATACTATACTTACATGCTTGATAGGGAGTGAACAAACCAAGTTGCAACAAATTCGCAGATTACAAATAGAAGATGAGGCATATTTTGCTGCCATGGATACAGGAATAGAAGATGATTATATCCAACGAATTTTTCATCGATTAGTTACTGATTCCAATCGATTGTATGGATTATTCTCAGACAAACAATTGGTAAGTCTTGCTGGCTTTTCTGTATATGCCAAACGCTATGCCATGCTCGGGAGATTGCGAACAGATCGCAGGTATAAGAGGAAAAACTTTTCAACAGAAATGATGACGTACATGATAAATGAAGCTGTGCAACTTCCAGGCATCCATTGGATTGGGGCAAATACGCAGGAAAACAACTACCCTGCACGCCGTGTGTTAGAAAAATCGGGGCTCACCCCCTATATCAGCTTACATGGTGCGACTGCCTCGGACACTTCTGCTTTAACAACAGGAGAAGAGATTTGGCAACCGATTCATGATTTACAGAAAAAGAAAGGCTGGATTAATCAAGCATACATAAACAATCATGCCATTTTCCCTTATGAATGCTATTATTCTTTTCCTGCAACCGAAGATTTATTTACTGAGGAAAATTTACAAACATGGGAGTTCTATGAAAACCCTACAAGCACACGTTTTATCATTACGAAACATGATCAGAAAAAATATGATTATTTACATGTTGCCTACCCGTGGAATGATATCACAAGACAAGCAGGTCTATGGGAAACGATTACTTATGCCTATCGGAAATTATGTAGACGTACAAAAAAACCAACCTTTATATGGATAGATCTAACAAAGGAAGAAGCAAAAGCCCTTCCTGCTAATCATGCATTTGAACTTCCCTCTCCTTGGATCCTATATGGTAAAGATTGAAAGTCTTTTTAACCGTCTAGAATTGCGCGATTTAACCAGAAATCGCGCAACTTTGTCTTTTGATCGAGCAGTAATTGCAATATTCATGCTCCTCGACAATTCGCTATATTTCATCCATAAACGATTGAACAAATTCCCGCGCTCCCTGCTTATCATACCCAAAATACAATTCACTCGCTAATTTATATGGATTACCGAAGAAAAAACGCTCATATTGGGTTTGTCTTGTTCCAAATGGACTCATGGTTAAATCCCATGCTAATCGAAACAATTTAACACGTGCTTCTGCATCTAATGTGGCACTTTGTAAATATTGATTTAAATCACAACGGAGTTCTGAATTAAAATCTGCTTCTGTTGGAATAGAGATTAACCCGCTTGCTCCAAGTAATTGAATAATTTCAATTACCCTAGGATAAATAGTTGGAAAAGCACTGCTGGCCGCTTGAAGGGGAGCAACTTCCGGCCGCATTAAACCAAATTCATCTGTTTTGGCATTTGCTTCTGCTTTGGTTAATAATCCTTTCATCGATTCCAGTCCAACAATCACATCAGCCATTTTACTTTGAACATTTTCATAGCCAGCTATTTTGATAGATTGAATGATCTCCTCTGCAACCCCTAGGGCAAATTCCAGCTTCACAATCTGCCTATGGATGACTTGGTGTAAATTAAATGGCAAAAATGCGCTCGAGCGCTGGAAATGATTGCCCACCTCAATATTCTTATACGAAAATATCCTTTCCCATGGAATAAGTACATGATCAAATACAACAATTGAATCCATTTCTTCAAAGCGTGAACTTAGCGGATAATTAAAGGTTGAATCTCCTTTTTGAAATGACTCTCGACAAATGAATTTAAGTCCCCTGGCATTACTCGGTATCGAAAAGAAATAGGCATTATCATCTTCAAAGATTCCGCCTGCCGAAAACACCAGAATTTCATCGGTCATTCCTCCCTGTGTCGCTAGCAGCCTCGCTCCCTTAATAATGACTCCTTCGTCCGTTTCATCAACAATTCGGGCAGCAATAGGATCTTTACTATCTTCCACATAATACTCCGACCGATTTACTTGTGGATTAATAAATGTATGGGTAAACGATAAGTCTTTTTCTCTAGCTTCCTCATAAAACTTGACAAGCCGTTCGGGAAAGCAATTTGTTTTCCCTTTTAAAAAAGAGGCAGAAGCTGCAAATGCCATGACGATCGTATTCATATAATCAGGACTTCTCCCCATCATTCCACCATGTTTCTTGGCCCATGTCCGGATCATCTTTCCACGTTTAAATAGATCATCTTTAGTAATTGGTTGTAGATACGAGGTTCCAATTCGGTCCCCTGTAGTAGGAGAAGGATACGTCATTAATTCTTTGTAATTATCCTTAAGCTGTATATCATACAGCTCAGCTTGGCTTTTCATTGCTCCTCTAAAAGCAGGATGCTGTGATATTGGTCCAGATATTTTTTGCCCATTATACCAAACTTCTGTTTTAAGCTGATCAATGCGCCGTAAATAATCATCACCTGATATGGCTGGCATTTTCCTTTACACCCCTTACATATTTTCCAGTTAAACACCTATATTTCAATATATTATCGAGTATGAATTATGTTCACATACGTTTTAAACCAATGATTATAGCACCAAAAAGATATTCTTATTCGACGTTTCCTTCCCTGTTATTCCAATTACAATTAGCAGGGGTTCATTATTCATGAAACAGCCTTGAACACGAACTATTTCCAGCCTGGCATACGTCTGGATTGTAAGGTTAATCATTTACCATCATCATTCATTTATGATAATCTTAAATCATATACATAAGCATTATGGTTCTTACTTTATATAAGGGGGCTAATCATGGAAAATCAAATGATTACAGTAAAAAATCACCAACAATCCATTCCATTAACGATGAAACGGATGGCAATTTACAAACGAAGCCGAATAGTTGAGGCGACCGACGACAACGAGCAAACGTATCTATTGTTTTTCCATCTTGATCGCTACTTAACCTATGCAAAAACCCAAAAAAAACATACCAATTCACATATTGGCAACGCCTTTCAATCTGGACTAACCGTATCCTTCCCCCACCCGCTCATCGACTGGCAAATAACAAGCTCCACTTATAAGAAGTATAAATTCAATGAACTCTTCAAAAACTTACAACGTGAATACGGGCCTCAAGAAACTGCTCTCATTGCAACTTATTTTGAGTCACTCATTCCCAAAGAAAAACTTGCAAATCTTATCGAAAAACTTTGTTATAAAGAGAGACGTGATGGAAAATTACTTTCTTGCTACCGCCTATATACGATTCTAAAATCCTTTTCTCCTAATCACCGATTGGTCGAAGCCTTTTCGACTGACCTATCCTTCACTAAATACGATGAACAATACAAACATCAAGACGAAAACATGCTCGCGAAAGATCCAATTTATATAGAAAATCATCTGTATGATCAAAAATATAGTGCGTTTGATCAACTTAGTGCTCTTTATAGACAGCAAGCGCGATGGGTAGATCTTATAGCCATCACCATTGCTCAAGCAGCATACACTAAGAACGAGAATGATTATAAAAAGCTATTAACAATGCTTCATCATCATTTCCCTGACGTACCAATAACAGAAATTCTAAAAGACTTATATACACGTAATTTAACGATTGCTTCATTTTTGCAAGATTTAATAAATGCTTATTTAGCAATAGGAGAGTGGGAAAATGCCTTGCATTTACAAAATCAACATGATCTCTCTCTAACATCTGCTCAAATCCAATCGCTGGAAGCCATCACCAACAAGACTGAAATGAATTTTGATGCTATTTCACCGTTCGAACTTCAACAATTAATTCGTACGATAGCCAAAGTAAATCCAACACAAGCAAGCAAGATGTTACATCAAGCAATTTGTGCATTACTAGAAAAACACAAATTAACCTATATCCAAAATTGGTTATCTCCGTTTAATGATCTTCCATTAGCGCAACTAGACATTCAAAAAATCAAAGAAATGATTCATATTTTCGAAGAGCCGAATCAGCAGCGCAGGCTAGGTGAATTGTATCATTATTACCATCAACCTGAACGTGCAATTGAGTGTATGAGTTGGGATATGGAGCTATATGAAGATGACCCTAAACCAGTAGAATGGCTGGCAAAACTCTATTCCGAACTAGGCATGGAAGCAGAACATAAAGCATACCAACAACTCTATGTGGATATGGTTAAACGATCCTCATAAGAGGATCTCAATAAGAGGAACCAAGCCTTAATGAACCGAACAATTTGAGGATCCAGAGGGGTGTACTCCATATGATAAAGGAAAAAATATTCACATCTGCTTAAGCACACCCCTTTTTTAGATTGGAAAGAAAAAACAGCCATCACTCTTATTAATCGCTATCCAAATGCGAGCTGGAATATTGCTAGAATGGCACACCGATCTAATTATTAGGGGTGTGATAACTTATTAAGCATGTTTAATCCCTCAACGTAGTAACGATTCAGCACCGTCAACAAAGATTTCTGTACCAGTAATATGGCTTGCTTCATCCGAAAGCAAAAAGTGGACTAGATCAGCAACTTGTTCAGGCTTTCCAGCACCATGTTCCAAAGGCTGACTCCCCTCGGGGAACACTACTGGAATTCTGATTTTAGCTAAATTAGCTTCATCCGTAAACGTATTTTCACCAATATTGGTTTGAATTGCACCGGGGCAAATAATATTGACACGAATACGGTATTCAGCTAACTCTAAAGCAGCCATTTTTCCAAACGCCATTTGGCCAGCTTTGGAGGAACTGTATGCTGCCATACCAAAACCAGTAAACGTACGATTCCCATTTATTGAGCTGGTAATGACAATACTTCCTCCATATTCTTTCAAATATGGTACAGCGTATTTCACTGTAAGAAAGGTACTTTTCAGATTCGTGGTTAATGTTTGGTCCCAATCCTCCGGACTTAAATCCTCAATTGGAGTAACCCGTCCATTAATTCCTGCGTTAACAAAAACGGAATCCAGCCTTTCCCAACGCTGAACAATACGTTTAATTGCTTTTTCCAATACAGCAGAATCAGCTACATCCGCTTGTACAACGATAGCCTCTCCTCCTTGATGTTCGATATCTTCTTTCACAGCTGCTGCATCACCTTCATGTAAATCAATTAAACCAACTTTTGCCCCTGACTTTGCTAATCTTAATGCTGTCGCTTTTCCAATTCCTGATCCAGCACCGGTTATGATCGCTACTTTTTGTTCCATCATCTCGTTACACTCCTCACATGCTTTTACGATGAAGTTTACCCGGTTTAATAAGTAGTATGTATGTTGATACGGTATCTTTGAATCTCTTGGCTACACATTTTATACTTAACAACATACTAGGATAGAAAGGAAGGGGTCAGATTGGGACAAGAGATTAAAGGGAAAATCGCCTATATTACTGGAGCAGGTAGCGGTATTGGTAAAGCCACGGCTCTAACATTTGCACGTGAGGGAGTACATGTTGGCTTAATTGCAAGAACAAAAAGCAAACTGGATGTAGTTGCAAAGGAAGCAACAGAAATTGGTGTGAGGGTAAGTGTCGCAGTGGCTGATATAGCTAACTTAGAAGAAGTAGAAGAAGCAATTGCCAACTTAGAAAGTGAACTAGGCCCAGCAGATATTCTTATTAATAATGCTGGAATTGGTGCGCATGGGGATTTGCTAGAAATGAATCCAGAAACATGGAAACATACATTTGAAGTCAATGTCTTTGGAACCTATCATGTTATCCGGGCTGTCTTACCACAGATGATTGAAAAAAATCAAGGAGACATCATCAATATCTCCTCTAGTAATGGCTTAAAAGGAACGGCAGGTTCTACCTCATATAGCGGGTCTAAATTTGCTATTCAAGGTATGACCGAAGCACTGATGCAAGAAGTTCGTAAAAACAATATTCGCGTGTTTACAATGAACCCAAGCCTCGTTGCTACAGAACTCGTCTTTGGAGATGAACTAGCAGAAAAAAACGAAGATAAATATATGCAACCAGAGGATCTAGCAGAATATATGGTAGCTCAATTGAAGCTTCACCCACGCATCTTCATTAAACAATCTTTACAGTGGGCAACCAATCCTTTTTAGATTTGCGCTAGAAGTAGGTAAACTCACCTACTATTACAGTGTGACAATATGTTACTTATTAATCAAATAGAAAGGCCGAAGGCTGTTACAACCACCTTCTGCCTTTCTGTTTGTTTTACATTAATCTTTGCTTTTAAACTATTTACATGGCTATAAAATCAATGTGCCATCATTTCATGAGCTACTTCATGTCCACTCATTTCTGATGGATAATAGGTTGGCCAGTTAGTGACCTCATTTAATAATGCTTCCCGATCATCTCCCCAGTACAAATGGTAGTGTCCAGCTTCAGTCGGATAGATGCTATGATCACTGAATTGAATATACTGAGGGAGTCCTTCGGATTCTTCTGCAAGTTTAAATATATATCTTACTCCCCTATTCCCTGCCTCATAATTTAAAATTTCATATCCATCATAGGTGTATTTACCAGAACGCTCTTCACCATTCTCAAAGAAAGTTACTTTATCTCCTTCAATTAAAATACGCTCAACATCTGTTTGGTAACCTTCCTGATAATATTCCTTATATTCTTCCATCGTCTTATCACCTTCATGTTCTGCTTTATAGGCAAAAACTTCATCAAGCGTACCATCTTGAAGTAACGGATAAACAGACTGCCAATCTCCTTCCCAATCTGAAAGGGAACGATCCTTCACTTGACTGTCCTCAAAATACCCTTCATAAATTTTCTCTGTTTCTTCATCATGCGCATGATTATGGGTATGCTCATGTTCACTTTCAGAGGTAGAGGCTTCAGATAAGGCTTCGGTTAAAACCTCTAAGTTGTGCTCCATAAGTGTAAAATAATTCTCTTTATTCTTAACATCTTCTTCGGTTAGAACAGATAAATTGTGTATTCGCAAGGTCTCTGCATCAATTTCTTTCCTCACAACATCTGCCACTTTAGGAGTTACATTCTGTTCAAAAAGCACATAGTTTAACCCGTGCTGTTCAGAAGTTTCTATAATACCTTGTATATCTTTTTGTGAAGGTTCATTGGTAGGACTTAATCCAGAGATAGCAATTTGCTCAATACCATAAGATTGCTCCCAATATCCGTAAGCAGCATGAGATACAATTATTTTATTCTCAGGTAAGCTTTCTAGTTGTGTATGGAATTCTGTGTCAAGTTCTTCAAGCTTTCCTTTAAGTGTTTCAAAATTTTTATTAAATACTTCTCCCTGCTCAGGTTTAAGCTCTACAAGGATATTCTTAATGTTTTCTGCCATCTCAATAGAGAGAATGGGATCTAACCAAACATGTGGATCTTTATCCCCGTGATTATGTTCATGCTCATGATTACCTTCTTCCCCCTCATGGTGATGATGGTCATGGCTATGTACATGCTCTTTTAAGTCAATTCCTTTTGATGCTTCTAGTATTGTTACATCTTCAGATTCAATAGAATCTGAAATCTGTTTAGCAAAAGGCTCTAAACCTTCACCGTTATAAATAAAAGCATCGGACTCAGCAATATCCACTATTTCTTCCGTCGTCGGTTCATAATTATGCGGATTTGAACCTGGAGGTAAAATTGTCTCCACGGAAGCTGCACCTCCTGCAATCTGCTCTGCAAAATACTGAAGAGGATAAACAGTAGTAAATAGCTTCAAATCTTTATTCGGTTTCTCTGAATTATTGCTATCATCACTACTACTTACTCCATTTCCGCACGCAGATATAACAAAAATAAACGTAACAAAACTGATAATGCCTAATATTTTTTTCAATATCTCCCCTCCTCTTTATTTTCAAAAAACATTATATCGTAATGATTACGATTTGTAAATAGTAATCATTACGATTAATAATCATAATTTTATTCCAGTTTCTTTAACTGGACTCGTACATTGTGGACATAAGCCATAAATTTCAAATTTATGGCTATGAATTTGATAATCTTTTAATCTATCATTTATCATATTCATCGGATAAAGTTCAAATGCTTTTGCACTCCCACATAGGTTACAAATAAAATATTAGTGATCTCCATTAGATTACATGCAAAGCGAAAGTATCTTTTACCATGAAGATTAGTCATTTCTAATAATTTCTCATTCGCTAACAGGTATAAGTTCCTATAGATCGTATCGTGGCTCACATTTGGCAAAACTTGTTGAATGCTATATAAAATATCTTTAACAGGAATATATCGATCTTGACTTATAAGAAAATTCAACATATGCTCTCTCTGTTTTGTATGCTTATAACCCTTCTGTTTTAACTTTTGAATGGCTGTACTCAAATTCATCATACTCCCACCTTAATCAAAAATAGCGTATTTATCTTTTTATAAGCCATCGTTAAAATAAGAATCAGCACTGCTGTCATTACAATCGTACCTCCTGGAGGGATGCTTAAATGATAAGCAGAGAACAAACCGATAAGAACAGATATTTCACCAAATAGTACCGATAACCCGATCGTTTGTTTAAAGCTCTTGGCTATTCTTAAAGCTGAAGCTACCGGTAATGTCATTAAAGCTGAAACGAGTAGGATTCCCACTACTTGCATCGAAGAAGCGATAACTAGTGCCACCAGCAAAATAAATAGAAAATGGATCCAATGTCCTTTAACTCCTGAAACCCTAGCGTTTTCTTCATCAAATGATAAAACAAATAACTCTTTATAAAACAAAAAAACAAGTAAAATCACAGTAAATGTTATGATCAGGACGGTCCACATATTGGAACGGCTTACAGCTGCTACACTTCCAAATAAATAGCTAAACAGATCCGTGTTAAAGCCGTCTGCTAGAGATATGAAAACGACGCCTAATCCTATACCTCCAGACAAGATAATAGGAATGGCCAACTCTTCATAACTCTTATACACGCTTCTTAAACGTTCGATTAGAACAGCCCCTAATACGGAGAAGGTCATCCCCATGAATACTGGATTCCAATCATTTATCCCAGTAACTTTCTTTTCTAGTAAAAGACTGGCTGCAATCCCGGTTAATGTAATATGAGAAAGAGCATCTGCAATTAGAGACAGCCTGCGAACAACGATGAAAACTCCAAGTAATGGTGCAACCAGACCAATTAATATTCCTGTCACTGCAGCATTCTGTAAAAACTCATATTTTAAAAAGCCTTCGAGCATCAGGACATCACCTCCATATGATTTAGTTGCTGGTGCATGTGGCCATAAATTGGGTTCGGCTCGTTTCCATTGTATTGATTATATTCCTCCGGAGTACCATGAAACCTTATGGTTCTATTCATGAAGACCAGATGAGTTGCATGCTCCGTAATCGTAGCTATATCGTGTGTGATCATAAGAAGGGTGATACCATGATTTTTATTTAACCTTGCAAGTAACTCATAAAACGCGGTGACATGCTTTTCATCAATTCCCACTGTTGGCTCATCAAGAATTAATAACGAAGGGGCACTAACTAAGGAGCGTGCGATAAGTACTCTTTGCTGCTGACCGCCTGATAGTTCCCCTATATTAGATTTTGCAAATTCCTCCATTTCTACAATTTTTAATGCCTCTAATGCTTTTTGCGTATGCTCACGTTTTAGGAAGCGGAACATACCTAATCTTGAGACAAGGCCGGATCTTACGACTTCTAAGACACTCGCCGGAAAACCTGAATTGAAACTATTGGACGTTTGTGAAACGTATCCAATTTCCCTCCAATCCTTGAAATGTTTAAGTGGTTGGTTAAATAATTGAATACTTCCTTTATTAGGCTTAATGAGACCAAGAATCAGGTTTACCAAAGTAGTTTTTCCGGAACCATTTGGTCCTACCAATCCAAGGAATTGCCCCTTATCTATTGAAAAATCCACTTGCTCAACTGCCCATTCCTTTTCATACTTAAAAGAAACGTTTTTTACTTCTACAACCTGCTGTTCATTCATTTGATCCCCCCTCAAATATGATTAATTCGAACTTGCAAGATACTGAGTGATTATGTTTTATATTTACGAATGGAATTCAAATTTGCCTAACAAAAATCATAATCATTACGATTTATATTGTCTAATTATGAAACAAATGCCTCTTAAATCAACAATATTTCTTCTTGTTCAAGGTCCTTAGGTAAATTCAGGCAATGGATCATGAAATTTTCTCCAATCCTGCTTCGTCTCTTCATCTGTTAGTAAGCACTGATTTAAACCCATGATGATCTTCTCTTCACTCATATCTACGCCAATAAATACCAACTCTGTTAAACGATCACCATATTTTTCATCCCACTGCTCAGCTATCCCTGGTTCCTCATGTAAGATTTTTATTCTTTCCTGTTCAGGATAAGCCGCTATCCACTTCCCTACACCTTGGATAGCGATGGATGTGCCAGTTTTCGAACCACTTGATTATTAGAGAGTGGCACGCCCATCCGCCTTCAAACCATGAAAAGTCCTTCCACAGTCCCCTGTTTCCAACACTCATTCACGCCTGCCCCCTCCATTTTATCCAGGCTATGCTGATTAAAAATATCTAATCGAGGCCTTGAATATCTTCCTTTGAAGGGTTGAGCATAGTCATTTGACCGGGCGTATTTTTTTAAGCTGTAGGGATCACTAGCAGGGTAATGGAACAAGGGAGATCTTAAGTAAGACATGCCTATTTTTTTGTTAGTGTTCGCCACACTTACATGGGATCTGGATAGGAATCAATAATCAAAAAATCCTCTTTGTTGACTTTTTCTAGTAGGCGAGTGGCCACACTGCATCCTTGAACACCTCCGCCTATAATGATCCACTTATACATAAACAAAGTTCCCTCATTTTTCTTACCAACTTGATTTTTTCACACCTGGTATTTGCCCTTTATGCGCATAATCTCTAAAAGCGATCCGGGACATTTTAAACTTTCTCATATATCCTCGAGGTCTCCCTGTTACTTCACATCTGCCTGTTAAACGTGTCGGCGAAGAATCACGTGGTAGCTTTCTTAGTGCTTCATAATCTCCTTTTGCCTTTAACTCTTTTCGTAATTCTGCATATTTTGTTACCATTGCTTGTCTTTTCTTTTCTTTTGCAATTTTAGATTTTTTTGCCATTTTATCTCACCTTTCCCTTTTATCAATTAAAAATTGTTTTCCACTTCTTAATAAATTCAACTTGCAGTCGTGGCAGGATCATAGAGCGATCAGATGATTCAATGGTTAAGCCCTGCCATCGAACGTTGTATTCAATAGAAAACCTTCTTCCTTTAAATCGAAATCATTACGGTTTTGATTTAAAAATTTTTTCCGATATACATCTACGGAATTGCCTAGTAAGTTTTTCCTTATTTAAGTTCTTACCAATAAATACAAGTTCACTTATACGAGTATCCTCCTCCCTCCAGTTACCTTTTTCTTCTCCTGCAAAAAGCATATGAACTCCTTGAAAAATATAACGCTTATCTTTTCCTTCTATGTTTAAGACACCTTTATAACGATATAAATTCTCGCCTTGTATTTGAACAAGATAAGAAAACCACAAGTTAAGTTTTCTTAAGTCAAGCGGTCTTGTTTCTTTCAATAATAATGAAGAAATACTCTCATCATGATGATCCTTTGCATTTATACCATTTGCATTTAATCTTAACTTCTCGTTCAAGTCAAAAGAATAGATATTTAGCACATTACGCAAATCAATTTGACTATTTAAACATACATATTTGGTAGCTGTTGGGTTCATTTTTTCTAAACGCATGGTTAGCCTATCCCAATCATCACAGGTGACTAAATTCGTTTTGTTCTAATTGACTTAATGATTCATCTTTATACTCTAAATGTTTTTATTTCTTTAGTTGCTTATACAATAGTTTAATATCGAATAAACCAAATCGTAATGATTACGATTTATTGTAATAGAAACGTACGCATTTGTAAACTATAAACCTTTACAGCTTTTTCACCTTTATTGTTGCAAATGGTCTATGCCGACCAAAAAAAGGAGCTAAGTCAAAGGATTTAATTCGAAGGTATAGTCACATAAAACCACTTTTTGTTTCTGCTATCCTTATCCATACGAGAAATAATTTCTGTATAATCAACCCATAAAACCTTAGCATGCATTTCTTTTAATTTCTTATGAATCTTTCCCTCCAATTCTTTCATAACTTCTAAAAGTTCAAATAATGGCATATTAAAATGTTTAGCTATTTCCTCATGCAGCGAATATTTCTTCACTTGAATCATGTACTGTTCTGCTGTTAAGATGCTTTCTGTTAACTTATCTTCCATTTTTATTACCATACGATAAATTAATCGATCCTTCTCTGAGAACTCGTTTAAAATTCTACGTAGAAACAGTTCATATTAGCACCCTTTCAAGAAATCCTTTTTCTTACACGTCCGTAAAACGTAATGATTACGATTTATTTGCATGTCACTTACTCTATCACGTAACATCATTTAAAACAAAATAAAGTTAATCATCAAATGAACACATTTTATACGAAGAAAAGAGTAAATTACCCTTCATAGTGACATGTAGGTGTGGATGCAATAACCTAGTACGTTCTTAACATACGAAGTCTAAGATCTTCCTCTCTCGTTCATAAAATAGTTACAGGAAGAATATTGTTGATAGTAGCACAATCAATAAATGTAAAACGTTCTTAATTTATTTCTTTAAACATAATAATGGAACAGATAAATGAAGTTCCCTACCAATCAAAAGTATATGAAAAAGGAGAAATAGAATATGAAAAAAACACTCTCTTTATTTTTTCTTATTGTAATATTGGGCCTTGTTGCTTTTTGGGAAACGGCGGAAACAAAGCATGGATTCACGCCCACTTTTCGAGAGGGGGAAGACACGCTAGAAGTAAGTAATGAAGTAGAAACTGATAGTACGTTGGAATATATGAAAGAAGAAACGGAAGTTGAAAATGGGTACCGTATTGAAACATACCGGGAATACGAAATCTATACTGACAAAGAAGGAAATATAATCAAAAGGGAACCTACCTCTAATTATAATTACTTAAGGTATAAATTAGAACAAGAGTAATATTTGGGGGTGTGTCGATAATCGATTAGCTTCGAAAAGCAAAAAATCAAGCCCCCTATTAATAAGCATGAAAAAAGGTTCTGTGTTCACCTCCCAAATAAGTTAAACCGGAATGTTACAGACAAGCAATCTATCTCACAAAGCAAAAGTGGGGAGTATCTTTCTCCCCACTTTGATATTTTGAACTATGCGCCAATATAACGTTGATACAATTGTTTTGCGACATTTATATTTGTAACGCCATGTAATAAGGTTCTGCCATCTTGAAAAACGACAAAACGAACGGCTTCAACTTCAAAAATAAGTACTTCTCCATTATCGTTAATTTTATCCGTAAATGTCTTGACAGCTTTCGCTAAAGCAGAAAGTGATAAGCTGCCTTTTTCTCCTGGTCTTACTTGTACCGTATCTCTTCCACAAAGTAAAACTGTCTTCATCCCTTTTTCCTTGGTTAAATAAGGATAGGTTGCTGATTGTGAACAAGATGAACAAGTGGGATTCAATAACTTTTTTACGTTAATTGCACTATAGGTCCTTCCCCATATATCAACTTGTACTAACTCCTGAGATAAACCATTACCAGTCAAGTACTTTAAACACTCCGATGTCTGATAGGCAGCGGTCATCTGTACCGCAGGAGAAATAATACCAACCGTATCACAGGTTTTCCCTTCCTGAGGGAGATGATCAATTAAACATTGTAAGCAAGGGGTTTCTCCAGGAATAATGGAAAATGCAATGGCAGTACTCTGTAAGCAGCCACCATATACCCAAGGTTTACGATGTTTTGCTAACACATCATTAATCACAAAACGTGTTTGAAAATTATCTGTTCCATCGATAACAAAATCAGCATCATGTAGCATCTTTTCTCCGTTTTCCTCATCGAGCTCATCAACAATTCCCTTAATCTCTACTTCCGGATTAATTGCTTGTAATCGTTGCTCGGCAGTCCTTGCTTTCGTTCGATTCTGTTTCGCGTCTGCTTCTGTATAAAGCTGTTGGCGCTGAAGATTACTTAGTTCAATATAATCACGATCAATCAAAGTTAACTTACCTATTCCTGCTCGTACAAGCATTTCCGCATTTGCACTGCCTAATGCTCCCGCACCAACGATGACCACATGTTTGGCAGCTAATCGACATTGACCTGTCTTCCCTATCGGGGCAAATCGTTCTTGACGAGCATAACGTCCTGCTATCATTCGATCATCGCCGTATCTGGACTGCTCTTCATTCCATCCATTCGTTTAGGGATACGCCCGGCTTCATAACCTAATCGGCCAGATTGTACGGCCAACTTCATTGCTTCTGCCATTCGAATTGGATCTTTTGCGCCAGATACAGCTGTATTTAATAAAACCCCATCTGCTCCAAGCTCCATGGCATAAGCAGCATCACTTGGAGAGCCAATCCCTGCATCAACAATTACTGGGATATCAGATTGTTCGATAATAAATTGTAGATTCATTGTATTGATAATGCCCTGCCCCGATCCAATTGGTGAGGCTCCTGGCATAATCGCATGTACACCTGCTTCTTCCAATCGTTTTGCTAATACAACATCATCAGAGGTGTAGGTTAATACAGTGAACCCTTCCTCTAACAGTTGTACCGAAGCTCTCATCGTTTCAAAAGGGTCAGGCAGCAACGTTTTCTCACAGCCGATAACTTCTACTTTAATCATGTCACATAAACCAGAAGCCCGGGCTAAGCGGGCAATCCTTACTGCCTCATCGGCTGTTTTAGCTCCAGCAGTATTTGGTAGTAAATCATACTGCTGTAAATCTAATTCTTCCAATAAATTCGGCTCGTTTTCATCAAAAATGTTCATTCTTCTGACTGCAAAGGTTAGAATTTCTGTTTCGGATACTTGCACCGCCTTTTTTTGGCTTTGAAATGTCGGATACTTTCCAGTACCTAGCATCAGTCGAGAATGGAATGATTTTTCTCCAATCATTAACATGACTTATCCCCCTCCTACAAAATGAACGATTTCTATAACATCGCCATCGGTTAATGTTGTTTGGTTATATACGACTTTATTGATAATTTGTTGATTCTGTTCAACTACCACAAGCTTCTCTTGAATGTTAAAACGATTTAATAGATCACCGATCGTTGAATCCTTAACTACCTCCATTTGCCGTCCGTTCACGTGTATTTGCATATCTTACCCTCCCTTTCCTAAAACGTGCTGGTGTGAAAAGACGTTCGATCGAAGCTGGCACATAACGGTTTAAGACCATATCACTGACAAGTTTCCCTGTAGCTGGAGCAAGAAGAATACCATTCCGGTAATGACCGGTGGCAAAATACAAATTAGAAACATCGGGATGCTCCTCAATGATTGGTCTGCCATCTTTGGTACCTGGACGCACGCCAGTCCAACAGCTATGCAATTCTTCCTGCTGAAGGGATGGGAACAACCTAAATAGGCGATTCATTAACTCAAAAATGCCTCCTGTTGACGTATAGCTACTGCTATCGTAGTGATAACTAGTTGCTCCAATAATGTAGCGTCCATCTCGTTTTGGCACCAAATACAAATTGTGAAAAAATAATGTCTGCTCAATAGAGGGATCGCTTGGCTTGATGGCAAAACATTCTCCTTTTGTCGGGATCATCGGATTCTTTAAACCTGTTGCTTCAAACCACTTCCCACTATTCGCACCAGCCGCAACAACCACATGATCCGCTGAGATACCACCGTTCTCGAATTGGATATGAAAAACATCACGGACACGATCTATATTCGCAACGCGACAATTCTCGATTACTTGGCTGCCCATTCCTAAAGACGCCTGTTTAAAAGCTTCACATACAGCCAAAGGTTCCACATTCCCATCTTGCTGCATGTACAATCCTCCTACAGCATGCGTTAATGCTGATGTTCGTTGCCTAATCCCTCCCCCATCCAACCATTCCAAGCCTTCAAATGCCTTTTGTTTTGCTTGCAGTCTTTGCTTCTGTTCTTCATTCGTAGCTATCTCGAGCATACCGTTGGTGGAAAGCTGGATATCAATCCCTGATAACGAAAATAGTTCGTCGCTTAGAGATGCATACATATTTCTACTTGCTTGGCAAAATTGATAATACGTACCTTGCTGATCATTTTCTGTATGCACCCCAAGCATGCCCGCAGAAGCTTGTGTAGTTTTTCTTCCAATTCTATTTTGTTCAATTACCGTCGTTGCAACCCCACTTCTACTTAAATAGTAAGCAACGGATTGCCCAATAACGCCTCCACCTATAATCACTACATCAACGTGTTCCTTCATATCCGTTCACCTCCTTTCGAAATGACTTTACTGCTTCTAATGGATCAGTATGGCTGAAGATACCTGACATCACAGCAACCCCACCTGCCTTTGCTTGATATATATCATTTACCTTCCCGGTTGTAATTCCACCAATTGCATATACGGGAATATTCAATGCTTTCGCGACTGTCGCTAATTGTTTTACTCCCCTTGGCTTTACTCCCTTTTTGCTCGCTGTTGAAAAGACATGCCCATACAAAACATAAGCAGCGCCTACCTGCTCTGCCCTCTTGGCTACTTCAAGGGAGTGCGTCGATACACCAATTTGTAAACAAGGGTATTTTTTTTGGAGGCAGTCTACCTCTGGCAATCTATTTTCCGGAAGATGAAGCGTTGGTACAGCTGTCTCCTTAGGTAGAATCTGGTGGACATGAATAATTAGTTTTTCTGCTGGAAGACCTTGTGCAAGTAGTCGTTGAACGAACAAAGAATAGCCACTCTTGGTCATCTGTTTTTCTCTTAACATGATAGCGTCAACATATGGACTAATGCCCATTATTACCTGGAAAAGACGCGCTTCCTTCTGTGAACCACTCGTCACCGCAATTAATTTCATAACTCCCTTCTCCTTTTCATTAAAAAATGCCACTTTTCCAGCAAAGGAAAAGTGGCATGAATCGTTCAGCATATTCAATAATATCGTCGATACACACTAGTCATGTCACTTTCCTCCGCTGGTTCTTACCCCAGTTCAGGTTCAAAGGGTCTCCATGTCTCACATGTATCTCAGCCATTACGTAAAGGCACCCCTAGTGAAGCGTAATTTAATTATTTAATAGACATTTGTCTATAAAATACATGATTTTGGACTATTCGTCTACCAAAAACGACCAATTTTCTATTCTTCTTTCTGTTCTTTTATAAAAAAAGGAGCTGACTTAAAAACCAGCTCCTTCAAATCTGTGCTATTTGGTATAGCGTTGTTTCTCATCAATCTTTTGTTCTTTCGCAAGTTCACGACTTGCACGCGGAGCTGTCCAGAATGTGGTTAACATGAGTAAGGATACTGGCACAGCCGTAACGACGATAAAGGATTGCAACGATCCAACACTATCCTCACCAATAGTGATGAGTACAGTTGCGACAAGTCCCATAAGAATCGCCCAAAATACACGTAAGAATTTAGATGGATCTCCGTTGCCTGTGATCGCCATCGAAATAGTTAATGACATTGAATCGGTAGTTGTTAGAACAAATACAATCGTTGCCACTAAAAAGAAGAAACCGATAATTGTACCAAGCGGTAACTGTTCGGCGATAGCAATCATTGCTGCTGGAGGTCCAGCACTATTTAAGGCTTCAGAAACGGCACCAGGGTTATTCATTTCAGCAAAAATCCCTGTTCCACCAACGACAGTAAACCAGAATGTTGTTACTACAGGAGCAATTACCGCAACAGCAGTCACAAGCTCACGAATTGTACGTCCACGTGAAATACGACTAACAAACATGGCCATCATTGGACCATAGCCGATGAACCAGGCAAAGAAAAAGACGGTCCATAAGCCAAGCCAAGCTCCGTCTCCACGGAACGTATTCAAGGTTAGAAAGTCTTGAACATATAATCCAAATGATTGCACATACGAATCAAAAATGAATAGTGCTGGTCCTAGGATAAGGACGGCCACCATTAAACAAACTGCCAGTATAATATTATAGCTGCTTAATATTTGAATTCCTTTATGAATCCCTGTCGCAGCAGAAATCCCAGCTGCTAGAACAATGACGATAACAATAAGACATTGCACAGCTAAATTATTTGGTACACCGAACAATGCACTTAATCCGTAACCTGCTTGTAATCCAAGGAATCCAATTGGACCAATCGTACCAGCTGCCACTGACACAATCGAAAAGGCATCAACAAACGTACCAAGTGCACTTTTTCTCATAATTTTATCCCCAAATATCGGATAAAGCAACGATCTCGGCTTTAATGGTGCGTTCCGATGATAATGGGAGTACATGAGTACAATCGTACCTAATGTTCCTAAAATTGCCCATGAGACAAATCCCCAATCGACAAAACTTGCTGCAAGTGCAGGTACTACTGCTTCAGCAGTGCCAGCTTCAATTCCTGAGAAATGTGGCGGTACGGTTAAAAAGTGACTTAACGGCTCAGCAGCAGCCCAGAAGACACCACCCGCCGCTAGCAGCGTACACATGATAATCGAGATCCACTTGAACGTTCCGATCTCTGGCTTTTCTAATTTTCCTAATCGAATCTTCCCAAATTTGGAATAGCCTAGTATTAATGCAATAACTAAAGTCCCAACCATCAGAACTTGATAGATGGAGCCGAAATAGGTTACCGACCAGTTAAACATCGTATTAACTGTATTTGTAACCATTTCCTGGTTTATTAATGCAAGAATCACAAAGGCAAGTAGCGCCCCTCCACTTAGAAAAAGAACTGGCTTATCTATGGTTTGATCTTGCTTCATTCTATTCTTCAACAATCTGCTCCTCTCAATTCCATACAAAAAAATCTCACATAACCATCTACTGACTTTTCTTATGTTTACCTTTTTCGTCAGTTGTATGTGAGATTTAATAAGCATTTTAAATTAACATACAGCGTTTAAGGATACATTTTTTCTAAAAACCTGTCAAGTCAAGTGAATAAGAACTGCGTTCATAAGCGTCAAATAGGACTGACCAGGTGGGCATGTAAACGTCAGAACTCTTCTGTTTTGAGCAGTCTTTTCTCTTGAGTTGGAGCAGTGCTCTCTCCAGTTGGGGCTGGTCTCTCCTTTATATCTATAATTTTTAAACATTAACCTTATTATTTTTTGTAATGATTAAATTTTCAGAATATAATTGTATTCAGCTTTTTTGCATGCTTTAATAATACTAATACCCACTTAAGTTAAGCGCTTACAAAATTCGGGAGGAGAATAATGATGACCGAGCGTAAACAATTGAACAAAACATTAAAACCACATTGGGTGTGGGCAATTGCTTTTGGATCTGCTATTGGTTGGGGGGCATTTGTCTTGCCAGTAGATTGGATGTCATTGGCAGGACCATTAGGAGTTATTCTTGGATTTATAATTGGAGCAGTTTTAATGATTATTATAGGAGTTAGCTATGGTTTCTTAGTTGAAAAGCTACCGGTATCCGGAGGTGAATTTGCTTATGCTTATTACGGTTTAGGTAGGTATCACGCATTTTTATGCGGCTGGTTTTTAACACTAGGGTATATGTCTATTGTTGCCTTAAATGCCTCTGCACTCGCACTTTTAGGGAAATTTGTATTACCGTCTATTATTGAGCAGGGCTATATGTACAGTATTGCTGAGTGGGAGGTATATACTGGAGAGGTTATTCTTGCTTGTCTTGCTTTGATTGTCTTTGCATTTCTTAACATACGTGGTGCAAGTCTATCAGGCTTTTCTCAATTTATCTTTTGCATAGCATTAATAGGTGGTGTTATCGTTTTAGTAATATCTATGGTGCTTCACCCTTCAAGTTCTTTCTCATATCTGCAGCCTCTCTTTAAACCTGAAATAGGTGCATTATCATCAATTCTTGCGATTGTTGCAATAGCTCCCTGGGCGTATATTGGCTTCGATAACATACCACAAGCAGCCGAGGAATTTGATTTTCCTCCTAAGAAATCCTTTAAGATTATAGTTATTGCATTAATTTGTGCTAGTATAACTTATTCATTAACTATTATTGCTTCCGGTGTCGGCCAGTCTTGGACTAGCGCTGTAGAAGCTGGTTCTGCTTGGGGGACAGGTGCTATCATTGAAAATACTTATGGTGCAGTCGGGGTTATCTTATTATCCTTTGCGCTCATGATGGGAGTATTTACCGGATTAAATGGATTTTACATGTCAACAAGCCGCCTATTATTTGCGATGGGAAGAGCCAAAGTGCTACCGAGCGCTTTTGGAAGATTGCATCCGAAACATAATACACCACACATAGGTATCCTATTTACACTTGTCATTACCTTACTTGCCCCATTCTTTGGCCGAGAAGCTTTATTATGGGTCGTTGACATGTCAGCATTAGGAGTGACAATCGCCTACTTCTACGCCTGTTTCGTAGCATATCGACTTTTTAAATGGTCTGATAGAACCTCTCTGCATAACAGTACAAAAAAGTCAATCGTTTCACCTGGCAGAAAGCTCTGTTCACTACTAGGCATCCTCTGCGCAGCTGGATTTTTCTTATTACTCGTTATTCCAGGATCTCCTGGATTTTTGGATAAACCATCTTGGATCGCCCTATTTGTATGGGTGGGAATAGGAGCTATCTTTTTCCTCATAAGATTTAAAAGCTATCGAGCAATCCCTAAAGCGGAAATGGATTACTTGATTCTAGGAGAATATAACGAGAAGGAAGCCAATTCCAATGTAGCCTCTATGGAAGAGCATATTAAGTAACGAATGTTAGTAGATACGATTGTGTGATCATTAAGAAAATAAATGTGTCTTAATAAGCTCCTGGCTCTAGACAGGAACTAGATCTCAGGTACCTATAAAGAAGGTTGCTAAATCGAACGTCCTGGATCACCTCACGTCTGACCTATGCCCTTGAAAAGGAAACCACCCTTTTCAAGGGTGACGTAATACGAATGCACTTCAAGAGATACCCTCGTATGAAGCATCACCATCCCCACACGCTTAAGCTAGCCGTAGCTAATAATTCAAGTATTAAAACCGAAAGAACAAGCGCGCAAGCTCCCTGAACAGAGATGTACGGACTGCGACCTGCCAAGCAGGTTGGGGCGGTATTGCCACGCAAAGTGGCGAAATTAGCCGATCATTCTACCGTAGGAGATAATGGAATCATGCCCCTTCATAGGGGTATGCCGATGACTTAGCCCAAAGCACGGTTTTAGTCGGACATCATGCAACCGAATTGATGATGACTTTCGCTACGGGCATAAGTGTGATGAAGCCTCTTTCTTCACTTCGTTCAAAAATCGGCAAGTCTTCTTTATCGTAGGACACGACGGGAAATCTCCTAGTTTTTGGCGCTAAGAGCTAAACAGAGCTTTCTCATCAGAAGCGTTTTATCCAACCAAAATTTTATACTTCCTTAACTTGTAAAAAAATCACCGTGCCAAACTTTGGCACGGTGATTCTTGATTTCGTTTACTTCCCCCACACTCCATAATCCAGGTGTTTGTATTTATCCAATAAGCGTGTAGGCATTTTCAATGCATCCTTCCGAAATGGCAGTGCCAGTTGTGTTCCATCTACATAAATGTTAAGTACTGCCGGCTTTCTTTTCTGTAATACGTCTTTAATTACTGGTGCCATATCTTCTGGCTTTTCGATGGTATAGCCAAGAGCCCCCATTGACCTTGCAACTTCTGCGAAATCAGGAGCTTCTATATTGGAACCAATAAAGCGATTATCATAATAGTCTACTTGGTTCTTCTTCTCAGCTGCCCATGATTTATTATTAAAAACACAAGCAATTACAGGAATATTTTGTTCAACAGCTGTACTTACCTCGTGCAAGCTCATCCCCCAAGCGCCATCACCAATAATCGCCGCTACTGGTGAATCTGGTTCAGCAAGCTGTGCACCTAATGCAGCTGGATAAGCGAAACCAGTATTACCAAATGTTAATGCGGCAATATGTCGCCTTGTCTGGTTGAATTTCAAATATGCATTTGCTGTTGAGGACACATTTCCAATGTCTGTTGATATAATCGTATTATCAGGTAAGGCTTTCGTTAGTTCTAACAGAGCACGTCTTGGATTAATCGGTTCCCCATCTTTCATGGCAAGGTCAACCAATTCCTGCTCCCATTCCCCTTTTAATTTGCTTATTTCCTCTAAACGACCAAGGTCTTTGTTGCCATGTGGTACTGTTTCTTTTAGCTGATTATATAATTCATCTGCTGTAGACTTTGCATCCCCAATTATTCCAACCTCTACGGGATGGGTTCTTGCAATATTTCTCGGGTTAATATCTATTTGAATGATTTTCGCTTCTTTTGGAAAATAATCAATATCATAACATGGGAGCGTTCCAAATACGGACAAGCGTGTGCCAATGGCTAATACAACATCCGCTTTCTTTAACGTATGCATTGCTGCTTTCGATCCCATGTAGCCGATTGAGCCGACAGCAAGTGGATGATCTGCTGGAAAAGCATCATTATGCATATACGAAACAGCTGTCGGAATGGTTAAATGCTCGGCAATCTTACTAATAGTATCCACCCCATCAGCATCTACAGCTCCACGCCCTGAAATAATAACCGGATACTTCGCAGTTTTTAAAAGCTCTGCAGCTTTTTTTACGGAGGTTGGATCTCCACTTCCTCGATTGTTTACCCGATATTGATGTGGAGCTAGAATTTGATCCTCTAATTCTCCATAGAATAAATCACGTGGAATATCATACAATACAGGCCCTCGCTCTGCATAAGCGATTCGAAATGCTGTTCGCAAACAATCTGCTACACGACTTTTGTGAGTAACCCGAACGGTTTCCTTTGTAATAGCTTCAAAGATCGAAACCTGATCTGCTTCCTGAAACCCATCCCAACCAATGGTAGGGGTACCAGCAGAGGGTGATATAATAACCATTGGCGTATGCGCTTGATTGGCAGCAGCAACAGAAGTTACCATATTCGTAATTCCTGGACCATTTTGCCCAATAACAACACCTGCTACACCAGAGACACGTGTATATGCATCTGCCATGTGTGCTGCACTTTGCTCATGCCGTACTGGCAAAAAATGAATACCTGCTGTCGGGAACAAGTCCAGCATATCCATAAAGGCTGACCCAACAATTCCGTATACTTCCTTTACATTTTCTGAAACTAATGTTTCAACGATAGCCTCACTTGGTGTCATTTTCACTTTTTTGGATGCTTCCTTACTTACTGTGACTCCTTGTTTTTCCATAAAGAATTCCTCCTTCAAAATTAAATACATTAGCGAAACAAACTGTTCGAAACATCTAGTTCTAATTTATTTGCCATTTTTCTTAATTCATGAATGAATAACTCCGTTGTAGACGATAGTATTTGCTCTTTACGAAAAGCTATATAGAAATATCGGTAAAATGAAATATCTTTCATCGCGTAAGCTGTCAACAACTGTAACTTCTGTTCTTTTTTAATAGCATTTTTCGAAATAATTGAAACCCCTAATCCTGATTCAACTACTGCTTTAATTGCTTCTGTACTGCCTAGCTCCATCACAATATTTAACTCATCGATAGGTATTCCAGCTTGCTGCAAATAGTGGTTCACTACCGCTCTTGTGCCAGACCCCTCTTCTCTTACAATTAATGGGATATTTTTTAATTGATCTATCGAGATTTTCATCTCCATTTCAGAGAAATAATTTGGTGGAGCTATTAAACACATTTCATCTTCAAGAATTGGCTCAATCATAATATGTGGATCATCAATTGGGGTTTCAATTAATCCTACATCGATTAGCTGATCTTTAATATCAGAGACAATTTTATTAGAATTTGAAATATCAACACGCATTTGAATTAATGGGTATTTATCTTTAAACGTTTTAAGAAACTCAGGAAGAATATACTCACCTATGGTTAAACTACATCCAATACATAATTCGCCATGCGTACTTTCCTCGATTTTCAAAATTTCCTTCTGTGCCGAGTCACTTAATTTAATGATATCTTTGGCGTATTTTAGTAGGATACTCGCAGATTGAGTCATCTTCACTTTTTTAGTCGTTCGTTCAAATAATTTAGTATTAAGTTCTTCTTCAAGTGCTTTAATTTGCGAAGTAATAGTTGGTTGTGTAACAAATAGTTTTTTAGCGGCTTCTGAAAAGCTTTTCTTCTCAGCAACTGCGATAAATGTTATTAATCTTTCGTAATTCATGCATGCTACATCCCCTCCGATAAGCATTCCTTAAAAATGGGTGGCATGAAAATTAGTATCTTTCTACACGCTGCAAATTACTGACTCTACAGTTTCTACAAGAAAATCTAAATCTTCCTCTGTACTACTCAAGGGCGGAGCTATAATTATGACATTATTCTGACCAGGAACGGTGTCACCGTTTCTACCTATAATTAATCCTTTCTTTTTACATTTACTTACTATCTCTGCCATTTTTGAATCTTCAAGAGGTACTTTAGATTTTTGGTCAGTAACCATTTCCAATCCAAGTAAAAATCCAATTTGCCTTACTTCCCCTACGTTTTCATGTTCCATTAATTGATGAAGTTGACTTAATTTAGATTTCCCTAATTCATTTACCCGCTCGACAATATTTTCGTTTTCAATAATTTCAATATTTTTCAGTGCTACCGCACATGCAGCAGGATGGCCACCATATGTTGAAACATGGCGGAAGTGATTATCCTTTCCTTCTTCTTTAAACACGTCATAAATATTGGATTTAACCGCTGTTGCTCCCAAAGGTAAATAACCGCTCGTCAGTCCCTTGGCCATGGTTATGATATCTGGCTGTACTCCTTCTGCGTGCATAAAACCAAACATTTTACCAGTTCTACCATATCCTGAAACAACTTCATCCATAATTAAGAGCACGTTATACTTCTTACAAATTTCAGCAACACGTTGAATGTATTGCATGGAAGGAATGATTACGCCGCCACCAGATATAAAAGGCTCCATAATTAATGCTGCTACTGTTTCTTCTCCTTCCCAATTGATCATTTCTTCAATTAATTGGGCCGCTTTTAGATCCGATTCCTCTGGTTCTCCGCCAAAAATAGATCGATAATGATAGGGTGGATATACATGTAAAAAGCCAGGTACACCAGGATCATATTTCACCCTTCGATTTGCCTGTGCAGTTGCACTTAATGCACCTAAAGTTGAGCCATGATAAGCTCTATAGCGGGAAATGATCTTAAATTTGTCTGGGTTGCCAGTCTGCTTATGGTACTGCCTCACAATCTTAAATGCGGTTTCATTAGCTTCAGATCCACTATTAGAGAAGAATGTTTGATAACCTCCTCCTAGTAAACTACTAATTTTATTCGCTAGTTTAACTGCAGGATTGTGACTCATTGTTAAGGGAAAATAGGTAAGTTTTTTCATTTGTGCTGTTGCTGCATCAATAATCTCTTGCCTGCCATGCCCGAGATTTAAACACCATAATCCTGATACGCCATCCAAATAGCGGTTACCAGATTCATCCGTAAACCATGATCCTTCACCTGAGGCAGCAACCATTTGTTGAGCACCTGGGTGATAACGATGCATTGCATTCCATAGATGAGGTAATTCTTTTCCAACTACATCAGGCATTTCCGCTTCCTTTTTCAACTTTAAGCCCTCCATTCCAATTTAAAATAGGGTATAACTCTGAAACTTACTACGCAGTTATCGGAGCTTTTAAAACAGATGTGATAGGTTTGTACATCTGGTCATAGTGATTAGCAACTTTTTCATGCGTCATATATCCAGCATACGTATTAACCCCCTTCGCTAATGCTTCATTTATTTGAATTGCCTGTTGCAGGCCATGATTTGCAAGAAAAACCCCATACTGGCATGTGTTGTTTGTTAACGACAATGTTGAAGTTCGAGCTACAGCTCCAGGCATATTTGCCACAGCATAATGAATAACACCATGTTTCATATAAACTGGGGAGTCATGTGTGGTAACTCTATCAATGGTTGAGATCGATCCTCCTTGGTCAACTGCTACATCAATGATGACAGATCCCGATGTCATTTCTTTCACCATTTCTTCTGTAACCAATTGAGGAGCCTTTGCCCCTGGTATTAGCACAGCACCTATTACCAAATCCGCTTGCTTTACTGCCTGTTGAATATTCATTGGGTTTGACATTAACGTTGTTACTGTTCCAGCAAACATATCATCCAATGCACGTAAGCGATTCGCATTAATATCAATAATAGTTACATTTGCTCTTAAGCCTAATGCTATTTTTGCCGCATTCGTACCCACAACTCCACCACCTATGATAACCACATTACTAGGATGAACCCCTGGTACTCCACCTAGTAAAACGCCCTTACCACCTTTCATATTTTCTAAATATTGTGCACCAATTTGTACAGCCATTCGACCTGCTACTTCGCTCATAGGTGTCAAAAGCGGCAATGAATCGTCGCTGTCTTGAATAGTTTCATAAGCGATTGCAGTTACCTTTTTATCTATTAATTCCTTTGTCAATTCTGGTTCTGCAGCAAGGTGTAAATAGGTAAACAAAATTAACCCTTCACGGAAATAAATATATTCATCCGGCTGAGGTTCTTTCACTTTCATTACCAATTCAGCCGCCCAGGCCTCTTTTGCAGTACCAATTTCAGCTCCTGCAGCTTTGTACGCTTCATTCAAGAATCCACTTTCTTTGCCAGCTGCGTCTTCTACCAGCACCTGATGTCCTGCTTTGATGAACGAGGTGACACCTGATGGAGTAAGCGCTACTCGGCGCTCATTATTTTTAACCTCTTTTGGAATACCAATAAGCAATAACATCACTCCCTTTACGTCAAATAGTAATTACAATAATCAAGTTAAGACATCATAACGTCCGAACCAGTTAGGTTATTGTAATGTAAAGCGCTTCTGTGTGGTCCTCCTCTCTACTTCCTTCTGTATTTAATCAGCAATTACTTTTAGTATATAAGAGAACACATTTAAGTTTCAACCTATTACAAAAATTCTGATATTTAAAAGCGTAATAAGTTCCATTTAAAATTACTATTAATGTTTGTACTCTCCTTATTACCAATACATTGCTGGCAGAGAGAACTTCTACATCAAAATCAACGAAACTACTTCATATAATAAAGTGACACTTTAATCATTGAAGGGGTTTCTTTTATCCCCCACTGTTTGTTAGTGCCACTTTGGGTATGACCTAAAGCCTCTGAACAGAATCGGACATTTACTGGCAGTTGGATCTCCTAATTCTCCTCCTGGGCTTTACTTTAGGATGGAAGTGGAGGTTTTACTGCCAGTTAAATGCGGGATAAATAAGATGGCTACCCAAACTTGCGTGATAGATTAATCTTAAAGGTATACATATCACTTCGATAAAAAGCTTCTTCCAATTCAATAATATCTCCTGTTTGATCTTTTATAATTCTTTCAGCAATAAGTAAATTTGCTCCTGATGCAACGGATAAGTATTCTTTATCTTCATCTAGCATCTGTCCACTAGAAATGGTCTGATCAGCCTCAGCAAATTTTATTCCTAATTCATTCTCTATTAAGTAATATAATGTAGCATTGTCTAAATCATATTTTACCAATTCCCTACCAATTGAGACAGGGTAATAGTGTCTTTCTACTCCTAGCGGGATGTCATCAGCATAACGAATTCTTTTTATAAAATACGCCTTTGTAAACCCAGTTCTATCCTGAATATAACTAGGGGGCGTGGTGATATAATGAGTTATTAATTTTGCCCCGGGTTTCTTTCCCATATTCCTTATTGTTTCTGTTGTACTACTCAAATTACCTAACCAATCATGAATTGGTTTAAATGAAACAAATGTACCTTTACCATGTCTTTTTTCTAACACTCCTTCTCGTACTAAAAGATTAATAGCTTCCCGGACTGTACTTCGACTTATATTATAACGTTCCATAAATTGACGTTCACTTGGAAGTTGACTTGTAAAAATCCCTTGCTCAACTTGATTTTCTAAAATCTTTTTTAATTGAATATGTAACGGTATTGAGCTAGTATGATCAAGCAAAGAACTTCCCCCTTTTACTCGTTTATTAAAGAATAACACGGTTCTGTGTTATGTAAAGGGAAGTAACATTTATCCTTATTTATAAAGGTAGATGAGAGATTTTTAAATTTATCTTCATAAATCTTTTTCTATTGATAACCACACAGGCCTAACTATAATTATTATTACAGTAAGGGCGTGGTTAAGTTTAGTGCCTTTTTTTGGGGCGTACTCTGTCCAGTTATGGACGTGCTCTCTCCCGAGTTGATACGTTTCTCTAACGAAAAAACGCCTTTCTATAGAAAGGCGTTTTTTAGCTGGCCACTAAAAATTAGCCGCTTCAAAAAATCTATTTGGTTTCATATGTTGAATATGATAATTTGTTTTCCCATCGATACAAAGTTCTGAAAGTATCTTACCTATCATTGGAGAAAGTTTGAACCCATGCCCTGAAAATCCACTTGCTATTATTAGGTGAGAGGTGTCTGGCAATTCTCCAACAATAGCATGGTTATCTGGTGTGTAAGCATCCATATATGCACTTGCTCGTACAGGATCAGGATAAAGTACTGGAAGTAATGTTTTTACTGACTCACTTATTCTTTCTAATTCCTCAAGATTTGCATCCCTATATAATTTGGATGGATCGTCAATATACGATGGATCCTTTGTATAAGAGGCTTTTACCATGGAACCATCAAGCATTGGTGCGCCTGTAAGCCGGAAATCGCCACGCATGCGAGCGAATATAGGCAGCTTATCAGCAGTGACCAAAGAAACATCCTTTGGTGCAAACCATGTTAACAAGAGTCTCCTTGGAACCAACTTATTTTTTAGCTGAGGAATTAGTTTTAACGTCCATGCGCCGGTAGTAATGATAACTTTTTCTACATGATAGGACTTCTCATTAGTTACAATCGTTGCCCCTTGTTTTTCTGGAACAATATCATTTACCTTTGTATAATTTTTAACCTTCGCACCATGTTTGACAGCCTGCTGAACTGCTGATACAACAGCTAACTCTGGCCTTAAAAAACCAGCATTTTTATCTAGAATAACAACGTCGTTCTCGTATAACGTAAATTGTGGGTATCTTTTTTTGGCTTGTTCCCCCTCCAAAACTTCATGCTCAAGGGCAAAATCATGAATACTTTTTTTAATTGTATTTATTTCTAATGATCCTGACTCACCTATCATTAAGCCCCCGTTTAACGTTAATAAGTTGTTATCGCTTGCCTCTTCCAAACTCCTCCACAAATGCTTTGCTTCTTGTAATAACGGTACATACTCCGGACCTTCCATATAGGCAGTACGAAATAGGCGCGATTCTCCTCCTGCTGCTGTGCGATCATTACCAATGCCAAATTGTTCAAATCCAATTACAGATACACCTTTTTTAGCGAGCTGCCATGCTGCCATACTTCCCATTGTTCCGACCCCAACAATTGCAACTTCTGCATCCATCTAACACACTCCATTCCACATAACTTATAATTCTAATAATAATTTTTATTCAGAAAATTCAACCTATATCTAATTTAGCTGCATTCCGTTTCTTTGTCGTTTCATTTTTAAAAATGGCGTTGAATATCAGAAAGCCTATTAACGAACCGGCTACCCCAAAAACTGCATATGGAATTTCTGTATCTATTATTTGGGCTACTGCAGCACCTGCAACGCCTAGTACAATACTACCAATTGCACCTTTAGGAGAGAGGAAATTTGTACGTCGTATGCTAAATCCTAAAAAAATTGGAACTAATAACCCTGCGGCCGAATAGGCGTAAGTTGCTTGTAGCCATCCTAATGCTTTTGGGTAATACAAGGCTAATAGAATTGCTAAAAAAATAACGAATACGGATAACATCCTTGAAGACCTTATCAGTTTTTTGTCGCTCACATCTGGATTAATGTAAGATTGATAAATATCCTTCGTAATATTTACAACAACGGATTGTACTGCACTACTAACTGTAGACATAATTGTCGCTATAATAAATGCTGCATAGATGGAAAGAAACCAGGTAGGAATTTGTGTTAAAAACCACCCTGATGCCATTTCTGGATTACTTAAACCTGGGTTTTGCGATAAAATCGCAATCCCCATAAACGAAGCCCATACACCAGAAATTACACCTACTATTGCAGCAATTATAAACCCTCTTTTTGCTGTATTCGCATCCTTAGCAGCATAAATCCGTTGGTAAGACATTTGATTTGTTAAAGCTCCAGGGAAAATCGCAAAAATCCAAAGTACGATCGTACTTAATCCAACTGCTCCTAAACCTTCAGGAAAGGATACAAGATTGTTTGGAACATTTGCTGAGATACCACTCCAACCCCCAGCCATGTTCAACATATAGAGACCACTTGCAATTGAAAGTACTAGCATGAAACATCCATATACAAAGTCCGTCCAAGCTACAGAGGCTAGTCCTCCGGGTAATACAAAGAGTAGACTGATAGCTGCGAATATAATAATAAGTATCGTAAAGGAAATTCCCGTTATCTCGGTGAATAAGTTACCGAATGCAACCAGTTGTGTACATAACCAGCCAAACGGTACGACAATTGCCAATATGGTAACTAAGCTCATCATGATTCGATGTTCACCATATAGGTTTTTAAAAATATCTGGTAATGTAGAAAAGTTTTGCTTTTTCAACCACCCAGCAAGCAGTACAAGAAGCACAATTCCAATTGAATATAACAGATTATAAGTGATTGCAGACCATCCTGCGCTATATCCAATACCAATATGTGCAACTAAGACACCACCACCGACACCAGTAGCAAATTGACTACCTGCAACGACATACACGGGTAAGGATCTGCCACCAACAATCCAAGTTTCACTGCTTTTTTGTTTTTTTCCCACCAAAAAAGCGATTGCTGAACCAAGACCTAGAATTACAATCGAACTAATAATGATTGCGATTGTAGCGCTCATCGTTCTCCTCCTTATTTTTGACGAACTTTTTTCGAATCAAATTGTTAGCTTAACTTTTTAACTATTCAGATATCCGGGAGTACATTTGGTCGAATCGATTCATAGAAAATCGGGTAAGATCAATGGAAGTCTCTCCATCTTCTAACAACTCTGTCATAAGCGTACCTACTAGTGGAGACAACGTAATCCCGCTATGCATTGCAGCAATATAAGCATTACGGACCTCCGGAATTTCACCAATAATTGGAAAGCCATCTTTAGGCATCACTCTAATTCCCGAGAAACATCGCACAACATTTGCTTTGGCTAAGGAAGGAATAAATTCAGTAGCCATTTTTGCCGTTTCCTGCATGATATCTAGTGTTGATCGTTTGTCATATCCCACCTCCTCTTTAGAATAGCCAATTAAAACCTCCCCATTATCGGCTTGTCTTATTCCCCCTATTGTATGTTTTAAAAAAGGTGCTTGAGGTTCTGTTACTAGAATTTGCCCTCGAACCTGTTTAATGGGAATGTCTACCCCTAGCATCTTTCCTAAATCCTTAGACCATGGACCACCAGCTAAAATCACTTTTTTTGAATAAAAGGTATCTTGATCAGTCTCGATCTGAAATATATCCTTTTTCTTTGTAATAGTGACTACTTGATTATAAAAAGAAAAGACAGCACCATTCTTTTTGGCTGCTTTTGTATATAGCTCCACAAGACGAAAAGGATTTACATTACCATCTAATTTACAGAAAGTAGCCCCGGCTACTCTTTGTGAAAGAGCAGGCTCTTTTTCTAATACTTCCTCTCGGTTCAACACATCGACCTCAATGCCAACTTCAGCTTGTTTTTCAGCTAGCCTTAATGCCCCCTCTCGATCCGCCTCATTGAAAAATGGAGCGATTCCTCCAGTTCGTTTATATTCAACATCACCTATCTTCCGCTCTAGAAACGGGTATAATTCAGCACTATACATACTCAGTTCTCCATACCAAGATGGTGTTTTGCTGTGCACCCAAACCCAAGCTTGCGTTGACCCGGACGTTCCAGACATAGGAAATCCTTTATCAACAACAAGTATGTTATTTTTTTTACTTTCAGAAAGGTGATAGGCAATACTACTTCCAACGACTCCACTCCCGATAACAACTACATCGTATTTATTATTTATCACTTGGATCACTCTCTTCTAATGATTCCTCGAATACAGAAGCAACACTTTCGGATTCCTTTTCACCAGCAAGAGCACTCATTCGAACCATTCGTAACGGTAGCCGCATCCTAGATGGTTCAATCTCACTAGATTCCATCCCCGTGTACTCACTGATAATCCTTCTAACTAGTTGAAGACATATTTTTGATTGACAGGGGCCCATTCCACATCTTGTTAACCGTTTAATATCGTCAAACGTTTCTGCACCAAACTGAATTGCTGACTCAACTTCATCTATGTTTACTTCTTCACAGCGACAAACAATTGTCGATTTATCCAAAGAGCATCTCTCCTTTCAATGGATCAACAAAGTCTGGTAATGGAAGTCCTCTTTCACTATGATAATCCTTAACTAATTCTAACCTGGCTTGCATGGTATCCTTATTAAAAAACGTTTCTATTTGATAAAGTTCTTCCCACAATGCAGCCTTTTTTCTATTTGAATCACGTTCACTAATAAACTGTAACGATTCTAACGCACTTAAAGCAGCAATTTCCCCTGTTAAAAGTATCGAACCTAAGGAAGTAATCCCTGCTGCATTACCTGCAAGGTATACAGATGGATTGCTTGTTTGAAAATTCACGCTGTATGTTGGCAGCCATCCGCCAAGCACCTCACTGTGTGTTAAGTCACAACTCATTATTTGAAACGCTTCCAATATAGGACTAAATCCATTGGCTGTACAAATCAGATCTACTTCAAGCTCCTCCATCATACCTTCACTGGTTCGAATAGTCATTTTCTCAACATGGCCTGATCCACTAACCGATTCAATCGTACTATTTAAGAAAAAAGGGATATTGTTTTTCTTACACATGGATAGTAAAGCTTGATCCCTGCTTAATATCGTTTCAGACGCTTCCACAATCGCTTGTACTGAAATACCACATTCATATAATTGCTTAACGACTTCAAGAGCAAAGCTATTTGATCCGATCATCATTACTTGTTTCCCTGGATATACAAACTCCCTATTCAGTAAAATTTGTGCTGCACCAGCTGTCATAACCCCAGGTAGTGTCCAACCCGGAAAGATCCATGCATTCTCTGCAGCGCCAGAAGCTATAATATTCTTTTTAGCCTCTATTTCAAATGTTGTTTTTCCATTAGTAACACCGATATGTCCATTTTTATATGCACCGATCATCGTATGATTTCTAAGTATTTTTAGATTGGGAGTTTCTAATTGACTGGTAAGTCTCTTCACTAGTGATGTTCCACGTTCAGCAAAAAACTTGCTTGGTAGGTTTGCATGCAATTGTGTCTGCTGTCTTAATTGCCCACCAAGTGAAAAGGATTCCTCAATCAAAATAACATCCGCGCCATAAGAAGTAGCTGTTATGGCTGCACTTAGCCCCGCTGGACCACCACCTACTATTACTAAATCAGTCTCCATCTTACTTCCCCCTTTTTGGATCTCCAACATTCGATGACACGACCATACCTTCTTGTACTAATGTAGTGCAGCTTATCACATGCTCTAAGCCATCAATTGTTAAAAAACAGCTGCAGCATCTTCCCGTAGCACAGTATACTCCTCTTGCTTGAGCCAATTTACGGCTTCTTCCAAGTTCTTTAACTCCATTAGCTAGTAAAGCAGCAGAAACCGTTTGTCCCTCCCAAGCCTTTAATGGCTGTTCATTAAAATAAAACGTTATTTCCTGGTCAAATTTTCTCCCTAAAATTGGATGCTCCACCATTTGCATCATCAACCCTCCAAGCGTTTCAATGATTATTAGAAAAGAAACTCCATCATTATATAAAATATAATATTATAATATTATAATATTTAATTTGATACTTATTGTTGCTTAGATATTAACGCTACAATTGAACTTCTAGATAGTATTTAGCATCTTCGAAAAGCATGATGAGTTTTGAGTACTCAATCATTTGTTTCGTAGCAGTTGTAGTAAAGCGTTCTAAAACAAACAATGGATCACCTATATCTATACCAAGTGTCGAAGCTTCATATTCTTTTGCAGTCATTGTAGAAATATAAACTTTCGCTCTATCTAATTTAATTTTATATTTTCTAGAAAATATATTATACAGTAGCTCGTTTTCTATATCGTTCTGACTTAATTCTGGCGCCAAATGTTCTGGAACATAAGAGAATTCAATCACTGTAGGTTTCTGACCTTCAATTTTAAGACGGTTCATCATATAGATCATATCCCCTTGATCGATACCTAGTTTTCTAGCAATTGCTTCTTCTGCTGCTATTGTTTTAAAACCAAGTGTTTTATGTGGATATGCTTTTCTAGTTTCTTGTTCATCCTGAACCGAAACGAAACTGGCTAGATTATGTTCTTCTCGTTTTTTTACAAAAGTCCCTTTTCCACTTTTTCTGTGAAGAATCCCTTCGTTAACTAGATCAAGAATGGCTCGCTTAACAGTAATATTACTTACTTGGAAACGGGTAGCTAATTCCTTCTCAGCAGGTAACTTATATCCTACCTCCCATTCACCTGAATCGATTTTTGTTTCTAAATATTTTTTTATTTGCTTATATAATGGTATGGAAAGATCTTTATCTACAACCATATTGGTTTGCTCCTTATAATAGTCTAAAATTATAATAATATAACTTATTTAATAACTTTCAGTAAATTCTAACATTCAATATGTTTCGAATCAATCTTTTTATTAAATTTTCTAAATATAAATTAAAAAAGAAATGATTTCATCTTCTTATCACATAAAAAAGCCGGTTACCCGACTTTTTCATTTAACTTGTGGTCTTTTCCGTGGATACACATCTGTCCGCTTAGCCCATGCTTCCCAGATACCCTTCATCTCCTCCACAAGTTCTGGATAGTTGTCTTTTAGGTTATGCATCTCCGTTCGGTCATGCTCTATATCATAAAGCTCCCAATCCATTTCTTTTACTTTCGACAGCTTCCATTTGCCTTTCCTCACACCACAATGCTGCTCGTGTTCAAAACAAAACGTTCTTTCTTCCATTTCCTTTTCACCGCGAATGGCAGGCATGAAGCTTTGCCCTTCCATTGGTAAGATCGAATGTCCATTGTATTGATCGGGATAGGAAGCATTCGTAATCTCCACAAGGGTTGCCATTATATCTATAAAATGACCTGGGCGATGATCAATTCCTCCCTGGTTCGCCACTTTTTCCGGCCAATGAGCTATTAATGGCGTACTTATCCCACCTTCATGGCTATAATGTTTATACAATTGCAATGGCGTACTACTCGCATTTGCCCAGCCAGATCCATAACTATGATAAGAATCAGGACCACCCATATGATCTAAGTCCTCCTTGCGATGAAGAAAGTTAGACGTTGTAATCCAATTATCAAACCCCCATGGATCCCATTCTGCACAAGCACCATTATCGGAACAGAACAGGATAAGCGTATTGTCCATCTCGCCATGCTTCTTTAAGTCATTAAGTACCCTGCCAATATTTTGATCCATTCGATCAATCATGCCAGCATAAATGGCCATTCGTTTAACTAAATCCTGCTTTCGATCATTCGCAACCGATTCCCAAGCCGGGTTCACACCTTGAATATCTCTATCCCTATTCCAAAACGGAGCACGAGGCGTTAATTCTGTGTCTTCTGGAACAATCGCTAGTTTCTTCATTCGATCCAATCTTTCTTCTCGTATTTTATCCCAGCCTTTTTGATATAGCTTCTCATATTTCGCTATCTCTTCTTTTGGAGCTTGCAAAGGAAAATGTGGTGCATTATAAGATAAATAAAGAAAATATGGTTCCTGTTCTGCTCTTGCTTCTGTAATGAAGTCTAATGCATAATCGGTAATCGCATCTGTCGCATAAAACTCTCCATCCTTATAAGTTCTTTCCGGTCGCCCCTTCGGCAGCCTGGAATAATCCGATTGATCCCAGAAACTAGTAAACCCCCCTAATAATCCATAGAAATCATCAAAACCGCGCTCCGTTGGACCAATTTCACCAACATGCCATTTACCTGACAAATAGGTACGATAACCTACTTGTTTAACAACTTCAGCTAAGGTAACGCATTGATCTTTAAGGTAACCACGATACCCAGGCGTTTCCAAGTCTTCCGTCATTTCACCGACACCGGCTTGATGAGGGTATAATCCACTTAACAACGAAGCTCTGCTCGGGCAGCACCGAGCAGAATTATAAAATTGAGTAAACCGTAGCCCACCCTTGGCTAATTGATCTAAATGCGGCGTCTGAATCTCACTTCCAAAAGATCCAAGGTCTGAAAAACCTAGGTCATCTGCTAAAATCAAAATAATATTTGGTTTCTGATGCATATTAACACACTCCTAACAGCTAAAAATTAGGCATCATTGATTTCTTTAATTTTTTCCAGAGCTATCTTGGGTTCGCGATTTTCTTTTAGCAAGCCATTAATCTCCTGCTGAACATCGGTGGTTTGGGTATAACAATAACCTGAAATATAAGGGAGATCTTTGATAGCATTGGTAATATTACGGAAACGTTCTAGGAATTCGGCTTCCGTCGTCACTTGATTGCCATAGCCCCAACCACGCTTATCTTGAAACGCAATGCCCCCGTACTCCGTTATCATTATTGGCTGTCCTTGATAGTGATATCCTTCGGCAAAAGCATATTTATGGTGGTTATGTGGTTTTTTATTTTCTAAAATAGCTGCTTTATCTTGATAGCGATGATAGAAATTCTCACCTAATTCCTCGTAGTCATGTAAAGCAATTATGTCAGAGATTGTATGTTCCCAACCATCATTGACAATGACTGGACGGTTGGAATCGATTGATTTTGTTACATAGTAAATTGCCTCCGTAAAGGATTGCTGCTTTGTATCCTTAAAAATCTTTGGCACGCCCCATGATTCGTTAAACGGGACCCATGTAATAATCGAAGGATGATTATAATATTGAGTTACGACTTCCTGCCATTCTTTTGTAAAGTTCGCTACCGCCTTATCAGAGTACTCATAGGTTGCCGCCATTTCTGACCAAACAAGCAGCCCCTTCCTATCGCACCAATATAGAAACCTAGCATCTTCCACTTTTTGATGTTTACGTACCCCGTTATAGCCCATTGCTAAAGTCTTATTAATATCTTCTAACATCGCTTCATCTGATGGAGGAGTCAACATCGTATCAGGCCAGTACCCTTGATCCAGTAATAGTTTTTGATAAATCGGCTGATTATTTAACAATACCTTTCCCTCTTTAATTGAAATCTTTCGCATCCCAAAGTACGAATGAACTTCATCTTCCAAAGCTTCGTCCACATATAATTGGAAGGTTACATCATACAAATGTGGATGCTCAGGCGTCCAATGCATGATCTTCCATTCATGAATCGGCGAAGTTAACTCTATCTCTATCTGTTCATCTTTCCGAGTTGGCGTGATTACAAACTGTTTTACTAGATTTCCCTCATACCGGATCGTCGTCTCTATCCGGCAAGCCCCTGTTGGCAATTGATTTAAATCGTACGCCAAATGCAACGAATTTGTATCGATATTTGGTGTCATCTTCACATGATTAATCGTTGTCTCTGGTAAAAACTCCAGCCATACCGTTTGCCAAATCCCTGTTTGCTGTACATACCAGCAGCCAAAATTCTCATTAATCCAACGTTGCTTGCCGCGTGGCTGATAACAACTTTGGCTATCCTCTACTTTGACAACAAGTTCATTTTCCTTTGTTGCATCAACCGCATGCGAGATATCAAAGGAAAAAGCAGCATACCCACCAGTATGAGCACCGATAAATACGCCATTCACCCAAACCTTCGTATGATAATCAGAGGCTTGGAATCGTAACAATGCACGTTTCGCTGCATTTTCTTCTGTAATTTGAAACGTACGATGATACCATACATTCGCGTGAAATGCTTCTTCACCAATACCACTAGCTTTTGTCTCGTACGTAAAAGGAACTTGTATTTCTTTTGTCAATGCAGATGGCTTATGCTGCCACTGTTCTAATTCACCGATATTTTTATCGTCAAATCCGAACTTCCAAGTTCCATTTAGGTTCATCCACTCTTTTCGTTCAAATTGTGGACGAGGGTATTCCGTCCGTTGATACGTTTTCTTTTCCTTTGTCATTGTTTCTTTCATTTTCCTTCACTCCTCTATTAACCTTTTATACCTGTGAAACTAATTCCTTTGACAATCTGTTTTTCAAAAATCAAAAATGCAATAATAACTGGAATCGATGCGATGGCATTGGCTGTCATTGGTAACACATAAGCTTGCGAATAAGTTGAATTAAACACCGGCAAGCCAACCGGTAATGTGTACAACGTCTCCGACAATATGGATAAGTATGGCCATAAGAAATTATTCCATGAACCTATAAAAGTAAAGATTCCAATCGCTGCCATTGCAGGTTTTGCTAGGGGCAAGACAATTTTGTAGAATAATTTGAAATAAGAACAACCATCAATAATGGCACTCTCAATAACTTCTTTTGGTACACCATCAAAGAAACTTTTTAAAATAATGACTCCAAGTGGTGAAGCAATCATTGGCAGAATTAAACCAGCATAACTGTCAATCAGATTCATACTCTTAACAATTTCATAAAGAGGAATAATCGTTGCTTCTCCTGGAATCATTAAACCAAGTAAAAAGAAGATAAAAATAAAATTCTTAAAACGAAATTTCATTTGTGAAATCGCAAATGCTGCCAACGAAGTAATTGCTAATGTTAAAATGGTAGTTACCAAAGCAACAAAAAAACTATTAAACAGCCAACGTAGGATTAAGCTGTCCATAATGATAGTTACATAATTGGAAATCGTATAGGGTGGTAGAAACCACGCAATAGGATTTGACGTAGAGAATCCATCCGGTTTGATCGATACAAACAACATCCAAATAATCGGAACAATAAACACTATAGCTACAATCACACCGATGGTTACTTTTACCTTTAAGAGCGGATCTCGATTACGATCCAACGCTTTCCTACTTTTAGATGAAGTAATCGAAGCCATCTAGTTCTCCTCCAATCGTTGATTTTTTAACTGAATGATTGACAAGATTAATAAGATGAAAAATAACGCATAAGACATCGTTGCTGCATAGCCCAAATTATTTTGTGTAAAGCCTACTTCATAAATGTATTGAATGAGCGGCCGTGTGGCTCCTCCTGGACCACCACCAGTAATTAGCAGGATTTGCGCAAATACTTTATAAGAAGCTAATATTTGTAATAAAATGATTACCCGACCAATTGGGATTAATTGTGGTAAAGTAATATAGCGAAATTGCTCCCATCTCGTAGCGCCGTCGATTTCACTAGCTTCATAATACGTATCTGGGATTTCTTGCAAACTCGTAAGAAAAAGAATCATATTAAAACCAACCGACCACCATAGTGTTACCCCGACAATACTGACCCAAGCCAACGTTTTATCCGCCATCCAAAATGGTTCTGCTTCAATTCCTATTGCCTGAATCACCGTATTTACCAAACCACTGTATGGCTGTAACATAAAGATGGCTAAAAAGGATATTACCGCAACGGACAAGATACTTGGCAGAAAGAACGAGCCACGGAAGAAGGTCTTTAATTTGGTATTTAAATTAGCTAAAAGCGCAAGACCTAATGCTAGAAGTACCATCGTTGGTGTGGTGAGGATAACAAATAAGGTCGTATTCCATAAGGTCTGCCAAAAGAAAGGATCCTTAATCATGTCCACATAATTCTCCAAGCCGACGAAATCCATTTTCTTAACTAGATTCCAATCATATAGACTCATTTGCAATCCTTTAAAAATAGGCAGGATTGTAAATATTAAATAAGCAATAAAGAATGGAAGCAAAAAAGGAACCGCTTTCATATCTTTGATCCAAGCTTTCTTATTCATTTCCTAAACTCCTTTCTTGTCTTATTTGTTAATTAATCATGTATAAGCTCCTTTACCTCTTTCTCAATTTGCTGAAAAGCTTGTTCTGCGGTAGCTTCATTTGTCCATATTCGATCGAGATTACGGATCATAATATCGTTAATACCACGATAATAAATGGTTCGGTCAGAGAAATTGACATAATCGGCAACCTGGGCATAGTCTTCCCGATAGGCCATCTCTTTAAATTCCTTTGATTCTACTACCGTATCCTTTGCTGGAATATGACCTGCTTGCGCCCACTTTGCTCCATGATCTGTGGCAAAGTCCATAAATGCAACGGCACCTCGTTGTACTTCTGGATCTGCATCTTCATAGGCAGGTAAAACTAGGGTGTGCGAACCACCCCATGCTCCTTTTTGTCCAAAAATAGTGGGAATCGGCATTGCCGTAAAATTAAAATCCTCCGTGCTTTCCCAAACTCCTGTCGACCAAACACCTGTGGCAATCGTAGCCGCTTTACCAGATTGAAAGTCCGAATAGAAATCTGCTAGATTTAATGGAATGACTTCATCCTCATACCAGAATTTCTGCATGTATTCTGCAGCTTCAATTGCTTTGGCCGTATCTAACACATAACTAGGGTTTTCCAAATCATCTGTTACAATATTTTCGCCACCTAGCTGGGTATAAAATGTCCACCATTGTCGATATCCATCCATTCCAACTGTTGGGAATGCCAATGGAAAATTATTCTCTGGCAATTTCTCTTTTAATGTTTGAAAAAATGCTCGAAATCCTTCGGGCGTCTCCTCCATCTTTAGCGTTCCATCTTTATTTAATAATCCAGCTTGATCAATCAAATCATTATTGACGTACATAATATGAGGATGTGTATCAATAGGGATTGCATAATGTTGATTATCAAAAACGGTTTGATCTAGAATATTTGTATTAAACTCTTCCCATTGCACTCCTACTTCCTCTGCATAGCCATCTAGATGTTGCAAAATACCAAGATCGACTAACTCAGGTAATGTATGAGAATGAGAAATCGCAATATCTGGTCCCTTCCCTGCTCCAAGACTGGTAATTAGTTTCGTATAGTATTCCTCGAACTCTTGCTGAATATTGTTCACATAGAATTCGTTTTGACTAGCATTAAATTCATCTACGATGTTTTGCATGTATTCGGCATCTCCACCTGCAAATAAATTCCACATTTTGATTTCCTTAGCTCCATCTGGAACATTCGCGCTATTACCACTTACTAGCTGACCAAGACCAGAACACGCTGTTAACAGAAATAACAGGCTAAGCAAACACAATGATACGCCAACCCTTCTACGCATCAAACACCCCTCCCTTTATTACAATTTTTATGTTTTTATACTGTTTTTCTGTATTTTAAGTAAATAATACGCTTACATTTCTGAAAAGTCAATAAAATTAAATGTATTTTCTAACTCCTTTTGTTTTAGAAATCTCTTTTATATATAAAGAAAACATCCTTTCAAAGCCCCCTATTCAAGCGTATATAATTGACAGCAGGTACATGAAAAATAAACTCGCTTGGACAAATATCCAAGCGAGTTACTTTTAGGTTTTATTCCATTCACGACTCCCCGCGTTCATTTAATATAACTAAATTTTCCATTTAATTATTGCTTCTTAATTACAATCGATAATTTATAATTTGCATGCTTATTTAAGCCCAACAAAAAATCATCTAATACTTCATTTGATGGAAATCTACATTCAAGAAGATAACAACCATCTCCACTGATTTTATAATTGCTTATTATATGCTTCTCTTGAGTGTTAATAAAGGAAAGGAAAGGCTGATGATTGGTACTTCGTATAATAATTGTAATAAAGGCATATACATAACAACCTAATTTTACTTGGTTTATCTTTATTGTATATCCCTCAATTACTCCCTTTTCCTCTAATTTAGTGACTCTATCTGCAGCAGCTTGTCCAGTCAAATGAACTTTTTCCCCCAGTTCTTTCATCGTTATACGACTGTTCTCGTTAAGTTCCTCCAAAATCTGCATATCCGTATTATCCAGCATTCGGTCAAATCCTTTCAATTATCAAGTCAAACAGCAAAAAGTCTTGATTTTATCCATGTATTCTTAATTGATCCTAGTATAAAATATACTTAAATAAAAGCAAGGGAGTTTTATTAATGAATTTACAACAAATCCGAAATGCAACTCTTGTAGTTGACTATGCAGATAAAAAGTTTTTAATCGACCCTTTTTTAGCAGATAAGGGGACTTATCCTCCTTTCCCAAATTCAGCTAGACAGGAACAAAATAACCCTTTAGTGAATTTACCAACATCGATAGATAAAATTATATCCAACATCAATGCCGTCATTGTAACGCATCTACATTTAGATCACTTTGATGAAGTTGCCAAAGAAGTATTACCAAAAGATATCAAGATGTTTGTACAAAACGAAGAAGATGCGAAAGAAGTAGAAAAAGGGGGTTTCCAAAATGTAGAGGTTTTACAAGAAGATTCCGTTTTTGAAGATGTTAAGTTAATTAAAACGAAGAGGAATCATGGGAGGGGAGAAATAGTAAAACTTGCTGGTCCAGTTTGTGGTGTTGTTTTCAAACACCCAATGGAGAAAACGTTATATGTAGCAGGAGATACGGTTTGGTATGAAGGTGTGCAAGAAGAGATTGATGCACACAATCCAGCAATCATTGTCGTAAATGCTGGAGATAACCAATTCCTAGAAGGCGGTTCTCTTGTGATGAGTAAAGATGATGTTTATCAAGTATCTAAGGCTTCCCCTCATGCAAAAATTATCGCAAGTCATATGGAGGCTGTGAACCATTGGACATTGTCCAGAGAAGAATTAAAAAGCTTTATTAATGAAAAAGGAATCTCCTCTAACGTGTTCGTGCCAGAGGATGGGGAATCATTTTCATTTTAAGGTAAAAACAGACAGAAAGAATAAATTCTGTCTGTTTTTCTAGTACTTTAAATGCTCCAAATTCAACTACATACCTCAATAACTAGATTAGATCTTCCATTACACATAGGACAAATGATATTAATTTTAAGCGGGAGCCGATTCTGTCGGAACAGACAACAAACATACGATAGAGCAATCGTTACATTAACTATAATGAATCGTTAATACGATATCTTGATCATAATCACCAAATCCTTTACCAAATAAATTAATACCTCCTTTATGTATTGCATCTTCTTTAATGCCTACTTTAATTGATACAAAATTCTTTTCTAGTAGATTTAATTCGTCGAGGGTACATGCCGATAATTGAAAGTCATCAATAAATGTTTCATGCTTGGTAACCTTCCACGTTTTTAAACTGCCATACTGTGTACTGGTAGTATCAGCCCAGTAACTTGGATTAAGTTTCCCCGGACGATCTCCATAATCCCCTGGACTCGTCCATGTCCCAATATCTACACCGTTAATCCATAACGTAATATCCGATGGCCAATTGGGGTCATGATTCGGTGCTTCCGAACATATCTCCATGGAAAGTTGTAGGCTAGAGATCGTCGCACCACTTGGAATTACGATAGGAAATTTATATTCGAAATATCCCTTTCTGGTCCAAATTAATTGTGCTTTTGAGCGCTCTGGGCTATAAAAATGAACCGGTTCATCTTCAGGAATCAAGAATTGCTCTTGATTTACCATGCCACAAGTAGGGGCCACTTGAAAATCGGTATACTGACCAATCGGCATTTCTAATCGATAGCTTTGATTCTCCATATAGAAATTATCTTTTTTATTTAATTGAATATGAATATCATCGAAATTTCTTGTACAAACTTTCATAGCTCCCCTACTTGCCGGTCGAAGTTCTGTATGTATTAATGCAGCTTGTTCCAGCACCTTCACATGTGACGCTGTGGTAGAAACGGGTATGCCTAATGTCTCAGCCATTTGGTGGATATTCATATTTCCTTCATTAAGTAGATTAATAATTTGCAGACGAACATCGGAAGCTAGCGCATGGGCCACTTTCTTTAAATTATCTGTGTCTTTTATGGATAGTTCTAGCAAAAGAATCCTCCTCTACGATTAGATTGATTTTATTACAAGATTGTTAGAAATATACAAACTTTATATTTATTTCTTACTATATTACTATATATTTTGGAATAAATGAATACGCCATCCTCTCTAAATGGAAAAATCCTACATTGAAAAATGAAATTCCAAAAAATCTAAAATGATATTGATTTCAATACATTGCTGAAAATGGATCAAAAACATATACATTCAAAGATGGAGCTAAAATGGAAGTCGGTTCTGAATACGTATGACCGGAACGAGAAGTGCCAACAGTTATGAAACTGTTTGATTTAATTAATTTAATTTAGCAATAGCTCTTTAAAGATTTCACAGCCCCTTTAAAGAGCTATTTTTATATGTGGGGCCTTAGGATATGGATATATTGATATTTAATTGTTATTATAAGGTGGAAGTAATATTTGTGAGGTGATTTTATGACTATGCAGGAATTAATGCCTTTAATAATCATCTTTATTAACTTAATTTTTACTATAGCGATAGCTTTTGGAATAGTTTTTATTGTTAAGTATGTGAGATCCAAGAATTCTTCTAGAGATAAGTTAGAGGAAAGAGTTGAAAAGTTGGAAGAGAAAGTAAACAACAAATTCAAGTAATGGTTACTTCTATATATACAATACCTTATTTTATGGGAATATGAACAAATTATATAAAAATCCTGCTCAATATGAGCAGGATTTTTTACTGTTATTTTAGTCTAAAAATTAACGAAGTAATTATAATACTCCTGGTTTGCTTGTGCCAACATACTTGAGCAGCCTGCGTAAGAATATTATTCTTAGTGAAATTCATCATTTCTTTGGCCATATCAACAACTCTAATATGTGACTCAGCAGCTGTTCCGTTTTCAGTAAATGCTCCTTAATCGTATGCTCTAGACGGTTTTGTACTGCACCTAATGAAGAACATTGGGTAGATACTGAATTAATAGCATCATCAGTTTTCTTAAATTCGTCGTCGAAGCAAAACGGTACAGCTTCTTTACTGTTGAACTTGCTCCAAAGAATGAAATCTCCCTTCTTTTCCCTACCCCACATCCTCATCTATTTCCAATCGTTCTCCTTCCCTTTGTTCATGCCGATTCCCTAAATACCGTATAATAAAAAATTGAACCACAATACCGACAATTAAGAGAATGATACTATTGTCAATGAATGTATAACTTACGTACATTACTCCAGCAATACTAGCTGGTACAAGGGCATAAGGTATTTGTGTATTCACATGGGCAATGTGATCGGATTCGGAGAAGATCGATGCCATCACGGTCGTATCAGAGATTGGTGAGACATGGTCTCCAAAGATTGCCCCAGCAAAGATTGCTCCAATTACTATTGCAATTAATTCTTCTCCTCCCATTGAATAACCCAGCGGAATAGCAATCGGCGTCAAGATCGACATGGTGCCCCAAGATGTTCCTGTAGCAAACGAGATAAACATCGCAATTATAAATACGAGAAATGGCAATAATGCTTCAGTCATCCACCCTTGTGTGGCTTTAACTACAAATTCCGCTGTACCCAGCTCAGAAGTTACTGTACCGATTGACCATGCTAAAACAATAATAATTAATGCTGGCAACATGGTACGAATCCCACCTAACAATGTATCCTCACAAGCCTTTAAACGCATACCTTGGAGTAAAGCTAGGATAATGCCAACGGTTGTCATTGCAAATGCTCCCCAAGTAAGTGCTACAGAAACATCTGTATCTGCAAGTGCGTCCATAATGGACTTTCCTTCAGCGCCACCTCCTGAATACCATAGCCCCCAAATGCTGACAGATATTAACGTGACAAGAGGCAGAATAAAATTCCAAACGCTACTCACTTTTTTATGCGGTTCCCCCAAATCCTGGTCAACCGAAGACAATGGTGTCGATCCATCTGGAATCAACTTCCCGGTTGTATGCGCACGTTTTTCCGCTTTTGCCATCGGTCCAAAATCCTTTAATAAAATGATCATGGGTACAGCTAGCAAACAGAGAATCGCATAGAAATTCCAAGGAATCGATTGTAAGAAAACAAAGTACGGATCTATACCTGCTATACCAATCGTAGCAAATGCTGCTGCTATTAAAGATACTTGAAAGCCAATCCAATCTGAAACTGGGCCAATTGTTGAAATCGGTGCTGCGGTTGAATCAATGATATAAGATAATTTCTCACGTGATACTTGATGTTTTGCAGTAATATCCTTTGTTGCATTTCCCACGATTACGGAATTTACATAATCATTAAAAAAGACGACTAGCCCTAATATATATGGTAGGAATAGTACTCGCTTTTTTGTGGTTAATTTATTTTCCAATAAGCGTATAAGCCCTTCTGAACCACCGGTCTTAAACATAAATGCTGCCCCTGTTCCTAACAATGCTGTCATGACAAGGAAACGTGCATTCCAAGGATCAATCATCACATCTTTCATCCATGTAAAGGTCATACCGACTGCAGCAAAAGGATTTCCACCAGCTGCAATCAATCCTCCAACCCAAATACTAATAAATAAAGAAAACAACACACGCTTTGTAAAAATCGCCAATAATACAGCAACAATTGGTGGAATAATTGATAAAAAGTCCATAAACATGTCAACCTCCAATAATTGTGAAATTCAGTGACTTATCTTTTAAACAGCATCCTTCCTCTTGCTTCATTCTTATATTTTGTTCATTTATCTTACGTTTATATTTTTATTATTACAAGTTATAAAATATTCAGACAAAAGTCGTCTAGCAACATGAATCAAAAGTTTTAGCGGTATAATAAAGGGTAGGTAGTAATAGCTACCCTTATGTTTATACTGAAGGAGGAAATATCCATGCAATTCAAAGATAAAGTCGTACTTATAACAGGAGCAGCAGGAGGAATTGGAATTGCTGCAGCTAAAAAGTTCGCAGAGAAGGTGCCAAACTAGCACTTGTCGATCTTAAGAAAGATGCACTTGAAAAAGCAGCGGAATCCGTTCAAGCTGATGATATTCTCTTACTGGATGCCGATGTTTCAAAAGAAGCAGATGTTAAAACATATGTCGATCAGACCAACAAACATTTCGGGCGCATTGATGTGTTTATTAATAATGCTGGCATTAATGGAGCGTTCGCAAACATTACGGAGCAAACAGCTGATAATTACCATGCGGTATTTGGAGTAAATATAATGGGCGCATTCTTCGGCTTAAAATATGTACTTAAACAAATGAAGGAACAAAATAGTGGTGCTGTAGTGAATACAGCCTCGAATGGTGGCCTACTTGGTGCCCCAGGTATGAGTGCTTATGTTGCATCGAAACATGCCGTTATCGGGCTTAATAAAACAGCAGCCCTTGAGATGGCAGAATATAACGTCCGCGTGAATGCAGTTGCCCCCTCAGGGGTCGATACGGCTATGATGAAATCCATAGAAAAAAATGCGATGGGTGAAAACGCTGGAGAAGCAAGAAAACAATTCGAAGCTTCCGTTCCGCTGAACCGCTATGCTACAGCTGAGGAAATTGCCGACTTAATGCTCTTCCTTTCTTCTGAAAAAGCATCGTTCATCAGCGGTTCCTACTACCGAATTGACGGCGCACAAGGTGCTACATCCGTTTAATATTTAAAAATGACAGCCCAGATCTGGACTGTCATTTTTTATACTCCTTCCTAAAACATTTCCGATACGGTTTTTGCATGGAGGAATTGTGGTAAATAATCCGGGCCTCCCGCCTTTCCGTTTGTACCTGACATTTTGAATCCACCAAATGGCTGATAACCTACAATTGCAGCTGTGCAACCTCGATTGAAATATAGATTCCCTACTTGGAACTCATAGCGAGCACGGTCTAAGTGTTTGCGATTATTGGAAATCACTGCACCAGTTAGTGCATATTCTGTATTATTTGCGATGTCTAATAATTCATCAAAATCCTTTGCCTTTGCAAAACCAACGATAGGTCCAAAGATTTCTTCTTGCATAATTTGAGCGTTTGGATCGACATCTTTAAAGATCGTTGGATAAACAAAATAACCGTTGGAATCATCCATCTCCCCGCCGTAAGCAAGCTCTCCTTCTGTTTTTCCAATATCAATATATTGTTTGATTTTATCGAATTGCTTTTGATTAATTACCGCACTCATATAAAAATCCTGTTCAGCCGTATTTCCGATTGTAATTTGCTTTGTTTTCTCAATCGCTTTGGTAAGTACTTCATCATAAACAGCCTCATGAATAATAGCACGTGAACAAGCGGAACATTTTTGGCCTTGAAATCCAAATGCAGATTGAACAATCGCGTCTGCCGCAAGATCGATGTCTGCATCATTATCGACTATAATTGTATCCTTTCCGCCCATTTCAGCGACTACCCGCTTGAGGAAATCTTGACCTTCCTGTATCTTTGCAGCACGTTCTATAATTCGTGTTCCTGTTGCACGTGAACCAGTAAAGTTAATAAAATGTGTTTTCGAATGGTCAACCAGATAATCGCCAATTTCTTTAGGATCACCAGGGACAAAATGGATAGCTCCATCTGGTACGCCTGCTTCCATTAAAGCTTCCACAAGCTTATAAGCAATTACAGGTGTATTCTCCGAAGGCTTTAGTAATACCGTATTCCCGGCAACCAATGGGCCGACAGTGGTACCGCAAACGATTGCAAACGCAAAGTTCCATGGTGGGATAGCTACCCCTGGTCCCAGCGGCTGGTAAAAATACGAATTATTCTCATTTGGACGATCCTCCACCCATTTTCCTTCGGCAAGCTTTATCATTTCTCTTCCATAATATTCGAGGAAATCGATACCTTCTGCAATGTCAGCATCCGCTTGTCCCCAAGGCTTACCTGCATCATAGACGAGTATAGAGGCGAATTCATATTTCTTTCTACGAACAATCGCAGCTGTCCGGAACAGCACCTCTGCACGTGCCTCCGCACTCCAACGCCCCCATTCTTTAAACGCCTCTTGTGCCGCATTCATCGCTTGATCAATATGATCCGTTGACGCCATAGAAGCTTTCCCAACAACTTGTTCTTTGTTTGCCGGATTTATAGAGACGATTTTTTCTTCCGTATATACTTTTTGCCCATTAATCATTAATGGAATATCCTCTCCTAATTGACTCTCTGTTTTCTTTAAGACTTGTCGAAACGCTTCTCGATTCGCAGATTCATTAAAGTCAGTAAACGGTTCATGCTTAAACGGTAAAACCATATAACTTCCTCCTTATAAACACGTTTATATACCGATTCCCAAGACATAAACTTGTAAAACGTTTACAGAACAAAGGCTTAAAAAAAAGACCTCCATCGTTACATGAAGGTCTTATCCATTCCCATTATGATTTTATTTCGTTAATCATTCCGTGTACTTTCGTGATTTCTTCATCTGGCACAATGTAATAATAAGTGCCATCAATCTTGGTGCCGCTCCCCTCCATCATATAGCTAACAACGTTTTTCCTTACATTTGTATAGTTAAAAAGTAAATCTTTCATATCATCAAAATCCATATTTGTCGCCATATTGTTTCCTAATACATCGATGACACCGCTGATTTTGTTGACTGAGGCGACGGAAGCACCTTTATCGACAATGCCTTCGATCACTTTACGCTGGCGCTCGGTACGCCCAAAGTCTCCGGCATTGTCCTGTTTACGCATACGTACAAATGCCATAGTTTTCGCTCCATCCATCTCTACTGGCCCTTTCGTAAAATTATACGTACCATCATTCCAGGCAATCTCGTTATTTACTTCGATGGTACCAAGCTGGTCAACCAGTTCTTCGAGCCCTTCCATGTTCATACGTACAAAATAATCCAGCTCAATATCTAAGAAGTTTTCTACTGTTGCTATTGACATTTCGCTTCCACCATATGCATATGCATGGTTAATCTTATCCTCAAATCCTTTACCAACAATCGTTGTACGTGTATCTCTCGGAATACTAACTAATTGCATCTTTTCTTGTTTAGGGTCAAGTGAAAGCACCATTAACGCATCTGATCTTCCCTTATCCGCACCACGCGCGTCGACACCGAGTAATAACACATTTAATGGTTCTTCATCCTTCATTTTCTTTTTTGTTACCGTCGTATCTATCGCTTCCACCGGCTCACTCATTTTTTCGTTCACCGTACTCTTTGCATTATTATAAATGGAGATGGCATACGCTCCGCCCCCTAGTACCAATAATAGAATAATAACTAAAGGAATCTTAAACCATAGTCTTCTTGGTTTTTTCCGATCGCTTCGTTTCATACAATTTCTCCTTTTACATATAAATAACTCATTTAATTATTTTGAAATTTTAATAGAAAATTACTAGATTTACCAAAATCTATTACAATAGTCTTATTATACGCTATCTTTTCTACAAAAAACAACAGTATTTTCATTGGGCTGAGACAACTATCATCTCAGCGGCAACTCTTCATTTCAATATAAAAAGCCTGCAAACAGGATGTTTACAGACTCTTTAGCTTCTTATTTCTGAAAGTCCACCTTTGCTGTTTTTGTCAAATGGACATGTGATTCACTTGGTTTTGTTTCAGCAATTATATTGCCGTTACGAATCGAATACAATACAGCTGCCTGTTTGCGAATAGCTTCATAATCATCTTCCGCGTCAAGCACAATTAAATTTGCTGGTTTACCTTCTTCAATTCCATAGTGCCCCTCAATATCCATTGTCCTGGCGCTATTGGTTGTAATTAAATCAATTGAATTGCTAATTTGATCATATCCCATTAATTGGGAAGCATGAATTCCCATATGAAGTACTTGTAGCATATTTCCTGTACCAAGTGGGTACCATGGATCAAAGATATCATCATGGCCAAAGCAAACATTCATTCCAGCTTCCAGCAATTCTTTGACACGTGTTAATCCTCGTCGTTTTGGATAGGAATCAAACCTTCCTTGCAAATGAATATTAACAAGCGGATTAGAAATAAAATTGATTTCAGAAAGACCTAATAAACGAAATAACTTCGACGTATAGGCATCATTATAAGATCCCATAGCGGTTGTATGACTAGCTGTTACCCTTGATCCTAGTCCTCGCTCATAAGCTTCAGCAGCTACTACTTCTACAAAACGAGATTGCTCATCATCGATTTCATCACAATGAATATCAACGAGCCGATTATATTTTTCAGCTAAGTCAAAAGCAACCTTCATTGAATGCACACCATACTCACGAGTAAATTCAAAATGCGGAATTCCACCAACAACATCTGCACCTAGCTTAAGTGCTTCTTCAACTAATTCTTGACCATTCGGATAAGATAGAATGCCTTCTTGCGGAAAGGCAACCAACTGTAAGTCTACATATGCAGCCATTTCTTCCTTTACTTCTAATAAGGCTTTTAACGCCGTTAGTTTGGGATCGGTAACATCCACATGGGTACGTACATGCTGAATACCCTGAGCAATTTGCCATGTTAAAGCTTTCTTCGCCCTTATTTTTACATCTTCCTGTGTTAAGGATACTTTCCGTTCAGACCAACGTTGTATCCCCTCAAACAGCGTTCCACTTTGATTCCATGCAGGCTCTCCTGCAGTAAGTGTTGTATCGAGGTGGATATGAGGCTCTATAAAGGGTGGCAGTACTAGAGAACCATTTACATCGATTACATCTTCGCCATCTCTTATCGTATTCGATCGATGAACCGAGATAATTTTCTTATCCTGTATGGAAATGTCCCATTTCCCAGCTTTTCCTCGTAACGAGGCATTTTTTATAATCATATTAATTACTCACCTTCTCTACTTTTGATGTCATGACTTGTTTCTCTTTCATTCCAATGAATTTCATCCCTGCTACATGGACTACTCCTGTAGCAATTAAAGCATTAATTGGCGGGATCCCCGGGATAAAGGTTGCCGCGACAATCCCCACTCCCCACGCAAGTATTGCTACCCAATTGATGGGTTGAAAAGTCATTGTCTTAAATGCCCGATAATTCCCTCGATGAACAATGAAAAAATCAGCAAGAATAATAGCTCCAATTGGCGGCAGCGCAGATCCAAGTAGTGTTAAGAACCCAACAAAGTTATTATACAACCACATCGCAGCTAATGTCCCGATAACTCCATTAACAATAACTAATTTCTGTTTTGGTAGTTTCGTAATATTAGATAATCCAAGTCCAGAGGCATATAGCGCATTATCATTGGTTGTCCAAATATTTAGTCCTAAGACGATGATAGCTGGTAAAATCAAGTTTTGTATAAACATTACTTCCGATATATCTGCTTGTCCAGTTGCTATCGAACCAATAGCTCCAAAAACAAACATAAGCGTATTTCCTATAAAAAAGGCAATCACGGTTGTCACTACTGCTGAACGCTTTTTACGAGCAAAGCGAGTAAAATCCGGTGTCAGTGTTCCTGCGCTGATAAATGAGCCGATACAAATGGTTAACGCTGCAGCTAAACTGATTGCCTCAGCAGGTTGATAATCAAGTAGTCCCTGTATCCCTCCAATACTTTCTGCTGCTTTAAAAACAGAGGTACTGCCTAAGACTGTAATTAATGGCACGGCGATAAAACTTATGATAGCAAGTGCCTTCATTCCAAAAAAGGCAGTAAACGTCATAGCAATTCCCGCTATAGCAATTAATAGATAGATATCAATTCCTGTTACTTTTTGAACAGGAATTGCAAACATCGCTGTCCCAACACCGAACCAGCCAATTTGTGTGAATGCAAGGAGAAAGGAAGGAAGATAGGAACCTTTCTCACCAAATGCATAGCGTGCAAGTAAGTGGGTCGACAGCCCAGTCTTTGCAGCTATATAAGCTAATGCCCCAGTATATGCACCAAGAATCAAATTACCAGCAAGCACAATTCCAATAAACTGTAGGAATGTCAGCCCTTGTCCCAATTCTCCACCTGACATCATACTTGCTGAGAAGAATGTTAAACCAAGCATCACTACGAATGTTTTCCAAAATCCATTGCGATGATTTAATGGAACTGCCTGTAACGAAAACTCTGTATTATTTTTTTTCATTATAATTCCTCCTGGTTATCGGTACCATACCAAGAAGGGAGATTGTGTTTTCTGTATAAAAAAGCAGGCCTCCAGTCGTGTGCGACAAGAAGCCTGCTTTTTAGGGATGGCCATTATCGAAAAACGATAGTAGCTACCGTTATGTATGTTTGTACATCTATACATAACCCCTAGACATGATCCGCTGTCCTTGTCAGCCTCTCTGGACTGAATTAAAGGTACCATATTTAATTACCATTATTATGACAGATGGTTAGCGAAATCGTCAAGTTGGGAAAAGCTGGTAGATGCTTTTATTCCACACCTACTATCTATTTTTTATTCTTAACCTCTTCCTAACGTTCCTCTCCTCTCTAATTCTACGATTTTTTCTCCTTTAATATCGTGGCTTTACAGGAAATGTATGTACAATTTTTTATGAAAATTCATTCATCGTGTATTGAAAATCTAAGACTAATAACCTATAATTGAAAATGATTATCAATTTCATGTTCTGGAGGTGACAACATGATCGATATAGATCAAGTACAAGTTGGTTATGAGGATACCATTATTATTGATAAGCTTAGTGTTTCGATACCAAAAAATAAAATAACTACGATTATCGGGCCAAATGGTTGTGGCAAATCTACATTACTGAAAGGAATTGCCCGAATCCTCAAGCCAAAGACTGGTGGAATTTATCTTGATGGAAAGCGGATTAGTCAGACATCTACCCAGGAGATTGCAAAGAAGATGGCTATACTACCACAGTCTGCTGAAGCACCATCAGGATTAACCGTACGTGATCTTGTTACATATGGTAGATTTCCTCATCAACCCAGATTTGGCAAATTAAAAAAAGTTGATATAGAAGCAATTGATTGGGCACTAGAATCTACTGGACTAACGGACTTAGAGAAGCGCCCATTAGAAGCATTATCTGGTGGACAGCGACAAAGAGTTTGGATTGCGATGGCACTCGCACAAGATACAGAAGTGGTTATACTAGATGAGCCGACTACCTATTTAGATATGTCACATCAGCTAGATATACTGGAACTTTTAGAAAAGCTTAATCGGGAGCAAAACAAAACCGTTGTCATGGTCCTGCATGATTTAAACCATGCCTCCAGGTTCTCCCACCATTTAATCGCCATGAGAGATGGTGAACTAATTACCCAAGGCAGCCCACATGAAGTGATGGCAGAAGAGAATTTAAGAAAAGTGTTCCACATTCAGCCAATGCTGACTGTTTGTCCATTCAGTGATAAACCAATCTGTCTATCCTATGCAAATGTGGTAGAAAAGTCCGTTATCAGTTAATCTAGACGATTCGTATTTAGTTAAATACTAGTGAATGGGAGTTAACCAAAGATGAAGAAAAAACTTACATTACTTAGCACATTGCTATTTTTATTTATTATATTAACCGGATGTATGCAAGAAGATGCCTCATCACAAGAATCAGAGGATAAAAGTGATGCTTCAGACAACGAGACAATTATAATTGAAGCTGGTTCAGAGAAACATGAGTTTGATGGACCGCAGAAAAACATTGTTGCTTTAGAATGGAGTGTAGCAGAAGAATTACTAGCTGTAGGTGTACAACCAGCTGGAGTAGCTGATGTAGAAGGGTTTAATAAATGGGTAACCATTGATAAGAAATTGGATGATAGTGTGGTCGATGTTGGACAGCGTACCGAGCCAAATATTGAAGAAATTGCCAAACTAGATCCTGATGTGATTGTTGGAAAAGAATATCAACGGAAACATCAAGAAGAGTTAGAAAAAGTAGCCCCAGTTGTTTTATATGATGGAGCAACCGACGAAGCAATAAGCGACTTATATGCCCACATGACTGATACATTGAAACAAACTGGTAAATTAGTAGGGAAGGAACAAGAGGCCAAAGACGCTATTACGCATTTAGAAGAAAGAATGGATGCAGCTAAACAAAAGGTAGAAGCAGCTAATTTATCTACAAGTGAATTTGTTTTTACACAAGCATTTTCTGTGAATCAAGCACCAACTTTCCGGCTTTTCACGAGTAATTCTACAGTTAGTCACGTTCTTGAAGGCATTGGACTAACAAATAAAATTCAAGATCAAGAGCCACAGACGGATGGTTTCATTGAAGCAAATGTGGAAGCATTATCCAATTATCAAGAGTCGTTATTTTTACACACGGTGCAAAAGGATGATCCATTATTCTCTAATTTAGAAAATAATCAAGCTTGGAATTCTTTAGCTTTTGTTAAAAATGAGGATATGTATGATCTTGGCGCTGGTGTTTGGACATTCGGTAGTGTATTATCCATGGAAACGCTGGTTGATCATGCCGAAGAGGCTTTAGTGAAGTGATCGTATGAAGGTAAAACCAATCCTTTTCATATTCGGATGTTTTCTGTTATTTCTTGTCCTTGGATTGATTCACTTAAGCCAAGGGCAAGCCTCTTCGGGCTTTATTACGTTTTGGTTAGACGTGTGGAATAATGATCAGGAATTAAGCTTTTTATTATATAATCGTATGCCTCGATTTGTAATTGGCTGCTTAGCAGGAGCAGCATTAGCTGTTGCAGGAATGTTATTACAAACAATGACGAAAAACCCACTTGCCAGTGCGAGTACCTTAGGTATCCATGCAGGGGCATATTTTTTTGTCGTATTATTCACGATTTTCTTCCCTTCCATTAGCGGTGGCTACCCGATTATCGTGACGATGGCAGGAGGAATTGCGGCAGCATTAAGTGTCACCTTTTTAGTTGGCAAATCTTTAGACCCTGTGCGTATCGCATTAACGGGGCTCATTGTAACCATGCTTTTTTCGTCATTCACAAGTGCATTACAATTATTGTATGAGAATGAAGTGTCTGGATTATTTTTATGGGGTTCTGGAACATTATTACAATTGGACTGGAGTGGGGTCCAATTTGCTACTCCATGGATAATTGGTATATTAGTGGTTGCTATCTTAGTCAGCCGCCGCTTCGACATCTTATTGCTTGGCGATGAAGTTGCTATTGGCCTTGGTCAGAATATTACGTTGAGTAAAGCATTTGGTTGGGTTATCGCTATCTTATTAGCATCGGTTACCGTCACCGTAGTAGGACCAATTGGATTTGTTGGTATTATTGCACCACATTTAGTCCGATTAATGGGATTTCAAACACATCGAACGATGATAATTGCCAACGTACTTGTAGGTGCTAGTTTACTCATCAGTGCAGATATTTTCGTACGTATCATTTCTGATTTGTCAGAGTTACCCGTAGGTGCCATGACGGCAATTATTGGTGCTCCATGGCTCGTATATTTAGCACTAAAGATGAGCACTCAAACGCGCTCCTCTGGAAATGCATTAGAAGGGAAAGAAAGAATTGAGCGTGATCGAAGGAAAATCTTCTACCCAATTTTATCGCTTGGTATCTTGATACTCGTTGTCATTAGCTTATCGTTTGGGGGGACAAGTTTTACTAATTTGCTCGCGTTACCACAGGAGCTTATGTACAATAGTTATGTTTGGGATTTTCGAGTCCCACGAGTAGTAGTAAGCTTTGCTGTTGGTATGATGATGGCTGCAAGTGGTTTACTTATGCAAACCGTCCTACGAAATCCGTTAGCCGATGCATCTGTTTTGGGGATTACCTCTGGTGCTAGTGTCATTGCTATGCTGTTTATCGTAGTATTTCCTCAAGCTCCATTTATTTTTGTTCCAATTGGTGCATTGCTAGGAGCCCTATTAACAATGGTAATTGTGTTAATCATTAGCTCAAAAAGCGGATTCCAGCCGATGATTCTCTTATTAATGGGAATCGCCATGTCAGCAGTTGGTGCTGCACTTATTCAAATTTTACTCGTGCGAGCGAATGTCCACGCTTCCCAAGCTTTAACCTGGCTGTCTGGAAGTACGTATGGAATGAGTTGGGATGACTTGGTGATGGCTTTGCTTGCGGTTATATTGATTATCCCAATTATTATCTGGCTAGCTAAACCATTCGAGATTCTATCCTTTGGCGACGAAATTTCGATTGGATTAGGTGTTCGTACAAGCCGTATGCGATTACTTATGATTGTTTTAGGAGTCGTATTATCTGCAATTAGTGTATCCATTGTTGGAGCAATTGGTTTTGTCGGATTACTCGCACCACATATTGCCAGACAATTGGTTGGACCAAAGTTATTGCAGCTACTTCCATTAACTTTAGTCATAGGCGGCCTACTGTTGCTTTCCGCTGACTTTTTTGGAAGGGTATTGCTTGCCCCGAAGGAAATTCCAGCAGGTATCATTGTCTCGCTGATTGGCGCACCTTATCTCCTTTATCTTTTAAAGAAGACAAATCGAGTAAAATAAATAAAGGGTTGCCTCAAAGTTTTAAACGCTTTTGGGGCAACCTTTTTTGTTATATTCATTTTATCATTCTTGCTGTTCTTCTTTTACTTTTTTGATTGTATTCTTTATTGACTTACCAATAACCAATCCAATCAATCCACCGATAACTAATAAGAGAACATTTCCCCAATCCATTGCTTCGCCTTGAAATAAATTGATAATATAAGTTGTTACAATTATTCCTACTATCCATACAAAGATAAATTTAACAAAATACATATCTCTCACCTTTCAAGCTTAATACCAAAGATAAATTTAATACATGAACTCCTTTCACTTTTTTACGATCTTAATTCATCTTCCTAACATTTAGTACGATTTAACAGAAAAACAGTTTCAATAATTTTCCATTTTTTTATTATTGTACGCTTATAAATTAATTTACTACACTTTCAAATAACCTTTATATAAATTAAATCTATTTTAATTAATAGTTAACAATAGATATATATACTTAACCTAGTGAATAACAAAGGAGGAATTTGAGTTGAAAAAAGCATTATATCCTATTTTATTGGTAATGATTGTAATTATGTTGGTAGATAGTACCTTAATAGGACCTTCAAATGTGTTAGCATCTGAAAAATCTGGACAATCCACGAAGGTAGATTTAAAGATTATGACCTATAATTTAAGGTATTTAAATGACAGCGATCCTTCCCCACATACCTGGGAGGAGAGACTCCCTGCCATTAAAAAACTTATTCGTAGAGAAAGACCGGATATCATTGGGACGCAAGAGGTTTTATATCAGCAGCTTACTGATCTTGAACAAAGTCTAAAACATTACGACTGGATTGGTTTGGGACGTGAAGGTGGAAGCAATGGAGAATACGCAGCTATATTTTATGACAAAAAGCAATATTCTCCTATCGAATATGATCACTTCTGGTTATCAGATACACCAGAGGTGATCGGTTCCAAAACTTGGGGGAATAATATTCCACGGATGGTAACTTGGGCAAAATTTGTTGATAAAAAGAGCAAGCAAAGCTTCTATGTGGTCAATACGCATTTCGATCATGAATCTGCAAATGCTAGAGAGAAGAGTGCAGCGTTAATCATGAAGAAAATCAATAATTTTGATGAATCTCTACCTATTTTCTTAACAGGAGATTTTAATACAAGCCCTGATAGCATTCCACACCAGACACTAACAAGTGAGGGAGCATTTAGTGACTTGTGGGATACTGCAAAATTTAGATTTAATGAAAAGCTTGGTACTTTTAATGGATTCGATGATCCAACTGGTGGCGGTCCAGATAATCGAATTGACTGGATACTTGGAAAAGGAAATATTTATACACATAAAATTAAGATTTTCGATGACAGTAAAAATGGACAATTCCCAAGTGATCATTACCCAGTAATGGCGGATGTCATTTTATCCTACTAAACTAGCAAGAGGTGCAGTCCTTGTTTAAAAAGGGACTGCACCTCTCTTTAGCAACAACCTATTTCGGTATCGTAATCATCACTCGATCATCCTTAATCTCAACTTCAGCTCCCATTAATGCATTTTCCCTTAACCAGTCACTCCCATGGATACTAAGAACATAACCGTTATCAGGGATGTCTGAATTATTTCCACCCCTTTTTACCACTTCTCCATCTACAACCGTTACCTCATAACCGTATATATTCGTGCCTGTAGTATCACCATGCTCGGGTGTATATTGGATTAATTGATTAGCACCACGACTTTGATTCACACCATCTAATGGTCTTGAAAGAACATATTCCCCATACAATGCTTGGATTAGAAATGGATCAAATACAAACTCTCCCATTTTTTGAGGAATTTCTTCCAATCTATCTAACAATGATTGTAATTTTTCTCGGTGCTTCGCTGCCTCTTCCTCATTGCCTTCTCTCTCATTTAAAAGTAGATGTACTGCCTCCACACCTGCTTCTCCATACAATGCTAGTTTATCTAAATAGGGACTAATTTCTCCTAAGAATTGCTGATTATTGAGATGATTTCTTAGGTTTTCAGGTGTTGTTTGCAGCTTCTGAAACTCATGTATCAATGTGCTCGCTACTTTACTTATATCTCCGTCTGATTCGTAGACATCCCAAAACCGTTTAATAAGCGGTTTAATCGTAAGTGATTCCTTATCACTAAGGCGAGAGGAATAAGCATTCTCGGCGAAAGTCTTCACATAAGCAGCAGCATCCCCTCCGAAATCCTGAACACTGTTTTCCCAAGATGTCTCTGGGTCATAATGATACGGATTCCACGTATAATCAGCGATCGTATATAGTGGTATTTTGGATGCTTCCGCTTCATTCATCGGATTTGCGATTAATCCAGTGACACCATTTTCTGTTAGATCGCTATCTCTATTAACTAGTGGTCCTAGAAATAAGCGATTACGATCAAAATCATTTACTGGATAGTTGTCCCATAGTAATAGCTCATGACCAAAAATTTCAGATACTTGGCTTGCCCCTTCAGATGTAATTGATTCAGATACAACATTTGGACCTGTCCACATAACAACAATATCTTCATTCGTTAATGCAGCGAATCGTTCCCTGTACGTATTTGTGTGTGTACCGGCATAATCTGTTGGCACCGTTATTAACGCATTGGCACCTTCATGTGTATCAATAAACGCTTCTTCAAAACGATTTAATAAATAAGCTTGAGCAGCTGCAGTTGGATTCGGGTCATCACCGAACATTTCCTTATCCTGATCACAGTGAAGTTCATAACTAATATCATCTAAAAAAATAGCATAGGAACGAACACCTAAATCCCATACCGTTTCCATTTTATTCATAAGCAATTCAAAATCTTCGTCTCCAGAGTAGCATACGGTATTTCCTGGAGATAAGGAAAAGGTAAAATCAACATGATTTTCCTTCGATTGATCCACCAATTCTTGTAGTTCCTTCAACTTCTCTTCTGGATAAGCTTCACGCCAATCTTCTCGATGGTATGGGTCATCCTTCGGAGCATAAATATAAGAATTCAACTTGTTATCTCCATAAAATTCAATTTGACTCAAACGATCTTCATGAGACCATGGAGGTCCATAAAATCCTTCAATGGACCCACGTAACGGCATTTCCGGCCAGTCAATAATTGCTACACTAGGAACCCAATTTCTCCCTGGCCGCTCTTGGATAAGCTGTTCAAATGTTTGTGTTGCATAATACGTGCCTGTTTTGTCTTTCCCTGCTAACACCATTAATTTCTTATCTGCATTTGTAGCAAGGACATAACCGTCATCCTTTATGGTTGTTGGTTGTTTCATATCCAAGTTTTTCAGTATTTGACTCGAGTTTTCATTTTCAGAAGGTCCACCAAGAAAGATGGTTGTTGGTGTATGTGGCTTGTCTCCTATATGTTCTTTTATCACAATACGCTTCACATCATTATTTTTTAATGTTTTCTTCAAATGCTGTAATGCTTTTTCATCTGTATCGTCCCCAACTACGATTCCCACAACCGGCGTCAATGGAAAGCCATTACCTGTTACCTGTAGATGCTGTGGCTTCGGGTTAACGGTTATTTCACTTTCTTCTTCAGCTTGAACAACATTTGACTTGTTAAGCATCATCGACGCGACAACGAACATCATCAGTACAAACATCATCAACCAGTTTTTCCATACACTAGCACTTCTACTTTTCGAATGAGAATACAATTCATCACCTTCCTCCAATATTAAAACGCTTTCATTTATGCTAGCACTCTCTTTATTCTCCTGTCTATGCATCCATGGTTTGATTTTTTACAATTTTCAACATATTATTTCTAAACAATAAGAGACGCCCATGAAGGCGTCTCCCCTGATAAGATAGATCTTACTCCCTTGCAGCTGCAGTATGTGCTTGCAACAGTCCTTTATCCTTTCTACCATGCGCAAAGTAATAGACCATCAAGCCTACGATCACTAGTCCAGTAAGCGTCACATACATTCCCCTGTATCCAGATATCGGAACTAAATAACCTAATACAAAAGGACCAACACCTAAACCAAGGTCCAAACCGATAAAATACGTGGAATTTGCCAATCCCATGCGATGCTTCGGTGTTACTTTTATAGCAAGGGCTTGCGCCGTTGATTGGAAATTACCATAACCAAGCCCTATAATTGCTGCAGCGAGTAGTAGAGCCCAACCTGTTGTTGCCTGACTAAGAACAAGCATTCCAATTGCAAATAAAAGGAGTCCAGGATATGCTACACTGTTTCCTCCCTTACGATCCATTAATGGTCCAGTGATTGGACGTGTTAACAGGATAATAACAGCATATACAAGGAAATAAAAACTACCCGCCTCGACCAAATCGATATCTGCAGCATAACCAGTAATAAATGATAGAATACCAGAATACGCAAAAGCTGCAACAAACATGGCAATGGAAACCGGTAATGCATTTAATTCAAAGAAATTAGACAGCTTGAACCCTTTACTTTCTGTTTCCACAGGTTCTTGCACCATTGGTACTTTCACCATAAGTCCAAGTAGAAAGCTGATAACCGCCATTACGAGTGAAAACACAAAGATACTTGAATACCCACTGGAGGCAACAAGTGCCACGCCAATCAATGGTCCAATTGCTGTTGCTAATACAACACTCATACTGAAATAACCAATTCCCTCCCCATTTCTAGTTGGAGGAATGACCTGTGCAACAATTGTACCTGTTGCCGTTGTCGCCATTCCTAAGCAAATACCTTGTAACAGCCGGAGGATAATTAGTGGGTAGATGCCTATTGGAAAAAAATAAAAAAAGGTCAGAAAAAGAAAAAGCGAACTCCCAATAATTAAGATTTTCTTACTTCCAGTTTCCTGAATCTTTTTCCCCGAAAATAATCGACCAATTAATGAACCAATAACAAAAATACTAGCAACCAATCCACCCAAACTCACAGAAGCGCCATACGTTTCCATAGAGTAGGTTGCCATCGTTACTAATAATAAATACATCGATAGCATTAAAACAAAGTTAACAATCGATACAAACACAAAATCTTTCGTCCATAATTTTTCTTTTGTCAAAAACAGTTCATCCTTTCCGATAATCTGAAATCTTACCTGAAATATGATTTAACAGACGAGCAGCTGCTACTTGTTCTTCTTCAGGTATGTCTTCTAATAAGTACTGTTGAAATTGGCTAATCTTCGCTTGAATTTGATCACAACGTTCCAGTCCTTTCTCTGTTAATTGGATCAACTTCGTTCGTTTATCCGCCCCAGAAATAGACTGAAGATAGTCAAGTTCGATTAAACGTTGCACCATTTTAGTCGTCGTTGGCTTCTCCACTTTCTGATAACTAGCTATATCACTAAGCGTTTGCTCTCCATTGTGTAAAATGAAGTGCATAATCCGCCATTGTGAACTATATAATTGAAATTCTGCCAACTCTTGATTTAATTGGTTTACATACGGTCGATAAGTTAAGTTGTATTCATGAAAAAACTGCTTATAAGGTTTCATTCTTTACCACCTTTACACATTTAATTAGTTAGGCAAACTAACTAACAAATTACTATTATACATAGTAGTTTTGGAAATGTCTATAGCATGGTCGACGTAAATATAAAAAACCCCTCAGCTTCTGCCAAGGGGACGTTCATGCTTCGCTCAGTTCACCGTTCTATTGACTAACCTCATGTAAGAGCAAATATCTTCTTCATCTGCGCGCGTTAAAACAGCTATTACAAAAAAGGGAGTGTCATTGATTATTCTTCAATGTACCTACGAATACCAGAAAGCTCTTCATAATACCCCTCTGTTGTCACTGGTATGATCTCTACATCTTTTTTCGAGTTTGGTGAATGGATCATCATGCCATCGCCAGCATACATGGCAACGTGATGCACACTTCCCTTGCCTTGATCATGAGCAAAAAATAACAGGTCTCCAGGCTGCATATCTTCATACGCTACAGGTTCACCATGTGTTGCTTGGACACTGGAATCACGCGGAATCGTAATTCCATGAGATTGATACATCGTAAAGGTAAATCCAGAACAGTCAAATCCGAAGCCACTCATGCCTGCCCATAAATAATGCAAGCCTAAGAATTGCTTCCCCGTCTCTACCAATGCTTGTCCAGTCGGTGTCGGGATGGCTTCTTGAGATTCAAAGGTTTTCGCATCTGCTTTCTTCACCCACGCATGGCTTCCATTTGGCAGCATCACCCGATATGCATGCTTGGTTTCTCCTAGATAGGGTAAGCGTGTATTGTAGCTGACCTCCATACCCTGATGTCGGAATGATGGGGTATGATATAAATGACTAGTCGGTGCATCTACCATGACAAATGCGTCATCTGCTTCATATGCAAATCTTTTTGAATACGTCAACTGTGAAACTGGCATCCATCCACTATAACCTAATTCCTCTTTCGGCGTAGGTTGTCCATCAACAGCAACCTTTACCCAGTCCCCTTCTTTTTCTAAAATAGTAACCTTATTTCCATACAGTGCCTGGGTCTCCAACATCCCATCACCAGACAGCTGCAATTCTTGTTCATACGTCATATTTTCTTTCCATTTCCAAATATCAACCGGATTACTAGCCGACGGCTGATCGACTTCCCGCAAAATATTCGGACCAGTCCAAAGGGTGGCGACTGCGACTTCCACATAAGCAGTCTCCCCTTCTCCCGCTTCAAATGCTTTCTCCAAAGACTTGTCTGCAGCATGAGATTCAACTGGGCTAACGAGTAAACACCCAATTAGTGCTAACCCTACTATTTTTATCCACTTGATCAACATCGAACATCCTCCTTCTCTGATTCTTTGATTCTATTTTTCTGATTCATTCACTGCACCAATACCGGCACTGGATGATAGATAAAGCTTCTCTCCTTGATAGTCAATCACTTCTGCTTCCTCTACCAGCCATAATGGTGCATCTAAGTCGTAATAAATGACATTCGGATGTGCAGCAGCAAAATGTGCTGCTGCTCCAACGGAAAAGCTGGATTCCATCATGCTTCCTATCATGCATGGCATGCGGTGGACCATTGCTAAATTAGCGATACTTAGCGCATTTTGAATCCCACCACATTTCATTAATTTAATATTTAAAAGATCGGCGTAATGGCCACTGACAATTGTAAATGCATCCTGTGGAGAAAAGACGCTCTCATCTGCCATGATTGGTGTCTGCACATGATCGGTAACAAATTTCAATCCATCCAGATCCTTTGCTTTTACCGGCTGTTCAATAAACTCGATTCCCGCACCGATTTTCTCCATCTTTTGGATTAATTGGACTGCCTGCTTGGGCTGCCAGCCTTGGTTCGCATCAAGCCTAAGCAACACATCAGCAGGGATCGCTTCTCTTATCGCAGTAATCCGTGTAATATCGAGCTCCGGCTTAGCACCAACTTTAATTTTTAAACGGGAATAACCAGCTTCCACCCATTTCTTCGCATCAGCTGCCATCTTCGCTGGGTCATCTACCCCAACGGTCATGGATGTATAAATTGGTTGATGATCCCCTAACAATTGATATAGAGGAATAGCCAGCCATTTGCTGTATGCATCATAAAGTGCCATATCTGCGGCTGCCTTTGCACTCGTATTTCCGACACAACTATTTTGAATTGCGGTAAGCAACGTTTGGAAATGACGAATATCTTGATGAAAGAGCGCCGTTTTAATCGGTCCTTCAAGTGCAGCCTGAATACTCTGCGCCGAATCACCAGTTATCACCCAAGTCGGTGCTGCTTCCCCTTTCCCAATCACGCCATTCGCTAAATGAATCGTTACGGTAATACTTTCAATTTCCGTTGCCGTTCGCAATGCTGTTTTGAACGGGGTATGCAGCGGAATCTCTCGGTATGAAACCTTTATATCCTCTATAAGCAACACGATTTCCTCCTTCTTCCAACCTCGTAATATAGGAATCCACACTTTTATATCTAAAAATCTATTGTCATCTTATGCTCATTAAAGTATTTCGAGAATTTTTCCTACAAACATCCCAAAATACGTACCAAGGAAAGAACCGATCAATGCCATTACAACACCGACTGGAATTAAGCTCCGGCTATAAGCAGCTGCAAGCATTGGTGCTGATGCCATTCCCCCAATATTAGCTAAGCTGGCAATCCCCAGGGTGAATAAATCGTATTTGAACAACTTTCCTAGTAACAGCATAATGACTAAGTGAATCAACATAATTAGGAATCCAGAAATTAAATAAATTGGCGCTTGGGCAATTTGTGAAAAATCGGATTGCGAAGCGATTAAGGCTACGATGATATACAACATCACGTTCGAAACATCTAATGCCCCCGGAATTCTAGACACCCGTGTTTGTCCAAGAATCAACCCTACAACAGAAGCAATTAGAATCGTCCAGGTTGTTGAACTGAACACATCCCCTAATGCTGGTAAATGATTTCCTGCTAACGTTGCGAGTGCAGAGACAAGTAGACCAATTCCAAGTAAGTACATCATATGCTTGAATTCCGTGCCTTGCACATCATTCACGTTGTCAGCATCCTCTGCCAATCCACTGTCCATAATTGTCGTATCTGCTTTCGTCCAACGATTAAATGCACCAGCGAACGGAACCAGCCAGAACATGAACATGACCCACACAGCATAATTAATCGTATCCATCATTAACACATAACCAAAAATATTCTCTGGAACCTGTAGTATGTCTTGCAAAGCAACCATATTGGCACTTCCACCCGTCCAGCTGCCTGCAAGTGCACCAAATGCGCGCCATGTATCCGCTGCATAGAAGTGATTAAATATAAGATATACAATGGCAAAACCAAGAATAATACTGATTACCGCAACAAAATAGCCACCGAGCATGCGCGGTCCAAGTTTGATGATACTGCGAATATCACATTTCAATAGCATAATCATTAGCATCGCTGGAAGCAGCGCATTCTTCACAGTCGAATATGCAGGTGCTGTTGCTTCATTATCAAATAATCCAATTGTTTGTAAAAAGGCAGCCCCAATATAAATTAGTACAATACCTGGAATGAATTTAAAAAAGCGTTTCGAGCTAAATTTATTCTCTATTCCTACCATCAATGCTGCTAACGCTACTAAGACGGCAATATAAACAAAACCATCTGTAATCATGTTGTTTCCCCCTTTATATCAATCAACCTGTCTTACGATTTCTAATCTATTTCATGATTGGAACGAAGCCTCTCCCCCTTTATATATAAAAAGTACTCGCGTATGCTGCAGCTGTAGAATCCCTTATCACACAATCTTAATTATTTTCTGAACAAATAAAAATCCAACCTAACAAGTCATTGTCAGGCTGGATTTCGACTAGGTTTATGTAGTCAAAGCAGCTTTTGCTTGGTTATATTTATATTTCGCGTCTTGATAGGCGACGACCAACGCTTTTTGTGATGAACCATGATATCGCTTGCGAATTGCTTCCTCGATTAACGAATCATCAATCTTCCTTCCAATAAATAAGGATTTGACAAATTGATTCGTTAATTGAATTGTTGAAGAACACTCACAATCGACAATGTCATCGGTGGTCGCATCAATTACCAGTGCCAGAAAAAATTGACTGTACTTTTTCGTAATTGGGTTATTCTGTGGTGCCTTGGCATCCCCAATTACATAGATGGAGCTGTCATTATACAATGAAAGAATCCCCTTTAGGATGCTGCAGATAATATAAGGGAACTACAAGGGAAACTTGCAGTGACTTATACCATGCATACGCTTTCTATTAAATATAGTAACATTATAATATTTTTGAAAATTTACGTCAAATACTCTCAGCAAATTACTTAATTAGATAACTATACCCGCACATAGCTCCATATAGTATGACATAAGAAGTTTTATCTAATATAAACATGCATTAGGTTAATTAGCACGCTGGAACATAGTGATAAGATCATCTAGTGAATGAAGCGTTAGATCGAATTGATCGTTAGGAAGCGGAGTTTCCGTATATTCACGTGGCAAATAAACGGTAAGGAAGCCATGAGTAGCTGCAGCACGTAAATCCCAAGGATGCGCAGAAATAAACAGCGTATGAGCTGGATCGATCCCTAGTAAATCAATGGGCAGTTGATATGCTTCAGGTGTTGGCTTGTACGTTTGCGCAAGTTGAGTTGAAAGTAGGACATGCCAACGTAAAGCGCCGCGAGAACATACCTCCGTGATCTGTGTTAAGCTTGCGTTTGTTAACCCCACTGTTTTAACTAAATTTCCTAGTTCACTTAGCTGCCTTACCGCTTCTGGCCATGGTGTAAAGTACCTTCCAACATTGACTAGGTGTTCGAAGTTGTCACGCGTTAATGAAATTTCTTGTTCTTCCAAAACAGTGGATAGTACTTGGCGTCGAATATCATCTTGAAGCATAAAAGGAACTTCTCCTTTTATAATTTTATCTTGAAACGATTGTTGTCTCTTTTCCCATGTATTGACCACTTCCTGCGCTCGTTCTTCATCAAATCCGCTGCTTAAAAACACGCGTGTTATTTCCTGATTAGTGGTACCAACATAGTCCACAAGCGTTCCAACAATATCGAATATGATTGTATTCACATTATTAAAGGTAGTTTTTTGATTAACGTTATTGATGTCCATCGAAGCATTCCTCCCTCTTTATAAACAAATATTTAAGGAAATTCCGTGTTAACATTAATGATAGCGTTCGAAAAATGTTAATCTTGTTTATCGTGTCCAACAAAAAACAAAAATAATCCCTCATTAGTTCACAAGACCTGTTGAGGGATTATTCCTAATATAGCTCCTTCCCCTCTTGATGGGGTTGGTCTATTGTTACCATTGAATGTTCCAGCATGGAACGGATTTCACTCTTCTATGAACTTTTGTCATTTGCCTGTCACCTATGCATGATTTTCAAACCAATGATTCTGTAATTTATAGCCTAAGAATCATGCCTTTTTATACTACTAAAGCAGTTATCAACCCCAAATCACTTAACATTCTGACTTTTTTCTGTTTGTATATCTGCATCGCTTTTAAAATCCACATGCTGAACAGGATCTGATATATTTGTCAAATATGCTAGTTTGAAATTCGTATAACCATATATCACTGCAATCATTGGACTGATTATATTTAAAAAAGCATACGGAGCATAACTGAATGCGGAAACACCTAACGTAGCAAACATAAACACCCCACACGTATTCCAAGGAACGAGCGGTGAAGTCATGGTACCTGCATCCTCCAATGTTCTCGATAGGTTTTTAGGGTGAAGATTTCTATCTTTATATACCTTCGAATACATCCTTCCTGGAATGATGATAGATAAATATTGATCACAAGCAACAACGTTCGCTGAAATACAAGTCGCAACTGTGGAAGCAATTAAACTTCCTGTTGATTTGGCAATCGAAATGATGGCTTCTACAATTACTTCCAAGCAGCCGGATTTTTCTAATAAACCACCAAACGATAGAGCGATGATAATTAATGTAATAGTATACATCATACTTTCAATCCCGCCATTATTAAGTAGATTATCTACTACTTCGATTCCGACATCTTGTGAAAACCCATAGTACATAACACTTAAAGCATTGCCCGGATCCATTCCCTGAAATAGAATAGCAAATGCCACTCCCAACAAAGAACCGATTGTAAGACCTGGAATTGCCGGCATCTTAAATAACATCATAACGATTACTGCTGCAGGCGGTATAAGCAGCCACGGTGAAATCTCGAATATTCCGCTTAACTGATCTTGTAATGCTTGTACTTGTGCAATACTTGATTGCGTTTCTGAAAATTGAAGGCCTAAAAACGTATAAATGACTAATGCAATCACTAATGCTGGAATCGTCGTATACATCATATGTTTGATATGTTCGAATAACTCCGCTCCTGTAATACCAGGCGCCATATTCGTTGTTTCTGAAAGCGGCGATACTTTATCTCCGAAATATACCCCAGATATAACGGCCCCTGCAACCATTGGTAAATCAACGCCCAGCCCTTGGCCAATCCCCATAATTGCTATACCTATCGTTCCTGCGGCTGTCCATGCATTTCCAGATGCTAAAGCTACAACACAGGAAATTATACATGCAGATGCTAAAAAATAACTCGGTGATAACAGGTCCATACCATAGTAAATCATTGTAGGAACTATACCAGCTGCTATCCATGAACCTATGATCGTCCCAATTATTAATAAAATGACAACCGCTTGTAGAGACAGTCTAATCGTATCTAAAAAACTACTCTCCAATTCTTGCCAAGAATAACCTAAACAAAGGGCAACAATTGCAGCAACAATTCCACTAAACAACAGAGGTATATGAGGATCAAGCTCAAGTATAGATATACCTACGTAAAGCGCAATTATCATGAAGATAATCGGAATCATAGCCACCTTTAATGATGGTCTTTTACCCGTTTTCTTCAAACTAACCCATCCTCCCTCTATTTTTATACTATTGTCCGATCTGTAATTTCACTTGTTATTTTATACTCCTTACAATTTTAAAAAATTGTCTTTTCAGTTAATTATATTTCGTTTGAAACTCATCTTCTTTTTATTTACTTTTCCACGTAGTCGGGATTACTCCATTCCATCGTTGTTGCATACTTCAGTGATTCATGATCATCGGGCAAGTAGTTTGCGACCACCTCATGTAATACAAACCCTTTCTTGGATTGAAAGGTAAGAACAGGATCATATAATTCACCATGAATTACTTTTAATGCATAATCTTTCGCAGACATTTGCTCTGCATATTTATAGTAAAAAGGAATCCGCCCTCCAATGAAGATACTTTTTAGATTAAATTCTTTACAAATGGCTCTTCGGGCATCATACAAACGTTGACCAATTTTCATCCCTCTATAATCAGGGTGAACGCCAACTTCAATTCCATACAGATGTACCCCATGCGGATTATGATTACGAATATACCCTTCATCAGATAATACTTTATAGGAATGGTCCTCATCATAGTCATGGTAGTTAATAATTAAGCTCGATGCATTCCCGACAATTTCACCTTCGTATTCAATACAAATTTGACCTTCAGGAAAAACCTCCAATTGACTTGCAAAATGCTCCCTTTGGAGTGATATATCTGGACCGAAGCACTTATTCGATAATGCTGCGATCTCCTCCAGATCCTCATATCTTATGTTACGAACAATTAATCGCTCATCACGTTCCGTTACTTTTGCCTCATACATGGTTCGACTTCCTCTCTTTTAATTAATTATTATTTCGTGATAGCAGATTCTTCCCATATCTCTAGAAACCACATTCATTTTTCAGCAGTACGAATGGATACAAATTTTTCTTCCATAAACTCATAAAGTCCTGATGTACCGCCTTCCCTGCCAATTCCACTCTCTTTCATTCCTCCAAAAGGTGCATGCGGAACAATCGGTGCTGGGTCGTTAATTCCAACCATTCCATAGTCAAGCTGGTGCATCATCCGTATACTGCGACTTAAATCATTCGTGAAACAGTAGCTCATTAGCCCATATGGGGTATTGTTCGCTCGATCGATCACTTCATTTTCTGTACGAAAAGTAAATATCGGTGCAACTGGGCCAAATGTTTCTTCTTTTGCAATTTTCATATCGTCCGTTGTGTCAGCAAGTACTGTCGGCGCATAAAAATACCCCTTTGTCCCTTTAATCCGCGATCCACCTGTCACTACGCTTGCCCCTGACTCCGTAGCTTTTGTTACTTGATCTTCCACTTTTTCTAATGCTGCAGCATTTATCAATGGACCCATTTCTATATCTTCTTCCATACCATTACCAACTTTCAGTGTATGAACTTCTCTTGCAAGACGATTGCTGAATTCATCCTTTATGGACTCCTGTACGTAAATTCGATTTGTGCTGATACACGTCTGACCAGCATTCTTAAACTTTGTACCGATAACTGAGGCAACAGCATCATCTAAATTAGCATCTTCAAATACAATAAATGGTGCATGGCCTCCTAATTCCATGGATACTTTTTGAACATTCTCTGCAGCGTTACGCATTAATAGCTTTCCGACCTTTGTTGAACCTGTAAATGTAATCTTTTTTACTATTGAATTACTTGTCATTTCACTTCCAATGGAATCCGCGTCTCCAATAACTAGATTCGCAACTCCTTGCGGCAAACCACCACGTTCAAAACACTTGAATACTTCCATTGCACATGCTGGAGTTGATGGGGCTGGCTTCAAAACAGCAGTACATCCTGCAGCCAATGCTGGTCCTAACTTTCGAGTAATCATGGATACCGGGAAATTCCAAGGTGTAATGGCACCAATAACGCCAACAGGCTGACGCAGGACCATTAATTGTTTTTTCGTGTCAAGCGCTGGAAGCACATCCCCATATACGCGTTTCGCCTCTTCTCCATACCATTCGAGGTAAGCAGCGGCGGAAGCCACTTCACGCCGAGCATCAGTAATCGGCTTTCCCATTTCCTTCGTAATGGTCTCTGCGATCTGAGATTGCACTTTCATTATTTCATTGGCAATTTTCACAAGAATTTTACCTCGGTCATTTCCTGACAACATGCGCCATGATTTAAAAGCATGGCGGGCAGCTTGAATCGCCTCTTCCGCTTCTTTTTGCCCACCTACATATACTTCACCCACTTCTTCTTCTGTTGCTGGGTTAATAATAACTTCTTTTTGACTCGTCTCTATCCATTTACCGTTGATATACACCTGACAAATCCTCCTTTATAAAAATAAAAACGATAGTCGAACATCTATAATTTAAACCTGTTTCTCTTTCTCGCGTTTTACCGTATATTTTTGAAAGGGATGGTCTACAGGCATCCCATCACAAATATAAATACGATTCTTCGTTAAATTCATGACAATACCAAAAATTGTCTCCATCCGTCGATGTACCGGAGCCTGCTTGTTTACAAAGTGATTGATCGAGTTTGGTGCATTAAATGTATCGCTAAGCCATATTTTAAACGTTTCTTCTGTAATCTCTGTTTTATTTTGAATCGCTTGAGCAAGCAGCTGCTCCGCTCTACGCTTTCTAATTTCAGAATCACTGTAACGTAAATTATTTCCTTCTCCTACCTGCATTTGGATCTCTTGGGAACATATATGATTGGTGTGTACCCCATGGGATGCTTCTTTATTTGTAATCGCTATTCCAAAGGGAGATACCTCAACATGAAAGGTCATGCCATGATGTGCACCTTCACTATAACCAATCATAAAGTTCGCCGCCGAAGCCATTTGACCTTCTTGGATTTTCCCCATTGCTTCATGAAGGGAAGCAGAATCCAAAATCGAGCGAAGACCTAAGTGAATTGGCACCCCATCAGACTTCTTGCTGGAATGAAGTGCATTTAGTCCAACACCAACTGCGTGTTCATTACAACCAATCTTTCCAATAATGCCACCTTCTGTAACCATAAGGATATTCGGTCTATCTTTCCTCTCGATATTCATCATCAGCAAACTGTCTTTTTGCGTAGCTTTCCAGTCCCAATTTTGCCCGATAATCGTATCGGCAGTTAGTGGACTGCTCGTGCAAATACTTGTACAGCCATCGCTAAATGACGTATGAGCATCGCCAGTAAGTGCAATTTCGCTCCGTGCATTTAGAGCCAAAATATCTTCAAATGCAAGCCCAGACCCTTCAGCAACCCCTTCTATTTCATCAAGCAAAACGGAATCAAAGGCTTCGATTGCGGGAACATGAATCAGCGCACGCTCTCTTACCGTCTTCCAATCAATACCCTGGTACTCATAAAAAAGCCGTTCATACGTTTCCATACTTTTATCGATTTCTTTCTTACCTTGCTCACCATGCTGACGCCCGATTTCCTTCGCAGTCCCCTCAAGATTCAATATTTTCATTATTTACACCCTATTCTATTAAACTAGTTTTTTTACACAGAAAAGTTGGTAAGCGCATCGTCCATAATTGCGACCATACTTTCCACCTCTGACTTACTAATAACTAGAGGAGGCGCCAATGCAATAATTGATTTTCCATCGGCCATTCCGAGTGCTCGTAAAATCAAATGATGTTGAAAACAATCTTCTACATATTGAAGGCCTGCTTTCTTCTCAGCCGCAAAACGTTTGCCAGACGCACTGTTTTCAAAGAGTTCAAATGCTCCCATTAAACCTTTATTACGACAAAGACCTACCGTTTCGTGTTTGTCGTTCAAATAAGCAAGCCCATCATTCAGTACTTTTTCCATTGCTTTCACATGTTTTACAAGATTCATTTCTTCCATAATTTCCATGTTTCGAATACCGACTGCACAAGCCATGGGGTGCCCACTATACGTAAATCCATGAGCCATTACGTTTCCGAATGTGTTGATAACTTCTTTTACGTTGTCATGAATCATCACAGCACCTAATTGTGCATATCCGCTTGTAATCCCTTTAGCAAGTGACATTAGGTCAGGAACCACGTTCCAATGATCTACCGCAAATTTCTCACCCGTCCGACAGAAGCCATTAATAACTTCATCTGCAATTAACAAAATATCAAACTCATCACACAAATCTCGCAGCGCCTTCATATATCCTTCCGGTGGCATATATACCCCGCCGGATCCTTGAATCGGTTCTATAATCAGTCCAGCAATGGTTTCTGCTCCTTCTGTTTCAATGAGATGGCGAGCTGATTTTTCAAAATCAGGATGAGCGCGCTCCCCTTTTTCACATTCTGTTAAATGTGGGGTTGCATGAAGCACATCTACCATTTCAGTACCAGCAAACCGATGGAATCCAGCGATTTTTGTCGCCGTTCCAGCACCAATCGTTACCCCATGGTACCCATTTACAAAGGAAATGAATTTCGTTTTCTTCGGCTGATCTTTTATCTGATAATATAAACGGGCTAATTTGAAGGCGGTATCATTAGATTCCGACCCGCCAGAAGTATAAAACGCCGTATTCAATCCATCTGGAGACCAGTCCGCTAGCTTTTTTGTCAAACGAATAGCTGGTTCATTCGAATAACCGGCAAAAGAGGAGGCAAACGCAATTTTCTCCATTTGTGATTGAGCTGCTTTGCCCAATTCTTTGTTGCCGTGCCCTAAATTTACATTCCACAACATAGAGATGCCGTCAATAAATGATTCACCTTCTGTATTTCTTACATGAATGCCATTCCCGCTTTCAAAAACCATTTTCGGAACCTGCCCCGGAATACTTGTTGGATGCAGATAATGTTGAACGTCCATTTGTTCCAGCTCTTCAGTTAGCTTGCTTTTAACAGGTGCATGTTTCATATATAATTCCTCCATTTCTTTTATGAAAATCAGTCCTTCAACCATATACATGCAAATGTCATGCCAACATTTATGAAATGTTCATCCACCATATTTAAAACGCTTTCAAAACAAGATTATACATTTTGTTTTTTTATGCTTTTGCATTTCACTATTTATTTTTCTAAAATCATAAGCTTTATTTTCTATGCATTTCTGCATAATCTATACATACACGCATACTAAATAAACTATTCTCAATAACCAAAAGACCAAAACCTATACAATCCAAATTTCCATGGATATTTATAAATGAAAAAACATAGGACCAAACATATGAATCGATATTTCTCAGAACAAAGGCGCAAGCGCCCGTTTAGCGACGTACGAACTGCGCCCTGCCAAGCAGGGTGGGTCGGCATTGCCACGCAAAGTGGCGAAATTAGCCGATCATCCTACCGTAGGAGATAAAGGAATCATGCCCCTTCATAGGGGTATGCCGACGTTAGGTGCAAAGCCCGATTTAGTCGGACATCATTCAACTCAATCAATGATGACTTTCGCCACGGGTCCACATTTTATACTTTCTTACCTCAAATTATGCATTTTAGCATAACTCACTAGAACCAGTCTCTTTAAGTACAAGATTCCACTATATGGAAATTATACTTCTTTACTTTTATCCTGTCGTTTTATCGAAATGTCGTCTCTACCCTAAAATAAATAGAACAGCCGCTAAACACTAAGCATCTTGTAACGACCCGTCGAATAAAAAGACACCCTAAAAACACGGATGCCATTGTGGGAGCCAATATAATCCCGGCTCCTTTTATTGTCAAAACTAATTGATAGTATGTCGCCGATTTTTGAAGTTACTGAATACTTTAGGATCTTCCGTGTGAAATAACCCGTCAAAGCCATTTCAGGAAATAGAACCAGTTCTGCCTTCTTTTCCTTCGTTTATTGGATAAAATCAAGCATCTTATTGAAATTCTCTTGTTTATCACATAAAGCCGGTTCGATTTGCGTCAAAAGGATTTTTGTCAATTTGGTTTCCCCTTCCCTTCATCTTCAAATACAACCTTTCCGTCCATAACGGTTAATTTCACCTTGGTCTCTCTGATTTCTTCTACAGGCACATCAAACAAATTTCGATCGAGTACAATAACGTCGGCCAATTTTCCTTTTTCGAGTGTACCCAACTCATTTTCACAGAATCCCCCATAAGCGGAGCCTAATGTATAATTCCGTAACGCCTCAGCCAAGGTGATTTTTTCATTGGGATTCCAGCCTCCCGCCGGATTCCCGTCATTATGAACCCGGGTAACCGCACGGTAAATCTCCGTCATCGGTTCAAGCCCAACAACAGGGAAATCCGTACCAAACGCCATTCGTGCCCCTCTAGCTTGCAATGTCCGAATGGGCCATGTCAAATGTTCACGTTTTTTTCCTAGTCGAACAAGATAGTCATTATCTTTGAATTTTTCAGCCGCTGCCATATGTTCCGGCTGCATGGAAGCGATGATACCTAGTTCTGAAAAACGATCAATATCCTCGGGATGAATGACTTCAATATGCTCTATCGTATGACGAGAATCCCGTACTCCATTGGCTTTCTGCGCTTCTTCAAAGATATCCAATCCCAATCGGACAGCACCGTCACCGCAAGCATGAAAACGGATACGAAAGCCTTCATTATCGGCATCTAGCGCCCATTCTTTCACACGGTCAATCGGAATAAGCGTATCGCCCTGCGTATCCGGCCGGTCTGAATAAGGATCCACAAGATAAGCAGTGTACGTGGTTGGCACTCCGTCCAGAAATTGTTTTAAACCCGAAAACATGAGCTTATCCGATTTGAATTTCTCTCTTAACATCTTGGGTCGTTCCAAATCACCATTTAACGCCGTCAAAAATTGAATGCGAGTCGTTAATTTATCTTTTTTTTCAAACTCATGATAAGAATCAAGATCCCCTAGTTCAAGATTTGGAAGCGGCAGCATGTCACTCACTGTTTTAACCCTAACCTCGACGCACGATCCAAAAACTTTTGAATTAATTCAGTTTGTCGTTCCCTTGGAATGGTACTGAATGCCATGTGTGCCAATCCCATTGCTGTCTCAGATAAAAACCCTGTCGGTCCCCCATTCTCATCTCGTGCAATCTCACCAAATGGCGGATCAGGTGTGTTCCTATCAATACCTGCGAACTCAAGGGCTTTACTATTTAACCATGCCCCGTGACATTCGGCATTAAATAGGAAGACAGGACGATCCGGGATCAGCTGGTCAAGTGTAGAACGATGCGGCAATTTTTTTCATCCCAAAACACATGATACCAGCTAAAACCAATCACCCACGGATCATTCGGTCGACTGTCCGCAAAGGTTTTAACCATTTCCGCCGTTTCTTGTTCTGACTTTGCATCTATCAACCAAACACTGTCCTGCGATAAACTTCCAAGGAACAGATGAAGGTGGAAATCTTGAAAACCAGGCATGATAAGCTGATTCTCATAAACATTGACTTTTGTATTGGGACCAATGTATGATTTAACTTCTTCTTCTGAACCCACCGCAATGATGTGCTTATCTTTAATTGCGACGGAGCCGGAAAACGTAGTATCCTCCAAACCTGTAAATAGTGCATGACTGGACAATACCAAATCAGCTTGTTTAAAAATACTCATAGCTATGGCCATTCCTTTCACTTCGCTTAAGGCACGAAACACTATGAAATAGTACTTGCGCTGAGCGATTTTTCACAATAGCTTTGGGGCGGTATTCCGTTTTTCGAAAAAAATATTCAGTTACATTTCTTCTAAATATAGAACTCCACGTTACAGCATAATCATTGTTAGTATCACCGCATTATCCGCCTTAATGGCAAGATAAAACTATCCGCAAGTTCTTCAAACCGGAAGTAATACTTCTAATCCTAGAACCTCCAACTTTTCAGAATACTTCTTTTTATTATATTATTACTCAACTTTCGCATTAAAAAACAAGATTAACCTCTGTATATGACAAGGCCTTAAAGCAATAAGATACTATCTTTGATATTAGGGTTCTTTAACGTTAGTTAACCGCTGAAAAGGCTATCCTAATAATAGAACAAATCTTTCTAAACACCGCAGATTGAATATACTTCGCTTTCCGTAGGCGAGTGTCGAGACTCCTCGGACTGCCGTCCTGCGGGTCTCGCCGATTTCTTACTTCCCACTGGAGTCTACATATTTTCAATCTGCTAATACTAGTAGTTATTGCCATTATCAGCAACGAATTCTTTTCAGTGACATAGTTGGATTTCTTACAAAAAGCATCAAATGTTGTTAAGCCAATGATTTGATGTTTTAAAAAAACTTGTTGATTTCATTATTCATTTAGCGAGCAAAGCACATGCGATGTTGAACCACTTCATTAGCTTCCTGGAACGAAAGGTGACTGACTCCTACGGGAAAAGCACGTGTCTGAAAACCCCGCAATGAGCGGTCTTTGCGAGTGAGGAGGCTAAAGCCGTGCCCGCGGAAAGCATGTCACCTTTCGTGGAAGGCAGCGGTGTTAGGAACACCCTCCTATCTAACGCTTGTCAAATATCATAACAAGTTTCATATAAAGTGAATCTTCAATCAGTGGGGGTTTTCTTTTATCCCCCACTGATTGTTAGTACCGCAAGGGTATGACCTAAAGGCCTCTGAACAAAATCGGACATTTACTGGCAGTCGGATTCCCCACTTATCTTCCTTAATTTCACCTCGTAGGATTGAAGTGGGGGGCTTACTGCCAGTTACATGCGGGATAAACCTTATCATACCAATAGTTGCAGGATTATTTTTAACTGCAAAAGTTGAGTTGTTTAATCATTCTACTTTAATATTTTTATATAGTTGATTCATTTTCGCTAATTCATCTGGCTCTAAATATTCAAAGAAAACCGCTTTTTCCGGGATCTCTGGGTAAGAGGCATGATTACTTTTCTCTTCTTCGCTCATTAAATCTTTAGCTGCAGCATTTGGATTACTGCTCGGAATAGCATCTGTCAGTTTTTTACTCACTTCTGCTTCCAGCATATAGTTAATAAATACTTCCGCTGTATATTTATTTTTCGATGTTTTAGGGATTACAAAGTTATCCATCCACAACATCCCACCCTCTTCTGGAAGTACATAATCCAAATTATTATTTTCTTCCATAGCAGTACCTGCCTGATCTGAATAGACTTGTGATATCCATACTTCTTCATTAACCAGTTTTCCTGCTGGCGTTGAATCATAAGCGAGTATATTTTGTTTAATTTTCAAAAGACTTTTCTTTGCCTCACTTAACGTTTCTTCTGTTGGCTGGTTAATATCATAGTAGTGTTTCTGTAATGCCATCGATATCCCCTCACGCGGAGTTTCCTGAATAGTTACGTGATTTTTATACTTCGGATTCCAAAGATCATCCCAACTTGTCGGTGTTTCTACTTTTTCTTTATTGTAAACAATCCCGATGCTTCCATATAAATATGGAACGGAATATTTATTCCCAGGGTCAAACGAAGGATCCCGAAATTCCTCTTCAATATTTTCAAGATTCGGAATGTTTTCCAAGTTCAACTCCTGCAGCATACCCTCTTGGATCATTTGCTGTACGAAATAATCGGTCGGCACAACAATATCATAGGCAACTGTCCCACTACTTAGTTTTGTTATCATTTCCTGATTCGATGAGTATGTGTCATAAACCACCTTCACACCATACTCTTTTTCAAAGTCTTTGAGAATTTCCGGATCAATATTCTCGCCCCAGTTAAAGAAATATAACTCTTCAGACAATGCTTGCTCCCCTGAACTATTATTTTGTTTTGCCTTCGTAGTATCATCATTAGAATCACTGCAAGCAGTTAATAAAACAAGGAAAAAGACTAAACCGACTGCTAATCTTAAGTGTTTCATAAATATACCTCACTCCTCATAATCGATAATCTGAAACAATCTTTTATTTATTCCTTGTTATAACCCAGTTTAGCTTTTTGAAAATAACGGTTAATTAACTGATTCATCTATGGGTCAAGCAGCTTTCCCCAGCCTGTTTTTTCATTTTTTCTTTTGCATAATAATGTCGGGATTATTCTTTATGCTGTATCAAGTTAATGAAAACCTCAGTTATATATTTATAGACTGTACTCTTCGGAAATGAGCCTGTCCGGAATAAAGATTCAGAACAGTCCTCGTTATATCTACTTACATCTATTCTTTAGTAAATCGTTGTACGTCTATCTTTCAAAGGGGTGACGGTACCAACCTCACGATTCCGGCGGATGAGTTCCAAATCCAGTTCACCATAAATCGTCATTTCCACATTAAAATCTGATTCAGTAACCACACCGTTATGTCCAAAACCTAAGTCAGACGGGGAGAAAATACTCGATTGCGTGTATTGTGCATTCATGCGATACACCCTAGATAAATGTCCGGTCATACCAGTGGTGACGGTATATACTTGGTTTTCAATAGCACGTGCCTGAGCACAGCAGCGAATACGCGCATACCCTTGCTGATCTTCAACTGTATAAGGAGTAAATAAAATGTCCGCTCCATTTTCTACTACTTTTCGTGCTAGTTCTGGAAAGAGAATATCATACCCGATTAGGATCGCAATTTTTCCGCAATCTGTATCAAATACGTCCATCGTACTACCTGGCTTAATACCCCACCATTTTCGCTCGTCTGCTGTAATATGCAGCTTATATTGTTTATCAATTTTTCCGTTTCGATGAAATAAGAAAGATACATTATAAATAGAATCGGTTTCTTCGATAAAGTGAGAACCTGCAATAATATTTATGCTGTAACGTATAGCAAGATCCGAAAAAAGTTTCACATATGCCTCTGTATAACTGGTCAAGCTTCGAATTTGTTTACTTGGGACCTTCTCTCCCAAGAAAGACAATAGCTGAAGAGTCAATGCTTCTGGAAGCACCGCAAAGTCTGAGCGCTTTTTAGAAGCAAGGCTAATGAAATACTCACACTGCGAAGCAAATTCTTCAAAATACTGCATGTTCCTTAATCCATATTGTATCATGGAGATCCTTACCGGCATGGCATGTTGATAATACTGACGGTCTGCTGGGACATGATCGATGTTTTTCCACTCCAGTATCGTCGCATACTTTAATGAAGCTTCATCCTCTAACAAATAATTCGCTTTCACCCCTCTGATTTCAAATCCATTCATTAATTGAAAAATTAACACTGGATCGTAAATCTGCTGGTCCCTCACTTGTTCAACATATTCTTCAGCAGTCAGTACATCTGCATATTTGTGGTAATTGGGAATCCTTCCACCGAAGATAATACTTTTCAGATTTAATTTTTTGCATAGCTTCCGTCGTTCCTTATAAAGACGCCTTCCGATTTTCAAGTGTCTGAAGTCAGGATGCACCACCACATCAATCCCATACAAATGATTTCCATTCGGGTTATGATTTGTAATATATCCTCCTCCAGAAATATCATCTATTGAATGATCATCCCCATAATCTTCGTAATTAACAATAAGGCTCGAGCTCGATCCAATAATTTGGCCGTTATATAAAACGCATACCTGTCCCTCAGGGAAAATTCGAATATGACTTTCATAGTGCTTTTTTTCAAACGCGATGTCGGGATTATCGAATCCGATTTGAGCAATCCGTACAATTTCATCAATATCCTGTGATTCTATTTCACGGATAACTATCTTTTTTTCAAAAGTCGAAACATCTATTTTCGTTTCCGTCATCATCTCATGTCCCTTCTTACTATCTGTGAATTTTTAACTTTACATTTATTAGGCCTTAAATTCTAACCAAAAAACCGATCTTGAAACTGTTTGTAAAACTTCATTACTCCAACTGCTTTGGAATGTTGGTTGTGGAATGGGATAGACCGCAATTTTTTAATACGAAGTGGGTTGTCCGGATCTCCTTCCTCCAAAATATCTTCCGCCATTGTCTTCCCTAGTAAAGAGGCCATTGCAGCACCATGCCCCCCATAACCAAATGCAAAATGTGCTCCATCCTTTAATTGGCCAATATAAGGAAGCATGTTCTGCGTGAATCCTACTTTTCCTCCCCACCGATATTCGATACGTGTTCCCTTTAATTGTGGGAAAACGCTCAACATCCCTTCTAAAAGATTTTCATAAATTCGGTTTTGATCGCGTTTACTTGATGCTCTTCCTGAACCGCCAAACGCCAAACGATTGTCCCCGGTCCTTCGGAAATAATAAAGAAGGTTCTTTGTATCCGAGACCGCACGATTATTTTTAATTAGCGCTTCTACTACATCTTCTGGAAGAGACTCGGTTGCTATCATAATACTTTCCACCGGAACAACGGATTTTTTAACTATTTTGTTTAAATCACCAGAATAGGCATTTGTAGCAATCACTAGATTATCCGCAATCACTTTGCCTTTGTCGGTCCGAACAATGAATTTGTTTTTTGAATTTCTTTTTACACCTGTAGCTTCTGAGCGTTCGTATATTTTCGCACCCAGTTTTTCAGCTGCCTTTGCCAAACCTAATGTGTAGTTAAGTGGATGAAAATGAGCACTTTTATAATCAACACGCCCTCCGGAATAGAAAGAAGTTTCCAGTTCATTCTTTATCTCATTCTTTTCTACAATATCAATCCCATAATAATTCAGTTTACTAGCCATAAATTCTTGATCTTTTTTCATAGACTCTAAATGTGATGGTTTATATGCTGCCAAAAAGTCTCCATTCCGCTTAAAATCACAAGAAATATCATGTTTATTAATAATATTTTCAATCAGATCGATCGAGTCTAACGAAAGCTGCCACATCTTTTTCGCTGCATGTAATCCTTTTTTCTTCGTCCAATATTCCATAGATCCAAGATAACCAGTCAGTACTTCTCCTCCATTCCTGCCGCTTGCTCCGCATCCAACTTTTCCCTGTTCAAGAACAATTGTGCTGCATTGTTTTTCTTGTAAGTGATAGGCTGTGGAGAGTCCTGTAAATCCGCCGCCAATAATGACCACATCACAACACTCCTCTCCTTCCAATAGCGAACGATTCATACTGTTATTCGCTGTACCTTCCCACATTGATAATAGATCCATACTTTCACCTTCTATTTAAAATTATGTTTATTTAACATTCCATTCCTATAATAAAGAGCTATCATCATCAGACGATGTAAACTTGATTAATACCACAATAGATAATAGAACCAAAATCATTAATAAGAGTGAAATCGCAGAACCTAGCTGCCAGTTCATCTCTACTAAAAATGCATCACGAATCACATTTCCAATCATCAATAAACGTCCGCCGGTCAATAAATCGGTTACGACAAAAACACTGATAGCCGGTACAAAGGTAATAATTGTTCCTGTAAGCACACCTGGAAACGTCAGCGGCAACGTCACAGTCAGAAATGTTTTGACGGGATTCGCACCTAAATCTTCAGCCGCTTCTAAATATGTTTTATCTAACTGTTCGATAGAAGCATAGATAGGAAGAATCATAAACGGCAGAAAGCCGTACACTAATCCTACAATGATGGCAAATGGTGTATAAAGCATCGTAATTGGTTCGTCAATAATACCGATCTTAAGAAGTAAATTATTAATAGCACCTTGGTTATTCATTAATATAATCCAGGAATAAAGCCGGATCAGCAAATTTGTCCAAAATGGCACCATTACTAGCAACAACAAAAAGTTTTTCCATTTCCCTGCATGAGCGATAAAATAAGCAAATGGATAAGCAATAATTCCGCAAATAACTGTTGCAATCACAGACCACCAAAGAGACTGCCAAATCGCCTTTGCATATAAAGAACTAAATGCTAAACGATACGCTTCCATGCTGAATTCATAAAGGATGCCACCAAATCCAAGATTCGTGGTAAAACTAATTACAGTAATCATTCCAACTGGAACGACTAAAAAGACAAGAAGCCAAACTAAAGATGGAGATAACATCAAATATGCTGTTCTAATGTTACGTATCATATCAAATCCCTCCCTGCTGTTTATTCATCCTTTTCATTCTCCAGCCAACGATTACAATGACAAGTACGACCGCTAAAATCAGAATGGTAGATAAAGCATTAATTTCCGGGGATACCCCTCGCCGTACCATCGAATAGACAAGAACAGGTAGCGTATTAGAACCTGGTCCCGTCGTGAAAAATGCAACAACAAATTCGTCTAGGGAAATAGTAAATGCCAACAAAGCGCCTGCTAGAATTCCAGGATAAATTAACGGAAACGTAACTTTCCAAAATGTATGCCACTCATTAGCCCCAAGGTCTTTAGCTGCCTCTTCTAGTGCTTTATCTAAGCCAGCTAACCTCGCTAAGAGCACGAGAATAACAAATGAGGTCGCGAACACAACATGACCGGGGATTACAGTAGCTAGACCTAATTTAACGTTCAGAAAACTATATAGTACTAACAGAGCAACCGCTAAGACAATATCAGGTATAACAACTGGAATATAGAAAACGAAACCAACCGTTCTCTTTCCCGGAAATCCATATCGATGAAGAGTAAGAGCGGCTAATGTTCCCAGTACTGTGGAAATAACAGTCGTCACTATTGCGATAAACAAACTATTAAATGCTGCATCGATAATTTGCGAATTTGAAAATAATCGAATATACCAATCAAACGTAAATCCTGTCCATACCGTCCCTATCTTAGAGTCATTAAATGAAAAAACCATTAAGACAAGGATAGGTATATAAAAGAAAGCAAAAACGAGTATAGTAAAGACAAATAATGTTTTCTTCGTACCTTCTCTCATATTTGCACCTGCCTTCAGCAATAAAAAAATAGTAGCAAGCTTTAAACCGAAATTACTTCAGTCCCATACACTCACGATGTGCAATACACATAAAAACCTAATGGTTTATTGATTATCATGATTTCTCTGAAATATCCGGATGAAAAGCATCGTCGCTTTTTTCATCCTGTTAATTCACTTTTGCTTTTTGGAAATAACGATTCATCAATTGATTTTTATCGGGGGCAAGCGGCTTTCCCCAACCTGCTTTCTCAACTTTTTCGTTCGGCATGATAAGGCCAGGACTTTTCTTTATTTTGTCATCAAGTATTTCAACTGCAGCTTTATTTGGATTGCCGTAAGGATACGCTTCTGACAATTTCTTACTCACTTCCGGCCTTAATAGATAGTTCATGAAAACCTCTGCCGTATATTTGTGTTCAGCATTCTTTGGGATTACCATGGTATCCGTCCATCTAATTCCACCTTCTTCTGGAAGCACGAATCCTACGTTTTTGTTTTCTTTCCAAGCTACAGCTGCTGCTCCTGAATACGCATACCCAATCCACGCTTCTTCACTAACAAACTCTGCTTCTGGAGTAGATTTGAATGCTAATAAGTTTGGTACTAATTCTTTCAATTTTTCCGCACCTTCTTTAAGCTGCTCTTCTGTTGGATCATTGTGGTCGTATCCTAAATATTGAAGAACCATGTTAAAATTTTCTTTCGGCTCTTCCATGGTAATGACATGCCCTTTATATTTAGGATTCCACAAATCTTCCCAGCTGGTGGGTGGCTCTTTTATTTTTTCTTTGTTGTACGCAATACCGTCATACCCAAACATGTAAGGAACGGAGTACTTTTCATCCGGATCAAACGGAAGACCTTTCCATTCGTCTGCAATATTTTTATAGTTTGGTATATTTTCGAAATTGATCTCCTGAAGTAGGTCTTTTTCTTGTAGCTGATTTACGAAAAAATCAGATGGGACGACAATATCATAAGCAACAGTACCAGCACTTACCTTTGCAAGCATTTCCTGATTTGAACTGAACGTTGAATAAATAACATCTACGCCGAATTCTTCTTCAAAGCCATTTAAAATTTCTTGCGGCATATATTCACTCCAGTTAAAAACAACTAATTCATCAGACAACTCTTCTCCTGCATTGGCATCGCTTCCTCCCGACGACTCACTGCCAGCTTTTGAGCAAGCGGCTAGCGCAAGAACCACAACCGCCAACAACGGTAATATCTTTTTCTTCAAATTCATATCCCCCTCTTTCCTAGTTTTGAGCTATACTTCCAATTTCTCCTTCATTTTGAACACTATACTATCAGCCGGCTCCCAGCTTAGGTAAAGCTGGGAGCCTTGAGAACAACGCTTAAAAATATCGCGCGACCCATGAGCCACAACCTCCTGCCCGTCTGGAAACGCAGCGATAATCTTTGTGACCGAACCTATATAAATTTCGTCTTTCATGATTACTTTTAACTGCTTGACTTTATCATTAGCGTGCGCAGAAACCTTAATTTTTTCTGGACGAATAGACATATAAACACTTTCATTTTCCAGAAAATTCCGGTTGTTCGGGATGATTATATACTGTCCAGCACACTCCATTGTTGCGTATGTGTCATTTGTTTGCATAACCTTTCCTTCAAATAGGTTTGTCTCACCGATAAAATCAGCCACAAATTTTGTTGCAGGTTTTTCATAGATTTCATCCGGCAACCCCGTCTGTTCAATTTTCCCTTGATTCATAATGACAATCCGATCCGACATCGTTAAAGCTTCTTCTTGATCATGAGTAACATAGATAAAAGTCATGCCTAACTCTTGTTGCAGCTGTTTTAGTTCGAGTTGCATCTGCTTACGAAGTTTTAAATCCAGTGCTCCCAACGGTTCATCTAGCAGGAGTACTTTCGGGTTATTTACAATCGCACGAGCAATAGCAATCCGTTGCTGTTGACCTCCGCTAAGATTTTTTGGTTTTCTAGCAGCAAAATTTTCTAGTTGTACAAGATTCAAAGCTTCCTTAACTTTGTTTTTAATATCCTGTTTTGATACTTTTTTCATTTTTAAACCAAATGCTACATTATCAGCAACCGTCATATGTGGAAACAATGAATAACTTTGGAAAACAGTATTAACTTCTCGGTTGTACGGTTCAATCTTGTCTACTTTTTTTCCATCAATCCAAATATTTCCCGAAGTCGGTTTTTCAAACCCGGCAATCACTCGTAACGTTGAAGTCTTTCCACAACCAGATGGTCCTAGTAATGTCAAAAACTCTCCTGTTTTAATATCTAGATTTAACTCTTTAACTGCGTAAGTATTAGCAAACTTTTTAGAAATATTCTCTAATCGCACCATACCTTCCGCCATTTTCATCTCCTCCAATTTAATATTTGTCTCCCTGTGAAAAACGAAGAATATAAAAAGCCATGAAATTTTAGACTTTCTATACTTTCCATGCAATTATTATGCCAATTTTTAGTTTATTTTAAATTTTACCAAAAAAATAAATTCACTAAGGCTACCTTGGTTTTTAAACAATGGAGCAAGCAAACGTTTCTATGTATGATCTGGCCCACTCATTACGCACTCGTCCCACCTAAAAGATTGTTTGTTGTAAATCCAATCGGAAAATTTATTGTCGACGTCGCTATCCTTATCCTGCGTCAGCACTTGGTTCGGCGCAAAAGCAATGTAATACCTCACTGATATTCTATCTGTAGACCAGAGCGCAACGAATCAATGTTGATTTATCGTAAGAGCGTCTGGAAGCAGTCATTAAGCAATGAGTGTTTGTACCGGATGTGTTTAGCTCTGCAAATCACTTAAATAAAGCAAAATTTCATACAAAACTAAAACATTAATTTCAGTCTCTAGTTATCCAGCCAAGCGTATGCTGTATTGCATAGATCTATGCAATACAGCATTAAAATACGGATGTGATACATATCAATTACAAGTAATTTTTTATCTATGCTTTATTTCACCCAATCACTTCTATAAAGTAAATCTTCAATCAGTGGGGATTTTCTTTCGTCCCCACTTATCCTATTTGTTTTACCCCCCATGAAAATGCAGACAATCTTTACCTATTTTCATCCTAATAGGCGAAGTTCACTCCATGGTTGGCTTCCTGTTAACCTGCGACAATAATTAAAATAAGTTACAATTTTTCAGAAAACTGATTTCACAATATTAGCACCCTTTATTTTTTAACTATTATGCATTTTTGCATATTTTGTGATAATCTGATAATAAATGAAATTTATCGTGGAGGTCATTACATGACTGTTGTAATTAAAAATAAACTTCATCCCCTATTCACTATTTCAATAGCACCTGAGGAAGAAAGCTGGCAAAGCCGTTTAAAGAATAATCCCAATGCATTTCTCTTTCTTAAGGCAAATAATCAAATAAATGCTTATATTCATCTACGTGATACGAATTGGGAGCAAATGGAGGATATTACAATAGATAATTTGTATGAAAGCGCACATTCTCTGGAAAATGTGGGAGTTATCCATCAAGATCAGTCAGAAATACCATCTACCTTTATTTTTCAACTTTTAGGGGAGCCGATTGCTCTTGTTAAAGGTGAAAATGACGAATATATTGGATATATCCGGCGAGAAGATTTACTAGTTGAGCTTTTACGTATAGAAGATGACAACACGAACTTGTTAAAATTCATGCTTTCCTCGATCCCTATGGGGATTTTTATCACAGATAACGAAGGAAAGATCGTAAACTCGAATGAAGCTGGACTAAGAATGATTAAATCTTCTTTAAAGAAGTTAGAGGGTACTGCAGCTTCTCAATGGTTTAATGGCGATAACCTTAAGAAAGTATTCCGTACCAAAAAGAAAATTCTAAACCAGATTCAGATTGAGGATGAAGCAGGGGTTTTAGTTGATTATATACCCATTTCGGATTCCAAAGATAATTTGGACGGTATCATGATTGTCGTTCAAGATTTGCCTAAAGTAGAAGAGATGGCGATGGAAATTGCGTACGTCAAAAATCTCAATGCTGATTTAAACGCAATTCTCTCATCGATGTACGATGAAATATTAGTAGTAAATGATAAGGGGGATATCCTTCGCTTCAATGATAACTTTATTTCTGGACTTTGGAACGAAGAATTTAAAAATCTTGTCGGGCAAAATCTTTTCGAATTAGAAGACCAAGGATACTTCAACCCTACTATCTTACGGTTAGTATTAGATAAACATGAAAAAGTATCGATCGTTCAAGAAACAGAACAGGGTAAAAATATTTTAGCTGTCGGTAATCCTGTGTTTGATGAGGCTGGCCATATTCATCGTATTGTTATTGCACTGCGGGATATCACGGAAACAACGAAACTGAAAACAGAGCTTAACGAGACGAAAGAATTAACAAAACGTTACGAAAAAGAACTTCAAAATCTGCGAAACCTTGAAAATGCAAATAATAAAGTCATCTATTGCAGTACTGCAATGGATAACGTGATGACAAAGGTAAAAAAGTTAGGCGAGTTTCATTCTACAGTCTTAATTTTAGGAGAATCTGGGGTTGGCAAAGAAGTTATTGCTCAATCGATACACAAAAATGGTCTTCGCCAAAACAAACCATTTCTATCAGTCAATTGTGGAGCGATCCCAGAAAACTTATTGGAAAGTGAACTGTTTGGCTATATAAAAGGCGCTTTTACCGGAGCAATTAACCAAGGAAAAATTGGCTATTTTCAGCAAGCAGATCAAGGCATTTTAGTATTGGATGAAATCGGCGAGATTTCACAACAGTTGCAAGTGAAACTGCTACGTGTTCTACAGGAAGGTGAAATATTTCCTGTGGGGAGCTCCAAACCGATCCCTATTGATGTTCAAATTATTGCTTCTACAAATAAGGATCTAGAAAAAATGGTGAGGGAAGGCACATTTAGAGAAGATCTTTATTATCGAATTAATGTCATCCCGATAGTTGTACCGCCATTACGCGAACGCACGGAAGATATTCCACTTTTAGCTTACCATTTTTTGCAACAATTAAATTTAAAATACGGGAAAGAATACTATTTTTCACAAGAAGCATTAAACTTATTAGAGGTTTACTCATGGCCAGGAAATATTCGTGAACTCCAAAACATCATTGAGCGTCTAGTCGTAACTGCCGAGGAGCAAGTGATATCTGCTGACTCTGTCAGACCACTATTGAGATTAGGGGAGAGTGGCAAACATAAGCCGATTATAACCGACATTATACCTTTCAACGAGGCACAGGAATCCACCGAGGAACAGCTGATTTTGCTTGCGATGAAAAAATACAAAACTACAACAGAGGCCGCACGAGCATTAAAAATTAGTCAATCTGCTGTCAGCCGTAAATATAAAAAAATCTTAACTAAACAAACACAATACTAGGGGCAAGCATCATGTGATTTAAAGCCTGTCAGAGATACTTAAGGCAGCTGTTGAAAATCAACTCAACAACTGCCTTTTTATTTCTTTACGTTAACTATTCGTGATTAACCTTGGCAAGTTCATTTTCTGGCTTCTAGATAGGTATCATAGAAGCTGGTTGCTGTGCCAGTTGGTTCAATTACTGGATTATACATAGGACTGCTGACGAAATTCCCTCATAACTTAATGACAGGATACCTTGGTAAGCCTCTCTTTGGACTTCCCAGCCTGACGATAGGTACACCAACTTAGAATATTAAAACGAACTTTACTATGAACTGCAGTTAATTATTACAACGCAACGATGTATTACTACTTAGAAATCGAAGGCTATCAAATGATAAAACCTAAAACCAAATATCCAATTGCTGTTATACATCCACTTAATAAAACATATGGTGCTTGGGTTATAACATGTGTGATAGCGTCAATTCCCGAACCTGATGCAGATAATACTGTTGTATCACCATACGGACAAGCATGGCTTCCAAAAGCACCTGCTGAGAGAACGGCACCAACTGCCAACCATATATTTGTTCCCATTGCTTCAGCCAGCGGTATAATAATCGGAAGTGTGATTGCATATACTCCCCAGAATGAGCCTGTTGCAAAAGCAACTAAAGCCATGGCTAAAAACGATACAACTGGAAGCAAACCAGGACTCATGAATGGTTTTATTGTTTCAATCACATATTCTGTAAGACCTAAAGAGCTATTGACATCTACTAAAATAAAGGAGGATACAACAATTCCTAGCGGGTAAATCATCGGTTTAAACCCTTCAAAAAAAGTATCAAACAAATCTCCTAAGCTCATTAATCGTTGGAAAACCAGCATAATAATCATGACAATCAATGCAACAAGAACACCCTGTAATACATCAATACCGGAGTACCATGTATAAAAGATTAAAACACCAATAGGGACAAAAAAATTTATTAATTTCGGCTTCACTTTCTTTTGCTGATTGCCATTGAGTGATGAATCTTGAGCATCAGTTTCAACGGAGGCAGCCACATCAACATCTACTATTGAGGAGTCTTTAGAACCTTCTGGAAGACAAATCCCCATCTCTTCCGCTCTTTTTTCTGCTATCTTCATTGGACCCAGTTTAGGAATAATACCAAAAATTGCTAGCAAAACAATGAATAATGCTACCCAACCATACAGTATAAACGGTATAACTGTAACATATGTCACTGAACCATTCCCTGACGCAGCAAGCCCAAGATCTTCAAACAAGCCAGATACATAAAATGTCCATGTAGATAAAGGTATTAACACACATACCGGAGCTGCAGTTGAATCTACTACATAGGCTAAGAATTCTCTAGAAGTTCGGTGTTTATCCGTAATTTTCTGCATTGAGGTACTGACTGTTAATGCATTTAAATAATCATCGAGGAAAATTACAATACCCATTACCCAAGTTATAAGCAAAGCACCCTTTTTTGTCTTTACTTTGGAAGAAACAAACTCCCCAAACGCCAATGCACCTCCGGATTTAACCAGTAATGCAATTAGACCGCCAAAAGATAATATAACTAGGATAATCCAGCCAATGGTTGGATCTCCCATTACGGATAAGGATGAATCAACAAACGCTGAGAAAAAATGTTGCTTTTCCAATATAATAAATCCAATAATTGATCCAAAAATAAGCGATTCAATTGTTCTTTTCGTTATGAGCGCAACAGACAAAACACATAATGCAGGAACCATACTTATCCATCCATAATGCTCCATAAAATCATCCTTTAAAATAAGTATTTAATATTATCACATCTTTAGCGTAATACAGTTGTTTGAAATCATTTTTAAGATTGTTGTATATACATTAATTACAAATTTAGTAATCTACTAAAACATGGGTATATTTCTTACCTCCTTGTTCTTTGATAACTATAATATTGCAAATTTCATGCCAAACTAAAACAAGCAGACAAACTATTACAAACCCGTGAATTGTTCGCAATATCTAAATAATAAAGCCCAAAATGAGTCATTACCAATTCAGATGTGAAGCAAAGTTGAATCGAATATGAAACAAGGGAAACTCCTAAAATGTTGGGTATATCCAACAAGGCTATACGTATTAATAGATGAGTCAATTTTGAGGTATATTGCACTTTTTATGGATATAAAATTTGATCGCTTGAAATAATCAACGCTTGCACTATTCTGCCTTTATAAATAGGAACTAAAAAAAGCCCTGTAGAAATTACCTTCTACAGAGCAATCTTTTCAGACAGCTCAAAAACCCAATCCCACTCATTTATATGCAAGTTATCTTAATTGGTACTTCTTCTCCTTTATGTTAATGCCACGTGAACCAATTTCGTCAATAAACAATTGGTAAGGGATATCTGTTGTCGGTGAAAGGACACCCTTTTTTGTAATCGTATGGTTTCCAAGCATTTGTGCAATAATGCTTGCTGTGTAACCAACAGTTCGATTCATGGCAAATAAGCCAGTTTCTAAATCTCTTTCATCCATCATTTCATAAATAATTTCTATATTTTCCCCGTCTTTCTTTCCTCTTATTATATTCTTCATTAATACAAGATCTTTCTCATTCGCTTTATATTGAAGACGAGGCTCTAAGTGTTTTAATAGAAAATGATGAGGTGTTACATCGGATTCAAATCCTTGAACGGGCTCTTTCGTTAAGAATCCTAACTCAACCATGCTCTTCCAAAACTTCGCATGACCTGACCATCTGATCGTTCTTCGTTCCGTATTGACAATTTCCGTATCAATACCTAGTAATCTTGCAAAATTAAGCGCATTTCCATTTGGCATGGATTCCAACCCCTCGATACCGGATAAGGTAATATCCGTGACCCATTCCTCGTGATGTTGACGATCTGCTGGTATATCAATAACCTCTCCCTCCCTTAACATCAAGGCTGGGCGTTTGTAAGACATGAGCGTACTATCAAAGTTCCATGCAATTTTGTACTTTAATGGATTATCAGCTGCTTCCGCGGTTGGTATACCCCCACAATACGAAAAAAGATCATGGACCTCATCTAATTGACTCACACCATATCCACACAACACCAAATCAATCCCTGGATCCAAGCCTGCCTCCGGCATTATCGCCACTTCTTTTTCCAACGCTTTTTCAAAGACCTCTTTGGAAAGACCTGCTGCATAGGAACAATTGACCAATGAAACCCTTGTATTGATTGCCGCCCTTGCAACGGTATCGTTGAATTGCTTTGGCAAAAGATCAATGACAACATCTGCATCTTCTGTGAATAAGGATTCCAAGTTTTTCTGGGAAGTCGCGTCTATTTTTCTAGTATTCATCTTCTCCATGTTAAGGTGACTGCGAAAGCTTTCCAGCCCGTCGAATGAAACATCTGCACAAACAATCTCAGTGACTTGACTGCATTTTCCCAAGTCCTGCAAAGCGGCTCTCCCTTGTAAACCCGATCCACCTAGTACAATTACCTTCATCTAAGAACCTCCAGTCAAAAATTATCCGATTAATCCAAGTCCTAAATAGATTGCTAATCCAATGATTCCTACTACCATAGAATATGGAATTTGTGTGCGAACATGATCAATATGATCAACTGCCGCTCCAGTAGAAGCAAGTATCGTTGTATCCGATAGTGGGGAACAATGATCACCGAAAACTCCCCCGCCAGCTACTGCCGCTATCGTAGCTAATACTACTGTATCAATCTCTCCTCCTGCAAAACCAATAGCAAGTGGAACAGCAATCGGAATCATAATCCCAAATGTCCCCCAGGACGTACCAGTGGAAAAAGCGATCACAGCTGCCAATAAAAATGTAATTGCAGGTAACAACCCCGGATTAAGCCACGTTTCGGTTGTCTGAATTAAGTAATTGGCCGTACCCATCTGTTCACTTAAGGCATTAATCGTATAAGCAAAAACTAATATCATCACAGCAGGCATGATTCCCTTGATGCCATTTAAGGCGGTATCCATAATATCTTTCACAGGTATTCCTTGAATACGCATGATAATCCCTAGAAATATCACGGCAGCAAGAAATGCCTCCATCGTTTTTGCCGAACCAAGCCCAATATACGTACCAACTGCAATCGTTATAATCAGTAAAACCGGTAAAAAGAAATTCCAAGCAATACTAAGTAACCGATCATTAAAGTAAGGCTTAATATTTGTAAGTTCCTTTGATACTAATGGTGTTGAACCGTCTCGAACTAGCTTTCCTTCCTTGTGCGCACGCTCTTCTGCCTTTCTCATTGGACCAAAGTCTTTAATAATTCCTGAAGCGATTAATCCAACCAGTAGCACTGACAATACAGCATAAAAATTAAACGGAATCGACTTTGTAAATACATCCAGAGCATCAGCTTCATTCTGTATCGGTCCTAACCCAATTAATAACCCAGAAATAAATACCGCCCAACCGGTAATTGGAACAATAACGCTAACTGGCGCTGACGTAGAATCACAAATATAAGCAAGTTTCTCGCGAGACATTTTTACCTTATCGGTCACCTTTCTCATCGTTGATCCAACAAATACTGGGCTAAAGTAATCGCTAAAAAACACAAATAATCCCATAAACCACGTTGTTATCCCAATCCTCTTTTTTGATGCTTGCCTTCGTCCCACCAAATCAGCAAAGCTTTGGATCGCACCTGTACGTTGAAAAAAAGCAATTAAAATACCAATAAAAATCTCTAACAGAAAGATCCAAGAAAAACTTTCGTTACCCAATGCTTCCTTCATTAGATTTGGAAAACCAAGCAATCCTTCCCCCGCCAAAAATACCCCAACCAGACAGGCAATACCTAAAGATAAGATGGTATCCCTTGTCCAAAAAGCAAGCACAATTGCAATTAACGGAGGCAATACCGAAATAAATCCTAACGTTGAAGCACCATCCATCCTACCACCTCTAAAGTAAGCGTTTACATAATCATATGTTTGATAGGAAAGATGTAGAACGGAATAGTTACCTTGCTAAAAAACGAGAAAACATCGCTTCTCAAAAATGCCGTAATTATTGGGATCTAGTAAATTTTCGAAATGAATGATCGAGTTCTACTATTCGTTTTGATATATCATATCTAGTACGAAATACAATTTCACTTCTCAAAAAAATGCCCTGTATATTGTACAGAGCTCTCTATTCACTTAAAAGTTCTTCTTAAGTCACTACATAAAATACCTCATTTTGGAAATAGTAAACGTAAACGGCTGTTTTTCAGGAGGTAGTAATATGAATGAAAATAACGTCCATTTAACGTCTGGAGAAATTGCATCACTCTGGACAGCGTATATGAATGATAGTATGTCAAAATGTATTTTAGATTTTATGCTTAAACATATAGAGGATCAAGATATAAAGCCGATTATTCAACAAGCCCATGATATATCCATGAAACATATGGAACAATTAACAGCTATATTTGAAAGTGAGCAATTTGCCATACCGAATGGCTTTACCGAACAGGATGTAAATATGAATGCCCCATGGCTATTTACAGATGTCTTCTGTCTCACTTATGTAAATCATATGGCGAAGGTAGGAATGCTTGCATATAGTGGGTTTGTCTCCATGAGTGCTCGGCAGGATATAACTTCTTACTTTTCAAAAGGGCTGGCCGAGACCAATCAGCTTTTTCAGGACTCCCTTAAAATAGCGCTGCAAAAAGGTACAAACGCAAGACATCCTTATATTGAAGTTCCGAAAAGAGTAGAATATGTAGACAGCAAAAAATACCTAAGTGGTTTAAACCCGTTAAGCAATAAGCGACCGTTAAACTCTGTTGAGATTTCTCATTTATATATGAATATCATAACAAACTCAACTGGGATTAAACTATGCCTTGCCTTTGCTCAAACCTCCCCAACAAAGGACGTCCAAGATTTTATGATTCGGGGAAAAGATATCTCTCAAAAACATATTAAAATCTTTGTAGATACCCTACTGAAAGATGATATTGAAGCCCCTCATGTACCGGATGTAGGAGTGAGTGAATCGACAGCCTCCACCTTTTCCGATAAATTAATGATGTTTCATATGAGCTTACTCATATCCTCGGGAATTGGCAATTATTCCACAGCTGGTTCTGCAAGTCAACGAAGTGACTTAATGGTCAATTATGAACGATTATCATTTGAAGTTGCAAGGCTTGCCAAGAGTGGTGCAGATATTATGATTCAGAACAACTGGCTGGAACAACCACCAGGGGTTAAAGATCGTGAGAAGTTAGCAAGAAGTGAAGAAAAAAGCTGATCATACGTGGCGATCCCAAAACTTAGATTTTCACTCTTAACTTAGGGATCGCCACTAGTATTAAAAATATTGTTTACAGGTTATGGGTATCTAAACAAAAGACCTTAATTTATAATTAGAACCTTTTTCTACCGTTCAAAATGACTAATCTTACAAAAGTCCCCAATATGAAGAATTCTTAAAACAGTTCCATTTATATAGAGTTAACAAAAATAGACATTAGCAGAAGGAACCAGTAACTTCTATATTTTAAACTACTAATAATGAATGCCCTTTCCTAGCCAGGATGCTGCAGCTTCTGATAACCCTTCAGAAATAGTAGGATGTGGAAAGATCATGGAATCCACCTCTTCTACTGTTCCCTCTAAATGTATAAAGGAGGTTGCTTGACTGATCATTTCTGTCACATGTGTGCCCACCATCACGACACCTATTACTTCACCGTATTTTTTTTCAGCAATTAACTTCATAAATCCTGTATTCTCTCCAGCAGCAATTGCTTTTCCGTTTCCTGCCAGATCCACTTTTTTCGTCTTAACGTCATAACCCATTTCAATTGCCTTTGCTTCCGAAAGACCAATACTCGATATTTCTGGAAATGTATAGACACATCGAGGAACCGTTGCATCTACAACGGGGTTCCCTACAAGATGATCTACTGCTTTAATCCCTTCGTTACTTGCAGCATGAGCTAACTGGTAGCCACCAATTAAATCTCCAATGGCATAAATTCCATTAACAGATGTCTGCAGGTTGGAATCTGTTTTTACAAACTTTCCATTCATCTCTAGCGATAATGCTTCAATTCCAGTTATATTCGGTATTCTTCCTACACACATAAGCACGTGTTGTGTTGTAGTACTTTGTACTTTGCCTTTATGCTTCAATTCAACTTTCGTCCCACCATCTTCTTTAGCAAAAGAACTAATTTGAGTTTCCGTATGAATTTTGACCCCAGATTTTTTAAGTTGCTTCGCTAAGAAAGCACTCGCATCTTGATCTTCAGTTGGCAAAATGCGATCAGCCATTTCTATAATTTCTATTTTTGTACCCATACTATTAAAGATACAGGCAATTTCTAATCCAATCACACCACCTCCAACGATCACTAGGTGTTCGGGTAATTCTTTTATATCAAAGATGGTATCACTTGTACAATAGTCAATATCTCCAAGCCCTGGTAATTCTGGTACAAAGGGTTTTGAACCATTGGCTAGAATAATATATTCTGCAGATAGTTTCGATTCTTCTTGTTCAGATTTTACCGTAATTGATTTATCCTCTTTTACAAAGCCATAACCTTGATAAAAGGTTATCTTACTTTGTTTTAGTAACCGTTGTATTCCGCTTTTTAGTTGGTTAATCACCTTGTTTTTCCGTGACACCATTTGTTCCAATGAATAGTAAAAGGAGGAGACCTGTATACCATATTTATCGGCTTCCTTAATTTGGTTTAAAACTTCAGCGTGTTTCAGCATCGTTTTTGATGGGATACAACCACGATTTAAGCAAGTGCCACCAAGATCCCTTCCTTCTATGATGGCCACTTTTTTCCCTTCTTTTGCGGCTCGTATTGCTGCGACATAGCCTCCAGGACCAGCTCCAACGATCGCTAAATCAAATTTTTCCATTGTCTCCCCCCTAAACTAACAACCCAAATGGGTTTTCTAATCTTTCTTTCAATTCTGTTAGGAAAGCTGCAGCAGGGGCTCCGTCAATGGCTCTGTGATCAAATGATAAGCTTAGAACCATCATTGGTCTTATTTCAATCGATTTATCTCTAACAACCGGCTTGTCTGCCATTTGCCCCACACCCAAAATTGCTGTTTCAGGTGGGTTGATGATTGGAGTAAAGCCTTTAATTGCATACATGCCTAAATTGCTTATCGTAAACGTGCTTCCAGACATTTCAACTGAGTCCAATTTATTTTTTCTCGCTTTTGCTCCAAGTTCCTTACATGCAACTGTAAGTTCGGCCAGTCCTTTATCTTGTACATTTGGAACAGAGGGGACGATTAAACCGTTATCTACTGCCACGGCCAAACCTAGATTAACGGACTTATTATAGACAATCTCGTTATCTATTAATGCAGCATTTAATTTCCTATGATTACCAAGCACATGTGCTGTCGCTGTCATAATAATCTCTGTATAGGAAAGACGATAACCCGTTTGTTTTTCAATGATTGGCAGCAAAGATTTTCGAACCTCCACCACAGCTGACATATCTACCTCAGCTGTAAGAGTAACATGAGGGATAGATCGAGCACTTTCCAGCATTTTATCTGCGACTGCTTTACGAAGCCCTTTCAGTTTTACGTGTTCTAGTGGTTCCTGCGTGGTGGTCTCTACCTGCATACTAGAAGCTGAAAGTACATCCGACTTCGTAATCTTTCCATTTGAACCGGTACCTTGAACATTTTCCAGTGACACACCTTCTTTATCTGCAACTTTTCCAGCAAGCGGAGTGTGGCGAATAGACCGCGCTAATTCTTTAGATGATATGACATCCATTGCATGGATTCGCCCCTTAGGCCCACTTCCTTCTACTTCTTCAAGCATAATTCCCTGCTCACGGGAAACTCTCCTTGCTGCAGGTGTTGCTCTCACTTTCTCACCGTTTTCACAGTCTGCTTCTTTTTTCTCCCCAATCACAGAGGAAGTATCTTTCTCCTCTTGCTTATCGGTTTCGTTTTCTTCTGATTCAGGAACAGGTGCGGAATTCGGGACATTTTCGTCCGCTTCCCCAATATAGCCGATGATAGTGTTAACCGGTACTTCATCATCCACTTCATTGTATTTTTTTAGTAAAGTTCCTTCTTCATAGGATTCTACTTCTATATTTATTTTGTCTGTCATGATTTCAAATAACGGTTCCCCGACTTCTACTTCTTCGCCCTCTTCTTTAAACCATTGAAGCAAGGTACCAACTTCCATGGTACTACTTAACTTCGGCATAAAAATTTCCTTTGCCATCTGTCTCCCCCCTTATGCTCTATTTAGTGTTTCTTTGACTGCCTGCACAATGTCCTCTTTTTGTGGAACATGCATTCTTTCTAGCTCTGGGTTATATGGTACAGGGGATGGTGCACCACCAAGTCGCTTAATTGGAGCATCCAAGTAATCAAACGCTTCACTTTCTGCGATCATACTTGCAATCTCCCCACCATAACCACCGCGTTTTACGGCTTCATGAACAACCACAAGGCGGCCAGTTTTTGTCACTGATTTAATAATGGTTTCTGTATCTAGTGGTACAAGGGTACGCGGGTCAATGACCTCTACGTTAATCCCTTCCCTTTCTAGTTCCTCTGCTGCTTCTTGTGCTCTATGCACCATGATAGCAGTAGCTACTATTGTCACATCTTTTCCTTCACGCTTCACATCCGCCTGCCCAAGTGGAATATGATACTCTTCTTCTGGAACATCACCTTTTGTTTTATAAAGTAATTTATGTTCATAGAAAATAACAGGATTGTCATCATCCATCGATGCTTTTAATAACCCTTTTACATCATAAGCTGTCGATGGCTGCACAACCTTTAATCCAGGAATATGTGTTACCCATGCCTCTAAGCTTTGCGAGTGCTGGGCAGCTGCCCCTGTCCCTGAACCACTGGGAGTACGAAGCACCATTGGTACTTTTCCTTTCCCACCATACATATATCGTAATTTCGCTGCTTGGTTCACAATCTGGTCCATGGCAATTGTAATGAAGTCAGAGAACTGAAGTTCCATAATTGGTCGCATCCCTGTTAATGCCGATCCTACTGCTGTTCCAGCAATTGCTGACTCACTGATCGGGGTATTACGTATTCGCTCTGGTCCAAATTCTTCAAGCATTCCTCTTGTTACACCGAACGCGCCGCCATAAATCCCAATATCTTCTCCTAAAATAAAGACATCTTCATTTTTCCGCATTTCCTGACTCATTGCTTCTCTTACTGCTTCTAAATACGTTATTTCCCTCATTTGTCCCACTCCTTATGCATAGACATCTGTTAATAGATCTTCTTTACCAGGCATTGGACCTTCTTTTGCGAATGCTACAGCATTTTCAATTTCTTTCTTAGCTTCTTGCTTAAGTTCCTCTGCCTTTTCTTCGGTAATAAACCCTTCGTCAATTAGAACGTCTTTAAATCGTTTAATGGAATCCTTTGCTCTCCATTCCTTCTCTTCTTCACGTGTACGATATTTCTTAGCATCACTTTTTGAGTGACCTTTCCATCTATATGTTTTTGCTTCAATCAATGTCGGACCCTGTCCGCTACGTGCCCGTTCTACCGCTACATTGCTTACATTCATAAGTTCAATCATATCTGTACCATCAACAACAACTCCAGGAAAGCCATAAGAATCAGCACGTGTGGCAATATCAGGGATTTTCACCATATCCTTTACCGCACCAGACATTCCGTACTGGTTATTTTCACAAATAAAGACGACTGGCAAATTCCAAACGGCAGCTAGGTTTAATGCTTCATGGAAACTTCCTTCATTCGTTGCACCATCTCCAAAATAACAAACCGTCACATAGTTTAATTTTTTCATAGAGGATGTTAAAGCAGAACCAACTGCCAAAGGGATACCTCCACCAACAATTCCATTTGCACCAAGGTTCCCTTTTTCTACATCGGCAATATGCATAGAGCCACCTTTTCCTTTACAATAGCCTGTTGCTCTACCAAAAAGCTCTGCCATCATTCTGTTAATGTCTGCACCCTTAGCAATACAGTGACCATGCCCTCTATGTGTACTTGTAATTTTATCTTCATCTCTAAGCACTGCACACGGACCTGATGCACTTGCTTCTTGTCCAACCGCTAAATGGGTTGTACCGTGTATTAGTCCTTTTGCGAAAAACTCATCTACCTTTTCATCAAAAAAGCGAATGAGCCACATTTGTTTATATAGACCTATTAATTTTTCGTTTGTAACATTCTCTGGTAAAGATAGCTTTGTCATATTCACAGCCCCTTTTACATTTGTTCTTAATAGTTACATTTGTAACAAGAATACCAATAAGTAATAAAAACGTCAAGAAAAAATAAAAGCGTTTTCTTACCTAATAAAAGAAAAGCCTCTACACAGTATATAGTTGTGGAGAGGCTTTTCTTTTCTAAAAAAAATCTTTATCCTGGATAGCACGAAGCTTCCAAATTGTTGTTTCTTTTGTTTGTAAAATATCATCATACGTGATGATATTTCCTTTTTTAATCGATTTCTTCAGTTGCACGTTCTGATCAATTAATCCTAATGGTAAAGCGTTCATTTCTTTGGCTTCAGAGGCTTTTAACAGCTTTCCGTAAACGGTAAATCCGCCAATGTTATCTAGGTACTCTCCTTCTTCCAAATCCTTTTTCGCTACTGTTACCGTTTCGCCCTGCAATCCATGATATGGTGCAATTGTTGGCTCATGATCAAAATAAGCTTTTGCAATAGAAAGAGGCGTCTCTAAGCTTGTTAAATGGTATGGCCGATAAAGCACGTAGTTTGGCCCATCCCCCATTTTAAGATACTTCATTTCCGCATTCACTTCGTCTTTATCTGAAGCAATGATTGCAAATACACCTGGTGCAATCCCGTTAACAAAATCAACCACTTTTTTACTACTTACTTTACCGCCTTTGCTCTCTTCAAGAAATAATTCAGGAAGCTCAGAGACAGATCCACTAAATCCATGCATTCCAGGCTTGTCTGGAAGGAACCCTGTAGCGTTTGCAATCGCATTCATCTCCACCATTGTTTTGGTGCCGTCTTGGAAGGACGCTAACATTTTTGGACTAGAACCTTTGGATAATGCCTCTCCCTCAGCAGTAGCTGGGTTCGCCTCCAAATTGAGCGGGTTGTTTTTGCCTTTTCCTAATGCGACTATTTCAAATCCCATTGCATCGGCAAAGTCATAAAGCTCCATAATGGCGCCAGGCTCATCTCCTGCAGAACCTGTATACACAACGCCTGAAGCATCCGCCATTTTCTTCAATAAGGGTCCTATTGTTACATCTGCTTCAACATTTAGCATGACAATATGCTTCCGGTTTAAAATAGAATCCCATGCGATTTCTGCTCCTATATTTGGTACACCGGTTGCATCTACGACAACATCAACTTCTTCTAGCGATGTTACAAGCTTCATATCAGCTGTCGCAATAACTTGATTATGTTTTAAAGCTATAGTGGCTTTATCCTTGTCATCTGTAACTATGACATTTGATGATTCAATTCCTGCATGAGTATAGGCATTCTTTATGTTATCTACTCGCAAATCAGCTGTAACAACAACGCGCATCCCTTTCATACCCTCTATCTGGGAAATCATCCCTCTCCCCATCTGTCCTGCACCTATAAGCCCTACTTTTATATATGAACCTTTATTTTCTAGTCTTTGCAGTTTTCTATTTAAGCCAAGCATCTTTCTCCACTCCTCACATTTGAATTCTATCTATCTTCTAAATGATATAACAGTATTTTCATTAATCGGAGGGATCGTTTTATTTTCTAAACAAACCGTTCCTGGCATGTCTGAATGAGACTCACCATTAAAGTGAAAGGTTGCGTGGCCTAAATCTGCCAATGTTTCATTTGCTTTATCTCCTACAAACAACACCTGAAAGACTTCCTTATCAATCACCATTTCATCCCCTGCTTGTAATGCTATCGCCAGGCCTCCTCCATCATGAACAATAGCAATTTCTTTTAGATCATTGGGAACACTGCTGTTAAAAAGAATGATCATGTTTTCCTCAAACATTAATTCGGCGTCTGGACCGACCTGAACAACGTTTACGTCTACAGAAGGTTTGGTCATTTCCATTTTCTCTCTCCTTAATTTCTAGTCTATTATCTTAACTACATCTTAGAAATATAATTACAAATGTAACAATTAGTAACATTTGTAATTATAAGGCGTTTTCTTTTTCAGGTCAACAGATATATCTTAAATGAATGAAAATTGTGTTTTTAGCTATATAAACCAAAACTAGCAAAATATGCGATTACGACTGCTGCTGGTCCTGTAATCAGCCTTGAAAAAAGAACTGCAGGTACGCCTACTTCTACTGTTTCTGGATCTGCTTCTCCAAGCGTCAAACCAACTGGTACAAAATCCGTTCCTACTTGAGGGTTAATTGCAAACAATGCTGGCAGAGCCATTTGTGGAGGGATATTTCCATTTCCAATTTCCACACCTATTAACACACCAACAACCTGTGCGATAACAGCTCCAGGCGCAAGCAACGGAGAGATAACCGGTATGGAAGCAATTAATGATAGAATTAACATCCCTATTAAACTAGTCGCCATCGGAGCAACAAATTCAGCAATAATATCACCAATACCGGTATAGTTAATAATCCCAATAAGCGCACTTACAAATGCCATAAATGGTAAAATATTTTTTATAATCGTATCAATCGTATCTCGACCAGATTGGAAAAAGATACTAACAACATTTCCTACTTTATTTCCAAGCACTTCGATGAACCTCATAATAGGATTCTTTTTGCCCTTGTGCAGCTTCTGCTGGGCCACTGTCTCTTTTGCTTGTTGTTTTTTTTGCTGGGCAACATCCTTATCAAGTAGAGAGCTTTCTTGTGGTGTTGGATCTTGTGATTTGTCTATTGCAGCTGCTGCATCTGAGTTATCTGTGGACGCTATTTGCGCAACTTCCACACCAGAAACAAAGTTATCTTCATTTATAAATTTCATAAGCGGGCCAGATGGGGAATTACTAAATGTGTTCACTGTTTTAATCCCCAGTCGAGGATAGACACCACTTCTTGCCGTTCCACCACAATTGATAACAGCGGCAGCCACTTCTTCATTTGGAATAGACTTTTCAAAACCATCAACAGCTATCCCGCCAGTACGATCTGCTATCTCTTGTGCTACTGGGTGGATTCCTCCACCGGTCACCGATAAAATATATTTTTGATTATCTGTAGGTGCAATGATCAAAGGTCCTCCCCATCCAGACGGCCCTTTTGATATTTTAACAGCTTTATATTCACTCATTGATAATACGCTCCTTTCCCAACTAAGTTAAGATGCAACATTTGCTTCTGCATTCTTCGCTTTGTTTTTGATCATACGGTCTGTAATAATCTCTGTTACTAAACCTCTAAGCAGCATTACAACAATACCAACAAGTAGAAAGCGTAATGCCAACGGTCCTAAGGATAAACCAAGCGACGTGATTCCTGCCGAAACACCCATATATACAAACAACTCAGCTGGATTAGCATGTGGGAAAAGCCCTGTTACTGGATGAACAAAAGAAACAGCGGAATCATAAAAAGCGGGCTTCTGTTTTTCAGGTAAAAAGCGACCAAACGTATAGCACATTGGGTTAGTTAAGAAGAAAACGGCGATAAACGGAAAAACGGTATACCTTAAAATAAAATACTTCGTACACTTTTGAGCAAAAGCATTAACCCTCTCTTCCCCAACGAATTTTATTACAGCATTTACAGCTGTAATAAGAACTACCAATAATGGAATAATCCCTGTCACTAGGTCTACAAATTGTTTCCCGCCAGCCTCAAACATTCCAATAAATCCTTCAGCTAATGAAATTAAGAAATCCATGCTTTATTCCCATCTCCTTTGTTCACTTCTTTTTTAATCATATCAATTGCACCTTGTAATGCATTTCTTTCTTTTATGGACAAAAATTCTGCTTCCTTGCTTGAATCTAACTGCATTCCAATAAGTTTGCTCATATTACGGAATCTAGCAAAAACAGTAAGCCCTTTCATCACCTGTGCTTCTACAATATTCATTTCTTCATCACACACAATCAGCATAAGAGCACCTGTGCCTAGCGTTTTTTTGTAGTAACCTGTACCGAGATAGCCTACTTTCCGCTTGGCAAATTCTTTTATATTTGCTCTGTAATGCTTCACCTGTAGCTGTGTTAACAAAAACTGTAATGCCCAAATTCCGGCAAACACTAATATAAATGTCCCCCACACGTTAACCCCGCCTTTACACTTGTAAATTATTATGACGTTTGTAAACATAATAAAACGCTTACATATTATTGTCAATAATTTTAGACAATTTATTTTAAGATCCGTTTTCTAAAAGTAATTCTGCTGTCTGATCATCCATAACTAATGTCGTCAATATCCCTGCTTCCAAAGCCACTCTTAGGCTCTCCACTTTGTGTGCACCTTGTACAATGGTAATTACTTCCGGAATATTTTTTAAATCCTCAAGACAAAGCCCAATCTGTCTATCATTTAGAGAATGTTTAATCAGTTCACCTGCTGCATTGTAAAAATTGGAATTTATATCCCCGACTGCCTCTGTTTCCTGCAATGTCTGGATATCATATTCATTTAAATAGCCCATCTCTTTCATCGTTGCCTGAATAATAGGATGTCCAACTCCTACGACTGCAATATCCACTTTCTTCCCCTCATCTAAGACTTCTGCAACATCTTTAGAAGCAACAATTTCTTTCTTAAATTCTGTGGTTTCTGCGACCGCTGGTGCGTACAGATAGGAGGAACGCGTGTTTAATTTTTGCGCCAACTCGAATGTTAAATGGTTAGAATGATAATGGATAAAGGATTGCCCCATTCCTCCGATCAATGGAATAATATGGATGTGGTTCTTTTCCATGTGAGGAAAAGCTTCGACCATAGCTTGCATAGACTTCCCCCAGGAAATCCCGACTGTCTTAACTTCGTCTAACCTTTTGGATAAATAATTCGCAGCTGCTTTACCAAGTTGACTTTGTGTTTTCTCTTTATTTCCTTTTTTTCCAGCGATAATTAAGACTTCCTTCAGACCATACCTTTTCTCTAGTTTCATTTCTAATTCTACTGTAAGAGCTGTTTCATCTTTTATATAGATTTCTACTATATTTTTCTCCCTTGCCTGCTTAAGGGCTTTCGAAATAATAGGCCGTGATAGACCTACTTTTTTAGCAATTTGATTTTGCGTCCATCCTTCTAAATAATATAACTTTGCAATTTTCACAATGAATTTACGTTCTTTCGTATCCACCTTTTGTCCCCCTTAAACGTCTTTAATCCATGATGCTACTAGATTACCACAAATTCTATATATTGGAAGCTACTCAAATTTTATCACCATATCTTTGTAAGCCCTTTATTGACTAAAAATTTCAACAACGTTATACTAAATTGAGTGATTTTACGTATGATACCATATTGAACAATTGTAAAAAAGATAAAAAGGAGATGCACGAATGAAAACAGAAACCTTCTCAACTATGTCTCGTGATGCCATAGTAAAAAGAATGGAAGAAGATCATTTCGATGTATTGGTTATCGGTGGCGGTATAACTGGGAGTGGAATTGCGTTAGATGCCGTAACAAGGGGATTAAAAGTTGCGCTTATCGAAAGAAAAGATTTTGCTTCAGGCACAAGCAGTCGTTCTGGAAAGTTAATCCACGGGGGACTAAAATACTTACAAAACTTTGATTTCACTGTTGTAAAAGAAACAGGACGCGAAAGAGCGATCGTTTATAACAATGCTCGACATCTTGTATACCCAATTAAAATGAATTTTCCATTAGTAAAGAAAGAATCTTATAATCTCGTAACATTAAAAGCAGGTCTGACTCTATACGATCGACTTGCAGGCGTAAAAAAAGAGGAAAGACATACCATCTATTCCAAGAAAAATACGTTAAAGAGAGAACCCTTATTTAATAAAGATACTGTGCAGGGTAGCGGGGAGTATGTAGAGTATCGAACAGATGACAGTAGACTGACAATGGAAGTAGCAAAAACAGCCGCCGAAGCTGGTGCCTTAGTTTTGAATTATACAGAAATGACAGAATTTTTGAAGGATGAACACAACCAGGTAAAAGGAATCGTTGCCAGAGATTATATTGGAGCGCGGACCTTCACTGTTAGAGCAAAACATGTTGTAAATGCTGCTGGACCTTGGGTGGATGAAATAAGAAAAAAAGATCGACCAATTGAGGGAAAATACATGGTGCTTGCAAAGGGTATCCATCTTGTTTTCCAATATCGCGATCTACCTGTTTCTTCCTCCATTTATTTTCAACATAAAGGTAGAATGATTGCAGTTATTCCAGTGGGAGACAGGACCTATGTAGGGTCAACTGAATCTATCTATAGCCAGGATATGGATGATATTCATGTCAACAAGTCAGAAGTAACCTATTTGTTAGGATGTCTTCACGATATGTTCCCAGATGTGAACTTAAAAGAAGAAGATATTACGTCAAGCTGGGCTGGAATTCGTCCGCTTATCGGAGAACAAGAGAAATCTCCTTCAGAGCTCTCAAGGCATGATGAGATTTTTGAATCTGATACAGGACTCGTTACAATCGCCGGGGGAAAACTAACTGGTTACCGTAAGATGGCTGAAAGGGTTTTAGCCCATATTGAAGCCAAAACCACCACTAAATCAAATGGAACGAATACAACTTCTGTTAAACTTTCAGGAGGCAAATTTGACTCTAGTGAAGAGATAAATCAATATGCGAGAAAGCTACACGGAATGTATCATGATCTTAAGTTAACTGAAAAAGAAATCATGGACTATGTTCTACGTTATGGATCTAATACGGAGAAACTATTAAAGCTAATAAGTGAGCTCGATTCTATTTATGCTAAGAAGGAAGAACGGGATGTCCTTGCTGAGCTCCATTATACCCTTCAGTTTGAGATGGTAGCATCGTTAGCAGATTTTTATGATCGTCGCACAAGCTACCTCCTTTTTGATCTAGAAAAAGTAAAAAGGTCACTACCTTATGTTACACAAGAGATGGCAACAATACTTCATTGGGATAAAGAAAGGGAAGAGGAAGAAAGACGTGAAATGAATTACTTCATTACAAAGGCAGTGACATTTAAAGATGTGTAAAAGGGGGGGACACAAAATGAAAGCAGTCGAACTTACCGGGAAAAAGCGTTTAACACTGACGGAACGTGATCTTCCCGGTATTCAGGAAGATGAAATATTACTAAAGGTTCATGCTGTAGGTGTATGTGGATCTGATCTGCGAATTTATCAAAATGGGGATGATCGAGTAGACTATCCACGGATCACCGGACATGAAATTGCAGGAGAAATTGTAGATATTGGACCTAGAGTTTCCCGCTTTCAATTCGGGGATCGAGTAACACTTGGCGCGCACATGCCTTGTGGCACATGTCATTATTGCCAGGCAAATGAGGGCCACCATTGCGTAGAAGGTCGGTCCATGGGCTATCAAGTTGATGGTGGTTTCGCTGAATATATTGTTTTGCCAAGCCTATTTATTCAAAATGGATCTGTTCAGCGCATCGCTGATACGACATCTTACCAGCTTGCCTGTCTTTCCGAACCGTTTTCCTGTGTGTTAAGCGGGCTACAGGAAATAGAAGTACATGCGGGGGAAACAGCAGTTGTTTACGGAGCGGGAGCAATCGGTTGTATGTACATTGCCGCATTAAAACGAATGGGTGCTGCTAAAGTAATCGCAGTCCAGCGCTCAAAAGAAAGGCAGAAGAAGGCACTAGAAATTGGAGCGGATATTGTCATTGATCCAAATAATGAAAACACGATGGATAGGGTGATATCTGAAACAGGAGGACTCGGTGCACATGCTGTAATTGTAACAGCTCCCTCGCCAGTAGTTCAAAATGAAGCATTAATGCTTGCCAGAACAACAGGGCGTGTGCTGTACTTTGCAGGAATTAAAGGTGTTACCGATATGCCAGTAAATACAAACCCAATTATTTATAAACAGCTAAAAGTAGTGGGAACTCATGGTGCTCCGAGACATCTACACATGGAAGCAGTAAAATGGATTGATGAAGGCTTTATTGATTTTTCCTTTTTTATTACACACACCTTCCCATTAGAAGAAACACAGAATGCATTTGAAACAGCATTGAGCAAAGAAGGATTAAAATCTATTGTTATTCCTACCTAAAATAAAAATGCCGGACGAACCATTTACTATTGCATAGCATTCGATTCGCCCGGCTTTTCTATTAACAAAATTCTTTATCATTGCATTTGTTTCTAGTCTTCTACCAATTCCTGTGCAGTTCGATCATCTGTAATGAGGACATTTAAGTATCCGCCCTGCAGTGCAGATTCTATACTTTCAAGCTTATAAGAGCCCTCTACTATTCCGACAACCTCTGGTATTTTGCGTATCTCCTCTAAGGTAAGACCGATGACCTGATTATTCAGGGGATGGTCTACTTCCTCACCCACAGCGTCAAAAAACTTCGAACTAATATCGCCTACCGCACCTGCTTTTCTTAAGGATGTTAAATCGTGTTCATTAAGATAACCAATTTTTTCCATCGTAGATGTTTTGTAAGGATTCCCTAGACCAACTATGGCCATATCTACATTTCTTCCTTCTTCAAGCACATAGGCAATATCCTTAGAATTAACAAGACGTTCTCTTAAATCCTGACTTTCTACCATAGCTGGTGCATAAAGATAGGAGCAAGAAGCATTCATTTTTTGCGCTAAGTTAAAGGACAGCTGGTTGGAATGTAAATAAACATAGTTACTTCCCATTCCACCAACAATTGGCACAATATGAATATCGTTGCGACGCTCATATGGGTATTCCTCTACAAGGGATAATAGGGTTGATCCCCAGGAAATCCCTAAACTTTTAACATTCGTGAGATGATTGGATACATAAGAGGCAGCAGTTTGACCAAGTTGTCGTTTGGCCATTTCAGGTGCGAATCCTGCTGTAGAAACAACAATCACTTCATTTAAACCATACTTTTTTTCGAGTTGCTGCTCTAAATCCACCGTATGGGATGTTTCATCTTTAATATAAATCTCCACAATTCCTTCTTTTTTTGCTGTGTTTAACAGTTTGGAAATTACCGGTCTGGAAACGTTATGTTTATTTGCAATTTGTTGTTGTGTCCAACTATCAAAATAATATAGCTTTGCTACTTTCACCATTAATCTTCTATCTTCCCAATTCAGCATAAAATCTCTCTTCCCTTTTATATTACATATGTTCACTAATTATACATATGTATGTATCATAAACTTACTCTTAAAAACTGTCAAGGGATACTCAAGGAAAGTATAACGCTGACTATTCCACCCAGAAAAGCCTGTTCTTTCTCCTGTCGTTTCCTTCTTTATCCGCTCCTAGTAAGGTAACTCCGTGAAATGTTTCATTCAATGGCACTTGCAAGGTATAAGACATAGTAGATGTGTCAGCTTGAAATCCTGTTGGGTTAGTTTTTTTTAATCAATTCGGTGTGGCAAACCTTCAGCTGCTTAATCAAATACATTCAATAAGAATAGTGATATTTCAGGTATATACGCTATAACAAGCAAGGTAAATATCATAACAAGAATAAACGGAACGGTACTTTTAATTACCTCGGTTAATGATACTTTACTAATCCCCGAAGCTACAAATAAATTTAGCCCAAACGGAGGTGTGATCATGCCAATAGAAAGAGCAACAATCATAATAATTCCAAAATGGATCGGATCAATCCCAAGTTCGAAAACCATTGGCAAAAATAACGGAACAAAAATTAATACTGCCGCACTCGTATCCATAAACATTCCTACCAGCAGCAAAATGACTATAACAAGTAATAAGAAAACCACCTCAGTGTTGGCATACTCAAGAAAAACAGATGCGAGATTGGCAGGTATTTGCTCATAGGTTAGATACCAACTAAACACATTAGATGCCGCAATAACAAGCATGATCATCGAAGAAGTTATAACCGATTTCTTCGTAACATCGATGATCCTTCGCACTGTCAATTCCTTATAGACAAACAACCCAATGATTAGACTGTAAAAAATTGCAACAGCGGCAGCCTCTGTCGGAGTAAAAATCCCAAAATAGATGCCTCCTAAAACAATAACAGGAAGCAATATTCCCCAAATGGCTGAGATAAATGATTTTCCAACCGCTCCAAGACTCGCCCTTCCTTCTGGTTTAAATCCTTCCCTTTTTGAAATGATATAACTGACAATGATCAGGACCAAACCAATAAAAATTCCCGGAGCGATTCCAGCAAGGAATAAATCACTAATGGAAACCTCTGCAGAAGAGCCATAGACCAACAGCGTGATACTAGGCGGAATGATAATACCCAATGTTCCAGCAGTTGTCATTAAACCGATTGCGAATTTCCTTGAATATCCAGCATCATTTAACGAAGGAATCATTAATCCACCGATGGCAGCTACCGTAGCAGGGCTAGAACCTGAAAGTGCGGCAAATAGCATAGAAGACATAACCCCTGCAATTGGTAATCCACCCGTCGTCCAGCCTACTAGCTTTTTAGCAAAATCAATTAATCTCCTCGACGTTCCGCCAGCAAGCATCAAATCTCCAGCAAAGATAAAAAAAGGAATGGCCATCAGAGTAAAGGAATCTATTCCCGCAAAAATGGTTCTAGAGAATACATCAATCGAAACTCCCTGTTGCATCATGGCTACAAAACTCGCTAAGCCTATTGCTACGGCAATCGGTGCTCCAATAATTAATAGAAGAACAAAAATAACGATAATCATTCCTTCTTTCCCCCTTCTGTAACTGGAGGATTTCCATTGGAATTATTTTTTTTGTAGCATCTTTTATTAGTAATTGTAGAAAACGAATGAACATTAATGAACCGCCTACAGGAAGCGCCAAATATGGGATAAACATCGGAATACCTACAGCAGGTGTTACATTCCCAAATTCGATTACATTGGAAACCGTAATCGATCCAGACCAGATAAGAATGACACTAAAGATCATTCCTATCACGCTCGCTAATATCGAACATAGCCTCTTTAGTATGTACGGCAGATATGTAACCACCGCATCAACTGTCGCATGTGCCTTCTCTCTTACTGCTATACTGCTCCCCACTAAAATAAACCAAATAATAATATACCTTGAAACCTCTTCAGACCAGACTAAGGATATATTAAAAGCATATCGAAGTACTACTTGAAGGAAGACCAGTAAAGAAGCAATGAGAAGAGAAAGCACTGCCACGTACTCCTCCAAGTGATCTAATAATTTATTTATTCTCATTTACATGCTCCTTTTGAATCAATTAAAGAAAAAAGGGAAAGAACGGCCTCAACCGCTCTAATTTTAGTTTGGCAATTATTGATCGACCGCATTTAGCAATTCCTTACTACCATCCAACTTATTAAATTCGTTATATACGCTTGACATTGCATCCTTAAAGGCTGCCTTCTGCTCCGGACTCAGTTCGTTGATTTGAATATCTGTTTTATTTAATTTTTTTAGATAGGCCTCTTCATCACGCTTCGATTCTTCCCACTGCCATTCCGTCACTTCCTTTGAAACTTCATCTACAGCTGCTTGTAGTTCCTCAGGCAGCTTTTGATAAAATTTACTGCTGATTACAAGTGGATACGCCATATAACCATGACTACTTAGCGTAAGATAATCCTGCACCTCATAAAACTTCTTACTAACAATATTGGATAGTGGATTTTCCTGACCATCTACTGTACCAGTTTGCAAAGCAGTATATAACTCAGAAAAATCAATGGACACTCCACCTGCATGAACTGCCTGAAACTGGGAGATTAGAAGCGGACTTTGTGAAACTCTCATTTTTAGCTGATTCATGTCCTTCGGTGTTTCAATTGGATGTATGGAATTCGTCAAATGCTTGAATCCACCGTCCCAGAAACCTAATAAATGCATGCCTTGCGATTCTAATTTTTTTCCTAGAATATCCCCTAATTTACCATTCGTTGCTTTAAAGGCATGATCTCGATTCTCAAATAAAAAAGGAAGATCAAACACTTCAAATTCTTTTACAAAGGTAGGTAAAACACCTGTAAATGGTGCGTTCATTTGCACAGTACCAGACTGCATCTGTTCAATTATTTCACGATCACTTCCGAGTTGAGAATCTGGATAGACTTCTACTTTTATTTGCCCATCGGTTCTTTTTTCAATAAGTTCACCAAATTTTTCTGCCGCTTTCCCTTTTGCAGTAGATGGACTTACCACATGAGCGAATTTGATAGTATATTCTTGACCATCTCCTTCACTAGAAGCCGATTCCCCATTGCTGCACCCAGCCAAAAGCAAAACAATCATTAAGCTACCAATCACCCAATTAAAAGCAATTTTTTTCATCATGCATCCTCCCCCATTTTCATTATTAATCATGAACATCCACAATTGTAATCGCGCATGATTTCATGAATCCCGACGATCCGCGAAAATCCTCCATCAATTTTATCCTGTTATCCTGTTGAATAGAAATTGATTGTTGTAACTAGCAACGACTGAGCAGTGGTAAGGAAATAGTTTTCTTTAAACCATTCTTCGACATATTTTGTAAGCGCATTCATTTTTCTGCTTCGTTTAGTGTAAACGTAAAAATAATTACAAGCTGAAAACTAATTCGATCCGTCTTTTATTCCTAAATCCATCAATTGATCGCCGCCGTGAATCATTTATTACCCTAATCATAGAGCGTTCATCTTTACACGTCTTATTAATCCAAGAATTAAATTCTCAATTTCGGAAATCAAATAAAATACAAAAGTAAAAACTACTTGTCCATCATTTACAAATGTATGACTCACTTCGTATAGTATTCAACTTCTCTCTTTAAATTTTATTCGCTTTATGAAATCTTTTTGTTCTATAACAAAAACAGGTAATTATATCCAATTCTGGAGGGTCAGGTTTGTTTGATGATGAAAGCATTACAGATTTTAAGAAATTAAGAAATCAAAGCACACTGATGTAAGGCAAAACAAAAAGGCGATTCAATATAGGAGAAGTCGTAGATGGTACTATTAATGGTGTCATAGGTGGAATAAAAGTTGTTGTAGATGGAGTAACTGACTTCGCAGTAATACCTATATCCAGTCTTTATTCAGGCTTATAATGGTGTTGTTACCTCATCATATTTGCTTTAATCATAGTGAGTATAATAGGGGAAAGAATATATCATAAGCTAACAAAATTTCTTATCTGCTATAATATACGGAGTCAAGAGATGGTGCAGGAGATAAAACACGAAATGGATTAAGATAATTAATAATCCTATAACTGAAAAGAAAAATACATATGTTCTTACAGAAGGATTCATTTCTTTTTAAAGGCTAACTGTATTGTTATTCTTACCGTCTTTCTATTTCTAATTAATTATCCTTCTTGGAATTGGGATTGGCACCATGATCTATTGGTTTTTTGCTTTTTCCCCAACCTTTTCTAGTTTTATTAGCATTCGCTGCAGCTTTTCGAAAAAGGAGCAATAAACATTTGTATTCATTCGAACAAACAAAAAATTCATGGGTTGGCTCTGTACATGCCATTATTTTTTATATTCCTCTTTTCCCTAATTTTCCTGGGGGCAGAACTTCCTTTCCCTAGTACAATTTTGTTTTTGATTATTACCACGAGTTTTATGGTTGCAGCTTTTTCAATTATCTTTCATCCATTTACTATAGGAGTCTATGTCTATGGAGCAAATGTTTTTAGAATGCCAGACAAAAATAGATTTTGTATTTAAATATATTGTTATTTTTACTTCAGGTATTAACTATCATATACAAAAGTTATTACAACCGTTTTGCCGCTTTTGTGGAATAAGTTATTAGCTATACTGTTTGTTATTGTTTTACTCTGGCAGTTATTTGGCGTTATTTCCATTTTTAGTAATTAAATAATAGATAAGCGTTCAGTTCTAGATGCAGAATTTAAAGTATAATAGTGTACTTCTCTAAATTTATATAAGCCACATATTATCAAAAATAAACCTTTACAAAATTAATAGAAATACGGCGTTTTATAGAAAGAAAGGGGAAAATAATGATACAAGGTTATCGAAACACTGTTACTGTTACTGCTCCTTCTTTCAAAGCAGGAGCAGCTTTCTATCTAAAAGCACATTTACTTTTTTTTGCACTACTCTTACCTTTTTTATACATTTTAGAGATTGGGGAGGAGACGAATTGACGTCCATACTTACGCTAGTCTGAATTGATATAGCAGGAATAATCAACTATTTTGAAATTTAAACTTATATTAAAACCTATAACTATTATTTAAGCAAAAAGGTTATCTCTTTTTAAAAGATTACAGAATCATTTATCTTTAAGCAGTTGCAGATAAACTAGGTGAACTAAGAAGAGAGTTACGATGCACTCAATCAACAAAATACAAACTTAGAATAATTACTATAATCTATATTTTATTGAGCGTAAAGGTTCTACCTTATTTAGATAGAACCCTTACGCTCAACTTCTAAAAATGGTCTAGCATTTACTATTTCAATGGGTATGTAACTATTCCCTTTTCTATACTTTCATTATTTTCTTGTTTCCAATCGTTAAAAAGTTTCTGGAAACGTTCTTCTTCGTTATCTTTAAATCCTTCAAATACTACCCTATCGATATTTTCATGATTAAAATAAAAAACATTATCGGGCACCAACCCTTGAGGATAAAAGCATCCTGAGTAATCAAACATCTTCTTTTCGTTTTCCACTTCTAAGATCGGTCCTCTATTTAGAATCATAAGTTTACTTGTTCCTTCTTTTAAGTACACAATGGATCCTATTGGTAACACTATGTGCTTCCTCCTTTTATTATAATGCTATCCAACTGCCTTTTTATCATCTTTAAATTTCACTGTTGTATTTCCATCTATTACTGTCATGCCACTACCAATGAATAAAAGAAACAAAAAAACGGTTGCAAAGAATAGCATCATTACATTCCCGTATTCAATAAATGCAACAAAACTTATTAGTGTAAATCCTAAGAAGAATAGATAAAAAAATAAATATTGAAAACAATACTTCGTTGATTTTGGTCTGATCCATAATCTATCAGTTGATAACTGCTCGGTTTTAGCAACTTTATATAGATTTTTCTTATTCATATTACTTATATAAAAACGGAGTAAAAAAGCTATTATTAACACAACGATAAGAATAATAGAGTTCACTAATGTGGAACTTTGAATATTAAAATAATCCATTAAAGGTCGTAAAAGATTAGCTAATAATATGGAGATACCTGCTCCTAATATACTAAAGTAATTGGTTTTTGCTTGTTTTAATTCAGGAGCTTGTATATTTCTCAACATATCTTCATCGTCAATTTTATATACGGTATGTGGGAAAATCCAAAACAAAAAAGGAAATAATATTTTCCATAATGATTGCCCCATATCTACAAGGTAATAATCATTATTATTAATTGATAGAATTCTATATCTTATGTTTTTATTTACACGTTGAATCTCACATTTCATAGAATGATCACCATCCCCAGTTCATTGGATTTAAAGCATTTAGACCACTCTGTATAGCCTCACCTGCGTTTTCCATTGTACTATCAAATGTTTCGTTAATTTTTTCTCCCATATCATCTAACTTTTTCCCCACTGTATCTAAACCATCTTGAAGCCCCAAAAAATTATTATCATAAACAAAATTAAACGCAGTTGTAGCAAATGTACCCGCAGCTATACCACCTAGTACAGCCCAACCAGCTGGATTTGAACCAAGTAAGAAGGCCGTTGCAGCTGTTCCTCCTATATTCGCAACTACCCCCACTCCTAAAGCCGCTGAGTTATGAGAAATCGCTTCTCCTACAGTCTTATCCTTATGCGCTAAATCCACATAGATACCAACACCAAAACCAGCTGCCATAAAACCACGACCTAAAACTTTTCCTGCCGTACGTATATTCTCGCCGTTTTTAATAAAAGAGTTGGATAATCTTGCTGTTCTTTTATTGATCATTACAAAGGAATTACTTCCTGAAGGTCCATGTATACCACTAATTATGTTTATCAAACCACCAAATTTAGTTGTTCCATAGCCTACTTGTTGAAGAGTCGTAGCAGTAATATCTACACCTAAATTCGTACCTATTTTTTCAACATTACCTTTTAAATAGCCAAGAAAGCTGTCAGGTACATCTTCTTTTAATTCATCTTCACTTAAATCACCTTTTAATTTTTCAAGTACAGATAAATTTGTGTAATATTGTTCTCTATCAATTACTCCATTTTCTAAGTCCTTATACGAGTTATTCAAGATTACTTGTGATAACTCATCCATATCTTTCAACGATTCATTCTTCGCTTTTTCAATTTCATATAGTGGCAAGTTCTTAATAGAATACAAGTTTATAACTTCTGCTGTTTCTTTTCCATTTTTTGAATTACTATTCTTGATAGATTGATAAGCAGCAATGCCATTGACGGCATTTATATTGAAATCTTGTACCGACAAATCGCCACTGTCGAATTTGGAACTAAGCTCAGATATGTAATTTCTCATTTTATGTAAATCTACTTTTGTTTGTTCAAGCTGAGAGGTTTCATAGTCATCTAATCGATGCAACCCTTCCACTACATCTTGAATCATTTGTTTTTCGCGTTGAACATCTTCAACCACTCGAGATTCATCAATCTTAGGAATAGCGACTATATCCTGCACACTTCCTAGAATATGGTTCGCTTCATTGGTTAACTCGATCGTTTTTGTCTTCACTATATCCAAGCTTGGGTCCACTTCATTTTCTAGAAATCCCTGATCAATAAAGCCATTTGTATTAGATTCATATGTACCAATCGCTTGTTTCATATCTACTAATGTATTCTGATAGTCTACCAAAGATTGATACAAGAAGATAAGGAAAGGCTGATGACACTCATTATAGAATGTCCGCATTGCATCTCCTGCTTTTCCCTTTAATGCATCATCGAGACAATAGAAATCCCTGACTGCACGTTGAATAGAAGATATTCGGCCATAAAGGGATTCAATATCTTTTACAGCATAATCAATTCCAGACTGCACACGATGAACATCTAAAACTTTCAAGAGAGAACCTCCTTTCTAATTATACCTCATGCCAATGCTGTTAGCTATGCGATCTGACGCTTATTTCAGCTTAATATCATTCGCCACTTGTTGTTCAGTCTCTTGAAGTTTTGTGATGGCTTTTTCAGTCGCATTTACATTAGCAACAAATAATGCCTCAAATTGATTTAACAGTTCCTCATATTCCCTTTTTATTTCATTAAACGATCGTAGCATCCGAAGCTGATTTTCTCCATCAATTTCCCGTGCGAAAGATGTATTCAGCTCTTGGATAGAAGCTCGTAATTCTGCAATTCCATTCTCCACAGGGGTTTGTTGGAGTTTAATTTCTTCACTCATGATTGATTTTCCACCTCACGCTTTTGTCTGTTTACATTTGTGTGCTGTGTTTCCATCGATGAGATATTGCTTTCTATTACATAAATCTCTTGTTTTATCTGATTGATTTGTACTATGATTCGATTCTCCGCATCACTAATATCTTTATCGGAAATCGCTGAGAAGCTCACTTGTAATTCATTTTCTCTGAAGTTATGTATTTTAGTGGCATTATTACCATGAAGCGTTTTCGTTGTGAATTCTGGTTCTATACAGATGCTTTTTGTCCTATTAAAATCACTTTTATTCAGTTGTAATTGGGATAAAGCACTATTTAACCGTCTTAATTCTTCATTTTTTTCTTCTAATCTTAAGTTGGCTATACCGATGAGACGTTGAAGCTCCAAAAGCTCCGAGTTTAACTTATGTAAATTTAATTCCACATTGATCACCTACTATTTCTAAATACGTAATCCGTATTGCTTATTAGAGTGGAAATAAAGAAATTCCCATATAGTAATATGGTACTTAAAAAGATGGATTGCTTGTAGAGTAGTAAGTACCATTTTATGGGTGATTATATGAGTTAAGAAATGTTATTTAGGAAAATATGCCCATAAAACAAGCAGCGTAAGACTGTTTTCTTCATCCTCTTACCTAGAAATTAAAGGATATAAGGGATATTGGGATGATAATCAAGAAACGGGGATTGCAAGAGGATTAGAAGATTTATTGTACCTGCTTGTACATTCCAAGAAGAAGATTCGCACGATCAATATGCGTAATCATAACGTACTTATTATCCATTTATTGACCAACAAAAAAGATACATTGGTTCAGTCTATTGATGGAAGCAATCATCACTTCTCTTTCCTAGGTGTAAAAGACGGCATTGGCCAATTGCTTCGAGAGCATGCTCGAATGGAGGATACAGAGATTTCTGTGGATGGATGGCAGCCTATTCAGCTTCCGGAGGAGCTATTTGATGAGTTCCATACCTCCCCTGCCCCTGCTTTACAAGCAATGGCAGCGGATCAAAAACAACCAAAACCGATACGCGAATTTGTCTCTGCATTGTTAGCAAATGGGCAAGAATTCGATAATATTTCTTTTATGAAATCTAGTTACGTCAAAGATCAATCTGCATTTGATGATATTCATTTCTTTTTACCAGTAGAGGAAGAAGACTACATTTGGCATCTAGACTATCAGGAAATTGAAAGCGCAAGACGAGTTACCTTACAGCCGATCCCTGTCAGGAGTTATTTTCAAGAAATAGAGCGTGCAACCATTGCCTATTTTACAGAGGAATGATAGTTTTAGTAGATTACACTTCCCATTAATACGTAATGAACAGTCCTGTAAATACCCGATAGCATAAAAGAAGATTCAAGAATCTGTTCTTGAATCTTCTTTCACTTATAACCTTCTATATTGGTGGCTCTTAGGATCGGGTGTAAAGTACGAGATAGAGTAATCAAGGCTGATCATTTCACTATATTCAAAGACGCTCCTCATCACGTAAAATCCCCCGATTCACAATCTTCATCGCAGCTGTCCCCTTCTTACAATTAAGAAGTTCTGCATATATTAACGGCGGTGTAGGTTGTGATAAAGTGAAAGGTTTGGTTTGGTAACTGCTTGTCTGACAAATTCATGTATAGATTGGGCAACACATTTTAGTATACTATATGTATGTAATTAACCACCTTATTTATAATTTAAACCTTTCTTTTGGAAATCTACACATTAATGCATTTATTAGTAGCACGCCATTATAAAAACAAACAATATAAGAGATTGAGTTATCAAAAAAAAGGATAATATTACTGAAAAAAACCTATGATAATCACAATCCATAATTCCGTTTTTAGAACTTTCTTGCCTCGTTGAATATAATTATCTATCGTATTTTGCGTAATAAATATCTCTTGGAATGCTTCATAAGTAAATTTCTTATAGGAATATATGCCAATAAAAATACTTATTAAAAAACCAACAATTAATAAAAGAATAGGATTTCCTACAGGTAATTGAAAGTATTGTATTGCCCTCAATACAGCTAAGACCAATACAAACATTAATATATAAATTAAATTATTTGACCTTTGATGATAAGCCTTATATACACGATTAGATTTATGATCTAAAAATAAAGTATGATTCTGATCTGTATTTTTATATTCCGTATAAAAAGGAATTAATTTATTACCCATGCATTTATCACCTAAACTTTTCTTATTTAACGAGCTGAATACAGAACCTAGATTCCAAACAATCCTTCTACAGCATACCGACTGTATTGACTATATCTTCACCAATATGACTTACTGTGTCGACTATATTATCTGCATTATCATAAGTCCAATCAAACAACATTGAACCACCTACACCTATGAGAAAAAAGAGGATAGCATATAACACTATCCTCTAGTATCAAAGATATATTTCCATTAATGGATAGGATTAAAAAGAGGGAGTCTTCGGCCTCTTCCATCACTCCTCTCTAAATAACGGAATTAGTTGTTGGGTGTTGACATCTACTAAGCCTAGATCACTTATGCGAATTTCAGGGATAACGGTTAATGTCAGGGATGATAGCGCCATTGATGGAGAACGTCTACCCACCTTCACTCCCATAGACTGAGCCACCTCATTGAATTTCTCTACTTTTGGAGACAGTTCCTCGATAGGTTCCGCTGCCATTAATCCAGCTATTGGCAGATCTACTTGAGCCATAACATTTCCATCTTCCACTAAGCATAGTCCTCCGCCAGATTTCTGTAGTTGTTTTGCCGCCATCAGCATGTCTCTAGCATTTTTTCCTGCAACGACTAAATTATGACTATCATGAGCTACGGTCGTTGCATATGCACCACTGCGTATCCCTGAATTTTTTAAAACACCTACAAATGGTTTACGATTTTGACCATGGCGTCCAGTTACAGTTGCAAAAACATATTCTTCAGGTAAATGACGTATTTCCCCATCTGTAACCTGTATCTCTAAAGAACCTATTTTCGTTGTTCCAATTGGTGTCATCTCCATTGTATTTAGTGTTATCGTTCCGTTTTCCACTGGTGAATGAATAATAAAATCCTTTTCATTAAGTTCCGGTAGACGGACGGTATTTTTACGAAGCGGTGGCGTACGAGTGGTAATATCCGTGATGACTCTTCCATCTTTTACCATTTGTTCCCCTTGTACATAAACATCATTGATCTGCATTGTCTCTAATGAATCTACCAAAGAAAAATCCGCTACATATCCGGATGCTATTGCGCCACGGTCATGAAGTCCATATCGCATCGCTCCATTTAGCGAGGCATAACGAATAGCAAGTGGTGCTGGTATTCCTTCTTCAATACAACGACGAACCACTCGATTCATTTGTCCATTTTTCAACATATCATTCGGTTCTACATCATCCGTGCACATTGCAATGTTAGAAGCGTGAGGAAGGATTTCCCATGCCTTTGCCGCTATATCCGCAAACTGACTGACACTGGATTCCCGAATATAAATCAACATACCAGCACGCAGTTTTTCTACTATTTCTTCTACTGTACGGCTTTCATGATCAGAGTTTACTCCAGCCGCTAGATAAGCATGTAAGTCTCGACCAGTAACCCTTGGCAAATGACCTTCATTACGTACACCAAAATCAAGCCCCTTTTGCACAATGCCTGCCATTCGTGGATTTTGCTTAATAACACCTACATAATCCATTAATTCAGCAATTCCCACTACGTCAGGATTATCTAACAATGCTGCAATATCTTCAGGACCAAATTCTGCCCCAGCTGTTTCCACACCGGGAACAGCTGGAACACAGGATGGAATTGTTGTAAGAATTCGTACCGGAAGTCCCTTGCTAGCATTTATCATATAGCTTACCCCTTCAGCACCCATGACATTGCCAATTTCATGTGGATCAATAACAGCTACTGTAGTGCCATGTCGAAGTACTGCTCTCGCAAACATATCTGGTGTAACCATTGTGCTTTCAATATGCACATGACAATCGATAAAACCAGGTATCGCATATTTACCTTGTGCATCAACCTCATTATCCCCTTCCATGTAAAAGGTTGGTTTATTATTCTCATAACGAGCTATTGCACTAAAACGGTCTTTTTTAATTCCAATATCAGCAGGATAAGTCTCTGCCGTGAAAACGTTCACCAGATTAACTCCTCGAATCACAGTATCCATCCGTTCATCACCACGTGCTGCTGCTACAATATGTTGCCGTGAAAACATACGATTATTCTCCCTCCGGTTTTTTCATCATTCAGCTAATGTAATAAAATAAATGATAAGTGGTATTAGTAAAATATATAGTCCAGGATGAACTTCCTTGTATCTGCCTGACAAGCTCTTTACGAGCACATATATAATAATCCCAGAAGCAATTCCATTTCCAAAGTTAAAGGTAAATATGGTAATAACGATTGTCATGAAAGCAGGTAATGATTCTGTCACATCTTGAAAATTAATGTTTCTAACAGATGAAAGCATTGTCAATCCGACTAGAATTAGTGCCGGAGCTGTGGCTTCTGTTGGAATAATCATGATTAAAGGTGTAACAAATAAAGTCAGCAAAAATAAAATCCCAGTTGAAACTGCGGTTAATCCTGTACGTCCTCCAGCCTCAACACCAGTTGCCGATTCAACATAGGTGGTCATCACAGGAACTGAAAATAATGAACCTAAAACTGTGCCACCCGCATCAACTGAGAATGGTTTATCTATCTGAGGTAAATTACCGTTTTTATCTAACATGTTCCCTTTACCGGCAACTCCAAGCATTGTTCCAAGACTCGAAAAGAAGTCTGGTACAAAAAAAGCAAGCAAAAATGGGAAGTACGAAACGTCCAACGCTTCCATAACGTCCAATTGGAATAACACTGGTGCGACACTTTCCGGAAGCGAGAAGATAGAACTAGGCAATTGTGTAACCCCCATCGGAATTCCAATTAAGGTAACAGCAATAATTCCAATCAATAGATGACCCCGAACATTTCTTGCCAGTAATACACTCATAATAAAGAATCCGATAAGTGCCAAAATTGCGTTCGGAGAACCTATATCTCCAAGTTGCAAGGAATTCGCGCTCTCACTAGCCGTTACTAATCCTGCATTACGAAACCCAATGAGTGCAATAAATAACCCTACTCCTGCACCGATAGATAGTTTAATTGCAGGTGGTATAAGCCGAACAATCAGCTGTCTTAATCCTAAAATTGTAAATAAAACAAAAAGGACTCCGGAAATAAATACCATTCCCATTCCAACTTGCCAAGGTATTCCTTCTGCTACCACTAGCGTAACAGAAAGAAAAGCAACTGAACCAAGGCCAGGGGCCAAGGCAAAAGGCCGATTACTGTATACTCCCATTATTATGGTTACTAGACCCGTCATCAGAATAACAGCTACTGTAACTGGTCCTTTCGGTATACCTGCACCCTCAAGCATTCCCGGTACAACAATTAATACATAAAGCATGGTCATGAAAATAGTTAATCCTGCAGTGAATTCTGTTCTTGCATTCGTATGATTTGCAGATAATTGAAATATTTTTTCCATTAAATTAGACCTGTTCAATTATGTCTCTCCTCTCGGTGTAATAGAATATTATATTGATATTAGTCCTGCTTTCTCGAAATAAATCGTAAATCGCTCTCCTCGCTGTTTTGATTTACTCGAAATCGATGCAATAAAAAAGCCCGGAATAATAGAATGACTTCTACCTTCCAGACCTACAAAAGTTAAAGAAAAGATTTATCAGCAATAAATATAGCAATTTAACATATCAAGTAATAGCATAAAAGCCGAACAAATCTTATACTTTAACTCGTAGTCCGGTTCTTTCCGTGGGAACCTGGTAGAGACCCTCAGACCATATTACTGAGGATATACGAGTATGATATTTAATTTTTTATTACTCTAATAATATAGCAAATCCATGCAAGTTAAGCAAATAAATCTTAACATTAATCAAAAAAAATAAATTAATGTTCGCCTTTTACGAAAACCGATCATTTTCACTACCATTAAATTCCCTGACCATTTTTCCATAGATACGCTTGCATCTAAACCAATTTATACTGTGAAAAGATATGGAACCGGATTAAAACGCCATTCTTTTGGAATGGCGTTTTAGTTATTCCTAATTGTAAATTGGTTTAAACCATTTGTGCATGCTTTTCTAAGCTTAGAATCGAAGCATATAACAGTTCTACGGCTGGGAGTAAAGTATTTTCATCAATATCAAATTTTTCATTATGATGGCCAGCAGCTAACTCGGTTCCAAAAATGCAGTACGTTGCTAAGCCGCCATTATCTTGAACACGTTTCATAAAGTAGGTTGCATCTTCTGACCCGGCAGCTGCGTTTACCTCTACTGCACTTGCTTGGAAAAGAGATTTGGCTTCTGCACATTCATGAAGAACGTTTGCTAACTCATTTGATGAAATACAACTGATAGCTTCGCCGACTGTCTCCATGTGATAATCTACTCCATACATCTGTGCGGCACCTGCAACTATCTGTTTTACTTGCTGCTTCACATATTCATTAACCGAAGAATTTTCACCACGCGTTTCCACTTTTAAATCGGCTTGGTCAGCAATAATATTTCTGCCTGTTCCTGCGTGGAGCTCTCCTACATTGATTCTAGTCACCCCATCAGAATGACGGGAAATCGCATGTATGTTTAATGCTGCCGCCGCTGCTGCCAGCAGTGCATTTTTCCCTTCCTCTGGGCGGCCACCAGCATGTGAAGCTACTCCGCTAAATGATATGTTCTGCTTTGTTGTGGCAAGAAAGCCATTATTAGCTGCTACAAAATGATGATGCGGCACCCCTGTTCCAATATGCGAAGCGATAAAATAATCAACATCATCCACAACTTTTGCTTCCGTCATTGATTTAGCACCACGTGTGCCTTCTTCTGCCGGTTGGAAGATCAATTTTATTTTTCCCGATAAGTGATCTTTATTCTCTGCAATTAACGTAGCCAAGCCAAGTCCAATAGAGGTATGAGCATCATGTCCACATGCATGCATCCGATACGGCAACTGCGACTTGAATCCTTCCTTCATCGGATAATGACTGTCTAAGCTTGATTCATTAATTTCCAACGCATCCATATCAAATCGAAAGGCGATTGTCGGCCCTGGTTTTTTCGTATCCAGTGTTGCTACAATTCCTGTGTAGCCATCTGAAAAGTGCTTCATATAATTTTTATTTGCTCCATTTTCAAGCGCCCAGAGATAATGTTCCTTTGTCACTTCGGCAGATGGCTTGCCCATACATTCAGCTTCTGACATGACTTCACGGCCCATTTGTAACTCAAACCCGAGTTCATCAAGAATTGTTGCTACGATTGAAGCCGTCCTCATTTCCAAAAAACCCACTTCCGGAAATTGATGAAAATCACGACGCCAATGAACTAACTTTTCGACCAATTGTTCACTCATATTATAATCATCCCTTTCATTTTAATTAAATCCTATTTAATTACGCTATACGACAAAGTATTAAAGAAAAGGAGTAATCCCTGGACCAAACGGGATTCCTACAAAGTAGAAGATAAGAATTAAGATGATCCATGTAATAAGGAAACAGATTGAGTAAGGGACCATTAATGATATAAATGTGCCAATACCTGCTTTTTTATCGTATTTTTGCATAAATGATAACACAATAACCATATACGGCATCAGTGGTGTGACAATATTTGTTGAGGAGTCTGCAACACGATATGCCACTTGGGTAAATGCAGGATGATAACCTAATTGCATGAACATCGGTACAAAAACGGGAGCCTCAAGTGCCCATTTTGCCGAACCAGATGTAATCAAGAAGTTCATTAATGCAGTAAAAATAATATAACCAATAATAAGCCATATACCGGTAAATTCAATGTCTTTAAGGAATTCTGCGCCATTGACAGCTACCCATGTACCAATATTTGACCAGTTAAAGTACGCAATAAATTGCGCAATAGCAAAGATGAGTACAATATAACTCGACATGTCTTTCATCGATTCACCCATGTATTTGCTAATGTCCTTACCGGATTTAATATTGCCAACGGTAATACCATACGTGACCCCAATGGTTATAAAAAAGAATAAGATAATCGGCACAATTCCATCTAAAAATGGAGAAGGTATGATACCACCCTCTTCGTTTCTTAGCGGACTGTTTGGAAGTGCAATCCCAATGACAATAATTCCCCAGTAGATCACTGCTGCAATGATCGCATTTCGGAACGCTTTTCCTGCTTTTGGAGGGTCCTCATCAACGTCTGCTTCAACAGCATCGCCTTTGTATTTACCTAGTCTAGGTTCAATGAATTTATTGGTAACCAATCCACCAACAATGGTTAGTATAAATACAGAAACAATATTGAAGTACCAGTTATCGACGGGTGTAACGACGACGCTATCATCAATAATCGCCGCAGCTTCTGTAGAAATACCTGACAAGAGCGCATCCGTACCAGCAATGAATAAGTTTGCCGTAAAACCTGCTCCAGCAGCTGCATAACCAGCAACTAAACCTACAAGAGGGTGGCGGCCAACTTTATAAAAAACCATAGCAGCTAACGGCGGAACGAGTACCATCGCCGCATCTGAAGCGATATTACCTAGAATACCAACAAACACTACGGTATACGTAATTAACGCTGGTGGCGATTTTAAAATCGTTCTTTTAATGGCATAATCAAGCATTCCAACTTTTTCTGCGAGACCAATACCTAGCATCATCGCTAAGACTAAACCAAGGGGTGCAAATCCTGTAAAATTCTCAAGCATGGATGTTAAAATAAATTGCAAACCTTCACTAGACGCCAGGTTTTTTACTTGAAGTTCTTCGCCTGTACCCGGATGAATAACGGATGCACCAAACATACTAAATATAGAAGATGCAATAATAATTAAAAGGGCTAAAACCGAAAATAAAATAAATGGATCCGGCAATTTATTCCCGACTATTTCGATATAATTCAAAAATTTCTGAAAAAATCCTTTTCTCGTTTTCATCTGTCCCCTCTCCTTACTTTTAAAATCATTATTTCTTTCAAAAAACGATAATCTTTTTAATTGTTTATTAACCTTCTTCTAGTTTGGAAGGTTGTACATGGTTTGGAATTGGACAGCGATATGGATGTTTTTCTCGAAATGCATGGAATTCTTGCTTCACTTCAATTAATTCAGACGGATTTAACAGAAGCTGAAGAGATGTTAATGCCATTGCACCTGCGGCTCGAAGCATGCCTTTATGAGCATAAGAAGAAATTCCCTGACTCGTCATTTGCCATGTATGCAATGGTGTTCCAAGAGCTGAGGTTGAGGCTGTTAATTGCGCAGTAGGAACAACCCAACTAACATCCGAAACATCTGTTGACCCTGGAAGAATTCCTTCCGTCGGTTCATATTCAGCGATGGAGTCGGAGAGATATTTACCAGCGAATTCACTGCCATCGCCACCATAACCAAATCCTTTTATTACTTCGAGGTAACCGCCTTTTTCAACATCTGTCAACGAAGACCAGATTTTTTCAGCAAATGCCTTCTCCTTATCAGTTGGCTGCTCAATTCCTAACTCCTGCATATGGTTATATAGGAGGCTTTCAAGCTTGCGATTGGGAATATAATTAGAACAAGCTTTATCAAAATTAATTCCCAACTCTGTTCCCGTCATTTTAGCTGCACCTTCAGCGATTTCGCAAACACGTTGATAAATTTCATCCACCTGAGTAACTTTAGGGGCACGAATTAAATACAACACTTCCGCATTAGCCTGTACCACATTAGGAGAAATTCCCCCTGTATTCGTCACGGCATAGTGCAGCCTTGCCTCAGGTATGATATGCTCACGCAAATAATTGACACCGACATTCATTAACTCAACTGCATCTAATGCACTTCTTCCTAAATGTGGAGAGTTAGCTGCGTGTGATGGGATCCCTTTAAATTTAAATGCTATTTGGTAGTTAGCAAGACTCGATAAACTCATTATTGCGTTAGCTGGAGATGGATGCCATGTTAAGGCTGCGTCTACCTCATCAAACACACCCTCTCTAACCATAAATGTTTTACCAGACCCGCCTTCTTCCCCTGGGCAACCAAAGAATTTCACTGTACCAGATAAACCATTCGCTTCAATATAACTTTTAACTGCAAATGCAGCAGCTAAAGAACCGGTACCAAGCAAATTATGCCCACAACCATGGCCTACATCAACTTTAACTGGTTTATATTCCGTTTCATTTGGTTCTTGGCCAAGACCAGAAAGCGCGTCGAATTCACCTAAGAATCCAATAATTGGCGAGCCGCTCCCGTATGTTGCAACAAAAGCAGTCTCCATATCAGCTACTCCTCGTTCAACAATAAATCCTTCTTGCTCACATTCGGAAGCCAAGAATCTAGAGGATTCATATTCTTCAAATCTTGTTTCAGGATGCTGATAGATATATTCACTAATTCGCTGAAAAAGTGCTTTGTTTTTTGCTAAGTATTGTTTAATATAACTACGCGTATCTTTCATTTATATCCTCCATTCTCTTCAACTCGATTAAAAGCCAAAAAATGATAAACGTAATTTTTCGACATTTTTCAACATAATACATGCTTCTATTTAAAAAGTCAATATATTTTTAATCTTCCTCTAATTGAATGACAAATAAGCATTTTTACTGTAATCCCTTTATCATGCAAGGTTATCTCTGCATCAAAAAAGTTCTTATTTACCATTCAAGAAGATGCAAATAAGAACCCTGGAAATCTTTTCAAAGACTTTGTTGTATATTTAATTAAGCATACGCCTTTCCTAATTCGTGTATAACATGACATGTACACATAATTCCATCAAAAAAATTCTCTACATTTATATTCTCATTTGGAGAGTGATTCGCCTCATCAAAGTTGGCATACGGCACGACAACAGAAGGGACGCCTAATAGTTGCGTCCAAACATAATCTGGTAAACTTCCACCAAGACTTGGCTGTAAAATTGGTTTTTGATGATATGATTTTTCTACCGCTTTTTTAATAATTGCCACCTCTTTTGAATCTGCAGGTGTACGAGAGGCTTTCATGGAGCCATGTCTGATAACTTCTACATCTGGAGCATATTTTTTTACATGCTTTTCAATCTTCCGGTAAATATCATCCGGATCTTGATCCACTACTAATCGAAAATCTATTTTGACATTTGCAATAGATGGAATAATCGTTTTTGCACCTTCGCCACCATAACCACTATGAAAACCAGCTATATTAAAAGTAGGTTCTAACGTTAGTTTTTTATAATACGCTTCTTTGGTCATGTCAAATTCTTTATAACCAATCTTTTCAGCAATCGATTTTGGATCAAATGGCAATGTAGATATTAATTCCAATTCGTTTTCTGTTGGTTTACGTAAATCATCATAGAACCCTTCAATGAGGACGTTGCCATTCTGATCTCTCATGGTCTGCAATAAATCGATTAATTTCCAAGCAGGATTTGGAGCGATATTCCCTTTATTACCCGAATGGTTGTCCCACTCTGCGCCTTTAGCTAAAAGTTCAATAAACAGCATTCCTCTTACTCCAAGTAATACAAAGGGAGCGCCACTATCATGCATGGGACCATCTGATGTGTACACTAAGTCAGCTTTTAGTGATTTTTGATGCTCTTCCACAAACCTGGCTAGATTAGGACTGCCACTTTCCTCTTCCCCTTCAATTACAACCTTAATATTGATTGGTAACTCCCCTATCACTTCCTGGTAACTTTTAATTGCCAGCAGCTGTGCCATTATTTGCCCTTTATTGTCCCCCGCTCCACGACAGAAAATCTTCCCATCCTTTATAGTTGGTTCAAAAGGAGGCGTATTCCATTCCTCTATTGGATCAGGTGGCTGCACATCATAATGACCATAGATTAATAATGTAAAAAGTTTCGGATCTTTTATTTTTTCACCATAGACAACAGGATGACCATCGGTTTCTATTAATCTTGTATTTAATCCTAAATTTTCTACCATTTCAACTAACATGGCAGAGCATGCTTCCATCCCGATATTTTGGGCACTAATACTTTCCTGCCTTAAAAAGGTAAATAAACTATCCAAGTACTCCCGACGATTCTTGTTTACATATTGTTCCATTTCCAACATACATATTTCATCTCCTTATGGCAGTACTCTAACTAATACAAAACATCAAATCTTCGCTTCCTTGTTTAACGTTGGGACCTCTACCTGTACCGTATTTGGATATTTTATTCCTGCTCCGGTATTTAAAACGACGACGCTCTCTTCATCATGAATCCAACCATTATTTCGTAGGTCACGCACAGCAGCAAAGGCTGCTGCACCTTCGGGACACACAAAAGCACCCTCCATACTGGAAATTTTATCCTTCTCTTCCAGCATTGCTTCATCTTCTACAGCGATCGCACATCCGCCAGTTTGATAAATAGCCTCCAAAACTAAGAAATCACCCAATGCTTTTGGTACATTTATTCCAAATGCAGTTGTTTGAGAGTTCGGCCAAAAATCGGATTCTGTTTTATTTTCCTTCCATGCCTTCACAATCGGAGCACAGCCTGCTGCTTGAACTGCTACTAATCGAGGTAACTTTCCTTTAATCCATCCTAACTCTTTCAATTCATTTAATGCTTTATAAATACCTATTAATCCTACTCCACCACCAGTCGGGTAAAGAATGACATCAGGAATTTCCCAGTCCATCTGTTCTGCTATTTCCAATCCCATCGTTTTCTTACCTTCTATTCGGTACGGCTCTTTCAATGTAGATACATCATATAACTGGTTATCTTTCACATATTTCCCTATGATCTTTCCAGCATCACTAATTAAACCATCCACTAAGTAAAGATTAGCACCTGAGACAGCCGTCTCCTTTCGAGTAATTTCTGGGGCATCTATCGGCATCGCAATCGTTGACTTTATTCCGGCTCTAGCAGCATACAAAGCCCATGCTGCACCAGCATTCCCATTAGTAGGCATCGCAAGCTCCGTCACACCTAATTCTTTTGCTTTCGACACACCAACTGCCGCTCCCCTAGCTTTAAACGAGCCAGTTGGGATAATCCCTTCATCCTTCATATATAAGTTCTTTATCCCTAGCTCACTTCCAAGCTTGGACATTTCAACAAGCGGGGTCATCCCTTCGCCAAGCGAAATGACATTCTTACAATTCGCTACTGGAAGCAGTTCATGATACCTCCATAAGGAATCCTCCCGATCCTTCAATTCATCTGGCTTTAGATTATCTTTTAGTTGTTCGAGATCATAATTTACTAGAAGTGGTGCTCCACATGTACAAAGCTGCTGGACTGTGTTCACATCATACGTCTCACCACATTTTGGGCAATCAAGATACGAAACATAACTATACGGCATTGTAATCACTCCTATAGAAAAGAAATAATAGTTTAATTTATTTATCTATTTTAAATAATTTTATATTAAAAGAAAAACTTTGTTTACCATCAAATAAAAATACTGTAATATAGATAGCTTACAGTCTCGCAGTCTCTTACTTATATCAAATCATTAGTCAGTACATAAATTCGCTATCACTTCTAACATAATTTCTGATCCTACTTTAATATCTTCTACAGAGGTGAATTCTTCTGGATGGTGACTCAGCCCATCTTTACTTGGTACGAAAACCATGCCCACTTCCATATTATTCACGAGTGAATTTGCATCATGATTGGCGCCACTAGGTATAGACATAAATGAAACGAAATTGTTTTTACAGGCTTCGATTATCTTGTTTTGTACATCTCGAGAAAGTTCACTCGGCGCTTTCTCAATAAGCTGCCTCGTTTCTGCTTCAAAGTGCTTTCTTATATAAGCTTTTATCTCCTCTTCGATCATTTTCATTTCATTTAATTTGCTGCCTCTTATTTCTACTGTAAGATTCACAAGGCCTGGTACTACGTTTGCTTGATTTGGATGAACATCTAATTCCCCCACTGTAGCCACGTTGTCCCCGCCAAATCTGCAGACAATCTGGTTTACTTCTTGGATAATCTTCGAAGCATACAATAAAGCGTCTCTTCTCATGTCCATCGGAGTCGTTCCAGAATGGCTGCTTTTTCCTTTTACGGTGACATGAAAACGAATAATGCCTGCAATAGAAGTAACGACACCGATCTGTTTTTCATTAGCTTCTAATACCGAACCTTGCTCAATATGTAATTCCATATAAGAAAGGTATTTTTTTCTGTTTCTTACTGATTCAACATCCTGCCAATCAAATGATAGTCCTTCTAATTTTTCTTTTATAGCTTCACTTTCTTCTATTAAACCCGCGAATGCCCTGCTTCCAAACGTTCCTCCGAGTACATTTGCTTCTTCACCACGAAATGCAACTAATTCTACCGGATTATTAAGGTTGATTCCGATTTCCTTTATTCTTAATAAACATTCTAAACCTAATACGACACCAAGCGCCCCGTCATAAAGACCTCCTTCAAAGACGCTATCCAAATGAGAACCCATCAGTAATGCAGGAGCGTCTGCTTGTCCAATTCTCCCAAATACATTGCCCACTCTATCCTGTTTTGTAGGTATTCCATTTTCCTCCATCTTCGTTTTTAACCATTGTAAAGCTGCATCTTCCTCTTCGGAATATGCCAATCTTGTATAGCCTTTTGTACCACTGGAGATTCTTCCGATTTCATCTAAGTGATTCATTATTCTATCGATGTTTACATCCACTCTATCCATCTCCTATGCTTTAGTAAATTTCACTTCATAACTACATCTTCCTATCAGTTTAGCATGAAAATAAGAAAAGTAAGATAATTTAAGAATAATAGATAAAATTTAACTACAATTATCTCTACCTACAATCAAGCAAGTAATATAATTCTAACGACGATCATAGAAATGATTAGAACTTTGAAATAAGGAGGAACGAAATGGTCTGGTACAGTTACTATATTATTCCAATCGTCTATTTAATTGCGATGATTCTAGTTGGTGTATTGGTGGCTAAAAAACAGGAAACAAGAGCAGACTTCTACGTTGCTGGCGGCAAGATGAATGCAGGATTACTATTTAGTACAATCTTTTCCACAGTTGTAGGTGCGAACACATATATGGGATTTAGTGGAATGGTTTATCATGATGGTTTTTCGATGATGTGGTTATTAGTTGCCGCAGGATCAGCCTATTTTGTTCTTTTCTTTATATCAGGGAAAATCAGACAAATAGCCCGGCACTTTGAAGTCTTCACACTACCTGACTTGATGGCACTTCGTTATTCGAGCTCGGTTGCCATTCTTACCACCTTATTTTCGCTCGTCGCACTCGTTGGCGGAGCAGGAGGAAGTATACTAGGGATAGGAGTGATTCTTCATTCTATCTTAGGGATTGATACGACATTAGCCATTTTAATTACTTCTGTAGTAACAATTACGTATACAGCTTTTGGAGGGCTTATGGGGGTGGCATTAACCGATTGGATCCAATCAATTATTATGGTTATCGGATTAATCCTTGTTATTGTATTTGGACTTCAGGCCCTCTCCCCTGAGAGCACATTAATGAACGCAACCATAAGTGGTAGTGAAGTTATGCAAACAGTGTTAGGTGGTAACTTTATGAGCCTTACAGAAAGTGCAACATTTATGATGATCATGACATGGGCCATCACTTTTCTTCCTTTAAACACAATCAGTCAAACGCAAATACAACGCGTTTATTCGGCGAAAAACGTAAAAACAATTCAGCGTATTAGTCTACTAATGGTTTGGTTCGTAGCATTATTTATGGCGTTTGGATTAGCACTTGTCGGGGGGATTGGAAAGGCGTTAATTCCTGATATCAGTAATGCAGAAACGATCTTCCCCGTACTAGCAATGGAAGTCATTCACCCATGGATAGGAATCATTATTGTAACGGGTATCTTAGGAGCTTGTATGTCTACTGTCGACTCGAATCTTCTTGGTGCAGGCATTCATGTAACAAGAGATATTTATGAGAAAAACAAGCAACGGTTAGGAAAAACGATTAATGAAAAACATACCATTTCCATCACACGTTGGACCTTAGTAACGATTGGAGTTCTATCCACCTTTGCTGCCCTATGGACACCATCCATTATGGAATTATTGTTACTGACACAAAAAATATTTGCAGGTGCAACGTTCATTCCAATCATCTTGGGGCTATTATGGAGCAGGGCGAACACCAAAGGGGCTACAACAGGGATACTACTTGGAGCTGGTGCCACGATTTATTGTCAAATTACTAGTAGTACGATCGACCCTGTCATCATCGGCATTCTTTTCTCACTTGCTGGAACAATCATAGCTAGCCTGATTTCTACAGAGGAGACCGAAAAAGGAAAACAATTTATTTATAAGACGATTAATAAGAAGGATATGGTGTTCTTATCAATTATTCTTGTCGGGTACATTGCTTTCCTTGTCGGCGTGAATTTTGTTAACGTATGGCCGATCTTAATTGTGATTACACTTATCGGCTTATTAATTGGTGTACTATTATTAATTATATATATTCTTCCAAGAAAACGGAAAATCGGAGAGGAGCCTTAAAATGTATGCAAATATTAACGATACGACCCTTTATTTCGATGTAGACGGAGCTCAATTAACACTAGAAAACGGACAGTTCAAAGAAAAGCCTGTCGTATTTGTCTTGCACGGCGGACCTGGCGGATCCCATTTAAATTTCAAACCACATTTAGATGCATTAACCAAAGAAGTCCAACTTGTCTATATCGATCAACGTGGCTGTGGCTATTCAGCTGAAGAGGACAATGCTACCTACACACTCACACAAAATGTTGCTGATATCGAGGCATTACGAGAATATCTTGGACTCGAAAGCATCTGGATATTAGGCCATTCCTATGGTGGGATGGTGGCCATGCAATATGCTTTACAACACGGCACTTCACTTAATGGCCTTATATTAGCAACCACTTCTCCATCTTATCAATTTATAAAGAAAGCAAAACAATTCATAAACGAACAAGGGAATGAAGAACAGAAATATTACGCAAATATATTATGGGAAGGAGGTTTCCAATCAGAGCAAGAATTACAAGCATATTATCAAGCGATGAGTTCACTATATTCCCATAAAAAAAGCGATAATCAAGAACAAGTCAGACCGTCTGTGAAACGGTCATATCAAGCACTCAACAAGGGCTTCGGTGGATTTTTAAAGAACTTTGATGTTAGAGATGATCTACATACCATCACTTGTCCAACTCTAATTATTGCTGGAAGATACGACTGGGTAACCCCTGTCAGTGAAAGTCAAGAAATACATCAACGAATCCCTGGTAGTACCTTCCACATACTTGAAAACAGTAGTCACAGCGTATTTAATGATGAGAATGAGAAGACCATTTCCCTAATTCAAGCATTTATAGAGACTCATTTATAAGAAAATGAACCCCCGACACGCGGGGGGTTATACATAAAAAGAAATCAACGTTACGAAATTTTATTAACGGTACCTTTATAGTTGTATTCGTTGCTTATACGTATCAATCAATATTCGATTTTGCTGATCAGCACCTTCAATATTTCCACTTAAGAAAACAGGTGGATCATAATCGTTTTCTGCCATTTGCTTGATAGACTCAGCAAAAATGGCATTTAGTATGGTTGCACCAATGACAGTGGAGCTAGGAGAAAAGTTTACCTCCACTTTGTCATGTGATAAGAGTGCATCCCCAACCGGCGCATGGTTATCAATTACTAGATCCACTACATCAAACAAATGCCGTTCACTTGTATGGCGTGATGGTTGGCTAGATGAATATGCCATGGAGGTAATTCCAATAACAAAGGCCTCTTTGCTTTTAGCCAAAACAGCCACATCAACTGGAACAGGGTTTCTTCCTGATGTCGAGATAACGATTACAAGGTCTCCTTTACGAATATCCTGTTCCTCCATAAATGTCTTTGCATAATCATTTTTTCTCTCTAACATAGAAGAACGAACAGCGCCTTCATGAAGCATTAGCGGTTCATGTAAAATAGGATGTATTGGAACTAATCCCCCTGCTCGATAATAAACTTCTTCTGTTAGGATATGCGAATGTCCACATCCAAATAAATGCACAATACCTCCATTTTGAATGACATCGGCAACTTTTTTAGCAGCATGATTTAATGCTTCCTGTTCTTCTTTTTTGACAATAGCTAGTAAATTAGTAATTTCACTGAAGTATTGTTGAATCATTATAACCCCTCCACTTTGAATGCTTCGATTATCTTAACCATATTCTCCAAGGCAGTTTCGATAATATATTCCCCTTTTTCTTTTGTCGCAAGGCTGGCATCTCCTAATACAGCTGTTTCGGTAAACTCCTCCCAAGGTGTAGGCGTGGAATCAGCGTGCATTGGTATATTTGGAATATCCGTAAGCGCCTTGTCCATATCAACGAATTCGGGAGCCAGGTACAGCATGTAAGATGTTTCGATTTCACAGGCATGAAAGTAAGTGTTATGGGTTGAATTGTTCTCTCTGACTTCAGCTGCCGCCTTGTTCATGCCTGGATAAAAGAAATAAAACACACGCATTTCCGGGCAGGATTCGTACAATACCCGCGCCGCTTCTTTTAATGCTGTTTGGTTCCCTAAATGCCCATTCACCATAGCAAATGTTCGAAATCCTTGTTTATAAAGACTTTCACCGATATCAACGAGAAAGGAGATCAATGAATTGTTGCTTACATTAATACTTCCCGGAAAGTTGCGGAGGCTCCATATCTGACCATAAGGTAATGTCGGCAGTACAAAAGCCTTCACACGTTCCGCCAATTTTTGGGATAACCGCTCAGCCAGAAAATTATCCGTACCAAGCGGTAAGTGAGGACCATGAGCCTCCACTGCACCGATTGGTAATATAGCAATTTGTGATTGATTCATTTTTTCTTTTATTTCAAATGAATTCTCATTTTGGAATTCCACCATGCCTCAAGCCCCCAATTTTTCAATGATTGTTTATAACGAAATAACCCCCGAACGGTTCATTCCAAAACGATGATTATGTCTACACAAAAACTCTCGCAACTTCACATCTATTTTTTAAATGCAAAGCAACGTGCCGGGTTATGGATGAAAAACTTTTCGATTAATCGTTGACCATCAAAACCATTCTGATTCGCTTCATCAATAAAACGTGGAACCCACTTGCCAATAATATTTTCCAAACCTAACCCGTAATCATAATGTTTGTAGTAGGATTTTCTTGCTGTGTCGCCACTCACCAATAATTGATCCTCATACCCTTTTCTAACCAGTTCTAAAATACATTGAATTCTTGTGCTTTCTGGGGCATACTTAATTTTTGAGATACCATCAAAGGAAAGTAGTGCACCAGTTTGTGCTACTTTCTCATGGTAGTAAGGATCTGGATTACGATCCATATGACCGAAGCTAATATGTTCTAAATGTACGCCTTCACTTTTCAGTAGTTCAATTTGTTCCAGAGCCATTGTCCCCGCTTCTGTATGAGAGTGCAATGGTGCTTTTGTTTCATGATGTGCTCGAGCTACTGCACGTAGTGTTTTTTCCTCTAACGGGGTTATTCGGTTATAGCCTGTACCAAATTTCACCTGGCCGCCACGTATATTCGTACCTTCCATCCCCTCTTCAATTTCGCAGATAACAAAATCAGCCAGCTTATTGATAGATGTTGCATCTATCCATTCATAATACGTATGATAGTCACCTGTTACTTTTTTTACGTGGTCAGGGATTTGCGCGTCCCAAAGGAAACTCTTGTTGAAGCCTGCGGTACCCACAATGGTGACATCCGTTTCCTCTGCGATCTCTTTCACTGCTTGCACATCACGTCCATAGTCCACTGCAGTTGCATCAACAATTGCTTGTCCACCGAAGTTTTTGAAGTCTAGCACATCCTGCTTGGATTTTTCTTTATCATCTAAAAGCAAATCATCGTTTTCTTGTTCCACCCAATATGGAGGGCGACAGACAATGTGTTCATGTGAATAGGTAAAACCTAATTTTGATGGAGCTATATCACCATGAAATGTTCTAATGAAACTCATATATATCACTCCTGATGTAAGTTTAATAGATCAATTGGAAAACGGGGATGCTATATCCCCGCTGATGGATCCAACCTAGAAAAATAGTTGCGATAAAAACCGAATAATCGGGCCTAAAATGAACATATCTGAATCTGCTGCCCACATGGCTGTATCTGGTACGGTGTCAGGTAGAAGCATTTTCACCATCACAAACTGCCCCCATGCAACAACAGTGGAGGTAATGAATCCACCTAGAACAGCACCTCTTACACCACCGGTTGCATTCCCAAATACGCCTGCAGTTGCAGAATGGAAGAACAGTACAATCATCGTTGGCACAAATACATAACTAACTGTATTTCCTAAAACAATCAACCAAATTAGTGCCCCAACAAAGGAGCCTAAAAATCCTAAAATGACAGCATTTGGTGCGAATGGAAATACAACTGGACTATCTAAGGCTGGCTTCGCACCAGGTACGATCTTGGTTGCAATCCCTTTAAATGCTGGAACCATTTCACCAATGAACATCCGTACACCTAATAGCACCACAGCAATACCAGCAGCAAACGTGAATGACTGAATAATCGAATATACGATGAAGTTCTGATCTCCAGCAGCTTCCACTAGCGCTTGCGCTCCTGGTGTATCCTTAAGGGAGATAATAATCGCACCAATTAAAAATAATAGTCCCATTGTTAATGCTGTAATAACGTTAGAATCTCTTAGAAATTCCAAGCCTTTCGGAAGCTTGATTTTTTCAGAATCATTTTCTTTATTGCCTAAATATTTACCAGCCAGCGCACTTAATAAAGATACCGATGCCGAGGTATGACCCAGCGCAATATTGTCATTCCCCATGATCTTCCGCATGAATGGCTGCGTCAATGCAGGCTGAATGGTCCAATATAAGCCCATAAATACTGCTAGGAAGATAACGAGCTTACCAAATGAAACATCACCTGCAGTTTGAACCACAATTCCTGCAAAGATGGTGGTTGTCCAGAACATCATATGACCAGTTAAATAGATATATTTAAATCTAGTAAACCTTGCTAATAAAACGTTAATAACAAATCCTAGAGTCATTGCTAATGTAACCGCACTGCCATATTTAGCATTAAATGTTTCTTGCCCCATGAATTCTCCCAGTGGTTCTGCGGATAAATTAAATACTTCTTTCCACAGTGGTTCAAAAACCGTCAGCGCATCCGTAATTACCCCTGAACCTGCACTAATGATTAGAAACCCAATAACTGCCTTGAAGGTTCCGCTAATGACCTGGCTCATGCTTTTTTTCTGTAGTAATAACCCTAGAAGGACGATAAATCCAAGTAGAATCGCTGCTTGTCCAAAAATATTCGTCGCAATCCAAAAAATAACATCCATTCGAGTTCCCCCCTATATCGTTTTAACTCACAACGTTCTCATCAATTGCCTTATTAATTTCTTCCATATCAAAGTAGTTATTTACAATGAAAACTTTAGCACGATGACCTACCAGACCTTCTGCTAGTTCATTACTCGTTATTATATAATCGGCTTCCATTGTTGAAGCTGTAGAAACATCGGTATGTTCCACCTCTGCACTAATCCCTTTGTCTGCTAACGCTTGCTCCACATTCATTTTTAAAATTAAACTCGTACCTTGTCCTAATCCACAAACTGTCAATACTTTCATCACGATCTCCCCATTTCCACTATTTTTTTTATTTCTTCATAGGTTCCTGCAGTTGCTAACTTTTCTACATTCATCGGATCATTGAGAAGACCCGTTAATTTTCGAAGCAAGGTGATATGCTCCTCACTGGATGATGCACCTAAACCAAATACAAGACGAACTGGATCGTTCGAAGCGTGACCAAATACAATTGGATCCTTTAATTGCACCAGTGAAACAGAAGCTTCATTCACTCCATCTTCGGGTCTGGCATGTGGAATCGCAATACTTGGAGCTAGTACAAAATAAGGTCCGTTTTCCTTATAGGAATACTTCATCGCTTCAATGTATGACTTTTCGATGTGCCCTTCTTTTAATAAAAGCTCCCCAGCAGCTTCAATAGCACCTTCTGCATTTGCTGCTTCCACCCCAACCTTCACAATATTTTCTTCTAAAAACCTCATCGCATTCACTCACCTGTCCCTTTGTGTAATTTCATCTCCGTTGAATATGATTGAATCATTTTGATTAGTTGATGTTTGTCTTTTGTCTTCAGCATACTTTCCTTCATCTCTTTATTAGAAAATAGTCTTGTAAGTTGTGATAATGCTTTTAGATGCTGTTCATTATCTCGTGAAGCTAAAACAACCAGGACGTTTGCAGATTTTCCTAATATGTCAGTGGCTTCTTCCAAATGCAGCATACTCATCCCTGTTTTTATTACTCCATCTTCTGGGTTAGCATGGGGGAGAGCAAAATGATCAGATATCACAATATACGGACCAACCCTTTTAACATTTTCGATCATCTCGACGACATAATTTTCTTGGATATACCCTTGCTTCAACAATGGTTTAGCAGCAATTCTGATAGCATCTTCCCAATGATCCACCCGCTTTTTCAGCACAATTCTATCTGATGGTAAAAGCTTGGCTAGGCCCGGTTTCTTTACTTCATTTTCTACATTTATTGGTGCATGAAAATAACTTCGAAGTTCCTTGGATAAGGATTCATTATCTTGGATGACTGCGTACCTTCGGACAATATCCATCACCGTTTCAACAGAATAAACTTGGTTTTTGGAGGAATGTTCAAACAAACTATTTACTTTTTTCAATAACTCCTCTTTATCTTCATTATCTAAAACAGGATTTACTACAAAGACTGGCACGTCCCTATCCATTAGTGGAATAGTTGAGACAATAAAATCAACATGCAAATCCATTTTTTCATATTCCCTTAATGAGGTTACCCCAATGGTTTCTACATCAGAAAATAGTCCTTCAAGCTGGCTTTCTAATAGTCTTGAAGTACCCAACCCATTCGTACAAACAAGAAGCATGCTTTTACGAGTCGGTTCAAGCATTACACCCTCTTTACGAAGCCACCCTCCAAAATGCATTGTAATCAGAGCAACTTCATTTTCATTCATTGGTTGACCGATTATATTTTCAAAATGATGTACTACTTTTTTCGTTAAATGAAATACTTCCGAATAATTTTTCTTAACCAAATCCCTTAAATCATTTTCTAGTTCAATGCCATATTTAATTCGGTAGAATGCTGGTTTTAAATGAAGCAGCAAGTTTTGAATCATTTGTTCCGGCTCTCTAAACTCAATTGCTGCATAGCGTTGAAAATCAGCAGCCATCTTTTCCACCACATGAAGCAAAGTGGTCATTTCTTTGCTTTCTAAGTGTGTTCTAAAATTGTAATTCACTTTTGCACTGAGCAGATACTTCGCGAAATAATATATTTCATTCTCTGGAATCGTCATATCAAATGTATCAGCGACATGATTACATAGGGACTGTATTCCTTTGTATTCATCCATCGTTTTGATTACTTCTCTTTCAACTGCGTCCACTTCTACAAATGATTGCTGCTCGATTCTCCTCAGGAAAAAATGAAACCAAATGATGATATTATTCAAAAATTCATCGGTAAACTCAACCATAAATCGTTGCTCATATGCATGTAAGGATTGACTTAATAACCGAATTAATGGAATATCGAATATACAATATGGTCCCATCATTTGGTTATCTTCTTTGTTCGCTGTCTCCTCCAGAGACAAGAAACTGTGCCATCCTTCTTTCGGAGTGACGATAGCTAAGAAATGAATCAACAACCTTCTGATATCGTTTTCATTTCCCTCTATAGCATATCCTGTCTTACGATCTGAATAGAAAATTAATTGGTATGTCTATTGAGGCTAGATATTTACCAAAAAGAGGTAGAGAATTTTTTAAAATGATTAACGGGAAAATAGAGTTGATGGTTAATTTTTGTAATTGGTGAGGGGAGAAAGTAATAGCACTATCAATGAGAACATCTTTCGCTTGTGCTCCTCTACCCCCCCATTTTTACGCCAGTGTAGTATATCAATAACATCCTTGCGACATTTTTTACCAATTTCCAAATATATATTGCTAATATGCACCTTCGTTGTGTTCCCTCTTCGATTTGTATTAGGTTGGCAATCTCTTTATATGACATGGAGTAGCCAGCTTTGCCCAAATACATTGCAAAGAGTTGTTTGTTTTTTGTTTCCGACTGTTTAAGTCATGTAAAAAGGGACCTATCAAAGAATCTGATAAGAAAAACTGCTCTTTTTTTACAGTAAGTAATATATCTACGATGTTAATTTTGGTTTGTTCTGTTTTAAAAACTAAGCTGTTCCCACCATATTTGATAATCTCTCCGATCATTTTTTTCGGAAGGCTCGATAAAAACAATTACTTTGTATCATAACCTGATATTCTTGTTAAGGCTTCCATTGTACCGTGTGCTTGTAAATCTAGTAAAGCTATTGAATTTTTCAGTTTCCGCTTTGGCCTGCGTTTTAATTCCTGGAGATTAAACTCACCGTTTAAATGCAAGCGATTAATGATATCGTCTAAATATTTACTAGCGGAAATAGAAATATTTCTTATCATATTATGGCCTTCATTCTTGACCTAGAAACTAGGTTTTTAATGAATAAGTACATCATACTAAACACACAGTCATGTTTTTAGTGACCTTTGGAAATAAAAGTAATAATTCGTGATTAAATTACTAATTTTTATCCAATAGTTGACGAAAACAAGAAATTAGTTGCTTTCGATTATGGATTCCAAAGGTTTGATAGATTCCACTAATATAGTTTTTTATGGTACCTTCACTTAAAAATAATCGTTGGGCAATATGTTTATTTGAGAATCCTTCAACCATTAAAACAGCAATATCTATTTCCCGGTTGGATAATTCAAGACTGCTATTTTGCAATGAATTTTCCAGAATTTCTCGTTTGTTAAATTGTCTTTCCATTATATGTTTAGATAATATACGTGACACTTCTCCTGAGAAGACGATTTCATTTTCGATTACATCTCGAATGCAAGAAATAAATTGATCTCCCTTTAATTTTTTTAATAAGAAACCATCTGCTCCCACATAGATAGCGGAAATGATTGCATCTTCATCTGTAAATGTTGTAAGAACAATAATTTTCGTATTTGGATGATTTTCTTTTTATTTCCACGATTAATTTAATGACATCTGTGTGAGGCATATGGATATCAACTAGCACCAAATCTGGTAGGTGCTCTATAAATCTTAGTATCCCATTCTTTCCATTTGTTGCAGTTGCAACTACTTGTAAGTCCTCTTCGTTATTCAAAAGTGCTTTTACTCCGTCTATAAATAGTTGTTGATCATCTACCAGCATTACGTTTATCATTCCTAATTGCACCTTTTCAAAGTCTCCCCTTACGTTTAATTTAATGGTAACTGGTTATTATATATCCTAAATTATTTACATCATTTTCATTTTATTATTTTATAGGTCTAATGACTCAGTCTAATATATTTAATTATAACAAAGTAATACAACAAAATTACATAAAAATATTAATTTTAAAATTATAAACTGGTGTCTAATTACCCGTACCAATCTCATAGCTTAATTCTTGCAATACCAACCTACGATTCCAAAAGTTCGAAGAATACGACTTTTTAGGTGAAAAGTCACCGTCTTCACCCATTATATTACAAAACAATTACAAATATCCTATAAATCTATCATTTTTTTGTAACAAAAGCTATAATGGAATTAATTTCCTAACACATTTTGACAATTATATTACAGAGGGGAGCAACAACCATTGGCGAATAAAAAGATAATTATGACCGTGACTGCTGGAGCAGCAATTGCCGCATCGATTGTTGCAGCTGAGGAAGCAGATGCTGCATCATATAAAGTCAAAAGTGGTGACTCGTTATGGACGATTGCACAAAAGTATAATACGAGTGTTTCAAAATTAAAATCGATTAATCATCTCTCAAGTGACTTAATCTTCCCAAACCAAATTATTGAGACAGATAAAAAAGGGTCTTCTTCTAACTCAGGCTCTTCGAATTCTTCTAATAATAACTCTAGTAATTCTTCTAGTACATATACCGTAAAGCGTGGGGACACGTTAAGCGGAATTGCATCCAAACATAATATCTCCTTAAGTAACTTAATGAAATGGAATAATTTAAACTCCACGTTAATTTACCCAGGAAATGTGTTTGTTGTAAGTAAGAACGGATCAAGTTCGAATAGCTCAAATAATTCAAGCTCTAATTCAGGATCCGGTTCATCAGGTTCTGGTAACAGCGCTTCGAAAACCTATGTGGTTAAATCTGGGGATTCCTTATCCGTGATTGCAGCGAAACATGGTGTGACAGTTGCTAATTTGAAAAAATGGAATAACCTATCATCTGATTTAATTCTAATTGGCCAAAAACTAAGTATCGGTAGTAGTTCAGGATCTAGTTCAAGTTCGGGATCAGGCGGTAGCTCTAGTGAAAAGCCTTCTAATGTTAGCTATAATGTCGATAAACTTATTCAAACGGCTAAAAGTTATGAAGGCGTAGGTTATGTATGGGGCGGTTCCTCTCCATCTGGCTTCGACTGTAGTGGGTTTATCTATTATGTCTATAAAAAAGCTGGAATGAGCATAAGTCGAACTTCAAGCGATGGTTACTATAACCGATCTTATCATGTAAGTAAACCTAAAGTAGGTGACCTCGTCTTCTTCGCAGGTACCTATCGTCCAGGAATCTCACATCTAGGTATCTACTTAGGAAATAATCACTTCATCCATGCCGGATCAAGTGGTGTACAAATAAGTAGTTTAAGTAACCCTTATTGGAGCAAACACTTCGATAGTTATAAACGCTTCTATTAATCAATTAAATAAGCCTTAGCTCTATATATGGGCTAAGGCTTTCATATTAGATTTTTTACAATGGTTTATAGAAATGTTATGCCAAATCTAATAACTTGGCGGACGGTGGTTTGTAAATTTTTATGTTTAAGGAGTACTTACAAATGAAAAAGTTGCGATCATCCCAAGATAAATCGATCACAGGTGTATGCGGTGGGATTGCTGAAATCACAGGGTTTCTTCCTTTTTCACACGACTCCTCTTCCTATTTACACCGGCATCAATATTTCTCTATGTAATTCTCACTATAGCATCCAGAAAACCCGCGTAAACCACCTTCTATTTAGCCACCATTTTGCTTGGTGATCTTCAGCCAGTCCTATAATTGGTGAATTCGAATTTCTCTCCATTATCAGCTACGACAATATTTCCGAATAAGTTGCAATCCATAATTGGCTGTCTAGCCCAACCAATACTTGCTTCATTTAGACTTCCAAATGCTTCACATAAGGATACTGGATTAATAAGTTCCTGCCATCAGTTACCCATCCTTCAACTTCCTTCAACTCTAGAATACTTTCAACAACAAGATGCTTTACTCCTCTGTATATTTAATGATAGTTATACTATCATTAAAATAGTTGTGTTCTATCATGAGGTGATTTATAGTAAAAATATCCCGATATTTTAAAAAGAAAGGTGATTCGCATGAAACGCTTAGAAGATAAAATAGCAATTATTACAGGAAGTGGCGCCGGTATTGGAAAGCAAATTGCCCGTACGTATGCCCAAGAGGGCGCGAAAGTGGTTATTGCTGATTTTGATGAAAAAGCACTGCAAACAACTGTCAATGCACTTCAAGAACAAGGTTATGATGCTCTAGGCGTCAAAGTGAATGTGGCAGAAGCTAGTGAGGTTCAAGCAATGATTGATGATACTGTTGAAGCTTTTGGCAGGATTGATATCCTGGTAAACAACGCTGGGGTTGGTGACAATATGCAGGCTGCTGCTCATGTAGAAGATGCAACATGGGAACGTGTCATGAATGTAAACGTGAATGGGGTGATGCATACCTTACGTGCAATTATTCCTATATTTATCAAAAATGGAGGCGGTACCATTGTTAATATGGCTTCCATTACAGGACTGACTGGAGGTCGTGGTGGACTTGCTTATACCGCGTCCAAACACGCAGTTGTTGGCATGACGAAAAACGTGGCATCACAGTATGGACCAGAGCATATTCGTTGTAACGCCATTGCCCCTGCACAAGTGGAAACTGAGTTTTCCGCACGGATGACCAATGTTGATCCATTTGGTCTGGAAATAGCTACCCGCGGGGTAAACCTAATGCCTAAAGCTGGACAAGTACAAGATATAGCAAATATTGCTCTATTTTTAGCCTCTGAAGAATCAGCCTATATTAATGGAGTAGCTTTAGCTGCCGATGCTGGATGGAGTGCTTATTAAACTAATTGTATATAATATATCTAAAGCTTTAGCTTTGTTTAAAAGATGCTAAGGCTTTTTTTATGTCTTCTAGACGTATTGGTTTATCTTCAGGATAAATCCCTTTCCATTTCATGAAAGAAACGCATCCTATTAGAATATTTATATTTAAGGGGAAATTGATCAAACAACTGAACTATTTTTCAAACTTTCCCAGCAAACTAGAACAGGATTAATTGATAGGGTCCTTGAAAGGAGTAATATGAAAATATATCATTATTGATATGATGACATGGTACTCCACTCGAGGGCTATTTCATTGTAATTCCTCAGTTAATTCACTATTAATACCTTTATTCCTCTTACAAAGTTCAAAATAAGATAATAGACCCCAATCACGGTGAAAATACAAATGATGATCAACGATGACATTTGGTTCCCACCATTCAATACCAAAACCCCTATACCAATAAAGAAAGATAAATAAGGAACCAAGTGTATCCATAATGATTTTCCTGCATGGTGTCTAACAATTCCAGATGTTAAAACGTATATAATAATTGGAAATAAAAATGGCGCAAAGAAGATACTAAAATAACATAAAGATGATAAAAGTTTTTCTGCCTTCATATGAATCACCTCTCGATGAATTTAAACGTACTTTCTTAGGAATCGTTACCGACGCCCAACAACTGTTGAGGCTTTTTTGGAATGTCATCACGTTCAACCTCTTCATATGTGATAACTTCACCTTTTTTGAAATAGACCCGTAAATAGGCTTCTCTTGTTAAACGATGATTACTCGTAAAGGTGAGTTTTTCATCGTTGCCCTCTTCATTAAAACCTTTCAGTTGATACTTGTATCTAGTATGTTCTTGCTCCGTATACTTCTCACCTTTATTTGAGATTTTCACATAATATTCACTCGAACCAATTGTTTGAATCTCTGACCCACAGGCAGTCAGTAAAGTTAAGCTGATAGCTATGCATACGATACGGAATTGTTTCAATACAAACCCACCTTTCCTAGATTATTAGAAAAGAAGCTAGTAGTGTATGATCAGCATCATCTATGCTAGATTCCCGTCTAATCTGACAATAACTTTATTATGATGGGAAATCACATAGACGAAAATCGATTATTCTTTCAACCTTCATATAAAAAATTACAATTTTGTCATGTTCTATCATGACTGTAGATCAATCTGAGTACCGAAACTATCGAAGGAAACACTTCCTAGGAGGATGAAATCTAGACATCAATAATGATATACTTTAAAAAATCGCTAGCTTGATAAAATGGTAGATTCAGATGGGTTTTTTCGAACCAAGATACACTTTTAGAAAAATCATCCTAATGGTAGTTTATATAAAACATTCTTTATATAGGAAACGTTATGATTTTGGAATAGATAACGATAATTAACGAATAGGGATTACTTGTTGCCTTCAGAAAGTTTGGGCTATAAATTACGTATATGGATAACTGGGAATCAAACAGCATTCATCTATAATCGAAAGGAGTATTATATGAAACGCAGAGTAGTAGTAACTGGTATGGGGGTCGTCTCACCATTAGGTAATGATGTTAATACACTATGGAAACGTACAAAAAACGGAAAGTCTGGCATCAAGACATTAAAAGCAGCTGAGTTTCAAGATATTTCTACTAGAATTGCCGGGTATGTAGATGATTTAGCAATCGATCAATATATGGAGCCAAAAGAACAGAAAAAATATGATCGATTTACCCAGTTCGCCTATAGTGCAGCAATCCAAGCATTAGAGCAAGCGAATGTCGATTTTGAAACGTTAGATAAAGATCGAGCAGGTGTCTATATTGGTTCTGGAACAGGCGGCTTACAAACCGTCTTAGATAATCATCAGACCATGTTAGAAAAAGGAAAAAGAAGAGTATCCCCTTTTCTTATCCCAGCAATGATCCATAATATGGCGAGCGGCTACATAGCTATTCAGACAGGTTTCCGCGGACCAAGTTATGCCGCTGTTTCCGCATGTGCTACAAGTAACCATGCCATCGGCGAAGCCTATACAAATATTGCTCACGGCTATTCCGATGTCATTTTAGCTGGTGGTACAGAGGCAACGATTACGCCACTCTATTTCGCTGGTTTTTCTAAGATGCGTGCCATGTCCACACAAAACGAGAGGCCTGAAAAAGCTTCCCGACCATTTGACCAGGACCGTGATGGTTTTGTCATGTCAGAAGGTGCAGGGATACTATTCTTAGAGGAATACGAACATGCGAAACAACGCGATGCTGTGATACTCGGTGAAATCGTCGGTTACGGAAGCACGACAGATGCCTACCATATCACCGCTCCAGATTATCGAGGAGCAGCAAAAGCCATGCAATTAGCGATTGAACGCGCAGGTATTAACAAAGAAGATATTGCTTATATAAACGCCCACGGAACAAGTACGCCAACAGGTGACGTCTCAGAAACAAAAGCAATCAAGCACATATTTGGCAAGCATGCCTATAAACAATTAAAAGTTAGTTCAACCAAGTCCATGCTCGGTCATTTATTTGGTGCCGCTGGCGCAGTCGAAGCCATTCTTACTATCAAAAGTATGCAGGAAAACATCTTTTTGCCTACCACCAACTTGGAAAATCCAGACCCTAAACTTGACTTAGACTATGTCGCTAATCAAGCTACGGCAGGGGCTATTCCTTATGCCTTATCAAATGGCTTTGGATTCGGTGGTCATAACGCCGTGCTCGCATTTAAAAAAGTCTACTAGGGAAGAAACCATCGAAAGGAGAAGATCAACATGTACCAGAGCAAACCTGAACTTCCATTTCCAACCGCTGCAGAAAGAAGAAAAGAACTAGAATCCAGCTATCCAGCGTGGCCAAGAAATACGATTTCCCGTCACTTTTCCAAGGCGGTTGATCAATATGGGACATTACCGTATCTATACATTCATGGGGAAACCTACACCTATCAAACCATTTGGGATCAAGCGCTTATATATGCAAAAGCATTGGTCCAATTAGGAGTAAAGCGAAGAGATCACATCGCTACAGTAATGGATAATGATGCAACCTATCCATCATTGTTAATTGCTGCTTCCATGCTTGGAGCAGTATTTATCCCAATTAATGCAATGCTTTCCAAAAATGAATTGGGGTATATTCTATCGCAGTCAGACAGTCAATTTCTCTTTATCCATGAGTCTGTAAAAGAAAAACAGCATGGGAAAGCAGTGTCTGAATTACTGCAATCGGATGAATTCCAGCAAAATAGTCAGCTTGAACAAGTTATCTTAATCCCAACAGAAAACAAAATAAAAATGGATTCCCATTTTATTTCTTGGGAGAGATTTGTACAAGGTGCTGAAAACATTCCATATGAACGAGTGATGAACGTATGGGATGCTTCGGATTATCCAGATGAAGTAGCAATTATCATGTATACATCTGGGTCAACGGGGAGACCAAAGGGTGTTATGCTTACCCATGATATGCTACTTCGATGTGCTTATGGAACTTGTATTAGTCGAGCAATAGAAAAAGAGCGGATTACCTTTGCCCCCTTACCTTTTTACCATTGCTTTGCTATTATCGAAGCAATGTTAGCGATGTCCTTTGTTGGGGGATCTTTCGTTTCTGCCTTGGGTGCTTCTCCACTCCGTTCATTAGAATTGATGGAGAAATACCAGGTAAATGACTATCTATGTGTTCCTTCTACACTTGTACCGTTATTAAATCATCCCAAAGTTCATGAATTTGATTTATCACACTTATTTGCCATGTGGTGTGGTGCAGCTCCAGCCCCTATCCCGGTATGGCAGCGCGCTGTGGACACCCTTGGACTCACTGAAATCATTACAGGATATGGCCAGACAGAAGTAGCATCCTCTGGAGTAACAACAGAAATTGGTGATCCATTAGAACGCATTTCTACAAGGGTAGGCAGACCGAAGTTAGCAGGTATTAGCGGCATGCCAGAATTCAATTACCATGCTGTAGAATACAAAACCATTGATCCAGAAACAGGTACAGCTTTAAACAAAGGTTCAGTTGGTGAACTTGCTGTGAGAGGAGTAACTGTAACACATGGTTATTATAAGAAACCAGAAGAAACTGCAAAGACGATTGATAAGGACGGCTGGCTACGTACAGGGGATGTCGGGAGAATTGATGAACTTGGTTACATTCAATTACTTGGACGAAGTAAAGAAATGTATAAAGTTTCAGGGGAATTAGTATCACCAAGAGAAGTAGAAACCGTTATTTCAGAACATCCGGTGGTGGCACAAGTAAGTGTGATTGGTGTACCCGATAAACTTACCACTGAAATTGGCGGTGCCTTTATTGAGTTAAATGATGGAGAATCTATGACCAGAAAAGAGGTCATTCACTGGTGTTCGGAGAAATTAGCTCGATTTAAAATCCCTCGACATGTATGGTTTATAACCACGGATGATTGGCCATTAACCAGTACCGGCAAGGTTCAAAAATTCAAACTGCAGGATATTGCGAAAGAAAAGTTGCAGCAATTGTAATATAATAGCAAGTAGGAAAAAGGAGTAGAAGTTATGACGACACAATGGCATCAGCATAGCATGCGTGTACAATACAAAGATACGGATCAGATGGGAGTCGTACATCATGGTAATTATATTACTTGGTTTGAAGTTGGCAGAACCGAGTGGATGCGCTATTTTGACATCTCCTATCATGATATGGAGGCAATTGGGCTGCTGCTCCCTGTCGTTGATGTACAAGCATCTTATAAACAATCTGCTCATTTTGATGAGCCCGTGGTTATTTTCAGCAAATTAGCCAATTTCTCACCGATCCGTATGGAATTTGACTATGAAGCTAGAAAAATAACGGAAGTAGAATTTACTTCCATGCAAAACAATAAAGTAAGTATGGTAAACGAACCTTATGGCAAATTATTAACCAAAGGCTCCACTACACATATGTGGGTGAATAAGAATTGGAAACCTGCCAAGCTTACTAAAACCCACCCCACTTTATATCAAAAGATTGAACAAATGATGTATTCATAGATTTAGAAAAAGCGACGAGGTATTAACTCGTCGCCTTCTTTCTTTAAACACTATTGTTATCCTGTTATAAGGTCTTAATTTCTTAACAACTGCTTGAACCAATCATCATCTTCGAATAACTCAGCTACTGTATATGTATCTTTTCTTATTTCTTTTCGATTTTTTATAATATATTTCAAACTCTGTTTCTTTGTCCACACTTTACCTTTTATAAATGAATAGTTTATGTTTAAAGGATTTAAGAATGAAGGATGTGTGGTTTTATTGGTACGGAGAAAAAATAAGGAGGCTTATGAAGAAACCAAAAATTTATATAGGCAATTAAACACGAATCTTATTGAGTTGTTACTAGAACTACTATTTAGGGTTATAGTAGAGCCGATCGAAGATATCATTGAGCCAATTATTGATCCCATAGGAGCTACTGGTCCGACGGGGCCGACCGGTGTTACTGGACCTACCGGCGTAACAGGGCCCGCTGGCGACACAGGGCCCACCGGTGTTACTGGTGCTACGGGCGAGACCGGACCGACCGGTGCTATCGGAGCTACGGGTGCTACGGGAACCACTGGCACTACTGGCGAGACCGGTGCCACTGGTGCGACTGGATCTACCGGCGTAACAGGGCCTACTGGCGACACAAGGCCCACTGGCGCTACTGGGCCCACCGGCACTACTGGGACTACCGGTGCGACTGGATCTACGGGCGAGACCGGACCTGCTGGCTCAACGGGACCTACTGGTGCAACAGGGCCCACTGGCGCTACTGGGACTACTGGCATAACCGGAACCACCGGTGCCACTGGATCCACAGGTGCTATCGGACCTGCTGGCTCAACTGGTCCCACCGGTGCAACAGGGTCCACTGGCGTTACTGGAACTACCGGTACAACCGGAACCACCGGTGCTACTGGATCCACAGGTGCTACCGGACCTGCTGGCGCAACGGGACCTACTGGCGAGACTGGTCCCACCGGTGCAACAGGGACTACGGGCGAGACTGGGGCCACTGGCGCTACTGGTGCTACGGGCGAGACCGGACCTGCTGGCTCAACGGGACCTACTGGCGAGACTGGTACCACCGGCGCAACGGGACCCGCTGGCGACACAGGGCCCACCGGCACTACTGGGCCGACCGGTGCTACCGGACCTGCTGGCTCAACTGGTCCCACTGGCGTTACTGGTGCTACGGGCGAGACCGGACCGACCGGTGCTACCGGAGCTACGGGTGCTACGGGAACCACTGGCACTACGGGCGAGACCGGTGCCACTGGTGCGACTGGACCTACCGGCGTAACAGGGCCTACTGGCGACACAGGGCCCACTGGCGCTACTGGGTCCACTGGCGGTACTGGAACTACCGGTACAACCGGAACCACCGGTGCTACTGGATCCACCGGTGCTACCGGGCCTGCTGGTGTTACTGGATCTACCGGCGAGACCGGGCCCACCGGCACTACTGGGACTACCGGTGCGACCGGATCTACTGGTGCAACGGGAACCACTGGGACTACTGGCATAACCGGAACCACAGGTGCAACAGGGGCTACCGGGCCTACTGGTGCAATCGGAGCTACTGGCGACACAGGTTCCACCGGTGTTACTGGTGCTACCGGCGAGACCGGACCTACCGGCGTAACAGGGCCTACTGGTGCAACGGGGCCCACTGGCGCTACTGGACCTACTGGCGACACAGGGTCCACTGGCGCTACTGGACCGACCGGTACAACCGGAACCACAGGTGCTACTGGATTCACAGGTGCTACCGGACCTGCTGGCTCAACTGGGCCCACCGGTGCAACAGGGACTACCGGCGAGACCGGACCGACCGGTGCGACCGGATCTACGGGTGCTACGGGAACCACTGGCACTACGGGCGAGACCGGTGCCACTGGTGCGACTGGATCTATTGGCTCAACTGGACCTACCGGCGTAACAGGGCCTACTGGCATAACCGGAATCACCGGGGAAACTGGGCCTACTGGCGCAACGGGATCTACTGGGGGTACTGGACCTACTGGCGCAACAGGGTCCACTGGCGGTACTGGAACTACCGGTACAACCGGAACCACAGGTGCTACTGGATTCACAGGTGCTACCGGACCTGCTGGCTCAACAGGGCCCACTGGTGCAACGGGGCCCACTGGCGCTACTGGGCCTACTGGCATAACCGGAATCACCGGGGAAACTGGGCCTACTGGCGCAACGGGATCTACTGGGGGTACTGGACCTACTGGCGCAACAGGATCCACTGGCGGTACTGGACCTACTGGCGCAACAGGGTCCACTGGCGCTACTGGACCGACCGGTACAACCGGAACCACCGGTGCTACTGGATCCACAGGTGCTACCGGGCCTGCTGGCTCAACTGGTCCCACCGGTGCAACAGGGACTACCGGCGAGACCGGACCTACCGGTGCGACCGGATCTACGGGTGCTACGGGAACCACTGGCACTACGGGCGAGACCGGTGCCACTGGTGCGACTGGAACTACCGGTACAACCGGAACCACCGGTGCTACTGGATCCACAGGTGCTACCGGACCTGCTGGCTCAACTGGTCCCACCGGTGCAACAGGGACTACCGGCGAGACCGGTGCCACTGGTGCGACTGGATCTATTGGCTCAACTGGACCTACCGGCGTAACAGGGCCTACTGGCATAACCGGAATCACCGGGGAAACTGGGCCTACTGGCGCAACAGGGTCCACTGGCGGTACTGGACCGACCGGTGCCACTGGGCCTACTGGCGCTACCGGAAGTACTGGATCTACAGGCCCTACCGGCACTTTCTCTACAAGTTATGGCTATGTTTATAATACCGGATCTCAAACGGTAGCTTCTGGCGGTAGCGTTGTATTCAGTACAAGTGGTCCGTTAGCTGGCGGAATTGCCCATACTCCAGGAACTGCAGCTATTACTGTTGCAAACAGTGGAACGTATAAAATTTCATATGAAGTTACGGTATTACTTTCAGGAACAAATAATGCTGTAGCTTATGCAACTTTTTTAAATGGTACCGTTCAAAGTTCTACCATTTATGGGCAAGCTGGTGGATTAAATAGTACAACAAGGTTAATAGTAGGATCTGCTATTTTGACAATTCCTAGTGGTGCTACTATAACGCTTCGGAATGTAGGTACAACTGCTGACACACTTGGTACAACAGCCGATGGTCAAACGATAGTTAATGCTTCCTTTCGCTTAACTCGAATTAGTTAACCATGCCATGCTAATAGCTTAGTAAAAGAAAATCCCGGCCAATAAGCCGGGATTTCTTTTACTTATTGATTTCCTTTATTACTGCATCCACTAACGGATGTTCTGCCGATAGTTCTGCAACTATTTGCAATGCGTTAGCATATCCTTCTTTATTCACTAAAACTTGTAACTTCACTGCTTCTTCGTCTTGAATATTACCATAGGTGAGAGCAGCTGCAATGGTTTTTACAAGATAGCTTGGAATTTTTCCAGTTTTTTCCATATAAAGTATAGCTGGTCGTATCAATCGATCCCTAGCTCCAAGCTTTCGGATCGGACCTCTACCTACTCTAGTCACTTCATCAGAAATATGTGGATTCTTAAATCGTTCGATAATCTTCGAACGATAGGCAGCATGCTCGTGACGGTTAAATCCATAAAATTGAATCAACGCTTCACCGGATTCTTGTAAAGCACCGTCAATGATGGCTTGAATTTCTTCATCCTGCATCGCTTCATAAATCGTAGGATACCCTTTTTGATGCCCAATATAAGCTGGAACAGCATGTCCTGTATTTACGGTAAATAATTTTCGTTCAATATATGGCTTCAAATCCTCTACATAGGTAACACCATCAATTACTGGCGTTTTTCCTTTTAATGCAGGTTTTTCAACAACCCATTCATAATACGGTTCAACAGCGACTTGTAATCGATCATCATTCACTTGATTTGGGACAATCCGATCGACAGCTGCATCTGGAAAACCTACATATTGTTCAATTGTATGCTTTATTTCTTCCGTTACATGTGAAAGAACTTCTTCTTTTAATAACGTGCTTCCACCAAGCATATTCTCACAAGCAATAATATTTAATGGTTGAGCATTTTTTGCAACTCTTGCTTCTAATCCAGTAGCTATCAACTTGGCAATTACCTTTAATATGGTTGGTCCAACAGCTGTTGTGACGATATCTGCCTTTTCAATGGCAGCAACAACATCTACAGGGTTGGTTACACTGTTAATCCCCGATACTTGCTTCACCACTTGCTTTTTCTTGGTTGCTCCAGCAAGAATGACTTCATATTGATTTTCCTTATTTAATCGGTCGATAACTTCCTGGTTCACGTCCACGAAGATGGTTCGATACTTTGCTTCATAGAGCAATGCTCCGATAAATCCTCGACCAATGTTTCCTGCTCCAAAATGGACGGCTAACATTTAATTCACCTCATTAAATAGGCTGATAATCTCATCCTTCGAGGTTGCTTCTAAGATATTATCAATATTCACTTCTTCAGAAAGGATGATAGCTATTTTTGAAAGAATTTCTAAGTGTTCGTCTCCTTTTCCGGCAATGCCAATTAATACTTTAACGATATTACCGCCGCCGAAGTCCACACCATCTGGTACCGTAACAACAGAAATACCTGTCTCTTTAATTTCTTTCTTGCCTTCTTCTGTACCATGGGGAATAGCAACATAATTGCCCATAAAAGTGGAGGTAACCGCTTCTCTTTCCAGCATTTTATCTATATAACCAGCATTAACGTAACCTTGATCGACCAAAATTTGCCCCGTATGACGGATGGCTGCTTCCTTACTTGTAAGTTGCGCATGTAAATCAATTGTTGCTGGGCTTAATATTTGTTTTGTCATAACGTGATGCACTCCCTTTTTAATGTATATTTTTATCCTGTAAGAACTGCTGAAACTGCTCCGATAAGAAGTTCTTCAGCTCTATTTCTTTGCCTAATTCAAAGCGATCGATACTTTCTTGTCCTTGAATAATAATTAAACTACTCAAAAAGCTTAATACTTCTAAGACTTCCTTATGGGTTACCTGTGGCGCTGCCATTAACAGAAGACGCGTGATTTGCATATCTTCGCCATCCATTCCTTGTACGGTCACTGGATGAGCAAGCTCATAGATAAAGAAAACGGCGTCACTCACATCATTTGAACGGGTATGATACAGGGCTAAAGCTGTATTCGGAATACCTAGACCACTTTGTTTTGCCCGCTCTATTAATTTCTGGTAAACTGTTTGCTTATCGGTGACATAACCTTGCTTTTCTAAATCCGTACATATCGCATCTAGCACTTGTTCAAGGGTTAAGTTATCATCCACCTGTTCGATATGGAAGGATTGCAACAGTTGTAAAACTGTTGTTGTGTAAATTTGTCTTGACTCTAATTTTGTAATAAAATCTATTCCCGTTTGCTGTGATGGCTGACGAGCTCTGGAAGGTGTGTAAGTCACTTTTTTCTGCCTTATTTTCTTCTTCACTCGATCTGCTTCAGCTTGCGATAACATTGGGGAAGCAAGCACATAATCTACATCATACCCTTTTAACGGTACGGTCGATACGATCACGTCATACGCAGCTAAATCCGTATTTGATAAGTCAAAAATCGATTTATTATCCACTTCTTTTATTTCTGGAATACGCTGCATTAAGGTTGTGGCTAATAACTTTGCGGTCCCAATTCCGCTTGAACAGATAACCAATGCCCGTACCTCTAATTTCATTTCTCCATATAGTAACACCGATGCAAAATGAAGCACGAGATAGCCAATTTCATCATCTGGAAAATGGATCTGGGGAAATATTTTCTCCACGCCTTCACGTAGTAACTCGATTAAAGCTTTATACTTGCTTGCAATCTCATCATAGATAGGGTTTTTTATCGTCATCCCTTGCTTTAATCGATAAATCGCAGGTCGCATATGAGTAACAAGATCATTCAATAATGACATATTATTTGTTAAGTCTACTTGTAATTGATGACCAATATATGCAATCAATTGTTTTGCTCGATAAACGATGTCTAAATTGGAATCCTCAAGTACATAAGCTTGGTCAGCGCGTAATTTTGCACCGAGTAAATGCATGGTAATATAGTCAATTTCCTCATGAGGAATCTCAATAGTTAAGGCTCCTTGTAAATTTCGAAGCATCGCAGCAGCAACTTCATATTCCTTCGTTTCTTCGAATTCCTTCCTTGGATAAGCCTGGTCAAACATAATTATTTCTCCTTGTTGCAGGCGCTCGATGGCCAATGCGAGATGAACAACTAAACCAACATATGCATTATCTGCCAATTCGTAAGGTAAAGATTTGCTAGCTTCTTGCACACAAGCCTCGATCATACTTAAATTCTCTAAATTTACAAAACCCAATAACCGATTGGAAACTGCATCTAGTGGTTGGGTACGTTGCTTCATCGTCTCCTTGATTAATGGCACATATTCAAAGAGATCGACATATCGATTAATTAAATAGCTAATTGCTGCACGTTTGTCGACCTCATTTCCAGTGATTTCGACCCCATAGCCCCGTTTTCGAATTAACGTTAATTGATAATCATTTAGTTCCTTCTCCATTTGATCAAGATCATGACTAACTGTAGCTATTGTCACGTTTAGATCATGTGAAAGGGTGAACAGTTTGATCGGTTCATTTGCTTGCAATAAACTAGCAAGGATGATAGCCTTCCTTTCTTCCGGTGTATACTCCGATACTGTCCCTCCATTATTTAGTGCTTGATCTAGATCCTTTAATTTACCTAAATCACCAGTCATTCGGATACCGAATCTGGTTTTCTTTTCAATGGATAAGTTATAATCAACTAGTGCCGCTTCCAAGCTTTTGAGATCTCGATGAATCGTGCGTTCACTTACAGTTAACTTATCAGCCAGTAGTTTAACTGGAATCGGATCTTTACTTTCACGTAATAAGGACAACAGTTTTCTTTCTCTGGCTGTAAGGTACAATCTGTTCACCCCCTACTTATTAATTCGTTACGTTTATTTACGTAAGCGCTCAACTAGTTCTGCATATTTTGGACTATTTAAGAAGTTTTCAACCGAAATATGTTCGGCATTCGGTCTTTTTGCTTTGGCACGATCGGTTAAATCTTTATGGGTAATAATAATATCTGCATCATCTGGAATCTCGTTAATCGCTGTGTTATTTACATCAATGTCAATCGATGCATCAGCGAATTTCTTCTTCAAGAGGGAAGCTCCCATTGCACTAGAACCCATTCCTGCATCACAAGCAAAGATAACCTTATTGACATCTTCGGTAGGCTTTTCTGTATTCCCTTCTGTTTCCACCGTTTGCTCCTCTGTAAGATTAGCTGAAACAGAGCTTTTCTTGCCTTTCATTGCTTCCATTTTGTCAGTTGCTTCTACTAAATCTTCTTCGTTAGTCTTACTAGTTTTCAAGATAAATGCAGCGATAATGAAGGACACAACTGCTGCGATTAAAACACCAGCTGTAACAGCAAAATAACTTCCTTGGGCTGTCATTGCGTATATCGCGAAAATGCTACCTGGAGATGCCGCTGCTCTTAGACCTGCATCAAGTAAGTTAAAGGTAAACACTCCACTCATACCACCAGCAATTACAGCGAGGATGAGTGCTGGCTTCATTAGCACGTATGGGAAGTAAATCTCATGAATTCCACCTAAAAATTGGATGATTGCAGCACCTGGCGCAGAACTTTTTGAAGCACCTCTGCCAAAAATTGAAAATGCTAATAAGATACCTAATCCAGGTCCTGGATTTGCTTCTAATAAGAAGAGAATCGATTTTCCAGCTTCTGCTGCTTGTTCAACCCCAATCGGACTTAAAATTCCATGATTAATGGCATTGTTTAAGAATAAAATTTTTGCCGGTTCTATAATAATACTGGTTAATGGAAGTAAGCCAGCAGCAATAATTGCTTCTACTCCAGCTGCTAACGCATTATTCAACCCTTCGACCACTGGTCCAATTGCTAAAGCAGCAATAATTGCCAAGCCAGCTCCCAAGATACCAGCAGAGAAGTTATTATAAAGCATTTCAAAACCAGAACGAATGCGATGCTGCAGCCCTTGGTCAATTTTCTTCATGACATAACCAGCCAATGGACCCATCACCATTGCCCCTAAGAACATTGGAATTCCGGCTCCTACAATAACTCCCATGGTGGCTGTTGCACCAACAACTCCTCCACGGAGGCCGTGAAGCATTCGACCACCAGTAAAACCAATTAACAGCGGTAATAGATAATTAATCATGGGATCAACTAATTGTGCTAAGCTTTCATTTGGCAACCATCCATCTGGAATGAATAAAGCAGTAATAATTCCCCACGCAATAAATGCACCAATATTCGGCATAATCATACCACTTAAATAACTTCCAAAACGTTGGACTTTGGCTCGAAAACCTTTATTTTCAGCCATTGATAAACACTCCTTTCACGGACTTAGGATGTCCTTCTATTTATAGATTTAATGTTTTTTATATCGAAATTCCTAATACAATTTTACTGTCCAAGAAAGGGCTTTCTCAATGAAATCTAAATATAATTTTGTCATCTCCATTGTTGACATGATTAAAATACGGAGGCATATTTCATTTGCACTCTGATATTGATTATACTTTCCTTGGACTCATCTAACTTGGCAAAGCTAGCATCACCTATGTAGAGCCAGTTCCCTTCAATTTAGGGGCTCTGCTTTAATTCATCTTAAGGAAACTCCCGAGAACGAAAGACATCCCTCCTGTCTAAACAAAGGCATTATTATGTTAGGATGACCATACCAGTTTATAATTAATTCGAAGTCTACAGCCACATCATAAATTCCTGAAAATTGGTAAATATGAACTATTTTAAGAAATTATCTACTTTAGGCAGGTCTTTTTCATCAATTATCTGTAAATTCTTAACCTTCTGTTGATATTTGTATCTACTTATGTATACTTGAAGTAAGCGAAAGGTTATGACAAATATTAGAGAGAGGAGGATAAATTTGTATACTTTGTTACAGTTGTCTAGACAGGAGCAATAAATCAAGAAACCAACATTATGTACACCTCCCCCTTAATTATAAGAACGTATTGCTCTTCTAATAACTCAGCTATTCTATGACAACAATCCGTTTATAAAATATATCAAGTTCTTATTCTATTCAATCACTGCTCTAATTTCATTTCACCCGACCTTTCGCACCATTTACGTTTTCAAGGAGGAATTAAATGAATTTACTAACATCCGTTCCGAAAACATTGAAAATCACTTTAGGTGCTCTGATTATGTTATTATGTTCCGTTGCTTTTGCTAATTCTGTATCCGCACACGGATATGTTAATAATCCAGAGAGCCGTAACTTATTATGTGCTGACGGAGCCAACTATGACTGTGGTGCTGTGATCTATGAACCGCAAAGTCTTGAAGCTCCTGGTAATTATCCAGAAGGTGGTCCTCCAGATGGAAAAATTGCCAGTGCAAATATCTTTCATGAACTCGATGCTCAATCGGAAGATCGCTGGGCGAAGGTTCCCATGTCAAGTGGTGCTTTTACATTCGAATGGACACTAACAGCTGCCCATGCAACAGATAAATGGGAATATTACATCACAAAAGAAGACTGGGATCCAAATGATCCTTTAGAACGTTCTGATTTCGAACGATTCTGCTCCATTGATGATAATGGAGATCGCCCTCCATTTACAGTTAATCATGACTGCGTGATTCCAGATAGAATAGGGTATCATGTCATCCTTGCTTACTGGGAAGTGGCTGATACAGCAAATGCATTTTACAATGTAATTGATGCCAACTTCGATGGGGAGTATGTAGAACCTGGTGATCCAGGAACTGGCGAACCTGATCCCGGAGAACCAAGTGATGCTCCTGCCTGGGATGCAAACGAAACTTATCTAGGTGGAGATCAAGTAACCTATAATGGAAATATTTATGAAGCAAAATGGTGGACCCAAGGTGAAACACCAGGTGAAGCTGAGGTTTGGGAGCTTGTTAGTGAAGGAACAGCATCCTCAAACAATACCAGTTATCTCACTTACTTTTACTCACTTGGCACTATTTTGAAATAAAAGTTATCCTTAAAAAAGACCCTTTTCTTATTAAGAGGGTCTTTCTATCTTTCTAATCCGATGGTTTTAATAGAATTCCTGACTCACGTCGCTGCTTTAATGTTCTTCCGTACTAGAATCCAATTAGGAGGATAGCTTGTAAGAAAACCTAAAACCATTGCAATTCGCATCATATATCAATAAATAGACTCGGTTGATTTACTGGGTAAATAGGATAAAATGTACAATTACCATCTAACCAAACATTCCAACTTCAAATGCAATTAGAGAGATTGAATCTGACTTAATGGCTGCCTTAATGGAACCCATCCTTCCCTGTGCTTCGTTCATTGGATAGATGGTATAAAATTTAAATATAATACCAACTATGTAGGCGAGTATAAATTCTACTATTAAATGAGCAGATAAGGTGGAGCCTGCAATCGTTACAGTCCAAACAACAAAGGGAACACCAACAGCATTATCTCCGACAGTGCAACCTGCTGAGCAATGACTGGTAGAAACAAATACTTTAGCGGTTTGATGGCGGTTGTCTTGAATATCTATATTTTTATTCGACCCCCATCTAAAATATGTCCACAGCGCCAATGGACCCAAAAACCATCCATTTATTGGCCAAACCACATCCATGATTTCCATCATTTGCGGATGCCTAATAATACCCATAATTATAATCAAAGAACAGAAGAATCCGATTGCTAAAAAAACTCATGAAATAATGGCTAACATTGTCCCCCTCCTTTTATTGACTAGCAGTAATATACCCTCATACAGAAAGTAGAAACGTAGCGCGTGAATGGTTTTGGACCGATAGATATTCTCCATGTAGAACAGAATGGCATTTAAATTATGGTATAATCAACCCAACGTAACAGCATAGATTTACTACAGCAGCTTTGCACCAAATCTATGAAAAGGATCGTTGCATATGGACAAACATACTTCGGATACATTTCGAAAACGGATCGAAAACTTTTCTTACCATTATAAATATCATACGATTGCTGCTATCTGTTTGCTTCTCCTCGTATCTTCACTTGGCTATACCCTTATCGAAGGCCAAATTGCTAAATCAAATGAGGCAAACAAAGCCCCGGCAGATTTAGATATTATGTTGTTTGGTAATTATCAGGAAGAGGATTTCTCCTCTATCGAACAACGGGTTCAAAAATCATTCCCAAATTGGGAGCGTATTCATATAAGGCTTGTGTATGTACCTAATCAAGTAAACGCAACAGAAGATATGGCAAATTTTCAACAAGGTCAGATTGCCATCAAGGAAAATAAGCCTGATATTTACATTTTTGACCTTGATTATTTTAAACGCTTTGTAGAGGATGGACCTTTTCTTTCATTAGAACAATTAGCACTTCCATCATCTGTCACGCTGCTTTTTCATCAAAAGGAATCAGATACGAAGGAACACCCATATGGTTTGGATCTAAGTGATCATCCTTTGTTTTCAGGATTAGCAATTGCGTCAGCAAGTAAAATCGCAGTAATTCGAGAAGATGGAGATAATCGCTCCCATGCCGAAGCCTTATTCAAAGAACTTTATAAAGAAACATACTGAAGCATTGATTTTTTCGATAAGCTGCGTTCATAATTCAGGAGCGGAATATCCCGATTTTCCGCGGACAAAGGCCAGAGCTTCTTTGCAAAAATCAGGTTCAACGAATTCGAAGTCGCTCGTTTTTCCAAAGGAATGACGGGCTTTCGCTTCATCGGAATCAACTTACATCAATAATCAGGTTCACGTAATAAGCTAGATTGTTGCCTAGATATATGTAGACATTCTCCTCCATTCTCTTCTCTTATCCAATTCTTTAAGTCACTGCTAGAAAGCATCTTGTCGATGAGGCTAAAAAATGGCCGCCGAGAGTTTCTCAACAGCCGAATTGCAATCACCCCAAACTTTTATCATCACTTGACTTTGACACAGACAGGTGCGTCAATACAATACTCAATCCCTGAATATCTAGGGATACCGTTCGTTCCAATTTCCATTAATACAATTGAATTGCTATGCTCATTTGCAATTAACATCCCATTTTCATCTGGAGTAAGAGCAAAACTTCTCGGCCAATCTCCTACTGTTGATACATAATCAACCAACGATAAAGTTCCATCCTTATCCATTTTAAATATAGCAATACTATGATGTCCTCGATTGGAGGCATATAAATATGATTTTTTATGGGCAATATGAATATCTGCCCCAAAATTATCCGCTTCAAAATCAGCAGGTAGACTGCTGATTTCTTGGACGAGTTGTAAGCCTGTTATGCTTTCATTGTAGTGGTAAACGCTAATTTTTGAATTAAACTCATTCACGACATACAGCTTCCGATGATTTATTGCTACGGCTACATGCCTTGGGCCTGACTTTGGAACGGTATCAAAGCTATTGATGAGTTCTAGTTTTCCATTACGAAAGCGGTATAGATATAATTTATCTAACCCTAAATCAGTCACTACATATTTATGAGTATAGGGAAGGTGTACAATGGTATGTGGATGTGAACCAGCACCATACTCCTGTTGATCCGTTAGTGGACCAATTGCACCATCTTCCTGTAACTGATGCACGGTCGTTGTACCTTCTCCATAGTTAACAGTTAATAAGTAGCTTTCTGTTTCATCCATGGTTACATAACATGGACCATTTCCATAGGTGCTTTGATAACTTTGTTCTGTCAAATAAGCATTATCTTCCCTTATTAGATACGAAACGACTTCTCCTTGATCTACTTCACTTACTGCATAAAGTAACTGTTGCTGCTTATCTATCGTTAGGTAAGAGGGGTTTTTAATCCCTTTTGCGGTCGCTTTTAGTTTCAAAGTCCTTGCCTCTGTATCTAAGGATAGGATTTGTATGGAAGCATCTAACTCCTCTCCATACGTCCCTACATATACATGATAAGGATTCGCTTTTGTTGTCATAGACACACTCCCTGTTGATTATATTGGAAGCACATGGAAGAATACATTTGGTGTAGCCATGCGATAGTAATAACTAGACCAGCCAATTGCAGTTGAATTTTTAATATCATGATAATATAGACGTTCTTGTTCGAGCTCATCAATCATGGCAATATCACCTTGTAAATATTGATTAATCCGATGGATCGCTGTATCCAATCTTGACTTTAATCCACCATAACGTATATCAATTACTTCCCAGCCAAATGGTTTATTCATAGATAACCATTGATAGCGATGAGCAATGCGTAACTTTTCTGCCCTCTCCAAAATTTCTGGCAAAATCTGATCGGCTATTTGTTTTAATCCTTCTTTATTGCCTGCATCATAGACGGCCTTTAGTTCTACACCAATCGTCGCTTTCAAACTCAATAGTTCTGCTAATTTCTGAGGTACATCAAAGATAAAATCCAATTCATGATCCGGGTTTCGTATCGCTAGGATTTTTTGCGCTAGTTCTTGATAATGTGAATAAAGATCAAGCCCTTCTACATGTTTATCAAATACGCCAAGTAATACATCTTGCCAAAGTAAAAACTTAGAAGGATTGGTTTGTTCTTTATTATCTTTTGCTACTCCAGGAATGGCATCTAATTGATTTAATAATAGGAAGGCTCCTTCCTCTATACCTGTAATAAATTTCACCCGCTCCGTCACTTTCTCTCGATCTAAATCGTTAGTATACGCATGCTCGGCATATAATTGCAAACCTAATAAAGCAGAATAATAATTATTTTCATAGCCATCATCTCCCCAAAGGGTTACAAATACATCTTGAATCCCTTCTTGCTTACATGCTTGTAAGGCTGCATGACTTGCATCTAGGGACAATCCATAATTCGTTGCAAATGTATTCCAAACCCATATACCTCCAGCAAAAGCAGGGTTCCTTCCAAAGGCCTTATGCTTTCCCATCATAGCTAGGTAATCTTCTCTTTTTGTATGGGCATAATCCCAATACATTAACGTAACATTCTCAGGTGTTGCTTCAATGATTTCTTCAGGAATTTCTGTAGCAGGATCATAATGAGCATCTCCTGTTTTTGATGCTAGCTTAATAAACATATCGCTCCACATGAATGGTTTTAACCCATTTGCTTCAACGATTTCTAACACACGTTCCAAATGCTTGGTCATTAATTCGAGACGATCCTTATAACCAAATTTATTCAAATAGACCCCTCTGCCCAATTCTTCCGCCTCGTCCATTCCAATATGGATACGTGAACTACGAAACGGCTTGGATACCGTTTCAACCATTTCTTTTACAAATTGGTACGTATCTTCACTTTCAACTAGCAGTACTCCACGTGTATCTTTTAATCTAGCGGCATCACTCCACTTCAAAAACTCTTCCAAGTGTGCCAGCGTTTGAATACATGGAATAACTTCAATTCCAAATTGATCTGCATAGTCATCAAGCGCTTTTAATTCTTCCTGGGAATACCTCCCCCGCATATATCCAAAATAGGGCTCGTTTTTTATTTCATATAAATCTTCCATATAAATCATGGCGGCATTAAAGCCCATTAATGCTAATTTACGAAAGATCCCCTTAAATTGATCTACTCTCATCACGGCATTCCGTGAGACATCAAACATTGGACCAATCGTGTCAAATTGCGGCTCTTCTTCTAAGAAAAATGCCTCCTTCTGTGCATAATTCTGGAAAAATAACCCTAGCCCACGGAAAAAGCCTGCCTTTTCCCCAAATACAATTTTCGCTCGTCCATCTTCATATGAAACGGATAATTGGTTATCTGCTTGCTCGATATGTATAGGAATTCCATCATCTGTCAATTTGAAGTTTAACTCTTGCTGCAAGGCATGAACTCCTGATAGTACTGCTTCTGTATCTCCTTCTAATTTGAGCTTCATCTTTCATCCTCCCTTTGTCAATGTAACAAGATTGGTAGAAAGCATATGCATCACTTTCCACCATTATCCCTGTTTACCCTTTAACTGCTCCAGAAGTTGCTCCTTTTTCCAATGTCTTTTGAGCGAATAAATAAAAGACAATCACCGGTATAACCGTCATCGCAATTGCCGCTGTCATTAGACCATAATCTGTACCATATTGGGAGCTGACATGTGATAATAAAACAACGATCGGACGGACTTGCTCCTGTTCAACGAGAACAAGCGATGTAAATAAGTCATTGTACGACCATAAAAATACAAATGTCCCCACTGTACCGAAAATAGGCAATGAGACCGGAAGAAATACTCTCGTAAACATTGACCAGCGACTGCACCCATCCATTAATGATGCCTCTTCCAGTTCTTTTGGTATCGTTGCCATATATCCACTAATAACGAGAATGGCAAATGGTAGATTCCCTGCTGTTTGTGGAATAATTAATGCCCAATACGTGTTCACCAATTCGAGATCGATCATCATTCGATAAACAGGTACAATCGTAGCAAATGCTGGAATTAACAAACTCATTACTAGAACTGTTTGCAACACTCCGCGAAGACGAAACCGCATCCTCGCCATAACAAAAGCTGCTAACCCCCCAAAGAATAGGGTAAAAAACACAACCGACCCAGACATAATAAAACTATTCAGATAACTCTTTCCAATATCTATTGTATCAAAAGCATTCAAATAATTCTGCAATGTTGGGTCAGCTGGCAGCCGAAACGTATTGGTGATAATCTCTTTTGATGGCTTAAACGAGTTTAAAAATACCCAAAGTAGTGGGAAGATTGTAGAAATTGACCAAACAATCAGGATCGTATAAATAAATAGTTTGCCAAATTTAGATTTTGTAAACAATCGGCCAAGGAAACTTTCCCATAATGTCAATTGTTTTTCTTCAGTACCCAAGTTGTGTTCACCACTTTTCTTGTTAAAATTCATCGATTAATAGGTTACCTCATCCTTATTGCTTAAAAACGTATTCGTAAGGAACGCCAATGACAGACCTATGACGACCATCAGTACTGCTAAGGTAGCACCGTAGCCAATCGCACCATCATCAAAAGCTTTTTGATACATGTATGTACCTAAAACCTCCGAAGATCTTGCTGGCCCGCCCCTCGTAATAATGTAAACCAATTCAAATATCTTTAATGCTCCTGTAATTGCTAGAACAAGGCATGTTTTTAAATCGCTAACAATTAGAGGAATCGTTAATTTGGTCATTCGTTGAAACCCTGTAATTCCTTCTAATTTAGCTGCTTCATAGAAATCGTCTGGGATCTTTTCTATCGCTGTTAGTATGATCAAAAAGTAAAAGCCTACATAACTCCATATCGTGGGAATTGCCACCATGTACAACGACGATTGCTCTGTCAGCCAAACAATTCGTTCAAATCCTAAATTCACTAATATTTCATTTAAGAGACCATTGCGATGATTATAAATTAATGTAAACAACAAACCGATAGCAGCACCGGAGATGACAATTGGAAAGAAAAACGTCGTGCGGAAAAAACGAACCCCATGTTTAATCGAGTCGACCATTACCGCTAACACCAAAGCTATACCTACTTGAAAAATAGCAACATATAACATTAATTCTAATGAATTTAATGTTGCGCCAATGGCAATCTCATCCTCAAACAACCGTTTATAATTATCCCATCCAATAAATTCCGAATTAAAAAAACCATCCGTATTATAAAAACTTTGAACAATGTTTTCGAAAAAAGGATAATATAAAAAAACAGCTGAGATTAAAAAAGCTGGCGCTAAGAAAAGAAATATAACGAATCGATCACCTTTCATAATGAACCCCTTTTTAACATGATTTAAATAAGAGCTGCCTCACATACGATGGAGACAGCCTTATCATGAATTATTCTAAAGCAGTAGCTTCTTCAAGTACATCCTTACCTGTTTTATCACCACTTACAATTTGTGGTACACTTGTTCGAATAAGTGTAAAAGCTTCTGGTAGAATCCGGTCATTAATTGGAGTCAATACTGATCCTGCTTCATCTACCATTTTATGACCTACTGCAATATTTTCTGGTAAATCAGATAGCGATCCTTTTGCTGGAACCTGTCCAGTAGCTTCTGCAATTCGTAAAATGTTTTCCTCTGATGTTAAAAAGTTGAATAACTTAACAACGGCATCTTTTTTATTCTCGTCTTCATACGCTTTTGTACTTATAAACCAACCTTGAGAAGCACCACCTACAACATCTCCAGTTGATCCACCTTCTGCGTAAATCGGCATTGGCAATACTTCTACATGTTCTGCAACTTCTTCTGGAATACTTCCCCACGCCCAAGAACCTTCATAGAGCATTGCTGCTTGTTCTTGATGGAAAAGATTGGAAGCCATCGCTAGATCAATCGTTCCTGCATCTTCGGGGAACGCTCCCATTTCTGCATGTTTCCCAATATTATCTAGACCTTCTGCCCATGCCGCATTTTTATCTGCCAAGGTAGCATTATAGTTCTCTGCACCACCAGCAGCTAGTGCATAATGCTCTACTACGTAATAAGAATCTTCGGTTGAAGCAGCTACTGGAATAATATCCGTTTCGGAGAACTGTTTAATTGCCTCTTCATATTTCTCCCAAGTTGTTGGCAAATCTACGCCATGTTCTTCAAATAATTTTTTATTGACAAATAACCCTTCATAGAAACCGGTTTGTGGAGCAGCATAAAGATTACCATCTTCATATCGCTGCTGTTCCAACATCTCTCCATAACCAGAAAGGTCTACACCTTCTGCTTCTTCAAGATTCACCACTTTTCCAGCATCGATAATTCCTTCAGCATCTACCGTATTAAAATAAAACATAAGATCTGGTTCGTTGTTCGATGTAAAGTCGGTATTTATTTTGGTACGAATTGTACCAGCATCTGCTGATTGAGACTCATTGACAATGGAAACATGAGGATTTTCTTTCTTAAATTCTTCTAATAATGTTTCAAACACTTCACCTGCCGGATCCGTACCTGCCATTGTAGTAACCACTCGTAGCTCTACATCCTCTTTCGCTTCTGCATCATTTCCTCCTGAAGATTCATTACCTCCATCATCTCCACATGCAGCAAGAAGCAATAGAAAAATTGACATAATCATTACCAAAAACCCAAAACTTCTTTTCTTCACCATATTTCTCCCCCTTTTTTTGTTATTACAAATAATACAACTTAAGTAACATTTAGTTGTCTATACCGATAGTACCAGTTTTCTGAAAAATGTCAATATTATCAATCTAAAAAATGTAATCGCTATATTTGTGATGTTTATCCTAATCCTAGTTCCTTTCTCTATTCAATTTGGACATATATTCATGCCATTAACACGTCATTAATGTATGTAACATGTTTCAAAATTTGTTTTAAAGGCTTATTATAGTTGCTTACTTGCAAAAACCTTTCATTGCATTGTGAGCAGTATTGTATGCAATTTCCAAATCGAACATAGGTCTATATGTCTATACCAATATTTATGGCTGTCATAATCACAAATGCATTCACAATATAACGTGTTAAATGAAGGTACGCTTCATTTGTATTCGTTAGTTATAAAATGATTATTTCATCCCCCTAAACGATCGACATTCCTTCATATCATGATTAATTATTCCATTTACATTCCCAATTAACTGTTCTAGACAACTATATAGATTGGTGCTATGCTTTAATTAACTAATAAATGAAAATTTTCTTTCTATATAAAATAGAATAGGAATATATTCAACTAAGGAGTAACGACATGATTAATAAAAAATCTCCGATCCCAATCTATCATCAACTTGAGAAACATATTAAGAATCAAATTGAAAAACAGGAGTTACAGCCTGGAGATATATTACCTTCAGAACGTGAATACGCCGAAACGTACAATATAAGTAGAATGACAGTCAGGCAAGCAATTATGAATCTTGTAAGTGATCAACTCCTTTATCGAATAAAAGGTAAGGGCACCTTTGTAATGGGACCAAAATTTGAACAGAAGTTACAAGGCTTGACTAGTTTTACAGAAGAAATGCATGCAAGGGGAATGCAAACAAGCAGCAAATTACTTCAGTTTGAGATCGTTCCAGCTGGAAAGGAGCTTGCTAAACAGCTAGGAATAAAAGAATACGCACCAGTGTATGAAATCAAACGAATACGACTGGCTGAAGATATTCCTATGGCACTCGAACGCACGTATATCCCAGCAAACCTAGTAATGGGAATCACAGAAGAAATTGTCCAGCATTCACTCTATCAATATATTGAAAATACCCTTCATTTAAAGATTATGGATGGATTTCAACTAATTGAAGCTGCGATTGCAAATGAAGAAGAAGTTAAACATCTTCAAATTGAAGAACATTCCCCGATTCTTCTTATGCAACGAACTACTCATTTAGAGAATAAACATACACTGGAAGTCGTAAAATCTTCGTACCGAGCGGACCGCTATAAATTCATGATCGATCTCATTCGTTATTAGACAATACGAAATCGGTATAAAGCAGGCATGCTCTCCACAGGCACGGGCTCTGCTATAACGAGTCAGCAAAACCACTTCCCAAGTAAGAAGATCTTCATGACCTGTGTTCTTTAGCTAGATTCATACCTATTTCCACCACCTTAGTTTATCCGATAGACAAACTAAGTGTTTCCTGTTATACTTAATTTCAGAAATTGAAAGCGCTAAACAAATCTTGAAAGGAGGATAAGACAGGTTACTTGCTTCTTTTGAAATCGTTATATGTAAGCGATTTATAACCTGGCTTTAAAATGAACATGACAAAGAATAGAAACTCCCTTTATATCTTTTCCATTACTTTTGTGGCAACTTTAGGTGGACTGTTATTTGGTTACGATACTGCTGTGATCTCAGGGGCAGAGAAATCTATCGAGAATTATCTAATTAATGGATTGGGGCTAAGTTCATTTATTCATGGAATAACTACTTCTAGTGCTTTGATTGGATGTATCATAGGAGGAATAATTGCTGGCTTTTTCTCTTCGACCTTTGGACGGAAAAAATCATTAATTGTAGCCTCAATTCTCTTTTTATTGTCAGCATTAGGTTCAGCCTACCCAGAGTTTTTATTTTTCGAAGTGGGAGAACCAACAATTGGTCTATTACTTACCTTTAATTTCTACCGAATAATCGGTGGGATTGGAGTTGGTTTGGCTTCAGCAATTGTGCCGATGTATATTGGTGAAATTGCACCAGCTACTATACGGGGGAGGCTTGTATCTTTTAATCAATTCGCCATTATATTTGGAATGTTAGTCGTCTATTTTGTAAATTGGGGCATTGCAAGAGGACAGTCATTAGACTGGATAAATGAAATGGGATGGCGGTTTATGTTTGCTTCAGAAGCTATTCCAGCATTATTATTTGGTGTTTTCCTTTTCTTTGTACCTGAAACACCTAGATACTTAGCATTAACCAATCAAGAAAGTAAAGCCTTAACCATTTTAACAAAGATCAATGGGAAGAACACAGCTTCCAACATCTTACAAGATATTAAACAATCAAAAAGCGCCTCTAAATCAAAGCTTTTCGCTTATGGTAAAACGGTAATCGTTATCGGGATTTTACTTTCCGTCTTCCAGCAATTTGTAGGTATTAATGTTGCCCTATACTATGCACCTCGTATTTTTGAAAGCATGGGTGCAGCAAAAGATGCTTCTATGCTTCAAACCATTGTGATGGGACTGGTGAATGTAATCTTCACGATTATTGCTATTATTACGGTGGATAAATTAGGACGCCGCCCATTATTAATAACTGGCTCCATTGGAATGGCTGTTGGAATGTTCGGAGTTGCCGGATTAGCTTTTGCCAATATTATAAGCATTGGGACATTAATCTTTATTATTATCTATACTGCTTCATTTATGATGTCATGGGGCCCAATTTGCTGGGTACTTATTTCTGAAATTTTCCCTAATAAAATTCGTGGCCAAGCTGTAGCAATTGCAGTAGCCGCACAATGGGCAGCCAACTATCTTGTATCTTCCACTTATCCAATGATGATGGAATATAGTGGTGGAATGACGTATGGAATTTATGGCATTGTCAGTGTAATCTCTGCCCTATTTGTTTGGAAGTTTGTACCAGAAACGAAAGGAAAGACATTAGAAGAGATGGAAAACATGTGGAACAATTCAAAAGAGACCAAAATTAGCTAATAGCAAACATAGATGGACAGCTAAACGGGTAGTTGTCCTTCTATGTTTTCATATACATCGAGTAGGGTTGTATAATGGCATTTCTCAACATACGCTTTCTTCCCCTTCACATATACTCTTTTGTTTTAAAACAAATTCTATTAAACGAAAAACCCTTTTCTACCTATTGAACATCCTCTATGATGCCCACCTTTAGGAAGAGAAAGGGAAATTCACTTACTTGTCTTTTACTTTCGATAGTCAACCAAAGCTTCATTTAATTCCTTTGTTTGGTAATAAATGTTTTTATAAAGAAGAAACAACTGCTGATACATTTTGACTTTATCTGAATCAGGGTAAAACTCATGCTCGACCTGTAGGAATGTATCTGCACATGCCTGGAGTGAATCAAACCAGTCGCAGCCAAATGCCGCCAACATAGCAGCACCCATACCAGGGCCTTGTTCACTAGAAAGCTTAATTATTCTTGCGTTAAAAATATCTGCTTGCATTTGTAGCCATTCTGAATTCTTTGCCCCCCCTCCCGTTGAAATAACGGTATCAATTTGCTTTCCGCTCTTTCGAAATATCGAGATCGATTCATGAAGAGAAAAAGTAATACCTTCCAAAACAGCACGAACAAAATCACGTCGCTCATGCGAGCTATCCATACCAATAAAACTTCCTCTAATATTCGCATCTGCGTGGGGGGTTCTTTCTCCTGAAATATATGGGGTGAATAATAATCCATTTGATCCTGGAGGAACAGCGCTGATCTCATTTAGAAGATTTTCATAGCTATCCTCTTTAGCAACTACTTCTTTAAACCAACTTAAACTATGTCCTGCTGCCAACGTAACTCCCATCGTATAATAGGCATCTGGAACGGCATGATTACAATAATGAACCTCCCCATGAAAGTCTTTATCATTGGTAGATTCATAGGAGAGCACGACGCCTGAAGTCCCAATACTACATAACGTCTTGCCATCCTCTAATATGCCAGAACCAATTGCTCCACAAGCATTATCTGCCCCCCCAGCAAAAACACGTGTTGCTGGAGAGAGACCAGTATCTGCAGCTATTTCGGCATTGATCTTTCCTACTGATTCATGGGAACCGATGAGCGGGGGGCAAATACTTGTAGAAATATCGAGCAGTTCACAAATTTCCGTGCTCCATTGATGCTTATTTATATCTAGGAGAAGAGTGCCCGCAGCATCGGAATAGTCCATATGCAATTGTCCGGTTAATCTATACCGTAAATAGTCCTTTGGTAATACAAATTTGGCTGCCTTTTGATAATTACCTGGTTCATTTGCCTTGACCCACAGTAATTTTGGCAAGGTGAATCCTTCTAAAGCAGGGTTTTTAGTGATCTCCAATAAGCGCTTTTCTCCAACGATATTGTAGATTTGTTTGCACTGATCTGTTGTTCTTGTATCATTCCAAAGAATTGCAGGACGAATAATTTGATTGTTATTGTCCATAAGAACTAACCCATGCATTTGCCCGGAAAAACTCATTCCTTGAATGGCTGCTTTATCACCCTGGAAATGCTGTAATAACTCCGTTAATCCTGCTAATGTTTGTGTGACCCACTCATTTGGGTCTTGTTCGCTGTAACCTGCCTTTTTTTGTATTAACGGATACGATTTTGAAACTTCCTTAACAACCTCGCCAAGCTGATTGACTAATAATAACTTTACTGCACTTGTTCCTAAATCCACACCAATCACGTACTTCATTGCTCACACCTCATTTAGTACCGCTTATTCACCTGCATAGGCTCTAAGTAAGTATTGATTCATTGTTGTCTTAATTTTTTCAAGTCGTCCAGATTGATGGCTTATCTCTTTTAATTCTAACGCATGTGCCTCTAATTTGTGAAAATCGGTGTTCCCTTCAACAATTTCTTTGCCAATACCTTCATTATAACTGTTGTATCGTTCATTGATAACGCCATCTAGCACTTGATCCTCAATTAATTGTTGTGCTACACGTAAACCAACAGCGAAGCTATCCATTCCGGCAATATGCGCATGGAATAAATCCTCTGGTTCAAATGAACCTCTTCTTACTTTCGCATCAAAGTTAAGGCCACCACGACCTAGCCCACCATTTTTAAGAATTTCGTACATAGCTAGCGTGGTACTATATAAATCGGTTGGAAATTCATCTGTATCCCACCCAAGTAACGGATCGCCCTGATTTGCATCAACAGAACCCAGCATGTTGTTAATGCGAGCATAGCGTAACTCATGTTCAAAGGTATGGCCAGCCAATGTAGCATGGTTTGCCTCAATATTAAATTTAAAGTGATCTTGTAAATCATACTTTTGTAAGAAAGCAAATCCTGTAGCTACATCAAAATCATACTGATGTGTCGTGGGCTCCTTTGGTTTTGGCTCAATTAAGAACTGTCCATTAAATCCAATTTCTTTGGCATAATCAACCGCCATATGGAAAAAACGACCCAGATTATCCATTTCTAATTGCATATCGGTATTTAAGAGCGTTTCGTATCCTTCACGTCCTCCCCAGAACACATAATTTTCTGCACCTAATTCTTTTCCAATTTCCAGTCCTTTTTTCACTTTAGCTGCAGAATAAGCAAAGATGTCTGCATGATTAGAAGAAGCCGCACCATGAATAAACCGTGGATGGGTAAAGTTATTCGCTGTATTCCAGAGCAATTTCGTTTTGCTATCTTTCATGTAGTCCTTCATTAAGCTAACAATCGTATCTAGGTTTTGATTGGTTTCTTTTAAATTCCTTCCCTCGGGCGCGATATCTACATCGTGAAAGCAGAAAAATGGAACATCTAATTTCTCAAATAATTCAAAAGCGGCGTCCAACCGTGCTTTTGCTAAATCCATACCTGTATACTTATCCCAAGGACGCACCATTGTTCCCGCACCAAATGGATCTGACCCATCCATAGTAAATGTATGCCAATAAGCGACTGCATAACGAAGTATCTCTTCCATCGTTTTTCCGCCGATCTTTTCATCTGGATTATAGAACTTGAATGCATAGGCATTGGTTGATGATGCACCTTCATACTTTATTTTTGGTACATTGTTGAAATATTTCATTATCTATACCTCCTATTAATAATACTTTTCATGTAAATGCTTTCAATTTAAAGTATAGCAATCTATCATTAGTTTGTCTATTGAATAAACTAAGTTTATAATAAAAGAACTAGTTTAGAACAAAAAGCGTTTCCATTATAATATAAAGATATAGGACTTTTGATAGTTAAGGAGATTCTTATATGAACAGTGTACTTTATCGGATACTAGAATGGATAACTAAAATGGCTTTGGTCAATGTATTATGGATCTTTTTTTCCTTAATAGGTGCTATTATTATCGGGATTTTCCCTTCTACAACTGCTATGTATGCAATTATACGCAAATGGTTACGAAGGGATACGGATATTCCTGTGCTCCGTACATTCTGGGTATACTACAAAAAAGAATTTAGGAAAAGCAATATTCTCGGGGCCATCCTCTTGCCAGGTATCCTGTTAATATGTCTGGATATTTGGTATATCCAGGCAAGTCGATTAGATTGGATACAAGTACCTTTATTTGCATTTATACTATTGTATATCATTTTCTTATTTTACATTTTTCCAACATATGTCCATTATGACCTCCATGTATTTAAGATAATAAAGCAAGCATTTTTAATTATGTTGATTCATCCGCTCCATACGTTTTTAATGATTCTTTGTCTAACGATTTTATTCTTCATTTACCAAACACTTCCTGCATTGGCTTTTATTTTTGGAGGATCCATTTATGCATTGATTACGATGTGGCTCGGTTTACATGCATTTCAATTGATTCACAAAAAACAGGAAACTCACAAGTGAATCAACCATAAACTAGGGTGCTATCTTACCCTTTTACAGCACTAGATGAGATTCCTTCTACTACTTTATTACTGAAGAATAGAAAGGCTAGTAGAATAGGAAGAAAACTAATAATTAACGTCGCTCCAATCGCTCCCCAATCTGTCATATACTGGCCAATGAAGTTCTGAATACCTACTGTTAACGTCTTGTATTCATCCGAACTAATGAATGTATTGACGAAAACAAATTCGTTCCAATTATAGATCATATTAATAATTACCGTTGTTGACATTATTGGCGTTGTCATGGGGAGAATAATTCTAAAAAACATTCGATGGATGGAACATCCGTCAATAATGGCTGCTTCTTCGATTTCCCGTGGTAATGTATAATAGAAACCTAATAGAATCATTATCGTAATAGGCAGATTATAAGCAGTATACGTAATAACAATCGACCACGGATTATCGATTAAATTTACATTTAAAAACATATTAAACAACGGGATAATGCTTGAATGTATAGGTATCATTAAACCTACCATAAATAAACCTAAAACAAGCTTATTCCATTTCCATTGCATGCGAGTGATTGCAAATGTCGCCATGCTTGCAAACAGTACAGTTAGGATAATCGCTACCCCCGTTATCCAGATACTATTCCAAAAGTAACCTCCTATCCCCCCTTCCCATACGGTTACGTAATTTTCCCATCTGAATTCTGCTGGTAATGCAAACGGTGATCCTGAAAAGATTTCTTGATTATCTTTTAAGGAGAACATAAAAAGCCAGATAATAGGAAATACCTGAAATAAAGCAACAAGTGCCAATGCGATATATAAGATGACATATCCAATACGTTGCATGTTATCCCTCCTTTTAGTATTGAATTTCTTCTTTGGTAGCAGTAGCTTTTCTAATAATAATCGTGACAATCAAGGTAATAATAAGTAATAAAAATCCAATAGCACTTCCATAACCGAAATCGTTACTCGAGAAGGCTAGTTTATACATATACGAGGCCATAACCTCACTTGCACCATTTGGACCTCCACCTGTCATGACATAGATCAAATCAAAGTACTTTAATGAACCGACAATTGCCAGTACAATTGTTACTTTAATCACCGTCATAATTAATGGTACTTTAATTCGGAACGCAATCTGAAGTGGGGTCGCTCCATCAATTCTAGCTGCTTCTATAATCGTTTCGGGGATATTTTTTAACGCTGCATAATAAATAAGAATATAAAAACCAGCATACTGCCATAAAATAGGAACGAAAATAGCAAATAATACAATAGAGGGTTCAGCTAACCAAGCTGGTGGATTTTCAAACCCAATTGTCATTAACACACTATTTAACATGCCATTCGTTGGATTAAATACTTTAATCCAGAGCTGAGCAATCGCTACAGATGATAGCAACATTGGTACTAGATAAATCTTTCTTAATAAATCAGATCCTTTTATCCTGGAGGCTAGTATGACTGATATGGCGAGATATCCTACTAAGCTAAGTGTTGAAAACAGCGCTAATAATAAAGAATGCCATGCACTTTCCCAAAACTTCACATCCTGAATTGCTGTAATATAATTCTCCAGTCCAATAAATTCCATGGCACTAATTCCATTCCAATCCATCAAGCCATAGTAGCCCGAAAGCAGAAGTGGAATAAATATGAGAACCCCGACTAATAAGAGAGCCGGAAGTATATAGATGGTAATCACCCATTTATTTGACATTACTTTATTCATTACATTCAACTCCATATTGAGAAGTTGAAAAGGACATCCTTTTGGGATGGTCCTTTTCATCATTAATCAGGTGATCTCCCTATTCGTTAGACAGCGCGTCTTCATGCTGCTTAGTGAAATCCCCCGGTGCTACTTCTTTACCGAATAAGGACTGAATCATATCCAGATGCACCTGCGCTACATCCGCACTCATTTGGACATCTGCAAATAGCGTAAGATTACTTGCCTGATTCAAATCATTTAATACATCCACATACATTTGTGGGAGATCAAGCGATCCGGCATCCACTTTTGTTGCTGGAATAACTCCTGCTTCTGTTACTGACTTCTCTCCCCATTCTTGTACAAAGAAGGACGCAAAATCTTTTGCCTCTTGTTTTACTTCTGAGTTTTCGGATACAAATAGACCGACACCTGGTCCGCCAACAAAGCTATTCATATCGCCATTTCCATCAACAGTTGGGAAATTAAAGTACCCGACAGAGTCTCTGAATTCTTGTGGCACATCCTCATTGGTCGTGTAATTAGGCAGATCCCAAGTTGCAATTAAATACATAGCTGCTTGTTCGTTCATAAACATACTCTTTGCTTCTTCATCGGAAAGTCCATTAAATCCTTTTACGAATGTATTCATGTCTACTAAATTTTGTACTTCCTTAGCTGCTTGTACTAAGTCAGGGTCATCAAATGAAGCTGACCGATTTATCGCATTTGTTAATAGATCAGAACCACCAATTCGATCAGCCAAGTACATATACCATAAAGAACCTGTCCATCGATCTTTATTACCTAAGGCAACTGGTGCTACACCATTATCGTTTAACGTTTTAACAATTTGTTGGAATTCTTCATATGTTTTTGGCGCTTCTAGGCCATATGCTTCAAAAATTGCTTTATTATAAAATACAGTTGCAATGTTTAATTCCAATGGCAATCCATATGTAGTGCCATCCACAGCATATGCTTCAGCTGTACCCGATACAAATCGATCTTTCAGTTCACCTTCTACCAAATCATCTAAAGGCGCAAATAATTCACCATCAACATAGGGTTCAAGAAATCCTGCTGCCCACGTCATCCCGACATCAGGCAATTCATTCGATGTCGAAAGCACTTTTAACTTGTCTTTGTATTGCTCATTACTCAAGACTTCTAAATCAATAGTTACATCAGGATTTTCACTTTCAAAATCGTTAATGATTTCGCTTACAATTTTATTATGCTGAGCAGAACTACCCTCTGGCCATAAATGCATAAATTTTACTGTTTTACCATCTTCAGAGCTAGCCTGCCCTTCATCTGCATCAGAACATCCAACTGCTAGGGTAAGCAGCATGAAAACTGACAACAAGAATGTAATCGCTTTCTTTTTAAACATAAACAAACCCCCGCCCCTTATTTTTTAAAAAGTTGCAATTTACTTACGAAATAAGAATATCATGCAAAACATCGTTTGTCTACTGAATAAACAAAGTTTATTTTTGTTAAATTTATGGTACACTGGAAACAGAGAGCTGCTTAGTTCTATGCATCGTTACTGACAAATTAATGAAAGAGATGACGTTATCGATGAGAATGACAAAAACATTTAATCAACATGTAGTTAAAAAAGAAAACAAATCACTCGTATTGGAGACAATTAAAGATCGTTCCCCCATTTCACGAGCTGATGTTTCAAACGTAACTGGTTTGAACAAAGGCACTGTGTCCTCTCTAGTAAGTGAATTACTGGATGAAGTGTTACTTAATGAATCAGGACCTGGACAATCAAGCGGTGGTCGAAGGCCCGTTATGCTATTATTTAATGAAAAAGCGGGATATTCAATTGGCATCGACTTAGGAGTCAATTACTTACTTGGCGTATTAACTGATTTAAAAGGAAACATTTGCCATGAGGAAGTTATGAAGTTTAAAGATTTAGGATACGAGGAGATTCTAACAAACCTATTCCACATCATAGACACTTTAATTGCATCAACTCCAGAAAGCCCCTACGGCATTATAGGAATAGGGATAGGCGTACCAGGTGCCGTTAATAAAGATGGAAATATTCTTTTAGCACCGAATTTAGATTGGAAAAATATACATTTAAAAGAAATAGTAGAAAACAAATATGATCTGCCAGTCATTGTAGAAAATGAAGCAAATGCTGGAGCATATGGAGAGCAGAAGTTCGGTGTAGGGAAAAGCTTTTCAAATATTATTTATATCAGTGTAGGAATAGGGATAGGAGTCGGACTAATATTAAATGGTAAACTCTATAAAGGGAACAATGGTTTTTCTGGTGAATTAGGACATATGACCATTCAAGTGGACGGGTTACCATGTCGTTGTGGAAATCAAGGTTGTTGGGAATTATATGCCTCTGAAAGAGCTTTAGTTAAACGAGCAGAGGGACGTAATATAGTTGCAAAACCAGGGGAAGATATTTCGCTGGAAGGTTTAACAAGCTTAGCAGAAAACGAGGATAAAGAAGCTATCCAGCTATTCGAACAAATTGGCGATTATTTAGGAGTAGGGATAAATAATATTATCAATACCTTTAACCCCGAGCAGGTAATTATCGGGAATCGAATGGCTGCTGCAAGTAAATGGTTGGATCAACCTTTAAAAAATCGAATGATTAATCAAACTCTATGGTTTCAACAAAAAGGTTTTCAGATTAATTATTCTGAACTTTCCACGCATTCAACAGCCTTAGGTGTTGCTGCATTTTCCGTAGAGAATTTCTTTAGAAATGATTTACTGCAAAATATGTGATGATGTCTTAAGACATCATCACATATTTCAGATATTTTTATGAAAGCGGATTCTAATAAATTTTTATAAAGGAGATATTTTTCATGAACAGGATTAAGAACCCTATCTTAACAGGTTTTAACCCAGATCCATGTATCTGTCGTGCGGGTGAAGACTATTATATTGCCGTCTCTACCTTTGAATGGTTCCCTGGAGTAGGTATTTACCATTCAAAGGATTTAAAGAATTGGCGACTGGTTGCAAGACCCTTGAATCGTTTAAGTCAATTAAACATGATGGGAAACCCAGATTCAGGTGGGGTTTGGGCCCCAGCTTTATCATTCAGTGATAATAAGTTCTGGCTTATCTATACCGATGTAAAAGTTGTCGATGGAAACTGGAAGGATTGCCATAATTACTTGGTCACCTGTGATACGATTGACGGGGAGTGGTCTGACCCAATACATATGAACAGCTCAGGGTTTGATCCATCTCTTTTCCACGATGAGGATGGCAGAAAATACTTTGTCAATATGGTATGGGACCATCGTGATGGCAATCATAATTTCTATGGGATTGTCCTGCAAGAATATGATCCGGTTAAGGAAAAACTCATCGGCAAAAAAGAAGTCATCTTTAAGGGAACCGATGTTAGGCTTACTGAAGCTCCCCATTTGTATAGAAAAAATAATTATTACTATCTTTTAACAGCAGAAGGCGGAACCAGATTTGATCATCAAGCAACCATTGCACGTTCAACACAGATAAATGGTCCATATGAAGTACATCCAGATAATCCATTAATTACTTCCTTTCCTTACCCGAGAAATCCTCTTCAAAAGGCTGGGCATGCCTCTATTGTTCATACCCATACGGATGAGTGGTTTTTGGTCCATTTAACAGGTCGTCCATTGCCTCAGGAAAATAAGCCTTTATTAGATCCAAGAGGTTATTGCCCACTTGGAAGGGAAACTGCCATCCAGCGAATGAAATGGCAAAACGATTGGCCGTATATTGTTGGCGGCAACCAACCCTTTCTTGAAATCGAAGGTCCGAATATGAAGGAAGTACAATGGGATAATGATATGGAAGGAAATGAAGATTTTAATGAAAAGGTGCTAAATCACCAGTTTCAATCCTTACGCATTCCATTGGGAGAAGACATTGTTTCTCTGAATGACAACCCTGGCCACCTGCGCATTTATGGCAGAGAATCATTAACTTCTAAATTCACGCAAGGTTTTATTGCACGCCGTTGGCAGCATTTTAATTTCACTGCAGAAACAAAAGTATCCTTTCAACCTGAGACGTTCCAACAAGCAGCTGGATTAGTAAACTATTATAATACGAAGAATTGGACTGCCTTGCAAATTACATGGAATGAAATAAAAGGTAGAATTCTAGATTTAACCATCTGCGATAACTTCTCATTGACCCAGCCACTAGGAGACAATAGAATTTCCATTCCAGATGATATACAGTATGTATATTTACGCGTAGATGTAAATACAACCGTTTATGAATATGCTTATTCGCTAGACGGTGAAACTTGGACAAAAATACCAGTAAAGCTACCTTCCTATAAACTATCGGATGATTATATTCATGGTGGTGGTTTCTTTACAGGTGCATTTGTCGGCATGCAGTGTCAGGATACCTCTGGACAGTATAACTATGCAGACTTTGATTATTTCAGCTATACCGCCAAATGCTAATCCTTTCCTTTCATCCTTCCTTGTTTTCAAGTTATAATTATTATAAGAGCAGGAGAAAGGGTGAGGGTTTTGAATCAAACATTTTCTATTCGGACGGAAAAACATTCGGATATGCTCGATATTACCGCTCAATTGGAAAATTGGATTCGTGAAGCGAACATAGAAGATGGGATCTTAGTTGTGCAGTCGATGCATACAACGGCAGGGATTACGGTTAATGAAAATGCAGATCCTGATGTAAAAACAGATATGTTAATGCGATTGGACGAGATTTACCCATGGGAACATCGGAAGGACAAACATTTTGAAGGGAATACTGCAGCTCACTTAAAGACAAGTACCATGGGGCATGCACAAACATTAATTATTCGAGATGGGAAGCTTGTACTTGGAACGTGGCAAGGCGTTTATTTCTGTGAATTTGATGGCCCACGTCATCGGAATTTCCATGCGAAAATCATTCAAGCTTAACATCACGAGGACGATCGGACGATTTCCGTGCAAAACAATTTATTACCAATAAAAAGCTTGTAGCTAAACGTTTTTCTACAAGCTTAGGGGGAGAACCTGATATCGGTTCTCCCTATTTATTAGGAGATCGAGACAAACAATTTAGATAAAATAATAAACGGAAATCTCAAACAAGGTACGCTATGTCCAGCCCTTCTGATTAATCGCCAGATACTGGAACTACTTTGCCGCCTTCAACTGCACCATATTGCGTATTAATCTCAAACCCACCATTTTCATCTATCTTTTCAATCTCATACACTTTCTTTTCTTCTGGTAATGATTCTAGACCATCTTGAATATGTTCTCTAATCACAGTTGCATCTTCTACATTACCAGCTGCTTTCATTGCTTCTACAAAGATATACATGGATAAATAGTGGAAGCCTGCCTCTGAACCAGGATCTTTGTTATATTTTTCCTGATACTTTTTCACGAATTCCTCTGTTCCTGGATAATTGGCGTTGATCAATGGAATCGTGCCAATCGAACCTTCTAATGGTTCGTATGAGCCAGTGACATTTTTCATTTCATCTAGCTTTGCCTGATCCATTACAATAAAACCACCTTCGAACCCTAAATCTCTTGCTTGTTGAGCCACTTTTGCTGTAGGTTCAGAAGGGCCCCCAATAAATAAAACATCCGGATTTGATTCAAGTGCATTCGTTAAGAAAGTAAAGAAATCCGTGTCTTTCGAGAAATCAATCGCGGATTCATGCACCACTTCGCCACCTGCTTTTTCCCAATATGGTTTAATTGCTTCTGCCCAGTCCTTCCCATATTGTGTGACTGGTGGTAGTGCAGCTAATTTGTTACCGAAGTTCTCCATAGCATAATTAGTAAATGGCTCTAAGTAACCATCATAACTTGGGGGAATGCGTACCGTTAACTCATTCCCTGCTTCGGTAATCGCTGGTTCACTCGAATATGCGCCAATCAGAAAGTTCTCTTGTTCATTAAATACTTGTAATGCAGCGATTCCCCCACTGTGTGGTGTGAACACAACTGGTGTATCATCCTCTTGAACGAGTCGACGTGCATTTGCAGCAGTCTCATTTGGTAAGTACTTGTCATCATAAGCAATTAAATTTAGCTTATACGTTTTTCCATCTACTTCAAATCCTTGTTCGTTAATTTCTTCCACAGCCATTTCTAGGCCATTTAATGTATTTTCCCCGTAATAAGCAGCTGCCCCACTTAATGGCCCGCTATAACCAATATTCACAACGTTCTCTCCACCAGTTGCTTCTTCTTTATCATTACTGGTTTTTCCTGCTGAATCAATACATGCTGATAGAAATACAATGATAAAACCAACCAATAGCATTCTTATAATTTTACCTTTCATTTGATTCCCTCCTTTTTTCAATTAACTACTAAGCTCCTACATATGCCTTCCTTACTTCCTCATTGGCCAGCAATTCTTCTGCACTCCCTTGGACAACAACCTTACCGCTTTCATAAACATACCCCTTATCCGCGATGCTTAGAGCTGCATTTGCATTTTGCTCAGCTAGTAGAATCGTTGTCCCCTCCTGATTGATTTGTTGAATGCTTTTAAACATTTGCTCTACGATTAAAGGAGCTAAGCCAATAGAAGGTTCATCTAACAGCATAAATTCTGGTTTGGCCATTAGTGCTCTGCCAATTGCCAGCATTTGCTGTTGGCCGCCACTAAGTGAACCGGCAGGATTACTTCGTTTTTCATAAAGAATAGGAAATAACTCAAACACCTCTTGAAGGGTTGCTCTTAATCTACTTTTCTTGCCTCTATGAACGTATCCTCCTAACATAAGATTTTCTTGTACGGTCATTTGTTGAAATAGCTTTCGATCCTCCGCACACTGGACAATCCCCATCTTTACTATTTTGTCTGGTGACTTTCCAGCTATTGACTGACCATTTAGCATGATATGCCCGGAAACAGGCTTATTTAAGCCACTAATTGTTTGGAAGGTAGTACTCTTTCCTGCCCCATTTGCACCAAGTAAAACAACAATTTCACCATGGTCTACTTCCAGATTCACTCGATGTAACGCCTCAAAGTTTCCATACTTAACGGTAAGATTTACTAATTTAAGCACTCGCTTCCCCTCCCAAATAGGCACGGATAACTTCTTCATTTTTATTGATCTCTTCAGGTGCCCCTTCAGCAATTTTTTCTCCATAATTGAGTACCATGATTTTGTCTGCCATCTGCATAATCATTTTCATTTTGTGTTCAATTAAGCAAATCGTAATGCCCATTTGTGCCAATTCAGTAATTAATCCTGCTAACCCATTAGTTTCATCTGGATTAATCCCAGCAGTAGGCTCGTCGAGGAAAAGCACTTCTGGATCGGTTGCTAAAGCTAAGGCAATGGCAACTCGCTTTTTTTCCTCTTGGGAGATATTCGTTACTATTTTTGTAGCCACATGGGTTAACCCTGTTGCTTGCAAAACTTCCCATGCTTTTTCTTTGCATTGTTCTTCTTCTTGTTTGCAACGTTTCGTTCGTAAAATTGCATCCAACAAATTTGTTTTTGTTCGCAGTCTGTGGCCCACAATGACATTATCAAATACCGTTGCACGTTCAAATAAATTCGTTGTTTGAAACGTTCTTGCTATGCCAAGTTCTGCTATTTTATTTGAGGATAAATGGGAAATCTCTTGGTCTTTAAAGAACACTTCTCCAGAACTCGGACGATGCAGACCAGTGATGAGATTAAAAAATGTAGATTTGCCTGCCCCGTTAGGCCCGATAATGGCATTGATCTTCCCTTTTTCAATAGCAAAATCGACCTCTTTGACTGCAGTTAGACCTCCAAATTCTTTGGATAACTCCCTTGTTTCAAAATACATGATGCATTCCCTCCTACGCTTGTTTTTTCATTGTGGTCATGTTTATTCGCTGCTTTTCCTTTCGTCGTGCCCTCCATTGTAAAAACGTACCGGAAATTCCTCCAGGAGCAAAGATAATGATTAACGTAAGCAGCGGACCAAAAATCAACATACGATAATCCTGCAGAAATTGTAAATTCTGAGATAACCAAACAATTAATAATGTTCCTATCAACGGACCGGATAATGTCCCAATTCCGCCGACAATCATATAGGTTAATAAATCAAAAGTGATGGTTGTATAGGCGATTTCCGGTCCGATAAATCGAATAAAACTTGCATAGAGCGCTCCCGCTAGTCCTGCATAAAAAGTAGACAATACAAACGAAGTGAGTTTGTTTCGCATTGGTGATATACCAAGTGATTGTGCTAAAGGCTCACTGTTTCGAATAGCTGTAAAGGATCTTCCTGTAAGGGAATGGACGATTCGGTATACGGTAAAAATGACAAGAAGTAGAATGGTGAAAACAAAATAGTATTGGGAAAGTGGTGTAGAAAGAGAAATAAAACCGATATCAGCTGGAGCAGGTATGCCTATTAACCCCCGAACTCCTCCAGTTAACGAGTCCCATTTATCAATGATTAAATAGATAATGTAGCCAACACATAAGGTGTAAATTGCGAAGAAATGTTCTTTGGTGCGAAGTGCGATAAGTCCAATCATTACACCAATAATGCATGTAATGATGGGTGAAAGCATAAATGCCAACCAATAATTCAATTCGACTTTTACAGTAAGTAATCCAAGTGAATATGCTCCTATAGCAAAGAAGCCTGCATGTGCTAAGGAAAGATAGCCAGTATATCCAGAAAGTAGATTTAAACCATAAACGGCAATTGTCCAAATAAAAGCTAATGTCAAAATATGAATATAGTATTGGTTCGGTACGATTAAAGGAAAGATAATAGCAAGCAAGATCAAGACAAATAAGAGCCCTTTCTTATTGACCACTGCCATTTATACGCCCCCTTTCGCAAAAATACCTTGTGGTTTGATGGAGAGAATAACGATTAATAAGACAAAGGCAATAATATCTTTGTAGTCACTAGAGATATAAGTCGCTCCTATACTTTCACTGAAACCTAAAATATAACCGCCTAAGATGGCGCCAGGAATACTGCCCATACCACCAATGATGATAATGACAAAGGCTTTTAAAATAACTAAATGCCCCATCCCAGGAAATACGAGGTTAATTGGGGAAGTAAGTGAGGCACCGATTGCCGCTAGTGTCCCAGCTATAAAAAAAGTTATAACTGCTACTTTGTTGGTGTTAATTCCCACTAACGAAGCTCCTTCACGATTTTGAGCCATTGCCAGTATTGAAGCTCCCATAAATGTTTTCTTTAAAAACAGATAAAGTAAAATCATAACCGCAATTGCGGCTACGACGATAATTAACCGCTGAACAGTCAATGTTACATCAGCAAATTGAATAACTTGCCCGTATGGCGTGGGCATTTGCCGATAATCAGCACCCCAAATTAACTGGGCAAGTGCTTCCAGAAAAAGCAGCATTCCGATTGCAGCAACTTTATGCTGAATGGGGGTGGACTTTCGTAATGGATGAAAGACAAGTCGATCCATAAGTACACTCAGTATTCCAATTGTTATAATGGAAATGAGGATGGATATCCAATAATTCACCCCTAAATAAACCATCATCGTTAACGTGACGTACCCACCGAGCATGTAAAGCGCACCATGAGCAAAGTTTGGTATGTGTAAAATGCCATAAACCAGAGTTAATCCCAGAGCTACCAAACTATAGACACTTCCAATTGTTAATCCATTAAACAGCTGCTGAATAAATATATCCATGCCAACTCCCCTTACTTCGTTAATTTTACAGACTGGTTCGTAGCCTGGTCATCTCCTGTCACTGTATTTTTCCTTCTGACAGATATTTAAAGCGCTTACATAATTGACTTAGCTCTCCTCGAGCATAGAAATCCCTCCTTTTTACAAATACATTACTTGGGCAGTGCTTGCAGGTAAGACGTTAAGTTCTGCCTTAGTTCATTAGGTATCTCAATTGTTTTTTGTTCAGCATAGTTAAAGCACACTGTAATTGCTGTAGTTTTAGCAATTTCAATTCCTGTTGCTTTATCTGATAACGTATGGCCGATCGTAAAACTTTTTCCTCCTACATTTGTGACGTAAGTATATAGCTTTAACTCCTGACCAGCGTATGCTTGAGAAATATAGTCACACGTAATCGATGCCAAAATGAAATTCAAGGCATCGTTTCTTTCAGGACACACGATTTTAAAAAACTTCGTTCGGGCTTCTTCAAAGTAGAAAAAATAACTCACATTATTAACATGGCCAGCAGCATCTGTCTCACTAAAACGAACATATATATCTATCTCATGTACATAATCCAATTAAATCACTCCTCAACTTCACATTTTAAATCCGATTACATTAATGAACATACAAGTATTACATTTTACGTCAACTACAATCGTAGACTTACTAAACACCATCAACATACTAACTACTCGGTATGTTCTGAATATTTAATATTATTATAGCAAAAACACTTCGTATTTCAATGTATTTTTTTGATTTTTTATTTTAATACAACCAACGATCCACTTTTACAATTAATTAAAAGTGAATCGTTTGACCAAATTTAGTGACCTTCCCCGTCCGAGAAATCGTTCCCTCAAGTTAACTAGCCGTAGTCTATTAAAAGAGACCAGTTTTATTGTTAGTTAGATTACTCACCTCTGTCTACTAATCTACGTTTTAGTATCTTTCCAACCGTATTTCTAGGCAGGGCTGGTATTAACTCATAATTTTTTGGAACTTTATATGGGGTTAGGTTTCGGTAACAAAAACCTTTTACTTCTTCAACATCTAATACAGCTCCTTCTTTTGGCACGATAAAGGCCTTGACAACTTCCCCTTTTTCAAGATCAGGAATGCCTATAACTGCACATTCCTTCACATCCGGATGTTCATATAAAATATTCTCCACTTCTTGTGGGTAAATATTAAAACCACCGTTAATAATCATTTCTTTCTTTCTGCCAACGATATAGAAGAAACCATCTTCATCATACATGGCCAAATCACCTGTATAAAGCCAGTTATTTTTTAACGCTTTATTCGTCTCCTCTTGGTTATTCCAATACCCTTTCATTACTTGGGGACCTCTAATAAGTAACTCTCCCACAGCGTTTTCAGGAAGTTCCTGATTATCATTGTCGACAATAATACAATCTGTACCTGGCAATGGAAGCCCAATACTCCCTATTTTTCGTTTACCTGTTGAGGGATTTCGATGAGTTGAAGGAGAAGCCTCAGACAAACCAAAACCTTCCCCAATAACTGCTCCAGTAATTTTTTCAAATTTCCTCAATACTTCCACAGGTAACGGTGCCGATCCACTGGAACAAAATTTAAAACAGTTAAGACCATAGTTTTTAATGTCTGGATGGCTGATTAAGGCATTATAGATTCTCGGAACACCTGGAAAGAAAGTAGGTTGATAGCGTTTGATTTCTTTTAATACCGTATCAACCTGAAACTGTTGGATCACTATATTGGTGGCACCGATATAGACTCCCAGATTCATGGCACTTGTCATTGCGTAAACATGATATAACGGAAGTGTGGTGAGCACCGTTTCTTTTCCAACGTACATTTCTTTTCCATACATGGTATAACTTTGAATTACATTAGCAACCAGGTTATAATGCGTTAACATCGCTCCCTTCACAACCCCTGATGTGCCACCAGTATATTGAATAACTGCTATATCTTCTCTCACTATAATTGGTGCTCTTTTTTCAGATGGCTCATAAGTTTCAATAAGTGAATCTAGGCTGATTCCTTCAGACGTGTTTTCCCCAACTACAAAAACATGAGCAAACGAAAAAGTTTTTGCTATATCTCCCACTTTTTCTATATGATTAGCTTCACAAATAATATATTTCATCTGGGCATCTATCGTAATCTGTAACAATTCTCTAGCGGTATAATTGGGGTTAATTTGTACAACAATGAGACCTAATTGCATGGCAGCATAGTAAGCAATAATATAATCCGGCTGGTTTGATACCATTAAGCCAATTCTTTCTCCTTTTTTTAAACCTAAACTATTCCACGCATTCGCTAGTCTATTTACAACATCCAATAATTGCCGGTAAGAAATTTGTTTTTCGTCATAGATAATTGCTGTACGATTCCCAAAACGAGTAACTGTTTCCTTTAATAAAGCGTATAAAGTATCCTCTGGGATATAAGGATCAATATCCATATCTTTTGGATATACGGAATACCATTTTCGATTACTTATTGCACTCACGTTACCGATACCTCCCTTTTTATAATCATCTTAGATTATTCAATAGCACCAACTTCCTCATAGTATTGTTTGGCACCTGGATGTAATAACTCTAGATCAATTCCATTCAGAGCGGTATCAATGGTGAATGACTTAGCTCTCTCCGGTACTTGTTCTTCAAAGATATCAATATTTTCCCAGAATAGTTTTGTTAATTGATATACATATTCTTTATCGAATTCACTTTGAACCGTAAGCATCGTTTCCATCACGTATGTTTGTGTTGGTTTGTCTATACCTTTATATGTTCCGGCAGGTATTTCTCCAGCTGTTATTCCTATCCCTTTTTCCTCTATACTGGCCAGTTTATCTGCTTCAATGGGAATAACTTTTATCGGATTAGTTATTTCTATTTCTTGGAGGGCTGGAATAAATGGAGCACCACCACCAAGAAAGACATCGACATTTCCATCTTTCAACATCGATGCTCCATCCGAATAATTACCATAGGACACCTGCCCACCCGCTGCTTCAATTGTCTCCTCATCAATTCCATATTCCTTCATCATTTTCCAAAAAGCTACGGGTCCACCGCCACCTTTTGGACCCAAGAAGATATGTTTGTCGACAATATCTTCAATCGAGTTAATATCCTTATTATCCGCTGTGGTTGCTATCGTTTGATAAACTGGATATAATGCTGCAATTGCTGCAATATCCTTTATTGGCTCATCAAAGCCAAATCCACCATCAAGTGCGGATATAAAATCTGGTGTATAATTTAGTCCCATTTGAATGTCTCCAACATTGAGAGATTTGATATTTGCCGTCGATCCCCCTTCTAATTGCGTAGCATTTAAGTTAACAAAGCTATTTGAGTAAATTTCTGTCATGGTAGTCGTAATCGGGTACCACCCAGACCCCATCGGTCCAGATCCAATGGTTAAGAATTTGTCTGGTGCTGTAGGTTTGTTTCCAGAATTACTGGAAGTTTCACTTCCACAAGCAGCTAATAGGGATATAAATAAAACAAAAGTCATAGCATACATTATTTTTTTCATTAAAACTCCTCCTCACTTATCCTATTGATTGTTTTGAGTCCTCCATATGATCAAGCTTCTTGCCTCTCCATTGCCAACTAATTAAGCACAATGCGAGCACTATCCCAATAAGATCACCTAGCACTCCAGGAATAACCAATAAAATCGCACTAATAAATATGATTAGCCTTTTCAGTAAACTAAGTGACCGGATAAAATAGCCTTCTAATCCACCAGCAAATAAGATACAGCTGAAACAGGCACTAGTGATTGCCAAAATGATGTCTATCATATCTCCACCCTGCATAAGTAAAACTGGGTTATAAGCAAAAATGAATGGAACAAAGAAACCGCCTAATCCAATTTTTATAGCATATAAGGACGTTTTGAACGGATCGGAACCAGCAATACCAGCTGTAGTATATGCTGTTATGGCAACCGGTGGAGTTAGTCCAGATAGTACACCAAAGTAAAATACAAACATATGGGCTGCAACTTGATTAACTCCTAATTCAATTAAAGCTGGAGCACCAAGAACAGCTAATATGACATAGGCCGAGACCGTCGGCATTCCCATTCCCATAATAATAGAGGCAACGGCAACTAGGGACAGCAGTAAGAATAAATTTCCATCCGCCACATTAATAACAAATCTAGAAAAGGTAATTCCTAATCCTGTTAATGACACGGCACCCACAATGATCCCAGCAGTAGCACAAGCGGCGATTACCGTTAACGCATTTTTGGCTCCGTCTTCCAATGCCGCTAAAATACCTATTAAATTCATTCGCGTGGCTTTTTTTATCCAACTTAGTATAATCGTAGCCAATATAGCATAGAATCCAGCCTTCATTGGACTGAAACCATAAATCATTAAGCCAAGAATAACTACTATTGGTAAGAAAAGGTAGCCTTGCCTTAGTAATACAGACTTTACACTAGGAAGTTGTTCTTTTGGGATTCCTGCTAAATGAAGACGCTTGGCATGAAAATAAACCACCATACCTGCAATAAAAAAGTAAATGACCGCAGGAATTAATGCATAGAGAGCCAGCTTAATATATGGAATTCCTACTGTCTCAGCCATAATAAAAATGGAAGCACCCATGATTGGCGGCATGATTTGTCCACCCTGTGATGCCACAGCTTCTACTGCTGCTGAAAATCGTTTATTGTACCCTAGCTTTTTCATTAAAGGGATAGTAAATGATCCTGTAATTGCTGCATTCGCTGCTCCATTACCAGTAATTGTGGCGACTAGTGCACTGGAGCCAACCGCAGATAGAGCGGGGCCACCCGTTTTATTACCTAGTGCTCCAAAAGCAAAATCTGTAAAAAATTGCCCTCCACCTGAACGCATTAAAAACGAACCAAATACTACAAACAATAAGAGTACGGTCGAACTTACATAAATTGGTTCACTAAATATGCCTAACGTTCCGCTAAACATATGGTCGACCATTTTTTCATACCTAATCCCCGGGTGTGCTAATGCACCGGGAAAATACTGACCATATAGTACGTAGATGAGAAAAAAGACGCCGATTAATGCCATAAGTATCCCATTTGTTCTCCGAGTTGCTTCTAACACTAAAATAATAAAAACACTTCCAACTAGTGTATCACTTGCATTTATATCCCCTTGCCTGCTTTGAATCATTTCTGCCCCACCGATCATATAAACGGAAGTTGCAAGCGTTATTAGGATAAGAACGATATCGACTATGCCAAACTTACCTCCTTTTTTAAAAGGAAATAGTAGAAAGATTAATAAAATTGCCCATAAAACATGTACACTCCGCTGCTGCCAAGAGGGTAATGTTCCAAAGCCTGCAGTATAGATATGAAACAAGGATAAGCCAATCGCTAATAAAGAAGTGAAGAGAACAAAGAATCTTGCGCCATTCCACTTCTGTTTTCGTATTTTCCACACTTCTTCTATATAAGCCTGTTTTTGGTTAATCGTCGTATCTATTTTTTGCATCTTCGTAGCTGAAGCTGCCATTGCAGCACCTCCTGTTCTATAATGTACTGCCCCCATCAACACTGATAATCTGTCCAGTTATAAAGTCACTTGATGATGAAGCTAGTAACAGTGCCACACCTTTTAGTGAATGGTCATCCCCAATCCGTTGCAGCGGATTTTTATTCTTAATCGCATCTCCTTTTCTCTCTAATACTTCCTTTGTCATGGTTGTTGGAAAAAAACCAGGTGCAATGGCATTAACATAAATACCATGCTGTGCCCATTTTCTGGCTAAATCCCTAGTGAAATGAATGACTGCAGCCTTACTTGTACTATAACCAATAGCATTTAACACTTCTGGTGGCTCCGCTTTTAACCCTGCTGCTGAGGCAATGTTAATGATTTTTCCTGATTGCTGTTTAATCATTTGTTTACCTACTTCTTGTGATATCATAAATGTTCCGGTAACATTGACTTTCATGACTTTTTCCCAAGCCTCTAAAGGCATTTCCTCTACACTAGCTCCCCACGTTGTACCGCTATTATTTACTAAAATATCAATCTTCCCAAAGTCTTCTTCGATTAATTGCACAACCTGTTGCACTTCTACTTGATTCGTTACATCGCAAGCATATGCCTGCGAATGAATACCTTTCCTCTGTAAATGTTGTGCCGTTTCCTTACACGCTTCCAATTTTCTGGAACAGACAGTGATTGCACATCCTGCATCAGCTAATGCCTCTGCAATTTGTTTTCCTAGCCCCCTTCCTCCACCAGTAATCAGAGCAACTTTACCTTCTAATCGAAACATATCAAAGGTATTCATTATTATCCCCACCTATAGTTTTTAATTTTAAAGCGTTTTCATTTTTGGGGTTTCACTTATATATAGCAAATATTATGCCAATAATTTGTCAGCAGAATAAAACGGCTGCTGCCCCCTTCTCTGGGAAAATAAAAATGCAGTCCTGCTTCTATTGGACTGAGAAATTCAAAAATGCATCAATATATGCTCTAATTGATATGTGAAGTGATTCATTTTTAGATTATAGATTTAGAATTGAATCAATGTTTTGATTTGTCCATATACGTTAAAATACTGTACACTACCTGAATATTCGGTGTAGGTACATTTATTTCTAGTCCTTTTCGAACAATATAGCCGCACATCGCTTCCACTTCCATCGGCTTTCCCTTCCTTCGATCTTGTAACATTGATGTATGGTGTTTTTTTGCCCTTTCAGCTTTCCTTAATACGGACTCTACCGTTTGGTTGTTTTTTAGTTCGATTTTTAACCTCTCAGCAACATCGATAGCTTCTTGGCAGATTAATGATGCCGTATAACGAAGTTCCTCGTTTGCTAAAATTTCACCAACGTTTGCATTTAAGATAGCCGATAATGGATTAAATGTAACATTCCAAATCAGTTTCCGCCATTTGTTCTCCATAATCGATTGTGCATACACCGAATCAATACCAGCTGCTTGAAAAAGTTGATTAATCTCCAGGCATGACGCTTTCGCTGAAGAATGCAATTCTCCAATAACTAATTTCACTCTACCTTTTTGAGTTACTTTCCCTGGTTCGTCGATTGCAGCTTGGATATATGCTGCAGTGGACAAGATGCGATCATGATCAAAAATGGTTCCTAATAATTGCTCGTTTTCCACACCGTTTTGCATCGTTACGATCAAACAGTTTGATGGAAGCACTAGTTTTAATTGGCTAGCCATCGCTTCTGTATCATTTGATTTCACACAGAATAAAACGAGTTCACATTCTGATAGTTCATTTATTTTATCCGTAAATGTGGCATCTACTAAGAATTCTTCTTCACCTTTAATCATCCTTAATCCCGCTTGTTTCATAGCTTGAAAATGTTTGCCTCTTGCAAGGAACGTTACATCATGACCAGCAAAATGAAGGATTGCTCCAAAATAACTCCCTACCGCTCCAGCACCAGCTATACCTATTCGCATAAATTCACCTCTCATTATTATTCTTAATGAAGATTAATGTTGTATTTACTCAATTTTCTAACAATTGTAGGTTGACTTGTGCCCAATGCCTTAGCAAGCTCATAGGTATTCCCATATCTACTTGCTGCTCGCCTAATCATGTACTGTTCAGCCAATTCAACCGCTTGTTTTAAGGTAGTACTCGAGTGAGTTTCTAAGTTATCGATTTCCTTATATTCATCAGGCAGATTCTCAATCGTTAATAAGTCATTTCTCGTAGTTACAACCAACCGTTCGATTACATTAGAAAGTTCCCGGATATTTCCCGGCCATGAATAATTCAAAAAGAAATCATTTAATTCATAGTCTATTTCTTTATTAAGATGATATTTCTGATTAACCACTCCTAAAAAGTGCTGGATCATTGGATAGATATCTTCTTTTCGTTTTCGAAGGGGTGGATTCGAATCGGAATAACATGCAGCCGGTAAAATAAATCTTCTCGAAATGATCCTTCTTTGACCATTTTACTTAGGTCACGATTGGTTGCTGCAATTATACGAACATCTACCTTTCTGGAATAAGAGCTGCCAATTCGTTGTAATTCTCCTTCTTGTAACACACGTAATAATTTCACTTGCAAGGCTGATGGAAGTTCTCCAATTTCATCTAAAAATAGTATCCCTTTATCAGCAGCTTCAAATATTCGTGGTTTTCCATTTTTATTAGCGCCTGTAAATGCCCCTGGACTGTAGCCAAAGAGTTCCGATTCTAATAACTCTGGGGGTATCGCCCCACAATTTACTTTTAGGAACTTCCCTTTTTTGGACCTAATGCTTTGATTATAAATATACGTTGCTAAAACATCTTTACCAACTCCTGTTTCTCCTAGAATCAATACAGTTGCGTCGATATTCGCTATTCTTTCAGCTGTATCATAGATTCGTTTCATTTCTACATTTTCTGTAATAAATCCATCTGCGTCGTTTGATTTACGCATTAACCGTCTAATTTCTTCTTTATATTGATCATTTAATTTGTTTAACTTATTCAATTCTATTTGTAATTCATTCAAATCCTTTAAATCTCGTATGTTCGTTACAATTTTTTCAATTTCACCTCTATCATTAAATACAGGTGCACCAGTTAATAACACTTCTTTCCCTGCATTATTTCTTTGGACATACGATACCGTTCGTTTCAGTTCCAATACCTTTTTTGTAACCGATTTTTTCAAAATCCCTCTTTTTACTAAATCGTCCACATTCTTACCAATGTAGTATTCTTTAGGAATGCCAGTAATTCGTTCAATTGCTGAGTTTGTATTCCATGTTATACCTTTATGATCGGTTATATAGATGCCATCGTAAGAATTCTCAATAATGGCATCGAATTCTCTATTCATGCTTTTTAATTTGTTATTCTCTTCTTTCATTGAAGCCAATGCTGGAGATTCCAATCCAATAAACAACTTTCCAGAATCAATGGCACATTCTATAAATACAAAAGTCTTACTATCTCTAGTTGCTGAAATTAACTTATTGATTTCTTCCCATTTTAAGAATAACTGCTTGAAATTATCTCCTTTCGTTAGAGGTACTTCCAATGAAGATGCTAGTTGTATATTATGTTCAATTATTCGATCAGCTTCATCAACGATAACTGCTGGTAAGGGGAGGATATGGATGTCTTCTATTGTTTTGATATTAACCACCTCCTTTAAGAATATGAAGTGACATCGAGTTGCCCCTCTTCAATTGGGTATGCTCGCTACTAACGTTGTGCTGACTTCTCTCGAGTTGAACGAGTGCTCTATCTCAGGTGTGCACTCTCTCCAAAATTTCTCCGTTATCCCACTTTCACCCGCTATATCCCAATAGCGTCGATATATGCTGGGCTGTTTTCCGAATTTCTTCGATGATTACTTCCTCTTTGTCTTTCGAGTAATCGGTTATTGGAATACTAATCCCAAGCGCGGCCAGGGTGGTGCCGTTATAATTTTTAATCGGAAAGGAAAAACCTACCGTATCTTTAAAATGCTCCGCTTTACTGACGGAATATCCACGCTCTCGAATCTTGGCTATTTCTTCTAGCAATGCTTCTTTGCTCGTTATCGTATTTTCAGTAATTGCTTGTATTTCCAGTTGTTCTAAATAGTTGTTTAATACTGCATCATCCATGCTGGCTAATAACATCTTCGGACCCGATCCAGCATAAAGCGGAGATCTTTTTCCTACTTTAATGACAAGGCGTACCGGTTTACTGCTATCTAATTTCTCGACGTAGACTGCCTCATTTCCTTCGATCGCAACCATATGAACCAATTCGTTTAATTTCTCATTTAATTGCTTCATATATGGCAGGGCGATCTTCCGATATTCCAGTTGTTCACTTACGCGGTTACCTAATTCCAATAGCTTTAGCCCCATGCGATACTTCACATCATGACTGGATCGTTTGACCCTTACTAATAACCCTGCTTCTTCTAAAGATAGAACTAACCGAAATACAGTTGTCTTTGGTAATTGGGACATCTCCACCAATTCAATTAAACTTAATTCTGATTTGGAATGAAAACAATCTAATAATCCAACTGCCTTCAATAAACTTTGACTCATACTACGTAACCCCCTATAGAAAATAAGCTCTATAGTGTTATCTTAAATCATTCTAACGTTAAAAAATAGTTTAATAGAGCTGGCATTTGTGCCATCTCTATCTTAGTGAAGGTATTCAATCACCGTTGATATTCCTTGACCACCACCAATGCAGAGTGTAGCAAGACCATATCGTTCACCAGTTCGCTCCATTTCATGAAGGAGTTTTGTCATGATCACTGCTCCTGTTGCTCCAATAGGATGGCCTAATGCAATTGCTCCTCCATTGACATTGACCCGCTCCATTGGCATATCTGCCTCCCTTATTACAGCAATCGATTGGGCAGCAAACGCTTCGTTTAGTTCAATTAATCCGATATCCTTCATTTGTAATCCTGCTTGCTTTAACGCTTTAGCTGTTGATTCCACTGGTCCAATCCCCATTATATCAGGTGATACACCACTCACTGCCTGTGCGAGAATTCTTGCCTTCGGTTTCAGCCCATGAACATCCATTGTCCGTTTATTCATCATTAATAGGGCTGCTGCTCCGTCATTTCTTCCACTTGCATTACCAGGCGTTACAGTTCCTCCTTCTTTAAATACCGCTGGAAGTGTGGCTAGCTTTTCTTTTGATGAAAGCCTTGGATGCTCATCTCTGTCAAATACTAATTTTCTCTTTCGTTCCTTCACTTCATATGGAACGACTTGTTGTTGGAAGCGTCCCTCTTTGATAGCGCGATCCGCTAGCTCCTGACTTCGATGAGCAAATTCATCCTGCTCCTCTCGTGAAATCCGATATTTTTCTGCTAGATTTTCTGCAGTCATTCCCATTGTCAAATCACCATATTCTTCAATAGGCTGAGAACCTGGCTGACTTTCGGTATTTGGATCCAATAAAAGCCCTCTCCCAGCTCGATAGCCATATCGCGCATGTCTAAGATAAAATGGTGCTGTACTCATACTTTCTGCCCCTCCAGCAATTACGGCATTTGCAAGTCCTAGCTTTAATTGCATATCTGCATTATTAATCGCTTGCAGACCAGAGCCACATTGACGATGCACCGTATAACCAGTCGTAGATACGGATAAATCCGCGCGTAACAAGGCCACACGTGCAAGGTTCGATTGATCTGCACTCTGTTTCGCCTGCCCAAGAATGACTTCATCAACCTCTACATCAGAGCCATGTCTTGCCAGAACTTCACGGATTACTTGTTCAGCTAAGTAATCCGCTGTAATATGTTTTAATGTCCCACCCATTTTACCTACAGCTGTTCGTACGGAACCAACAATAAATGATTCTTCCATGCTATCCATCCTTCCTTTTCAACTCACGGATTAGTTCCCCAGCAATTATGTTTCGCTGAATTTCTGATGTTCCTTCATAAATTTTGGTAATTCGAGCATCACGATAATACCGTTCAATCGGATAATCTTTCATATAGCCGATTCCCCCGTGAATTTGTACTGCAAGATCTGCTACGTTGTTATACACTTCTGAACCATATAATTTTGCAATGGCAGCTTCTTTTACAACTCGTTGTTTTTGATCGGTCATCCAAGCAACCCGATAGGTTAACGAACGTAAGGTTTCAATTTGCATACTAATATCTGCTAACATATTTTGTATCGTTTGTACTTCAAGTATTGGTTTCCCAAATTGTTCTCGTTCCTGGGCATATGCCAAGCAATGATCGAGTAACTTTTCACAAGATCCTAAATTTCTAGCTGATAAGCCTGCTCGGCCATTAGCAAGTATTTTTAATGCATTGACATATCCCTGTCCTTTTTCTCCTAATACATTTTCGACTGGCACTTCCATATCTTCGAAGAACAATTCTGCAGAGTGCGACCCTCTTAGTCCCATCTTCTGCTCCACATTACCTAAAACAAACCCTGGAAAATCCTTTTCCACGATAAATGAAGTAATCCCCTTTGCACCCTTGGATGGGTCGGTTACGGCCATAACGGTGAACACATGACCATCAACGGCATTCGTAATATAATGCTTGGAACCATTTAGAATGTATTTATCTCCTTTTTTCACAGCAGTTGTTTTTAGATTAGCTGCATTTGAACCAGCACTTGGCTCTGTTAAAGCAAAGGCTCCAATCCACTCTCCAGTCGCCATTTTGGGTAAATATTTTTGTTTTTGTTCTTCTGTTCCCAGTTCGACGATCCCAACACTACCTATTCCTGTATGGGCTCCAATTAATGTGGTAAACCCATTATGAGTTTTTCCTAATTCTTCATAAATGGCACATTTTCCAACCATATCTAATCCTAATCCGCCATATTCCTCAGGAATACTTAAGCTAAATAACCCCATCTCCTTTGACTGATCGATAACTTTTTGAGGGATTTGATCCTTCTCTTCTATTTGCATCGCTAATGGCTCTACTTCATCTCGAACAAATTTCCTTACCGTTTCTCTTAAAAACGCGAGATCTTCAGATAAACGAAAATCCATGATAAAGCCCCTTTACTTAGTTGTTTTGAAATGTTGGAGTTCTTTTCTCCATAAATGCGCTTGTACCTTCTTGTTTATCTTCTGTTTCAAAGGCTACTGCCTGTGAGAGTTTCTCCATCCATAAAGCTGTCGATTGATCGACGTCATAGCCTTTATGGACTGCCATTTTTGCTAGTTGTATAGCGATTGGTCCCCTATTTAAAAGGCGAGATGCGACCGTATTTGCCTTTTCTAACAAATCTTTATTCGTAGCTACTAAATAGGTAACCAAGCCAATGTCCATTGCTTCTATTCCACTAATCTTCTTTCCTGTTAGAATCATGTCCAATGCTCTACCCTTCCCAATGATTCTAGCTAGACGCTGTGTACCACCTGCACCAGGAATGATACCTAGATTTAATTCAGGTAAGCCAAACGTTGCTTGTTCTGTAGCAATTCGGATATCACAGGCCATTGCAAGTTCACATCCTCCACCTAAGGCATATCCATCCACAGCTGCAATCGTTGCTTTTTTACTGCTTTCAATTTTGTCATATAGCGCCTGCATTCCTGGGCTAAGCGCATCCAAACTTGTTTTTTTAGATAATTGTTTGATGTCTGCGCCTGCCGCAAAAGCTTTCTCACTTACACTATGAATAATAATCACACGCACCTCAGGTATTGATTCTGCTTCATTTATAGCCGCTTCTATCTCTGAAAGCATCTCTGTATTCAGTGCATTACGTGAGTCTGGACGATGAAGCATTAACCAATAAACGCCATGGTCTACCGTGATTTGAATATTTTTAAAGCTCATCATTATTCTCCCTTCCTTTAGCGATAATCGTAAAATCCAATCCCACTTTTTTTGCCCAGCCTTCCTGCCTTTACATATTTAGTAAGCAGCGGTGAAGGCCGGTATTTTTCCCCTAGTGTTTGATAAAGGTATTCCATATTCCGAAGCCGCGAATCTAAACCTACTAAATCAGCCAATTCCAGTGGACCCATTGGATGATTCAGACCAAGCTTCATTGCTTTATCAATATCTGCTGCACTAGCAACACCTTCCATCAGCATATTCATTGCTTCATTACCAATCAAGCAGTTCATTCGCGACGTTACAAACCCAGGTAATTCATTCACCTCAACTGCTTCTTTTCCTAAACTAAGCGAAACCTCTTTAATCACATCCACTGTTTCATCCGATGTTTCTAATCCTCTAACGACTTCAATTAATTTCATTTTGTGAACTGGATTAAAAAAGTGCATCGCTACGACTTTTTCTGGCCGATTTGTTTGAGCAGCAATTTCTGTTGGACTCATTGTCGAAGTATTTGTCGCCAAAATCGTGCTTCGTTTGCAATAATGATCCAGTTTTTTAAATATGTCGATCTTTAATTCAATTTTTTCCAGCACTGCTTCTACTACTAGATTTACGTGTTTAACAGCTGACTCTAAATCAGATTCATAGATCATATTCATCTTTGCTTCGCTTATCGTTTCCTCATTGATAAAGCCATTGTTATAGCTGCGGTCAAGCAATTGTTCAATATCCGTCTTTGCAGCTTGCAAAATTTGGTCATTCACATCATTCAGCATCACCGTATAGCCTGATACTGCAAATGCGTATGCGATTCCTTTTCCCATGATACCTGCCCCAACTACTGCCACTTGCTTCATACTCACATCTCCTTTAATTGACTAGGTTGTTCCACCTGTGCATCTTTACGTACACTTTTTTGCAAAAGGTATACGAATAATAATGTAATTACACCGACGATATCTGTGTATATCCCAGGAAAAATCATGAGTAACGAACCAGCAAATAAAATTACACGTTCATACCAATATGCATGTCTAAGCAGCCACCCTTCTGCACCACTAGCAATTCCTATAACCCCAATGACAGCGGTTGCAATAGATAGAATGATCTGCGATATCCCGCCGATTAACAGTAACTGCTCTCCATATACAAACAGATACGGTACAATATAAGCCGCAATTCCTAATCTCATAGCTGTTAGTCCTGTCTTCATTGGCTCTGAACCCGAGATACCCGCAGCTGCAAACGCTGCCAGCGCAACAGGTGGAGTGATTGCAGATAACGCGGCAAAGTAAAAAACAAATAAATGAGCGGCAATTGGAGCTACTCCTAGCTCTACTAATGCTGGGATTGTCAAGGGAACTTGAACAATATAGGCAGCTACAGTTGGAAGACCCATTCCCAATATAATACTTGTGATCATCGTAAATACCAATGCTAAAATGAGAACACCGCCGGAAAGATCGATGATAATACTACTAAATTTAAGACCAATCCCTGTGAGGCTGATTATTCCAATGATTAATCCTGCAGAAGCACAAGCAATTACTGTTTCTAAGGAGGCTTTTGCTCCTAGATCCAATGCTTTCACAATTTGTTTGATTGACAACCTGCTTGCTGTTCGAATCGCCGCAACGAGGATCGTTGCAATAATTGCATACAATCCTGCCTTCATTGGAGAACTTCCTCCAATTAATAAAACAACGATAACTACTAAAGGAATTAAGAAATGGAAACCTCTTTTAAAAATATCCCAGGTTTTCGGTAGACGACCATCTTGTATCCCATGTAATCCATTCCTTTTTGCCCGTAGGTCTACCTGAATAAATAAAGAAAGATAATACAAAACTGCTGGGATAATGGCTGCAACCGCCAACTCCATGTAGGGAATTCCTAAGTAAGCAGCGATAATAAATGCCGATGCCCCCATAATGGGTGGCATGATTTGCCCTCCCGTTGAAGATACAGCTTCAACGGCACCAGCGAATTGTTTCTTATAACCGGTTTTCTTCATTAACGGGATGGTAAATGCTCCTGTTGTTGCTGTATTAGCTACCGCGCTTCCAGATATTGTGCCAAGTATCGAACTAGCTACAATAGCCGTTTTGGCTGGCCCACCTCGGTATTTTCCCATACCAGCTACTGATAAATTAATAAAGAAATTTCCTGCTCCTGATACTTCCAAGAACTTACCAAATAGAATAAATAAAAAGATAAACGTTGCTGAAACCCCCAGTGGAGTACCAAACACACCTGACGCTGTATAAAAAAGATGATCAATAATCCACATTGGAGTAAATTCACGATGCCCCAATTCTCCTGTAATCAAATGTCCCCAAAAACCGTATACGAGACAAACAAGGATTAGAATGACAAGTGTATTTCCAATTACTCTTCTAGTAGCTTCAATAAGCGATAGGCATGCAATAAAACCAAGAGCCATTTCTAATGGCGTTAGTTGCTCAATATAACTCATACGAGACTGTATTTCTTGTGCATGCATTACAAAGTAAGAATAGGATACAATGGACAGTGCAATAAATATCCATTCAAACCACGGTATCGATTGATTTTTGGCTGCTTTTCTACTTGGCTTATAGATGGCAAATACAAGTATTAACGCAAACCCTAAATGTGCAGCGCGCTGCAAGATCGATTCAAATACCCCAAACAGACCTGTGTAAAGATGAAACAGGGACATTGTAATAGCAGCAATGGAGATAATCATGCTAGAATACCCCTTCAACAAACGCACTTTTTCATTCTGAATTGCCTCTTCCTCTTGATCTCCCTGTATAGGTACATCCGATTTGTTTTGTCCTGTCATATTCAAACCTCCTTTTTGATCAGAATGTACTGTACCAATCCCCACGTATGTAAGATTGACAGCCTTGCCATTAACTTTTACTCCAATACGCCGATCTCCTTATAGTACTTCTTTGCACCAGGATGCAAATTACCAACATTTTTTTCAACTGAATACTCGGCAGTAAAGTCGCTCATAACCGATGAAATATTCTCCCATTCGTCGCGATTTTCTACCATCATTTTCGTTAACTTATAGACGGCATCCTCACTCATCAAATCATTATTGGCTAGGAGAACTGTATAACCTGCAACTGTTTTTATTGGATCTGGCTGACTTGGGTAGGTATTTGGTTCGATTGTATATTCCAGATAACCTTCATTCTTTTCATGAAGCGATGAAATTACCTCATCACGAAGTGGAATAAACCGAAGTCCCATTGTTGTATCTAATTCTTGAAATGTGGATACTGGCGCAGCTAACATTCCTGTAATTGCATCAATATGACCATCACGCAAAAGATCAGCCCCATCAGCAGTTCCGACATATTCAACGCCGCCCAAATCGTCGTAACTCATATTAGACATTTCTAAAATATCCAATAATGCCAATTCTCCGCTATATCCTTTGATACCAGGACTGACAACTTTGCCCTTTAAATCTTCCACACTATATATATCCGAATCCTCTCGCACAGCAATATGAAAAACATTCGGGTAAAGTGTTGCTACTGTACTTACATTTTTTATTGGCTCATCAAATGCTCCTTTCCCATTCAATGCTTCAGGTACGGTTTGCCCATTGCTAAAACCTATATGAAACGTCCCTTGCCCAAGACCTAGTAAGTTGGATACCGAACCGCCTTCGACAATTGTAGTTGAGGAATCCGGAAACACGGAAGCCATTTTATCTGACATCGCACCTGATAATGTATACCAAAACCCACCTACTGTTGCCGAACCAAAGGATATTTCGCTAAGATCTTCGCCTGCATTTGAGTTTGACTTCGTGCTTCCAGTCTCTTCTGAGCAACCTATCAATACTCCCATAATCATTAAGAAGCTAATAACCATCCCAAACATTTTCTGCATAGATTTCCCTCCTAATTTTTTATTTCTGCTTTTTTCACTTTGAACGTCGTACCAGTTATCTGCTGTAAATCTTTTAAACTGATATCCGACAATAATTCAACCAGTTCTACACCATCGTTGGTAAACCCAAAAACCGCATGCTCTGTTACTAGCAAGTCTGCCTTAGCCACGCCACTACTAGGAAAGGTTAACTTTTCTACCAGCTTTGGTTCACCTGACTTCGACATATGTGTGGCTGCTATAATAATTTTTTTAGCACCTGCTACAAGATCCATTGCACCACCCACACCTAAAATTGTTTTACCTGGAACAGCCCAATTTGCGATTTCTCCGTATTGATCTACTTGAAGTGCACCTAAAACAGCAACATCCACATGCCCTCCTCGTATCATCGCAAAAGAGTCGGAGCTATCGAAAATGGAAGCACCAATATCCATCGTGACTGGCTTTTTACTTGCACTGATTAAATCCATATTTACTTCTTCTTCCTTCGGTGTAGGTCCCATTCCCAGGAGTCCATTCTCTGTCTGTAGAAATACTTTTTTATCCCCTAAGCAATCTGGAATTAAGGTTGGGATACCAACACCTAAATTAACAATTTCCCCTTCACTTAATTCACTAGCAACTCTATTTGCTATACGAATACGGTCCGATTGGCTCAACGTACACACCTCCCTTTTTCACATACTTGTTTAGGACAAGATAATCAATATACGCATGAGGGGTTACGATATCTAGTGGAGAAAGCTCCCCCGCTTCTACAATTTCATCTACTTCCGCAATAACCACCTTTCCCGCAGTTGCCATGGATGGATTGAAATTTCGCGCCGTATGGTCATAAATAAGATTACCTAATGTATCCGCTTTCAAAGCTTTGATTAAGGAAACATCTCCGTTTATTGATTTCTCCAACAAATATCTTTCCCCATCAATCACTTTCTCTTCTTTTCCTTCGGCAATTTTTGTTCCAACAGCTGTTTTTGTATAAAAACCTCCTATTCCTGCTCCCCCACATCGGATCGCCTCGGCTAGCGTACCTTGAGGAATAAGGTCAATTTCAAGTAACCCATCGTTCCAGGCCTTCACAGCATCTCGATTGGTTGTAAAGTAAGAACCTACTGCTTTTTTCAGGCAGCCAGACGTTAATAGTTTTCCCAATCCCTTGCCTACTTCCCCTAGGTTGTTACTTACGACGGTAAGATGTTGCTTTGAAGATGCTGCTATTTCATCAAGCAAGGTGAGAGGGGTTCCAGACATACCAAACCCACCTACAAGTAATGTATCGCCATCCTGAATGAGCTGCACGATTTCACGCTTGTTGATTACTTTATTCATTTATTCTCCTCCCTTAAAACGCTTGCAAAAATATTCCGTATATTGGAATAATCATTCCTTTTTTAGCTTGTTTAGATTTTAATCGAAATAATTAGAAAAATCAACCTATTTTTTAATAAAGTCTTCATACATTAAAAAAAGGATGCTCCATAGAGCATCCTCCCTATTTGTTACTACTTTTTCCTGTTTGCGAGATCTTGTTCAGCAATTTTAATCATCCGCTTTACCATCTCGCCACCCACGGATCCATTCTCACGTGCGGTTGTATCGGCTCCGAGATCGACATTGTATTCATTAGCGATCTCATACTTTAAGGCATCGACAGCATTTTCCGCACTTGGCACTTCTAATTGATTACGATTATTATTGGCCATTTGAAAAACACTCCTAATGGGAAAGTAGTAGAACAAGTTTTCACCTGTTCCTTTTTACTATGCGTGGTTACACTAAAAATACACCTGTTAAAAAATCACAGGAAAAGCTATCGAAATAAATTTAACTTACCAATCCTTTTTGCTGCTTCTTCTAATCTCTTTTCACTTGCCAATAAACCTACTCGGATATATCCTTCCCCAGCTTCACCAAACCCATTTCCTGGTGCAACAGCTACATGTGCTTCTTGTAATAAGCATTCAGCAAATGTTTCCGAAGTATACCCCTCAGGAACTGGCAGCCATGCGAAAAACGTTCCTTGTGGTGGTTCTACCCTCCAGCCTATTGCGTGCAAGCTATTGATTAAAGCATTTCTACGTCTTTCATATGTTTCCACGAGGTGGGTTACATCACGTTGATCACTAAGCAAAGCCTTTTGTGCTGCTTGTTGGATAGCCCCAAATAAACTGACATATAAATGATCCTGAATCAAATTCAGACTTTCTATTACCGATGCATTTCCCACTGCAAATCCCACGCGCCAGCCTGCCATATTATACGTTTTTGATAAGGTATACATTTCGACACCAATATCTTTCGCACCGGCTGATTGCAAAAAGCTTTGTGGCTTTTTACCATCATAGCCAATCGCACCATAAGCGAAATCATGAACAACACACAGACGATGCTTCTTTGCCATTTTTACCGTGTCGTCAAAAAAGGTTTGTGAAGCCATAGCTGAAGTTGGGTTATTCGGATAATTTAAAAACATAAGCTTTGCTTGGTTTTTTATATCATCAGGAATAGCCAGATAATCTGGCAAAAAGTTATTTTCTTTCTTTAATGGCATCATCGATGTTCGAGCATTGGCTAAGGCAATCCCAGAAAGGTAGTCAGGGTAGCCTGGATCGGGCAACAAGGCCAAATCACCAGGATTAAGTAAACATTGACTGATTTCTACGAGACCCGTCTTCGCTCCAAATAAAACAGCAACTTCAGATGCAGGGTCAATATCCACATCATACGTTTGTTTATAGAAATCAGCGATCGCCTGTTTTAAAAATGGTTGTCCTCTAAAAGGAGAATATTTGTGATGATCGGGATTTTCTGCTGCCACCTTTAATTCTTCTACAATATAATTAGGTGTAGGCAAATCCGGATTTCCTTGTCCTAAGTTAATTACATCATGTCCCTCGTCGGTTAGCTTGTTCACTTTCTGTACAAGCTGTGCAAAAAATTGCTGTGGTAATCGGTTTAAACTATCTGAAAAAGCAAATTGCTGCACAACAATCATCCCCCATATCACATATTAATTATCAATAGTAGCTATTATCAAACAATTTGTAAAGTTCCTAATTAGGTAGTTTGACAGCAGAATAGACCAGTGCGATAATATTTTACAATTGGAAAATTACGGATCCATGAGCTGGAATACATTCAGTCATTTGAAGATAAACAGTGTAGTAGGCGCGGTTACTTCTTTGTTTTTCAACACCTAAAGAAGAGAGAGGGGAACACCGTTGGAAGAATTTCTTACGATACTTAAAGATATTATTTTACCGATATTTATTATTATGGGTATTGGCTTCTTCATGCAGAAAAAGTTTCATCTAAATTTACAAACCCTAGCCAAACTAAATATTTACTTTTTAGTCCCTGGATTTATCTTTGTTAAACTGTATAGTACACATTTCTCTGGCCAATTGCTCTTGCATATCGTTGCTTTTTTTATTGTTTATGTGCTCATTCTTTTCGTTATTGGCAGTTTAACTGGAAAATTACTCGGATTTGATAAAGGTAAATCGACCACTTTCTCAAATAGTGTGATGTTCTTTAATTCAGGAAACTATGGAGTACCAGTGAACGACTTGGTATTTAAGAGTGACCCACTCGCAATGTCAATTCAAGTAATTGTGCTTACATTACAGAATATTTTCTTGTTTTCTTACGGGATCTTTTCTCTACAATCCGTGAATATTGGGAAGATGCAAGCATTGCTGGGATATTTTAAAATGCCAGTTCTGTATGCGATGTTGGCAGGCGTTATCCTTAATATTACGCACGTGCCATTGCCTTCTTTTGTTTGGGTGCCTGCTAATTATATTGCTGATGCAATGATTGCGATTGCATTAATCACATTAGGTGCTCAAGTGGCACAACTGCGCTTAAGTGCAGGTTTATCATCGGTTTATTTTAGTTTAATCATACGTTTGATTATCGGACCAATTATCGCACTCGGAATCATTTACTTATTCCAAATGGAGGGCATTGCCGCACAAGCATTGTTTATCGCATCTGCTATGCCAACATCAGTAAATAGTTCCGTAATCGCGCAAGAATATAATAATTATCCAACATTTGCAGCACAAATTGTCCTCTTCTCTACATTGTTCAGTACCATTACTGTTACTGCCGTCATCTACTTATCACGTATACTGTTTGGGTAAAGTAAATGAACCATTCGCGGGGACCACGGGTGGTTCATTTCGCAAGGGTATCGCATAGAGCTATCACCTTATGTTTGGCCTTGTGGCAAGTATTTTGTGAAATAAGCAGACAATACAAGTAAAAATATTGAAACAGCCCAGCTAATAATGCCCATAACATCAAACCAATAAGCAAGATAATTAACAAAGGCAGATACTAACAAGCACATCGGCGTAAATGCCGTCTTTATCCCTGTTACGCCCGCTTTCTTACGTTTCCTTATAATAACGATAGTTGCAATTATTATTACAAAAGGAATGATATTCCATAATAAATGAACTGCCATTTTTTCTCCTCCCTTATCTAGAGAAACAACTTCCCATAGTAGAACCAACGCACCATCTTTACCAATTATTTCTAAGATCCTGAAGAAACTCAAGCCTTTTTTACAAAGAGTTTAACTTCTTAGAAAGTTAAATCGTCCTATTCACCAAATAGTCATTTCTTTTTTAGGAACATAGTTGTGTAATGCTTCACAATTTAGTAATCTTAAATCGAAAAATAGCTAGGAGGAGATCAAATGAAAAAACTAATCACTATATTTGTAGCAACAACTATTTTCCTATACATGGCACCCCCCGTTTTTGCACATACGCATTTGGCAAGCTCCAATCCAGAAGCAGAGGCTACGGTTACAGAACCAATGAAAGAGATGACATTATCTTTTGACACCGTTATTGAACAAACGGCTACATTAGAATTAGAAAACAGCAATGGAACATTGACCCAGGTTGACAATATTAGCATTAATGATGATGGAGAATTACATGCTGTGTTTGATCAAGCTTTAGAAAATGGAGAGTATACAGCAAGATGGGAGATTATTGGAGTAGATGGCCATCCAATGGAGGATTCGATTACATTTACTGTAGATGTAGAGGAATCTGTTGAAGAGGATACGGCTAATGAAGAAACAGCCCCTACAGAAGAAGACGCAGCAGAAACAGATGAAGATAATACAGTTTCACCTGCCAATGAAACTGAAAGCAACCAAGCAGAACAAGATAATTCAAACGTGATATTAATTGCTATTCTTGTTGTTGCAATCATTGCAATCATTGTAATAGTACGATTGAAAAGGAAAAAATAAGACATGTTCTTTCTAACCATCATAAGTGAAACACTGCTTTACCTTTGTTTTTCCCTTTTAATAGGGGCATATATATTTGCGATTATACCAACTAATCGCAAGCCAGCCATTTATATTTCTTCAACCATTAAACTTCTGGCTGTTTTGGGAATTACGATTTTATCATTTATCCCATTGATTCAAATTATCACCCATTTGTCACAGGCATATGGCTTTGGCTCAGCCGCACAGACAGTTCTATTATCATTTAAAATAGGTAACGCTTGGCTTTTTACGTTCATCCTTAGTATTGTTCTTGGATTTTATATTACCTTAACCGATGATAATCAAGATAAAAAGACAGCTTGGGGAGGTCTTGCGCTTGTTGTGTTCCTTGCAATTGGTGTTGCATGGAGCAGCCATGCAGGTTCGGTCGAAGGTATATATGGTGTGTTTATTCATGCTATGCACTTTATCGCTGTTATTATTTGGGTAGGCTGCTTACTGCTTGTAAGCTGGTTCGCCAAGGATCTTCACAATTGGAATCGTTTTTTAACATGGTTTCACCCAACAGCTATCGCCTGCTTTCTGTTCATTATGATAAGTGGCTTGTTGTTAATGAATGCCATAATTAATTTCCAACAGTATACTGATTCCTATTTGGTATCCTATGGTCAAAGTTTACTAATCAAGCATCTATTTATCTTACCACTATTTATTTACGCTTTTATCAATGGCTATTGGATGAAGAAAAAACTAACAACAGATTCTACATTTAACCCGAAGCCGTGGGTACGTGCAGAATTTCTCATAATTTTATTAATCTTTATCGTTACTGGCGTAATGAATGAACAATCACCCCCATTCCAGATCGAGAACTTAATCCAAAGTAGCGGATATGCTCCGATTTTAGAAATGTTTTACCATGGACCAATTGATGGTAATCAGGTAACACTCATGTGGAATAGTTCCACTATTTTCTTCGCTGTCATCGCACTATGTCTTACTATCAGCATGTATGTGTTCAAAACAAAAATGTCAGCAACATTGTCATTTATGCTCGCCTTATGTTTGGTACTAACGACGTATATTACGTTTATTCAAAGTATTATTATCATCTAATATTCGGCTGTCGGGCAATAGGATTCGACAGCCGAAAGTTCTCTAATGACGAGCCTTAGCTCATAGTAAATCCGTCATAATATTTAGCTGCAACATCATGACATATTTGTGTGTACGCTTCAAATCCACCAAGATAAATTAAAAAAGATCGTGGCTTTCCCGGAATATTAGCTCCTGTGTACCAAGAATCGGTTTTAGGGAACAATGTTTTATCGGCTATTTCTCTTGAATGCTTGCTCCACATTTTTTCCGCTGAAGGATTTGCTTCCACCGTTGTTTTCCCATGCTTTTGCATATATTCTAAGCAACCAGCGATCCACTCCACATGCTGTTCAATTGCTGTCGGCATATTCACTAAGACAGATGGGCTTTCTGGTCCAGTAATCATGAAGAAATTTGGGAAATCAGCTGTTGCCAATCCTAAGTAGGTACGTACCTGGCCTCCATCTTCCCATTTTTCCTTTAAGGCAACCCCTTTTCTTCCACGAATATCGATTTTAAATAAGGATCCAGTCATCCCATCAAATCCTGTCGCAAAAACAATTACATCAAGTGGGAAATCAGAACTGGTTGTACGAATTCCTTTAGATGTAATTTCAGCAATTGGATCTTCATTAACATCTGCAAGGGTTACGTTATCTCGATTAAACGTCTGGTAATAATGGTCATCTAAGTTCGGTCGCTTCGTTCCATAATAATGGTCTGGCTGTAGTTTCTTAGCTGTCTCAGGGTCTTCCACAATCTGTTCGATCTTTTGTCGAATGAAGGATGCCGCTGTTTCGTTGGAAGCCTCATTACTTGTTAAATCCTTATAAACCAACGGAAACGAGAAACCTCCCTCTTGCCAAGCCTCTTCATAGACCCGTTGCCTTTCTTCTGGGTCATCCTCTAATGCCGAATGTCTACTGACTTTTGTTAGTACGCCATTGATTGATTCTGGTAATTCTCGCTTAATTTGATGATAGTTCGCTTTTGCTTCCTTAATTATTTCTGGATCTAATGGATGATTTTTCGCTGGGACTGTATATTGTGGGGTACGTTGAAACACAGTTAAATGATCTGCTTCTTTAGCAATAACCGGGATCGCCTGTATGCCACTGGATCCAGTTCCAATTACACCAACACGTTTGCCCGTAAAATCTACGTTTTCATGCGGCCAATTTCCTGTATGATACCATGCTCCCTTAAAGTGTTCTAATCCTTTAAAGTTTGGAACATTCTTCGTTGATAAACAGCCTGCACCTGAGATGAAAAAGGTTGTTGTCACATGGGAGTCATCGTCTGTATAAATATGCCAAAGCTGCTGCTCCTCATTATAATGAGCTGCTGTTACCCTTGTATTAAACTGAATACCTTTTCGTAAATTGAACTTATCTGCTACATAGTTTAAATAGTGAAGTATCTCTTCCTGCTGTGGAAACCGGTCTGTCCACGTCCATTCTTTATACAACTCTTTAGAGAAGGTGTAGTTATAATACATGCTTTCCGAATCACAGCGCGCACCTGGATATCGATTCCAATACCAAACACCCCCAACATCAGCACCTGCTTCATACACTTGTGTGCGATACCCTGCTTTACGTAAGCGATGAAGCATATATAACCCTGAAAATCCTGCACCAATGACAATCGCATCAAAGTCAGGGGTTAAGTGATCTCGTTGTTTATCTTTCATGATTTTCCACCTCACATTCATAATAAATTTATATTTCATGCACTGTCATATTGATATACCCGAAATAAGCTAATTTTATCCTTCTTGCATTTTATCTCTTTCACTTCACAGATCATGCATTAGGGAAAACAAGCTAACTCCTTAATCCTACGCTTTCATCAGCAGTTAAGATATTCGAGTTGAGAAGGTGTTTTATGTGGCGATTCTTTTGAAAAAAAGGGGCCCCTTCCACTTACCTTCTATTTTCTTTCAATAAATCCCCTACAGACTGTCTAAAAATCACTCGACCGCTCACTTTATTTATTACAACTAGAATGATTTACTTTGCTACTTATTAAAATGTCTAACTTTTGGCGAATATCCAAGGTTTGCACAAGGGGACTCGTGCTTTCGAACAGGGAGTGGGCTGTACTCTTGGAGGCAAGAAAAAAAAGCTTGTAGAAAAACAAGGATTTTCTCTACAAGCTTAGAAATGCTAATCTCTGTTATGCCCACCACATCTGAGCAGGGGCCTCTTTGATATTTACATCTTTTAAATTCTTTACAGCTGCTTGGAATCCTTCATCAACCGACATGATTGGATCTTCATGTTCAATGCTAATAACATAATCATAGCCATACGTACGTAGCGCACTCACAATATCCGACCATTCTTTTTCACTATGCCCATAGCCGACAGAGCGGAACGTCCAAGCGCGACTTTGCACGCTGCTATATGGCTGCATATCTGTTAGACCGTACATGTTTACATTTTCTTGATCAATGTACGTATCTTTTGCATGGAAGTGGTGAATGGCGTTTTGTTTACCAAGAATTTTGATCGCCGCAACTGGATCAATCCCTTGCCACCATAAATGACTTGGGTCTAAGTTAGCACCAATTGCATCGTTCGTTGCTTCACGTAATTTCAACATCGTATATGGTGTATGGACGAGGAATCCTGCATGTAATTCCAAGCCTATCTTTATCCCATGATCTTTTGCAAACTGGCCCTGTTCCTTCCAATAAGGAATTAACTTGTTCTCCCACTGCCAATCAAGGATGTCTGAATATTCAGTGGGCCATGGGGTAACCGGCCAGTTCGGGTATTTGGATTGCTCGTTGGAACCAGGTGTACCAGAAAATGTATTAACGACTGGTACATTCATTAATTCTGCTAATTTCACCGTTTTAACAAACGCCTCATGAGAAGATTCAGCATGTGCTTGGTTTGGTGAAACTGGGTTGTCATGGCAACTAAATGCACTAATCGTCAACCCACGCGAATGGATTTTATCTAAATATATTTTCCGCTTCTCTTCACTAGCTAATAATTCATCGACGTTACAATGAGCTGTACCTGGGTTTCCGCCCGCGCCAATTTCCACCGCATCTAATCCAGACGCTTGCACATAATCGAGCATATCCTCAAAAGATTTTTCTCCGAATAAAACAGTAAATACGCCTAATTTCATCTTTTACTCCACCTTTCTATACTTATGACCAATCAGAAACAGGCCGATGAGGCTGCTGCCCTCTTCCCCTATAAACACTATTACTTCAGCTTCACACTGCTACCCGTGTCACTGCTTTGATAAATGGCATCAATGATTTTGGTAACTTTTAAGGCTTGTTCTGGCTTCACGACTAATTCGTCTTGACCCAAGCAGCTATCTACAAAGTTCTCAGCCTGAATATAGCCAGCGTTTGTTTCATTATGCTCTACTTTTGCATCGCTGCGCATAAAAGTACCAAGCTTTGGTTGATACAATTCAAACGGATAGAGACTCAACCCACCATCGACACCGGAAATACTCAAATGTCTCGTATCTTCCTTAATGTTGGCTGCCCAAGAGCATTCCATTTGCATGGAAATCCCGTTGTCAAACGTAATATAGCTAGTTACATGATCATCCACTTCGAACGTTGCATGATCGAATGTGCCCCAATCATTGATTTGGTTTGGCAGCTTGCTTAGCCGATTGTACGTTGTTCCCAACACTTCCACCGGTTCAGGATCGCCTAACAGCCAAATCGCTAAATCTAGAAGGTGACAACCATAGTCAATCAAGCTGCCTCCACCTTGTAGTTCTTTATTAGTAAAGACCCCCCAGCCGGGAACTTTTCTTCTGCGTAACGCCTGCACTCGAGTTACAAGCGGCTCACCAATTTCCTGATGCAGTACAGCTTGTTTTGCAAGCTTTGCATTATCGGTATGTCGATAATGGTAAGCAATTGCCAACTGCTTGCCAGATTGCTTCGCTGCCGATATCATACGCTCACATTCTTCCGTCGTCATCGCCATTGGCTTTTCACATAAGACATGAACACCAGCTTCTAATGCTGCTACTGTAATTTCTGCATGGAATTTATTTGGTGTACAAATTACCACCGCATTTACATGCTCAAATAAATCATGATATTGAACAAATGTACGTGGGATGTCATATTTTGCAGCTACTTCTTTGGCGCGATCTTGATTCACATCCTGCACTGCTATGATTTCCACTCGATCTTCTAACGCTTGGAAAGCTGGAATATGCCTGCTCTGAGCAATCCCACCGACTCCAATTATTCCTACTTTTAATTTATCCATAACAAACCTTCCTATATTTTTGTTATTGTCTTCGTTTGACTTGATTCCAACGCGGCTAAAATGACTTGCAGTGATTTCAATCCTTCTTCCCCATTAACCAATGGTTCGATATCGTTTAAAATTGAGTCGACAAAATGGTCAATCACATGCGTCGTTGTTTGGCCATCTTCCTCATTAGACTGAATACCACCTAGATCAATATTTGTCACGTTCCCATCTGCATGGTGGACAATAAACGAATAAGTTGAATCATCTTCTAAACGCAAAATGCCTTTTTCACCATAAATTCTTGTTGCATTATCTTCTTTAGATACATACGCCCAACTTGCTGCTAAAGTACCGATAATTCCGCTTTCTGTTTTTAACATACAAACAGCATTATCATCGACATCTGTGTCCGTTTTTGCATTTGATTCAACAAACGCAGCTACTTCACTAATTTCTTCACCAAGAAGAAAGCGAATTAAGTCAGCCTTATGTACACCGAGATCTCCCATGGATCCAATAAAAGCCTCATCTTTTTTAAAGAACCAGCTATTTTTGCCATCAATACTCCAGCCTTCTGGCCCACCATGACCAAATGCCGTCCGAAAGCTGTAGATTTTCCCTAACTCCCCGTTTGCAATCATTTCTCTTGCTTTTTGATGGGACGGGACAAACCGCTGATTATGACCAATCATTAGTTTTTTACCACGCTTCTTAGTAGCAGTGATCATCGCTTCAGCTTCTTGAATGCTTGTAGCCATTGGTTTCTCACATAAGACATGACAGCCTGCTTCTAATGCTGCAATGGATACAGGAGCATGTAAATAATTAGGTAAGCAAACACTGACCGCATCCAGTTCCTCTTTGGCTAACATGGCTTGATAATCCGTATAAGCTTTTACCTGATAACGTTGTGCAGTCTCGTTCACTCTTTCTTCTACCTTATCACAAACAGCCACAATATCTACTTTTGAGTTAGCTTGATATTCTAATAAATGCCGATGTTTAGCAATACTTCCACAGCCAATTATCGCTACGCGTAGTGATGCCATGTGATCTACCCCTTCTCTGCTATTTTCTCTAAAGGCTGTTTGTTACCATAGGTTGGCTTGATACTTTTCGAACTCGCCGCCCATTTTACTCCATTTGTAATAATCCGTTGAATTTCATTATTATGATACGTAGGATATGTCTCGTGACCTGGACGGAAATAAAAAATCTTTCCTTGCCCGCGCTTAAAGGTAGCACCACTTCGGAATACTTCTCCACCTTCAAACCAACTAACAAAGATCAACTCGTCTGGAACAGGGATGTCGAAATGTTCGCCATACATTTCTTCTTTCTCGAGCTCGACATATTCTCCTATTCCTGCTGTAATTGGGTGACTCGGATCAACTACCCATAAGCGTTCTTTATCATCCGCTTCCCGCCATTTCAAATCACATGTTGTACCCATTAATTTCTTAAATACTTTGGAAAAATGACCTGAATGAAGAACTACTAATCCCATTCCTTCAAGAACACGTACTTTTACCTTCTCTGCAATCGTATCCTCTACTTCATGATGCGCCTTATGCCCCCACCAAACAAGGACATCTGTTTCCTCTAATACCTCATCGGTTAAGCCATGTTCTGGTTCATCTAATGTTGCTGTTTGTGTATCTAAGCCCGCCTCTACTAAAAATTGGGAAAGCGTATCGTGAATCCCCTTTGGATAAATTTCTTCAACTTTCGGGTTTTCTTTTTCATGACGAAATTCGTTCCAGATGGTTACTTTCATTGTGTATATCCCCTTCGTCTGTAAATTTTATTTGATATCACTTACTTCTATTCGCTTTCCCTCCTGATGGGAGTGACGCGCTGCCTGATTAATCATTGTTAATTGCATCATATCTTGAGCAGTAATAAAAGTTGGTTCATCTGTTTGTATAGCGTTTACCCACTGCTCCATTGGAGTTGCTACTACTGGAAGCTGCTCATCAATTTCTATCCACTGGTTGTCGCCATAATGGATACTCTTTAAGCGAATACGACCTTCTTCAGCTAGTAGAACACCTTCTGTACCATACAGTTCCAATTGGAAAGGACTACTATATGATAAAAAGCCAGTTTCCACAACGCCTAATGCTCCAGAAGCGTATTCTATGGTTACTACTGCTGCATCATCAACATCCTTACTAACTTGGGGCTGCATTCTTGCATAAACTGCCTTCGGATCTTTGGCTAAGCGGTTTGTTAAATAAATTGGATGTGCACCAAGATCAATTAGTGCTCCACCACCAGTTTGCGCTTTATTAAAGAAACGCTTTGGCAGCCAGCCTGCTTCTTTTCCAGCTGGAGCAACTGCTCCATTATGCGCTAGCCGGCAGCGAATCATCGATAAATCCCCTAGCCATCCTTCGTTTAGCGCATGATCTGCCTGCAGAAATTCTTTCTCCGTAAGCCTTGGTAGCGATAGCATTAATTTGATACCAGCGTCTTCTGCCTGTTTAATAATCTCCTGACAATCTTCTATGGTGAAAGCCAATACTTTCTCGCTAAAAATATGTTTTTGATACTGACAAGCTTTTAACATGACTTTCTTATGCTGATCTGTAGGTGTGGTAATAATGACAGCGTCTATATCCGGACTTGAACAAACCTGATCAATATCTGCTTCAAAAGCAACATCTAATTCGTTCGCCCATCGCCTTCCACGATCGGGGTCTTCATCCCAAACCATTTCCACTTGTAAATCTGGATGTGCGATTGCTTCCCTTGCATAGTCGTCAGCATGAACATGCCATCTACTTAATAATGCTACTCGAATCATTCTTATTGCCACCCTTTTTTTGTTTAGTCAAAATAAACTGCTTTCCCCGTTTTTGCAGATTGATAGATCGCTTCTAAAATTTGGGTCACTACGAGAGCCTGTTGAGGCTGGACAACTGTTTCTTTGTCTTCGATTATGGACTCAATCCACAGTCGCGCTTCTAGATCAGCGTCAGATTCTGTTTCCCCATCATAAAAGGCAACACCACCCGCTCCTAAATCTACATTCGTCGTGTAAAGCTTTCCAAATTCTTCTCCATTCATGCGTAAACCATCTTTCATATCAGCTCCGCCTTCAGATCCACTTAGGGAGCATTTTGCCTCGTCTACGTCTAAGGAGTTTAATGCCCAGCTAGATTCCAAGATTATGGTAGCACCGTTTTTCATTGTGATAAATCCAAACGCGGAATCTTCTACATTGAAAGCCTTTGGATCCCATGAACCCCAAGGATTTGCTGCATTCTCTTTCTTTCCTAATTGATGATGCGTAGCCCCCATAACCACTTTCGGCTCATAGTTATTCATCATCCATAATGTTAAGTCAAGTGCATGTGTTCCAATATCAATTAATGGACCGCCGCCTTGCTTCTCCTCATCTAAAAACACTCCCCATGTAGGGACAGCACGCCGTCGAATCGCATGAGCTTTTGCAAAATAAATCTCTCCTAAGTCGCCGCGATCACAAACTTGTTTTAAATATCGACTATCTGGTCGAAAACGATTATTGTAACCAATCGTTAATTTTTTGTTTGATTGATTGGCCGCCTCGAGCATTGCCTTGGCTTCTTCTGCCGTTTTTGCCATTGGTTTTTCGCACATGACATGCTTATCTGCTTGCAGCGCAGCAATACTAATTTCTGCATGAGAAATATTTGGTGTAAGAACATGGACAACATCAATCGCTGAATCTTTCAACAAATCTTGATAGTTTTGATACACGCTTGAACCTTCCACTCCATATTCTTTCGCTGCCTGTTCGGCCTTTTCCTTCTTCACATCACAGAAAGCAACGAGCTCTACCTGCTGTAGTTTTGATAAACTCGGCAAATGCTTTCCAAAGGCAATGCCACCACAACCAATAATTCCTACTTGAACTTTCTCTGTCATATACTCCACCATCCTCTAAAGTTTAATTTTATTAAATCCGAACTCCTATTCTTTCACAGAGCCAGATGTCAAACCAGAAACGATTCTTCGTTGGAAAATCAGTACTAAAATGACAATTGGAATCGTCACAATTACTGTTGCAGCAGAAATATCCCCCCATGGAACAGAGAATTCACTCTGGTACATTGAAATCCCAACCGGTACTGTTCTCCACGAATCCTCACTATTAATCGTTAATGCGAAAAGATACTCATTCCAAGCAGCAATAAATACAAGAATCCCTGTAGTAAAAATGCCTGGTGTTGCCAGCGGGAAGATAATCTTACGAAATGTTTGGAACGGACTAGCCCCATCCAATTTCGCTGACTCCTCCAATTCATAAGGAATCTTTTGGAAAAATGTAGATAGAATCCAAATTGCAAGTGGAAGACTGATTGTAATATAAGGAATTATTAAACCTAAGTAGCTATTACGTAAACCTAAACCTGTAACAAGATTAAACATTGGCGATATGATCGCAATCTGCGGGAACATTGACGCAGCTAAGACAATTCCTAAAATCAGGCCTTTCCCCTTAATTGGCAGCCTTGTTACCGCATAAGCAGTAAACGAAGCAAAAACAAGTGCTAATAACGTTGTCAGGATCGATACGACAAAACTATTGAGCATATATCGTAACAATGGTCGATTTGTTAAAGCAGCCTCATAGGAGGATAGTGATGGATTACTTGTAAACCATTTAAACGAAGAAAAGATTTCATTTACTGGTTTAATCGATGTCAAGAATACCCAGATGAATGGGAACATGACGAGAAATACAAAGATAATCAAGAAAATATAAAAACCAATTTTTCCACGTTTGTTCATGCTACTCCCCTCCTCATTTTGTTCGACCTGCAAATAAATCGGAACCGATCAATTTCACATAGATGAAACTGATTAATGCTACACATAAGAACACGATAACCGACAACACAGATCCTTCTCCAAAATTTTGTTGAGCAAATAAGGTTTTATACGCGTACACCGAAATGGATTCCGTTGCATTCGCTGGTCCACCACCAGTTAATACATAAATCAAATCAAATACACGGAATGCATCCAGCGTTCTAAATAGTAAAGCTACTAGAATAGAAGATTTTAACAATGGCAAGGTGATCTTCCAAAATTGTTGCCACTTATTCGCCCCGTCTACGCCGGAAGCTTCATAGAGTGAACTCGGAATCGTCTGTAAGCCTGCTAGTATCAATAAAGCCATATATGGTGTTGTTTTCCAGACATCGGCTAAGATAATGGAGAACATTCCTCCATTAGACGTTGATAATAACCAGGATTCTCCTGGAATTAGATTTAGAGATGCTAAATAATGAGCTACGATACCAGACTGCCCATCATAGAGAAAACCCCACATCATGGCAGCCACAGCAGTTGGGATTGCCCAAGGAATTAATACTGAAGCACGAATGAGGCCTCTACCTTTAAACGCTCGATTAATAAGTAACGCGATACAAACACCAAGCACTAGCTCCAATGCAACTGTTACAACAGTAAAGAACGTTGTATTCCACAAGGATTTCCACATGCGTGTGTCCTGTAGATATTTTCCATAGTTTTTTAATCCAATGAAGTTCGATTTTAAGATGGTTTCTCCAGTCGCCCCCAGTAAATCCGCAGATTGGTTAATATTTTCACTGACTGTTTCATCTGAGACAGAGGAGGCTAAGCCTGTTAATTTATCTTGATAACTCATTAAAGCATCACGATATTCGTCTGCGAATCCATTATCAATCTTCTGGTATTTCAAATCGGAATCCGTGACCGGCTGATAGTTCATAATTAATTCATCGACTTTTTCCACTTTCTGCTTGGTTTCTTCATCTTCTACTAATTCTTGATGATACCCATTTATCTTTTCCTTTATGTCGGTAATAGTTGCTGCTGCTTCCCCTTCTACAGATGAAGCTAAATCCTCTAATTGACTATTAATATAAAAATGATTATCTACGTATCTCTCTAAATCAATATTGGCACTTAACATTAGTTCAGATCGGTTCGGATCATTTAATCGATAATCAAATAAACTATTCCAGAACGACTGCGCCACTGGCCAAAGCACAACAACAAAAACAAGAATTAATGAAGGCAGAACCATTGCATAACCAAGTTGTTTCTCATTCAATTGAAAGCTGCGTTTTTTCCTCTTCACGGTAACCCTCCTTCTCCTACATCTCTATTTATAAAGGCAAGATGAGGAATGCCCACCTTGCCTTATTAACCTTCCTTATTCGTTCATCGCAGCTTCCATTTTCGTTTGCATATTGGTAGCAGCTTGTTGTGGATTCTGATCACCAGTTAGGACTTTAGAGATTTCAATTTGCATAATATCTGAGATTTCTGGATAAATTGGTGTTACTGGACGGGGCACTGCGGTTTGCAATACTTCTCGGAAATCTGGGTTCCCAAATAATGAATTTAACTGCTGTATTTCAGGATCATCATATAATGCTTCAATAGTTGGCGCACGGCCGCCCTCCACTGCCGAAATCTTTTGTCCTTCCGGTCCAGATATAAATTTTACAAACTCCCAAGCAGCTTCAGGATGTTCGGAGTAACGATTAATCATCGTCATCCATCCACCTAATGCTGATGCACTCCCTGCATCCCCTTCTGGCATCGTGGTCATCTCTACATTCCCACTTATTGCAGAACGTTCTTCATCATTGGAAGAAGACATTAGGTATGGCCAGTTACGAGCAAAAACGGATTTCCCTTCAATCCAAGCATTCTCCGTTTCAATTTCTTGGAAATTAAGAATATTCTGTGGTACAAAATCAGAACCAACCACTTCTTTCATTTTTTCCAAAGCTTTAACGGTTTCCGGACTATCGACAACGACTTCATTATTCTCATTAACTACTTCTCCACCATACGATGCGATAAACTCAATCGCATTTGTAATTAATCCTTCATACTGTGCAGCTTGCATCAAATAACCAAATTCTGTCCCTTTTTCGCCTTTAAGGTTATTTGCTTGTTCAATAAGATCATCCCATGTTTTCGGCGGCTCATCGACGATATCTGTTCGGTAGTAGAGGATTCCGGCATCGGTATATTGTGGCATAGCCCATTGTTTTCCATCGAATTTACCCGCCTGAACTGTACCAGGGAAGTAATCCTCCATATTGATTCCATCTTTTTCAATGAAACGATCGAGCTCTAAAGCATAATTCGCTTGCGCAAACTCTGCTGGCCAAATCACATCTGCATTAAAAACGTCAATTTCTGTACTTTGCGAACTGAAAGCGGTTACATACTGGTCATGCGATTGACCGGTATCTGCCGGCATTTCTTGTTCTTTCACGTTAATATTTGGGTGCTTCTCTTCAAATGCCTTAATAAGTGCTTCTGTCGCTGGTGTTGTATCTACTCCACGGGCATAAACGATAGTAACTTCCTCTTCATCACCTGATCCGGAACCATTTTGATCAGCAGTTTCGTCTTCGGATGAAGAGTCACTACAAGCAATTAGTACAAATGCCAAGCCAATCAATAGTAGAATAGGAAGCAAGTATTTAGATAACTTCAATGGAAATCCCCCTTGGTTTTTATCGATTTCACCACAATAACTTTATTTAATATTAGAAAAAATGAAATCGATTACATTATGGTTTTATTATAACCCTTATTCCCCTGTTGTCAATAACTTTTTTATCCCACTCTAGATGTATCAATAATGCATGCCTCTTTTATCATGGCCGAGAAATTGAATGAAATCGATAATACTTTTCAAAATAATGCCCTTACCCTATTGTCTTAGAAATCCCCCTTCTGAATGAATAACTTGACCGGTTATCCAGCCTGCTTGATCGCTTGCAAGAAAAGATACTAATTTTGCCGCATCGTCTGGTTCACCGATTCTTCCTGATAGAAACTTGGGGTGAAGTTCTTGTTTTAGCTCCTCCGTCATCCAGCCAGTATCTGTTGGTCCAGGATTAACCGCGTTTACGGTAATTCCAAGTGGGGCAAGTTCAGCTGATAATGACAAAGTAAATGCCGATATAGCTCCTTTTGTTGCACCGTATGCTAACTCATTGACCATTGGTCCTTGCGCCTGACCAGATGTTAAATGGATAATCCGTCCATGATCAACATTTGTTTGTTCTAATTGACGTGCGAAGGCAGCACTTAATAACATTGTGTGACGCATATTGACTTGATAATGTTTATCTATTATTTCTGCATCAAGAATTTGGTAGCCATCCCTTGTAGAATGGGCCGCATTATTTACGAGAATAGTAGGAACTCCCATTTGATCTACCGCCGTCGTCATTATTTCCCTATGTGCTTGTGTGTGGGACAAATCGATGCCCAAATAATTACATTCAACCCCACGTCTCCTAATTTCTTCTTGAAAAAACGTTGGCCAACTAGCCTCTGCCCGAAAATGGGTAAAAAAGATCGAACTACCTGCCGCTGCAAGTTGACGGCAAATTGCCGCACCTATTCCATTGCCATGACTGACACCAGTAACAATCGCAATTTGGTTGGTTAATGAATACATGATATTCCCCCCTTATGTTGATTCACGAATAATTAATTCATGTTCAAGAAGCATACTTTCTACCTTTTCTCCTCTTATCTTCTTAATAATCATTGTCGCTGAAATACATCCCATCCGGTACATCGGCTGCGATACCGTTGTCAGCGTCGGGTAGGTCATGTTAGAAAAGCTAATTTTGTCAAAGCCGATCACCGCTATGTCATTAGGCACATTCAACCCACTAGCGTGAATTTCTTTTAATGCACCAATGGCAAGAACATCAGACACAGCAAAAACTGCATCAGGGCGATCGGCTTGGTTAAGAAGTGTCCGCATTGCTTGTTGCCCACTTTCAAAATTAAGCTTTTGGATATTATACATCCATTTCGCTTCTACAGACATATCGTACTCATTAAATGCCTTTTCATAACCAGCTTTCCGCTCACGTGCATATAAAAATTTTTCATCGGAATTAATGAATGCAATTTTCCTCTTTCCAATTTTAATTAAGTGCTTCACCGCTTGATAAGCAGCTAATTCATTATTAATCGAAACATAGGATATATGCCCTTCCTTATCAAATTCACTGCATTGTACAATTGGGTGTGTTTCTGCCAATTGCAATACATTATTTCGATTAATAGTTGGATCCATTAGAATAATGCCATCGGCCATGCGATTACGAACAAGATTAAAATAAATCGCTTCTCTTTGAGGATTCGAATCCGTTTCACAAAGCATGATATTATAGCCTTCATGAATAGCAGTATCTTCTATCCCATTAATAATCTCCGTATAAAACGGGTTCGAAATACTCGGTATTAACACAAGAAGTAGTCGGCTTTCTGAATTTCGTAAATTCCGTCCTAAAACACTGGGCGCGTAATTTAACGCTCCAATCGCTTGCTCAACTTTAAATCTTGTTGTTTCTTTTACAGTATGGGAATTATTAAGTACTCTAGAAACTGTGGCTACAGATACCCCTGCTTTTTTCGCTACTTCTTGTATAGTTGCCATGCTCCTCACACCTCTAATTGTAATCGATTACAATAAATCTTACTGTTTTGCTAATTAATTGTCAATATGCTAATTACTTATATACTCATAAACCGAATTATTGTTTGGGTTGCAATACATATTGCTCAACATTGGACCCAAAATAAAGTATATGGCTTAAGTTGTTTTTCCTCAAAATACAAGAGCCTCTCCTGCTGCATATGGGGATGACTCTTGGAATAACTCTTGATAAGTAAATATGGCATACCTATTTAGTATTATTATAAAGGAAAATAACCAAAAATTCCTTAATTATTCAATTTTACCTTGGACTAAAAGTACTATACCAATCTAAGATGAAAAAATTCCAAAAGAACCGTAAGTAGGAAAATAAATAGAATATAACCTACTTGTTGCCTTCAGCATAGCTACGCTTAATCTATTAGATCAAGCGTAGCTATGCCTTTTGTCTCTCGACAAATAGCTGGATCAGGTGCTAGAGTAATAAAAATAGAATGTGCAAATACGAAAGTTAGTTAGCGTTACGATATGTCTAGGCTACGAATCCTTCAAAAACGTTTTAACCCTTCATACGTAGGTTAGGAAGGAAGGGGGGCACAACTTGGATCAAAGAAACTACTAAATTCTTTCTTCATATACTAAGGAAATGCGGCTTTCAGATAAAGGAATGTATCGAAGATTATGATTCTTCGATCATACATAACTTATCCCTATGGTTCTTTAGGCTCTTACACATATAAAATACCTAACAGCTTTTCATGTATATAGAATATATTCATTGTAATGAAGATTTGTACTAATTATTGTAAGCGTTTTAACTTATGGAGAATTGATACAGGTTTCATACGGTATTTGTAGGCATTCAAAATTAGGAAGTATGAAAACGTGCAATTGTGCACGCTCAAGGTACTTTGAATGAGATAGAACAAATAATTAAGCACCTGATAACGAAAGCAAAGCGAACAACTAAAAGAAAGTATATTCATAACTAGGAGGCAAATCATGACGACACCCCAACAACAATCAATTGAGCCGGAAACAGTATCAAAAACAAGGTTATTTCAGCGCATAAGTATCTTTAATATCCCGGTTATTTGGTTTGCATTAATTACAATTATCGCTTTAGCAGCTATGTATACAGGGAATTTACCTGCTGGAATGATCGGTAGTTTACTCATTATGATGGTACTGGGAGAACTGTTTGGCTGGATTGGCGATAATACCCCTATCCTCCGAAGCTTTTTAGGTGGAGGTGCTATTGTAGCTATATTTGGTGCTGCTTTTTTCGTATACGCAGATATCATGCCCCAAGAAACCATTACCAGTATAACGGAATTCATGAAATCCGGTGGTTTTCTTAATTTCTATATTGCTGCCTTAATAACAGGTAGTATCTTAGGAATGAATTCCAACACATTAAAAAAAGCTGGCGCTAAATTTGCTTTACCTTTATTAGCTGCTGTAATTGTATCAATGATACTAGCGGGTATTGTAGGTCTGATTATTGGATTTGGATTTAAAGATGCCATTTTAGTTATTGCCATGCCAATTATGGGTGGAGGTATGGGAGCTGGTGCTGTTCCAATGTCTCAAGTATATTCCGAAATTCTTGGTAATGATCCATCCTATTATATTTCAATCCTTGTACCAGCATTAGCACTAGGTAATGTCCTGGCTATTATTCTTGCAGGTATCTTAAATATGATCGGTAATAAGTTTCCTAAGCTATCAGGAAATGGCCAATTGATGGAAGGCTTCCATGTAGAAAATAAAAAGGTTACGTATAATGTAAGTATCATGGGTGTAGGTATGGTTGCAGCTCTCGTATTTTATGTGCTTGGCCAAATTTTAGGAAACTTTATCCCACTACACCCATATGCCCTCATGATTATTTTAGTAGCTATTTTTAAATTAGCAGGATGGTTACCTGAAATTGTTGAAAATGGGGCAAATCAGTGGTATCAATTCGTTGCAAAAAACTGGACGCTCGCCTTATTAATTGGGATAGGGATTGCTTATACGGATTTGAATGCTGTTATTGATGCACTGACGATCGAATATATTTTATTGGTTGCCAGTGTCGTTGTTGGTGCAGCATTAGGAGCGGCAATGCTCGGAAAATTAGTTGGCTTCCACCCAATCGAATCTGCAATCACGGCAGGTTTATGTATGGCTAATATGGGAGGAACGGGTGATGTGGCCGTATTGTCCGCTTCCAAGCGAATGGAATTAATGCCGTTTGCTCAAATATCATCTCGTTTAGGTGGAGCACTTATTCTACTAATCGCCGGCATTATTGTTCCATTATTATAATTTAAAGATCGGGCACATTACTTGCCCGATCTTTTCGTTATATCAGCTGTTTTAATGCGCTTACATTTTCTTTCGCGCTAATTAATGGATCTCCAGTGAAATGTTCCTGCTCAACGATGAACCAATTCACATCATGTTCTTTACCAGATGTAATTAGTTTTGGAATATCTAATGTGCCATTGCCAATCTCCGTAGAAATCATTTCTCCATCTTCCTGCTTTCCGTCTTTAACATGAAGTGAAATACATCTGTCTTGATATTTCTGTATTAATCGATCGGGGTCACTTCCAGCATAGGCTGCCCAATAACAATCGAGCTCCATCTTCACATTGCTAGAATCTGTATGCTCAAACAGCAGTTCAAATCCAGATGTTTCATCAAAACGTTCAAACTCAAATGCATGGTTATGGTAACCAAAAGCAAAACCTTCTCGTGTAAGCTTCTCACCAATCTCATTAAATTGGTCAGCTGTCCGCAAATAATCCTCTTTTGATTTCCTCATCGATTCGGGTAAAAACGGGCAAATTAACAATGAATTATCTAGTTTGGTATGGAAACGCAACACTTCATCCAACTGGCTTTGTAACAGTTCTATCGGTACATGGGCACCTGCAGGTGTTAAACCTAATGCTTGTAATTGTTTATGTACCGTTTCTGCGCTATGATCATGGAACCCAGCAAATTGGACGCCTTGATAACCTAGCTCCGCAATTCTTTCTAATAACCCTAATAAATTCTCATTAGCTAATTCGCGAACTGTATACAATTGCAGGGCAACTTTTCCCATTTTTTCTCTCCTTTTTCCATGGTATTGGTTTAAAAAGCTGATAACTGGGTATACTACTAGTATCCTTATAACTCCCCCTTTCTTGTAATGTATATGAATCCAAGCAGAGACAGATGTTCTTGCTTGGATTTTTTTTGAGCAAGTATCAACCTATACGTAAACCATCCCATAGTTTGATAATTATGACAAGTATATTTTTATATGAAGTGGTAAAAAACTTCCTTTGAACCGGAGGCTAGTCGAATTAGTATTCTCCATCTGCCAAGGCATCCGCTTTTGTTTGGTGAACCGTTCCAAATGGATGTTCTGGCGGAGTATAAATAGAGTATAGTTTCAAAGGTTCATCACCGGTATTTGTGATATTATGCCAGGTACCTGCTGGTACCATTATCGCATCATCCTCTTCTACATATCGGTTAAAATCTAAATTGTCTCTGCTTTTCCCCATCTGTACATACCCATTTCCCTGCTCCAAACGTAAAAATTGATCTGTGTCAGGGTGAATTTCTAACCCAATATCTTCACCAACATCAATACTCATTAACGTTACTTGCAAATGATCTCCAGTCCATATCGCTGTCCGAAAAGTATTATTTTGTTCTGTGGCTTGCTCAATAGCTACAACAAATGGATCTCCTCCTTGATCGGAGATACGCGTTGCCGTATCCTGAGGTGATTGTTTAGAGGTGAGTTGTGCTGATTCTGCACCATAATAGGCTCGTAAGAAGGCGTCACGCACATATGGATCTTGTGTCAACATGTACCCTTTCTGATAAGATTGATAACTCTCTTGTTCTAGTAACTGAAGTTGCTGTACACCTTCTTGGCCATCCGCAACTCGAATATCTTCCTCATAGTCCGGTTCCCCTCCTGTTAGGTTTCGATATATCATAGCTGAGTTGTCCAACAGTACTAGTTTTCTTTGAATAATTTGCAAATAGTTCATCCGCTCTTCCTCTGAAGATGCTTCATCAGCTAGTTTTTGACAGATTGCAATCATTTTCCCTTCTCGTTTTATATCCTGGTGGATGGAATTACATAAGTACTGCAATGGATCATGAGAATTTCTTACTGAATCTGGCATTGTAGTATTTATTTGCTTATCAAATTGGGCCATATAAAACATATACACGCCTTCCTTTCTATCTAAGAATTGTCATTATCAGCATATGCCTATGTTGTAAAAATTGTACGCTGGGATACCTAAAAATGTTTTATTTACATTGGTATTGGGTAATTTTTACTAGGAAATGTTTTTTGGGAGGTTTCCAGACTTTCTAGGAAACGAATAGATTACGAAGTTTGATGAGGCACGTAAAGGTGCGTTTGGTACATTGACTCGCTTAAAGAAGAAGGAGTTATTAAATCATGGGGATTACTACCACTGCGATTGAAGTCGTAATGGAGATACCTGATCCATTCTGGGAAGAATTACAGCAAAAGAAACTAATTTCAGAAACAGCTCCTCTTCCCCATAAGGAATAAACAAATAGGCGAGGCTGAGACAACAGTATCTTATTCCTATAATAATCCGAACGATTCAACTCGAATCCGTTCGGGTTAGTTATAAAAACAGGTTCTACCATCGCTCCGTCAAAATACTTCGTATTAGCATTTAGTTCATCCCTATTTTATCATTTCACTTTTGGGTTAGCTATTTTAGTTGCATCCCTGCCACATCTACTTTTACATAATCTTAATGCCAGTTCTAATTTCGTCTTTCTATTGAACACGTTCTGGATAAAATAGTACCTTTCCAAATGACCCTTGTTGCTGAATGATAGTTTCAAATATCGATGGTCCATCTATTAAAGGAATTCGATGAGAAATAATTGGCTTGACGTTTAATTGTCCATTTTTCATAAAGTTCATCGCCATTTCCCACTCCTTACCTGGATATGGCGATGAAATGGCATTCCAAGAACCTAAAACAGTTAATTCATTACGAACAATATGTTCAAAATAAAATCGTTCGATCATTACATCCGCATATGGAATACCCATAAAGACAACTTCACCGCCTTTTTTAACGAGGGAGAAAATTTGGGCAGAAGTAACTGGTGAACCAGCTGCTTCGATAGCTATATCAGCACCTAGTCCATCGGTTACCTTGCGGAGCTGTTGATAGGCTGGCACTTCTCTTGAATGAATGATATAATCTGCACCAAGCTGTTTGGCTGTCGCTAACTTCTGTTCATCAATATCAATCGCATATATATGTCTTGCACCAAACACTTTGGCCCATTGAATCGCTAATAATCCAATATTGCCACATCCCATAATAGCAACATCTTGCCCCGGCTGAAGCGACGTTCGATAAAAACCATGAGCCACAACCGCAGAAGGCTCAATCATTGCAGCCGTATCAAAGTCAACACCGTCTGGTATAGGTATTACATTCGCTTCAGGTAACTTCACATATTCTGCGTATGCTCCAGGATGTTTAGCCCCAATAACGATTAACTTCTTACACCTTGCTAATTCTCCTTTTTGACAATACATACATTTCCCACAACAGTAAGTCGGGCATCCAGAGACTCGGTCACCCACTTGTATTTCCTCTACCGCAGAACCCGTTTCTACAACTTCTCCTGCAAATTCATGCCCAAAGACCATCCCTTCCACATACGGCCCTAACTTCTTATATCTGGATAAATCGGATCCACAGATTCCAACCGCCTTCACCTTGATGATAACTTCATTGTTCTGTTCAATTCTCGGAGTCTCTTCCTCTTCATATCGTATATCTCTTTTTGCATATAGTTTCAAAGCTTTCATCTAATCACCTGCTTCATTGGCTGTTTGTTTTTTTCGTGAAAAGAATATTGAATATATCCCAAATCCGACTACCAATGTATTAAAAATGACTTGATATTCCACATAGATGGATGTGATTCCTCGCATTGGCCCTAACATAAAATCAAGTAATGGTTCGACCATCGATTTTCCCTCCCTCGTAGCTGTCTAATAGGTGGGGAACAAGTAACACCTTAATTGCTTCGCCGCTTTTTATTGCTTGATAAGCCTGTTCCCACTCGGTAATTTTGTACTGATGGGTTACCAATGCTTCTGCTTGCACCTCGCCATTGCTCATCAGTGCCAGAGATGGCTCCCAATCTGCCGGTTTTTGACTTCTGCTTCCCACCATGTGTATCTCTTTTTGGATAATTTTTTCCATATCAAAAGAGATAGCTGGTTCACTGAATATCCCCACCTGAACAAATTGACCTTGTTTTCTTAACAAATCCATCCCTTGCTTAGCAGCAGCTACAGATCCAGAACATTCCAATACCACATTTGCTCCGTATCCAGCTGTTAATGAATGGACGAGCGTTTTTAAATCTTGTTTTTGTGAATCTACTGCATAGTCAATGCCGATTTCCTTTGCCTTATTTAAACGAATCTTGTCATTCGTTAATCCCGTAATTATTACCGTTGCGCCACGACTTTTGGCTACCTGTGCGGTTAATAAACCAATTGGACCAGGGCCAATCACCACCACAATATCCCCTTGGTTTATTTCTGCTTTATTGACAGCGTGGTGTGTACAAGCCAATGGTTCTGTCATAGCAGCAGCTTGATAGCTGACAAGCTCCGGTATCAGGTGGAGACTTTCTGCACGTGCAATCACATATGAGGTAAATGCTCCATCTTGTTGCGTACCTAATCCTTTGCGGTGATTACATAAGTTGTAATTCCCAGTCTGACAGTAATTACATTCTCCACAAATATAAAATGTTGTTTCTGAAGTGACACGATCTCCAACTTTGAAATTTGTCACATCATCAGCTACTTCTACAATTTCACCAGAGAATTCATGACCTAACGTAACTGGAGAAGCTACTTTGTAATGTCCTTCATACGTATGGATATCTGAACCACAAATCCCTGCATAGTGAACTTTGATTTTTACCTGCCCTGGATTTGGGTTCGGCTCTTCCTTCTCTTGCACAACCAGATTACCGAATCCTAAAGCTGTTTTTATAAGTGCTTGCATGATGATCCCCCTATATATTCTAAAAGAATTGAAATGACGGCCCTTACGACTTAATTAAACAAAGAGAAAATTTTAAAGATAATCCAATTAATCAAGTTTCCACCTTGGTCGATACTCGAGATTCTCGCAGAGCCTTCAGGCATATCGAAGTCCGCATTCTCAGCCATTTGTGTAAAGATCGGTGCAACGTCTGTTGCAATATAAAGAGAGATAGCAATCATCACTGTACCAGCAATAACGGAATGCACAATATTCCCTCGGGCAGCACCGACAATAAAGGCTACTATAAATGGAATGGTAGCTAAGTCACCGAAAGGTAATACAGCATTTCCTGGTAAAATAACAGCTAAAACGACAGTAATGGGAACAAGGATCAGTGCAGTAGAAATAACAGCAGGATGTCCTAATGCTACAGCAGCATCCAGTCCAATATAAATTTCACGATCACCAAATCGTTTGTTTAACCATTCTCTTGCTGATTCCGAAACAGGCATTAGTCCCTCCATCAAAATTTTTACCATACGAGGCATTAGTACCATAACTGCTGCCATGGCCATACCAATCTCAATGATTTCACCAACACTATAACCAGCTAGGGCACCAATTGCCGCCCCTAAAAACAAGCCGATAAAGATTGATTCTCCGAATATTCCGAACCTTTTTTGTATCGTTTCAGGATCCGCATTCCAATTTTTCAATCCGGGTATCTTCTGTAATCCTTTAACTAACCATATTCCTGGTGCATAAGAAATTGTAGACCCTGTTGCTAAAGAAACTCCCGGTAGCTCGTAAAATTCACTAACCATAGGAGCTGTCCAATCAGCGACCTTCAAACAAACGATTTGGAAGATAACTGCCGCAATCAGTCCTTGAATAATGCTATCAGAAATGGCATACACCATCGCTGCCATAAAGGTATAATGCCAGAAATTCCAAATATCAACATTCATTGTTTTGGTTGTTTTGCTCACCAACATGATAACGTTTACAATTAATCCCAATGGGATGATGAAAGCCGCCACAACCGAGGCCCATGCTATCGAAGAAGTTGCCGGCCATCCTACATCAATGACATTTAATTCAACACCTAATCGATCAACCATTCCTTGTGCTGCAGGCCCTAAATTATTTACCAATAAATCAACAACTAAGAATATACCAACAAATGCGACACCTATCGTTAATCCTGATCGAAATGCTTTTCCCGGTTTTTGCCCAAATAACAGACCTAATAGAAAAATCGCAACTGGTAAAATAACGGTAGCTCCTAAGTCTAAGAAGGCTTGAATAAAATCAACAACCCCCTGCATAATTCCTCCCCCTTATCCCTTTGAAGAGGTGCATCTCTCCTTACGAGATGCCCCTTCACTTATTTTTTTAGTTCTTCTAAAATTTGTTTCTTTGTATCCTCTACACCAATTCCAGTTAGGAAAGAACGTGCATTGATTACAGGAAAAGGATATTCTTTCTTCGTCATTGCTGTCGTTACTAGCAAATCGGCGGTGTCTACATATGAACCTACTTCAGCAATTTTTATTTGAACTAATTCAATATTTAAATTATTTTCTTTTGCCATTTCTTCAATTGCACTATTGACTACCGTTGATGTAGCAATCCCTGCACCACATGCCACCAATACTTTTCTCTTATCTGCCATGTTATTCACCTCCTTTAAGCGTGAACCCTAGTTCTTCTTCTAGGAATCGTTTTATATTTTGTTTATCTTTCTGATTAGCTAAATACGTTAATTGTTCTTCATTTTGAAAGACCTGCATCAGCTGTTGTAATAGGACAAGCTGCGCGTGGGTTTCATCCATAGCTAGCAAGAAGATAATTTTTACAGGAGTCGTCGAATCCAAATCTCCCATTATGCCAAATTCAACTGGTTTCTTTAAAATTGCGACACTAATTGATTTTTTAATGACATGCTCGATATCGGTATGCGGTATTGCCACAGATACGCCTTGAGTTGGTAAGCCTGTTGGAAACGCTGCTTCCCGGTTAATTAGCGCATCTTTAAATGACTCCGTGACAAATCCTTTTTCTGCCATCGTTGCTGCCATGTTCTCAAGTGCTTCTTGATTACTTGTCACATCAAGGTCTACTTGAATAATTGATTGATCATAATATAGCTCTGTCATATCTGCACCTCAGTCCCTGTTGTTATTCAAATGAGTAATCTTGAATCAATTGCTTCATTTTGTCTTTTGATTCTATTTGCATCAATGTTTTCATTGCATCCTTCGATTGAGCAAGCCTCATTAACTGCAGTAATGCTTTTAAATGTTTTTGTTTATCCATCGCAGCAATTACAACCATAATGTGAATACGATACTCCTTTCCATAATCAACACCTTCCTTTATATGCAGCAGGCTCATTGATGTCTCCCTAACACCGTCCTCAGGTGCTGCATGTGGGATAGCAAGATGATTCCCAATGACAATATAAGGATCCTGTTCTTTTTGATTCAACATTGCTTCCAAATAAGATCTAGCAATCTTGTTATTTACAAGTAAAGGTTTTGCTGTCAATTTAACTGCTTCATTCCAGGAAGTAACTGTATGCACCATTCGAATATGATCTAATGGCAAAAAATCACTTAGCACCATCATGGAAGAAGGAGGTTCTTCCGTATAAATGGATTCTGCCTCATCACGATGCATATAACGATATAATCGCTTTGCTAATTGTTGTTTATCATGAATTGTCGTATGTTCTTTAATAATCTGCAGCATTTCATCCATTTCGATTTTCGAAGGAAAATAGCCATGTAATTCTAATGACACCTGTTTCTTTAAGCGAATTTTTTCATCACGATGCAAGACACTACTCACCGTAAAAAGCTTTTTATTTGTTTCTAAAGGGATTGGCGAGAACACAAGATCATAATCATACGGATAAACCTTGAATTCTCGTACAGATAATGAATCTAAGAATACAAATTCAGGAAATAAATCTTTCAAATCACGATACATCAGCCTTGATACCGATACACCATTTGGACAAACAACAATGGCTTTGATTTTCTTCTGAATACTGTCCCCCTGCTTCGTTAACCAACCACCAATTAACATCGTTAAATAGACCGTTTCACTTTCGGGAATATCCTTGCCAATTAAAAACGCTAACGGTTCGATTGCCTGTTCTACTAGGTGATGAAGCACAGAAAATTCCTTGCTTAATCCGTGCTGTACATGATTGATTTCCGTTAGTTCGTATTTAATTCTGTAATACGCTGGTTTGACATGTAATAATAGCTTTTGCAGTAATTGCACACGGTCTTGAATGACAACTACAGATTTCTTCTCAAAACGCGTCACCATTTCATCAAGTGCTTCATATAAATCAGGAATCGTATCTTCCATCAATAACTCAGACCAGTACACATTTATCGTTAATAAATGCAAGGTAATAAACAGCCGCTCTACCATAGGAATATGGGGGTGATCAAAAAGAATTTCTTCTGTCGCCAGATATTCTTTCGTATTTGAGAGCTCATCGTAAGTAATATAGAAAGAATCAATCACATGTCCCTTGTTAATTCGGTATAAAACAAGTAATAAGATATAAGGCATCGATGCTAGCTTCTCATCCGTAAATTTCAGATTAAGCTTCTTTTCTATATTCTCGATTCGTTTTATAGTCTCTGTTACCGCTCCTGCTTGCATATGAGCCAAATGCCGTACAAGCTTCTCTCCATCGTTCATATCAAGTATGACCGTTGTTATGTGAATGAGTAGTTTTCGAGTATAGAATTCATTGCCTTCTAATAGGTAACCATACTTCCGACTATAGCGAATGGTTAATTGAAATGGTTCAACCAATTGCTGTGCTTTCTTTATATCATTTAGGACAGTATTTTTACTTACTTGTAATTCACTTGAAAAATGGTAGAGCGATAAGTCATTATTACTGATAAGCATAAACACAATCATGTACACACGTTCTGATTCGGAGAGAATCCGGTTTGGCTTCGCTCCCTCCTGATCATGAAGCAAGGCTGTATAAACATTCTGATCTAGAATAAAGTAACCTTGCCTTGTACGTTTAATTGGCGGGAGACCTTGATTATCCAGCCATTGATTGATCTTTTGAATCCTGTAACCTAATTGTCTTCTCGTCAGCTTATACGTATGTGCAACCTCTTTGCTATTCATGCTAGGATTATTTAATAATGCTTCAAAGATCGTGTTACTCCGATCATCAAGTTTCATGATTTCCCCTCTTTCACATTCATTGTATCAGCCAATACCACGATAATGTACGCGCTTTCATCATAAATGTTTGAACGACGAATGTACGATATTGGGATCGACACAAACAGCTTGTATCTCTCTTTATTCCTATTCCTATATAACACGAAATAAAGATAATAATAAAATTTTCTAAAACTGATGTAGCAAAGAAATTTGAAGTTCCCCATAGAATTTCGGGCAAAAAAATACCGCTAACCCGTCAATTAAGACGGATTAGCGATTCTATTTCAACAATTTGCGAACATGAATTTGCGATAGGTAATCAGGTATGGCTTCTGGGTCAATCTGACCTGTCTGGGCTTGCAATGCATTTAAGACACCCATTGTTAAACCAAATTGAATTAGTTCCACTGCTGATAATTGCCGCTGATGACCAACGGCAAAACCAGCCAAGACACTATCCCCAGAACCAACTGGATTTTTAGCATGGATATTAGGAATAGATGCCCGATAAATAACTGCTTCATGTTTTATAACAGCTCCATCTTTTCCTAGTGTTACGACTACCCAAGGGATATCAGAAAGATGGGTTCGATGAGATAAAATGTCAACAATGGCTTCCACGCTGTTTGAGGTCATTTCCATCGCCTCGGCAAATTCCTGCTGATTTGGTTTAATTAAATATGGCTTCGCATCACCTTTTACAATTTCCATCAATAGCGATGCCTTCGTATCTAAAAAAACAGGAACCTTTTGTTGATTTGCCAAGCTAATAATTTGTTGATAAAAGGATACCGTTAAACCTTTTGGAAGGCTGCCTGAAATCGTCAATCTAGTAACTTTCCCCAATAAATTCTGCAGCTTTTGAAGAAATTGCTCTGATTCACCCTTGGTAATGATTGGGCCATTCTCTAGGATCTCTGTCTGTTTGCCATTATGTAAAACAGCGATGCAGTTTCTTGTCTCTCCTTGAATGGATACAAAATCATGAGCAATCTGTTGCTGCGATAATTCATCTACTATAAACTCTCCTAATCTTCCACCTAGAAAACCAGTTGCTGTGACTTGCTCTTGTAATTGATCAATAACTCTGGTGACATTAAGCCCTTTGCCACCAGCAGTCTTAGACACATGGGCAGCCCGATTCACATCATTTACTTGTAACGCTGATAATTGGTACTGCATATCTACCGAAGGATTTAACGTAACCGTAAGAATCATCGATACCACCTCCTCCATACATCTGTTATGCTTTCCCAGCACTCATACATATGGCTATTTTTTCGACAACTGCATCTTTCATTTTTGCTTTTGCAGGTGCCATGTACTTACGTGGGTCTGTTTCATCTGGATAATTAATCAAATGCTCTCTTAACCCTTGAGAAAACGGGATTTTCAACTCTGTTGAAATATTGACCTTTGCACATCCAAGCGAAATACATTTTTGTACATCTTGCTTCGATATCCCTGATGCCCCATGCAGTACAATCGGTATCGATATTAGATTCTTGATTTTTGTTAATCTATCAAAATCTAAATGAGGTTCTGTTTCGTATAAACCATGTCCTGTCCCAATTGCAACAGCTAAGGAATCTACCCCGGTCCGTTCCACAAATTCAACAACAGTATCTGGATCTGTGTATGCCGCATCTTTTGCTGCAACGACCATATCATCTTCTTGCCCCACTAATTTCCCCAACTCTGCTTCTACCGTAGCGTTATACGTATGCGCTTTATCGGCAACTAATTTTGATATAGCAATGTTTTCATCAAACGTTTGTTTAGATCCATCAATCATCACGGATTTCGTACCGAGTTCAAGTGATGCTGTAATCGATTCATAGGTTTCATGATGATCCAGATGCAATGCAATAGGGATCTCATGTTGCTTTGCAGCCACTTCTGCTATTGCTTGAATATAAGCACGCCCTGCATAGTTCATCGTCCCAGGAGTAGCCGCCAATATAACCGGTGATCGTTGTTCAGCCGCAGCTTCTACGACGGTTTGAATCGTTTCGAGATTATGAATATTAAAAGCTGGAACAGCATAGCCTTCTTTCCTTGCATTTTCTAGCATTTCTTTTGTATTTTGCAAGCAGGTCATAATTTTATACCTCCGTATTTTATTTGGTCAAAATGCTAAATACCCTCTGAATGATTTCCTGTTCGTTCTTTGAATTCAAAGGCTTTTATACTCACTTTCCCCTCTTGTATAACGTTCGAGACAAATGCTTTGACTGGAAGTTCTCTTTGAAACAAAGCACTAAGCAGCATCGGAGGATTTGTTCCACCAATTACATGCATGTATTCCCTTGTTATTGCTAATTGCGAGCTTACATTAAATGGGGTGCCTCCAGCTAAATCTGCAAAACAAACAACACCGTCTCCTTCATCTACTTTTTCAATTGCCTTAAGCAATGAGTCTTTTAACTTGTCTTGATCTTGCACAAAAGGGACAACCTCCAGACTCTCTACTTCTCCAGCAATTAGTTTAACGGATTGGTACAAACCAGTAGGGTATTTCCCATGGCCTGTTAGAACAATACCAATCATGTCATTCACCTTCCTTTTTCTTACAATTTCATTTTAATGTACGGAACGATTCGTTGCGCTTTTGTCCTAAGTGAAGAAAGTATTAAATTTGATGGTTGGATAAAACGCTTCTGATGAGAAAATTGTGTCTAGCTACGAGCGCCAAATACTAGGAGATTTCACGTCGTGTCTTACGATAAATCATCATCGATTTGCTAACGCTTATCGAGATCCTTTATCTCAGGTACGCCGCTCCAATTTCTAAATTTTTAAACAGGCGCTCTGCGCTTTTCTTACTACATAATTCCAAAATAAGATCCAATCAAGCCTACTATTACGGTTATTCCTATTAACAAAATTGGCGAACGGCCTTTTTTTAATAACCAATAAATAAGCAGGGTATATATTAAAGGAAGCATAGCTGGCATGATCTGGTCTAAGATGTCCGTTTGAAAATTTAATTCAGACTCTCCTTGTTTCCATGTATAATCAATTTTAAAAGTTACATAGGTGGCAATCAGCCCACCTACTACTGTTAACCCAACGATTGAGGCGGCCCGTGAAACATGTTTCGTGCCTTCCTTTAACTTGCCAATTGCCTTAACCCCGGTACGATAACCGTAACGCATTAATCCGAATCGAACTCCGAAATGAATAATATTAAACATGATCAAAAAGATAAACGGTCCGAGAATATTGCCCTCCACTGCCAAAGAGGCACCTATACTTGCTGTAATTGGCAATAATGTTAAATAAAACAAAGCATCACCAATACCACCTAAGGGTCCCATTGTTGCTACTTTAATGCCACGTATTGCTTCCCTATCCTCTTTCTTTTGCTCCATAGCTAGAATAATTCCCATAATAAACGTTACGAGAAAAGGATGTGTGTTGAAGAATTCCAAATGATCCTTCATTGATTTGCTTAAATCTTTTTTATTCTTATGAATAACCCTCAGTCCAGGCAAAATAGAGTATAGCCATCCAGCGGCTTGCATTCGCTCGTAATTAAATGAGGCTTGTAACAATAACGACCTCCATGCAAGACTTCGTATTTGTTTGGGCGGTAAGTCCTGTGCAGAAGTTGTATCCTCGTATTGATAATGATTAGATGCCATCCGTTATCTCCCCCTCTTCAGGTGTAGGGCCTTGCTTATGTTTGTTTTGATAATAGTCGTACAATGCGATGGCTAAACCAATTAAAGCAATCGCTAATATTGGGAGCTCAAGATAGGCAGCAAGAATGAACCCAACAATAAAGAACATGATATATTCGACCTTCATCATAATCCTTAGCAGCATTGCAAAACCTATTGCTGGCATGATTCCTCCTGCAACTGATAATCCATCAATAATCCATTGTGGAACGGTTTCTACAAAAGCAGCCGCTTTTTCAGCACCAAAGTAAATAGGCAAAAAGGCAATAACTGCATTAAAAATAAACAAGATTACTAGTCCAAGATAATTAATTCTTTCAATCCCTTTTCCATTTGCCTCCAACGCAAATTGATCGGCCTTATGCATGACTGGTGCAAAAACGGTGAAGAATAATGTAATCAATCCCTGTACAGCAACAGCAAATGGGATGGCTACACCAACAGCAACATTCGGATCTTGCCCAGCTATAATCCCGAATGCGGTTCCAATAACTCCACCAATAACGACATTAGGAGGTTGCGCCCCAGCAAGCGGGACCATCCCCATCCAAATTAGTTCTAATGTACCGCCGACGATTAATCCTGTAGTAACATCTCCAAGAATCAAACCAACAACCAGACCAGTGACAACTGGACGATGAATATGTGTCAAACCATTATATAAATCTATTCCAATAATCCCTGCCCATAAAGCTATTAAAATAGCCTCCAGTAACATCCTTCACTCCTCCTTTTAAACATAGATTTGTAGGCAACACTTCAATTAAAGAAGATCCATGATATTTTGGCCTTTTTCATTCGGAACTCCCCGTAAGTCCATACTTACTCCTAATTGTTCGAGTTTTTTAAATGCACTTATATCAGCTTCATCTACAGAGACAGTAGAAGATATTTGCTTTTTCCCTTCTTCATAATGCATATTACCCACATTGATTTGTTCCAAGGGAACGCCACCTTCTTTTAATGACAGAGCATCATGAACATCTTTAACAACCAAGAATATTTTCTGTTTAGGCGATGCTTTATGAATAACATCGATTGTTTTTTGTAATGAAAAATATCGTGCTTGTATGACATCTGGAAGTACCATATCCATTAGACTTTGCTGAACCTCATCTCCAGCAGCTTTATCATTCGCTACAACGACTAAATTTGCCCCTAAGTGATTTACCCATGTTACGCCTACCTGCCCATGTATTAATCGATTATCAATTCGTGTTAATAATATATTTGGTCCTGTCATATGATTCATCCTTTCTTTTAATTCTTCTAACATGTAAGTGCTATCATAATTAGTTATTTAGAGACTGCCCATAGTCCCTAAATGTTGCGGTACTCATAAATAGTAACCCCCTTAACCACTCGATTCACTTTTCCATCAGGACTTGGATTGTCCGGTGTAATTCCAAGTTGGATCGACTTCTTCAAAGCAAGGATTTGAGCGAAGATGATATAAAGAAAGGCCAAATAAAAGTCATTTCCAAGTGACTCTCCCTCTCCATTGACTGAAAGGGCCCAATCTGCCAGCTCCACTACTTCTGAATCTTTACTTTCCGTTAGTACGACCACCTTGCTGTTCTCCTGTGACAATTCCTTTAATATATCCAAATCATACTGTCTGGTATATGGATCTTGAGACATGAATAGAACAACGAGTGTCTGATCATTTAAGATTGATTTAGGTCCATGACGGAACCCTAAGGAGGATTCATGTACGGCAACAACTTTACCCGCCGATAACTCTAGCATTTTCAAAGCTGCCTCATGCGATAATTGACTTAATATCCCAGATCCCAAATATACAATTCGCTCCATATTCATATGAATAATTTCATCAACGATATCTGCTAAAGTGCTGATCAATCTTTCTGCATACGCAATGATTTTTGTAACTGAATTTCCAGTAAAAGGACTCGTGGTGAATGCCCCATAACCAACGATCATCATACTTGTAAAACTACTTGTCATCGCAAAGCCTTGATCATGTGCTTGTTCTGGTGTCTGTAGAATAAGGCTATTTTCATCATGCCTTGCATTCTCTGTTAACTCCCCATCTGGATTACAAGTGATAATAACTTGATAGAAATCCTTAATGATATTGCTAGCCAAATTGACTGCAGCTACACTCTCAGGACTATTTCCGGATCTTCCGAAAGAAACTAGAATAGTAGGTATTTCCTCAAATAGATAATCGGCAGGATTAGATACCATATCTGTTGTTGCAATCGCTTCAAATTGTATGTTCGCTTGATTCTCTTTTTGTAATACTGGCGCGAGTATATCACCCGCAAACGCTGAAGTACCTGCACCAGTAAAGACAACCCTTAATCGAGCATGCTTCGTGTAAATAGCTGAAAGAAATGCATGAATGTCATCCTTCCATTGGAATACGTTTTCTACTGCTTCTTTCCAAACATTTGGCTGTTGAGAAATCTCACGGGCTGTAAATCCAGCCATTTCATCTGCTAATTCTTTTTCTGATAGCTTAAACATCTTATTTCCTCCTCAACTGGTTATGTTGTCATAACCAGTATTGATAATTGAAAACCCTATTAAGAATGGAATGGCTTCCTAATAGAGTTTGTTTTACGTCAATTCCACTGTGTAATCAAATTTATCTCCTCTTGCTACACTTACAGTATATTCAATTAACTGCTCATTATGATAGGCGAATCTCCTGATTAACATTGCTGGCTGTTGAGCAGTTACTTCTAAGTATCCAGCCTCTGTTTCTCGTAAACTCGTTGCCGAAAACTTCTCTAATGCACGGGTAACAACAACCTGATAATCCCTAGAAAACACATCATACATTGGTGCCCTCATCAATTGTTCCTTGGTTAAATAAGGAAAAATTTTCTTTGGCAAATAGGATGTCTCATACATTAAAGCTTCATCATCTGCTAATCGTAAGCGAACCACTTGATATACTTCATCGAGGGGTTGTACATTCATTTTTTCAGCTAAGCGATCTTCAACCGCAATTTCTTTAAAGGACAAAACGCGTGTTGAAGGTGTTTTTCCTAGCTTTCTCATCTCTTCAGTAAAGCTATAAAGCTTTACTAGATGTTGATTGAACGTGGATGCAGAAACAAATGTCCCTTTACCATGTAATTTATAAATATAGCCCTCTCTCTCTAACTCTTGCAGTGCTTGCCTAACAGTGATCCTACTCAAATTATACATAGCGCATAGTTCGCGTTCTGATGGCAATTTCTCATGCTCTTGATATGTTTGCTCATCTATTTGTTTGATAAGGTTTTCCATCAATTGTAAGTATAAAGGTACCTTGCTTAACTTATCCAATTAGAGCGATATCCTCCTTCCAAAAGTGGTTATTACCAGTTCATTTTAGTATATAGCAGTTCAATGCATATGTAAAGGTCCCAACCAATAAAAGGAGTTTATTGCCTTAAAAGGAGGAATGAAAAAATCAGGAACTAACGCACGCTTTTTCTTATAACTAGTTTCGTAGAAATAAAGATCTTCTTTGCAATTTTCCTGCCTTCTAACCGTTCCATTAATGTATCTACTGCCGTTTCTCCCATCACTTCTGTATATACTTTAACAGTACTTAAGGAGGGAAACACATATTTCGCGACAGACATATCGTTCAATCCAATAACACTTACCCGTTCAGGAACAGCAATATTTGCCTCATGCAATGCTCGTAAGCTGCCAATTGCCATCACATCACTGCTAGCAAAAAAGGCGGTAGGCAAATGATCTCCTAATTGGTTAATGGCTTGCTTCATCAGGCGGTATCCTTCATCAACAGAAAAAGAACTAACAAAGATATAGTTACAATCGAACATGGCCTTTTCTTTCATATACGTTATAAATGTTTTCTCTCGTAGGTCCGTACGTGCTACCTCCTCCCCTTTTAATTGTTCTCTACCACCAATAAGCCCAATGGATTCATGACCTGTATTCAAGAAATAATCAATAACCGTTTTGGTTGCTTTCTCAAAATCAATGATAATCGCATCATATTTATCTTCATCAGGGCTATCATCTACAAAAACCACATGAGGGCTCACAGTGGTTAATTCATTTACTTGGGTTGCACTGAATTTTCCTACGGCAATAATCCCGTCTACCTCTTCATTGGATATTTCATCTATGTTATCAAGGAAATATACATCGGATTGAATATTTAGTGCTTTACATCGTTCTTCTATTCCTAATCGTATGGATAAATAATACAAGTCACTTAATTCCTCTTTTTCTGTATACCAATGAACGATTGCAATTTGCTTACTACTATTCCGCTTTGTTGCCTTTTTCCGATAAGATAAATCTTCAGCCGCTTCGAATATTTTCTTTTTTGTTTCATCTGATACGGATAAACTTGCATCATAATTAAGTACACGAGAAACCGTTGCAGGAGAAACTCCAGCTTGATTCGCGATGTCTTTGATTGTTGCCACACCATCACTCCTAGACTACTTACTTCAAATCTATCATTATTTTACCATTTTTCTAACAGTATCGTCTGTTTAAGTCATAGAAAAAAGGCAGAATAACTGCCTTTTATAAGCCATATGAGGCTTCCTCCCATAATTAATCAATTGCTGCTTGGGTTCGATGCTTCTGATGAAAATAATCCATCTCAATCACTTTTCCTTTTTCGAGGCGTGAAGCCTCTGCTGCAAAGGCTATTAAATGACTTTCCAAAGATAATACTGCCGATGATTTACTTGTACTTTCCTTTCCATTAAACTGGCGAACCTCTTGTAAGAACTCCCTTACTACTCCTTCATCACCGCCAGCGTGGCCACTGTTCGGATTAGGGAGATGGATGACTGTTTCTTGTTTTGTTAAGAAATCATAAACAGAAATCTGATTTTCATCCATTTTTCCTCTGATTTCTCCTTTTGTTCCCATAATCTGTACGATTCTAGTCTGCTCCCTAGTGAACGCAGACATACTGAATGTTGCTGTTGCACCGTTAGCAAATTCTAAATTAACGACTTGATGATCAACCACATTATTATTTGATTGATAGACACATTTACCATATGATGTCGTTTCCAATGCATGAATAATGCCCTCACGTGTATGATCGGTTGTAAATTTCTTGGCCCAATTTCTTCCTTCTCCTAAGTAATACTTCCCGGCATGAAATGGACATTGGTATTCTACTGGACATCCGTCCAAACAACGAAGCGGGGCTCCTTCCGGTTTATTCCCTTCATGAAAATACAGGAGAGAACCAAAAGAACTAACTCGCTTACATGATTCGTCCATCAAATACATGATAATATCCATATCATGGCAGGATTTTTGCAGAATCATCGGGCTTGATGTGTCACTATTATTCCAATTTCCCCTCACAAAACTGTGCGACATATGCATAATTTCTACATTTTCATTTAACTGAATGGAAGCAATATCACCAATCGTACCATTGTGGATGATCTGCTTAATCCTTGACCAAAAATCGGTATATCGCAGCACGTGGCAGATGGAAAGAAGCCGTTGATACTTCTTCGCCTGCTCAGTCATCTGCACACATTCTTCAGCATTTGGAGACATCGGCTTTTCTAACAATACATGATACCCTTTTTCTAACGCCTTCATCGTCGGATAAAAATGCTGCCGATCCAAAGTACAAATAAAAGCCACTTCTGCATCCATATTTTCACTTAACAACACTTCCCACGAGGAAAAACAGGATGCCACTTCAATTTGATGTGAAGAAGCGATTTCTGCTCTTTTAACAGGATCCTTCTCCGCCACCGCAACAAACTCCAGTTCATGGGGAAAGTTTTTCGCATACGGGGCATATGCCCTTGCTCCACGATCACCTGCACCAATCAACACCGCTTTTATCTTTCGCAATAATCATCGCTCCTTTCTTGAATACTAGCCTTTTCGACCAGATAAGGCAATTCCTTCCACGAAAGCCTTTTGGAAGAACATGAAGATAATAATTAATGGCCATGAAGCTAAGAAGGTACCAGCCATAAGTACGGGATAATTCGTACTGTACTGTCCTTGTAATGATGCTAGCCCTGCTGATAACGGCATCTTATCCGGTGAACTATTAACGATCAACGGCCACAAAAAATCATTCCATGACCAAATAATTGTAAATATTGCTAAAGCAATTAATCCTGGTTTCGCAAGTGGCAGCATGATACGCCAATAGATTTGAAAATGATTACAACCGTCTATTTTGGCAGCTTCTTCTAATTCATCCGGCATCGTCATAAAAAATTGCCTCAATAAGAACGTTCCAAATGCACTGAATAATCCCGGCAAGATTAACGCTGTTAACGTATTAAGTAATTCGAGATTAGCAATAATTTGATATTGCGGTATTAAAAATGCTTGTGGCGGAATCATTAACACCGATAAATACAAGATAAAGAAAAAATTCCTTCCGGGAAATTTAATTCTTGCAAATGCATATGCCGCTAACGAACATAAGAACAATTGGCCAATCGTCTTTATTACAGTGGTAAAAAAGGTATTCCAATAAAATTCCGCAAAGGGAAAGGATGAGAATACTTCTTTATAATTACTCCATTGGAATACTTCAGGAAATATCTTAGGTGGTATTTGCGCTGCCTCACCTACTGTCTTTAAGGAAGTTAGTACCATCCACAGAAATGGTCCAACCATTACAATAGAACCGATGATGAGCAGGGCGTGAATCACCACTTTTCGTGTATTACTTATATTCTCCATCTTACCATTTTCCCCCTATTCATAGTGCACCCACCGTTTCTGTAACCTGAACTGTAGAATGGTTAACACGAGAATAACTAAGAATAATACAAAAGCGATGGCTGCAGCTATTCCTTTTTCTCCAATAACAAATGCATAATGATAGAACAAATAGATCACCGATTGCGCACTATCAATTGCCGGGTTTGTCGGACTTACCATCATAAAGATAAAGTCAAAAACCTGAAATGCCGAAATAAATGAAATAACAGCAACAAAGAAAATGGTTGGTGATAATAATGGTAGTGTAATCTTAAAAAAAGAATAAGTTGGTCCTGCTCCATCTAGTGACGCTGCCTCATATAGTGACTTTGGAATCCCTTGTAGTCCAGACAGCAAAATAACCATATTTGTTCCTATTGCTCCCCATGTACCTACGATAATAATTGAGATAAGCACCCAATTAGGATCTGTTAGCCAATCTGGTCCTGGAATGGAGAACCAACCAAGAATGTGATTAATAATTCCATAATCGGCATTGTATAACCATTTCCATATCATTCCAATTGCGGCTGGCATCGTTACCACAGGAAGGAAGAAAAGAGTCCGGTAAAACGTTAGGCCCTTGATCTTCTGGTTTAGCAGTACTGCAACAATAATCGAAATCGCTATACTGATTGGTACCATTACAAATGCGTAAATTAATGTATTTCTAAAAGAATCCCAAATCTCAGGATTGGCGAACATCTCTTCATAGTTTTCCAACCCTGACCATGAATAACTGCCAAAATCTCCCCAATCATTAAAGCTATAAAAGAAAGTTTGGAAGACGGGAAAGATATAAAAGATTAATAGCCCCAATAAAGTTGGTGCAATAAACAAATAACCCCAATACATATCATTTTTTCTAAGTGTTGATTTTTGCTTTTTGATATCCACCTATGATCACTCCATTAATTTGAGCCACTTATCTATTCTTCTTCGAGTACTTTTTCCATTTCTTTATCAATCACTTCACTCGCTTCCTCTACTGTCATTTGACCAGACCAGGCTTTTGCTAAATTATCTTGAATGATGCTTGACCATTTATCCGTATCTTTGGATACGGGGTACGGTTCAGCAACTTCTGCCATGTCTAAAAATGCTTGCAAGTTAAAATTAGGCGTTGATTTCAGCCAAGCATCCTGCGTTCCTTCATAAGCTGGAATGATACCCGATTCTGCTTGCATAGTTGCTGCTTTCTCCGAACTTAAGAATTTCACAAATTCCCATGCAGCTGCCTTGTTTGCCGAATTTTTCGCTATTACATTACCTAAACCATGGATAACATTAGCTCGTTTTTTCATTTCTGGAAGAAGTGCTACATCAACATTCGCATTTGTATACTCATTTGCTTTAAACTGTGGAATCATATACGATGCCTGAAATAGCATTGCAACTTTACCTGACTCAAACATACTAGCCGCTTCCGTTGTTTCCATCTGCGCATGTGTTGGAGATACTTCATGCTTGTGTATAAGATCATGGTATTTCTGCAATCCTTCTATTGTATTTGGATCATCAAATCCCGATTCCTTTTTATCTTCTGAAATAACGTAACCGTTATTTGCCAATATCGTATTGAAATAGGAAGCCTGTGCATCCTGAATATATGCTGCAACCCCATAAATATCCTTATCTGGATTAGTCAGTTTTTGGGAAGCATCTACTAAGTCTTCCCACTTCCATGTTTCATCTGGATAAGATACACCAGCCTTATCAAATAGCTCTTTATTATACCAAAGACCAACAGTATCATAATCTTTTGGCAGCGCATAGGTTGTCTTTTCGTATTGATATAAGCCTAATAGCCCTTCTGGATAAGGTGATAAATCTAAGTTATCCTCTTCGATATACTCATTGATAGGCTCCAGCATGTCGTTGGATGCATATTTCACAAAGTTTGGTCCATTCATCCAAAACACATCGGGCAAACCTCCTCCAGTAGCAGCGGCATCTAATTTTGTAAAGTATTGATCATAGGGCGTAAGTTCTAACTTTACATGAATGTTTGGATATTCTTGATTAAATTCTTGAACGATACCTTTTAACATATCTTCTTGGTTTTTATCCCAATACGCATACGTGATCGTTGACTCTCCATCAGCAGTTGCATCTTCTTCCTGTGAACATGCGGATACAGCTATTAGGAAACCTAGAAGGATGATGATCCCCCATACTCTTCTCATATACTTCCCCTCCAACAATTCTGTTTATTATCCACAAATGAATGATTATCTTAACAACTTCCTATCAAGCCTGCCCCTATCACACCAGAATCATCTTTTAATTGGCTGAGTTGAATACGTTCTTCTGCTCCCTCCTGTTCTGGAATGAGTCGCTTTCGTAATTCTGATTTTACTAAATCTAGTAAAATGGGATTATGGTTGATGACACCTCCACCTAATACAATTAAGTGTGGGTCTAGTAAACTTATAACAATATACATTCCTTGAGCAATTGCATCTACGATGGAAATCATAATCCGTTTTGCATTTAAATCACCTTTTTGATAAACCTGAAAAAAATCATGTGTAGATTGAATTTGCTTCCCTAACATTTGCCTAGCAATTCGTTCGATAGCTGGACCAGAAGCCACTTGTTCCAGTGAAGAATCGTCACCGAAGATATTTCGAATTGGATACATTCCCATCTCACCAGCAAAACCTTTCCCTCGAAGAAAAATGCCATTATGTATAATGGAACAGGCAATCCCAGTACTGATTGTAATATATACGAAGGTTGATTCTTTCTGTAACATAGCTTGCTCCCATTCTGCATAAGCAGCCATATACACATCATTTTCGATACTTATCTTAGAAATCGGAAACATTTCTTGTAAACGTGCTACAATTGGGAAATTATCCCAAGGCAAATTATTTTGATATACAGCCAATCCCTCTTCTCGATCGACTTTACCAGGAACACCTACTCCCATTCCTCCAACTTTGTATAATGGGATCTCTGCTTCTTCTATCATTCCATGGATACACGTGACAACTTGCTGAAACATCACCTCTTTATCATTGGTTATACTATTCACTTTACTTCTATGAACAATAGCACCTCGTTCATCCAAAATTACCGCAGCAATTTTTGTACCTCCAATATCCACCCCAATGGAGTAACTCAAACTTGTCACCTCATGTCTGCATCCAAATGTCTATTTAGTAAATTTATTAATAAATGTTTACTAATTATTTTTAATAGTAGCATATCCGATTTTTATTGTCTATAATTTTTAGAAAATTATCTATATATAAATAAAGAATAAAGTAAATTAGATTCCCTGCATATACGAATTTATTCGAATACAATTGTTCGGTTTTTAAGTAGTAATTACAATTGAATGGAAGACATGAAAAAAGCCTATCTATGTTTTCAACCACAGATAGGCTAGCTCTTTTCTAATCATATAGTAGAAAATTCACCCCTTCACAGATCCAGCCAATAATCCTCTTACAAAGTATTTTCCTAAGAAAATATATACGAGTAATGTTGGTAAGGCTGCAATCAAAGCACCTGCCATTTGTACATTCCACTGAACGATTTGGCTCCCAGACAAATTCTGTAAAGCAACCATAATCGGCTGTTGATCAGAAGTTGTAATGGTGACTGCAAATAGGAATTCATTCCAAATATTTGTAAATTGCCAAATGGCCACAACGACAAATCCTGTAATTGATAAAGGTATCATGATATGACGAAATATTCCCAGAAAACTTGCTCCATCTATTTTAGCTGCTTCAATCATTTGATCTGGTATATTGGCGTAAAAATTTCGGAACATCAATGTTGTAATTGGAAGTCCATAAACGACGTGGACAAGAATTAAACCGGGAATGGTATTATATAATTCAATTGTACGTAAAAATTGAATTAATGGAATTAAGATACTTTGATAAGGGATAAACATACCAAATAATATAACCGTAAATAAGGTATCTGCACCTTTGAACTTCCATTTTGATAACACATATCCATTCATGCCCCCTAGCAAAGCAGATAGTATTGTCGCTGGTATAACCAAATAAATACTATTCATAAAGTTTGGAGCTAAATTAGCAAACGCTTCTGTATACGAACTGAAATCAATCGACGACGGCAAGGCCCACATTTGATCAAGGGAAACTTCATCTAATGGCTTTAGACTCGTTACAATAATGACATAGACTGGCATTAAAAAGACAATTGCTAATACAACTAAGATAAGATATTTAAACACTTTTCCAAGGTTAACAGCAGTCATTTACTGATCCCCCTTTCGACTGTTCCACAAATAAGGAACAATAAATACTGCTACTAATAAGAGCATAATAATCGCTATTGCCGCTCCATTCGCATAATAATTACCTCTAAATGTGGTTTCAAACATATACACCCCAGGAACATCCGTCACAAAGTTAGCACCTGGACCTGTCATTGCATAGATCAAATCAAAAATCTTTAAAGAAATATGTGCCATTATAATCACGACACTCATCGTAATTGGCAGCAACATGGGAAGTACGATCTTCCGATAAATTTGAAATTCGCTTGCTCCATCCATCCTTGCCGCTTCTCGTAATTCATCCGGAATTCCACGTAACCCTGCTAAATACATTGCTAAAGAAAAACCTGTCATTTGCCAAACAGCAGCAATAACGACTGCAATAATGGCTACTGGCAAACCAAATTCAATACTTCCCCATTCAAATCCCGCCAGTATATTTGTGTCCGTATACCATTTAGGCTGAATACCAAACACCTTTAAGAATTGGTTAAATCCAGTAGAAGGATTTAACAGCCATTGCCAAACAACCCCTGTTACAACAAAGGATAGCGCCATTGGAAATAGAAAGATATTGCGAAAGATCGATTCCCCTTTTAATTTTTGATCAATTAAAATTGCAATCCCTATTCCGAGTACAATAACAAGCCCAATAAATAAAACCGTGAAGAATAAGGTATTCCGTAAATCCGCTTGAAAGCGAAAATCGTTAAATAAATAAAGGTAATTTTTTAATCCAGCAAAGGAAAAGTCGGGAACGAGTGAATTATAATTACTTACCGATACGTATCCCGTCCAGCCAATAAATCCATAAACAAAGATGAAAATTAAAATCAACGATGGAATCAAAAATGCAATAGCCGTCCATTGATCCTTGGAAAATCGTTTGCGTTTTCCGTTTATCGTATTTGCCATATAACCCCCTCCTTTTCAACGAATTTAAATAGGAAGAGACTGCCTGAAATGGGCAGCCTCATTATCTGCTTGGATTTTTGCTGGTTACTCAAGCCCAGCATTATCCAAAGCCTGAATTAAATTATCCACATTTCGTTGGGTAACAAAGATATTGACTGCTTGGTTTGCTTTTGTAAGAAATCCTTCGGATGCTGCTGAACCATGAGCAAGGCTAGGAACTAATCTGGAACTTTGGAATGCATCCATCGCATCCTTTCCGTATTGGTCATATTTTTCGGGATCTGCATCTACACGTGCCGGAATCGATCCTTTCAAAGGATTAAATGTATCCTGGCCTTCTACAGATCCTAACACGGTTAAGAATTCCTTTACTTCTTCTGGATTTTCTACGCCTTTTGGTAATCCGAACGTATCGGTAATGACTGCAAAGTCTCCTTCTGTATCAGGGAAGGCAAAATAACCAAAATCCTCATTTGTTTCCAATTCCAGATCATTGGCAAAATAGCCTTTTGCCCAGTCACCCATATTAATCATTGCTGCTTCCCCGTTTGCAACCAATTGTGCCGAATCCTGCCAGTTACGTGAAGCATGATCTTCATTTACATAATCTAGTATCTTAGCAAATTTTTCTGCTGCTTGAACGACCCGTTCATCATCAAAGCTAATTTCTCCATTAAATAACTTCACGTAATCATCTGGGCCAAGTTCACCTAGTAATACATTTTCAAATATTTGTGTAGCAGGCCATGATTCTTTATCTCCTAACGCCATTGGTACAACCCCTGCTTCTTGAAGCTGATCCGCTACTGCAAAATACTCGTCCAATGTCGTTGGTACTGCTATGTTGTTTTCCTCAAATACTTGCTTGTTATAAAAAATTACATTCCCACGATGAATATTTACAGGAACAGAGTAAATATCGTCATCCTTACTAACTAACTCAATTAACTCTTCTGGGAATTTATCCATCCATTCGTTTTCTTCATATAGGTCATTTAACGGCTCCATCTTATCTGCGGCAACCCAACTTTTATTTAACTCCTCCCCACCATGGACTTGAAACGTCGATGGCGGATCATTTCCTTGCATTCTTGTTGCTAACACTGCTTTGGCATTCGTTCCTGCTCCGCCTGCTACCGCAGCGTTTTCAACAGTTATATCTGGGTGTTTTTCTTCAAATAAATCAATTAATGCAAGTAAACCATCCTCTTCGCCCGCACCTGTCCACCAGCTAAATATTTCTACTTCCCCAGTAGATTCTGCCTCATTACTAGATGATTCATTTTCAGATTCTCCCGACGAATTTTCACTACATGCCGTAATGAACATGATAACTGCCATAAATGCGAACATCCCGTATAGCTTCCTCACGTTATATTTTCCCCCTTCGGTATGTTTTTGATAACGCTTCCATAACCATTATAAAACGCTATCAATGAGAGTTGGCGTACATTTTCTGCACTATCTTACGTTTTTCTTCACTTTCTTAAGATGGCTTGTTGATACTGCTTAGGTGATTGATTAACATGCTTCTTAAATACCCTGCTAAAGTAATTTGGATCTTTATAGCCAATCATGAAACTTATTTCTTTTAAGGAATAATTATTCGTTTCTATTAATTCTTTTGCTTTTTGTAAGCGAATCTGTGTTAGATAATCAATAAATGTTGATCCAACACCTGCTCGAAATAGATTTGAGAAATAATTTGGGCTAAGATTCACTTCTGCCGCAACCTGTTCTAATGTTAAGTTCTCATGAAAATGTTCATTCATAAATGTTTTTGCTAGATGGATCGAACGTTTGGAAGCAAAATAATCACGCATTTGCATACAGCACAGATGCAAATAGGAATACCAATCCTGACTGGACTGTAAAGAAGTCACTAATGTCTTTGGTTTTTCCACACCGTGACGAGCAAATAGCTGTATTAATTGAATATAAAGTTCTTCTTTATCCATTCCGGTAAGTTCTGATTCATGATTCTTAAAAAATACGATCACTTCTTCTTGTTTTCCTTGTTCTACTAAAATACAAATAGTGTTAATCTTTTCATCTGTTTGTTTGTCTTTGATTTTTCCCTGATAGAATCCATAATTCCGATTTCGGTCCGCGAATAAGTCGATACAAGCACGATATGCATTCTGATAAGAATGAGCTAGTTGGTCCATGTTTGCTGTCGGATTACCAATCCCAATATAACTTGCTTCTCCTAATTCAAGATGAACTTTTCTTGCGAGAACTAATAGATCCGATTTGATTAATTTATTTACTGAAAAAATACAGCCAACAATTACTTGTTCACTCGGAATTGATTTAAAGATACACGCTTTACTGCTGAGCACTGTTTTCAGTTGATACTCATAATCTTCTAGATTATGATCACCAGTCGCTTTGATTACAAAAAAACAGGCAGTTTCCATATCTGGGAACAATTGACCTTTTAGTTCTTTTATTCCTCTCGAATCTGATTGGTGCATTAATCGATCCAATAACTGTTCTTTTCGTAATACCTGAGACTGCAAATCGGATTGTTGTTCTTGATGGATTTCCTTGGAAACACGTAATAGTGTCTTCACTATTTCCTGCCTTCTTCCAGGCTTTAAAATATAATCCTTAATGCCAAATCGCATCGCTTCTTTCGCATATTCAAAAGAGTCATAGGCTGAAACCAAGATGAATTTTATTCGCTTATGCTTTGCTGAAATTTGCTCTATGGCTTCAAGTCCATTCACACCTGGCATACGAATATCCATAAACATAATATCTGGTTCTAATTGTTCTGCGAGTTCGACCGCCTTTCTTCCATTCATTGCTTCTCCTACCACTTCCATATCAACGAATGTTTCTTCAATAAACTTGCGCATGGCTTTCCTTTCTACCAACTCATCTTCAGCTATAATAATTCGCATCTTCATCCTCCTTCCCATCTTTGGGCAAAAGTAATCGAATTGTTGTTCCTTTCCCCGGTTCCGTATCGATTTCTGCAACATTCATTTGTTGATAGCATAGTTGGAGTCGGCGAATGACATTGGATAAACCGATTCCTGTAGAATGTCCTACATGGTTGATCGCTTTATTGGTTGTTGTAATGTAGCTTTGTGCATCATCTGGGTCCATGCCAATCCCGTCATCAGCTACTTCTGTAACTACCCATTTCTCGGATTCGTAGATGGTCAGCGTGATAGTTCCCCCTTCTTCTTTCCCTTCAATTCCATGAATAAATGCATTTTCAACTAATGGCTGCAGTGTCAGTCTTGGAACATCTATATCTAAACATGCTTCATCCACAAACCATTGAAACTGAATTCGTTCTGAAAACCGGACTTTTTGTATATGAAAATAGTCAGCAACTACATCTACTTCTTCACGAAGCGATACATTCTTATCAATGTGCCCGAGACTATGTCTTAGAAGCGCAGCAGTTGCATCAATGAGCTTTGATGTAGATGCAGCATCTTCTAAATAGGCCATTTTCGATACCGTATTTAACGTGTTAAACAAAAAATGAGGATTAATTTGATTTTGCAGATGTTTTATTTCCATTTCATTCACAAGTCGATCCAATTCTGATTGGTCTTTCATATCAGACACAAGCTGATGAATATCCAAACGCATTTTATGAAACGTATCCCCTAATAATTTCAGTTCATTATTTGCCTTAATATTAATCGGTGCGCCTACTAATTCTCCTGTCGAAACTTCTTTCGCTGCATCAGACAATTGTTGAATCGGCATCGTAATTCCTTTGGAAAACCAGATAGCAAAGAAAACGGCAAGTAATATCGTTGATAAAGACAAAAAAAGAATAAATAAAAAGAAATTCTGATTCCGTTCTTGCATGTCCTGATAAAATAGTTGATAGTCTGTTAGATCCCTATCTATTAATTCCAAAGTCGCTGCCTGAATATAGTTAGAAGCTGCACGTGTTTCCTCTAAATGCTTCGTATACTGTTCCATATCATCTTTAATTACAAAACCCATGGTTAACTCACTCTCGTAAATAAACGTTTCAATAATATGACGATAATTTTTTAACTCAATCGTGTTATCTTCATTAAATATTGCTAGCAATCGATCTTTTTGATTCTCCAACCCATTCTTCAGTTGGAAGTAGGACGTATCTTGTGCCGTATTTGAATTGTTAACATACAGTTTAAGTTCAGAATACAAGCTTTCTGTTTGTTGAGAGATAGTATTCAAGATTAAGAACCGCTCAAATCGTTTATTGTAAATAGAAGATAATTGATTAGAGCTGACATAAATAGATATAGCAGTAATTTGAAACAAAATAATAAACACACACGAATATACGATCAATTTCCCACGAATTGTCCTCATTTCCAATCACCACTTAGCTTTTCTAAGTTACCCTTCGTAATAATTGACGTATCGATAAATTTTTCATTTTTTAATAGATCCTTGTTTTGTAGCGTAATCAACGTATCGATAGATGTACGTCCCATTTGCTTCGGATATTGACTAATTGTTGCATCAATATTGCCTTGTTTTATGTATTCAACTGTCTCTGGTAAAATATCAAAGGAAGTTATGTAGAGTTCTTTTTCTGGTGCGACCTCCTGCATTCCCTGAACAATACCAATTCCATCTAGCGCACTCATTCCAACCAATGCTGTAATGGAAGGATGTTGTTTATAGATTTCATATGCTGCTTGTGCAGCACCAATCTTGGTAATCTGTGATTCCTTAATATCAGCAATTTCAATGCGTGGTGCATTTTTTATTTCTTCCTTAAATCCAGCAAGACGCTCCTTTTGGTTAATAGCATCTAATCTCCCCATAACAATACCTACACGTTGTTCTCCTTGTGTATGTTGTATAATTGTCTGCGCAGCTAATTGACCGGCATAATAATTATCCGTTCCTACATATGCCTTACGCTCACTACTTTTCACATCTGTATCAATCGTAATTACTGGTATATTTCGTTCAATTGCCTTATGAACAAGATCGACGAACCTATTTCCTTCTATCCCTTGAATAATAATTCCATCAACCTTAGCTGCAATCATACGATCGAATAACACCAACAACTGATCATTATCTGCCTTTTTCGGTGCAACATACTCTAAATATATCTCCTTTTCTCTAGCTGCCTTTTTTGCTCCATCCTCAATTAATCGCCAATACGCGTTTTCAGTTTCCTCCGCTATTAAAGCAAAATGATAGCGATAATTATCAGCTGCGTTATTATTGGTTTCTTCAATATAAAAAGTTTTATAGCCAAAATAGAGCATCACGCTACAACTTACAATGAATAAAATTGTAGCTAATAAAAAAATGAGTCGTTTTCGATAAACATTCATTTTATACACCTTCTTGAAAGCGTTTTATTTATTTTAGCATAGAATACATTCCCTACGAATGGTATCCATCCTATCGGTAGTAGCCACATTTAAAATACCCTAAAAAAATCCAAACTAATTTCCGAATATAATTATACAAAAATTAGTTTGGATATTTATGATCTATATTACGTTTGTACCCAAAGAAACCTAGGGAAAATAGGAATATCAAGCGAATGCTTCGTACATATACTCTTCTATCATTAGCTAGCTGTTCGCTTACGTAAGTCGGCTTCGATCTCTTCTAGACTACGCCCGCGTGTTTCAGGTAAGAATTTAATAACAAAGATAAGCGCGACAACGCCAATAACTGCAAAGATTAGAAATACTTGCCCAACACCTAAAGCTTCTGCCAACATTGGGAAAAACTGGGCAACTAGTAAACTTCCAATCGATAAAGCCAATGCAGCAATTCCTGTTGCAGCACCACGTGCGCGCATTGGGAATAATTCTGGAAGCATTACCCATAACACTGGTCCCCAAGTAAATGCGAAGAAGATTATAAATAAAGATAGGCAAGCGACGATGATCCACGCACCCAAGTTCGAATCTAAGCCAAGTGTCCAAATCAGTACGGCCATTATTACCAATGAAGCAACCATTCCGATATTACCAGTAATTAATAATTTTTTTCTATCAATTTTATCAATGATCATAATTGCAACAATTGTCATTAATACGTTAACCGAACCGATCCCCACTGTCCCTAGTATAGCTGTTACATCTCCTAAACCTGCTTGACTAAAAATCGTTGGTGCATAATAAATAATCGCATTGATGCCAATAATCTGTTGCAATAATGCAAATGTACAACCAATGATTAACGTTGGACGCAGCCAGGAGGAAGCTAGCACTTTCCATGTTCCTTCAGAAATACGATTTATCTCATGCATTTTATCGATTTCCCCTGATTTTCTTGTTAATTTCATTACACGTCTAGCAGCTGATTCACTACGGTGTTCCAGCAACCACCTTGGACTTTCTGGCATAAATAAGACACCGATCATTAATATTAATGAAGGTACGACAGCTAATCCCACCATCCAACGCCAGCCTTCTATTTCTGCAAAGGCATAGTTGACCAAATAGGAAGAAAGAATACCAATCGTAATCATTAACTGATTTAACGAACTTAATGAGCCTCGTGATTCTGTCGGAGCCATTTCTGATAAATATACAGGGACAATGGCAGTTGATCCACCTACTGCTAGTCCAATAATAAGCCTTCCGACTACAAGTGCTTCCATATTAGGTGCAAAGGCAAGCACTAATGAACCAATGATAAAAATAATAGAAATCATAAACACGAGCCGCCTACGTCCAAATTTATCTGATAACGGTCCGCTAAATCCAGATCCAAATATCGCACCGAATAACATTGAGCTAACTACTAACCCTTCCGTAAAGCTCGTTAATGGAATATCATTTTTAATGAATAGCAATGCTCCCGATATAACTCCCATATCATATCCATATAAGAGTCCACCTAAAGCACCGAAAAAGAAGATCATTTTCTTGTTTAGTATTTTACCCTTCATGTCATACAACCCTTCCTTTTCATATAAATTAGCAATCGTTAGCGCTTGCAAAAAACGTTTATAAACTATATCCCACTTTTGCAAGCTTCCCAAACATCTTAATTAATTAAATTAATTATCTAAATGAAACAATATCATAGACGTTATAGAATGAAAAGATTTAATATTATTACATAGGTTGATAGCTGGTTAGATTCGCAATTATTTTCCATTGTATCTCAACAAATGTTATAGTAAACTATACTTAATTAATTAAATTAATTATCTTCTTTTGCAAGCGTTTTAAACCAATGAAGGGGGTTTTTTATGAAATCGTCTGAATTACAAACGATGTTTCAAAATATCTTTCATACAACAAAGAAGCCACGGTTATTTTTTGCTCCTGGCCGAATTAACTTAATAGGGGAACATACCGATTATAATGGCGGGAATGTTTTTCCTGCCGCTATCACCTTTGGTACCTATGCTGCTTGTAGCAAACGCGAGGATAAACGCATACGATTCTATTCCAGCAATTTTTCTGAAACTGGAATCATCGAATGTGAATTATCTAATTTAAATTATCAAGCGTCCCATAATTGGGCGAATTATCCCAAAGGGATGATCCAGTTTCTTATTAATGAAGGGCATCTTATCGATCAAGGAATGGATATCTTATTTTACGGGGAGATTCCAAACAGTGCTGGACTTTCTTCTTCTGCATCCATTGAGATGGTGACAGGTGTACTTTTAGAGGGGATTTTCTCCTTAAATAGTAACCGAATTGAGATGATCAAGCTTGGTCAACGAGTAGAAAATGAATATATTGGGGTTAGTAGTGGAATCATGGACCAGTTTGCTATTGGTATGGGAAAGAAAAACCATGCAATTCTATTAGACTGTCAGTCTTTGAACTTTTACTATGCTCCACTAGAGCTTAAAGACCATGTTATTCTTATTATAAATACGAATAAGCAACGCACATTAGCTGGGTCAAAGTATAACGAACGACGAACCGAATGTGAGCAAGCATTATTTGACTTGCGGAAGCAGCTTCCCATAGCAAGCCTTGGAGAATTAACACCTGATGAATTTGAAACAAATGCCAAATGGATTAATAACCCCATCCATCAAAAACGTGCTAAACATGCGGTATATGAAAATGCTCGAACAAAGGAAGCTCTTGAAAAATTAAGAGTGAGTGACTTAGACCGTTTTGGAGAGCTGATGAATGAATCTCATTTATCGTTAAAATATGATTATGAAGTTACAGGAATAGAACTTGACACCATCGTAGAGGCTGCCTGGGATCAACCAGGCGTGTTAGGGGCAAGGATGACCGGAGCTGGCTTTGGAGGCTGTGCGATTGCGGTTGTGGAACGAAAATATACAGAAGCCTTTCGGAAAAATGTAAATACAATCTATGAAGAAAAGATTGGTTATCCTGCCACGTTCTATTCAGCTGAAATCGGTGATGGTGCAAAAGAAATCATAGAGGAGGTGGTATAATTGTCCATACTAGTCTTAGGCGGAGCAGGGTATATTGGTTCCCATGCAGTTTATCAATTAATTGATAAAGGAAAAGAAGTTGTTGTCGTTGATAATTTACAAACAGGACATCAAGCAGCCATTCACCCCAGCGCTACTTTTTATCAAGGAGATATTCGAGATATTGATTTTTTACGTCATGTCTTTCACCAAGAAACGATTGAAGCAGTGGTCCATTTTGCTGCTAATTCATTAGTTGGTGAATCAATGGAAAAGCCACTCCAATATTTTGATAATAATGTGTATGGTACGCAAGTATTATTAGAGGTCATGGTCGAAAATCAGGTGAAGCTTATTGTTTTCTCGTCTACCGCAGCTACGTATGGGGAAGCCGATACGATACCAATTAAGGAGACAATGCCTACTAACCCTACTAATGCGTACGGAGAAACCAAACAAACGATGGAGAAATTAATGAAGTGGACGGCCCAGGCGCATGATATCCGTTTTGTATCACTTCGTTATTTTAATGTGGCTGGTGCAAGAGAGACAGCCGAAATTGGTGAAGATCATCGTCCAGAAACACATCTTATCCCGATCATTTTACAAGTTGCCCTTGGCCAGCGAGATGCGATAACGATTTTTGGAGAAGATTATCCTACCGACGATGGGAGCTGTGTTCGCGACTATGTGCATGTAGAAGATCTTATTCAAGCCCATATCCTTGCACTTGACTATTTAGAAAATGATGGGAAAAGCGATGTTTTCAATCTAGGTAGCAATACTGGCTTTTCCGTCAAACAGATGGTTGCATCTGCTAGACGTGTTACGGGAAAAGCTATTCCCGTAAAGATAGGCGCACGACGAGCGGGAGACCCAGCTGTACTCATTGCAAGTTCTGACAAAGCCAAGCAAGTCTTAGGATGGAAACCAACAAGGACTTCCATTGATACGATATTAGCCGATGCTTGGAATTGGCATCAACAGCATCCTAACGGCTATAAAGGAGAGATAAATCATCATGATTGAACAACTACTTAGTGGACTAATTAATCAAGCCACTCACGTTGGTTTAATCACCAAAGACGATCGTTTGTATGTCAGAAATCAAGTGATGCACCTATTAGATATAACTACGTTCCCAGAAGATGTCATACCCCTGGAAGCGTCCATTCCTGAACTTCTTGATCAAATAATTACGTATGCAATTGACCATAACGTAATCGAAGATATTTTTGATGATAAGGAAATGCTAGCAGCTTCGGTTATGAATTGTTTTGTTGCTCGCCCTTCCGAAGTGAATCGTACCTTTTATCAAAAATACGAACAATCACCTAAGGAAGCAACGGACTACTTTTATCGCTTGAGCCAAAACAGCAATTATATCCAATTAAAACGAATTAACAAGAACATTCATTTTGCATCTAGTACGCCTTATGGGGATATGGATATTACTATAAATCTTTCGAAGCCAGAAAAGGATCCCGCGCAAATAAAACGAGAAAGAGAACAAAAACAGAAGACGAATTACCCTAAATGCGTCTTATGTGTTGAAAATGAAGGGTATGTAGGAAGAATCGGTCATCCTGCCCGTGCTAATCACCGAGTAATAAAGGTTCCCCTGCAAGGAGAGAATTGGTATTTGCAATATTCTCCTTATGTTTATTATAACGAGCATAGCATTCTGCTTGCAGAAGAACACCGAAACATGAAGATCGATAGACAAGCATTTGAACGTCTGATACTATTTACGGAACGATTCCCCCACTACTTTATTGGATCAAATGCAGATTTACCAATTGTCGGTGGTTCCATTTTAAGTCATGACCATTATCAAGCAGGTAATTATCAATTTGCTATGACCACAGCAGAAAATGCGTTTACCTTTACGTTAGAGCGTTTTCCATCCATTCATGCAGCGGTTTTACAATGGCCATTATCGGTGATTCGTCTGCAAAGTCAGCATAAAGAACAATTGCTTGATGCAGCAGATCACATATTACAGCAATGGAGAGGTTATTCGGATGAAGGTGCTGCTATCCATGCATTTTCCGGCAATGTTCCTCATAATACGATCACGCCAATAGCAAGATTGCATAAAAATGGAACCCATGAGCTTGATCTGGTATTACGCAATAATCGAACTTCAGAAGCGCATCCAATGGGAATTTTCCATCCACATGCAGACGTTCATCATATCAAAAAAGAAAATATTGGCTTGATAGAAGTAATGGGTCTTGCTGTACTCCCAGCACGTTTAAAAGAGGAGCTAGCTGAAATAAAGCAGCATTTGCTTGGAGAGTCCGCAGCTATTGCAACATATCATCAAGCTTGGGCACAACAACTACAGCAGCAATACGGTGTGATTAATGACGAGGATCGCGCAACATCCATTATTAAGGAAGAAGTAGGTAAGAAATTCACCAAAGCATTAGAAGATGCTGGGGTATTTAAACAAAAAGAAGATTTCTCACGATTTATAGACACATTAAATAGGTAGGTGACCGAATGGATGAAGATCTCAAGCAAGCAAGTGACGGATAAGTGGACGGAATTCACTTTAGTAAATGACAAGCAGATGTCTGTTAGTCTCTTAAACTATGGCGGTATTATTACAGAAATCATGGTACCAGATCGTGATGGGAACAGAGAAAATGTCGTCCTCGGATTTAAAAATATTACCGATTACCAAGCGAATCCTGCCTTTTTTGGTGCATTGATTGGTCCAGTAGCTGGGAGAATTGAGAAAGCTTCGTTTCAATTGGACGGAAAAACATATCCCTTGGAGAAAAATGATGGGGAGAATCATCTGCATAGCGGGTCGAATGGATTTCATCAAGTGTTATGGGACGCCGTACCTTTCCAAACAAATGAGGCTGTAGGAGTGAAACTTAGGCATCAAACAGATCCTAAGAATGGCTTTCCAGGCCATGTTGACGTTACGGTAACTTATTGTTTAACAAACGATAACCAACTTACCTTGGATTATCATGCGACAACTGATCAGACAACTCCGATTGCATTAACGAATCATAGTTATTTTAATTTAAATGGATCTGCCAAACAGGAGGTTACTAATCACTATGTGACCTTTAACAGCAATGCATTTCTTGAATTAGATGAGAAACTCATTCCAACCGGTAAAACGATTGAAGTAGACAATAGCACCTTTGATTTTCGCACTGGAAGATTTTTAAAAGACGGCACGACTACTGCTTCCTTACAACATCAAGTTGCGAATGATGGCTATGATCACTACTTTCTATTTGACGGAAATGGCCATGTACAAATAACAGAAGAGACATCGGGCAGAACACTGGATGTTCGAACGACCCAACCGGGGATGGTCATGTATACATCGAATACATTAGAGGGAGGAATGGAATTAGCAGAAGGACAATCTGGCAGTTATATGGGGGTATGCTTTGAAACACAAGGAAGCCCAGCCTCCCTACACCATAACCATATTTCATCAATCCTATTAAAGCCAGATAAAATCTATCAAGAAAAAACGGTCTTTTCCTTTGGAATACAGGCTTAACAAATCAAAGAGCTGAACAAGTATGCATTCAGCTCTTTGATTTATTCATTGTCTTTCATTAAATAATTCAACTAATAGTAACGCTACTGCACCTAATAATGTTGCATCATCTCCGAGATTCGTAATGGTAATCTCGGTCTCCTTTGCTTTCGAAGTAAGTGCACGTTGTTTAATCGTGTCCTTAATATGGGGAAAAATAAACTTCTCCCCTTTCATAACACCTCCGCCAAGGACAATTTTCTCGGGATTCAGCAAATGAATCAGATTAATTAGCCCTATACCAATGATTATGCCCGTTTCCTGGAGTAATTCGATATATCCTCGTTCGCCATGCTGTGCACGTTCAAATACTTTCTTCCCAGTTAAATTACTGCCATTTTCTAGTGCTAGCTTGGACTGCGCGCGATCAGCTATTGCTGTTCCTGTTATGAATGTTTGTAAGCAGCCGGGATTTCCACAATCACAAATCGGTCCATTTATATCAATGGTCATATGCCCTATCTCCCCAGCAATATCCTCCGCACCATGATATAACTGCTTGTTTATAATAATACCAGAACCAACACCACGTCCAATGTTCACTGCGACCATACTGTGAACGCCTCCATGACCACCAAACCAAGACTCCCCTAATGCCATGGCTCTTGCATCATTTTCAACTCGAACCGTTAAACCAAATGCTTCCTCTAATTCCTGCTTAATAGGTATATTTGACAACCCGAGGTTTGGGGCAATTTGTGATACCCCATCTTTCACATTAACAACGCCATGCATGGCAACACCAATACCAATAATTTTTTCTGATTGGATTGGAGAAGTATGAAGAATTTTTTGTATATTCTCTTTGATAACGGCAAGAAATTTTGTATTGGTTGTTGGTTTTATCACTTTACTGGAAATACGCTCAAAAACCTCCCCTGAGAGATTCGTCAGCATACAAGCTACTGTTTCTGGACCAGCATCCACTCCAACCACATAATAGGCATCACTATTAATGTGAAGCATGGTGGGTTTTCTCCCACCCATTGATTTCCCAAGTTCACTTTCCATGACGATTCCTTGGTCGATTAGTTCCTTTACAATACTGCTGACAGTCGGTGGGGTTAATGTTGTATCTTTGGCAATTTGTGCTCGCGATATTGGTTCTGATGTTCTAATTTTATTAAGTATGATGGATTTATTTACTGATTTCATTAACTGAAACGTCCCACGCTGCATGGCTTATCCTCCGTTCAATCATTAACTGACTTCATTATAGCATAGTAAATTAAATTAATTTAAGAAGGAATGTTTTATTCAATTACCATTTGAAGTCAGTCGGATGGGGACAATGCTTATACGCTATCTTTGCTCGAAAGTGAATAAAACAACCACAAAGACTGCAGGTAGTTTGATTAAGCAGTGATGGACAAGTCATACAACTAGCAACTCTTTCTTTGTAAACAGCATCATCGACTAGATCCGTCTCCAGTGCTAGTTGTTCTTCCACAAGAAGCTTTACATCGTGAATAGACATCACATTATCAGCATAACATCCTTTACAGCTCATCAATAACCTCCTAGCCATACACCTTCTCGAAAGGATATGCTATGCGTTGTTTTTTTAATTTATTGATTAACAATAAACCCGTACAGCGATCCCGTAGATAATATGCCTTATTAAGACTTTCTTCCACGAGTTGATCATCAATCCCTAATTCACGAGAAGTAGTCGGACCTCCCACTCTATTCAACATCGTCCTTAACCAATCAGAATCAGGCATCGTGAGTATTTCAGTTTTTATTGTAGGCCAATACGTTATTAATCTTTCCTCTATTTTCGTAGCAGGTTTTAATAAATCAGTAGCAAAACAATGTGCAAACTGACGATATAAATCAGCAATAAGGATTGTCGTTACACCTACCTTAGCTCCATGTAATAATTGTTTCGCGTCTTTCTTTAATAATTCCATCTCCCAAAAATGGGATAGATGATGCTCTCCGCCGGAAGCACTACGAGATGAATTGATTAGCAACATCACTAATCCCGATTCGATTAATGCTTGCATTAAAATGGCAACACCCTCCTCGTTTGCCTGTGCAATTTCCTCTACGTATTGAATACAGGTATCCAATGACGTTCTTGTAAGATCAGCAGCCGTTTGGTTATATGGTTCTTCACCAATTAAATAGGAAATCTTCCAATCTAGTAGTGACGTGTACTTCCCTAAAATATCACCAAAACCAGCCGCAGTAAGTTCTTTAGGTGCATCTTTCAAGACAGCAATATCTGCAAAAACAGCGATTGGAGATGCTGTTTGAATGGTTTGCTTAACACCCTCTAGAATGAGTGGTGCCCCTTTTGAAGTAAAGCCATCTACTGACGCTGCCGTAGGTACAGAAATAAACGGGATACCCATTTTATAAGCACAGAAGCGCGTAATATCATGAATCGTTCCTGCACCAACTGCAATTAAAGCATCTGCCTGCTCTGGTATACCAACAAGTAATTGCATTATTGTAGTCTCATCTGCATTTACTTGACCATGTGCATTTGCTCGCAGTGAAACTAGGTGTGTAGTTACTTTATCTTGTAATGCGTTTTGTAATTTTTCTCCAGCAACCTGGTACGTATGCTTATCTACCACCAACACAACGGTTGCCAAATGATGCGCTTGAAGAAAAGGGGCTACTTGATCCATACAATTCTTTTTAATTTCTATCGTAGGAAAGTTAGATGTATCTTGGTTTAAATCCTCTGCCAAGTGGTAGAGTTCCTTTGTCAGCTCCATTCTTTTTTCCTCCATTCTAAATTAAATCATCCGTTCCTTATTGAATATTTAGTTTAGAGCCAATACTACGACGGACATCGGTGGTAATTCCAATTGGAGGAAATTGCCTTTCCGTTTATATGAGGTGAATGCAGTTGGTTTAACTGTCTCGGGTGATTCAAAGGTATTTCTAGCATTCATTTCCTTTGCAGTCAGAACCCTTCCAGTAGCGGTGGTCATATCGGATCCACGGATGTGAAGGGTGGTATTAGCTGATTCATCTGTATCTAAATTACATAAGCTGATATGAATAGTTCCATCCTTTGCCTCTGATGCGGATGCGCTTAGTTTCGAATACCTTTCATCGCCAACCTCAACTTCCTCAGAAACAATATCAAGACTTAGCTTTTTAGCATCTTGATGCACCTGAAACATATCGAACACATGATATGTTGGCGTTCGTAACATCTTATCCCCTTCTGTTAATACCATGGCCTGAATAACATTTACGGTTTGCGCAATATTAGCCATTCGCACACGATCATTATGCTGGTTAAAGATATTTAAGGAAACACCTGCAACAAGCGCATCACGAATCGTATTCTGTTGATAAAGAAACCCAGGATTTGTACCTGGTTCCGCATCATACCAAGCTCCCCATTCGTCAATAATCATACCTATTCGTTTATTCGGATCATATTTATCCATAATAGTACCATGTTTCCTAATCAGTTTTTCGATAAACCATGCTTTCTGCATCGTGACCTTCCATTCTTCTTTCGTAAAATTAACAGCTGAACCCTTTTTTTCAAATCCACCAGGATGTACATAATAATGTAAACTTAGGCCATCCATAAAAGGTGCTGCATCACGCATTAACACCTCAGTCCAATGAAAATCATCAACATTAGCTCCCCCAGCAATTTTGTATAATGTATTATCATTATAATTACGACAATATGTCTGATACTGACGGTATAGATCAGCATAATATTCGGGGCGCATATTCCCGCCACAACCCCAATTTTCATTGCCTACACCAAAATATGTCAGCTTCCAAGGTGCCATTTTTCCGTTTTCTTTACGCCAATTTGTCATTGGTGATTCCCCATCAAATGTCATGTACTCTACCCATTCCGACATTTCCTGGACCGTTCCACTGCCAACATTCCCACAAATATACGGTTCCGCTCCAAGCATGTCACAAAGCATCATAAATTCATGTGTCCCAAAGTAGTTGTTCTCAACCACACCACCCCAGTGCGTATTTACCATACGCTTACGATCTTCATATGGGCCAACGCCATCTTTCCAATGGTATTCATCTGCAAAACAGCCACCAGGCCATCGCAAAACAGGAATATTCAACTGTTTTAATGCCTGTAATACATCATTTCGAATTCCTTGTGTATTGGGAATAGGCGAGTCCTCTCCAACCCAAATCCCTTCGTATATCCCCCTTCCCAGATGCTCTGCGAAATGCCCATATATGTTTTTGTGAATGACTCCTTCATGTATATCCCCATTGATAATGATTTTGTTCAAAGCAACCATCTCCTTTTTAAAAAATCTTTCTTCTTATACATTGGCTGTATCCATTTGAGAGAAAACATACATCGCTCCCCACATCCAACTAAATGCAAAAACACTAAAAAATAGGAGTGGTAGAAATGCAGGATAGGAAATCGATAGATAAATTAAACCAAAGCTAGTAACAAAGATCCCCAACGTAATATGTACTTTTGATAATCCAATGATGAACGCATGTTTCATATATTGATAGATACTGGTTTGATAATGAGCAAGGAGGGGGAAACTCCAAATAACAACCAAACAGTAAACAATTACTACAAAATAGAAAGCAAAAGGTACCATAAACACAACTTCCTCCTGGCGCACTTGTAATACCTTATAATTCAAAAAAAGCACGGTACCAATTGCTGTTAAAATCCACCCCAATACATTAGCTGCTGCAAATTCTTTAAAATATACTTCTTTAAACGTTCTCCAAATAGGAATCTCCTTATTACCAGCTATCCATTTACGAGAAACTCCTAAGGCTGCGACAGTAGCCGGAAACACTCCAGCAACAAATAGTCCCATCAGTGAATAAAGCAGCCAGAGGAAATTCACAACTGCGAATCTACTAATCCAGTTCATCACTTTCTCTAAAGTCGTTACTATTCCATTTGGATTCACCCTCAAACCTCCTTTTCTTCATTCATTAAGTGGTGCGCTTTTATTATCCTTTAACTCCTCCAACTGTTAGTCCCGAAACAAAATAGCGTTGGAAGAAGATAAATAGAATAATAATCGGAATAATGGTCATTACCGAACCTGCAATTAATACATCATAATTATTTCCATAAGGTGTCAATAATGTAGCTAAACCGATGGGTAAAGTAAACATATCGTTTGAACGGAGGACAAGTAATGGCCATAAGAAATTATTCCAACTACTAAGCCCTTGTAAAATGGCCATCGCTGCAAGGGAAGGTCCCATTAACGGAAGCATAATCTTGAAAAATATTCCATATTCTGTTGTACCATCGATACGTGCTGCGTCCATTAACTCTTTAGGTAATCCTAATGCATATTGTCTAAAGAAAAAGACAGCAACTGGTGCAACGACCATTGGTAAAATCACAGCAAAATATGTGTCCACCAGTTGTGTATTTATCATTAATTGAAATAGTGGCAGCATAAGAATTTCAAATGGCACCATTAAAATAAATAACACAAGGATGAAAAAGAAATTTCTCCCTTTGAAGTTGTATAAAGCTAATGCATAACCTACCATGGAAGAAAAAAAGAGTGAAAGTACGATCGTTACAACCGAAATAATTAGACTATTGCCATACCATGCCCAATATTCAGGTGCCTGTGAAAAGATGTAGGTATAGTTATCTAATTGTAACTTCTCCATTGTTATATTAAATGAAATTCCGTTTCTCATTAGTTCAGAAGAAGGCATAAATGACGATATAACAAGACTAATAATTGGAAAAAGTGCAATTAACGCAAAAATAATAAAACCAATATTTACGATCCATTTCACTATGGCGTGGTTTTGCTTACTCATTTACTCATCTCCTCTTTTAAAGGCTCCAGTTACCAACAGGTTAATAATACTAACAACAAAAATGATAAGCATTAAAATTACTCCGACTGCAGCTCCAAACCCCATATCATTCTGCTGAATACCTTGCTGATAGATATAGCCGACAACGGTTAGTCCAATATTGCCTGGTGAACCCGCTTCCCAAAACACAAAGCTTTCTTCAAACATTCTAAACCCATTAATAATTGTGATCGTCATAACAAATATAACGATCGGCTTGAGCTGTGGTAATGTAACATACCAAAATTGTTGAACTTTCGATGCTCCATCAATTTTCGCTGCTTCATATAATTCAGACGGTACATTTTGTAATGCTGCCAAGAAATATAACATGTTAACACCAATCCAACGCCATGATGCTAACAAAACCATTAAAAACATGCCTGATATGGCATTAAATCGCCAATTAACAGCGTCCATACCCAAGAAGTTTAGTATTTGATTTGCTACTGCTGTATCTTGCTCACCAAACATTAATCGAAATATCATACCACCAACAATTGTTGACGTAAGTGCAGGGATAAAAAAGGATGCGCGCAGGAAAGTCTTCATTTTAATTAATTTAGAATCTAAAAAGACCGCCAGTAGTATAGGAATAACGGTTAATATAATAACTGTCAGGACCACATATATGGTTGTATTCGTTAGAGCCTTATAAAACGTACCGTTTGTAATACGTGAATAATTCTCCAACCCAATAAACGAAACTTGTCCGGGTAATACACTTTGAAAACTCATGATGATTCCTTGAATGGCAGGATAAAGAGTCAGTATTAAAAAAGTAATGATAAACGGTGATATAAATACATATGGAACTACTTTCTTTGAATTTAATAGCTTAAAGAACTTATTTGGACCTCTTTTATTCTTTTTATATTTAGGATCTTTATTTGGGGATAACGGTGAACGGTACTCCTCCGTCTCTAATTGTAACTGAGATTGATCAGATGCAGATGACGATGCCATGGTAAAACCTCCTCTATTCCAATATTTTAAGCGGTTACATTTTGAATACGGATCATATTCCAAGATGCTTTTGTTAAACGGGTTTCCAATAAACCATCATTCAGGATAGATGCTCCGCTCTTATGAGGCCTCACCTCTTCACCTGTTGATGTATTTACTGCCTTTAAATTTTCGTGCTCCAATACAACATGCTCAACAACCGCATAGCCTTCAAAACTTCTAATATCCGTACTTAAATAGATCGAATCATGTACGTTTTTATTTACGATAAAGATAACCAACTCTTCTTTTTCCTCATTAAATACTGCTGCACTATCGATATACGGTACATCCGTAAAGTCTTTACTGTCATACCTTGGAGAAGATAATATTGGTTTGATGGAATGCCCCCTACCGTATTTAGATGTGTACATGTATGGATAATAAATGGTTTGTTTCCATGCGCGGCCATTATTTTCCGTCATAATGGGGGCAATGACATTTACAAGCTGAGCCATGCAAGCCATTTTCACACGATCAGCATGATTCAAGAAAGTAATTAACATGCTACCTACAAGCAAAGCATCTTCAAAATTATAGACATCTTCTAATTGAGGAGGGGCAATTTGCCAATGATTAATCTTCTTATCTTGCTCTCTCGAGTGATACCAAACATTCCATTCGTCAAAGCTTAAATGAATCGTTTTTTTGCTACGATGTTTTGCTTTTATGTAATCGCAAGTTGAAGTTACTGTATGAATAAAATGGTCCATATCTAAACTTTTTGCTAAATAATTGGCTGTGTCATTAGAGTTATTGCCATAATATTGGTGTAAGGATATATAATCAATTTCTTCATAGGCAATGTCTAATGTTGTTGCTTCATATTCAGGAAAGCTAGGCATGCTTGTATTTGAGCTCCCACAAGCTACTAATTCAATATCTGGATCAACTAGCTTCATCACTTTTCCCGTCTCCTTAGCAATTCTCCCGTATTCATACGGCGTCTTCTGACCAATTTGCCATGGACCATCCATTTCATTGCCAAGACACCACGTCTTGATAGCATGAGGATTTTTGTAGCCATGTGATTTTCTTTGTTCACTCCAATAGGTACCACCAGGGTGATTCGTATACTCAATTAGATTCCGTGCTGCATCCATACCTCTAGTTCCTAGATTAACTGCCATCATTACTTCAGCATTGACTTTTTTAGACCATTCTACAAATTCATTCAAACCGAATTGATTTGTTTCAATGGTTTGCCATGCAAGCTCAAGTCTTCGGGGGCGATCTTCTTTCGGACCAACTCCGTCTTCCCAATTATACCCAGAAACCATATTCCCCCCAGGGTAGCGAATAATAGGAACTTGAAGCCCTTTTACAAGCTCCATCACATCTTTACGAAACCCATGCTTATCTGCCTCGGGGTGATTAGGTTCATAAATTCCTCCATATACTGCCCTCCCCAGATGCTCAATAAAGGAACCATAAATACGATTATCTACTTGCGCTATTATGTAGCTTTTATCCAAGACCATCTTTGCCTTCCGAACATTCGACATGCTTTATCCCTCCACCCATCATTTTTAAGGTTAATCCGCTTGCAAAACATCATATACGTACATATATATCAAAAATAATAATTGGTACGTATATGTCGAGTATAGCTGATTTGATATAATATTACAATAATTTATATTATTAAAATAAATTTTGCAAAAAAAGGAAAGCAAGCTCCTCCTTACTCTCCTTTTTAACGGTTATTTCATATCTCGAATTTTATCAGCTGCTTGCTTCAATGCTTCTTCAGGCGATTGGGCTTGTTGTCTAAGTACGTTTTCAGCTATAGTCGTATTATATTCTGTAGAAACATCTGGTGTATATTCTGTAATGTTTAACTCATTAATTTCATCTTTCAAATCAAGGAGTGTATCAAAGATTCCTGTTCCAAAATAGTGGTAATACTTGTTATCTTGTCTTACTGCTTCACTTTCCCATACATTCCATCGAGGAGGATCAAAACCTAAAACAGTCCAAAGATTCTTATTTCCTTCTTCAGATAGCTTTGTAAAAGCGAGAAACTCTTTAGCCAATTCCGCTTCTTCTGTTTGGTTTGTTACAACTGTCCCAGTACCTCCCATACCAGCAGATCGATTTCCTCCATCTTCCCATGCAGGCATTGGTCTAATTGCAATCTTACCTTCTAGATCAGGCATATTATCGATAAATCTACCCATATACCATAATGGAGCAAGAATGGAAGCAGCGCCTCCATCGTTCATATAACCATAAAATTCTTCCGATTGATTCATAGCACCTGGAGTTAATTCCGCAATATTTTCTTCATAAATAATATCATGTAAGAATTGAAGTGTTTTACTATTTGTTTCATTGTCGAGTATTACCTCTCCGTCCTCATTAAAAAAATCAGAGTTCTGCTGGGAAATCATCGGCCAAAAGTCCATTAAAAAATCTCCAGTCCCAACATTCCACATTACAGAGTCGGTATTCTCTACCACCTTCTTGCCAGCTTCTACAAAATCATCCCAGGTCTTAATCTCGTCAATGTCCACACCAGCTTGATCCATAATTTCAGTATTATAGTACATCACAGTTGCTCCAACATGGGTAGGTATCCCATAATAATTTCCATCTTTTGCATATAGTTCAAAACGTGACGTTACAGACTCTTCTAAGACTGGTTCAACATATTCATTCATTGGCTCTAACTGTGGCTCTCCTTGAAGATAATTTGCATATCGACTAAGTTCAATATCAGCAATATCGGGTGCACCTTTCCCTGACTGTAAAGCAAGCAGTAAATTATTATGCATTTGGTCATATGGGTAAGTCTCGGCTGTCAACTTAATTGGACGATCAGGGTTTTCTTCGTTCCACCTGTTAGCTGCATCTCTAAATAAATCAACATGTTGCCCTACAAACGTCCAATAAGTTAATTCTGTAGCCCCTTCAATATCATCCCCAATTATTTCCGTTTCTTCTGCTTCGCTACTAGCGGATTCTCCACTTCCACTACATGCTGTGAGTAGTGCCATCACTGCAAAAATTAACAAATAAAATAGCTTTTTCACAAATATTCCCCCTTTTGTTTTAAAGCGCTTTCAAGTAATAGCAACATATTGCCTAGCAATTTCATCCAGCCTCCTTTATAAATGATAAAGATGTCAATTTTGACAGCGCATTCATTTCACTTAACATATTGTACGAACATGTTTGGATATTGCTATAGCGGTATTAACTTGGGTACTATTTTAATAATTATTAAAATAGTACCACCTTTCTAAAAACTAGTCAATAAGTGAATGATTAAAACTTAAAAACTTATACGTACAATACAAATTTTGAATTATCCAATTGCACAAAAATGGGTTATCAACGCCATTTGATAACCCGTAGTATACATTCGTCCTTATATTACCTCCACTTTAGCTACGGCTTCTTGCTTTCCTTTTAAAATATCACCAGGAACCCCAAAGTATGGTGTCCCATCTGACTTCCATAATAACGGTTGAACGCGAGCATGCCGATTATGATCATATAAGGGATTACCACTTATTTGTTTATATGGCCTAGCATGATAAACCAGCAAATCATCACCTGTTTCATCGGTGGTGAAGCTATTGTGACCTGGGCCATATTGTTTTTGTTTCTTATTAGAAATAAATACTGGTTTGGCAGTTTTGGTCCAAGCTTTTTCGTCTAATAGATTGCTAGTTTCATCAGCGGTAAGAAGTCCTATCGCATAGCGGTCATCGGTTGCACTGGCAGAATATGCAATAAAAATACGACCATTTCTTTTTAGCACAGCTGGCCCTTCGTTTACCTCAAATCCAGCTTGTTCCCATGAATAATCCGGTGTTGCTAGTAAAACTTGTTCCCCTGTGATTGTCCATGGATTCTCCATTTTAGCTATGTATAAATTAGATATGGTATCGTTATTCACTTTTTGTGCCCATACGAGATATCTAATTCCTTGGTGCTCGAACGTGGTTGCATCTAAGGAAAAACTTTGAAACTCCGTATTTATTTGCCCCTTTTCAACCCATTTTCCTTCTAGCGGGTTAGTTGACGTATTTTCTAGCACATAAGGACGTATGGCCCAAACATCATCTTTATCACCTGCCGCAAAATAGATATACCATCTTCCATTGATATAATGAATCTCAGGAGCCCAGATATGCTCTGACATGATACCGCTTTGATGCTTTTCCCAGACGGTTGCTTCTTTCACTTTAGGCAAATCTTCTATTTTCTTCGCCCTGCGTAGGACGATACGGTCATACAAAGGATGTGATCCAGTAAAATAATAATATCCATCATGGTTTAAATAAATATAGGGATCTGCACGTTGCTCGATAAGTGGTCTTGGATATTGCTTATAGCTTAGTTTTCCTTTTACTTCAAATTCGCCTTTCTGTTGATATTTCCATGTATCTACATGTTCCCAATCTACCTTTATTTCTACCACTTGTCCCTCGTCTAAGCTGACATTCACTTTTGGTGGTAGTTCAGGTTTATTACCTACAGTCGAGGATAGACGTACGGGATGAATATCTTTTACTATCATTTATTCTACCTCCTATTCATCATGATACCGCTTTCTAATTATTTTAAAAAAGCCATCTTATTAAAAACAAGACGGCCAAGTATTAAGATGTTATTTCAATGGATTGTAATTCTTTTGTGGACCCTCTTAATATAAGTTTTGGCTCATAAATAATGGACTCTACTTGGCTGGAAGCATTCCCTTTCACCATTTCTTTCCCTTTAATTAGCTCAAGAATGGTGTCGGCTGCAGCTTTTCCCATTTCGCTTTTTGGATGAGCGACAGAAGTTAACTTTACTTCCGATACCTCTGTTAAGAAGGAGTCATCATAACCAACCACGGATAAATTAGTAGGTACTTTCAGACCTTTACTTCGCAATACATTCAACACATTAATGGCCAATTCATCGTTATAACATACCAAACCCGTTATATCTGCCGTTGCCGTTAGCAAATTTTCCAATTCAGTACCAGGCTTCGTATGCTTTTCTTCCGTATTATAGGTAATAATATTTTTAGGGTTTAACGGGATGCCATATTTACGGTGCGCCTTTAAAAATCCCTTCATCCGTTTCGTACCTTGCGTATCATCTGTCTTAAATAACCCAGCAATTTCTGTATGCCCTAATTGGATTAAGTGTTCCGTTTGTAAATAGCCGCCCCTTTCATCATCCATAACTAAACGGGTTGGCTCCAGCTCGTCATAATATGCATTAATCATAATATATGGAATGCCCAAACGCTCAAGATTAAGGTAATAATTAATATTTGGATTTGAATACGCACTTCTAGTAGGCTCCACGATTACTCCATCAAATGATTGGGAAAGTATTTTTTCTAAAATATCTCGCTCTTTATGATGGTCGTTATTCGTACTAAAAATACTTACTTGATATCCTTCTTGACTCAGTCGTGATTCTGCACCTCGGATGATAGATGGAAAGATATAATCAGAAATATAAGTGGTTACAATTGCAATGTTTTTGGAATCCATTGCTTGTTTACCTTCCTCTGCTGTACTTCTATCCGCACAGAATGTACCAGATCCTTGTTCCCTATAAAGCCACCCTTTCGCTACTAGATCCCCGATAGCCAGCCTAACAGTGTGACGACTTACGCTAAACTGCTTCATAAGTTCACTTTCGGAGCTGATTTTTTGATGGGCTGTATAGGTTCCATCCATAATATTTGATTGAATTGCCCTTTTTACTTTATTGTACTTTGTTTCCATGAAACCACCTCAGCTTATTCGTATAAGCCAAGGATACCATAGATTAATTTTATTTCCTATTCCCTTAACTTTGTTCGAATAACATCTGTTCATTATGTAGCAGTATGCTTAATAAATCCTTTCTCAATCTACAACTAATAGGGATAACCACCCCCTGAAATTGGTACGTATAAACTTTTTTATATCTTTATCTTATTATAAGTTGTACGTATGATCAATGAATGTTTTTAGAATTTCTTCTTCTCGAATAACATGTTAGTTATATTATTTCCAATTTTTACTCACAAAAAAAGCATGGCTTACAATACTCCATGCCCAATTACTTAACATATCTATTTATCATCTAGCTATAAATAACGCTGAACATGTAGATTTTGCTGATTCTAACCACGTTTTAGCCATTAACAAATTGCCTCTTGCATTCATATGGACACCATCAATTGTTAGATGATATCCATTTCGTTTTTGAATATAATCCAAAAACACTTGATGAGTCGGTACAATACTTGCATCATATTTATCACCAAGACGACGAACGATTTCTACATATTCTTTTAACTTTTGATTACCTGACGACTGTTCATCTTCTTCAATGATAGTAGGTTCCATTAAAACAATCTTTGATCCACATCCATCCTTTACCCGTTCAATAAGCTGTTCATAGATAGCAGCGAAATGCTTAGGAAAAACCTGTTCTATATTCGGTTGATCCAATTGTCGCCATACATCATTGATTCCAATCGAAATGGAAATAAGATCTGGAGATAGTTGCAGCACGTCTTCCTCCCATCTCGCTGCTAAATCGACAATACGATTACCACCAATTCCCTTATTTATGATTTCAAAGTTTCTATCCGAATAGGTTATACGTAAATAATCATGTATGAGGCGTACATAATTTACGCCAATCCTTTCAGGATCATCCTGTATTCCCCATTCGGTAATACTATCACCAATAAACAACAGCCGTTTTTTACCCACTGTTTGCCACCTCCAAATACCTAACCGGATCCTATCCCATATTTATTAACATCGATATTTTTCAATGATTATAATGATTTCTTTCACTAACCGATTGATTGCTTATCCCCTCAGTTCACCTTCGTACTTTGCTGCAAAACCAGGACGTCTTTTGCATCAATGCTACATTCTCCGGTAAACGTACTTCCAGATAATAAATCAACTGCCTGGATCTCTCCTAAATCAAAGTAGGCAGGATGATTTTGGTGATTTAGTACAAACAAATAAGCCGTTTCCCCCATTTCACGCTTCGTCACTTCAACCCCAGGTTTTGTTTTCACTAATGGGGTAATTGCTTTTTCTGCACATATATTCTTTAGAAATCCTGATAAAAATTCTTTATCCGGACTAGAAGCAATATAAAAAGCTTCTCCATTACCATAGTGATTTTTAGTAACCACTGGCATTCCCCGATAAAAATCAGAGCCGTAGCTAGCGAGAACTTCCGCTCCTTCTGTATGCAACAAATCAAACAATAGATTGCACGTATAGGATCCTTCTAGTTTTCCCCACGACTTCTTCATTACAATTTGATTTTTTTGATTTGGCGGTAATGCATCAATTTCTTCTACCCAAATTCCAAGTAAATTGCGAAGTTGGCCAGGATACCCCCCCAGAGTGACTAAATCATTCTCATTAACAATTCCACTAAAAAACGTCGTAATAAACGTTCCACCGTGTTCTACAAATTCTTCCACTTTTGTCGCATATCCCTCTTTAATCATATACAATACCGGTGCAATGACGACATCGTAGTTTTCTAGATTCTCATCGGTGCCAATTAAATCTATAGGAATATTGTTGTCATAGAACACTTCATAATATTTATGCACTTCTGTTACATAATCTAATGCAACAGACGGTCCACTTGATAAGTGAACACCCCAACGATTCTCCCAATCAAATACAATAGCCACTTTGGCGGTTACTCGTGATCCAATAATTCGATTATCTAACTTCATTAGTTCATTTCCAAGCTTAGATGTTTCCTTAAACACACGCGTATGTTCATGACCAACATGTTCAATTACTGCCCCGTGAAATTTTTCAGTAGCGCCAACAGACCTACGTAATTGGAAGAACAAGACGGAATCTGCTCCGTGAGCTACTGCTTGATAGCTCCAAAGACGCATAACTCCTGGCCGCTTCAAACTATTATAAGGCTGCCAATTTTGCTGACTTGGTGTTTGTTCCATTAAGAGAAACGGTTGCCCACTTTTTAACCCACGCATCAAATCATGTGTCATTGCGGTCAGACTCTCCGGTGTATCTATGGAAGGATAATTATCCCATGATATAACATCCATTTCCTTTGCCCATGAGAAATAGTCCAACTCTTCATATAATCCCATCAAATTAGTCGTAATTGGTATCTGCTGATCATGTTTCCGAATGGCATCTCTTTCCAACTTATAGCACGTTAATAAACTATCAGATTGGAATCTTCGATAATCGAGTGAGATCCCTTGAAAATTTGTATTTCTACCACTCCCCCATTCTTCGCTTAAACCGTTCGGTAGGACAATTTCATCCCAATCATAAAACGTATGCCCCCAAAAATTTGTATTCCAAGCTTTATTTACAGCCTGTAATGAATCATACTTCCTTTTTAACCATTGCCGAAAAGCGGTTGTGCAGTTATCACAATAACAATAGCCACCATATTCATTGGAAACATGCCAAAGTACCAATGCAGGATGATTTTGGTACCGATTTGCCAGCTTTTCTGCCATTCTACTTGCGTACTTACGGTAAGTTGGGCTGTTTGGACAAGAATTATGACGTCCCCCAAACTTCCTTTTCCTTCCATCAAAATCTGTCCTTAAAATATCCGTATATGTTTTTGCCATCCATGCAGGATGTGCACCTGTGCCAGTAGCAAGGCATACATAGACCCCATTTTTATATAACTTCTCCATCATTTCATCTAAAAACGTAAAATCATATGTATCTTCACCTCTCTGAACGATTGCCCAAGAAAACACATTGATTGTTGCTACATCTATTCCTGCAAGCTTAAACATTCGAATATCTTCATCCCAGGTTGCTTCATCCCATTGTTCTGGATTGTAATCCCCGCCATACCAAATTTTTTGTAATTTGTTGTGAACCATATCGATATCTTCATCCTCCCATCTCAGAAACTACTTCGTAAAGATTTCCTAGCTTTCCTGCAGCTTTATGATATTACATGCAGTCTCTCTATTTCTCGTTATCTATCCAAAGTTTTACCACACTTTATATTGTTCTTCACGTATACTAACACATAAATTCAGTTAAATAAATAAATTCTGAAAATAAATAGGAGTTATAAAAGTCTATGTAGACAACGATAACTCCTGTTCATTTGAATTATTTTATTCGTTTAACGATACGACAATTTCGACTTACTTTACGAATGTAAAGGTGTCTTCCAATCCTTCTTTACTATTCGGGCCAACAAAGACAATAAACTCACCTACATCACTACGATAAGATAGGTCTGCATGATGGTAGCGTAAGTCTTCTTCGGTAATGGAAAAAGTCAATGTTTTTGACTCACCTGGAGTTAAGTATACACTTTCAAACCTTTTCAGCTCCTTCTTCGGTCGCACCACCTGTCCCACCTTATCTTGAATATACAGCTGAACAATTTCCTCACCAGCTACTTGCCCAGTATTGGTAACTGTAACATTGATTACTAATTTTTCTCCTGCTTGTAATTGTGTGGACGATAACTGTAACCCTCCATACGAATAAGTGGTATAACTCAGACCATAACCAAACGGATAGCGAGGTTCATTTGGAATATCTAAATACTGCGATACATATCTGATTTGCGCATCCGGAGCATCTTTCGGACGACCTGTATGATAATGATTATAATAAACCGGTATTTGTCCAACAGAATATGGAAAGGACATGGTTAATTTTCCAGAAGGATTGGTATCCCCGTATAACAATGATGCAATAGCCGCTCCCCCTTCTGAGCCAGGATACCAAGCCTCTAAGATCGCATCCGATTTTTCAACCAATCCAGCTACATCTAACGGACGTCCATTAAACAGGACGGATACAATTGGCTTACCTAAGTCCCTGATTCTATCAATTAATTCAAGTTGTATTGCAGGTAATTTGATATTTGAGCGAGAACCAGCCTCACCACTCATCTCGGAAGCTTCTCCTAGAGCTAACACGATTACATCGGCTTCTCTTGCTTTTTCCATCGCTGCTTCTAAATCTGCTTTCTTTCCTGATTCAACCCCCATCCCCTTGGCAACTAACAATTGATCAGGTTGGATCTTTTGCAGCATCCCATCCTTCACTGTAATGGCATCTTCTTTATCACCTACAAAAGACCATGGTCCCAAGATATCATTACTGTCTGCAAATGGACCAATAAGTGCTATCTTCTGTTCCCTTTTCAAGGGTAATACGGCTTCATTTTTTAGTAATACACACGATTTTCCCGCTAGTTCTTCGGCAGTTTGCAAATGTTCTTGACAACGTAGCACCTCTTGTTCCCGCTTCTCATCTGCACCTCGGTAAGGATCTACAAACAACCCTAGCTTTTCTTTTAATTCTAGGATACGAATAACCGCTTCATCCAATAACCTCGCATCTATTTCCCCATTTTCAATTAATAGTTGGATATGATTTATAAACGTGGTAGTCATCATTTCAATGTCGACCCCTGCTTCCAGAGCCAACTTAGCTGCCTCTTGTTCATCGACGGCAACTCCATGAGGAATTAGTTCTTTAACAGCTCCCCAATCAGAAATGAGTACTCCATTAAATCCCCATTCATCTCGTAACAAATCTCGCATTAATCTTTTATTTCCTGTTGCTGGAATCCCATCCACCGTATTAAATGCTGTCATAACCATTTCACAGCCTGCCTCCAGAGCTGCTTGATATGCTGGCAAATACGATTCTCGTAATTCCCTTTCCGACATGTTAACCGTATTATAATCTCTACCACCCTCTGGCGCTCCATAAGCAGCAAAGTGTTTAACACACGATGCTACACTTTCCTTATTTGTAGTTAAATCATCTCCTTGAAATCCGTTAACCTGTGCTTTAGCAAAAATACCATTTAAGTATGGATCTTCTCCAGTTGATTCCATTACTCTTCCCCATCTTGGATCACGAACAAGATCTACCATCGGGGCAAATGTAACATGAATCCCCGAAACAGCCGCTTCTTTTGCAGCAATTGCTGCACTCTTTTCCACTAATGTAACATCCCAGGAACATCCTATCGCTAGCGGTACTGGGAATATCGTCCGATATCCATGTACAACATCTGACATGAACAAAAGTGGTATTCCAAGACGGCTCTCTTCTAAATGTTGTTGCTGTATCTGTTTTATTTCCTTTGCTCCCCATGCCCCAAGTACAGATCCAGTATTTGTTATCATCTGTTCGGAAATATTCATTCGCTCCATCGGGCCAGTTATTTTCCCACGATCAGATGCCCCCTTAAAAAAAGGAGTAGCCAGCTGCATGAGTTGCCCGACTTTTTCTTCTATTGTCATACGTTTCAATAATTCCCCTACATCTATCATTGCCATGGTTGTTCCTCCTCCGCGTCTAGTGAAAATAGTGAAAAGAAAAATAATTCTTGCAATCGTTTTCAAAGACAACTATAATCGATTTGTAGAAACGTTTCAATAAAATTTTGTATTTATCTCATAAAATAATCTACTGGACAACTAGATATAACACTTTATTGAGTGCCTTTTTCACTCGTTTTATTGGAACCGATTTCAACTTTAGTAGAAACGTTTCAATAATTTATTCATAGATGTGAGGGGGGAGGAAAAAACTTAGCAGCATGTCATAATAAATTGGAAACCACGATAGGAAAGGATGTTTGCAAAATGAAGATAAAGACTAGAAAAAGTATTCACTTATTCTGTTTACTAGTTCTTATCGTTTTCATAAGTGCCTGTTCCTCAAGCAGTAAATCAAGTGGTGCAGCCGATGAAAATACGATTACTGTGTGGACAATGACAAAAGGTTTAGATGAATTTGTAACAGAATTCGAAGAGGAGTCTGGAGTGAGCGTTGAAGTCCAAGCAATTCCATGGGAAAACGCCCACGATAAATTATTAACTGCCGTTGCTTCTGGAAAGGGTCCAGATGTGCTGCAAATCGGGACAACTTGGGTAGCGGAATTTGCTGAGGCGGGAACGTTCTTAGATTTGAGTGACTATATCACCCATTATGACAACCTAAGCGCTGATAACTTCTATGAATCTGCTGTGGAAACGACCAAATTTGAAAAACAAACGATAGGAATCCCTTGGTATGTGGATACCCGAGCATTGTTTTACCGTACAGATATTTTAGGTGATTTAGGTTACCCAAACGGACCATCAACATGGGAAGATATGATTGAAGCTTCTAGACAATTAGCAGATCGTGGTGATGATCAATATGCAATTGATTTGCCTGCTACTGATCCACAATTTCCTTTTGTACTGGCTTGGCAATTCGGGTGGAATTATGAGGTTGGCGAAGGCGCAGCAAACTTTGATCATGCAAACTTTGAAGAAGCGATGAAATTACATCACTTATTCTATGATGAGGGGTTATCTCAAACAGGAGAAGGTAAGGAATTTTTTCAAGCTTTCGAAGACGGCTCTAAACCAATGTTCATTAGTGGTCCATGGGATATCAAAACGATTAAAGACAGAGCTCCTGATATTGAAGGAAAATGGGATGTTCGCCTCATGCCAAAAGCAGAAAATAATAAATCAATGATGGGAGGCGCTCATTGGACCGTCTTTCATAATTCAGATAAAGTCGATCAAGCATTAGATTTTATTAATTGGATGGCAGATCCCGAAACCCAAGTAAAATGGTATGAAGCAAATAGTGAATTGCCAGCAAATACTGTTGCTTGGGAAGATCCAATTCTAGCTGACGACCCGATGGTAAGTACTTTCGGTGAACAACTAGAAGCAACCCAACCATTGCCATTAATACCTGAATACGAACGACTCGGACAAGAATTGTTAAATACATTAGAACAAATTAATCGTGGTGGCGCCGATATCGATAAGTCTCTAGAAGCTTACCGAAATGAAGTATCACGAATATTAGGCGAGTAATAATTACAAAAAGCGGAGTAGGTATGAAGCTAATAGCTATGCTTTATACTTTTCTCCCCTTTCTTTTTAAGTAATGAGGGGTGAATGGAAGTGAATCGTTTTAAAGCAAAAATAACACCTTACTTATTTATTGGACCTGCTGTCATTCTATTACTTATCTTTTCTTTTTTACCAATCTTAGTTTCGCTTGCAATTAGCTTTACCGATATGAATTTAAGTGGGTTAGCGAATTGGTCACAAATCAATTTTATCGGCTTTGATAACTTCATTACATTATTTAAAGATGAAGTTTTTCTTAAATCCATGCGTAACACTTTTTTTTATGTCATTATCGGTGTCCCAGCTGCAGTAATTAGTTCGTTTGTGATTGCATTGCTATTAAAGTTCGTAAGCGATTGGATGTCTTCTGCTTTTCGTGTTGTTTATTATCTGCCATCAGTTACAAATATTGTTGCAATCGCTGTCGTATGGGGATTCTTGTACAACCAGGAGTACGGATTATTCAATTACTTACTTTCTTTATTTGAAATCAACGCGATTTCGTGGTTGGAAGATCCGCTAATAGCAAAGCTTTCGTTGATATTACTAACTGTATGGAAGAGCAACGGTGTAAGTATGCTTATCTTTTTGGCAGCATTACAATCCATACCAAAGATGTATTATGAGGCTGCAGATATTGATGGCGCCAATCGTTGGCAAAAATTATGCAGAATCACCTTACCTTCCATGCGTTTTGCCACCTTCTTTGTAACCGTAACAACGGTTATTGGTTGGTTACAATTCTTCGAAGAACCATTTGTTATGACCGAAGGCGGACCATTAAATGGAACCAATTCCATGGCTTTGTTTATTTACCAGGAAGGATTCCAATACAGTGAATTCGGCTATGGCGCTGCAGCATCGTTTATTCTTTTTATTATCATTATTCTTGCAACAGTTGTGCAATTTATACTACGCAAATCGGATGAAAATTAAGGCGGGATAGTTATGGAATTGAAGAATCGATTTGAGCGATCCATCGTAAATACACTATTGTTTATGGGTGGGTTACTTGTCTCCCTCCCTTTTGTTTGGATGATCCTTAGCTCATTTAAGAATGAACGTGAGGTATTAAGCATACCTCCTACATTATTTCCTAATGAGCCGACATTTGAACATTATATCAATCTTTTCCAGAATTTGAACTTTGATATTTATTTAGTTAATACCTTCATTATCGTATTTTTTTCAATGGTTGGATTATTGTTAAATACCATGGCTGGCTATGGATTTGGCAAATTTCAATTTCGAGGAAAAGAAATATGGTTTGCCACCGTTCTATTAACAATGATGATTCCTGGGCAAGTTACGATGATTCCAACGTACTTAATTCTGAATGAAGCAGGATTAACCAACTCAATGGCGGGGATTGTATTACCAGGATTGATCGCGGCATTTAACATATTTTTAATACGACAATTTATGGTTACGATACCGGATGACTTGATTGAAGCTGCCCGTTTAGATGGTGCTGGAGAATTTTATATCTTTTTTAAATTAATCATTCCATTAGCGAAACCCATTCTCGCTGTACAAATCATTTTAACATTTATCGGTGCATGGAATAGCTTCCTATGGCCATTAATTATTGCGAATGATGAATCATTATACACCCTTTCTGTTGGACTAGCCCTTCTTCAAGATCAAAATGTTACGAATTATGGGTTACAGATGGCTGGGTCTACCTTTATGGTTGTCCCAGTACTAATTATCTTTATTATCTTTCAAAAACATATTGTCGAAGGTTTTAATGTTTCAGGAATTAAATAAAGAAAGGAGATTTGTATATGGCGTTAATCCAGTGCGAATTTGCATCTGAGATTCTTTCAAAAAGTGTTTCTATGACTGCTATTCTACCGCAAGAAACGCTTGTAAATGCAGATTCTAGTTATCGATTACCAACACTTTATTTGCTGCATGGATTTAGTGATAACCACACTACCTGGTCGAGAAACACAGCAATTGAGCAACTTGTTTCTGATAAAGAACTCGCTGTCATTATGCCGAGTGTCGATAATAGTTACTATACAGACATGGTTTATGGAGGTAAATATTGGACGTTTCTTACACAAGAGTTACCCAAAATTTCACATGCATTCTTTCCACTGTCTTCAGATCGGGAAGCTAATTTCGTTGCTGGTCACTCCATGGGAGGATTCGGCGCGCTAAAATGGGCATTAAACTGCCCAGAACAATTCAGTGCAGTAGCAAGCTTATCCGGCGTAACAGACATGGTCACCCATCTTGATCGGATACGCAAAGCATCAGGAGATAAACTAACCTATCTTTCCCTTGTCTTCGGGGAATCGAATATACACGAAACAGCAAATGATCTGTTGTGGAAAGTAGAACAACTTGCAATTGAAACAAGAAAACTCCCTAAAATTTATCAAGCTTGTGGGTATAGTGATTTTCTTTATGATCTTAATCAACGATTTTATCAATTATGTAAGCAGACTAGTCTAGATTTAACAACTGATTTCGGGCCAGGAGATCATACATGGGAATATTGGGGAAAAAAGATAAGCGATATCCTTGATTGGCTTCCAGTTAGAAATAGACACTGAGAGGAATTGCTGATGGATAACCATAAACCTATGATACGATAGGTACAATTATAATTCCCAAAATTTTGGAGGAACGAATATGGCAACAATTAAAGATGTAGCAAAACTAGCTGGAGTTGCAATTTCTACTGCTTCTTATGCGCTTAATAACAGTGACCGTATCTCTGCTGCTACGAAACAAAAAGTGGAAGCGGCAGCTAAAACATTAAATTATAAGAAAAATGGGTTTGCATCCGATCTAAAGCGAACAAAAACAAATACCATCGCCTTAATTCTAAGCGATTTATCTGGACCCTTTTACTCTGAGCTAATCAAAGGTGTACAAGATGTAACAAGTGCTAATAATTATGACTTGATTGCCTGCAACTCAATTGGCGGAGCTCAATCCACAGCCGTCAAATTCTTAACTGAAAAACGTGTAGATGGAGCTATTATACTGGCTCATAACATTACGGATGAACTAACAATCGAAAGTGCGACGTACGGAACCCCCCTTGTCTTACTGGACCGTTACTTAGATGATAACCATGTGTACCATGTAGAGGTTGATAACATTCAAGGTGGATATCGTGCTACAGAGTACCTCATTACCCATGGACATACAGAAATAGCATATATTAGCGGTCCTGCAGCATCAAATGATAATATCTTACGCTATCAAGGATATCAAAATGCCTTAATGGACTATCATTTGCATTTACATTCCAGATGGCATATTCAAGGGGACTTTACACGTGAAGGCGGCTATCGAGCAACTAAATTGCTAATTGCTCAAAAGAAGCTACCTCATGCTATCTTCTACGCAAATGATGAAATGGCTGTTGGTGGACTTCACGCATTCAAAGAAAATAATATTCGAATCCCTGAAGATCTATCCATTATTGGTTATGACGATATTCAACTGTCTGAATATGTTCAACCTCCATTAACCACTATTAAGCAACCAAAATACGAAGTTGGTGCATTAGCAGCTCATTTAGTATTCCAGATACTGAACGGTGAAAAAATCGACCACCACTACAAACTATCGACCGAATTAATTGAACGTGCATCTGTCCAACCTAGAAAGTCTTAATAGATAGCGTTTACACATTTATTTCTTATCCAAAGGAGGAATGAATATGGATACCAAGCAACCAAATATTTTATTTATTATGAGTGATGACCATGCTACCCAAGCAATAAGTTCATATAATCATACCCCACTTGTAGAAACGCCAAATATTGATAGAATTGCAAATGAAGGCATGCGCTTTGATCACGTTTATTGCACCAATTCATTATGTGCACCGAGTAGAGCTACGATCCTTACTGGCAATTATAGTCATGAAAATGGTGTGAGAGGGTTGTCCGAGCATTTTGACGGAAGGCAGCAAACCTTCCCTAAACTACTTCAGGAAAACGGATACGATACTGCAATTATTGGTAAATGGCATCTTGGACATGGTGGAAATAGTGATCCAACTGGATTTAATTATTGGAATATTTTCCCTGACCAAGGGGATTATTATGATCCTGTCATGATTGAAATGGGTGAGGAAAAAAAAGTAAAGGGTTATGCAACGGATATCGTTACGGATCTATCCATTGATTGGCTTGAAAACAGAAATCAGAAACAGCCCTTTATGATGATGGTACACCATAAAGCGCCCCACCGTCCTTGGCAACCACCGGAAAAATATAAGCAGCTATTTGAAGACAAAGCGGTGCATTTCCCTGATACATTTAATGATACGTATGCTGATCGAGCCAATGCAGCGAAAATTGCAGACATGCGTATTGAAGATTTAAAAGAAGAGGATGTTAAAGGGGTGCCGCCAGCAGGGCTTTCTAAGCAAGAAATGAAGCAGTGGAAATACCAGCGTTATATAAAGGACTATTTACGTTGTGTGGTATCTATTGATGACAATGTTGGTAAGTTACTAGATTACCTAGATAAGAATGGCCTAGCCGAAGACACGATTGTTATCTACACATCCGATCAGGGCTTTTTCTTAGGCGAGCATGGTTGGTATGATAAACGATTTATGTATGAAGAATCACTACGAATGCCTTATGTAATGCGGTACCCTAAAGAGATCAAAGCAAATAGTGTATCTACGGATTTTATTATTAATAATGACTTCGCACCAACGTTTCTTGATTATTGCCAAGTACCAGCTAAAGAAAGCATGCAAGGAGAAAGCTTCAGAGTAATAGCAAAAGGAGATAAACCTAAGCTATGGCGTGATGCTGTATATTATCGTTATTGGGAGCATTTAACCATCCATCAAGTTACGGCCCATTATGGTGTACGAACAGAACGTTATAAGTTGATTTATTACTATGGAGATCCATTGGACGTAATTGGGGCTGTGAATAAACCAATGGAACCAGAATGGGAACTATTCGATTTAGAAAAGGACCCTATGGAGTTAAAGAATGAATACCACAATCCAGCATACGCTCCTGTTATTACGGAGCTTAAAAACAAACTAACCCAGCTGAGGGTACAGTATAATGAAACCATATAAGGGGGAAGGTTGATGAGAAAATGAATCAGAAACAACATCAAACAAAGCATTGTTGTACAGCTTCACGAAGTACATTCCAAGACAGCCAAACGAAGAAACAGCAAGTATTTGCGAGATCGGAGAATACAACAACCGATATGGTAGTTGTGCCCGGTGGAACATTTTTAATGGGTACAGAAAATCAAGCTGGATTTCCAGAAGACGGCGAAGGACCGATTAGATCCATCGAAGTAGCCCCCTTTTTGATTGATCCTTGTACAGTAACAAATGGATCGTTTCAACAATTTATTGCATCTACAGGTTATCGCACCGAAGCCGAGCAATATGGATGGTCATTTGTTTTCTATCAATTGATTAGTAAACAGACCAGAAAAAAGGTAACGCAACATGTTCCACAGACCCCTTGGTGGTGGGTAGTGGAAGGAGCAGATTGGAGACATCCAGAAGGGCCTGATTCAAACATAAATGGAAGAATGGATCATCCTGTGATTCATATATCTTGGAACGATGCAATGACTTACTGTAAATGGGCTGGAAAACGACTACCTACTGAAGCCGAATGGGAATTCGCTGCACGTGGAGGTCTTGAACAAAAAATATACCCTTGGGGAAATGAATTAACACCAAACGGCGTCCATCAATGTAACATTTGGCAAGGAACATTCCCTACTCAAAACACACAAGAGGATGGTTATTTTGGCACTGCCCCCGTAACAACATATCCCCCTAATAACTTCGGCCTATATAATGTTTCTGGCAACGTTTGGGAATGGTGTGCAGACTGGTTTACGGCAGACAATAACCTTCAAGCTGAATCAGTTCATCCAAAAGGACCAAATAGCTGCTCAAGTAAAGTAATGCGTGGTGGTTCGTATTTATGTCATCACAGTTATTGTAATCGGTATCGAGTTGCTGCAAGGTCAGCAAATACACCTGATAGCTCAACTGGAAATCTCGGATTTCGTTGTGTAAAGGATCTTTCATCCAACTAATAAACACAGGTCTTCCATATTCTCTGTGGAAGACCTTATATTAACAACTATGCCTCTGAATAAATCAATTGAACAAAATGCTGCAGTAGTTTAGCTGTTAATCCCCAAATCACTTTGTCTTTATACTGATAGAATAGTTCATCCAATTCACGTAGTCGCCATTCGTATTTTTTGCCACCTTGAATCAGGTTATATGGGAAATTATCTTCTGGAATTACTTGAAAATTAACCTTATACACTGCGGGTTTGGTTTCAAGAAAATAGTGTAGTGGGACTGTAAATACTTCTTCCACTTCATCCCGATTCGGAACAATCTCTTCTGGATGACGTAATGTACCAACAAATGGAGTAATAATTCTCCCGAAGTCCGACACCATATAATCCAGAGGAATAACACTTTCCACTTGTTCTTCACTTATCCCTAATTCTTCCGCTGTCTCTCGAATGGCACCATGTTTTTCATCTACATCGCCTTGTTCTAATCTTCCTCCTGGAAAACAAATATCTCCTGGTTGGTTTCGCATGTGAATAGAGCGAACTTCAAAGAGGAGATGTGTCTCGTTATTTATTTCCACCAGCGGAATTAATATTGCGAATTCATGGAAGTTTTCCCTTCCTAGTATCGTTGGTGTACGATCTTTTAGTTTAGCTATCACATCAGGTGCTTTCATTTCTTCACCTCCATGTATTCCATTACTTCAATTATACCTGCCAATAGATGGAATGAACAATAAGTAAACAGCACAAAACGATACAGGTGCTCTGTACCGTTTTATCATAGAACCTCTTTCTCCCTAGATCCGACAACCTATTTTATAATAGGCTCATTCAACTTTTACTGTCGATATTTCCCGGGAAATGATACGACGATATTTTTATATTGACGGTTTTCAACATGGAACGATAAATACTTCATTGCTCTTTCCTCCAAATAATCCTTGATTTAAATTTATTTATTCTATATTCAGAATTTATTTTAGTTTTCATCCCATAACCGTTTAATATTAGCCATCCCTATCTTTGATGCTTGTTTACACTCTTCCATACCTTCGAATTCAAGCGTAATATATCCATCATAACCTGCGTTTTTTATAAGTTTTATTATTTCCCTTAATTCAATATCTCCATGGCCAAAGATGGAACCTCTCAAATAATTATTATTAGCTGTTTTAATCCATTTTCCTTCTCCCGGATTTTGGTAAAATGGTCGATAATAGAAGTCTTTAAAATGTATGAGAGAAGCATAAGGGAGGTTCTTTTTGACCCCAACAATCGGAGCTTCATCTACACATAAAAAGTTTCCTATATCTAATGTCGTCTTAAAATTAGGTCTGTCCACCATTTGTATTACACGATGTACTCGATCGCTATGTTGTACAGCCATTCCATGATTCTCTATTGTCGTAGTAATACCAAATGCCGCTGCATAATCAGCAATTTGTCTAGAACCCTCGATAATTTGTGGCAAACTGTTTTCAAAGTACTCAATCGTCCGTTTCTCTGGGGGGAGTGTGAAGGCAGTCACATCATGACGCATATGCTTTATCCCCATACGTCGAATTAAATCCACATGTGCTTTCAAACGATTTACTTCTGCATGAAATTCCTCATCCGTGGGCTGGACAAAGTTAGCTGGAAGCGCATAATTGGATAGTTCAATACCTTCCTTTACAGCTTTTTCCTTAATAGCATCAGCTAAATTTGGATTGTCTACTAAAGTAAAGCCATACGGAACGATTTCCATATGTTCTCCTCCATTTTCCTTAATCCACTCAACTATATCGAGTACAGTCATTTCTCCAGAATTAATTGCATCTAACAAACTATACGTACTTAAACCTACTTTCATTTTTTATCACCTCTCATAGTTACTATTATTTTAAAAACAATTCAATAACTGGAATACTTACATTCGGCTTCTGTACAGGTAGATTTAATACAACAGAATCTCTGTCAATCGTTGTTTCCGTACTTGTAATGACTTCTTTGGGATCGTATTCAGCAAATCTAACTTCTGAAGCATCATGTAGAAATTGGCAATAAGATACTCTACCTGCTAAGCCTTTTACATGGATATGCTTGTATGGCCATGAAAATATGTGAAGATATAATTGGCTACCTCTTTGGGTATAACGGCAATCAATAGGCGCTTCAAATTCACTTTGTTTTGAACCATAGATAGAGCGAGCGTGTAATCTCATCCATTCTCCTATTGCTTTCAGACGAACTACCGAGTTTTCATCAATTTCTCCACGACCATTTGGTCCTATATTCAGGAGAAAATTACCGTTCTTAGAAACTGTATCAATCAGCATCTTTAATAATGTATCTGAAGACTTCCAATTTAAATTATCTCGATGATAGCCCCAGGATCCATTCATTGTTTGACATGCTTCCCAAATGACAGGTTGATTATTTTCTTTGTTAAGCCTATTCGGTTGAAACTGTTCAGGAGTCATGATACCTCTATTTAAATCCAACCGATCATTTAGAAGTATATTCGGCTGTAATTCTAGAACTAACTTTTCTAGTTCCTCTGATCGCCAATCAACAGCTCCTTTTCCCTTTGCCCAGCCCCAGTCTCTGTGAGAGTAAGAAAAGTCAAACCATAGATAATTAATTTCTCCGTAATTTGTTAATAATTCTCGGATTTGCCCTTTCAAATATTCTATATACGTATCCATGTTGCGATTTGCTAAAGAGCGCTTAGAAACATCGTCTCTTAATGGATGAAGCCCGTCAATTATAAAGTCAGGATGGTTCCAATCAATTAGTGAATGATAAAACCCTATCTTTAAACCTTCCTCACGCATTGCTTCTACTACCTCATAGAGCAAATCTCTCTTTATTACTGTATTTGTAACCTTATATTCCGTGAGTTTTGAATCCCATAAAGCAAATCCTTCATGGTGTTTTGTGGTGATCACAACGTATTTCACACCTGCTTTTTTAGCATACTGTGCCCACTGCTTTGCATGTAGTAAATCGGGATTAAAATAATCAAAGTACTTTTTATACGCTTGTAAATCTATTTTTTCGCGCGTCATGAACCACTCATGTCTTGCACCAGCAGAATAAAGGCCAAAATGAATAAACAAACCAAATCGGTCGTGTATAAACCATTGAGGATCTCCGTAATTATTAGGCCAATTAATATACTTTAAATTCTCAGTAGGTACATTCACCAAAGAATACCTCCATTAAAATAATGTCATTTAATCCAATCGAACCTCTTCTCTTTTTTCACTAGATTCATAGATACCAGTTAGTATTCTCATCATTTCTATACCATCTTCAACAGGGCAAAGTGTTTCTCGTTCTCCTTTAACACAAGAAATAAAATGGTCAATCTCATGCTGAAAGCCCGTTTTAAAATCAAATGTCAATGCATCAATTTGAGGTGTGGTGTTTAGAATCGTATTATTTTTCTCAGTGATAAGTTGTAATTCTGGCTCAATTTCAGCACCTCCCTTATCTCCAAATACACTAACAGCAATTGTATCTTCCCTTGCGTGGAGCGTAAAACTGACATCAACCATTAATGACGCACCATTTTCAAAACGAATTACTGCATTAGCCATATCCTCTACCGTATTTTTATAGGGATCATAATCTGCCGCTTTATAATATGATTTATTTTCTATATTCGAACGGTTTCCCAATTTATGATAAGCATTACCACTTATCGATTGAAGCTTTGGTTTCCCCATAAGGTACCAGCACATATCAATAACATGAACGCCAAGATCAATAAGCGGGCCGCCTCCAGACCTCTCTTTATCGGCAAACCATCCACCCGGATTACCTAATGCACGAATACATGATGCTTTTGCATAATAAATATCACCAATATCTCCAGAGTCGATAAAACGCTTTAATACCTGTGTATTGGTCCCAAATCTTCTAACAAAACCTACTTGCAATGTTTGTTCACTTCTTTTTACTGCTTTCTGTATGTTCAAAGCTTCTTCAACAGTTTTACATAAAGGTTTTTCGATAAGTACATGTTTACCTGCATCCAATGCAGCTATCGAAATTTCAGCATGCGTATTATTCCATGTGCAAATACTTACTGCTTCAATCTCCGAATCTCTCAGTAGATCATAATAGTTTGTATAAAATTTCTTAGCATGGTGTTTTCCTGCTTTTTCCCTAGCTCTTTCTTCATTTATATCGCAAACCGCATAAATTTCTACATCTTGATGATTCTCGTACGATGCCAAATGCATCTCCGAAATAGAGCCTAACCCAATTATTCCAACCTTTATTTTTGCCATTGTTTTAGCTCCTCTTCACTTTTATTCAAATCTAACCTTGAATCATGTATTCACCCAACAGAGAAAATTGTGGCAGCACCTTTGTGACCTAAATCCTTGTATCCCCTAACAGAATCGGGTATTTACTGGTAGTTGGCTCCACTTATCCTCCTACGACGAACGATTTCTTACTTATTTTGTCGACATTTCCCAGGAAATAGAAAATAATGTCTTACTTTTTTACAACTATCTGCAAATTAGTATTTTAAACCTTTACTTAGCTAGTGGACTCCCCTTCACAAAATATCCTAGCCTACTTAATACAAATTCACTAAACATCGAATTAGCCCAGGAGAACCATGGTCTCGTAAACCTTTCAGGGTTATCAACATGAAACCCTTCATGCATGAAATTTGTATTTGCATCCGTTTCTTTGAGAAGATCAAGAATCTGATCCTTTTCTATGCCTTCCTTCGCGGTCATCCCTTGCATTGCCAATGCAATAGGCCAAACATAGCCTTTAGGCGTATGTGGACTTCCTATTCCATTAGCTATTTTACCCTCATAATAATATGGGTTATTTACGCTAGTAATGAACCTACGTGTATTTTGATAAATAGGATCCATCACATCACAATAGCCTAAGTACGGCATGGATAGTAAGCTAGGTACATTTGCATCATCCATTAAATTATAATTTCCCCGTCCGTCTGTCTCATAGGCATAAATGATGCCGTATAGCGGATGTTCGACCTTACCAAACGTTTGTATTCCTTGATTAATTTGATCGGCTAAATGAATAGCTCTTTTCTTAAGATTTGCATCATGAAAAACTTCATCAGAAATTGTAGCAACTTGGCTTAGCACTACCACAGCAAACATGTTTGCTGGTACTAAATATCCGTATTGACACGCATCATCGCTAGGACGAAATCCACTCCATGTCATACCAGTATTATTTACAGGTAGACCCTTTCCTTCATTTGCTAACGTATCTTGCGGAGGACAATTTTCTCTTATAAATTGATAACTAGACTTTCTAAAATGGTATTGTTCGATCTGCCATGTATGAATAACCTGATGAACGGCTTTTATAAAATCTGCGTTAAAATGAGATGTTCTCCCTGTTGATTTCCAAAACAAGTAGGCTAATTGTATGGGATAACAAAGGGAATCTATTTCATACTTGCGCTCCCATATCCACGGTGTCATATCCGTTTTATCTTCGTTATAGCAATTTCCATTTGCGGTTTCATTAAATGCATTTGCATAAGGATCATGATTAATATAATTAACCTGCTTTTGTATTACGCCTTGAATAAGATCTGCCATATGTTTATCATGCTCTGCTAAAAGTAAATAGGGTCTTACTTGAGCTGTTGAATCTCTTAACCACATCGCTGGTATGTCTCCAGTAATGACAAAGGTAGATCCATCCCATTGTGGTCGAATCGTCGTTTCATAGGTGTTCTTGAAACAACTTTCGAACATCGTTTGTATTTTTGGATCACCGCTGAACTTTTCCTTCACTTGATCAATAAGGTCGGTCATTGATGTAGGTAGGTTTTTTGACATAGTCCCCGTAACACATCCTTTGCAAGTTGCTACTAATTCTAACCAATGGTTTCAGCTTTCTTGAAGCCAACTGTAACGATTTCATTCTGATTTACTGGTATTACTAATTTGCTAGAACTAGTAGGTATGGATAAGGTCTCTAATTCTTCTTCAAGAATATTACTCCTGTATACTTGAACAGATCCTATTGGCATACGTGTTGATAACCAAGCTTCTGTTTCTGCCATATTAAATCCACGAAAAATGATATCATTTGATGTATGCGAAACCTTTAATGCTGTGAAACTAACTTTGGTAGACTCCCATTCGATAAAAGCGTATGTTGGGGGAAGCTCTCCTGTTTGAAGTCCCAACTGATTGACTGTCCATGGTACTTGAGATTGGTAAGAAGCTTGATAACTTGCAAGCCTGCTTTGTTCTCCTTCATGAGGAAAAATGGAATACGAAACGATGTGTTCACCTAAACATTGAGCGTCCGGTGTCGGAAAATAGCCCCAATCTCCCAATTCTCCTACAGCTCGAAGTAATGTAATTGCGATTGTATTTCTGCCATCACGTAATATTTCATATTCATTTAGACCAAGATTACTAACTGTCAAGCCACTCTTTTCATTACTTATATTTACAAATGCTTGCTGATGTTGCGAATGATCTGGGTTTTTCCATTCTTTTGCAGGCTTATTAAATCTTTTGACAACTTCAAACACCGAATCTGTATAATGAACATCGGATAGAATATCTGTTGGAAATAATACGCGCATACGGTGATCCTTAGCCTGATTGTTAAAGGAAGTAGTGATATACACTCCCTTACTATTTTTCTCCAACCTCACTCTTGTAGTAATTTTATGTGTAATTGTTTCAGATACTCGTTGCGACTTCCTCTCTGTAAACCAAACGAGCTCCTTCTGTTCTTGATGCAAATATGTGGAAGCACTTATTGGTAATTCCCATTCATGAACGATTTCATATTCAGCCTGAAAGGGCGTATCCTTCACAACAAATATTTTTGCTTGTATATTTCGCGTAGTGATTGTTTTTTCACCGCTTGGTTGTTTATACATGTATTCATTACCAATGTCACCTGTATCTTCATAAATACATAAATCGTTATATTGTTGACCATTTATTTTATTTGTTACTGTTAACGATCCATTTGGATTAATTTTTACATGCAAATAATGATTCTCCATTTCCCGATCATTACAAATTAAAGAATCCCACACACAATCATTTGCAGATCCCTCAGCTAATACCAAAGCAAATGAGTTATACCCTAGCGCAGGGATATTTTCAGCTTCAAAAGTCAGCCGTAATCTTCTTGCCATATAAGGCCGTCTGAATTTGTCCTTCGGTAAATCAAAATCAAACTCGATACCTAAATCTTCTATCTGGCAGTCTAGTATATTCCCGTGATTATCTAGCACTTCCCTATCCTGAATAGAAAAATTTTTCAGCTTTTGTTTATTTATTCCCTCAGATAGGTACTGTTTTACAACATCCAAATTAATCGTAATAACTCCTGTACGATTGTGACCAGTAGTATTAAACACAACAAATGGAATGGTTGATTTTCCCCATTTGTTAAACATGGACGTATCTATTTCTCCTGACAAAAATGTAAGGCTTTTATTAATCATCCCTTTTGCCACTTGGCGAGTCTTTTCAAACCGCGTAACCATTTCCCGGTGGACGTCATCAATGCTACAGCCACAGATACTATCATGCGGATGATTCTGCATTAATGTTTTCCATCCATATTCAAATAAGTCATGATCATATGCATCCCCCTGTAACCACGCAAATGAAGCAAGTGGTTCTGCAACCTTTTCTAGAAGTACTTGATTCTGTTGATTTAATTGTTTTAAATAAATACGTGAAGATGCTGTATTAACAAGTGTTCCCCATCCATCCGTATGTTGACTTCTCAACTCGCCATCAATGATTTTTACATCGTTTGGTATCGCTGAAGATAGTTCCTTGCAATAATCATTGAAATTCGAATGTTTAAAATCTATATTGGGATACAATTTCTTTGCAACTTGTATAGCCTCTGGTAAATTATATTGAACAGGTTGATGATCACAACCATTCATTACTAGCATCTGTGATGATGAAGCATATTTTTCTAATGACTTTAGTTGGCTTTGCCAATAGATTTTCGCGCTTTCATCATCCAGGGGTATTTCATTTCCATTACAGTACCAATTAGCAAATAGAATACCGATTACCGTAGATCCGTCTGGTGAGCGCCAGCACATTTCCGAATAAGGCGATTCATAACTGGATGCCTCTTGAATCATGTTATTAAATCCTGTTGGCTTTACCCCTCTCCCAAAGACAGCATGATGAATGCCGGCCTGACGTAATAGCTGAGGAGCTTGCCCAATATTACCGAATGTATCTGGAAAATAGCCAATCTTAGTCACGCCGCCCCAATCATTTGAATCCTTTATACCATATAATAAATTCCTAACATTTGATTCACTGCTCGTTAAAAAAGCGTCCTGCAAAATATACCAAGGACCAACATGAATCCTTCCTTCTTTAATATATGTTTTCAACTTTTCCTTCATTTCAGGTCGAACTTGTACATAATCATCCAGCATAATCGTTTGGCCATCTAAGTGAAAGCTTTTGTAACCCTGATTATTTTCCAGTGCTTCTAAGAGTCGATCCATCAACTCAACCAGAAGAATATGATGTCTTTCATATGGTAAATACCATTCTCTGTCCCAATGAGTATGGGAAATAATATGCACTGTCTGATTATCTTCCAATCTTCTCCCTCCTCCTATTAGGATATTCGATAATTGTAAAGTATCTGCTAATTTGCCTTATCAAATTTACAGAACCTTAGTTCTATACAAACATGGCTAGTATGCTTTTCTTAAAAAACAAGCATACCAGCCACTTACAACTATTTGACCCTGACTGAACTACAGTTAACTATCAGCCCAGCGGTCATAGGCATCTTGATAGATTTGAATATATTCCTTGATATTCATCTTTTCGATCGTCTCCACATATGTTTCCCAATTTGACAGAGGTTCAACTCCCGTAATAAATTTAGCTTCCATCTGTTCAACATACGATTGCAAATCAACCTCAATTGTATTTGCCTTCTTTTGTTCATCTGATGTTAAATAAACTAATGGGTAGGGCACTTCAGCGTATGGTTCAATCTTTTCTTCCGTTTCTGAGGCAATAAACTTGTCGAATTCTGATAACGGTCTTCCCTCAATAGGCCCACTTATAGTAGGAGTTGAAATACCATAATCGGGTGTAATCGTTCCCCGATAATCTTCCTCTGAATTAAACCCTTCAGGTATCTCACGGTCGACCTTTTCTCCTCCTTCTTCATCCTTCCATTCCCACATGTAGCCTTCAGGACCGCGATTCAAAAATTCATACCCTTCATTCGTATAAAAATAATCCACCCATCTGATCGACGCCTCAGGACTAGGGTTATTACTTGTAATTGAGAATGTACCTCTTTGAATTGCGGGGCTTCGAGGTATAATTGCTTCTTTCGATACTGAACTTGTTAACGGCTGAAACATTGGGTTATTTGTTGCTTCTTCTTCTGTTTCGCCAGTAGTAAAAAAGGAATAATAATCAGGAAATACACCAATTCGATTTTCCTGTCCCTTGGCTTTCTTTTGTTCATCCGATTGCGAGAAGGTTTCCGGGTCTAACAATTCTTCTTTATATAATTTATTCATAAACGTTAAGTATTCTTTATAGTTCTCTGTAATTGGGGTATATCGCACGTTGCCATTAACTTCCTCTATCCCCCATTCTTTCATTCCAAAAGCGCCTAATAACCATGGCCTTGAACTATTCATTTTTACGTCAAGTAATGGTATTTCATCAGCTTTTCCATTACCATTTGGATCCTCAGTCTTGAATCTTTGCAGTAATTTATAGAACGCGTCTACTGTTTTAGGTAACTCTTCAACACCTAATTCTTTCAGCCATTTTCCGTTATACCATAAAGGTCCTTTGTACCAGCTCGATGTAGGACCATCCGCTACAGTAGGTAGTGAATAAATATGTCCATCAATCGTTGTAATTGACTTTTTGACATCTGGTCTCTCATCAAGAAGCTTTTGCAAATTCGGTGCATGCTCGGCAATTAGATCTTCTAAAGGTAAGAGCACATCTTGTTGTCCATAATCGACTTCCATTGCAGGGGTTAAATTACTAGTACCTGCACCATAGATAACATCTGCTATATCCCCACTAGCAAATGCTAGATTCAATTTTGTTTGGAAGTCATTGAGAGGTGGTGTAATGTATTCAAAGTTCATATTGGTCATCTCTGCATATTTTTGTAATGTAGGCATTTCATTCCACTCAGCAAGACCTGTTCCAGGAGCCATCATTGATAGCTCGATTGGATCCTTAACAATAGGAAATCCTTCGTCATTTACTTTTATATTCTCTTTTGCAGTAGTTTCTTCACTTGCATTTTCAGACTTACATGCGGCTAACCCAAATAAAATGAATGCAACAAGCGTAAATAGTATCCATACTTTCTTCATACTACAATTCCCCTTCCTTTAATGTTTTTTTCCTAACAAATCGTCCAACATTCCCCCCTTCTTCCAATTACCTATTAACTAGCCTTTTAAAGAACCAATCAAAACGCCCTTCACAAAATACCGCTGGAGGAATGGGTAGACGATTATTACTGGTAATGAAGAAACAATCATAACCCCATACTTAACAATCGCAGCAAGCTGCTGTTTACTATGCATTGCTTCCGCCATACTTCCAGAAATATTTGTATTTTGTGAGGCCATTTCTTGTAATACGAGTATTTCTCTTAACACCAATTGTAGTGGGTACATATCTTTATCAGATAAATAAATTAAAGCGTTGAAGTAGCCATTCCAGTGTCCAACTCCATAAAATAGAGCCATCACAGCAATAATTGGTGCTGATAAAGGTAAAATGATTTTGGTGAATAATTTAAAGTTTGAAGCCCCATCAATGATCGCTGCCTCTTCTAACCCTTTTGGAATAGAAGTTTGGAAGAATACACGGGCAATTACAATATTCCATACAGCTGCAGCATTCGGTAAAACCATTGCCCATATCGTATCAATTAATCCTAAGCTTTTTACGACGAGATAGGTTGGAATTAATCCACCACTAAAAAACATGGTTAATACAAACATCCCCATCAATAAATTTCTTCCTGCAAAATCTTTTCGAGATAATGCATATGCTGCAGGAATCGTAACCGCTAAATTAATCAATGTCCCAAGAATGGTATAAAAAATCGTGTTGAAATAACCTCTCCAAATATCATTGTTTTGAAAGATTAATCTATATCCTTCTAGTGTTATATCTTTTGGAAGCAGCCACATTTCGCCGGAATTGACAGCCGACGGATTACTGATCGAGGCACTTATGATATATATAAGTGGATATAAAACAATAACAAGAGCAGCTGTTAAAAATAAGAACACCAAAACCTTAAACAACTTATCTTTTTTTGTTTCTTGAATTGAAGTACTCATAAGCTGATAACCTCCTACCAAAGACTTGTCTCACTTGTTTTCCTAGCAATGTGATTTACTATAACAAGTAAAATCGCATTGATCACTGCATTAAATAGTCCAACTGCAGCGGCAAAACTATATTGTGCATCTAATAAACCAGCCTGATAGACAAATGTAGCGATAACATTTGAAGATTCAAGGTTTAATGGATTTTGTAAAAGTAATATCTTTTCAAAGCCCATTGCCATTATGTTCCCCATATTCATGATTAAAAGGATAATCATCGTTGGAACAATCGCTGGAATATTAATATGCCATATCCGCTGTAGCCGGGAAGCCCCATCCACAATAGCTGCCTCATGATGCTGCGGGTCCACGCCTGACAGTGCAGCAAGGTAAATGATGGTTCCCCAACCTGTACTTTGCCAAACGCCAGAGAAAACATATACGGTTTTAAACCATTCTGGTTCACTCAAGAAAGCCACTGGTTCTAGCCCTAAGAGCTGCATTCCGTGATTTATAATACCAGTTGCAGGTGATAAAAATGCTATTACCATACCCGCCATAACTACTACGGATATAAAATGCGGTGCATAGGTTACTGTTTGCACTGTACGCTTATATAGGCCATCCTTTGCTTCATTTAATGCTAATGCTAGTATAATAGGTAGTGGGAATCCTACGATTAATTCATAAATACTTATTCCTAACGTATTTTTAATTAGATCCCAAAAATAATAGGATTCAAAAAATCTAGTAAAGTGTTCTAAGCCTACCCACTCACTTCCCCATATTCCAAGCGTAGGAATGAAATCCTTAAACGCAATTTGAACGCCATACATAGGCACATAATGGAAAATTATAAAATATAAGAAGGCTGGCAATACAAAGATGTATAATTGCCAATTTTGTAGGATCTTTCTATTTTTTCCTTTTTTCCTCGTTTTTTTCTTTTTCACCGAATCTTGATTTCTGATAGGCTGAGTATGCTGAACATAATTGTCTTCTTTAGGTAGTGTTGAATTAGCAGGGCTCATCGAATCTCCCCCTTTCCTATTTAAGAAACTGCTTACATGTTACATTTTTCAGAAAATACAATCAATATGTCGTTTTCGTCATCGCTTGTCAAAAAACATCTTTCTATATGCACAGCAATAGCTTTGCAGCTTGTACTATGTCATATTTAACTGACTATGTTTCACTTTACATAAGCAAAGACGGTAGCTTTAATGTCAATCCAAAAAACAAACCCTGCAATATATGCATGTATCATACATATATTGCAGGGTTACTAAAAAGAAAATAGTGGGGGGGGGATATTTTACCCCCTCTACGTTTCCGTACAGTTAATACCTAAACACAATTACCGGGCCGCTCTTCCACCTTTGTTATCTAATTCGAAAAACCTCAACAATTGTCTTCTTTTCGTCATTAAGTTGATCTGGTATTGTCACCTTTAACCCTTTATTTATTTGTTTAAAATCTAGGTTCCACTCACAGCCTACTAGCGTAACTTGTTGTGCAAGATGTTCGTATGGAATAAGCACCTCATTTTCATCCAAACCAACCTGTTTGGATAATCGAAAACAATAGGTTATGTCGTCCTTTCTGGTAAAAGCAAAATCATTCGTATAATAAGGGGCACATATTCTTGTTCCATAAATAGCTTCCCCATAAATGGCTAACCATTGCCCGAGTTCTTCCATTCGTTTGATAGCCCCTTCAGGTAGACGGCCATCTGGTTGAGGAGCTACATTTAAAGCCAAATTGCCACCTTTTGCGACAACTTCTATTAATGTATGAATGATTTCTGTAGCTGATTTGTAGGTATCTTCATATTTAAATGAGAAGGAGGTTCCCATTGTAATACAGCTTTCCCAAGGTACCTGTATTGGATGATCTGGAATTGTTTGTTCAGGGGTAATATAATTTTCAAATTCTCCTCCCATCATTCGATTAGCAGTTAATAATCCAGGTTGGACACTTCTAGCTTTTTCAACTACTTCACCTAAGCAAATATCTTGTTGATCATTTCCAACCCATCCAGCATCCAGCCAAAGTATATCAATGTCACCATAATACATCATTAATTCCATTATTTGATTGTGATTAAATTGGACATATTTTTCCCATAACCGAGGGTATTGTTTGGGATCATAGGAAGGCCCCCTCCACGTTTTCTTACCAAACTCCGCCCCTGAGGACCAATAATAAGGAGTATGCCAATCTGCTTTAGAATAATATGCTGCGATTCCAAGGCCCCTTTCGCGAAACGCATGGAATACATGCTTACAGATGTCAGCATATTTATGCATATGGAATGGACAATCTTTAGCTGTAATTCGATAATTTGTTTCTTTGGTATCCCACATACAAAAGCCATCGTGATGCTTCGTCGTAAATATCACGTATTTAAAGCCTGCTCGTTTTGCTAAATCAGCCCATATCTGCGGTTGAAAGCGAATTGGATTAAATGTTTTATTCAAATTAACATATTGACGCTTAAACTCCTCTCCATCTGCTACCCAGTCAATACCTTCTCTTGACCACTCTGCATCGTCATCACTTAATGCCCACGATTCCACAATCCCTAATTGTGAATATGGCCCCCAGTGCATCATTAATGCCAATTTCTGATCTTTAAACCATTCTAATCGTTCTAACACCTTAGGGTCTCTAGGCTCTATCCAACTCTCCTCAGCACTATAGTGATGCTTTCCTTCTTCCACAACATGATTTGTTGTTTCATCTTTCATGACTATTAGCTCCTTTAACTAGAATAGACTCTACCACTTCCAGCTTGCTTTCTTCCTCGCACCTAATCAATATGTGGTTCATTTCTACTTGTACTTCCTTTTCACTAAAACGATACTAACAAGGAGCCTCTCTATTATTACTATGTGAAAGTTCTATTTCTATGTGGTTGTTGATAGAATAACGTCAACAATCACAAAAGGAAACTAATCAAAAGGCAGCTTACTTCCTACCCAACTGGGTATACTCCCAGTGCATAGAGCTATTATCCTCTTTTGAGCTAAAATCATTGACCTCTCGATATCTCTACACCACTTCCAATCCCCACAAGAGAAAAGTTACTGCAATTAAATAACCTTATAAGAATTCATTTATTACTGATTTAATCTTCGATACTCGCCGGGAGTAACACCTATTAACTTCTTAAATTTGCGTGTGAAATTAGCTACATCTTTATACCCTACTGCTACCACAATATCCTTTATTGGATGTTGTGTTTCCTTTAACTGTTTTTTTACGTTCTCCATCCGTAATTCTTGTACATACTGTGTGAATGTAGCTCCAGTTTGTTCTTTTATAAACCTACTAAGATAAGATACAGATAGTTTAAATTCAAGTGCTACATTCTCCAATGACAGCTCATATAATTGATAATTTTCATTTATATAGTTTAAAATATCATTTCTTAATTGGTCATTATGACTTTTTTTCTTCCTCTCTACTTCATGACAAATTTCAACAACTAAACTTTCAAGCTTTTGATGCAGCTGTTCCATCGAATGAAAGTCGACAATACGGTTAAAATCTTTTATTAAATGACTTAAACCAATTTCAGAGATTGTCTTAACGGTCGTATTAATTACATCAAAACAAATACATTTTAGCACCTGTATAGAGCAGTCATTATGAGCTAGTTTCGAAAAAATTTGATGCAACGTTTCAATTGCGACTATTTTATCTCCTTGTTTAATACTTTGAATCAGCTTTATTTGTTCTTCCTTTGGATAGCCAAGCGACTGTTCAGTCTCCACACTGATGTCTGCAAAGTAAATTACACTACCTGGCGGATTTATAAATTTATACTCTATCGTTGCCAAAGCTTCTATATAGGAGCGGTTAATCTGAGACTTCTTTGTATATACAGTCCCTACTCCTATCGTAGGTTCCTTTATAGTGAAATTCTTCATATATTGCTGCATTTCTAAAATAAGTTTCTTTTGCTGCTCACTAGGGTCTTTTATGTTTCTATCCATACTAATAATCATTGCCATGGCATCGTTATAAAGTAAATCAATACCATGAGCACTGGCTTTATCAAATGATAAATTGGATAATTTCCCAAAAAGTTTTTCTCTTTCTTTTATATTTCCTTCTTTAAACAACCCCTTATCGAAATATACGATACCGACAAAATAGTAGCCTTGCTCCATGTGTATATGCAGTGCATCTAAGATGACATCAATTTCACCATTATTTGAAATACTTCCTTTTAATAACTTTACAAAAACCTGATCCCTTGCAAATGGTTTTTGCATATACATCGTTTCGTTCAATGTTTGATGATCTTCAAATGCACTGGTAATAGTTTTTCTAATGGTTTCTAGTTCATTCCTACCTTCGAACTCTCTATTCCCGTTTTTTCCCTTCCTCGTAATTTCAACAATATTTCGAATTGGTTTGTATTGATTCTTCCCGATTAAAACAGCCAGTATAAAACCTATTATTAGTAGAATGATAAGCATCCCTAAGATTAGTAGGGTCGTATTATCCAGACGTTTAAAAAATTGATTGGTATCCATAAGCGTAATGAATTTCCAATTACTTATTTCTGATTCTACCGATACAATAGAATAATCTTTCCCATTTACATCTAAACTGCTTATGCCATGCTTTCTTACGGAATCGAAGTCAACTTCATTCTCTTGAATGAAGTCATCATTAATACTAGAAGCAATTACTTGGTTATCTTCATTAACAATATAAGCATTCCCTTTAAAATCACCTAAAATATTTTCTATTAGATCTGTCATGTTACTTTCTTTAATTAAATACATGACCGTTCCATATGGACTAGGGTTTCCAGGGGCTATTGGAAACAAATAGGCAATCATATTCTTATGTTCATCATCATTGATAACTACATGTTTTATTGGCTTTATGAAGGGCAATGGTGTATGTAAATCATTCATGAAATCTTTCTTTTCCCACTTATTAAAATGATATTTATTATTTAGTAAAGCATCAAATGAATAAGAACCACTAGTAGAATAAATTCGTTCATTATTATGATAGTAAATAAATAACTCCTCTATAATAGAACTGTTGGCTTTGTATTTCCTCAATTCATCAATTGCTTCCCCGCTATAATAATCATGGCTAAACATATAAGGGGTTAGCCTTGGGTCATAAGAGATTCTAGCTGCTAATGTCTCTAATTCTTTCATGCGTTCATTTGTTATATTTTCTACTTGCTCTAATTTATTGATATTAGCTTGTTCTATTTCTTCCCGTAAGTTTGCAACTGAATTATAATAAATGATCATACTCATAATTAGAAAAGGCACTAGAAATACTAGCAGATAGGATATAATATATTTATACAACAAACGGGATTTATTCCTATTTCTCCACATCGTTTCCCCCCCTGCCTATTCATTCGTCTGCTTCTTCTCTACTAGTACACATGCCCGTTTGGCTAACCACATCAGAGGAGTAGCAATTATTGATGAACCCGCAAAAAATAACATGATTGGTAGATAACTAAAAAAATAGAAGAGTAATATTAAACTAATAATCATTGCTATTGTTTCTAACGGCTGTGCCAAAGCTATTAGAAAGGCTTGTTTGACGTATTGGTGAAACTTTAGGTTATAGCGTGAAAGGATAGGGAAAATGTATAGAAGTATAATAATATAAAAAGAACTAATAATTAATAATAGACTATGTAAATAAAAGGATTGAATGTAATCATGAGAAATGGAGATATCAAAGTATAGAAATCCTCCTATTAATAATAAGACGACCCCCAAACCATTACTTACTTTAAATTTTTCTTTATAAATGCTAAAAAAATGTTTCATGGTTGGCTTATCAATATCCCTTTCAAACCAACTATGTAGTATTGCAAACAGAGCAGTAGTAGCTGGTGTAATACCGAATATAACGAAACCTAACGCTGTAAATAGAAGCCATAGAAAATGTAAGTAAGCAACTTTATACAACCAGTTACCAAAATCATAAAGTAGCTTTATAAAACCATGTAAGAGCATCAATTTATCCCCCCTTTTTGAAAACGCTTTCTTTTATGTTTAGAAAAATACTTTGCTAAAGGTAAATTAGTAGGTTTTCTCCATTATTATATCATACAAAATTTCTCATTTATTAACATATTTAAAAATAAGACTTAATTATCAGAAATTAAGTCTTATTCCATCATTTCCTTTAGATTCCCGTTGATACAGCCACTTCTTTCGGCCGATATACCGATATTATCTGACCGTTTTTGTCTGTAGAAAACATCACGATACGTTCTGATTGCAATAGGAATGAATAGTTTTGTTTTGTTAATTGGTCCGTAATGGCAACTTTCACATCCCTAGAGAATTCAGAGACAAATATAAATAAATTTCCGGTTTCAAACGATAACTTTCTTCCATAAATCCCTGGGAAATCACCTTCTTTCCAATAGAATTCAGGAGAAATCCCAATTTGTTCAATAACATAGGAGTACAATGCAGCTAATGGTTCGCTGCGTTCATTTAATTCCATTGGTAATCCACACCAAAATAATCTCCCTTTTCCCATTTGATACGTATTTACATCATTGGTGTATTTCTCTGTATTCACCTCTTTCATGGATTCAGCAATTCTGTCTTTTCCAAAGGCAGCAAAATACTGCTTTCCTTCTAGTTGAAAGACTTCTTCCCGGACAAGATTGGTTATTGTTGTTTCTCCTACTGTAGCCATCATTCGTTCGGTATTCTTCCAATAAGCATTTATATTAATTGGCCCTGTAAATAGCAAGTTGACTTCATTATTTTTAACAATCTCTACGATTTGATTAAGTGCCGTTGTACTAAAATTATGTGGACTTGGTACGATAATTAATTTAGGAATAGCCGTCGTTAATTCCGATAAATGATATTCACTAATAGCTCGAAATGGAATATTCATTTCATAAGCTAATGTTCGCGTTAATTTTGTCGTTGACTGTACAGAAAATCTACGATTGGAAAAATCGTTGGAATATGGATATACAACTACAATATCTTCTAATTTTCTTTTTTTAAAAAGATCTCTGATATTATTTATGAATTCGCCAAAATCATAGGATACATTTACTTCTGGTTTTTCAGTACCATCAGCTCGTATTGCCCCAATATTTGACTCATTAATATTATTCATATAATAATTTGTATTCCACAGCCATTGAACTGCACCTGCGCCACCGGTCGAAAAAGCATATGCATATTTTCTCTCTAAGATATTTCTTAGTTCTTCTTCACTTCTTTTAGCACGATTATCAGGGGTTTCAACATACATAATTCCAGTTTCCTGAATAAGGTTAGGTTTCGTAAGTGTTTTTGAGAAAATCCCATCCCAAATCAGGTCATCCAAAAGCCACCATGTATGATTCGTCGTATAATTAACAGAATCACTATAAAATAGAGGAGAAGGCCTAATTCCCCCTAGTGCTTCATCTTGACCTACCGTAATAAGTTGATTGGTTGCTAGTTGTTTAATCGAATATGTTAATTCCCGTACCCAATTATTATGCATATCCATGGTATACAACGTATAATCTAACCACTTCATCCCCCTTTTTCCAGTTATCATATCTCGAATACTGAAATTGATTTCTGACGATTCGGGAGGATCGATTGCTTGAAAAGAAGGCAAATCTTCTTCGGTTACATTCCACCTTTCCCGAAGCTTACTAATGGACCGATGACGATTTTTTAGCCATGCTTGATAATTCTTCCGATCAAATGAATCATGCAGCGACTTAGGTCCTGCAAATGGCCTTTTCGGATCAAACAAAGACGGTTCATTAATCAAATCCCAATTAATATTCGTCGTTTCAATATGTCTGGATACAATAGAGGTAATAAATCGCTTTTGCGCATGAATGCTTCTAGGGTCTAAATATGGATTATCACCCTCCCATGCTTCTGGAGTGAAAGTGAAGAACGTGAATGTTACTTCTAATTCATGTTTCTTTGCGCATAAGATGAATGCATCTATAGCACGTAAAATTCCTTCATCCATGTGCCCATCGATAAACATCATATGGCGCCATCCCGTCCATAATCCTGTCCGAATATAGTTGATACCAGCACGCTTCATATGGGCCATATCCTGATCCCACATATGTGGGTTCGGTAAAAATAAGTAATAACGAGCAACATCAGATGTCATATATGTCATTCCTACAATTGGCATTGGTCGTCCATCTTTTATAAAATAGTCACGCTCACAAGTTAATGGTTCCCCTTCTGCTAAGAGTCGCTTGTCCATTCCCCAAAAACCTTGTTGAAGAACTCTTGTCTCCCCTTTTTCTGACTCAGTAATACAGGTTAGCTCATACAAACCAGGTTCTATATCGATGGGGAGTATAAATGAATGATTTCTTTGCAGCTCCGTAACATTAATTCTCATAAACTTAGAATATAGAAGTTCATTATTTTTATAGATCTTAAATGACGTGGTCCATGCTATCGCACCCTCGATAAATGATTGCGATTGTAAATAAACAATCGGACGCTCCCCATTCTCATAAGAAGCGTAGTTCGTTTTTAAATGAAATTCGGTTACCTTCCTATTCGAATAGGAAATTAAATCTTCCAATAATTCGAAGCCTAATTCAGTCCAAAATTGTTTTTGTATTTTTTGATTGATAAATATCCATCGACCGCCTGCAAAACTTCCATTTGTGTTTTCAATTAATACACTAGGAGCAGTAACATTTCTACCATTGCTCGTAACTCCTTGAACCAATGGGTAAATACCTGCATCCATTGGTCCGGCTGAACCCATTTCTGCAGGAATGGAGCTTGTCTTGGTAACATGTAAGATAAAATTGTATGTATCCTGAATTGAAAATAATGTATCTTTACCCTTAAATATCGGAATATTTTGGTTATATGCTAATTTTTTCACATTTTCCGAACGAACGCTTAAGGCTTCATGAATATTCAGTTGCTGATGATAAGCAGTCTGCTCTGCTTCCTTCTGCCACTCTCCATTTTTGATAATACAAGGAATTCGAAAGGGGATCCCTCCCAAGTGAATGAATCCATTTCCAGACTTAAAATAGGTATAAATTGATTTCCAAGCTTGTTTTGGAAAATAGGAACCATGTAAGTTAATAAAACAAGTAACTTTATTATTATCAAAAGCTTCCTTTAAACAACATGCGTTTACGACTGTACTCGTTTTCTTTAGTTGATATAAGAAATATGAGCTTGGCCGTTCCCCATCAAAAGGAAAAAAAGGATCATAAAAAATTAGCGTTTCCGACATAATATCCCCCTACCTTAATGTATTATGTAGCTAGCTTACTTTGTTTAAATAAAGCCGTAAATATGTCATTTTTTATCTCTATGTCATTCTTTACCTATAACCTAAATGATAATTAACATGTTATTTTACTAGTACAAATAATAGTTGTTCAAACGTTTGTTTATCTTTTAAAACCCCAATAATAACACTATGTACCCCCATTTGAAGAAAATAGAGGGTACATTAGTGAGAATGCTTTCCTTTTATTATTTCAAACGATCTGGCAATGCATGAATGGATTCAATTAGAACATTTAATTTCCCCTCAATACGATGCAACAGATAGAAAGTTACCGCAATTGGAAAACCCACTTCCGTCATAAATGGGACCCATGTCTCCATGCCCTTATTCTCCTCCTTTTTAATAAAATAGACCGGAAGCCAAGCCACCGGTCTACCTGTTATGCATTCATTTATACGTCAAGATCAATTTCTTCTACAACACGCTCAACAATTCTTGCACTCTTCTTTGCAACAAGATCTCCCCCACTTGAAGTGAACGCATTTTGAGCAATGACCTGTTCCATTGCTGTATTCACATCAACGGAATTAGCTGGCTCAACTGGATGATCAATGCTATACGTGACTGTTTTACCTTCCACATTTTCAAACTTCAATTCGAGCTTTTTCAACTTGATTCCCCCTTCCCTTTTGGTTTTTTCCGTTATTCTGCCAAAATTTCCGATGTGTCTTTACGTTCAACCACCTCAAGTGGTAACTGTTGCAGGTTAGTAAAAGCCTCAGCGATGATATAAAGTTGTTCCGCAGTTGCAACAGTTTTGACATTATTAAAGCTCTTTGTTTTGGTAACCATTTTTCCTGTGCTTTCATTGATACCATTGTCAAAGACCAACCACAATGAAGAATTGGTTAATTGAGAACTCGCCATGTAATCACCTCCCTCTAGCCTTACAATCGAAAGAAGTTAACGTAAAGTGGCAAATTCTCAAAATACTTTTGCATTTACGAATAGAATTTTTAATAGTAAAATAATGATTAGTATAATAGATGAGGTGTAAACATAGTGTTTGTCGAAAATCAACGAATGGGGAAGCGAAAACAGGAGAAGAGACGCAAACGAAGAAAACTGCTCATATATGCGGGAATCCCCCTCACACTAATTATAATAGCTGTTCTTTCCTATGGATATCATATTTATTCTACTGCACAAGATACTGCAGATGACTCCTATCAAAAAGTCGGTCGAGAAAATGAACAATCCCAATTGCGTCATACAGCTGTAAATCCAATTGAAGATAATGTATCCGTGCTTATTATCGGGGTAGATGACAGTGAAAACAGAGGATACAATGAAAAAAGCAGATCGGATGCATTATTATTAGCAACATTTAATAAAGAAGAAAACAGCGTGAAATTACTTAGTATCCCCCGAGACTCCTATGTTAATGTTCCAGAATACGGTTATACCAAGATTAATCATGCCCATTTTATTGGTGGCCCGAAGAAAACGATGGAGACTGTGGAAAAATTCATGAATATACCTGTTGATTATTATCTTCGAGTAAATTTTGAAGCGTTTATAGAAGTAGTCGATTCCTTAGGTGGAATTGAATATGATGTGCCCTTTCAAATGAGGGAAATGGATTCGAATGATAATCAAAATGCCATTCAGTTAAGCCCTGGCCTCCAACAATTAAATGGGGAAGAAACACTAGCACTTGCAAGAAGCCGTAAATATGATAGTGATGTTGAACGTGGTAAAAGACAACAAGAAATTATTAAAACCATTGTAAAAGAAGCCGCTTCTGCATCTTCTATTTTTAAACTAGACGATCTTATTCAAGCAGTTGGAAGTAATTTAAAGACCAATCTCTCCTTTGATGAAATGAAAAGTTTTATGAGTTACGGGATGAATACGGATCTAGTAATGAATACTGTTAACTTTGAAGGAACCGGTGGAAAATTAGACGATGGTCTCTGGTATTATCAAGTAGATCAAACGAGTAGAACAGCGATCGAGAATGAATTACGGACACATTTAGACCTGTCCACTTCAAATGCTGAACAATCAGAATACAATAGTACAACGGATGAGGCAATGTCTAATTCAACTACGAACAATTAATAAAAACAAGCGTGGCTAGTGAAAAGCCACGCTTAGTTAATACCTTCTCGAGTAAATTCGCAACATAAATTCCAGTACTGTTAGAATTCGTTTAAAGCGAAATGGTTGCTTTAACAATCGATACAACCATTCCAAGTTAAGATCGACCCACATTTGAGGAGCACGCTTCACCTCTCCCGCTAATACGTCAAAGACACCACCAATTCCCATAAATAATCCTTTATCAAATTTATCTTTATGTTTTACGATCCATTGCTCTTGTTTTGGTGAACCTAATGCTACAAAGATCATATCAGGTTGACTTTCCTTAATAGATTGAGCAAATGTTTCATCCTCAATATCGATATAGCCATGATGGTGTCCTGCAATTGTAATATTGGGGTAAGTTTTTTTTACTTCAGATACAGCCTTATAATTAATTTCTTCCTTCGCTCCTAAAAAATAGCAGCTTAGCCCTTGTTCATTCGCATAATTTAATAAGTCAAGCGTTAATTCATATCCAGTAACCCGTTCTTGCAACGGCTGCCGCTGATATTGAGCTGCCTTTAATATGCCTACACCATCCGGAACGATATAATTGGCAGCCTGTATAATTTGTCGATACGAATCGTTTTCTCTTGCCTTCATAACAATTTCTGGATTTGCAGTTACTACAAAACACTTCTGTTGGCGATTTAAATGAGGGATTAAGTGATGGGTTACAAATTCATCCCTCGTTGTATTAATAAAGGGAATATCCATAATTGTAACGGTACTCTCAAAATGCTTCATTCCTATGCAACCTTTCATGTGCGATAAACGTCTATTCAATAGAGCTTACAGAATTGTAATATACATGTTATTTACGAATACACATATTCGTAGTAAAATTAAACTTAGTTTTAAAAAAAAGCAAGAAAATTATCATTTATTATTGTTTAATATTACCATTATATATTTCGATTTTCTATTAATTATTTAAGGGTGAATATGAAAATGTCTAATAAAACAACGCGCACAAGAGTTGTTAGAAGAAAGAAAAGAAAATTAAGAAAAAGAGCATACTTTATACTATTGCCGCTTATCCTCGTCTTTCTAGGAGTAGCTAGTTATGCATCTTATTTATATATAAAAGCGGATAGCGTTCTATCTGACTCCTATGAAGATGATGGTAGAGAAAAATCCGATCTAAGAGAAAGCAAAGTCGACCCCAATGTAGACAATGTCTCTGTACTAATAATGGGGGTGGATGCAAGTGATCTGCGTAATAATGCAGATAATGCTCGGTCAGACACATTAATGGTAGCTACATTAAATAAAGATGACAAAAGTGTTAAATTACTAAGTATTCCACGTGACTCCTATGTATATATTCCAGAAGTTGGTTATAAAACAAAGATTAATCATGCTCATGCATACGGTGGAACCCAAGCAACAACAAAAACAGTGGAAGAATTATTAGATATTCCAATTGATTATTATGTCAAGGTTAATTTTGAAGCATTCATTGATGTGGTTAATGCTGTTGAAGGGGTTACTGTCGATGTTCCATATGAATTACACGAACAGAATTCAAAGGACGAAGCTGGAGCTATCCATTTACAACCAGGAGAACAACAGCTTAATGGGGAAGAAGCCCTTGCATTAGCGCGTACAAGGAAATTAGATAGCGATATCGAACGCGGAAAAAGACAGCAAGAAATTATTAAAGCAGTAATAAATAAGGCAATATCGCTTGATTCTGTAATGAAATATGATGATGTACTGGAAGCAGTTGGCAGCAATATGACTACGAATATGACGTTTAGTGAGATGAAAAGCTTTATCTCCTATGGTACCAAAGGGAAGAATCTTGATTTTGAAACCATGACCTTAGAAGGGCATGATTACCAACCAAACGGTACCTATTACTGGCAATTAGATGACATAGCCTTAGAAGAAACTCAAGAAACACTGAAGCGGCATTTGGACATCTCAACAAACAGTTCCTTAACGGATTCAAATAATCAATCGAATGAACAAAGTTCAGAAACAGAAGATTCTGTTTCCAATGATGGAACACAATAAATATCAAAAACCCTTCTGGTAATTTACCAGAAGGGTTAATTTTATGGTTTATGTTTAAGCGCTTTGAAAAAATTCGTTAATGGTTTATATTTGCTATTAATCAACTCTAAATTCTCAATCAATGCTTGTAGTGCCAGCATAGCAACTGCAAAAATAGCTACTGACCCCCATACCGTAGTCATGGAAAATAGTATTGCCGCTAAACTAAACATCGTACTTAAAGCATAAATAAACAGTACTGTATGTTTATGCGAGAACCCCATGTGTAATAATCGATGATGTAAATGCGAACTATCTGGACTAGATAACGGCTGTTTGTTTACATATCTTCTAATAATCGCAATAAGCGTATCCGAAATCGGAACTGCTAGGATAAATATTGGTATAATAAATGAAATTATGGTCACATTTTTAAACCCTAACAGCGCGAGTACAGCTATCATATAGCCTAAAAATAAGGCACCTGTATCCCCCATAAAAATCTTTGCGGGATAAAAATTGTAACGAAGAAATCCAACGATACTAAAAAACAATATCAGCGCCATCGTTGCTACGTACACATCACCCATGGATACTGCCATTCCTGCAATAGTAAATAATGCAATTGCTGATACACCAGCTGCCAGCCCATCTAGACCATCGATCAGATTGATAGCGTTAGTCACCCCAACAATCCAAAATACTGTTATCAATGAACTCATAAAACCAAATTCAATTTGGCCTCCAAACGGGAGATTTACAAACTCAATATGTAACCCCCCACCAAAAACGACAATACAGGCGATCCCAATTTGTATAATAAATTTGAATTTTGCCGATAAATCAGTAATATCGTCAAAAAATCCTAATACAATAATAAGAAAAGCCCCAATAATAATAGCGAAATGATAAGTGCTTGTTGGCTGTAATATAAGTAACCCCAGTAAAAAACTAATAAAAATTGCTAAACCACCCAATGTCGGGATAGGTGCTTTATGAACTTTTCGAACATTTGGCTTATCGGTTGCATTTAATTTCTTTGAGAATTTAATAATAATTGGAGTTATTATGAGTGAAAATAACAGGGTCAGACAGGCTAGCAATGCTATTTCAAGCATGTAGCCCACCTCATTTAAAACAAATTTATACGTCACGATAATTAGTTACTTTTTTTCATGCTTCGATATACATTATAAATGTTTTCGGCAAAAATCTCCAATGTAAATTTGGCGGAAGCATGATTGTATAACTTTTCTCCCATTAATCGTAACATACCCCGTTTATAAAAAAATAATGCATCATTCATTGCCGCAATTAACTCCCTTGTATTCCCAGGCTTAATTCTCCAGCCAACAGACTTATCTACAACTAACTCACTAACACCTCCAACATCTGTCGAAATAACTGGTGTTTTTACTTTTGCTGATTCTAATAATACAAGTGGAAAACTTTCACTTAAAGAAGTAAGCAACGTTACATCTGCCAACTGATAAAGATGTTCAATATCATTACGATAACCTAAAAAATGAACGTGATCTGTGATCCCAAGTTCAGTAACCATCTTTTCTAGCTGCTGTTGCAGAGCACCCTCTCCAGCTAGCATGAGATGACAGTTACCAGCTGACTTCAACACTTCGGAAAATGCTTCCAAGGCAAAATGATGCCCTTTTACTTCCTCTAGTCTTGCTACCATTAAGAAGACAAAATCATCCTCTGCTATCCCAAAATCTTGTTTGCGATAATTGCATTCGACATGATGCGTAAAATCAATTCCATTTAGTGCAATAACAATTTTTGCTTCATCAATGCCAGCATCAATTAAGAAATCTTTAAAAGGATGAGAAATAGCAACTAATTTATCAGCTTGTCTCATCGCATTAACATTTAATTTGCTAAGTAACTTTCCATACATTCCCTTTCCCATAAAATCCAAAAATGGATTACTATGTATGGTAACCACCCATTGAAATGGTACAATCTTCCTTAATATATTTGCGTAAACGTTGGCTCTTGGGCCATGTGTGTGTATACAATGAATGTGTTCTTGTTGGATATACGATTTCATTTTGTGTATTAATGGAATGCTGAATCGGGAATTGCAAGAAAAATGAACAGTTTGAATACCTGATTCATTGGCACGCTTTAATAATTCTCCGTCTTCCATTACCCCAAGTACAAACTGCTCGTTATTAAATTCCTTCATTAAATTTAAGATATGGTACATTCCACCGCCTGTCTCATTTCCAGCGTTTAAATGTAATATTTTCATGAATTATCCACCCTCGATGTTTACTAGTAACTCAATATAACCAAGTGTGGTGGAAATTATAATCAGAAGTGAATATAAACAGAAATCGTGTCAATAATTGTATACGAAGGAATTAAAATTCAGGGGAAATCATATGAAAATAGATGCTTATACGCGAAATAAACTCATTTTTGTGCTAATTATCATACAACCGATTATCGATTTGTTAACATCATTCACACCACAATTCCCAATATCCATCGGTGCTTTCTTTCGAGCATTCACTATGATGGTATTATTCATTTCACTGTTCGTTATTTTTTATCGCACAGATAAAAAATTACTTTTCTTTTTATCTGCTGCTTTCTTAGGAATAGGAATTAGTTTTTTTCTAAATGTTTTTACGAAACCAAATTTTATATGGTTCTCCGAGTTTTATTTCTACTTAAAGGCAAGTTACTTCATCGTAATTGTTTTTGCCACCATCTATGTCATTCAAAAAAAGTCGCTATATAAACATGACTTATACAAAGCTACAACCATTGCTAGCTTTATTGTTGGACTTTCCTATTGGTTGGCCATTATAACCAATACAAGTATGGACAGCTATCGATATTATACTTCTGGTCATTCTGGATGGTTTTTTTCAGCAAATGAACTAAGTGTCATTATCCTTATTTTATTCGGAATATTGAGTATCAACCTCGTGTACAATAAACAATTATCTTCATGGATTGCTTATCTACTTCTATTAAGCATGATACCAATGATTGGCACAAAAACTGCCTTCTTAGGTGGTTTGATCCTAATTAGTATGCTCATTATCTATCATCTATGGAGATTAAAATTACAAATCTGGAAAGATATACATGCTTCTGCCTTATTCGTTATTCTCATCCTATTTTTTTGTCTCATTCCGTATACCCCAATGGGGACAAATACGCAGCCTGGATACGGACTTCCAGAAGATCAACTAGAAATAGATACCACTGAAGAAAAGGCAACTTCTTCCAAAACGGCACTTTTTTTTCATAAAGTGCTCAGTTCCAGGGATATCTTTTTTGTAGAAATAAAAGCGGATTATATGGAAGCAAATACCTTCCGAAAACTATTTGGGCTTGGATACGCGGGTGATTATCAGAAGGAGCCAAAATTAGTTGAGATGGACTTCTTTGATCTATTCTTTAGTTTTGGAGTGGTAGCAAGTAGTTTTATTCTCTTGCCTATCATCATCTTAGGGAAACAATTACTCCTTTCCTTCGCTCTAACCGTAGAACATCTCTTTCTATTCGTCATCATTGGTCTAAGTCTTGGAATAGCTTTTTTAGCAGGTCACGTCCTTTTTGCACCATCTGTGATATCTTATCTTGCTATTCCACTTTTGCTTTTAGGAGTCGATGAATATGATTACACCGAAACTAGTAAGCTTCATAATTCCTGTTTATAATGCAGAACATTCCTTGTTCCCTTGTGTCCAGAGTATCTTAGGACAAATGTATCATCCTATTGAAATCATTCTAATTAATGATGGCTCAACAGATCACAGTAAAGATTTATGTAATAAATTGGCGGAAGTGTATGCATCCATTCATGTCATTCATCAAGAAAATACAGGTGTATCTCAAGCGAGAAATAGAGGTATCCGAGAAGCTAATGGAGAGTATATACAATTTGTTGATGCAGATGATTATATCGATTCCATGATGACTAAAAAACTCGTGCAAGCGATGAAGTCAAACAAGAAATGCGAACTTGTCATTTGTGGTTATGAAGCAATCACAACAAAAACAAGCCGAAAAAAATATACACCATGTATCGAAGGCATGTTAAAAAATAATAGGTATCTTACTCATATTGGTGAGTTATATAAACAAATTATCCTACCATCTCCCTGCAACAAATTATACCGTACCGATATCATACGCGAACATCAGCTATCTTTTACGGATAAACTATCAAATGGAGAAGATTTGCTATTTAACTTAGACTACTTGCGTCATTGCAAGCATATTCATATCATTGGTGATACGCTTTATAAATATCTAATGAAAGATTCCTATTCCCTATCTCGAAGATACCGTAAAGACTATCTTCAAGAACAACAGCGCCTACTAGAAGAAGTCACTCGGTTTCTAAGAGAGAAAAGGGCGTTAACGACAAAAAATCAGCAAGTCATAGGCGAAATTTATGCGAATAGTATTATTAATGCCTTGACCAATCTGTTTCATCCAGATAACTCGATGCCTCGCAATAGAAAAAAAGAACAAATGGATGACATACTTCTTACCGCCAAACGAAATGTCGACATGAAGTATTTTCGAGGAACATCTCAAAAACGGTTAGTAAGTATGTTAATTCGCTTTCGAGCTACCTATGGGCTCTATGCTTTTTTTCGAGTTAAGCCATTTCTCCAACATCAGCAACGGGTACTATCTACTATTGTAAAGAAGGTAAAACATGAGTAACTACCATGTCCAGCAAATAATTTAGGAAACACCAGTTACTGAGGAGGTTGTTTATGAACAATATCATGCTTTATGCTTACACCCAACATAATTTAGGAGATGATTTATTCATCAAAATCCTTTGTGATCGCTACCCAAATACAACCTTCCATTTACTTGCCCCTCGTGACTATGACAAGACATTTTTAAAATTAAAGAATTTGAACATTATCCCACGTGATTCGCTTTTTTTTCGTGGAGGAAATTGGCTAGCAACAAAGATGAATCAGCAACAACTACTCTCTGCTTTCCTATCAAGGGAATGTGATGCAGTCGTTTATGCAGGTGGTTCATTGTTTATTCAACATGCTGACTGGAAAAGGCAAATGAAACAAGTAAAAGCAATGTATATAAAGGAGAAGCCTTTCTTTTTATTAGGGGCGAACTTTGGTCCGCATTCAGATCAGGCTTTCCTAATGGAGTATCATCAATTATTTCAACAATTCACCGATATCTGCTTTCGCGATCAGTATTCGTATACATTATTTAATGATCTACCTAATGTTAGAGTTGCTACAGATATGGCTTTTCAGTTAGAAACAACGGATACAAAAACAGCGTCAATGATGTCGGTTATTATTTCCGTAATAAAGCCATCGATTAGGTCATCATTGCGTGGATACGATGCTATTTACTATAACAAGGTAAGTGAAATTGCGCGTTATTTTATGATTCAAGGATATACTGTAACGTTGATGTCCTTCTGTGGTTATGAACGAGACCATGAAGCAATCAACAGCATTATCCATTTGTTATCAGATGATGAGAAAAATCAGATTCGCACCTTCTATTATCAATATAAATTGGAAGAAGCTTTAACGCTCCTTTCATCATCGGCTTTTATTGTGGCTACAAGGTTTCACTCCATGATATTAGGCTGGTTATTTCAAAAACCTGTATTTCCAATCGTTTATAGCAGTAAAATGACGAATATTTTAAACGACATAAATTTTCAAGGGAGCTATACTACCTTCGATGGCTTAAAGAATTTAAAAGCGGAGAATGTTTATGAGAGTGTAAACACGAATACAGTTGATATCTCGAATCAAATTTCTAAGGCAGGTAAACAATTTTTCCAACTAGATTCGTATTTAAAAACCAAGACGTAAAGGACTGGTTATCATGGCCAAAGGAGAAAAACTAGCAAAAGATACAATGTTATATGGTATTGCTACGTTTGGTTCGAAAGTACTTGTTTTTTTCATGCTGCCAGTTTATACACATTATTTCACCACGGAAGAATACGGAACATGGGACATAGTCCTTACTACTTCCAGTTTGCTAGCTCCATTTATTAGCTTTGAATTGGTTTCAGCTGTCTATCGTTGGTTAATTGTTGAAAGAGATAAACAACAACAAATAAAGATTATTACGAGTGGTACCATTGCTTTAGTACGAAACCTGCTTTGCTTCACAATCCTAGCTTTCATATGCCTTGCATTTATTTCCATTCCCTATGGAATGCTAACCTTACTATTAATTAATGTTGTTATTATCAATAGCTATATGCAGCAATGTGCTAGAGGACTAGGTTTCAATATCTTATTTGCTTTACTTGGATTGTTACAAACAACGATACATATCCTGCTTATTCTCCTATTCTTATTTGGATTTCAGATGCGTATCGAAGCGTTCTTCTATGCTTATATTCTTGCTAATATGGCAGCAATCCTTCTCGCCTGGATATTGATGCGTTTTCATCGGTTTTTATCTCTTCAAACCTACTCGAAATCGTTAATTAAATCCTTTTTAGCCTACGCTATTCCAATTATTCCTGGAGCAATAAGTTGGTGGGTGATGAATGCCTCTGATCGGTTTATTATTGTACGTTTCTTAGGCATTGATTTCAATGGTCTATATGCGGTCGCAAACCAAATCCCTGCAATTCTTATTATGATCAGTACGGTATTTAACTTAGCTTGGAAGGACAGTGCCATTGTTTATTTTAATGAATCCGATAAAGATAATTATTATACGAATGTATTTCAGCATTTCTTCCGCTTACTTGCTACATCGGTTATTTGTATAACCCTTCTCACCAAGCCAATCTTTTCGATCTTTATCTCAGAAAAGTTCATTGAATCATGGCAATACACAGGCTTGTTATTAGTAGGAACGATGTTTAGCGCTTTCTCGTTGTTTTGGAGTGCTGGCTTTCATGGTGCCAAAAAGACCAACGTTATATTTATTACTTCCATCATCGGTGCAATCGTAAATATTCTCATCCATATTTTATTTATTCATTTTATCGGTTTATACGCAGCTGCTTGGTCCACGGTAATTGCATTTTTTATCACCTGGATTATTCGTGTACATACTTGTCGGCCGTATTTTACAATTCGCTTAAATCGAAAAGATATGCTGATTCTATTCCCACTGTTGTTCGTCGCAATCCTAGCACCTTACTTTGTAGGAACAGGAGAGTTAGGCTTGCTTACTGGATTGTCCATCATCCTGTTTTTGGCTTATAATAAGCCTATTATCATCGGAGTAACAAAGCTGCTTGTTCATCGGTTTAAAGATTCGAGAGACACATGATCTATGTTATACTTTCACTACGAAAAAGTTAGGGAGATGGACAAATGACATTAAATTTTGCACATAGAGGTTCGTTAACAGAGGCACCTGAAAATACATTACCTGCTTTTCAACAGGCATTAGTACATGGCGCAAAGGCGATTGAACTAGATGTTCAACTTACGAAGGATAACTATCTTGTTGTTTGCCATGACCATAAATTATCACGGTTCAACCCATCAGCCAATCAGCGAATCATTGATGTCACGTTAGAAGAATTAAAGCAAATAGATGTTAGTGCTTCGTTCGGGGACAATTTCAGCGCGGTTACCATACCAACTCTTGATGAAGTATTAGAGGATTGCCCAAATGATATCTTCTTAAATATTGAAATCAAGAACATTCCTGTTATTTACAACAAGATTGAAGAACGACTCATCCATTGCTTATCGGAACATAATCGTTTTAATAATATAGTGATCTCCTCGTTTGATCATGTCGCTTTAAAAAACATACAAACAGTCGTTCCAAGTGTACCTTTAGGAATGTTGTTTTACTATCGAATCCTCAACCCTTGGGAATATGCGAAGCAAAGTGGATTAAACATTACAAGTATTCACCCAAATCATGTCTATACGGATCAGCACTTTATCGAACAATGCCATGCCAATGGTTATCAGGTATATCCATTTACTGTGAACAAAAAAGAAAGGTATCATGAATTAGTCTCTTATGGTGTAGATGGTGTGTTTTCTAATAACCCGGAAATATTCTCACAAACGAAAGCATAACAAAACCCAAGCAGCTGACTTTGGATAAAGTTAGCTGCTTGGGTTTTATAGCGGGCAAATCAAAGAGAACAACGCTCTCATAGATTATCCCTTATTTTATATCTTCTAAAAAACGCTGATGTATCCAGACGCTATTCCCTTCTAGGATACCATTATACCAAAGGTTTTTCCCTATTTTAATCGTTCGATTTACAACAAATTCTTTTCCTCTAAACGATCCAAGATCATCATAGACTAAGTTCCTTTTACCACCCCATGGGCGTTCAAAAGCCTGGCCAGCCCCCATTATAGAGTACCGCTTTTTATCAGAATCTATTAATACTTCATCTTTACTATTGACATCATTTGCTTTCATCCAACCTACTATTCCTTTTTCACCACTCGGCTCGTTACTTAGTAAATAAAAAACGCTATTGCTAAATTTCGCTTCTCTTTTTATATAGTATACGCAATTCTTATAGTCCTCAGAGGGAACTCTATCTTGTTTATTCGTAGACAGATGAGAATAAATAAATGAACGATTAGCATTTATATGCCCTATCTTTGATATAGGTTGGATAATAAATTTTCCTCTATTCTCAAAAGGATGATGTTCGTCAATAATTGCTTGATTTTCATCAGAATCGTTAGTATCTTCCGCTAAGGGGTCTATTCGATAAAGTTTATATTCTTCTTTTTCCTTTTTGGACATTTTTTTCCATTTATTTAGGAACGCTTCATACTTTGGTATTACTTCTTCTACTGGACCAAAATCTTTCACTTTTCCATATTCTAGCCAAAGTATTTTTTCACAAAACTGCTTCATCTGACCAATAGAATGACTTACAAAAATCATGGTTTTTCCTTGTTTTTTAAATTCTTTCATTTTATTTAAACTTTTCTCTGCGAAAGCTTTATCACCAACGGATAAGGCTTCATCAATAATTAGAATATCAGGATCAACGGTAACAGAAATTGCAAAACCTAGTCTTGATTTCATTCCGCTTGAATAGGATTTCACAGGCTGATCAATAAAATTTTCTAATTCTGCAAATTCAATAATTTCTGGTTCAAGCTTTTTAATATCATTTTTACTGAACCCAAGCATTAATAACTTTAGTTCAATATTATCCCTGCCCGTAAGATCATTTTTCAAACCAGCAGAAACAGCTATTAACGCAACTTCTCCTGAAATATCGACGTTACCATCAGTTTCTGGAACGATACCCGCTAAAATATTGGATAATGTTGACTTACCAGATCCGTTTACACCGACAAAGCCAATAATGTCTCCTTTTTCAGCTTCAAAATCTACTCCATTAAGCGCATAAAAATCTTCCCCATAGCTTTTAGGAGTTAACAGATCCAACAACCGTTCTCGAGAACCATTATATAACTTGTATTTTTTTTTAATGCCTTTTGCAACTATTGCCTTTTCCATACGAGATCACAAGCCTTTATAAATAATCAATAAAATGTTTACGAAATTTAACATGTAACATAGAGCCAAACATGAATAGTACAATTACGAATACCCAGAAAATTAAACTGTATTCCCAATTAGTAATAAAATGCCATTCCGTACCAAATAAAGCAGCTCGGTACCCCTCAATTAGATAATAGAGTGGATTTAATTTTAAAATCGTTAATATCTCTGGAAACTCATCGCCAACTATACTTAATGGCCACAAGACACCTGATACATAAAGGAACATTCGAAGTACAGAATTAAGTAACATATGAACATCCCTAACAATCGTCGATAATGTTGAAGTTATTAAAGATAAAGCAAAGATTAAAGCGATTGCTGCAAAGATATAATAAATCAATTGTAGATAGTAGATGGAAACATATTCTCCCATACTATTTAACAGGATAATTGAAATCCCTAACATGATAAGATGGACATAAAATTGGGAAAAAATAACATACCCTGGAATAATACTCATCGGGAAATTCATTTTGGACAGCATCTTGAGACGCGAGTAAATGGATTTCGATCCTTGGATGGTTCCTTGGTAGAAGAATATCCAAAGAAAGAAACCCGCTAACAGCCAAGGGAAGAAATCAATTTCCCGGCCATCAGCCAATACGATGCCTTCTCTACTTCTAAGTGTTGTAAATACAAACCAGTAAATAGCGATTTGTATTGCTGGGTTAAATATTTCCCATAGTATGCCTAAATAATTATTTTTGTTTTTATTTTTTAATTCATATATAGAAAGCCTTCTAATCAGATAGAAGTTTTCTATTTGCTCCTTCATAACCTTCAATGCAGATTTCATACGTATATCCTTTCAGAGTATAAAATATACTGTCTACTTTTTACGTTATTAAATTATACAAGTAATAATTATAAAACACAATGAAAAATCAGGCCTGCAATAAAGGCCTGATTTTTGAGCTATTGTTGAAAGACATCTTCTACCACTCTTTTACTCGCTTGGCCATCCTCTAGATAACAGAACCTGTTATAAAATTCCTCTGTGATTGTTGAAGGGATAAAACCATTTTCCTTTATTGCTAATACTTCGTTAATAATTTCTTCTGTAGTTTTCACTAAAGGTCCCGGTGCTTTTTGTTCGAAATCAAAGTAAAAACCTCTTAAATTATCCCGATAATCTTCTATATCGTACACATAAAAAAGCATTGGCCTCTTCAAATTAGCATAGTCAAAAAACACAGAAGAATAGTCTGTAATTAATAAATCAGCAATTAAATAAAGTTCTCTAATATCTTCATGATGGGAAAAATCATAGACAAAACCTTCATACCCTGTCAAATCTAAATTTTCAGCTACCAAATAATGAAGCCTTAATACAATAATATATTCATCACCAAGTTGTTCATTCATTCGGTCTAAGTCCATTTGTAAATCAAACTTATACTTCCCTTTTGAGTAGAACTGGTTATCTCTCCATGTAGGGGCGTACAATATTATTTTTTTATCTAAAGGTAAGTTTGCTACTTTTTTTATGTTATTTACACTCTCTTGGTTATTCGAATTGATTAAAAAATCGTTTCTCGGGTATCCCGATTCAATAACATTTTTTTCAAACTGAAATGCTCGTTTAAAAATTACCGTTGAGTAAGCATTTGGAGAAACTAAAAAATCCCATTTGCTTGCTTCTTTGATGAAATTTTCCTTATATTTTGTTGTGTTCGTACCAGGCATATGAACTTCATCCATATCCGCAGCTAACCGTTTTAAAGGGGTTCCATGCCACGTTTGTAAATATTTCGTATGTTTTGGTTTTGGAATCCATAAAGGCAAACGACTATTAGAAACCCAATATTCCGCTCTTGCCATTAATAATAGCCACTTTATCGAAAATCTTCTGACTGCTTGTACATCCCTGTCATTAAAGACCTGTTCATGTCGCCTATCCATGCTCCAGTACATATCATAATTCATATTATTTGCTGCCATATATTCATATATTGCTCTTGGGCTATCACTAAATTGTTTGCCATGGAAGCTTTCAAAGATAATTGTGTTTTTCTTTCTTGGCAATTTTGAGATCAATGAAAAAGCCTTTTTATATATTACCCGTAGTTTTCTACTTCTTCTTATTTTGACCCATTTCTTTTTCATATTTCGAATCACTTCATTCTTCAAATTATACTTTGATACCTGAACTGATAAATATTTTGACTTCTTTGTAGGCTTTACAACAATTTTGACTTTTTGGTTTTGCAAATTAATAATTTGCCTCGTAGCTCTATTTTCAAGATGATTAACCCGTATTCTAGTACTTTTCACTTCATAATTCTGACCTTTATATTTATAGTCCATTACCAAATAAAATTTTAAATATAGTTTATTGTCTATTTCATTTATAAAATCCTTTAAATTACATTGGCCTTTGATACCAGTATTCGATATATTTGAATTGCCTTCGTATTGTTCGACTAAATCTTCTCTTTTAAACCGCTCTATAGGTAATTCGATGTCTTCTTCATCCAGATTACTTGTCATTACTAACTTAAGGTTCGTAATTTGAACTTCATTTGTTTTATAATACGGCGGAAAATTAAAGTATCCTGAAAAAGAAAATGTATCATTGACTAAATTAACTGTTTCAAACTTTGAATATAAAATAAAATCATTTATCCTAAATGATATTTTCCCATTTCGAGTAGTGTAAGGATAGAACATTTTCTTTTCTTCTTCTAGTACTGTAGTTAAAAAACGAATATTTTCATAATTACTCTTTACTCTAGTTTGCTTGATATCTTCTTCATCGTTTTTGCGAACAAAGTATAGATCCCAAATACTATTCTCAAAAAAGGTTTGTCGATAGTCATTAAAAGGGATGGTACATTCAAATATGACAAACTCTTGCACCGCTTCCAATTTAGAAAAATTCAATCGTAATTGTTTATTATTATAACGTTCTTCTAGTATAAAGTAATATTCTTCTACCTCTTGTAGCAGACGATCTTTAATCGCTATTGTGAAATTATAGATATTATCATGAAGCGTAAAGTTAATAATTTGGTTATTTTTCATATTATCCAAAACCATGTTACAAGTAAGGCTCCTCTCTGTGGCTGACTAACAATATTATATGGGGAAAATTTTTTATTAGCAAATATCTTTTTGTTCTAGTATGTACAATGTATACTACAAAGCTAAGTAGCCCACATAAGGATGCGGACTACTTAGCTGCAACGTAACTGGATTACAATAAATTAGTAGGTTCTTAATTTAATTATTGATATAATTCAAGCCAATTCCTTCTATATTTTTCCTCACTAAATCTTTCATTTACATCCAATGCATTTGAAGACAATTCACTACGAAAATCCTCATCTTGCATTACTTTAATTATTTTTTGTGCAAGTTCTTCTCTATTACCTTCTTCAACTAGAGACCCGTTCGTCCCGTTTGTAATTATATCGCTTGGTCCATATTTAATCTTATATGCAATTACCGGAGTTCCAACTGCCATACTTTCTGTTATCACCATCGCAAATCCTTCTTGCCTTGAAGTTAAAATGGAACAGGCTGCTTCTTTGTATGCTTGTTGTGGGCTGCTTGTAAAAGGTTTTAAATAGACATTATTCTGTAATCCAAGCTTGTTAATTAACGTTTGTAATTGATCTTTCATTTCACCATATCCATAGATATAGTATTTGGCTTCAGGTACCTTTTCTATCACATACTTAAAAGCATGGATAGCTTCATCAAGGCGTTTATCCTCATGATATCTGGCTAAGGTTACTGCAAGCTTTGCGTCTTGTGGAACTGTACTTTTTAATATATTTTCATCTTTTATATATGTTGAATGAGGAATAACTGTAAAGTTTTCCTGTTTACCATATACAGATTCTACGTCTTGTTTTTGCTCATTTGTTAAAAATACTACTTTATCAAGATATTTGGCATTTTCAAAAAGAAAATGACTGCCTGGTTTGATGTTATTTATATTACTGTAAGGCTTACTCAAATGACTTGTGTGCAATACTTCTATTTTCTTTATATTCTCATGTTCAACATTCACTAATAATTTCGTAAACCTTCTCAGTTCACTAGATACTACAGGATATTCATAATTATTTAAGATAGTATTCAACCATCCTAAATGACAATCGTAGATGGAAGAATATTCTCTTGGATTATCAAAAAAAGTTACTACCCTTCCCTCTTTTTGAGTTTTCGGATTTACATGTACACTTAAAAAGCATTCCTCTTTATTATCAAAGTACTGGTCATATCGAGGTTTATTGTTAACATTATCCATATATCTCGTTCTTACTAAGAGACCATCTCCATTGAATTCTTCCCGCCGTTTTCTTTTCCCGCTTTCATCCATATAATCAATAAACTTCAAGGAACCATTTGGATTAAACCTTTTATATTTAACATATAAACCATCTTTATAATACCGGTATGATGGCTCTGTCTTTTTATCCTCTACCGGAAAATGTAAAAAGCCCTTTTCTTCTACTTTTTGATCTTGCCTTTTCTTTTTTCTAGTACTTTTATTAGGTTTTAAGTCTTCAAAGAAGTTATATACCGTAACTTTTTTATTTAAAATCTTTTGTTTATAGAGCTGCTGAATAATTTGGTTATGATTTTGCTGATAAAGAAAAGTTATTATAATAACTTCTTTGTGATGTTCAGCAAGAAGATTAGCACGTTTTATGGAAGCTTTCGTTACGCCACCTCGTTGAACATCTAAAGAACTAACAATAATAACTGGTGTAATTTTTTTCAATTTAAGTTCCCCTTTTCCCATTTAAATAACAAAGCTTTAAACGAAGGAATTTATACTGCTTTTTTACTCTAGCTAGTTATTCACTTGTGAAATATTCATTTTACTATATATATTATTTTTAATAAACTATTACCCATAATATAAATAAAACAAAACTAGGAAATTATTAACTATTTATTCATTGTCCACAAAAATCGTTTTAACTGTATTTTCTGCCGCGCTCCCATTATCCCAAACACAATACTTATTATAAAATGCTTCATATTTATCTTGATAATTCGCATGGACCTGTTTAATCTGATTAATTGCATTTATCACTTCATCGGTAGTTAATAGCAGCGGACCTGGAACTTCTTCTTCCATGTCAAAATAAAAACCTCTTAGCTGATCACGATACTTTTCAATATCATAGGTGTAAAACAAAATTGGTCTCTTTAAATGTGCATAATCAAAAAATACGGAAGAATAGTCAGTTATTAATATATCGGAAACTAAATAAAGTTCAGCAATATCATCATATAAACTAAAATCAATTACGAAATCTTTATATTCTGATACATCAAGTTGATTTGCTATATGATAATGTGTGCGCAATAATATAATATAATCCGATGCTAATTTAACTTGCATTTTATCTAATTCTAACTTTAAAGTGAATTTATAATTGCCTCTAGAAAAAAACTCATCGTCCCTCCAAGTTGGAGCATATAAGATTACCTTCTTATTAATAGGGAGTCCAAGCCTTTCTTTTATTTCCTTAATCGCATCATAACTATTTCTTTGATACAAAATATCATTTCTTGGATACCCATATTCAAGCATTTGCTTATCATATTTAAAAGCACTTCTAAAGATTTTAGAAGAATATCGGTTTGGCGAATTTAAATAATCCCACCGACGAGATTGTATATAAAAATTGCTTTTATAGTTCGGATCTGCAGAATATATATCTTTAATATCAAATACCAATGTCTTTAACGGCGTGCCATGCCACGTTTGTAAGTATATATTGCCGTCTCTTTTATTTAAATATTTTGGTAATCTAGAATTACTTACCCAATACTTGGATTTTGCTAAATAATAAAAATAACGTAAGCTGAATCTTTTAACTTGAATCGGATCCCCTGGTATATCCTTCTTTTCAAGTACACTCCATACATATTTATATCTCATCTTATTATGTAGCATATATTCATATATATATTTTGGGTTGTCTGAATAAGCTTTTCCTAAGAAGCTCTCGAAAAAAACGAAATCTTTCTTCATTTTTGTTTTCATAAACACTTTACGATATAAAAAGGTATAAAATTTCTTCTTTGTTTTAACCGCACTTTTCAACTCTCTCAAAAATTGATGCTGGACATTAATTCTTTTATATTGTTTTATCGTTCCATTTATTAACGCATTCGCTTCTCTTTTTAAGACAGTACTATGTTCGTTAACTAAATCGTGGTTCAGTCTGATAAACGTCTTATGCAGCGAGTTATAGAAGTTATCGATACTACGATATTCTTTAAAATACGTAACAATATTCTTTCTATAAAAGTTTAAAAACTGTTTATCTATATAAGTGTTCAATGCCTCATCATTACTACTATCTTTTAGCTTATTGTATATATGTATATAGTCTTTTATCTTATAATAATCGTCACTTTGATTCAAAGAGGGATTTGATATGGGATCATTTCTTTTTCTTTTAAAATAAATGGCTTCTTTTAAATAAGGAACTACTTCACATTTATTAAAGGCAGGGACAATAAAACCTAAGTCAGAATATAAGTTTACTTGCTCAGAAAATTTCAATTGCTCTTTTAAAATAAAATCCCTTCTAATCAATGTGTTTAAGGCTGATTTATTATTTAGTAAATTATATTTATTATCGGTATAATGGCTCAATTTTGAAAGCCCTTCCAAAATTACGGCAAGACTATTCGCAAATGTTGTTTTCTTTATCTTGCCACGAATTATACAATAGTCTTGAATGTTATTTATTAACATTTCTAGTGTTTTTTCGGGTAAGTAATCATCACTATCTAAAAAATAGACAAATTCCCCATTTGCGTTTTTAATTCCATGGTTGCGTGCAAAACCTGCTCCTTTTGATTTGCTTAAATGATAGACTTTAATACTATCATTTAAATGGGCCAGCTGATTTAATTTATCTGTACATTTTTGCGCGCTACCGTCGTTAACAATTAATATTTCAACATTTTGATAAGTTTGATGCAAAATAGATTCGATACATTTTTCTAAATAATCTTCGCTATTGTACACAGGTACAATTACCGATATTAACCCTTTCACTATTTCACCCCATTTTTTCGCATAATTCAATTAAATTATATAACTTATTTTGTTTTACTACAACATTTGACATTCAAACTAAATCCTGTAATAAAAAACGAACCCTTTAAAGAAAAATTACGCATTCTTTTAGGGTTCATTTTTTCTATGAATATATTAACTTATTTTCTATTAAGAAGAATAGGATGGAATGTCTAAATAAACATTAGTTATTCCTAAGTCTTGATATAAGTTGTACATTGTATATACTTGTTTTGTTGCCCATCCAATATCCGTAGCGTATTGATGCGAAGGACTTCCGTCTTCCATTGAATCTGGGTTCCAACGCATTTTATATAACGTATTTTGGCCAGCTTTCACGTAGTTATTACCTATAAACTTGGCTCCACCAATTATAGCTGATTCTGGTGTAAACCAACCTTCTCTATACGCTCTAAATGCGCCACCTTCACGAGCATTATTATCTGTTGCACCAATTCCATACATATTATAAGTTGTTTTTATTTGGGTTAATTCTTTTCTATTGTTTGAGGTAACCAATACTAAATTTCCCTGTTTATTTTTTCCTACCTCAATGCCTGTGGCCAAATCCGATTGACCATTCCCTGTTTCTAATAAGGCATGAGATAATAGATATATATCACTAACGCCATATATCCTACTTGCATCAATGAATGATTGACCTTTTCCTTGGAGTACTCCCTTCCCTTCTAAATAATTATTTAAAAGGTTTACCGTAGCATCACTTGTTCTTGAAAGATCTAAAAATTGAAATCTAAGAACATCATTATCTATAAAGTTATCAGGATTAAGGTAATATCGTACATCCTCTGCACTAGCGTCTACCCAGCCTGCACCATTAAATTCAATTTGGTACCAGCCACCAACTTCGCTTAGCACTTCAACTGTAGTTCCATAGGTAAGAGAACCAACTATTTTCTTAGAAGTACCTGGACCTGATCTTACATTTAAAACATCTGCAATCACTTCGTTACTACTATTAATATATTGGGCTGATACATACGCATATGGATTATCTGTCTGTGGAGGTGTTGATAAGGCCATTTGCATTTCTACAGCCTCCGCTAATGTTAAATCATAATTTGAGTACCGGATACTGTCACTTACAACATAAGATTCATGGAGCCAAATGGTTTTGCCGTTCAGTTCGCCGCGGTACCATGTATTGCTTCCTACTTTTTCTGTCAAGTTTACTTGGAATTTCTGACCTTGATATGGGGACATATCTTCATATACTAGATTCTTGCTTCCTCCCCATGCCGTATTATACGCACTGCCTGTCCCTTTAAAGTATAATGTTTTGGCTTTTCTATCTACACCCTTATGACTGTGCGTGGATAGGTCGGATGCTTTTACCCAGCCTACGACACCCTCGGTTGAGCTTGGCTTCTTGCTTATTAAATAATATGTCTTCCCTTGATAACTTGTCTGCGCTTTAATATAGTAAACCGCATGGGTATATACAGATCCTGCCTCTTTGGATGTCATGAAATCCTCACTATAGATCTGTACTTGACTGTTTCGAATATGTCCTAATTTACTTGTAGCTGTCTTATTTATGCTAGGTGGTTCTATTACATAGGAAGAATGCAGCCAAATGGTTTTGCCGTTCAGTTCGCCACGGTACCATGTATTGCTTCCTACTTTTTCTGTCAAGTTTACTTGGAATTTCTGACCTTGGTATGGGGACATATCTTCATATACTAGATTCTTTCTTCCTCCCCATGCCGTATTATACGCATTGCCTGTCCCTTTAAAGTATAATGTTTTTGCTTTTCTATCTACACCCTTATGACTGTGCGTGGATAGGTCGGATGCTTTTACCCAGCCTACGACACCCTCGGTTGAGCTTGGCTCTTTACTTATTAAATAATAGATTTCATTTTCTACTTCTGCCTGCAATTTAATATAGTAAACTGCGTTTGTATATACAGATCCTGCCTCTTTGGATGTCATGAAATCCTCACTATAGATCTGTACTTGACTGTTTCGAATATGTCCTAATTTACTTGTAGCTGTCTTCTTTATACTAGAGGGTTCTATTACATAGGAAGAATGCAGCCAAATGGTTTTGCCGTTTAGTTCGCCGCGGTACCATGTATTGCTTCCTACTTTTTCTGTCAAGTTTACTTGGAATTTCTGACCTTGGTATGGGGACATATCTTCATATACTAGATTCTTGCTTCCTCCCCATGCCGTATTATACGCATTGCCTGTCCCTTTAAAGTATAATGTTTTAGTTTTTCTATCTACACCCTTATGACTGTGCGTGGATAGGTCGGATGCTTTTACCCAGCCTACAACACCCTCGGTTGAGCTTGGCTCTTTACTTATTAAATAATAGATTTCATTTTCTACTTCTGCCTGCAATTTAATATAGTAAACTGCGTTTGTATATGTATTCCCAGCTTTAAAAGCATTTGATTTATCCATATCTGGGTAAATCATTACATTTGAATGTCTAATATGTCCCAATTTGCTAATCCTTGTTTCATTGACCTTTGACATCCTCGATATATTACTTATGGTTTTTGCTTCCTTATCCTTTTGTTGCTCTGCTTGTTCTACTTTTTGCGTTGTTTGTGTTTCTTCAACTTGTTGCTCTGCCTTTTGAGTGTTGTCTCCGTTTGTTTCTTCTGACTCTAATTTAGATTTTTCCTCTGTATTGGTTATGCTATCTTCTTGCCCTTGTTGTATATTACTTTCTTTCTTTTTTTCATCCTTATTCAAATTATTATTATCTTCTTGGCTCCCATTGTTTGTATCCTCAACTATGGTTTCGTTGTTTTCTTGTTCCTCTACTTTTGGTTCAGATTCTATGGAACTTTCCTTACTAGTTACATCTAAAGATTCTTGATTCTTAACACCATCACTAGTAGCCTCCACCAGATAAGATGGATTGATACAGGTCAATAAGATTAGTAAAGATAATAATACTGACAGTTTTTTCATAATAACCTCCTTATTAAACGACTTTTACTTTATATCGGCAAACTTAACAAATTATTAAAGTTAGTAAACGACTTAACAGAATTCAAATGTCTAGACAAAGAGAAATTATATTTACATCCGATTCTTGACTTTTATACTGGGGAAATCTTTGCATTTAAAATAAAAAAGCGTCTAACGTTAGAGCTTATCGTGGAACCTTTGAAGGAAAACAATAGAGATAATAAAGATGTTCGCGACTACCGCACCAATATCATTCTGAACAAGGGTGGTATTACAGCACGACATTAAAGAAAAACAGAGGATTCTAAAGCATGTCACGTAAAGCAACCTGTACAGACAATGCTTCAAAGGAGAAATTCTTTTGAACTTTAAAACAAGAAATGTATTATGAGGAATAATTGGTAAACTTGAAGTATTAAAAAGGAGGATTGAAAAATATATCTACTGGTACAACACCATGTACGATCAAAAGAAAAATTGGCTAGGTTAAGACCAGTCGATTACCGAACACAACCCAGCCAATCAGTTGCATAATAAAAGCACTATCTTTTAAGGTAACCAACATTCCCTAATACGAACGCTCTTTTAAGTGTTGTGTATTTTCGTATAAAAGGATTAGATACAGGGATAGTCCCATAATTCAACAATGGGCGATGGTGATGAACCAACTACTTGTTCATGACCATTTAAAAGCTCATGTCTTAATGCATTTAGAATAATCTATACAATTTATTTGACAATTAAAAAGTACAGGAAAACGTACTTAAACGTAGATTGTCTGTACTTTTTTAAACAAAAAATAAAAATCATTGGTGTATATAATATTAACTAACTTTAATCTTTTTAGTAGTAATTGATGTTTTATGACCTAATTTATTAATTGTAAATGCCTTTATTCTATAAACACCTGGGTTATTAAATGTTACCATAAAATTACGCTCATAAGAATAATTTTTAGTCTTTATTTTTCTGCCGTCACGATACAGATACCAGGCAATTTTATTTTCTTCTGAATTAGTGACTGCCTTTATTGTATGTATCGAATGTAACTTTATTTCCTCACTAAGATCCATGTCAAATTTTAGTGGAGGAAACTCAAATATCTCCATCACTTTTTCCTTCAATATACCAGGATAATATTTAATTACCTCTTGGTGATCATCATAATCACCTAAATCTAATTGATATTCTATATTAAACTCATCTAGCTTACTTAATAGTGGCAGAACATGACTTTTATAATGATACTCTCTCTCTCCTAAGTGTATAAACACATTTGGTTTGTAGGTAGTTTGAGAAATTATATCTGGCATTATATCATTTAAAAACTTCTTATCTTTTACATTATCCGAACCGGACATAAATCTAGCTACGTCTTCTGAATTTGTTTGTTTTAGAATATAGTCCCCTATAAAATACTGTGGTGAAGCCACAATAATATGATCAAACCCATATTTTAATCCATAATATAAAGCAGCATAGCCTCCTTTACTTGAACCACAAGCCATCGTATTTTTTATGTTATATTCTTTAATAATTGCCTGAATTAATTGATATACAGACCTTTCTATAGAAAAATCTCTATTTTCACATAAATAATAAGACGCCCTAGATCCAAAATCATCTAAAATAAACAACTTATTACAGTCAAAATCCTCTAGGGTGTTTATATAATTATAACGAGGCCCTTTTCCAATTGCAGAAAAAGCTGAGAATACAATTATTAATTTATCAGTATTTCTATATGGTTTGTGGAAAAGATATTTAACCTCTTTTTCCCTTTTAAAAATTTTTTCTCCTTTAAACACCATGATCACCCCATGCAAGCTTTGTCCTTATAGGTTCAATTACAAAAGTTATTTATAAAAAGTAGAGGGAAGTTTTGTTTCCTCTACTTTTTAAATGTATGTTAACTATTATAAACTGGAACATCTAAATAAACATTGGTTAAACCTAAATCTTGATAAAGATTATACATTGTATAAACTTGCTTAGAAGCCCAGCCTATATCCGTTGCATATTGATGGTAGAAACCACCATTATCACTCATATATTCCGGATTCCAACGCATTTTGTATAATGTATTTTGTCCAGATTTTACATAATTGTTACCAATGAATGAGGCACCACCAACAATAGCTTTATATGGAGTTGTCCATCCTTCTTCATAAGCTCTTTTAGCTCCACATTCAATTGGGCATTCATCAAATGCACCTACGCCAAACATATTATAAACAGTAACGCCATTGTATTCTACACCACTAGCTAATGTAGAGGTTCCATGACCGGTTTCCAAGATAGCATGTGAAACTAAATATACATCATTAATACCATAGAGAACACCAGCATCGATAAAGGCTTGCCCTTGTCCCGATAATGTTCCTTTACCACTTAAATAATCATTTAATTGACCAGCAGTAGCATCGCTAAGTCTTGCTAAGTCTAGGAACTGGAACTGCTGCCTTTCATCGTCTCTAAAATTGCTTGGATCTAAATAATATAATACATCTTCTTCACTTGCATTCACCCATTGCCCATGAGAAAACTCTATACGATACCAACCATTGACTGATTCCAAAATTGTAACACGTTCTCCATTGGTTAGTTGTCCAACTACATCGTACCTAGTCCCTGTTCCAGCTCTTACGTTTAAAACATCTGCTGTGACTCTATTATTCTCATCAATATACGCTTGCGACACATAAGCATAGTTATTATCTGTTTGAGGCGTAGCATTCATTTGAATCGCTAAAGCCTCATCAAGAGTTAAGTTATAATTTGTTTCTTTAACACCGTATATGTCTACATCGCTTTTACGTACATATCCTACACGGTCAGCAAAAATAACTCGCCACCAGTCACCATAATCAGTTGCTATAGGAAAGATGGTTCCTTTATCAATCTTTCCAAATGGTGATAATGATGATCCAGTGTTGTCATAAACAATCACCTGATCTTTTGCGGTAAATTTATTATCTGAATTCGAAAAGTTTTCATTAAGGTTCTTTATACTACTTCCATTATCTGGAATAGTATCAGTTTTTCTTATGTAACCATAAATGTTACCAAACTGTATTCGATGCCAATTTCCATAATCACTAATTCTTGGATACACTTGGCCTTTTGTTAATTCTCCTACTTTTTTAAGCTTACCATCCCGGTTATCATATACAGCTAGATTTTCTTCGGCTTTAAAGTAGTCTACGTTACTATTAAATTGAGCCTCAACATCACTTTTACGAACATAACCTACACGGTCTGCTAATATAATGCGCCACCAATTTCCATAATCAGATACAACTTTATAAGTTATATCGTTATCTAAAGACCCAAACTGTACGAGACTACCGGAAGTGTTATCATATACCGGCACATCTTTTACTGTTTTAAAACCATAATTCTGATTATTATAATTATGATTTTCGTTCTTAAGTGTGGAACCATTATCTGGGTTAGTACTAGCTTTTCTTACATATCCATATATGTCATTAAATTGTATCTTATGCCAATTTCCATAATCACTAATCCTTGGATACACTTGGCCTTTTGTTAACTCTCCTACTTTTTTAAGCTTACCATCCCGATTATCATATACGGCTAGATTTTCTTCGGCCTTAAAGTAGTCTACGTTACTATTAAATTGAGCCTCAACTTCATTTTTTCGAACATAGCCTACACGATCAGCGAAGATGATTCTCCACCATTTTCCGTAATCAGTTGCGATCGAATAAGAGGAAAAACCTTGGTTAATTACTCCAAATTCTTCAAGGCTACCCGAAGTATTATCATAAACGGAAACATCCTCTAATGCTTTAAAACCATAATGTTGATTTTCATACTTGGTGTTTATATTCTTCAACGAATCTCCTTTATCAGGAATTGTATCTGATTTCCGCACATATCCAGAAATGTTTCCAAATTGAATTTTATGCCAATCTCCATAGTCGCCTTCTATAGGGTAGACTTGGCCTTTAGGCAGTTCACCTACTTTCTTAAGCGGACCACTCCGATTATCATATACGGCTACATTTTTGGTCGTTTTAAAATAGTTTGATGAGGAACCTGTCCATAAATTAGTGTTGTGTCTTGCTATAGATTCATAATTTTGCTTTTTAAGGGTCGTTTCTTTTTTTACCTGATCTTCTTTGTTTTGGTTTGCATCTGGTTCCTTTGATGTATCGTTTTCCGGTCGTGTCTCGCTAATTGTTTTATTTGTGTCTTCTCTTTCTTCTTCACTTGAATTTAAACTCTCTTTTTCCGTAGTACTACTAGTTGATTCTTCTTCCTTAACAGTACTATCATGATCTTCTTTACTTTCAGCATTCGATTCTTTAGTTTGGTCTTCTTCATCGGTCTTACTTTTATCCTCGTCGTAAATTTGTTCGTTATCTTTACTTTCCTCTGAACTTACAGTACCCTCAATATTTTCTTCCTCAGTTTGACCTTCAATTAGACTATCTTCTTGTGTAGAAGCACCCTCTTTTTCTGAGTCTAACGAACGATTTGAATCATTATAAATTTCGTATCCTTTTGGTATGCTGTCAACATCTTTTATTACTTCTACAACTTCTTTTGGTATTGAAACATATGTATTGGAACTATTTAATTTAATCTCGTTATTTTCTTCAATTCCATAAAAATAAGTAGATTCTGGTAAGATAAGACCAGATTTGGATTCAAAGGTTTCAGTAGTTTGATATAACAACTCTTCACTTGTAATTGATATATTATCTGAATTCGATCCTGCTAAAGAATGAATAGGAATAAGTAACAAGGAAAAAAGTACTGCTATAACGGGTGAAAATATGAATCTTTTCTTTTTATTTGATCGTGCTATCATTAAATAAACCCCCTTTTCAAAATAGTAGTTTAATTATAATACTTTTATATCATTAGAACAATATTACAATAAAAAAAACGGTTCTATAGAACTATTATTCATCCAATATTCGCTTTATAAGTCTTATCGTTGTTTTATTATCAAGTGGATTATGTCCTTGTTCTTTATCTGAATAATAATACATTGTGACTTTATTATTGAAAACTCTGTCCTTTAAACTATTAAGACCTTTCAAAAACGGAAAAACATGATTATCCATGTCATGCTTACAAGCCATATTTTGAGCATAAAAAACTTCGGGTACAGATTCTAATCTTTTAAATAACTCAGTAACATTCGATCTATTATTAACAAATCTATTATTTTGATCGTTTCCATAAACGACTTTATGTAAATTGGAAACATGGGATTTATAATAATTTGTTATTACAGTTTGCGGGTTATTTACGAAGGATCTAGAACCTTTAATCATAGCAGAAAGCATTAAGCTCATAAATCCTCCACCTGAACTTCCAAAAAACAAGATATTCTTATTTGATATTCCCACGTTGTTTCTTATTCTTCTAATTATATTGGAAATCTCGCTTAGATAATGGCGATTCTGTGTTCCATAACCCCAACCTAAATTTATGTCCCCCAAATAAAGTGTTGGATCGTTATAAAATATAGTTGAACAATCAAATGTATCCTTCCAACTAAATCGGTTAAAAATAGGCGGCTTCATTTTTTGAGAATCATATGCTCCAGAACCAAAAACGATCATATTATTAGAATCACTTTTAATATTGACTAAGAATTCAAAAGGTACCCCATCTAATAATACTGTTAGATAAGTTGGTGTATTATCTTCAATATTTAGATTATCTAAGTTTTCTACAGTAACTTTGGTATATTCTTCAAACATAGAACTGCTCCTTTAAGTGGATCTATTCATTTCTCATCCGTAGTTCCAATTCTCCTGCTTCAACATTTAAAATGATTTCATATGTATCTGCCATGAAATATATAAGGTTATCATTTTCTGCAATCACTTCTGCTTCTGACTTTACTTCATCTATAAAAGGTAGATTACTATTTATATCCGTTACTATTAGGCTGGTAGCTACACCTTCCTTAAAGATATAACGAAGATGATGTGGTCCAAATTCAAGAACCCGAGTTCCATCTTCATTTACATATTCATTCGACAACCCTTGAAGTGTGTTTTTTACCTGGTCATATTCTGTATTTAAAAATTGCATCAAAAACTCATAAGAATTCGCAAAAGATTGTGGTAATATCGGTAGGAAATCCGCGACTTGATAATTTGATACCGCTGTATCTTCTTCTCTTATAATGATATCTTTCGTACTTACATACGCATCACCGTTCGATAATTCTACTTTATAAGCAGTATTTCCTATTTTTTCACCTATAAATAATTTACTGGCAAATGTAACTTCTGTAGATTCTTGCTTAAGCTCTTTATCTTTATATAAACGTGCTTCTTTTTTATTTACATAGCCGTATTTATTCATCATAATTGTTTCATCGTCTTGATTATTTACATTAGAAACATTTGGTTTTTCATTCGACTGTTGAGACGTGCTGGTACCATTTATTGTTTCTTTCAGTACTTCTAATGGTTCATTAAATAGCATGAGAACCGCACTGGTTAGAAATAGTGCAAACATTATTAATACTTGATATATAGATGATTTTTTACGTTTTTTTGTTCTTTTCGTATTTCTACGTAAGCTAAGTGTTTCAAATTCTCCATGATTTGCATTCTTTTTATCCATCTGCTGGTTCAGCATTTTAGTTCGATACTGTTTCTTTTCGGCGCTCGTTAAGCCATTAAACCATTTAATAAATTTTTTATATTCTGTGGCAACTACTTCTTTGTCGTCAAATCGTTTTATTTCACCGAAGTTTAACCACATAATTCTATCCGATATGGATTGTACTTGTGTAATAGAATGACTAATAAAAAAGATGGTTTTTCCTTGTTTTTTAAATTCAGCGAATTTATCTTGACACTTCTTATAAAAGGTGGAATCACCTACTGATAGTGCTTCATCAATAACTAATATATCAGGCTGAATATGAACAGAGATGGCAAAACCTAGCCTTGATTTCATTCCACTAGAATAGCTTTTAATTGGTTGATCAATAAACTCGCCAATGTCAGCAAATTCGATGATACTAGGAGTTTTTTGCTCAATCTCCTTCTTTTTCATCCCATGCATTAAGCATTTTAATTCAATATTTTCTCGCCCTGTTACAAAGTTATTTAAACCAGCTGATATAGCTACTAAAGATGTTTCGCCATCTATATGAATATCCCCGGATGTAGGAGGTACAACTTGAGCAAGCAAATTAGATAACGTAGATTTCCCTGAACCATTTACGCCTATAATCCCTATCGTTTCTCCTCGATAGACCTCAAATGAAATATCCCACAATGCTGAAAAGCTTTTTTTATCTTTATTTAGTGAGAAAATATCTAATAATTGATCTGATTTCTTTTTAAATAAGTGATATGTTTTAGAAACATTACTAAATTTTACTATTGGCTTCATAGCGAGCCCCCAATTTAGAGATAGTCGACAAATTTATTCTTGAAATTACCATGTAGAATAGACCCTATAAGCAACACTAAAAGTGTAAATGACCAAAAATAAAACATATATCTTATATCCTCAAAAAACCACCCTGTACTTAATAATGAATCCCTAAAACCATTTACGATATATGCAAAAGGATTAAGCTCAATAATAGATTGTAGCTGCTCGGGGAATTCACTAACACTCCACAATATTGGCGTTAAGAAGAACATCATTCTCATTACTGATTGTATCAGTAATTGAAAATCTCTTATCAACACGGAGATCGTAGAGCATAATATCGTTGTTGCATATAATAGAGCTACAATACAAAGTAAATAATATGGAAGTTGCAATATATACATAGACATGTGAATGTCATATAAGAATAAAACAATGCATAAAAGAACTAACATAATTAAAAAATTGAATGTATTACTTATTATCGTAATTGAAGGCAAAATACTAACCGGAAACTTCATCTTTGAAACTAAGTTAACTTTACTGTATACACTATTAGATCCTTGAACAATAGAAGGACTGATAAAAAACCAAGGTATCAGTCCGATTAATAGCCATATAAAAAACGGTATATTCCCCACTGGTTCTCCATTTCTAATACCTACCCCAAAAATAAACCAATATACGGAAACTTGCATAAGTGGGTTTATAATTTGCCATAATACACCTAAATAATGCATTTGATATTTACTTTTGATTTCATAGATTGCAAGGCGTAGTATTAGAGGAAAATAGGTGATTTGATCTCTTAATACTTTGAATACTACAGTCATACGAGTATATTCTCTTTGCTCACAAACTTCGAAAGATTCCCAAAGTTAATATATTGAATATTATCTGACGGATTTCGAACAATATTTTTTGTATCAAGGATTCTTTGGTTACGCATTAGGTTCAATTTGTCCCATTCTAATGATTTGAATTCGTTGTGATCCGTTAATATGACAACTAAATCTGAGTTCATTACTGCTTGTTCTACATTTTCCTCCACAAATGCTGCTTCTACATGTGGATCAAAAGCCCTTACTTCATAATGATTCTCTGTCTTTAGATTTTCATAGATTTCCATTGCTGGACTTTCACGAATATCATCTACATTTCCTTTATAGGCTAGTCCAAATACCGTTACTATTTTTCCTGATACTTGTTCCATCAGTAAGTTTATATTATCAACGACATATTGTGGCATAGAGGTATTAATTTCTCTTGATAAGTTAATTAATTGTGCCGTTTCTGGAGCTTTAGAAACAATAAAATATGGATCAACTGCTAAGCAATGCCCGCCAACACCTGGCCCTGGAGTATGTAAATTTACTCTTGGGTGTTTATTCGCCATTTCAATTACATTTAAAGCATTTATATCTAATTCGGTACACACCTTAGTTAATTCATTTGCAAGGGCAATATTGACATCTCGAAAGGTATTCTCCATTAATTTAGACATTTCTGCAGTTTTTGCATCTGTCTTGATGATTTCACCTTTCACAAATGTACTATAAACCATCGCTCCAGCTTCGGTACATTCAGGTGTCATTCCCCCAACAATACGATTATTGTTAATTAATTCATACATAATCTGGCCAGGCAATACTCGTTCTGGACAATGAACAAGAAATAAATCCTTACCAATCGTAAATCCAGCATCTTCTAAAACTGGTTTGATGTAGTCTTCTGTCGTCCGTGGAGCGATAGTAGATTCGACAATGACAACATTTCCTTTTTGTAAAGAAGGAATAATAGAATGGACTGCACTTAAAACATAGGTTATATCCATTGATTTATATTCGTCTTCCTTATTAGGAGTTGGCACAGAAACGATGAACGCATCGGCTTGTTCTGGCATCAAGGATGCTTTAAAAGTACCTTTTTCAATTACTTCTTCCAACGCTTCTTGGAGACCAGGCTCTTCAATATGTATTCTACCTGAATTAAGCGATTCAATAACATGTTCATTTACGTCCACACCCACAACATCAACATTATGTTTTGCAAACATAATTGATGTCGGCAATCCAATATACCCTAATCCAATTGTATTTATCTTCATTACAATAACTCCTCCTTATATAGTAAATCTATTATTTAAATTCATTAGCTATTTTCATATATTCGTTAAGTGAATATAGTTCTTCAAACCGTTCAATTGAAGGGTCACTTACTTGTATATGGTCTTTATATAGTTCAAAGATTAAATAGAGACTATGGACAGCATCGGAAAGTTGTTCACGATGAACTTTATTCAATTTTTTCAAATACCAATTTTTAAAATAAACATAGAATTTTTTATGCATATAAGCTTCTAATAGATCTTGTTCTTCAAGAAACTTTTTCCGTTTTTTTTCTAAAATAAAATAACTATCAAAAAAACTTTTCGAAATTTCATTTGTTACAGAGCCTGATACAGCTGCATAATAAACATGTATATTCAAATTGATAGCTTTAACTTGTTTGGCATGCATTAACAGCTCATGGAAGAATAATGTATCCTGACCAACTGCACCCTCTATCATTTTAAGTGAATGACTTTCCGCTAACTCTCTTTTCATAACCAAAGCTTGGATACTCATTGCTTTAAAGGAAGTATTTTTAAGATACTGTTTAATATCTTTTTGCTTGATTACTTCTTTTCCATTAAACTGGACCATTGTTTTATAATAATCAAAAACCTGAACATCATCAGAAACCTTTAACATATTACCTACTACAAAATCATGATTACTATTTGATATTTCTTGCAATAATATATTGTATCCATCATTAATTGCCTCATTATCTGGATCTAGGTAGGTGATAAATGGAGCTTGGGAAATTTCGAGACCTTTATTTCTTGGTCTAGAAGCACTACCACTACCATTATCATGATAGAAGTAAGTTTTAACATTCTCGTACTTTCTAGCTAAATGGTTAATAACGGTCGTCGTGTAATTATCTGTAGAACCGTCATCCACGATGACTAATTCCATATCTTTAAAAATACTGCTACGTTTTAAACTGTTAAAGCATTTATTTAATAGATGATTTCCATTATTATACGTTGGGATAATAACGGATAACTTAAAGTCTTTCGCTTCTTTATTTTCATTTACATGTTTATTATTGAATTCAAAATGATCAATACTGTAACCATTTTCCTTTTTCACCGGTTCTGTCATTGATACTAATTCTTCAACAGTAAAAGAATCTCCCCAAAAAACAGTACGATACTTATCATCTATACTATTAACATAATCATGTTCGGTACCTTTTACTAATTCATCCCCATGATAATAAGCATGTTTTGTTATATAATCCGAATCTGTATATTTAAAACCATTGATCATATCTTCAAGATAGAACTCGCCATATACTTTTCTTTCATCAAAGAAAGTAACCATATCAAACTTATGTTTCATTGTTTCATCAAAGCCGCTTTCAATTATTAGTTCCTTATCCTTGTACGTTTGTCGATTAAACATTTCTCTGATCAACTTAGTATCATGCTTCACAACAACAGCAACTGATCTGCGTTGCTTTTCGTATAAAGAGTTGGTTTTCATTAACAGTTCACCTATTCTGTGATAGGTAGTTTCATTTGACATGACGCTACGAATACCAAATATCTGATGGTTATATTTCTCTTCTTCTGTAAAGCCATTGAGAATATCTTTCGCTTCACTTCTATTATTAATAAGGAAAACATTTGGAAATTTATTATTAACTCCAACACTGTAATTTGAAAGTAGTATATTTCCTAAAGCCTGTAATTCATAAATTCGATTTGCAAACATGGTATTACTGTATTTCACCGAATTTAGATTGATAGCCCAATCATAAAGTTTATGCAGCTTCTGTAAGGTGTGATGATCTACTCCAGGAGACACATATTTCACATATTTCTCTGGAAAGAAATGCCGTTCCAATTTCAATTCATAATTACGATCAACAATCTTCAAATTAGTTTGGTTATCTAGTATTCCATCAAATATTCGTTTCGTGTCGACAATACGATGAGGATACTTTACATACCAAGAACCAGAGAACAACACACCTTTTAGTTTATTCACTGTTTTAAATCCAACCGGATTATGGTATGTAGGATTTACCCCAAAGTTTAAAACATCAACGTTGTTGTTATTACAATCTACTTTATACTGTTCAACCATTTCTTCTGCAGTTGTAAATATGAAATCACATTTTTGTGCTAATTCAATAAAAATTGAATAGTTAACTGGATCCTCTTTTGAATAGAATACCGTTTTTATTCCATTGGATTTATAGTGATTAAGTATTTCAAACATTTGATTTCTATGCTTTCTGATATTAGGGTTTCCTAACCCTTTCCACTCCATATTTAACCCTTTCCAAGAGGTAACAAGTAAAAACATATCTAATTTATTCGTATAATCTTTATAATTATCTTTCGTTATATAGTAAAAATTAGCAACACCTTTAAAGGAGTTAAACAAGAATTCATCTGCTACAATTCCGATATTAACTTTGTATGTGTTGTAGTATCTACTACCGTTACTATCTGGGATTTGGTCTAATAATCGTCGAACCTTAGAAATAAAATTAACATCTGCATGCTGATCCCTGTATTTTAAGTACTTAATCTTTTGTTCTTTATTGTCGGTAGAAGAATTGCTCGTTTCCACTTTTGAATGCTTCACATTAAAACTATGATCTTTACTCTTTATATACTCCAAGTCAGAGTTTATATTCTGTTGTAGTTGATGTTTCAGTTTTCTTATTGTTTTTAACCTTTGATTAATTGACTTTAGATCCACTATTTTTTCCCCCAAAACGTTGTCTTCTCCATTGCCAGTACTTTAGTTGTAATCGTCCTAATTTCGAGTTTTTTAGTGCATCATAACGCTCTAACAGTTGTGCATGGTTTTTTAATAACTTCTCTTCTTTTGTATAAGATTGTAGTAACTTCTTGTCTGATTCCACTTTCTTCTTTTTTTCATTAATAAACTTTTGTTCGGTTTTTTTCACTTTTGTTTGTGTGTTTTTTTGTAATTCTTTATATTTTTTTTCGATCTCTCTTAAGGAAGAAATGGTATTTCTCAAGCTTTCATTTTTGGATAAGAGACGACTCGTCGCTTCTTCCTGTTTATTTCTTTCCAATCGTTCTTCAGTTCCTTGCTCTTGAATTTTATTCTCATAACGATTATTGGTAGCAATTAAATTACGAATTTCTTTTTTCTTTTCATCTATTTCATTAATTAGCGACCGTTCTTTCAGGTAGAAATTTTCTTCTAATTCCCTGAGTGTATCTATATTTACCGTATCAATATATTTTCTTTCATCATTCTCTTGGTATTTTAAGATTACTCCAATCCATCTACCAAAAAACTTTATTTCAGCAAGACTTAGATGATCAATTTGTAGTTCAATTAATTCTTTCAAGTAATATGTTCTTTTATGATCTGGAAAGTCGTTAATCCCAAAAGGAACCGTAATTATAACCCTGCCGTTCGGAGTTAATAGCTGCATCGCTTTTTGTAAGAACCGCTTTGGGTCAGTAAGATGCTCTAATATTTCCCCAAAAATGACGGTATCAAATTTCTTCCCGTTAGGTTCATAATCAATAAAGTTGGCCATTTGAAATTCAACATGTTTTTTAGTAGAGTGCACTTCTTCATTCAGCATACTGTTTGCATAATCAATAGACTCTTGGCGCACATCTATACCTAAAACGTACTTGCTCTCCCTAGCCAACAAAATTGAAGTAACCCCTTGGGAACATCCTACATCAAGAATTCCCTCACCTTGAGCATGTTCGCAAATCCAATGAATTCTTTTCCTTGTGTCATAACCAAACTCTGAACCCATATTATCAAAGTAAGCTTCGCTAATACGATCTAACAACTCCACCATCTACTAGCCCTCCTATTAAACATACGCTTAGACATTTAACTCTCATTATAAATATCTAACAAAATATTCTGTTCGTTTCTCCAATTATATTTCAGTTTAGCTTTACTGCAATTAACAGCCATTTGTTTTCTTATACTAGGATTATCTAATAAATAGTTAACTCCTAGCGCAATTGATTTATAATCATGTGAATCAACACAAACGCCTGTCCCTTCCCCTTCTACAATCTTTTGAATTTCAGGGAAGCTACATGCTATTACAGGAATGTCACTCATCATATATTCAAATAATTTATTTGATGAAGCGGAATAATGATTAAAATTTGTATTATTCAAAACTTGGAATCCTAAATATGCATTTTGAGTATATTTAGGTAAATCCGATAATGGAACTTTGGGTAAAAATTTCACTCGGTCTTGCAGCTCCAAATCTTCTACCATTTTTTCCAATTGTGGCTTAATTCTCCCATCTCCAATCAATACTAACGTTCCTTCATTAAAAGATGGTACTGCTTCTATAAGCTTCTCCAGCCCTCTACCTGCTTGTATGCCACCTTGATATAGAAGGATTTTTTCTTCTGGAAATAGCCCTAACTTTTCGTTTATATTTATCTTTTCATTTTCCACTTTCCCTAGAACAAATGGATAATTATGCAATACATGGGGATAAAAACCATAAAGATCTTGATTGTATTTTGCCCTCGTATGATTTTCTACTATCATTGTGTCGATACGTTTAATTAAGAGCCCTTCTAAGTAACGATAGTAATTACTATCGTATCCTGTACGACTTGTTTGTACTTCATGGGAATCATAGACTAGCTTTTTTCGTTTAAATCGGAGTTTAGAACACACATAACCTTGAGGAAGAGTGTTTAAGTCATTTGCGTGATAAATATCATAATGACTTCGAGACCCTTTTAAGATCATCCTTAAGAATATACTTCCTCTTGTCATTACAACTTTTAATTTCGTTTTTAACAACACCAAAAAAAATATTGATATAAATCCAGTAAAATAAGGGAATATCAATAAGAAAAATAGCCATATTAATAACAATATAGCACCAATTGATTTATGTTTTATTGAATTTTTGTATAGTTTTTGTAAAGTTTCGAGTACGACTGGATACCTTCTTACTCGGAACACCTGAAAATTTTCATTTATTTTTTCTTGTTTTTTCAACGTTTCATCACTTGGATCATCAATACATATTAAGTCTACGTTATACCCTCGCCCTGATAGAGATGTGCATTCACGTAACACCCTTGCATCATTTGTAAAATGATTCCAAACAAACATACACACATTCTTCTTCATTATTGCTCCTTTTTAGGAATTAATTATTTCTAATAGAGAATGGATATTCGATTCCCATAAAAAGTTTTCTACAACAAACCGCTTACCATTATTACTCTTTTCTTCTCTTAAGCTTGGATCTTTATGCAAAATATGTATGTACTTCATCAATTCTTCCACATTATTATTAGCCACATAGCCTATATCTTGGTTTAAAATAATATCCTTTGACAATCCTGACACAGACCCAACAACGGGAACACCACATGTCATATAGTCGATAATCTTACCAGGCAATACCGTTTTAAATACTTCTTTATCCATTAATGTTACAATACCAACATGGTGCTCGGAGATTACTCTAAGACATTCTTCACGATTTAGAGGTTCGAGAAAGGTGACATTATCTAAACTATTGGTCTCGATATAATGCTTTAAGCCTTCTCTTCGTAAACCATAACCAATGATGGTAAATTCTATATTATGTTTCTTCAATTCTTGAGAAAGCTGCATTAGGATCTTATCATCTTGCGCCAAACCAATATTACCCGCATAGATAACCTTAAAGGAACGACTGTTGGAAGCTGGATTAATTTCCTTTGCCCTAGCTCCATTTGGGATATAATTTATCTTTTTAATAAAGGATGCAGAATAATTAGTAATATGCTCAATAAATCCACTACTGTTCACAACAATGTTATCTGATTTTTTATATAATAGTTTCTCTATCATCTTGAATACATTCAAAATAGCTGGTTTGTCAAAAACCCCAACACCTTTTAATGATTCCGGCCATAAGTCCCGAACATCGAGTATGAGTTTTGCATTAAATTTAATTTTAGCAAACAACCCAACTATCGCAACAAAGATTGGTGGAGAGGTGGTATACACAATATCATACTTATTTTGGCTTTTTATAACTGAAACAAACATTTTCAATGCCATTTCAACGTAATAAAATAACCGGTTAAATATGCTTCTGGAATATTTCTTGTTTTTGATCTTAATTCTTTCTATATTAAATAAATCATTATTTAATTCACCATCATCCCAAAATTGATCACTTTGATAAATTTTTTTATTGGGATATGTAGGATCGGTCGTTAGAACTTGAACATCGTTTCCATTCTTTTTAAGCAACGTATAAATATTCTTTATTCTATTACCCGCACTTCCAATTTCAGGGTAAAAATTTTGTGAGATAATTAAAATTTTTCTTGACATAAAATTTCTCTCGTTTCATAAACATAAATAATTGTCGTAAAAGCAGATGAAGAATTAAGGACTTTAAACTTAGATGCAAAACGAAAATGATACTTATGGACTACGCGCAAACCAATCAATTATCTATACAAATATAACATAATTATAATAGAATTGTAACTTAATTTCTACATATTTCCACAATTTCTGCCACATTTTTTTGATAAATTATATTTATTTCAGGTATAAACAATAGTATAATAGAATGTATATTAATTGTTAAAAGTTTGTAAATTCAACGTTAAAAAAACATAGTATAATAGTATTTATCAAAATACGGAGGTTTTTCATAATGAAAAAAGTAATCACTTATGGAACATTTGACTTACTGCATACAGGTCATATAAATATATTACGTCGTGCAAAAGAATACGGAGATTATTTAATTGTTGCAATATCAGCAGATGAATTTAATGCCTTAAAGGGGAAGAAAGCTTATTATACCTTTGAACAAAGAAAGGCTATTCTCGAGGCTATTCGTTACGTGGACTTGGTAATTCCTGAGTATACGTGGGAACAAAAAATAGAGGACGTCCAAAAATACGATGTCGATATTTTTGTTATGGGAGACGACTGGGAAGGTAAATTCGACTTTTTGGAAGAACATTGTGAAGTTGTTTACTTGCCAAGAACTGTTGGTATCTCTACAACAAAAATTAAGACTGACCTAAACATGACAAATAATGGTTAAAGAAATTTTTATAAGTATATACCTCTTTGCTTTCCGTATACTTTTTAATTTCTTTAAATTATTCCCACTAAAACAAAAAACAGTAGGTGTTTCCACGTTTGGGGATAATATTTACTATACAACTGAAGCTTTATCCAACTTGTCCGACGAAGAGATTATTATTCTTAAAGATGGGTCATGTAGGTATCCGTTTGATGATACAAATGCAACCATTATTCCGTTTTCTTTAAAAAATCCATTTGCATTTATTAAATCAGTTTACCATCTTGCTACTGCTACTACTATTTTAGTAGATACGTATTATGGTTTTTTAGCCGTTACCCATTTCAAACAAGGAGTAACCTGTATCCAATTATGGCATGCTGGTGGTGCAATCAAGCAGTTTGGTCTAATGGATCCTACAAATAAATATAGAACAGCAAAAGCAAATGAACGCTTTGCCAATGTCTACCGGAGCTTTGATTACACGGTTGTCGGATCGGAAATGATGGCAGAGACATTTAAAGAAAGTTTTGGGCTTTCAGATAATCGCATTCTGCGTACTGGTATACCGCGCTCAGATGTTTTATACGATCGTTCGATGAAGGATCGTATTTATCATAACATGTTAGTTAAGCATCCCAACATTAAGAATAAACAAATTATTTTATATGCACCAACATTTCGAAATAACCAGTTATCTAATTATCAATTGAAGTTAGAGATTGATAAGCTGTACCGCGAACTGTCTGATGATTATGTGCTGTTTATTAAACCTCATCCTGCGGTAACTTATGAGATAAGTGAAGTTTATAAAGATTTTGTATATGATGTGTCGGAATTTTATGATACGAATCACTTATTGCTTATCACTGACTTATTAATTACCGACTATTCATCCATTCCATTTGAGTATGCTTTATTGGAAAAACCAATGATTTTCTTTGCTTATGATATGGATGAATTTAGTTTTACTAGTGGCTTAATTGATGATTATGAACACAAGATGCCAGGCCCAGTCATAGCGTCGACAGAAGCTATTATTCTAGCAATTAAGGAAAATAAGTTTAATTATAAACAAATCAAAGACTTTGCAAAACAATGGAATGAGTACTCAAATGGTACATCCAGTTTAAATCTAGCGAAATATTTAACCGATACAGAAGAAAAAGAAAGAGCAATTGTTTAACATCCCATTTCATATGGGATGTTTTTTTATAATCTTTTTAAGCCCCTATCCAAACTCTTACACCTAGCATATCATATTTCATCCAGCATATTCTGTTAAGTTTCAGTAAATAATGTTAATTATCTGTAAATATAAATGAAATTAGTTAACTTATATATTAATATGGACACGTAAAGGATTAAATAGTTATTCTTTAACACCCGATGCGTGAACTTCAAAGGAGCCTGAGTAAATGATGAAACATATAACAATAATGAATGTTCCTTTTCTAAATACAGATCATCATTCGTTTGTATACTTACTAAACAAACGAATTCAACAAAAAGAGAAAACATTTGTTGTAACGGCAAATCCAGAAGTAGTGATGAAGGCACAAGAGGATTTGCATTTTATGCAGCAATTGCAACAAGCAACGTATATCGTCGCGGACGGAATAGGAATTGTAAAGGCAGCTAAAATATTAAAACAGCCTTTACCTGAACGAGTTACTGGCTATGATACAATGATTGATTTATTAAAACTAGCAGAAAAAAATCACTATCGTATTTTTTTACTTGGTGCACAGGAAGAAACCTTACAAAGAGCGATAACTAACATCCAGAACCAGTTTCCAAATATTGAAATTGTTGGTTGTAAAGATGGCTATTTTAACCTGGAATCAAATGATATTACAGATCACATTGTACAGTTACAGCCTGATATAACATTTGTCGCGCTGGGATGTCCAAGACAAGAGAATTGGATCGCGAACAATCTATCAAAATTCAATCATGGATTGTTAATGGGAGTTGGGGGTTCTTTCGACGTTATTGCAGGGAAGGTTCAGCGAGCACCTGTAATTTTTCAGAAGTTGAATTTGGAATGGCTTTACCGATTAGTAAAACAACCAACCAGATGGAGAAGAATGCTTGCACTTCCACAATTTGCTTTCCACATTGTTAAGCAAAAGAAAAAGGAAAAAGTTTCATGAGCCGTTCTGCTTTTGTTAGAAGTACGTTACTATTAACGGTCGCCACTTTAGTATCTAAAGTATTGGGAAGTGTTTTTCGAATACCTCTTCAAAATATTGCTGGTGACCATGTCTTAGGAATCTTTAGTCTTGTATACCCGGTTTATATGGTGGCTCTTACGTTATCTGTAGCAGGTATTCCTATTGCTATTTCAAAGCTAATCGCCGATGCTCGAGCAAAGGGTGAATTATCATTTGTAAAAGAAATTTACGTAACAGCAAGTATTCTGGCTTTATTGTTCGGTATCTCTAGCTTTCTACTAATATATAGCTTATCCACTCCTTTAGCTTCAGCTTTAGGAGGACAGTCTACAAGACTTGCTTTAATTGTAGTTACAGCCACCTTATTAGTTGCACCGTATATGGCTGTTTATCGAGGTTACTTTCAAGGCTTTGAGGATATGAAACCGACTGCTATCTCACAAGTTATTGAACAGTTCATCCGCGTTGGTTTGATTTTAGTTATTGCCTATTACTTTGTTCAACAAGACTTTTCTGATGCTACGGTAGCTGGTGGTGTCATGATTGGTTCGGTTGTAGGAGCATTTACATCACTTATCTATTTAAGAGTGAAATATATTCGTTCACCTTTAAGGCAAACCTTAACTAGGAAATATACGTTAAAGCTATTCTCCTCTTGGAGCAAACAGATATTAAAACTATCGATACCGATTGCTATTGGCACAATTACCATGGCTTTAATAAATTTTATCGACTCTTTTACCATTCCTTATGGTTTACGTAGTATAGGTGAATCGGAAACGGGGATTAATTATCTTTATGGTATCTATGGCCGTGGCCTTTCCATTGTCCAAATTGCGACTGTTTTTTCGACGTCGATTGTTCTCCCACTCATTCCGTTAATAACAACAAAGCTAGCAGAAGGAGAGACACAACAAGTAAGGTCCGTCATAGAAAAGACATATCGTATGACGCATTTACTTTCATGGCCTGCAGCAATGGGGTTACTAGGTCTTACATTACCAATTAATTTAGCTTTATTTACTGACTTAGAAGGAAGCGGAGTTCTAGCTATCCTTGGACTAAGTTCTGTTTTTACTTCGTTAACCATTTTAAGTACCGGTATTCTACAAGGTATGAACTTAGCTAAACAAGCAGCCTTCATAATTGTTTGCGGTATATTAATGAAAGCCCTATGCAATATTTACTTCATTCAATTATTTGGATTACGTGGTGCAGCTTTCTCTACGTTATTGGTATATATTGTTTTATTAATTATCAATACATGGTATATCTTTAAGCATTATCCATTTTCCATTAGACGTAAGCTAATAACAAAAATAATGATTGCTTCCATATCCATGGGGGCTGTTATTGGAGTACCAACCTTGTATGTATCTATAACAGATTGGTCACGGGTTCAAGCTCTTCTCTATTTGCTCGTAGCTATGTTCATTGGAGTTACTATCTATGTGTTACAACTATACCTATTTAATGTGGTGAATAAAACAGACATCGTAAAGAATATTCCTTATTTCTCCCAGAAAGGAAGAGCAGAAAAATGAACAAGCAGAAATGGATTTGGATGACGTTAATCGTCTTACTTGCAGTTACAATACCCGGAATTATTGAGCGTTGGCAGACAGAGGCAGAAAATAATACGTACGAAATCGCCGCTCCTTATCAAGAGATTGATCAGCTAGCAACAGATCATGAAGAATTAAATACAGAGGACATTCTTTCTTCTTTAAAAAAGTCTGGCTTAAATACGGTTAGCATAAGTCCTCTATCATTAAATTGGATGGAGAACCAAGACATCGTTACTATCTATAACGAACAGGAGTTAAACGATGCGTTACGATTTAGTAATCAAGACGAAATGGTGGACACGGAAGCAAAAGGATATTACATCACTCAACCAAGGGATGCTTATTTTAATAAACTGATTTCCGAAAACCTACAGCCTTCTTCCGTTACAATTAGTGGTCAGGATTTTTACTTTATTGAAAAAGAAATGGATATCCTATCTAGAAACATTGCTTACAATGAAGAGACGTTAGATCAAGTTAAACAGCTTGGACTTAACTATATGTTCCGAGTAGAAAATACAAACCAGAAATGGAATCAAAAAAGTGTCGATCAGCTCATCAAGTTAAAGGAAACAGATACTACTAATTTATTATTTTATGGTCAGGATGTCATTGGATATCCAAATATGGAAGAAGTAGAACAATGGACAAACCAATTAACCGATGTAGGCTACCATTTTTATTCCATTGAGTTTACTCAACAAAAAGGGTTACAAACAATAGCTCGTAATACTGACTACAATACGATCAGATTGCATAGTATGGATTTAAATAATAAAACACTACCGGAAAATATTGATCAAGCTGTACGAGCTGTCAAAGAACGAAATATACGATCTATTTTCTTCCATATTCAAACAGGTGATCCAACTGAAAGCTTAGAGAATGCGAATGCATTTGTTGAAGGTGTTCATCACAACTTAGAGAATAATTTCCAGCAAGGCTCTCCTAAGCCATTTACCGAAATAAACACACCAATCTGGACCCAAGTACTCCTCTTCCTTGCCGGCATTCTGTTTACAGGTTTAGCTGCAACGATCGTAAGGGATAGAAAATGGATGATTGCTGCTATCGTATTCATGACGCTTTTAGTAATAGGATATTATCTTACTGAAAGACTATTCCTCATACAGGGCTTTGCACTAATTCTTGCGATAGTAGCACCAATTTATGCTGTACTATCTACAATAAATACAGGAGATAAGCAGCTAGGCGGTATTACTTTGCATTATTTAAAGGCACTAGGGATAACCTTTGTCGGTATAATCATTGTCATTGGCCTACTAAACGGTAATGCTTTTATCACCGGATTTGAAGTGTTTAGAGGAGTAAAATTAGTTTATCTTATTCCTATTCTATTTGTCGGTGTATTTCTATTCTGGAGAGAAATCGTAATGCTATTAAAAGTTCCAGTGAAGTACTGGCATCTTGCAGTCATCTTTATCATTGGCGTAATAGGCATCTATTATATTACGAGAACAGGTAATAGTGCGACTGTAAGCGACATGGAACTGATGATACGAAGCACATTAGAGGAATGGCTATATGTTCGCCCTAGAACAAAAGAATTCCTCATTGGTCTTCCATTTTATTTATTAGCAATCTATGTGTTCAAAACGAATAAATTACTGGGAAAAGTCTTGGTGATTCCAGGGATCATTGGCTTTCTATCAATCATGAATACTTTTACCCACCTTCATATCCCATTGCATATTTCCTTACTAAGAACAGGTTATAGCATTGTTATTGGCTATCTCTTAGGACTGTTGCTTATCTGGATTTATCGAAAATGTGTACCCTTTATTACAAAACGCATCCGAAGGGAGTGGGTATAATGCATATTGTTGTTTCCGGTTATTATGGATTTGATAATGTTGGCGATGAGGCTATTTTGTTTTCCATTATAGAACAGCTTCGAATGGTTCAACCTACCATTAAAATTACCATATTATCTAATAACCCAGAACAAACGAAAAGAACCTATCAAGTAAATGCCGTAAACCGACGAAAGATTAATGAGATCATTCAAGCATTACGCGATTCAGATGGATTAATTAGTGGTGGTGGCAGTCTTTTACAAGATAAAACAGGGATGTTGACCATCCCCTATTATACGGGCATCATCAAATTGGCCAAATGGCTGCAGAAACCTGTGTTTATTTATGCGCAAGGGATGGGACCAATTAATGGGGTTTTAAGTAAATGGTTAGTGAAATATGCGTTAAATCATGTGGAGCAAATCACGGTACGCGATCAAGCTTCACAGCACTTACTGAATCAAATTGGCATTAAACATATGTCTACAATTGTTCCCGATCCTGTTTTAGGTTTAGATTCTAGCTCCTATGACCATCAATGGGAGACGGCTGATAAATTAACTCAAAAGTTCATTACTGTGAGTGTGAGGGATTGGCCAACGAATAAGCCATTCACTCAAAAGATAGCATCTACTTTAGATCAGCTCGTTCAAGATGGATATGCTGTGGTGTTCGTACCAATGCATGGGGAAAAGGATCAACGTAAATCGCAAGAGACAGCTGAACGAATGACAGAGCATAGTTATATTTCGCCAGCGAACGCTTCCTTAGAAGCTAAAATTGCGCTTATCGGTGAATCCAATTTACTCATTGGCATGCGTCTGCATTCACTCATATTTTCAGCAATTAATTATACGCCATTTGTAGCAATTTCGTACGACCCAAAAATTGATGCTTTTGCTGCGCTTTGTAATCAACCTGTAGTCGGACATGTAGAAGAAGACAATTGGGACGATAAACAGTTATATCAACAAGCAACCCATGCACTCGACAATGAAGAGCTAAGAAGAATGAAATTGAGAGAGATTGTACGCATGTATCAACGCGATGCAAGAGCCACACCAGAACTTGCGCTAGATACTTTCTTTGGGCGAGAAAAACGTCCATATAGTAATGTATAAATGTTAAATGGAAACACCCAAGTAGATTAGCTGACACCAATCTGCTTGGGTAATGAAAGGGAAAAATTCGTATTCAAACTAAAAAATGCGAACAAAGCTAGGAAGCAGCCTTGTTCGCATTTTTTAGTTTCGATCGTTGTAAGAGGTTTCTGATGTTCGTAATTAACGTTACGATAGCATAGCCATTTAATATACACATAACTGGTATAATAAAAAAGCCATATCTTGGAATAGTTAGGAATAGATTGGATAATCCAATATACAGGATAAGAATAGAAGCAATTGCGATTGCTTCTTTTTTTCGAGAAATAAACGAAATAATCACCGTAATAAATGCTAGATTTACAATTAGATGATGGATCATCTTGACGAAGTTCACATAACCATATGCCGTGTAGAAATAGATGGCATCTGGAAGTTTAAATAATTCGTATGTTTTTCCTACCGTAAACCAAGCTAACCAGAGTCCAAAATTTGTTTCAAACCCTTCTTTTATTTTCATGAGTGCATATTCCTTACTATCCATGCCCAGTTCCTCTTGTTCTTTCCAATAATCCGAAAAGCTGTACATATCAAAAGGGTTACTCCCTGCAAACCAACTGTTGCCTGAATGTGTAGATAATAGAATAAACTCTTGAAACACAATAAAATTTCGAATTACCCATGGAGCAATAACCACGGCAGCACCCACTGCCCAAAGAGCACTAATGACGATTGACGTTTTTATTTGATGACGATATTTTAGAAACAAAATAACAAATGCAATTAGTACCAAAGGCGCAATTACTGGTCGGAGCATAACTCCATAACAAAATACAACTGCAAATAAGATATGAAAGATTTTCTTGTTTTTTTCTAACGCTATTAAAAATAAATAGATCGCTAAACAAAAGAAAAAGATACCCGGTATTTCAGTTAACGCTGTCCGAAAATAATGGTAAGGTGTAAAGTAGACGGCATAAAAAGCACTTGCAGCAACCCCCATCCATTGATTCTTAAACGTCTTCAAAGCAATGTTATAGATGAGTAAAATAGTAGCTAAACTTAATACCATATTAAACACAGTTACGATGATCATTTGTTCGACACCTAAGGTATTCGCGATAAGAAAGAGTACCACTAATATCATGGGATAACCAGGTGTTACAAATGCATTGCTTTCCCCATTTGTGTTGTAACCATAGATGCCATCTTCAATGATTTGATTTGCCATTTCCGTATATAGATAAGCGTCCCGACTCCCATACTTCCATGTATGCTCTTTTAGCGCCGCTATCCTTTCACTTATCACGCCATCGTCTAATTGTTGTTGAATCTCTTCATCAGTTGGTTGAACAAAATTACTCCCTGGATGCTCGATGAAAAAATAGATATAGATGAAAAAGGAAAGGAACAAAATGAGTCCAAGGATATATAATGGGGCCTTCTCATATAACTGTTGAAAAAAAGTAGATCGATTCATAGATTACCTCGCTATTAAATATACTCCAAAAACAATAATTGCTGCACCAGCCCATTGAATTGGGGTAACCGTTTCTTTAAAAATAACGTATCCAATAACAACACCTAATACATAAGCAAGACTTTGGAAGGGATAGGCAATGCTAAACGGCATTCTAGACAATATGTATAACCAAAGGCCTGTTGCTAATACATAGATTAGACCACCACCAATAATATATGGCGATTTTATCACTTCAACTATCGTTCCTAACCCCATGGTGCCAATTTGCTGCATGCCCACTTTCCATAACATTTGACCACTAACTAAAAGCAAAATATTCACAACGAGCAAAAGATAATTCATATATTTTCTTTCCTTTTTTCCTCAAATTCTGAGCTTGAATTACGCTGCTGTTCTTTTAGTAATGCAAACTCTTGAGTTAAATGAATAACTTTCTGATTTAATTTCGAGATGCGCCTCGTTAAATCAAAAATCATAATAATCGTACTCAGTAAACCAAATAAGAATAATAAACTCGGTGCATAAACGATTCCTAACCAATCAGCGATTAGTTCCAACAATCCTCTTGAAAGACTCAGTATCCCCAAGATGACACTTAAAAAAAGCCAAATTAATGCATCTTTTGTTTCGAGAATCCCTCTCCGAACAGATTCAATAACGATGACAAAGAACAAACAAACAATAAGAAAACTAAATAAATTGATATTCATTGTTGCCTTACTCCTTAACAATAGACTGCATTAGGATGGAAAGTGTAACTTTTCCAAAGTAATATATGCTCTTCATAGGCGTTATCGATGATTCGCCACCAAGACGGGCATGCATATTGGCAGTGACTTCTTTAATTCTCATGTTTTTGCGATTCAAATGCATAAGTACTTCCGGCTCAGGATAATCTTTGGGATAATGATGAGCAAATAAAGTAATTACTTTACGATTAATGGCACGGTATCCAGAAGTAGGATCAGTAAAACGCTTTTTAGTTAGAAGCTTTAAAACAATATAAAAATAATAAATGCCAATTCTCCTTGTTTTACTCCCCTTATAATCCGTTTTCTTCAAGAACCTAGAGCCGATAACCATATCTTCTTCCTCCTTTATAATCGGCTCGATTAATTCTAATAAATCATGCACATTATGCTGGCCATCTGCATCAAATTGAACTGCAATTTCATAGCCATGGTTATATGCATATTTATAACCTGTTTGCACTGCTCCGCCTATTCCTAGATTTTGGGGTAAATGTAATGACACAATGTCAAATGTATCAATTATTTCTTTTGTTCGGTCCGTGGATCCGTCATTCACCACGCATATCTCTAATCTATCGATCTGATTGCTTAACTCCATTAAACTTGTTAATGTGGTAGCAATACTAGCTTCTTCATTATAGGCAGGTACAATAATAATCGTCTTAGGAATAGTTTTGATATTCATGGATATTACTTCCCTTCTGCTTTGGAATTTTAAATAATTTTTGCAGATTCATTTTTCCAAATAGCACCCAATAAAAAGGAATAAATCGATACGTTACACGTACAGCCAACCAGCTGAGTAAACCTACAAGAATAAATGTGATCACTTGCCATCCGTGATAGATGATTGGCGATCCAGAGTTAACTAACTGTCTGAATACCATTAGGAACAAGGGGTGGATGAGATAAATTCCAAAGGATGTTGCCCCTATTTCCATAAACACCATTTTGGTTCTTAATTGAAATGTTTGGTTTGCAAGATGAGCTAAATAGAACAAGAATACACCCGCAAATAAAGCATGCGTTGCCCATGTAAACTCCCCAATATAACTAGATACAAAACCAGGTAAGTAATTACCAATCGTTGTGAAAACACCAATCCTTGATAAATACATATAACCGGTATATAAAAATACCATTACGCCATAACCAAGGGTCAGTGGAATGATGATTCTCTCTTTAAAAAGTGGTTGCTTCCACTTAGCCTTTAAATCGTTATAATAGATTCCCAGAAATGCTCCCATAAAATAAAAAGATAAATAGGATAATGAAATCGACCCCTTCCAAGGAATATGGAAATAGTTGTTATTTAGAATAACCCATCCCCATTGCAATAGGAGGCCAATCCAAATGGCGTGTTTTCTTAAAAACGTTAATTTCTTAAAGGCAATCAAAAACAAAGGAAATAGTAGGTAGAATTGCACACTAATAAAGACGAAATATAAATGAGTATGTGCTTTCCCTAATGCCAATAAGGTTATAAAGCGGTTAATGGCAAAGGAAATACTGGGATAATCATAATAGACAACCATTTTTATAACAAAATAGAGTAAAGAAAATACAAAATAGGGAATTAAAATAAACTTTAGCCGCTTGCCATAAAATCGTTTCATTAATCCCCAGTTTGTTTCTCTAGGATAGTAATTATAAAATAATACAAAACTGCTTAGCATAATAAATGTTGGCGTACCTAGTTTTCCAGCTATATTCAAGAAATTATAAATCGGAAAAAGTACTGAATCTGGTTCAACATTTGTCACACCGCTCGATGAACCGTGAACCGCCAGTACTGCCAAAATCGCAAAAGCTCGTGCTAGCTGTATTTCATCCAGTGTATTCTTTCGCAATTGATTCACTCTCATCACCATTACCTATGTCATATTTCCGAAGTAACTTGTACTGCCAACCATTGCTTAGCTTACTTCGATTTTTCTTTACTTGTTTCTATCCAATTCAATATTGGTCGATATCTTTCACTCACAAGACCAGTTACTTCCACAATTAATTCAACCATTATCAAGACGGTCATCAAAATAATCGTCGTTCCCCACATTGCTGAACGAGTTAATATGACAGCTGCTAAGCTAAACAACCCACTTAAAGCATAAATCATGATTACCGTCTGACTATGACTGTAGCCCATACGGATAATACAATGATGCAAATGGAATTTATCAGGAGCAGCTAATGGTTTCTTATGTACAATTCTGCGGATGATCGCAAATAATGTATCTAAAATCGGGATAGCCAAAATAATAATTGGAACCATTAGAGAAAAAAGCGCCACATTTTTGAATAAGCCCATTACTGCAATCACGCTTATCATATAACCAAGAAACAGAGATCCAGTATCTCCCATAAATATCTTGGCAGGATGGAAATTATAAACCAAAAATCCAATCGTACTTCCTAATAGCATGAAAGAGAGCAATGCAATTGGATAATTCCCCATTGAAATAGCCAGTACAGAAATGGTTAATAACGCAATCGAAGATACTCCTGCCGCTAGCCCGTCCAATCCATCAATAAGGTTGATCGCGTTTGTAATGGCTACAATCCAAATAATTGTTAATGGTATCGCGGCAATACCAAATTCAATTCGGTCACCAAATGGCACCGTTATAAATTCAATTGTGTACCCGCCAAACACAGGCACCATTGCTGCGATTAGTTGCCCACCAAACTTCACCTTAGCAGATAGTTGCATTACATCATCCAAAATGCCGACAAACATAATAATCGTTGCCCCAATTAAAATTGGCCAATAGTTGTACGTCTGTGGAAGAAAAATGAGAAATCCTAGTAAAAAGCTGCTATAAATAGCAAGACCACCTAACCGTGGCATCATTTTTTGATGTACTTTTCGATGATTTGGTTTATCAACTGCACCAATTACAATTGCCAGTTTTTTTACAAATGGAGTTAAAATAATTGCTGCAATTAAACATATAATAATACCACTATAGCTCACAGGGAGAATCCTCCTATTATTTTTAATGACTTCACAAAAATAAAAATGCTCATAAGAGCATAACTATTTTATCCTACTTCTGTGCTAGACATGTATGAAATTAAACGATAACTTTCTGTAATTTTGAAGAAGTATCTGGATAATGATAAGCTTTATATTTTTCTAATTCATCTGTTGTTACCAAAACAGAAGGATACTTCTTAAATCGTTGCATTTGTTCTACGCTATTCACTGTCCATGCAACAACTTGAATACCTAACCCTTCGCAACGATTCACATATTTTTCTTTTAAGCCATCATGTTTCACAGCAATATAGCTTGCGTCCAATTTTTCAATAAGTCGAAAATGAGAGCGTCTCAATTTATTAACTAACGGTCCTATTTTGACTTCACTTGAAAGTTCACGAAGTTTTGCTAGTGATTTATGATCAAATGAAATTACATAAACTTGCTCAATCATATCAACCTTTTGAATCATTTCGAAAACTTTCTCTTCCACAGAATCATATAATTTTGTGTTTTTCATTTCTATTGAAACAATAACTTGATTTTTAGCTAATCGAAGAACTTCTTCTAAAGTAGGAATTTTTTCGTTTTTCTCAATAGAGAATTCCTGAAGTTCTGATAGAGTATAGTCACGAATTTCGCCAACCCCATCGGTCATTCGATCAATTTTATAATCATGCATAACAACTGGGATACCATCTTTACTAAGATGTACATCCAATTCGATATGAGTAAATCCTAATTCAATAGCAGCTTGAAAAGAAGACATTGTATTTTCTGGATATTTAGCTGGATAACCTCGATGTCCAATACCTCTAATAGTCATCACCATTCTCCTTTCTGCTTTCGAAAATAGTAGTGTTTATTTTCGATTAATTCCATTATAAATCTAATGTATTAAGCGCATATTAGCTAAGAGTAAATAGTTTGTAAATTTGATGAATATAATATAAAAAATTTCTAAAACAAGGTGTTAAACAAATAAAATGGTTAAAAACGGAGGTAACAGGAGATGAAAAAAGTAATTACCTATGGAACATTCGATATCCTTCATACTGGTCATATCAATTTATTAAGACGTGCCAAGAAATATGGTGACTACTTAATTGTTGCTATCTCTACAGATACATTTAATGCAAAAAAAGGAAAACAGGCATACTATACTTTTGAACAAAGAAAATTGATACTAGAAGCAATCCAATATGTAGATGAAGTAATCCCAGAACAGACATGGGATCAAAAAAGAAAAGATATTGAAAAATACCATATTGATGTTTTCGTTATGGGAGATGATTGGAAAGGAAAGTTTGATGATTTACAAGAACTTTGTGAAGTTATTTATTTGCCCAGAACGATTGGGATATCCACAACAAAAATTAAGAAGGATTTAACAAAACCTACACATGAATAGAGAGTTACTGATTACTTTTTATCTGATCATCTTTCGAATTGTTTTTAATCTTTTTCAATTCTTTCCTATTCGAAAAAAAACAACCATGATTGCTTCCTTAGGTCATAACATCCGCTTTACAGCGGAAGCATTAGAAAAACACACAGACGAATCGATCATTATTTTAAAAACAAAACGATGTCAACTCGAATTCAGGTCAACGGACCGGCGTACCATTATTCCGTTCAATGCTAATCACCCATTTGATTGGCTGCGCTCTATTTACCATTTAGCAACCTCGCACGTTATCTTTGCTGATAATTATTATGGGATATTGGCTGTTACCAACTTCCGGCATCGTGTACGTGTTGTTCAACTGTGGCATGCCGCTGGGGCAATTAAAAAGTTCGGACTTCAAGATCCATCCAACAAATACCGCTCTAAAAAAGCGATTGCACGATTCCAAAAAGTGTATCAGCGTTTTACAGACGTTGTGATTGGATCTGAAAAAATGGCATCCATATTCAAAAGAAGCTTCCATATTTCGGATAATCGGTTACGACGTACTGGAATTCCAAGAACAGATTTCTTTTATCAAACAGATCATATACGTCAAGTCAAAAATGAGCTTCAGCATTCCATCGGTTACGATCAAACAAAAAAGATTATCCTATATGCTCCGACTTTTCGAAACATGCCGAAAGCAGATGTTCAATTAAATATAAAGCAGCTATATGACCATTTAAAACATGAATATCTTCTTTTCTTAAGCATTCATCCGTCGGAACAGATTACCGCTACCAATCGCTATCCAGATTTTGTGTTTGATGTTTCTCATTTTTCGATGAATCATATATTAACCATCACCGAAATACTAATTACAGATTACTCTTCCATTCCATTTGAATTTGCTTTTTTTCAACGTCCAATGATCTTTTTCGCTTATGATTTAGAGGATTATAAACAAGAAAGAGGAATGTGGCAGGAATATGAGAATCTCGTTCCAGGTCCAATTGTAAAGACAACCGAAGCGATTGTACATTTAATAAGGGCAAATCGATTTAACCTGAATCACATGCCAGATTTCCATAAAGAATGGAATACCTATTCTGATGGTCACGCTTCAAACCGATTGATTAAAACAATTTATCACCTTTAGCATACCAGTCAAAAAAATCTGGAGTAATGTCCACCAAGTTTTTTTCAAGCTGTCGAGAAAATGTTCGACAGCTATTTCCGTGCTTGGAAAGCAGACACCTATGCATAAAAAAGATAAAATTCATGCAGTTCACCCATCATTGTTGATCTGCATGACTTCTTTAGATGCCCAGTCTATCTTAAGGAACTCCAAGGATAGAAGGTCCTTTCACCTCTACGGAAGAACGATTGAGCCGAGATCACCGAGCGTGAGCTTCAGAAGAAGCTCGGGCGCTCGTTCGTGGAATGGGAGGAACCTTCGTTACTAACAGCAAAAAAGCTTGCGGAAAACCAACGGTTTCTCCGCAAGCTAATGAATTTGGAGTATGGTACTAAAAATTTGTTTCGTTCATTACGAATCTCGATGCTTTGCTTCAATCTGTTTGGAACCTAATATTAAATAATTTAATTCTTCTTTTGGGATCTTATTAAACTCCGTTCGTTTCACAAGGTAGAAAATTCCACCTAACACAATCCAAGCTAATAAAGCGATCCTTGATTCAATTCCTAAAAAGGCTGGTGATCCCGGAATAAGCAGCAATGCTAGGAACACAATACTTGCAATCATCCCTAATGCTGAGAGTGTTTTCTTAAACGGTGAAATCACATGTTTTTTTGGATTAAATTTCTCATCCTTCTTTGTCTTGAATAGTGTAAAGGCTGTGTAACACGTATAAAAATAAGCGATGGTTACACCAATGGAAGACATGTCCACAACCCATAATAAAGCTTCTCTCCCGAACCATGGAGCAAGAGCGGAAACCACAACCGTAAAGATAATCCCCACATACGGCGTTTTGTGTTTAGGGTGAAGTCTAGCAAAAGCTTCTGGTAAGATCTTCGCACGAGCCATTGCAAACAATAAGCGACTGGAAGAAATAATAAAACCATTTAATCCTGTAAATACTCCCATCGTAAGAGCTGTAACTAATAGCACAAGTCCCATCGTACCAAGCAGTTCTTGAATGGCTGCACCTGTACCCCAAACATGGTTTTCATTTACAAGCCCCTGCCAAGGTTCGATCATCGCTGTGGCAAGTATCATAAGACTATATAAAATAGCTGCAAATAAAATAGCAAGAATAATTAATGAAAAAGCTTTTTTTGAAGAAAAATGAAATTCTTCAGCAGCTTGTGGTACATTATCAAAACCTACATAAGCCCAAGGGGCAATCGCTACAATTGATATAATTGCTGCAAAAGCCGTTGTATCCGTAGGGTATAATGGTTGAATATTTGCCAAACCAGAACCTGGATGCCCACCAACCATAAAGGTAATGGCTACAATACTAAGTATCATAATACTACAAAATATAAATTGCATACGACCGGATAAGCCAGTCCCTTTGATATTAAAATATCCAAATGCCCCTAGCAATACAGCAGCAATAATAATTTCCATGCCATAAACATCCCAGCCGGCTATTTGGTAAAGATGTAAATTCTCGATTAAGGCAGGGAATACGAACTTAATCATTAAAGCAAATGCAGACGCGTTCAAAGCTACAATACAAATATAACCTAATGTTAAAAACCAACCGCTTATAAACGCATGCGTACGTCCTAAACTAATAAAAGCATATGCGAATTCCCCCCCTGATACGGGGAAACTTTTTATAAGGAAACCATAGCTGACAGCGATAAGCATCATTAATAAAGCACCAATACCGAAGCCAAGAATTACTCCCATTGGTCCAGCTGTAGACATCCACGTAGTAGGTTGAACAAATGCTCCCCAACCAATTGATGAACCTAAAGCAATAGCCCATACCCAATGGGCTTTCAAAGATTTTTGCAGTGTCGTTCTCTCTTCCATGATTGATCTCCTTTTTTTGGTCAAATGGACCTAGTTGTTCCGTTCACACCTGTAAAATTTTATCACAGTAGTTGAACAGTAAACAAACTCCATTTCTCCTCACATATCAACTAGAAAAGGAACGTCCGGGCAGATGGTGGCATTTTTAATTGAACAGAATACATTATGACCGTATTTCTTGAGTATTCGGAACCTTCCTATCTTTACACGCTGGAACATTCATTGAAATTCTATTTTTCAATACTAATTTTCCCTTTTGCAATCCACTATACATAAGATATGCAAGGATAAATACCAGCGGTGTAAACAACAGATTCCACTCTAATGTTTCAAGCATATCTTGATAGCCATAACTTTTCATGAGCATGCGTACGCTTTCCATTACAAACACATGCGATACATAGATCCCGACTGCGTTTGATCCGATCTTTGATATAAGGGAACCTTTTCCTATCTGATCATATCTAAGAATGAATAAGAAGAGTGTTACTAGAAATGGAATTGTAGATAAATAATAATTCCCTTCTTCCCCGTCCATTAAACGTAAAGTAATAAACCCTTCACCAACTTGCGTAATAGCAAATAACAGGAGAAGACCTACATATATAAATACCGGTATTCTATCCGATAATTTCTTCCACTTCTCAACATATTGAGCAAAGATGCCACCTAGCGAAATGTAGAATAAAGCAAAGAACAAGGTATCTCGTGTATTTATCGGTACCTCAAAAAAGGAAGTATAGGATTGTCCAAACAGCCCAACAAGATTTAATCCTAAACTAATTAAAAATAGGATACGAAGTAACCTACATTTGGTAAACAAAAACAAAAGACTAACCGACCAGATAAGCGCTAATAGAAACCATAAATGATACTGTGTAAAACCAGCCCCATAATAGAACAGATCTAATGTAAAAACATCCTTTGTATAATTCCAAAACATCTCTTGTAAGGCTGGTATTGTTTTAGGCGTATCGATAAATTTAATACCCAAACTAAAGAGGTAATAAAAGAAAAACCAGGCTAGCCAAAGCTTAACTAACTTCCAAGTATATTTCTTGAAGTATGCCCACTGATAAACAAACGGTTTATCATGCTGTTGTTGGATGCTTTTCAATTTACTAATAAACAAATAGCCCGATACAACAAAGAAAAAAGGTACTGCAAACCGAGCTAATGTATCAATAACAAAATCGATATCATCACCTGCTATATTACCAAGCTTCGTATCACTTAACGTACCGGTATGGATACAGACAACAGCAAATATTGCATAGAATTTAAAATAATCAATACTATAATTGCGTCCCATGGTGTTTACCTTCCTTTCATATTGTTACCTATTATGTTTAATAAGTTAGTGTAAACGTAACACCATCTATTCATACTCTTTCGGACGTCGGCAGCAAGGTGTGCGGTATTTAATATATTTGTAAATGCTTATTAACTTTCGTTGCTAAAATTTAATATATTGCATAAAAAAAACCACAACTTTTGTGGTTTTCAACTTACAGAACTTAAATAAAAGATTAGAAGTTCTGTTTAACTATTTAAGCTATCTCCCCTCAAATATGCTTCTGATTTTCCTTTTGGGATACTTAAGGTTTGCCATGTATCACCCTTTAGCTGCTTGCTTATATAGAGAATCTGCCCAACATGAGAAGCATAATGGGCGAGTTGTCGCTCAATTGCATCAATGATGACAAGTGCTTCCCCGCGGATGCTGATATGCTTTTCTAAATCATGCTCATGTAGATGATTAAGAGCAGTAAACAAAACTTCCCACCCTTTCTCCCATAACTCGAACATTTCTTGGTTTGTAGCAATGGTATCGACAAACTCCTGATCGCGATTACGATCTGACTTCTCTCCATCAGTAGTTAGAAAGTCCTTCCATCTTGAATGCATATTTCCGCTCATATGTTTTACTATTACAGCAACACTGTTTGATACTTCGTTGGGTTTCCAGTGAATCTCATTATCATTCAGTTGAGCCATTGCTTTTTCACCTTGATCTTTTACTTGTTTGAACCGTTTTTGAATAACCTGAAGATAGATTATACCAATTGCCATATAAATCTCCTCCTCTATTATGTAGTTTCTACATACACACTATGATAGCTGTAATAAAGAACAGCTCCTTTAGGAAGCTGTTCTTTATTCTAGCCGAAGATCCCCCATAGCTTGCCGAAAATCAACCATAGTTGATTAAAAATAAACCCTAATGGATTGTCATTATCTTCTTCTTTATCATTATTTAATTGAGTTACCGTAACCGTTTCGACTGTCTCATGACCTGCTAGATCCACAACTTTAAATTCAAATTCATTCTCACCTTCTTCAAGATCTAGTTCAACTTCAATTTCATCCTTAAATTTATTCTTACCATAAGGTTTAGAGAGTTCATGTGTAAAGACATGGTCGCCATCAACAAATAAATTAATATCATCAAAGTTGTCCTTCACTTTGGCGGTTAGTGTGATCGAGTCTGATTTGGTTTTCTTTTTCCCTTTTACGTTTAATTTTGCTTTTGAACTATCAACGAAGTACCTGCGCCCAATTTCTGTTTCATTTCCAACATGATCGACTGCCTTAATATGTTTAAAGTAGTAGCCATCTTTTTTATGATCCATCGGTAATGAAAAGTCATAACGCTCTTCTGCTTCATTGTAAATAAGCTCGGCTTTTTCTCCATCAATGGTAACTTCTTTTACACCGGATTCATCTGTAACATATCCCTCAAAAATAACTTCCCTATCTGCATCAACGCCATTCATTTCAGGTGTAAGTAAATGTAAATCTGGAACGGTTGTGTCCGGTTCCACCATTTCCGCATCCACTTCCACTTCATTACCGGCGTAATCCGCTGTTACAACCGTAATGGTATCTTCCGGTTCAATTCCCGTTAATGGATGTTCCGTTTCCCCATCGACATAAGGTTCTTCTAAGACAGGTTCTCCATTAACAAATACATCCCAATAGGCGACGCCACTACCTTCTCCTTTATCTGTGGCATTGACCGTTAAAAGTTCGTTATCAAAGCTATAACTTGCTTCTACTTCTGGAGCCGTATTATCCAATATAACTGGTAATTGCAGGCTTTGCCATTCTGCTCCCTCAAAATCAATTACAGCTTCTACTTGAAGATAATAATTACCTTCAGGTGCCTGTTCCCCTTTTATTTTCCCGTCCCAAGCTCTTGCACCGGAAATAGAGTAATAGGCCGCTGCACCAGAATCATAATGATTTTTTGTTAATTCGGATTCTAAGCGAATCGTCCTTACCTTCTTCCCATCTTTATTAAGAACAGTAAACTTCGCATCCTTTGCATTTCTTAGGAATGACAGCATCATGAGTGCATCGTCCTGTACACCATCGCCATTTGGAGAGAATGCAATCTTTTCTGGATCTACTTCACCAGTAGCTAAATCTTCTCCTAAATAACCATATTGCATTTCTCCAGCATCGTCTTCTCCTAATGATGTGACAACAGATGTCATTCCATAGAATGAATCCTCATCCCAGATAGGTTCATCAAAAATTGGAGCATCGTCCCATTCTCCTTTAAATCCTACATAAGGAACAGCCAATTCGGGGTTAGTATCTGTCGGATCCGTTAATGTTACAAATCCCTCGAGCCAATATCCATTTGTAAAGATCTCTGATAGTGAATCATCTACGGAACTTATATCGATTGTAACGGTAAATGTCGTGGAATCATTTGCTGGAACTTCAATGGTTGTACTCGTTTCTCCATTAATTGTCGCCAACTCTCCAAGATCGTTTGCTGCAAAATCATTTGGGGCTGTCACCGTAACGCCTCCGCCATCTACGGGAGTATCCGTTTGGACATTAGCCTTGACATCATACGTTACCGCTTCATCACTTACATTCTCTGCAGTTAATTCAAACGATACTTGATCGCCTTCTATCTCTTTCAAAGCCACTTTGGCCTCATTTGTTTCTGCTTCTGTCACAACAACTGGCGTGGATAACGCTGCATGTAATTGCATGATTCCCGCCCCTTGTCGACGTGGAGATACTGGCTCACCTTCAAATTCAACTTGATCAGAAGTATTCATCATTAATTTTTTCGCTAGATTAACTCGATCTGCCTGCTCATATCCAAATTCTTCATCTACACGTTGCAATACAAGTGCGCTTCCCCCCGATACATGAGGAGCTGCCATGGATGTCCCGCTCATTAAACCATATTGGTTATCATTCAATGTCGAATAGATTTGCCCGCCTGGAGCCGTAATTTCTGGTTTAAAGTCTAGATTTGGCGTTAATCCCCAAGATGTGAAAGCACTCATCTTTCCAGCATCAGGATTATCAATTGTTGCTGTATCTCCTGAGAATCCAACGGTTACAGCTTGTCCATTGTTAAGTGCCTCAGCCAATTGATCTCCATCACTTTTTAGCATAAATAACTGCGGTATCGTAATTGCTGCGTCTGTTGCCATATTAACAATACCATCTGTATTATTGTAGATAATTACACCAGCAGCACCATTTTCTTGTGCATTCAATGCTTTTTCAGTAAATGCAAGTTCTCCTCTTTGGATTAACGCATACTTTCCTTCTACTTCTTTTCCTTCAAAATCTTCAGGATATCCTAAGCCCGCCTCAATGACCTCAAAGGCTGAACCATCAGTCGGAGGACTTGTCTGACCAGCCGATAAAAATGCTGCCGTTCCTGAATCCCCATCAATCGTGTAATCAAGTTCATCTACTTCCATGAATGTATTTTCATAAGAAGCTACCTGTAAAGAATCATCAGCTACTCCAGGTGAACCTACTAGCCCGTAATCTGGATTGGAAGCGTATGGGTAAAAATAGCCATCAGCAAACAATGCAGAGTTCCCGGCGGATATTGACATTAGTACACCATTGTCTACCGCACGCGTTACCGCTTGTTGTTCAGGTGAATCTGCGTCCACAAAACCTGATGGCGAACCAAGGCTCATATTTAGAGCATCCACACCTAACTTAATCGCATCATCAATTGCTTTTATATAGATATCACCAAACGTATATTGCATCTCTGGATCATTCCCAAATACTTTAAGTGCAAGTAATTGAGCCTCTGGAGCTATCCCTAGCACTCCCCCATTTTCTTCATCACCATTAGCGGCAACCGTACCAGCTACATGCATCCCATGATAGTTTGCCTCTGCATGTATTTCTCTTATTTCGTCATTCTCATCCATATAGTTATATCCATATGGTACTTTATTGGTATAATAACCGCCTGGAAGGTCCTCCTCTTCAATAATCCCATTCACGGTATCTTCTGTGAGAGCTGCTGACTCATTGTCAGAAAGCACCATATCCTGGTGAGTAGGATCAATTCCAGTATCAATAATTCCAACAACCATTCCTTCACCCTTGAAACCATAATCTCTCCATGCTTGTTGTGCCTCTACGAGCTCTTTGCTGTATTTCATATTAGGCTTTGCAATTGGACGTTCATACTTATTCACTACATGAACCTCTTTGACGCTAGGAATCGAACTAACTTTTTCTATGTCACCTTGCTTTATTTCTGCACTAAAACCATTTACGACCGTCGTAAACTCTTGTAAGTATTCTGCTTCTACTTTCTGTTGTGTCATTTCTGATTTAATTGTTTTTTGTTTCTTTTTCGCATCTACTTCTAATTTCTTTTTCTCACTTTCAGCCATACTATTAAAGGTTATCCCTCGTTTTGTGGCTACTTCAATAGCAGGCTGATCATCTACTTCAACAATGACACGTACCTCTTTATCAGGATCTTCTGTTGCATTCAGTTTATCCTTGGATAATTCCGTTTTCTTTAACGCTTGTCCAGATAATTGACTGATAGCATTTACTGTAGAAAAATTACTGAACGTGAGTAAGAATACAAATAAAATAAGAATAGTCCGTCTTATTCTCGGTTTTCCCTTCATTGACTTCTCCCCCTCTTCATAGTTTACTAGACTAAAGTGAGCCTCCTCCCTCTGAATGTACTAAGACTTAATATTCAGATTATAACAATCATATTAAATTTCAGAAAATTACACCAGTATCTAAAGTCCTAGTCGATAAGTTACATAATAAGTTGTGGATCGGCAACTTATTCATTTGTTTTATTTTATTTTTGCCATACTTATCCAATATATGACAATTTAAGTCCTTACGATAATCGTGACTAAAGACCCGGAAGAGGGATTACTTTGGTAAAATAAAACTCTCTCTTTCATTTTCAAAATGAATCAAAGTAAAAAACTACCCCCCTAAGTGAGGTGTAGTTTTTAAAATCTACGATTCATTTATAACCAGTTCGTATGGAATACGCCTTCTTTGTCTTTTCGTTGGTACGTATGTGCACCAAAATAATCCCGTTGTGCTTGGAGTAAGTTAGCAGGTAAGTCTTCTGCACGGTAACTATCGTAATAAGCAATTGCACTTGAAAATGCCGGAACAGCTATTCCTTGTTTTATTGCAATTGCAACGACTTCACGTAATGCATCCTGATACCCTTCAACAATCTCTTTGAAGTAAGGATCTAACATTAGGTTAGCTAATCCTGGTTCACGATCATACGCATCTTTAATCTTTTGTAAGAAATGCGCACGTATAATGCAACCACCACGCCAGATCATGGCAATATCACCATATCGTAGATTCCAGCCATTTTCTTCTGATTGAGCACGCATTTGTGCAAATCCTTGAGCATAAGAACAAATTTTACTCATGTACAATGCTTTACGTACCGCTTCAATTAGTTCTTGTTTGTCCCCGGAATATGAAAGTACAGCTGGACCTTGCAATTGTTTACTTGCCTTCACGCGTTCCTCTTTCATTGCTGAAATAAACCTTGCAAAAACAGATTCCGTAATTAATGGAAGTGGTACCCCTAAGTCAAGGGCATTCTTGCTTGTCCATTTACCTGTTCCTTTTTGTCCTGCAGTATCTAAAATGACTTCGACTAATGGTTTTCCAGTTTCTTGGTCTTTTTTTGTAAAGATATCCGCCGTAATTTCGATTAAATAACTGTCTAATTCACCTTTATTCCATTCGGCAAAAACCTCATGTAATTCATCCGTGTCCAAACCTAACACATGTTTTAAAATATAATAAGCCTCGGAAATAAGCTGCATATCCCCGTATTCAATGCCATTATGAACCATTTTTACATAGTGTCCTGCTCCATCTGGACCTATGTATGTTGTACAAGCCTCTCCATCTACTTTTGCAGAAATCGCCTCAAAAATTGGCGCGACTAAGTCATACGCCTCTTTTTGGCCACCAGGCATAATGGAAGGTCCTTTTAATGCTCCTTCTTCTCCTCCAGATACACCTGTCCCAATAAAGTGAATTCCTTTATCTTCCAATAACTTATTCCTGCGAATCGTCTCTTCATATAATGTATTCCCACCATCAATAAGAATATCACCTTTATCTAAATGCGGAAGCAGCGACTCAATGGTCGCATCTGTTGGCCTCCCTGCTTTTACCATCAACATAATCTTTCTCGGCTTTTCAAGCGATTGAACAAATTCTTCAATCGTTTTCGACCCTTTAAAGTTCTTTCCTTTAGCTTCATTTTCTAAAAAAGCCTCTGTTTTATCGCCAGAACGGTTATAAACAGCAACGGAGTACCCTCGACTTTCAATGTTTAACGCTAGGTTTTTCCCCATTACCGCTAAACCGATAACACCAATTTGTTGTTCCATGAAAATATGCCATTCCTTTCTACTACGATACAAATCGTTTAAATTTGATGTGACGAACTCCTTAACCACCAAATCTACCTTCATTATAGTAAATTTCCGGTATTTATAAAACACTTATGATTTATCCCTGTTCTTTTTCAATATTCGCCTAATAAAGTCAAGCATTGGGCGTTTACCTCCCATGACGATTCCAGCCATTTCTGCAAATAGATGAATCAGGAGCAGCACTAAAATGGTAATAAGAAACGCTGTAGTCATACTTGCAAAGGAAAACGGTATAGCCATCGTACCAAATAGGATACTGAATGCATAAATAATCAACACCGTTTTTCGATGGCTATACCCGGCTTGTAAGAGTTGATAGTGAACATGCTTATTATCTGCCATCATGATACTTTCTTTGTTGTAAGCTCTACGAATAACTGCAAATAATGTATCAAAGATTGGTACTGCGAGAACAATGATTGGGATGATAAAACTAAATAACGCAATGTTTTTGAAGAGACCTAACATGGATACAACGGCAATCATATACCCGAGAAAATTAGATCCTGTATCGCCCATATAGATTTTGGCAGGATAAAAGTTATGATATAAAAAGCCTAAATTACTTCCAATTAAAGCGATACAGAAATATGCAGCAACTACTTGCATATCAATAAAAGCCATCATACAAATACTAATTAATGCAATTGTTGAAACTCCTGTCGCTAACCCATCCAAACCATCAATTAGATTAATTGCATTGGTTACACCAACCACCCACAAAACCGTAATGAGTACACTAATAAACCCCAACTCTACGGTACCAAAGAAAGGTAACGTAAGTCTTTCAATAATTAAACCGGAAGATATTAAAAACGATGCAGCAATTAGTTGACCTGTTAACTTTACCACAGGTTGAATTGTAAATCGATCATCGATTGCACCTGTTAACACAATTACTACTGCACCTGCAGCAATTTCTGGTAGATGTGGATGCACTGGCTGCAAATAGAGCAAACCAGCTATTGTCCCCAAAAAGATAGCAATGCCACCTAGTCGAGGTGTTACCTTTGTATGTATTTTCCGGTGATTAGGAAAATCAACTGCACCGACAAGCGTTGCAAATTTCTTTACCGGGTAGGTTGTTAGAAAAGCAGTTAAGATTGCGATGACAAACGCTATTAGTAAATCCAAAACATTCAACATATCATTCTCCTAGCATCTTTGCTGTAATTCTTAGCTGCCTATATTGTCGGTTACATAATTGGTTAAATTATAGCGGATATTCGTTGGTTTTAGCAAATCATTGTCTATGAAGAAACGTTTGAACTTATAAAAAAGAGGCTGACGTACAAATCAGCCTTTCACCTATGCAACTGCAGTATAATGTTCCTATGGGATTCCTTTGTTAAAAATCAAGCTGAGCGAATGACAGCAATGATTTATCCTTGATTGTCTTCCATATCCAAATCTAATCGTTCCATAAATTCTTCAGCAGCACTATATCCTTGCTGTTGCAAATACCAATTATTAGCAGCAGCCTCAATCAACCCAACCACATCTCGACCTGGTTGCAGTTGAATTTCTATTTTAGGAACTGTCACATCCATATATTCACTCGATTCAGTTTCTACCTCTAACTCATTATTCAGTGCGTCCTTTTCCCATTCGGTTAATTTGATATCTAAGGCTATTCTCGTTTCTTCTTGAAATGCCTTCTGCCCATACACCCTTACTACATTTAATAAGCCAACACTTCGGAGAGCGAGAAACTCTTTATTCGTTTGATTATGTGTTCCGAGTAATGTATCTGGACCAAGCTTCTTCAAGACAACAATATCATCTGCTACTAATCGATGACCTCTGCCAATTAAAGCATGTGCAATCTCACTTTTGCCAATTCCTGACTTTCCTCTAATTAGAATACCTAACCCAAAAATATTGACACACACCGCATGGACTGCCGTTTCTGGCGCTAACGCCTTCACCATGTAGGCATCATATTTCTCGATAAATGTTGACGTAGGCTCTTTCGTTCGTAATAAAGGTATTCCCTCTTCTTTACAAAACTGCGTTAAATATGTCAGCCCAGCTTGCTCTGATGTAACGATAAAGCAAGGAGGGTGGTAATTTACAATATTACCAATTCGTAATCGTCGCTCCTCATGTGTCAGCTGATGTAAATACGTAATTTCTTTTCGTCCGAGCACTTGGACATGTTCCATCGGAAAAAAGTCAAAGTAGCCGATAAATTCTAACCCAGGGCGATGCGTTCTCGCCTTGGTAATGGATCGATCAAGTTGATCCTCTCCAGCCAATATTTCCAGATTGAATCTACCAGCTAGTTGTTTAATTGTTATTGACTTCATCTGTATACGCTCCATTTCTATTACAACTATAGCTTTTAACTATATTATGTTTCTATACGAAAAACAAGAAATGGAGGTTTCATAACGGATTGGAAATGTTAGAAAGTAAAATCTACTTCTTTTTTTTCCTGTTTTTCATAGCCTTTCATATAGTTAATTCGACGTTGCGCCGAGGCTTGGGTTACTTGTTCATCTGCATGATAAGAAGATCGAACCAATGGTCCAGCTTCACAATGTGAAAATCCTTTCTCAAGTGCAATTTGTTTTAACTCGGCAAACTCATCTGGATGGTAATAACGCTCAACATTCAAATGTTTTTTTGTTGGTTGTAAATACTGACCAATTGTCATAATATCGACTTTATGCGCTAAAAGATCATCCATTGCTTGAATGATTTCCGCTTTCTCCTCACCCAAACCAACCATAATACTAGATTTGGTCGGTGTTTTAGGAGCGATTTCCTTCACGCGTTCCAATAATTGAAGAGACCGATCATACATCGCTCTAGCTCTTACACGTTTTGTTAGCCTGCGTACCGTTTCAATATTATGATTAAAAATATCTGGTGCACTATCCATCAATGTATATAGACTCTCGTAGTCCCCTTTCATATCTGATGGTAGAATTTCAATCGTACATCCTGGGTTTTTTCTTCGAATTGCTCGTACCGTCTCAGCAAATACAGCCGCTCCCCCATCATTTAAATCATCACGTGCCACTGCTGTAACTACAACATGCCGTAGCCCCATAACGGTAACCGAATTAGCCACCCTTTCTGGCTCTCCCCAATCTAATTCATTTGGTAATCCAGTTTTTACAGCACAAAAGCGGCATCCTCTTGTACATGTATCTCCTAAGATCATAAACGTCGCAGTTTTACGTTCACTCCAACACTCATGTATATTTGGGCAGCGTGCTTCTTCACACACTGTATTCAGGCGATTTTCGCGCATTAATTTCTTTAATCCTCTGTAGGATTTATTCGTGTTTATTTTTGTTTTTAACCACTCCGGCTTTCGTATATATGTTTGATCTTTAGGCATGGGATACAACTCCTTTGATTGTATTATCTGTATATTTTCGTTCTGCTAGATCGTATACTTCATTCCATTGGCTTTTTGTTAATGTAAAAGGTTCAAGTTCAATATTCAATCCCTCTCCGAATCCTTCTAAAAAAGCTGTTTTAACCGTTTCATAGGAATGTTTCCTTTGCGTTACCTGATTAATCGTCGTAGCTTTTTTCCAAAATGCCTGTTTTTTTCTCTCCTTGACACGTTCAGAAGGAAATAAAAAAAGATCGAATAACATATCTACATTCATCGATATCGGAATCGAACCATGTTGGAGCAATACTCCTTTTTTTCTTGTCTGTGCATTACCAGATATCTTTTTGCCATCTGCAACCATTTCATAGAATGCGGGTCTCTCAAAACAAATACTACTCCGTTCTTTTGAAAACGATTCGGCATAATCAACTGGAATGTTTAAATTTTGATAGCCTCGTAGTATGCCTTTTGACAAATCATAGTACGCTTGACGAATCGATGAAGCAATTGCCGGATGTTGTTCAGATATTACAATACTATACGTTAGTTCATCATCATGCAGAACTGCACTGCCCCCAGTCATTCTCCGCACAAATTGACATTGATGGTTTTGAATACCTTCTACATCGATTTTTCCGTCTACTTTTTGAAAATGACCAATTGAAAGCGTGGGGGCTATCCATTGATAAAAACGTAATGTAGGCGGTATTTTTCCTTCATGATGCCAATTAAGTAATGCCTCATCTAATGCCATGTTAATGGCAGCATCATGAGGTACATTTTCTAAAAATCCCCATTTTTCTTGCACGAAAATCGCCTCCCATAAGAAGAATCTTTTCAACAAAGGCCTAACCGGAGGTGCACATGTATGAAAGAAAACCATGATACTTCCTCATAAAAAAGACTGCATTCGTCGTGAATGCAGTCAATAAAGTATCCCTATTGACCACACTTTCCCACGCAGGCATTATCCTGTTCGGGTACGAAGGGTCAAAACGATTCCTACGCTCTTCTCAGCTACTTTACATAGCTCCCCTAGTGTTGAAAAGATTCCATTTAGTTTTAATTTACCAACAAAATCAGCTTAACAAGCTTGCCATAAATTGTAAAGGCGCAATTTTTTTCGTACAACTTCATTTCTATTATTCTTCTATTTCTTTAAAGCGATGGCTTGATCTAAAACCTTATCTCCTTGGATCATGCCATAAGCTATTTGATCAATTACATCAACAGCGATTCCTTTTGGTTCCAACTGCTCTCTAATCTTCTTTTCTAAATAACGGACTTGTGGACCAATTAATACAACATCAAGATCATCCAGCTCGTTCTTTAATTGTGATTCTGCTACCGCATTAATCTCGGCCATTATATTTCTATCGTCAGCTGATTGTTTCATTTTTTTTACAAGCATGGAAGTCGACATCCCCGCAGAACAAACTAAAATAATCTTCATTTGTTTCCCTCCTCTAGGATTTGCATCTTTTCATACATATCAATCATTTCACTAGCTAAATCTTTTACTGTCATGGCGGTCATTAGATGGTCCTGTGCATGTATTAGAATGACGGAAACCTCTGTTTGGTTCCCTTCTGCTTCTTCCTGTAAAAATTTCGTTTGAATATGATGAGCTTCTGTAAATTCTTCATCCGCCTCTGCTATTTTTTGTCGTGCTTCAGCAAATTGATAAGATTTTGCTAAAGAAATAGCTTCCATTGCAGATGACCTTGCATTTCCAGCATGAAGTATAATCGAAAAGGATAGCATCTGTACATCTTCTTTTGTAGTCATGGTTATTCCCCCTTATTTCTCTTTAAGGTTCTTGCACCTGCTAAAATGAATGGAATATACATGATAACAGCCAGCACTAAATTAAATACTTGAAGCCCAATTCCACGCCAGCTACCGCCTGTTACTAGATAACCACTTAAAATTGGCGGTGTTGTCCATGGAAGAATTGCCACTGTTCTTGGCACTATACCAGTAGCTAATGCAATATAGGATGTAATCGTCAATGTTACAGGAATCAATATAAATGGAATTAACATCACAGGGTTTAATACAATTGGTAGTCCAAAAATAACCGGTTCATTAATGTTAAATAGCCCTGCTGGCGCTGATAACTTTGCAACTTGTCGATATGGATGGTTTCTCTCTCTACGTATTACAATAAAGACTGCAATTAACAATGCAATGGTCGTTCCTGATCCACCCATAAAAACAAATGAATCTAAGAATGGTTTTGTTACAATATTAGGTACGTCAAATGCTGACATACCGCTCTTAAATAAATCGAGATTTTGTTCAATCAGTGGCAAGTAGACCGGTTCAATTACTGATCCAATAATATTCGTCCCATGTAAACCAAAGAACCATAATAAGTGATTAAGAAAGGATACAACCATTGCTGCGGGCAAAGTATTCCCCAAACCTTGTAACGGTTCTTGAATTGCATTAAAGATAACTTCAAAAATACTTTGCTCTGCGAACACATTCATTAATGCCTGGAAAAAACCTAGAATAATTAAAATGATCACCGCAGGTACTAATGCTTTGAAGGAGCGTGTAACCCCGTCTGGAACACCTTCTGGCATTTTAATAGTCAAATTCGAATTTATCAATATTCTGAAAAGTTCTGTGACAAGAAGCGCTATAATAATTCCAACAAATAGTCCTTGCGTACCTAACCATGCTGCGGTTAAACCAGCGCCATCCTCTGTCCAAGGGACTAGCATAATAAAACCGGCAGCTGATATGAGACCAGCAGATAGCCCATCTACGTCATAAGACTTAGCTAAATTATAAGCTATAGAAAAGGATACTAAAAGACCTAATATAGCAAAAGTACCGTTCCAAATACTCCCCCCGACTGTTTGCCAATTGCCATCACCAAAGATTCCATTCATCCATTCAACAAAATTAAAGTTGCCAAATGGCGGAAAATTATTAATTAAAATAGCAAGTGACCCAACGATAATTAATGGCATGATCGCAACGAACCCGTCTCGGACAGCTACTAGATGTCGCTGTGATCCAATACGTCCAGCAATTTCAATGAACTTTTGCATAAATTTACTGTTCATCTTAAATCCCCCTTGAATTAAATTGTGGCAAATATGCTTGATGTGCTTCCAATAACTCATCCAGCACATCCTTGCTTCTCTTTTCATCAGCAAGTAATGGATTCATCACCATTGCTGTGTATGCATCGTTGTAGTTCCCAGTGATACTTGCTTGAATAACTAGTTCCTCAAAGGCCTTCATTTGATAAATATGACCTTTAACCGAAAGTGGTAAATGCCCAACAGCAATTGGTTTTGGTCCATTTTTAGTAATAATGCAATTAACTTCAATAACAGCATCTTCTGGCAAATCGGGTATTGCTCCATGGTTCCATGTGTTTACCGTCTGAATATCCTGTTTATTATTATAAATGGAGTCCATTAAACTACATGCTACATCGCTATAAAAAGCTCCACCACGTTCTTCAAGTTCCTTTGGCTTCTCATATAACGACGGGTTTTTATAAATCTCAAAAAGAGATCCTTCCAAATCCTGAACTACCTCGGCTCGTGTGCCATTTTCTTTAAACGCTTTCAAGTCTTTTTTTAGAACATCCGCCGTTTGAAAATAATATTGATGATATGGATTCGGAAGTAGACCCGTAGCTTCTATAAACGTCTTGGTCCAGCCTAAATTAACAATATTTGCTGGTGAATAGTCAAGGTCGTGGGTCACTTTTTCTAATACTTCATTCGTTCGATCTTCTCCATTAACAAGGACCTTACTACCAAATACAAAATGATTCATGCCAATAAATTCAATACTCACTTCATCTGGCTTTACATTTAAAATTTCTGCAGTCGAATGTCGCATATTAAATGGGATATTGCATACACCGATAACCTTCTTATGCGGAGAGTGTTTTAATAAAGCTTCTGTAACAATTCCAGCAGGGTTTGTGAAATTAATTATCCATGCATTCGGACAAATGTCATGCACGTCTTTCGCTAATTCTAAAAGGACTGGGATAGTACGAAATGCTTTGAAGATACCTCCAGCTCCGTTTGTTTCTTGCCCAATAAACCCATGGCTTAATGGAATACGTTCGTCTTTTGATCTGGCTTCTAACCCACCCACTCGTATTTGAGTAGAAACAAAGTCCGCATTTTCAAGTGCTTGCCGGCGATTTAAGGTCCATGTTAGATGAATTGCTTTATTTGATTTCTCTATCATTCGTAATGCTAATCGTCCAATTATTTCTAGTTTCTCTTTCCCCGCTTCAACATCTACAAGTACAATGTCTGTAACGGGAAATGAGTCATAGCGCCGAATAATTCCTTCAATTATTTCAGGTGTGTAACTAGACCCTCCACCTACTACTACAAGTTTTAATGTCATTTCCTTTAACTCCTTTGATGTTTTTTGAAACCGCTTTTATAATAGTGTATCGTTGTATTTTGTTGTTCATCTAAAATGTATCATACAAATTATTTAAAGTCCATACATTTCAAGAAATATGTTTCTTATTGTAATAACATTTATAAAATATTGTCATTATATGTGTAATCTTGTACACTTTAATTAAGTGAATTATTGCTTTTTTATGTCTTTAATTTTAGCGTTAATATATATCCAAACTAGGATCGAGTAAGGAAGTGTGCAAATGGAAAAGAATCAATCATTACATGCTTATATTAAGGAAGAATTGTTGAATCGTATTAAAACAAACAAATATAAGAAAGGAGAGAAAATACCTACCGAATTAGAGTTATGTGAAGATTTTGGAGTGAGCAGAACAACCATCCGAACTGCTCTAAATCAACTAACACTAGAAGGGTATTTAAATCGCCACCAAGGACGAGGTACATTTGTAGCAGATCAAAAAGTGAAACAAACGCTTTCGCAAACGGTAAAACGCTACAGTGATCAAGTTGCTATTCAAGGCAAAGAAGCTGAGATAACTGTATTAGATATACAAGTTATTCCTGCAAATGAATATATCGAGCATTCCTTAGACGTTTCTTTAAACGATCCTATTCAGCGCGTGGAACGTGTGAGAAAGGCAAATATGGAACCAACGCAATATGAGATTTCCTATATTCCGTGGAATGTTGCTCCAGGCATCACAAAAACGCAAGCAGAATCATCGCTATATGCTGCTTTAAAAGAAGAGTTTCAAGTACATATAGCCAAAACGATTGAACATGTAGAAATTACGTTAGCAGATGAAAGAGCTTCCAGCCATCTAAATTGTGAACAAGGTGCGCCTTGCTTTTATATTGAAACCGTTGCAGAAAACGAAAAAGGAGAGAAAGTAGAGTATTCACGTGCTTTCTTTAGAGGGGATAAAACAAATTTTGTAATTGAACGTAATTATCCATTTGAAAATAATCTATAATTTTAGAATGTAGGGGGATATTTATGATGCATGTCTTATTCAATGCCGATGATTTCGGATTAACCAAGGGCGTAACAGACGGAATTATAATGGCCCATCAAAATGGAGTTGTCACTTCAACAACCTTAATGATGAATGGGAAAGCAGTGAATTATGCTGTCGCACGTGCTAAAGAGAATGATACATTACATGTCGGCATTCATCTTGTCTTAACATGGGGGAAACCTTTAAGTTCCGTACCGGAATTGGTTTGTGAAAATAACCGGTTTAAATATTCAAGCAGGTATCGACACATGGAAGCGCCAAACTTGCAGGCAGTTGAGAAAGAATGGCGTGCACAAATTGAAGCTTTTTTAGCTACTGGTCTCTCTCTACACCATATCGATAGTCACCATCATGTACATGGATGGGAACCGCTACAACAGTTAATCATTTCACTGGCAAAAGAATACCAAGTGCCCGTACGTATAACAGATAACTTAGCTGCAGAACAAGATATTTTATTGACGGAACAAATTTGGTTAGACTTTTATGGGGATGGAGTTTCTGCTGACATTTTTACACGGCTGAAGCAGACAAATGCCAAAAGTATCGAAGTAATGACACACCCTGCCATTGTCGATAAGGAATTACGTCAGATTAGCAGCTATACAGATAAACGGAAGCAAGAGTTAGATATTCTTTGCTCCTTACACGTCCCCGATTGGGCTATCATTGAGTAAAGACATCTTCCATATAGGGGGGATTTCATGCAACAAGATGATGTATCTGTAGCGAAAGTATGTTTATTAGCTGGGAAAATCATGTTACAAAGCGGTGCTGAAACGTATCGCGTAGAAGATACCATGAACAGGATCGCCGCTTCTTATGGATTTAAAAAGGCTGAAAGTTATGCTACTCCAACTGGAATTCAATTTTCTACGGAAGGAGAAGCAACCTATTTCCGGAGGATTTCTAATCGTTCAACAGACTTACATAAGATCGCCGAAGTAAATCATATCTCTCGGCAAATCTCTGCACAAACGATTGAACCAAAGGAAGCTCTCCTGCACCTGAAAGGTATTCAGCATGCAAGTGAATCTTTTCCTTATTGGATACAAATGATTGCTGCTGCCTTCGTTAGTGGAAGCTTTACGATTATGTTTGGTGGAGCATGGCCAGATTTTTTACCCTCCTTCTTTGCAGGCGGTATTGGTTTTTTTGCAATGATTTGGTTTGAAAAAGTAGTTGAAATTCGGTTTATTGCTGAATTCTTTGCTTCCTTTATGATTGCAATAGCTTCAGGAATCGCCATTCACATTGGATTTGGTATACAGATGGATAAAATAATTATTGGTGCGGTCATGCCTCTTGTTCCTGGTCTGCATATTACCAATGCAGTTCGTGATTTGATGGCTGGACATTTGGTAGCTGGTGTTTCCAAAGGTGTAGAGGCAATTCTCACAGCATTTGCAATTGGTGCAGGTGTTGCTGTTGTATTTGCAATCATATAGATGTAGGAGCTGATATGTATGATTATCGCCCAACTAGTTACTAGTTTTATTGCGGCTAGCGGTTTTGGTGTCCTATTTAATGCACCACGTCAAGCCTTAATCCAATGCGGGATGGTTGGTATGTTTGGCTGGATTCTTTATTATATTTTAGTTGATCAAGGTATAGATGCTGTTCCAGCTACGATCTTTGGATCGATGCTTGTAGCAATACTTAGTCACCTATGCGCAAGACTATATAAGACACCAATTATTATTTTTAACGTATCTGGCATTATTCCTCTTGTACCCGGAGGGATTGCGTATGATGCTATGAGACATTTTGTTGAGAATGATTATTTTACAGCCGTACAACTTTCAACTAAGGTAATGCTGCTTGCCGGTGCGATTGCTATCGGACTCATGTTTTCAGAGGTTGCTAACCAGATCATTAAAAAAACTTGGGGTTGGCTCCGTCCGGAATAGTTGATTTTAGGATTTTTTCCTTATAAGATAGGTTGTATTATAATAACTTACATTTAGCTCATAAGCTAATTCGTAAATAGAAAATGGAGAGGGTATTCATGAGTACAGATAAACCAAATGCAATTATTGTTATCTTTGGAGCAACAGGAGACTTATCTAAGCGAAAATTATTCCCTTCCATTTACCGGCTATATAAAAATGGTAAGATTGGTGAGGAATTTGCAGTGGTGGGTCTTGCACGACGTCCATGGACAAATGATGTGTTTAGAGAAAATGTCCGTAATTCTATCGAGCAGTCATCCTCAAAAGAAGAGGATTTAGAAGATTTTTCTTCCCACTTTTATTATCATTCCTTTGACGTGACAGACACATCTTCGTATGATGATTTAAATAATCTGTTAGAGGACTTGGAAGGGCATTACCAAACAGATGGAAATAGAATCTTTTATCTTGCAATGGCGCCTGAATATTTTGGTTCAATTGCCAATCAATTAGAGGAAAATGGTCTGAAGAATGGAAAAGGTTGGACAAGACTTGTTATTGAAAAGCCATTCGGACATGATTTAGATTCCGCCAAGGAATTAAACAATCAAATTCGACATGCATTTGATGAAGATCAAATTTACCGAATTGATCATTACCTAGGCAAAGAAATGGTACAAAATATTGAAGTAATCCGTTTTGCTAATGGCATATTTGAACATCTTTGGAATAATCGATTCATCTCGAATATTCAAATCACATCTAGTGAGAAATTAGGAGTTGAAGAGCGAGCGCGTTACTATGATCATTCAGGGGCAACTAGAGATATGGTACAAAATCATATGTTGCAAATGGTTGCTTTATTAGCCATGGAGCCACCAATTAAATTGACGCCAGAAGAGATTCGATCAGAAAAAGTAAAAGTACTTCGTGCGCTTCGTCTTGTAGATCCAGAGAAAGTAAATGAATTTTTCGTTCGCGGTCAATATGGCAGCAGTAACTCTATCAAGGGATATCGTGAAGAAGCAACAGATCTTGCCAACTCAACTACCGAAACATTTGTTGCTGGTAAAGTAATGATTGATAACTATCGTTGGGCTGGAGTTCCCTTTTATATTCGAACAGGTAAAAAGATGAAGGAAAAGTCAACAAAAATTGTGGTTGAATTCAATGATATACCAATGAATTTATACTACAAAAATGAGACCGAAAAACACCCAAATCTGTTAATAATTAATATTCAACCTAATGAAGGAATTACCTTATACTTAAATGCTAAAAAAGCTGGAATTGGCTCTATTGCTGAACCGATCAAGCTTTCTTACACAAATAATGGCGTTGATGATATAAATACACCAGAAGCGTATGAGAAATTACTATATGATTGTATCATTGGTGATACAACCAATTTTACACATTGGGATGAAGTGGCGCATTCGTGGGAATTTGTAGATTCGCTACTAGATGCATGGGCAGCAGTAACACCAGACTTTCCTAACTACCCTGCAGGATCGATGGGACCTGAAGCTGCGGATGATTTATTAGAAAAGGATGGCTTTCATTGGTGGCCAATTACAGACTAGTTCATGTGAACAAGATACCTTACTACAACGTGAGGTACCTTGTTTTTTACATGCTAATCACCAGATTGATTATCAGGCATCATACCAGTAATGATTAGTACCACCGCTGTAATAAGATGCATAATCATACCAATCCCTGGAATCCATCCAATTAAAGAAGTTAGAATTCCAATTATACTTCCTGCTGTTGCTCCACCATCTCTTCTTGATAAGATCAACGTTATAATATGAAGTACGAGCATAACAAATAGTGGTCCCCATAAATTCGATATAATAAAAGCTCCACCAAGTATTGGAAAACCTAATAACGCTTCAAATATTCCCGTAATCCATTTCATAATTCGTGATATTGACATAGCCTTACCTCCAATCTTACTACCGATTACTATTCCCAAAATGCTTCGTTGTAAACGAATCTCTAAGAAAAATTAGCAGCTCTCATTTTAATTAATTATCAATTTTTTCATCAGTGGGCACTGCTTCAGCTAACTCGCCAAGCACGCTTACCCGATTAGAACATCACAACCCACGCTATTTGACACCAGAATCATGTCTATGACATTTGCTAAGAGTTACGGAAAAATCTGTCTATCCCTTTTGATAATCATATACTCATGTAAAACGGTCTTCTAGCATCAGTGCATGTTCCTTTTCTCGACAAAAGGAACTCCCTCCAAGTAACAGATTTAGTTTCCAGTCTACTTTGAAGGGAGTGTATCAAATAACCGTTCGGATTATTCTCTATCTAGATTATCTTTACTCTTTTTATCTCTTTTAGTAATCTTAGCTGTTAAATCATCAAATAAGGTGTATATTACTGGAATTAACAATAAGGTAAATAAGCTAGATACACCGAGACCAAAAATAATGGTAACTGCCATTGGCTGTTGTGTCTCAGCACCCTCACCAAGAGCTAGCGCCAATGGTACCATTGCCAATATGGTTGTCAAAGTCGTCATAAGAATTGGACGTAATCTACTTGGGCCAGCTTCCAAGATAGCATCATGACGATCCATTCCTTGTCTTCGCAGAATATTTATATAATCTACCAATACGATCGAATTATTAACCACAATACCGGCGAGCATAATAATCCCGATAAACGCAGGAATACTTAATGGTATACCTACAACATATAAGCCGATCAATACCCCAATAACTGTTGTTGGCATAGCAAACATGATAATTAATGGGAATAAGAAATTCTCAAATTGCACTGCCATTACCGCATATACTAAAAGAATCGAGAAGACTAATGCAATTGCCAAATCCGTAAAGGACTCGGTCATATCCTCGGTTTGACCGCCCATTTCATAACTATATCCTTCCGGTAAGTTCATATCTGCCAATGCAGCCTCTACATCCGATGAAACGCTGCCCAGATCTCGATCAACAATTTCACTGGTTACATTCATCTGCGGTTGCTGATTTTCTCGAAGTAAACTTACAGGACCACTCATTTGTTTAAATTCAGCGACTTCATCTAACGATATGGTAGAGCCTTGCGGCGTTTGAATTTTCATATCATGTAAATCCTCAATCGAACTACGCTGGTCTTCTGGATACATCATCGTGACATCCATTTCTTGACCATCTTCCTTGAACTGTGTAGCTACCTGTCCAGTAAACTGCATTTGAATTTGGCCAAGAATTTGTTCCTGATTAAGACCATAAGTTGCCGCTTCTTCCTGATCAACTACTACATTCATTTGCGGTACACCTTCAGAAGCTGTAGTTTCCGGATTGTAGACACCATCAACTTGCGAAATTTCGTCAACCACTTGGTTTGATAATTCACTTAGCACTTCATGCTCTGGCCCATTTAGTTGAATCTGAATTGGACTACCCGTATTCATTCCAGAATCCATCGAACTAACCGTGATTTCCGCACCCGGTATATCTTTCAGGGCCTCATCTATCTCCTGTACCACGTCTGAAGTTGTTTTAACTCTTTCACCAGAAGGCACTAATTGCATTGTGTAGACGGCTTGGTTTCCACTACTACCACCACTGGCGGCAGCCATGCCGCCTCCGCCACCAACACTGACATAATTCGTTTCGATTACAGACTCGAATGGTTCTAACTCTTGATTTACTTTTTCTACGATATCTTCTGTATGACTAAGAGAACTTCCTGGAGCTGTTTCGACTCGAACTTCCATTTGACCTTGATCGGCCGATGGAATCAACTCTGCACCAATAAATGGGGTTAATGCTAAACTTCCTACAATCGCTAAAATGGTGACAAATACGGTAGTCTTCCTATGTCCAAGCACCCACTTTAACACACTGCGGTAACGATCATTTAGCCAACTTAACAAACGGTCAAACCAATAGCGGCGGCCTCCATCTGTCATTGCTTTTTTCAAGAGCTTGGATGATAACATCGGAACAAGTGTCACTGCTACAACGAGCGATGTGATAAGTGAAAACGATACGGCTAGTGCAAGTGGGGTAAATAGATCGGAAGCTATCCCCTCTACATAGATAATTGGTAAGAAAACCACCAATGTAGTTGTAGTTGATGCAATAACCGCAGGGGCTAATTCACTTGCACCCTTGATTGCAGAATCTTTTAAACTGTAACCCCGTTGACGATAAGAATAAATATGCTCGAGAATGACAATCGAACTATCAACCATCATCCCTAACCCAAGGGCTAAGCCGCCTAATGTTAAAATATTCAACGTTTCCCCTGTAAAATACATTAATATGAACGTGGTAATAATTGCAATTGGAATGGATAAACCAATAACAATCGTCGCCCGTACACTCTTAAGGAAGAGTAATAAGATAAAGATGGATATGATACCACCAATTAATATGTTTTGTATGACAGAATCAATCGACATCTCAATAAAATCTGAAGTATCGATAATTACATCCAAATTAACATCTGATGGAAGATCTTGTTTAATTTCCTCAATGCCATCTTCAATATTCGTGGCAACTTCTACTGTATTGCTATCCGTCTTCTTCAACACGGATAAAACTACAGATGGCTTACCATTAACAAGTGTCATACCTGATTGTTCTTTGTAATCGTCTTTTACTTCAGCAAGATCTTCAACATGAACGGTTGCACCTGCTTCTGTTTGAACAATCGTTTGTTCAATATCTTCTAGCGATTCAAATTCACCAGTCACCCGCAGCTGTAGATCTTTATTCCCTTTATCAATGGAGCCAACAGAAGCAGACTGATTGGTGCTATTCAATGATTGTATAATCATTTGTGTAGTTACACCATACTGTTGTAATTTTGCTTCATCTAGTATTAGTTGGATTTCTCTTTCTTTTCCGCCTTCAACCGAAACGGAGCCTACTCCTTCTTGTCTTTCAAAGAATGGGACGACTTGCTCATCAGCTGTTTGCGTTAATGATGCTGCATCATCACCAGTTAAACCGACCCACATAACAGGCATTTGATCTGGATTAAATCGCATAATATTTGGATCTCCAGCCTGCTCAGGCAAAGCTGCTTTCACCTGATCCACACTTTCTCGAACATCTAATAACGCTTGATCTAAGTCCGTTCCATTACTAAACATCAGTACTACTAAAGATGCCCCAGATTGTGACTGGGATTGTACAGTTTCTATCCCTTCTACCGTACTAACTGCTGATTCGATTGGTCTACTAATTAAATTCTCAACTTCTTGTGGTGCTGCATCGTCATATGATGTTGCTACTACTGCTACAGGAAGATCCATCTTAGGGAAAAGATCAATTGTCAAGCTTCGTAAAGAAACGGCACCAAGAGCCAGTAGAGCGAGAACGATCATAATTACGCCAACAGGGCGTTTAACAGATGTTTTAATTATCTTCAACGTCTATTCTCCTTTCACAACATTTACCTGGCTGCCGTCAGATAATGATAACTGACCATTTATAACAATTTGATCGCCTGCTTTAACCTCACCCTCAATGGCTGTTTTATCAGACTGCGTTTCTTTTGGAGTAACTACCGTTCGAATAGCTTCATTATCTTTGATAACATAAACAAAAGACTCATTATTAGCTTCTTCAATTGCTTCTGTCGGTACAATGATGGCAGAATTTATTCTCTCTTCCGGAATATGCAGTTTTGCAGTTAGTCCTGCTATCAAATCCTCTTCATCATTATTAACTGTTGCTTCTATTGGATATAAACCTGTATCATCTGGCATGGTTCCAACTGACGACACTTCTGCTTTATATTGGTTCCCATCAATATCCACGTTTAGCTTATCCTCTCTCTCTACTAAACCACGAACATCCGAGGTAACGGTAAAGTTTAATTGAATTGTTTGTAAATCTGTAATAATCGCTAATGGCTCTTCAGTGGATGCAATTCCTCCCTCACTTACCGATAATTGAGCAATCTCTCCAGCTTTAGAAGCCCTAATATTCTGCTTTCCAGCAAGGGTTTGTATCGTTGCAATGACATCATCTTCTTCTACTTGATCACCATTTTGGACTTCTAATGAATCTATTTCACCAGGATTTTGTACCATTACTGGAGTTGAAGCAGAAGGGGCGGTTCTCCCATATATTGTCTTCTCAATAACAATATCGCCTTCCGTTGCTTCTTCTGTTTCTACAGGTATTACTTTTTCTTCCTGCTCCTGCTCGTCATCATCAGCTTGCTGATTGCATGCACCAAGCAAGGTGATCAATAAAATGGCGGCTATACTAATTCCAATCTTTTTCATCTGTGAAGCTCCTCTCGTTTATCAACGTTATTCAAGATAATAATTCCACATCAAATAAGTCAGCCAATTGTTCAGTCTCTTCTTTTAACTCAGGAAATTGATAGAAATGAGCAAGTAAACCTTGAACAACAACGGATTGATATTCATCCTGGTCTACTTCTTTTTGTAATGCGCTTATTACTTCATGAAGTTGTGCTTTTTTTATTTCATCTAGTTGGATTGCTTCTACATTCATTTTTAACAATTTAAGGGCTATCTGAATCTCATTCCGTTTTTGGTCCATTTCAGCAAAGGAATATGCATTTGGGACTTGGTCTAAACCGATTAGCGGCTCTTCCTTTCTATGTAGCATACCTTTGACTAAATCATCAATTCTCCGAACTAAAAATGCTCCTGCTTCACCACTATCTATTTGTATATCCTCTATCATTAGCCATTTAAAATATCCGCTAAGCAGTCCCTCCGCTTGAATAATGATGTCAATCAAAATAGCATCCATTTCATCCATTTCTTCTTGGTAAATTGCCTTTAAATTGCTCTTCATCCAATTAAAGTTTTCTACTTTTAAGTTATAAATTAACTTATCAATATTTTCTCCTAAGGATATATTCTCACGTATAAACATAAAAATGTAATCCTTATGGCAATAGATATAATCTATTGAAACAGCGAGTTGATTTGCAAAATTCTCTCTTGGTGTGTTACTGTCTTGTTGCATTTGCTTCATTTCTTCAGAAATACGTTGATGGAAGTTATGAATAGCGGTGGCAATAAACGCTTCTTTTGAAGAAAAATAGATATAAAATGATCCTTTGGATACACCAGCTTCATTAGCAATTTCTTGAATAGAAGTATTATAATAGCCTTTTTCAGCTATTAACTTCATCCCAATTTCAATTAATTTTTGTTTCTTATCATTCATGATTAACCCCTCTTTGTAGTACGGATATGCCAGACTATTTGTTTCATTAAACGAATGACTGACCGGTTAGTCACATCACGTTTTACTAAGTGTAACAATGAAACTGTTTTCATTACAAGCACGAAAATAAAATGACATGAAATCTTCATAAATTGCTTCTCATAAAAACAAGGCACTCCTGATAAATGAGCACCTTATGAATCACAACAGCTATCTCAAAATTCGTTTAGAAGGGTTACCTCTACTAAATAGAAAGGAACGGTTCATATGTACAATAATTTGACTTGTACGCTTATATTGCATATCAAATGTATTTAACGATGTATGCGCTAGTAAGTTACTCCCATCATTAAATTGGATTGATGTACATTGGTCATGACTTTGATAGGAATGAATATGATGATATGCAACCCACACACAGGATTTGTTCTTAGTTGAAGCTGTTGGAATCATATATACACCCATTTCGGGAATAACAGGTATCGGAAGCTTACTTGAAGTTTTTAATATATCTCGTACAGCTCCCTTCCTCCCCTCTAGTGTAGACCCGTATACTAAGCAGCTATTGTCAATGATTTGTTCTGGTTTATGTAATGACTTTCTTTCTCTATTCTCTTCTATTATGAGTGATCGGTAATAGGTTAATTCTTTAAGGATAATTGCTTTTGTTCTTGGTGAAATAATATAAACAGATGTAATACAGTTTGTCATTGTCCTCCTCCTTTTTACTAAATTTTGTAATTCTATTTTACTATGATGGCTTTCTTTTTTCATTATTTTTTCAGATTATTTAAAAATATTGGTTTTTAAGGTTTATCTATATAAAGATTCGGGAAACGACTTCTAAATCAAGATTTACTAGTCATGCATTTCCATTGACTAAATTTGCTCATTCAAGGAGGAGAAATTATGGCAGAACAGAATCAAAATACCAATCAACAGAAAGAACTTCGTCTTCAGCACCTTATTACAGGGTCTTTAATCGGGGCAATTGTTGGAGCAATTACATCTTTATTATTTGCACCCAAAACCGGTAGAGAACTACGTGCTGATTTATCCAAACAAATGGTGAACACAAAGGATAATACAGTTGATATCACGAAAAGATTTGGCACTACAGCAAAGGGTAAACTAACAAATATGAAAGAATCTGCTATTGAAAAATCAAGTAAACACAGCATGAAACAGAACGATACTTCAACAGAAGGAATAAATGAAACCAGTGCTTCTACATCTGAACCAACTGAAACAATTGAATCGGATAAGCAAACTGTCAAAGCTAAGTAAATATAAAATACCTAATTTATGTTCAGCTACTACTTATGGAGTTTAAAAGATGGATGTAACGTACATTCAACAAAAAGCAAACCTTCCTCTGTAAAAAAGGAAGGTTTGCTTTCTAATATAAGTATCCAATTATAGTCGATACTAAAACTTATTGGTTACCTTGACCACCATTATTATTTTCTTCTTGCATGTTGTTATCCTTATTTTCTTCCATACCATTATCTTCGTTTGTTTCGTCCTCTAGCGCTGGATCTTCTTCATTCATGCCACCATTGTCATCAGCTGGGTTCTCATTGTTTTCTTGTTCTTCTTGCATTGGAGCATCTTCCTCAGCTGGATCTTGTTGATCATCGGTTCCACAAGCAGCTATTAAAGACAACGCTAAAATGGGGGAACCAAATTTCACGAATAGTTTTTTCTTCATGTGCAAAACCTCCTTTTGAATTCGTTTTCGGTCTTAGCATAACCAAAACAAAAGAAGTCATACACATTTTTTCAATTATTTCCTATAAGTGAAAGATAAAGCAACTATATTATTTTATGGCAAACATAATTTCAGCTTCACAAGCAATTTCTCCATCAACTTTTGCAACAGCTTTGCCTTTGCCAATAGGCCCCTTTAACCTTAATATCTCAACTTCCATTTGTAACTGATCCCCAGGTTTCACTTGTTTTTTAAAGCGACAGTTGTCTACACCGGCTAGAAATCCAATTTTACCTTGATTTTCTTCTAATCCAAGCATGGCAATTGCCCCAACTTGAGCCAAGGCTTCTAAAATTAAAACTCCTGGCATCACTGCATAGCCTGGGAAATGTCCTTGGAAAAATGGTTCGTTTGCAGTAACATTTTTTATACCAGTCACTCGCTTCCCTGTTTCCATTTCCGTTACTCGATCTACCAATAAAAATGGATAACGATGTGGGATTGTTTCTTTAATTTGTTCAATATCCATGAATTACTCTCCTTTTATTATGCTACTATAATTAATATACCATTTGGACGTCATTTACTCATTTAATACATATATAATAACTCGCACCTTTATGCGTAACAAAGCTGAAAAAAGCATCTAGTCTAACGACCGGATGCTTTTTTACTTATTCTGTTTTTATAACGATATCAATTATATGCTGCCATGTTTCTTTTTTTAGTGCATCAACAGGAGCACCGTCACCTATTACACCATAACCAATCATTAGCCCAATAACTAATGCGATTAAACAAAGAAGAAGCACAACAATGATACGTAACCATATTGGGAATACTCGCAACCGGGGAAGCTTATTGTTATTCTTCTGCTTTCGCTTTTGCTCGCTTCTTGACCCTTCAGCTAAGCGCTCCGCTTTCTTTCTAAATGAAAAGCGTTTCTTCGGAGGCACTGCTTGTTTTTCTTCGATTGTTTGATCCTCTTGATTCATAGACATTGTTTTACCCCTTAATTCTTTAAAACTTGAAAAGAAGTTCTATCATTCTGATCACATATATACCGTTATGATCGTAATTGATTAACTAAACCGGACATTTGATCACTCATTGAAATTGTTCGCGAATTAAATTGATAAGCACGCTGCGTTCTTAAGAGATCAGACATTTCTTTTGAAATGTCAATATTCGAAGCCTCTAATGCCCCACTTTTAATCATCTGCTCTTCTGGATTCACCTGTTGGATTATTTCATTCGTATCAATTCCTAGATCAGCTATATTCGGTAATTGAAACATATTATTTCCATCAGACTCTAAAAGTCTAGGACGTACTGCCTCGATCACCGCTAATTGTTCAACGACCTCTGTCTGATTACCTCTTGTAATTTGAATCTGTCCATTAGATTGAATGGCGATATTATCAAACCCTTGTTCAAAAATAATTGGTCCATTTTCCCCTAATATTGGATTTCCATTGCTATTTGTAAGCATAACTTCTTGATTATTATTTATTGGGCTTAAATAAAACGAGCCATCTCTTGTATATCGTGTTTGGGCTATTCCATTCTCGATAACTTGAACCTGATAGAATAAATTCCCTTGAAGTAATGCTGTATCTAAAGCACGTTCCGTTTCTTTAATATTTCCTAAGCTTAAGTTAACATTTGTAGAACCTAGTTTAGCTCCTGCACCAATCCTAATTCCTTCTGGTGTTAATCTTGCCTGTGGATTAGCTGGTTCCGTCAAATTATTTATCTGTTGAAATAATAAAGAGGAAAATTCAGTTTGTCTCGCCTTATAACCTGTTGTTTGGCTATTTGCTAAATTGTTTCCAATCGTATCTAGTTGATTCTGTAACTGATTCATTGTAACAGCAGCCTGTATCATTGTTCTAGACATAAACTTCCCTCCCTAAACCAAACGACCAATTTCGCTTACTGCTTTACCCATGCTTTCGTCATACGCTTTTAATACACGCTGATTTGTTTCAAACATCCGATAAGATTCCATCATTTGTGTCATTGATTGCAACGAATCTACATTTGAACGTTCTAGGAACCCTTGTTTAATGGAAAACGTGACATCTGCTGGCATTTCATCAACTTCACCTGCAAATAAGTTATTCCCTTCTTTTACCATATTATTTGCGTCTGGTGTATAAGCAATATTCAATGCAGCGGTCTGCTCGGGTGTTCGTAACATTCCGTTTGCAGTAACGGTAAATTCCATTCCATTCGTTTGAATAGGTTGTCCTTCTTGATCTAAAACATAGTAACCTTGGTTTGTTACTAGATAACCTTGGCCATCTACAGTAAAGTTCCCATTTCTCGTATATCGAACTTCCCCGGCCTCATTTTGCACAGTAAAAAAAAGATTTGCCGACTGATTTGGTAATTCTCCATTAACCAATGCTAAATCAGTGGTACTACCTGTTTCTCTTATATCACCTTGTCTAAAGTTCGGAATTGTTTCCTGAACATAGACACCTGTGTTTAATGCACCGATCGATTGATGGATTGGAAATTGCATCGATGAATTAACTGAGATTTGATTCCCTTTTCCACCAATGCGATTCATTAACATTTCCGGAAATGCATGCAATGTTGTTTGATCTGCTTTATAACCTGGTGTGTTTGCATTGGAAATATTATTTGAAAAAGCTTCCTGTTGGCGTTGTTGGGCAATCATTCCACTAGCTGCCGTATAAAAGCCTCTTAACAAAATATTCCCTCCCGCTATCCATATTTAATGTATAGTTACACTACTTTTTTTCGTTCTACCTTATCAATATTCTCTAACATAATCCCTGTACCTTTAGCCACACAATTCATAGGTTCTTCTGCAATAAAGACTGGTACTTTCAACTCTTCAGCAAGTAGTTCGTCTATTCCATGTATTAATGCTCCACCACCCGTTAAAATAACTCCACGATCAATAATATCAGCAGACAATTCTGGTGGTGTACGTTCAAGTACAGACTTAGCAGCTTGTACAATAAGGGATACAGATTCACGTAATGCCTCTTCTATTTCAACTGAATTAACAGCAATCGTTCGAGGAAGACCAGAAACCATATCTCTACCGCGGATTTCCATTTCCTCTTTACGTCCATCCTTGAAAACTGTTGCTACATTAATCTTAATTTCTTCTGCTGTTCGTTCGCCGATTAACAGTTTATATTTTTTCTTTATGTATTGAAGTATCTCGATATCAAACTTGTCACCAGCCATTTTAATGGATTCAGAGGTAACAATATCCCCCATCGATAACACGGCAACATCTGTTGTTCCCCCGCCAATATCTACGACCATATTACCGCTTGGCTGGAATATTTCCATTCCTGCGCCGATAGCAGCTACTTTAGGCTCTTCTTCTAAATAAACTTTTTTACCGCCAGATTTTTCAGCTGCTTCTTTAATTGCTTTTTGCTCTACTTTCGTAATATTAGTAGGACAGCAAATAAGGATTCTTGGCTTTGAAAGAAAGCCCTTTACATTTATTTTATTTATAAAATGCTTTAGCATAGCCTCTGTCACATCGAAATCCGCAATTACTCCATCCTTTAGTGGGCGGATTGCTTCAATGTTTCCTGGTGTACGCCCAACCATCTTTCTAGCGGCCTCTCCAACTTCCAATACTTTACCAGTTTGTCGGTCCATAGCCACTACAGAAGGTTCGTTTAAAACAATACCTTTTCCTTTTACATGAATCAATACATTGGCTGTACCAAGATCAATTCCAATATCCCTAGAAAACATGGGTCTAGATCCTCCTAATTAAATTACTGTTACTTTTTTTCCATACTGCTACTAATATAATATTTTACCACAAAAGTCTACAATTAACTGCAATTTAAATAAATTTTGTCTAGGAATTTAGACTTACATCAGTTTTTAGACTTCTAAACATACCAAAACCCAGCAGATAAATCACTGGGTTTTTGAATAAGTGTAATATAACATACTTTTATCCTACTGGTTTAACTTCTTCTTCCTGCTCTGGTTCAATTCTATACTTTTTTCTAGTTGCTTCTCCCCCACGAAGATGACGAATAGCCTTGTGATGTTCTAATATTTTTTTAACCCGATTCGCTAGTTCTGGGTTAATCTCTGGCAATCGTTCTGTCAAGTCTTTGTGGACTGTGCTTTTGGAAACACCAAACTCTTTTGCTATCACTCGGACAGTTTTCTTCGTCTCCACGACATAATTTCCTATCCTGATAGTCCTCTCTTTGATGTAATCGTGCACACCGTTCGCCTCCCTGAGTTGTATATTTCCGAGGTGGTAAGTGAGACAAGGTGTTTGTAATAATAGGCCTGCATATCTCCTGAAAATTCGATAATCAAAGACGATGCTATATAACTTGCGATAGTTCACACCTGCATGCTTCCGTCAATAATTTTACTAAATATTCTGTCATTTATATTCATACCATTAAATTAGTGGGATGTAATTAGGTCTAAAGCTACACAAGTTCTCACCTCAGACATTTCAGTTTAAGTTGGTTTGTATAAGTTTATTAGCAAACGTTTGGGATTATGATTAAAAAAGCATCTTTATCAAGAAGGACAGGTTAATTTTATAAACAAAGGTGGATGTTTCAAATGAAATAGGAGGGTTTGTGGCAATAAAAAACGAAGAAATCATTATAATTTATAAAAAACGATTCAACTTTTCCTTCTTGCATTCATTTTACTTGTTTCTAATTCCTACTAGTAAGTCGTTGACCTTGTTCATAGTATGGTATTTTTTATTTAGTATACCAAACGTGACTCTTAATCGATCCATCCTAGATCAGGATCAGCAGATTGAATACTAACTCCACCATCAATCCATCCTAAATCCGGATCAGCTGTCAGATTACCAGGAATAAAAGAAATCACCATCACTAAAGTAACCACACCAAGTAAAGATTTTAACTTTTTCATTTTATTACCTCCTAATAATTGGTAAGGTAAGAAAAAGTTGAATCGTTAATCCCTATTTAATTGTAAAAGACCAATGCTTAAATCCTACTTATTCCTTTTTATTTCATTGTTTTTAATACACTAAGTGGTAACCTACTGAAGAAGAAATCACTTCGCTTTTCAATAAATTCATTATAAGACTGCAGCAATATTTGCTTGTCATATTTTGCCTTCCCCATATAATACAGTTTAAAAGGGCTATCTAATTTTATTTTACTTAATATAGAAATTGCCTTTGCATTATTGCCTTTAGCTATTTCCATATGAGCTAATTCACTCGCATCCGTTGTTGTTATGTGTTCAAACTGATCAAGTTTCCTAAAGTGAGAAGTTAGAAAAGGTATATTATTATTATTAACACTGTGAATTATATTTTGGAGGCCATGATATTCTGCAATAGAAATTGCTTCATTTAAGTGATACATTCCTTGTAAATACGTATCAAATATATAACTAAGTCCCAATTTAATATGGACACCGGCTTTTGTGTTTGGATTTTGTGATAAATTGAGGACTCTGTAAGCACACTTTCTTGCCATAATTAGCTCATTTCGTAATAAATAATAAATCATCAAGAACTGATTAAGTCTGATATTAAAAAAGGCGATTAAAAAGCGATCATCAATTCGTTCAAAGAGCCTTTGTTGAATATCTAAAAAATTACCGATTTTATCATATTGTTGTAAATCATAATATAAGGTGACTTTGACAAACTCTATTAAACATTTTGTTTCGGGGTCATCTGCAGTCATACGCTTTACTTTCTGCAGTAATTCGTGAGGAGAGTATCGAGTTGTATTGCGATCAATCATTATTTGATAGATTGAGGCCCATTGTCTGTTTGAAGTATACGTAGATTTTTTGTTTTTCTCTACCAACTGTTGCAGTTCTTCAAAAAAGCCATTCATATATAAGAATTCCATGCCTTTTTTCTGAATATCTCTGGATGAGGATTGTAAACAATATTTCCTAATTAATTGCATAACTGTTTCGTTATCATGGTCACGCGACAAGAATTCTTTAAGCTGCTCCAAAGATAAAGTCAATTCATCTTCACCAGCTATAAACGTAGTAGGTAAGGACATGAATCAAAACTCCTTTCCAACAAGAAAACCAAGGAAAAAATATTAGTTATTTCGTCAAGCTTCAACATAATATTTTATTTATCTTTATATTAACACATTTTCCACAAATAAAAAGAGGGAATCGTTCGACAAATTCTGCAAACCATAAAAAACCCCTAACCTCTAAGTTAGGGGACATGCATGATATTTAGATTATGCACTTTTAGATGTTTCTGTTGATGCACCTGATTCCGTTTCACTTTGATCTGGATTCTCTGTTTCAGTTTGGTCATCAGTATCATCCGATTCAGACTCACCGTTTTCTTCATCTGCTTTTGGTTTTTCTTCAGAGCTATCTTCATCTTCTTGCTTCGCATCTTCTTCATTTGTTGAAGACTCTTCCGCTTCTTCACTCGTTTCTGATTCCTCAGCAGCTTCTTCTGTCACACTGTTCAGGCTGCTAACTGGCTGATTAAAGTATTCTTCAGGATTTACTTCTTTACCAGCTTTACGCAGTTCGAAGTGCACGTGAGTTCCATTATCTTTTCCAAATACATTTTTCCCAGCTGAACCAAGTTTATCTCCTTGTTTAACGTCAGCTCCTGCCTTAACACTAACATCATTAAGGCTGGCGTAATATGTCTTTACATCATCACCATGTGTTAGAACAACAACGTTACCAAGTAATGGATCTTCTTTAACTTCACTAATTGTTCCACTTATTGCTGCTACAACATCAAATGATTCGTCATTTGCTGAAGCAATATCTACCCCAGTACTTTGGTAATACTTGTTGTTGTAGAGAACTAAAGCTTGTTCTTGATCTTCTTGTTCTGCATTGTAATCATAAAATTTAGTTACGATTTCTGCTTCTTCTTGGTTTGTTACAGGCATTTGAATCATCTCTTGCTGGTCTAATACTGGTTCAGCATCTTCACCATGTTGTGCAGGAGTATATTCATTTGCCTCATCCTGTGCATCTGGTACTTGATTATCCATATTTTGATACCAAACGACGACAGATAACAATACAGCGGCGATTGTTAGATAGACAGCTGGAAAAAACCACTTCTTACGAAAAATTCGGGTCCACTTATTTTTTGAAGCCCCTTTGTTTTCCTCATTCATTAGATCATCACCTCAACAACCATTCTGATCAGAAAAAGGGATTTATATACATCTTTAAAAAAATATTTTGTAAATTTATGCATTTTTTCTTAAAAGTTGGGGAAAGTAAAGGGTTTTTCAATCTTTTATGGACAAAGAAAGACCCTCGCCTATTTGGAGACGAGAGTTGGAGCTGTTTCATTCACTGTACTTATTTTTACATCTTTATAATAATAATTCACGATATCTTTATAGTTTTTCCCTTCCTTAGCCATGCCGTTAGCACCATATTGACTCATTCCAATTCCGTGTCCAAAACCCTTTGTTGTAAAAATAAAGTGATCATTTTTTTGTTCAATTGTAAAGTCACTTGACCGCAATTCTAGCTTTTCCCGAACATCTCTTCCAGAGAAAGTCTTTCCATCTATTTGCAATTTGCCAACTCGTTTACTATCCGTTCTTGTTAGCTCAATGGGCAACGGCGTTTGATTAGGTAAATCAATTTCCAGCGCTGCTTCCAATTGACCAAACGTAAATGTCTTCTGATCTAAAAATTTTGGTGAGTTTTCATCCCACGGGCTTTCTACACTGCGTAGATAAGGAAGTTCATTTTCCCAATAATCCTCTGAATTTTCTGTGTATCCATTGCTTGTTGAAAAAAACGCGGGAGTTATTGGGGATTCCTTATACGTTAATATTTCTCCTTCCGTTTCTGCCACTGCTTCTTTTATCTTATTGATTTTCCAATCATAGTCGCTTCCCCACTGTTTTCTAAGTTGATAATTGTCTTTATAAACTTGGTGTTGAACCGTATCTGTTACATCTGACTTCTCCGTTGATTCCCCGTGCAGCTTATGATTAACAATGTAGGTTCTAGCAGCAAGTGATTGAGCTTTTAATGCTTCTTTTTCAAAATCAGCAGGCATTTCTGATGCTACTACTCCTACAACATATTCTTCTAAAGGTATACCCTCCACTTCATCAGACGCTGTTCTCATAACAGAGACAGAAAATGGGGATGACCCTAATTCAACTGATGATGCTGCTTCTTCATTTTCTATGGCGCCCGTACTTTGTTGTTCTTGATTATCTTTGCCGAAGGGAACAACAATTAACGTCGGAATAACAAGAATAATCGTTAACAGACTAGAGAGCAATATGACGGTTGGTAATCTCCATTTGGAAGGCGACTTTGGCTTTTTATTTAAATAGTACGGTTTTTTTGACTTGAAAATGGCGAGCGTATCATTTCGCGTTAATCGCTCTGTTGAATGCTGTTTCTTAAGAGATGACTGCTGCTTTGATTTAATTTTTTTCATTAGATTGGAATTGCGTTTCTTCCAAGCTTTGGCTCCATGTTTTTGCTGGAATTGCGTTTTTTTCATTACCTTCCCCCTTCCATTTCATTTAATCTAGCTTCCCTACTATTAAATTTATACAGTAACTGGAAACAATAGAACTGAAAAATAAAAAACTTGGGAAACCCCAAGTTACAATAATAACTAGTTAATAGATTAATTTAGTTTTGTTGCAAGTCCCCTCGCTTGTTCCGTATTTACTATTGTCTCATCATATAAATGACAAGCGACATAATGATCTTGTTCAATTTCTTGCCAGGTCGGTTTTTTTAATGCACAGACTTCCATTGCCATCGGGCAACGAGTACGAAAAACACAACCACTTGGAGGATGAATTGGACTCGGTAATTCTCCTTTTAGGATAATTCGTTCTCTTGTTTCTTCGATATCCGGATCAGGAATCGGAATAGCCGAAAGTAAAGCTTTTGTATAAGGATGAAGTGGATTATCATATAATTCTTCACTATTAGTGAGCTCGACTAAATTCCCTAGATACATAACTCCTATACGATCAGAAATTAGCTTAACCATGGATAAATCATGAGCAATAAATAAAAAAGTCAATCCTTTATCCATTTGCAAATCCTTTAATAAGTTCACCACTTGTGCTTGAACGGATACATCTAATGCTGAAATTGGCTCATCAGCAATAATAAAGTCTGGATTCAAAGCTAGTGCTCTGGCAATCCCTATACGCTGACGCTGTCCGCCACTAAATTCATGCGGGTAACGATTCGCATGATCTCGATTAAGGCCTACTTCTTCTAATAACTGATATACCCGATCAAGTTTCTCCTGTTTATTTTTATAAACCCCATGTACTTCCATGGGTTCTGAAATGACCTCTTTAATAGTCGACCTTGGATTTAAGGATGCATATGGGTCTTGGAAAATCATTTGCATGCGTCGATACATTTGGAATTTTTCTTTTGTCGTTAATGAATGAATATTATTGCCGTCGTACAAAACCTCTCCATCTGTTTTATCATATAATCCTAGTATGGTACGTCCGATTGTAGACTTTCCACAGCCTGACTCTCCAACTAAGCCAAATGTCTCTCCTTTATTAATACTAAATGAAACATCGTTAACAGCTAGAAGTACTTGGCCACCTCCAACAGTAAAATACTTCTTAAGTTGGTTGACCTCCAAAATTTTTTCGCCCATCTGAATTCACCTCATTTGTTAGCCAGTAGCGTCTTGCAGCACATAGCTCTTTCTCATAAACGGTATGCTTTAATTCAATTATTTCTACCCCTTTTCCAGTTTGTGGGGAATGAATCATTTTACCATCTCCATAATAAATGCCAACATGATGTAGCTTCCCCTTTCCTTCCTCATAGGCGAAGAACAGCAAATCTCCTGGCTGTAGATGGTTATAAGCCACCACTTTTCCAGATTTAGCTTGATCGCCAGCATCCCGTGCAATTTGATAACCATTTGCTTTATGAGCAGCATAAGCCAGCCCTGAACAATCATAACCAAAAGAACTCATTCCACCCCAAAAATAAGCTAAACCCACAAAATCTTCTACGGCTTTTACAATTGATCTACCAGTACCTTGTTTACATCCCTCTGAAATGTTGTTCAACTCAACATCTTCTCTCGCTATATACTGTAAACCATGCGGTGTCTGAATCTTTACAAGTTTATCCATTATGGAAATAACTGGTATAATGCTTAAATAACTTAACTTTATCGTAGGTTTTCCATTTTCGTTTTTTAACCATGCCTTATCCTTTATAACCATTGCTTGGATAGGATAATTATTCGTTGAATAACCTACTTCGGCCAATTGGTAAATAGGAATCCAGCCTGGATATCCCCGTTCATCTTTATAAGATGGCTGCGAAGGGATAATAACCTTTGCCCAATCTCCTTCTTTGTTAATAAGCTCGACCGATTCACCATAAAGAACTTGCGTTTGCACCAGATTTTTATTACATAATTCTAATTTTGAATGGTAATCCAATAATTCTACCCACTGATCAATATCTGTTGGGGCTGTTAACCCTGGTGAATCTATCTTCCTAGCAGAATCTGGTGTTGTCCACACTGTTGCTACCTGCACAGCAGTTACCCAGTTAGTAACTTTTTGATCAAACATTTGTTTCGTCATGTTATACACCCCTAGCTATGCTCACTTTAGTTCAAACTAAACGGAGGAACAAGAAACGTATTCTTTAGCGTTGTTCCGTTCGATGGAGCCGCTCCCATATGCATCTTTACAAGTCTATTGCACACCAGGTTTAGCGATAAGTTTTTTATTTCCTGTTGACAAATAACCTTCTACACCTAATGGTATTGCTAGATTAGGCAGGCAATGCCCCATTTTAAATCCCGCAATAACCGGTTTATTGAGATTAGAAAAATAGCTTTGAAATACTGCATTCATAGATAGAGAGGGAGTTACCTTTGCTTTTGCATCAGCAAAGTCTCCTAGCATAAAACCAGCAGCACTGCTCAACTTCCCAGCCAGCTTTAATTGATTAAGCATACTATCAACCCTATATGGCTCTTCTCCTATATCTTCAAGTAAAATTAACCGATTCGTTGTATCAATTTCAAAAGGTGTTCCTAACGAGCTTACTAATAACGATAAATTCCCCCCAACGATCATCCCGGTAGCCTCGCCTTCTACGAATACATGTAAGGGGCCAAATTGTTCTGAATATGTATAAGTAATTGGGCGAAAAAGCTGTTCAAACATGCTTGCAGAAACATGATCAAAATTATCTTTCGCAATATCAGATGCCAGCATTGGACCGTGGAATGTGATTAGTCCTGTCTGTTGGCGAATAGCAGTATGCAGATACGTAATGTCACTATAACCCCAGTAAACCTTAGGATTACGCTTTATACATGTATAGTCTAGATATGAAGCTATTCGTGCAGTCCCATACCCCCCCCTAGCGAAAATGATTGCTTTTATCTCTGGATTTATAATCATATGATGTAAATCTTCGGTCCTTTCCTTATCCGTACCGGCTAAATATCCATTTACTTTTTCAATGTTTTTCCCTAACTGCACATTTAAGCCCATTTTTTCAAAAAAAGAAACAGCTTGATGTAAACATTCCTGATCTGGTGGTCCTGCAGGTGCTACCACACCAATTCTATCTCCTGTTTGCAATCTTGGCGGATGAATCATCTTATTCTCCTCTCCTTCAAGACGTGTGCATGGTGTAAAAAAGGAGGGCCCATTTACAAACGTAGATGAGCCTTCTCTTTGCCTATCCATTTACTGTTTATCTGTATGTTTCAACTCAAGGTAACTAACCGGATGCCGCACAAGGTTGGTAATACCTTCTTGCAATATCTCAACTTGATTGTAATAGCGAACCGGAAATGCTGGCATTTCTTCTGCTAACAGCTTCTCGGCTTCATACATGTATTCCCAACGCTTTTCTTCATCTGCTTCTGCTTTTATTTTGGTAATTAATTCATCATATGACTCATTAGACCAACCAGTACGGTTCATATAGGAGCCTGTAATAAAGCTTTCTAAAAAATTAACAGGATCTGCGTAATCATATAAGAATGAACTACGGGATAACTGATGCTCCAATGCTTTTTGATCTTCTTGGAAGACGTTCCATTCTGTGTTTTCTAACGTAACCTCTACTCCAAGATTTTCACTAAACATGCCTTGTAAAGCTTCGGCTACTGCCTTATTTACATCATCCGTATTATATGACAATGTAATTGCTGGCAGCTCATCGTACCCCTCTTCTTTCATCCCTTCTTCTAATAATTGCTTCGCTTTCTCTGGATTGAATTCTACTAATTCATCATTAACATCACGGAAATCCTCCCCAGATGGATTCTCAAACCCTGGTGATACAAATCCATATGCAGGTTCTACCTTATTCTTAACCACAAACTCAGCAATATTTTGACGATTCACTGCCAATGCAAACGCTTGACGGATTTTTTTATTTTGGAATGGCTCTTCTGTTACATTAAACCGATAGAAGTCTAAACCGCCTTGATCAACAATTTGTACATTCTCTCCATCAATGAGTTGATCTGACATCTCCGCTGGAATTTCAGTAGCGTCTAGATCTCCCCGTTCAAACATTTGATATTCTGTGTTAATTTCGTTCACCATTGCCCATTCTACACCATCTAATGGCACATTTTCTGCATCCCAGTATTCTTCATTTTTAGCAAATACCATCTCACTATCATGTTCCCATGACTCTAATTTGAATGGCCCATTGGCTACAAATGACGATGCTTCGGCATGCCATTCTGGATTTTCTTCGGCAACTTTATGATTAACTGGAAAGAAGGCTGGATTTGTTACAACATGTAAAAAATACCCAGTAGGACTTTCTAATTCTACCTTAAATGTTTTCTCATCAACTGCTGTTAATCCCAAATCCTCTACTGATCCTTCTCCATTATTAAAGGCTTCTCCACCTTTAATAAAGTAACCTAAGAACGCTGCCGACGAGCCGGTTTCTGGATCAAGCAACCTTTTCCACGCATAAACAAAGTCTTCTGCAACAACTGGATCTCCATTTGACCAATTTGCATTCTCTCTTAAATGAAAAGTATAGGTTTTTCCATCTTCGGATACCTCCCATTCTTCTGCCATCGCAGGCTGTGGTTGATGACTGCTATCTAATCGTGTCAGTCCTTCCAATAAATTATTCAATGGATTCCAAGATACAGAATCAAACCCAATTGCTGGATCAAACGAAGTTGGTTCCTGTTGATTATTCAATTTTAATATTTTCTCTTCTCCTCCAGCTTCCTCTGTTGTATCCCCTTCTGCATTACTCTCGGGCTGTTCTTCGCCAGCATTTTCATTGGCCGTACAAGCAGCCAAAACGAAAATGATAAAGCTAACCGCAATGAATAGAAGCCATTTTTTCTTCATACCTTTTCCTCCCCCTTTTATGTTATTGCTTTATGGCTGATGCAGCCAATAACTGCTTCGCCCGTTCATCCTGTAACCAGCAGTCTACCTTATGGGTATCGCTTTGTTCAGTAGTAACGGGATAAACTTTATCACACACCTCCATCGCGAATGGACATCGTGCAGTAAATGGACAACCCTTTGGAGGTGAGAATAAATCAGGTGGTGTTCCATCAATAGGTACTAACTTTTCTCCTGTTACATCTAATCGTGGAACAGATTTTAATAATCCCTTCGTATAGGGATGCTGTGGATCATAAAAAATCTCACGTTTCGTTCCAACTTCAATAATCTTTCCTGCATACATTACCGCAATTCGATCTGCTATCTTAGCCACTACACCTAGATCATGGGTAATAAGTATAATGGATACTCCTGTTGCTTCTTGTATTTCATCAAATAACTCAAGGATCTGTGCCTGTATCGTCACATCTAAAGCGGTGGTTGGTTCATCCGCAATAAGTAATTCCGGTTCACAGATTAAAGCCATTGCAATGACAATGCGCTGCCGCATTCCTCCACTGAATTGATGAGGATATTGTTTCAGTCTCTCCGTAGGATTTGGAATACCAACTAAATGCATCATTTCTAACGCCTTTGACTTTGCTTGATCGCTGGTAATACGATGATGTTGACGTACACCTTCCATAAGCTGCGTACCGATGGTCAATGTTGGATTAAGTGCCGTCATAGGATCTTGGAATATCATTGAAATGTCAACGCCTCGAATGGATCGCATTGTTTTCTCCGGTAATGCTGTAAGATCTTTATCCTTAAATACAATGGTACCGTTTGTAATTTTTCCTGGAGGATCAGGAATCAGGCGCATAATCGCATTCGATGTTACACTTTTTCCGCATCCGGATTCACCAACAATAGCCAACGTCTCTCCTTTATTTAAATGAAAATCCACGCCACGTACAGCTTTAATCGTACCCCCATAAGTAGAAAAGGTAACATGCAGGTTCTTAACTTCTAGTATTGTATCCATGTATACACCTACTTTCTAAGCTTCGGATCAAGTGCATCCTGAAGCCCATCACCTAAGACATTAAAAGCAAACATCGTGAACGAGATAAAAAACGCCGGGAAAAATAAGGTCCACCAATTGCCGGATAAAATAGCACCTAATGCATCATTTGCCATTACACCCCAACTTGCAAAAGGCGCTTGTATACCTAAACCAAGAAAGCTTAGAAATGCTTCCGCAAAAATCGCACTAGGTACTGTTAAAGTCATTTGGACAATGATTGGACCCATTGTATTCGGCAATAAATTCTTACGGATAATACGTGATGTAGTCGTGCCAAATGACTTTGAAGCCAGAATAAACTCGAAGTTTTTAATTTGTAATACTTGGCCTCGAACAATGCGAGCCATTCCAACCCATCCCGTAACAGTCAATGCAATAACAATCGTACTTAAACTGGGGCCTAGCACAACTAATAATAAGATAACTACTAGTAAGTAGGGAAGACCATAAAGTATTTCAATGATCCGCATCATCATATTATCGGTGCGTCCACCTTTATAACCAGAGATTCCACCATATATAATACCAATAGTAAAATCTATTAACGCGGCCATCAGGCCAACAAATAGCGAAATACGGGCACCATACCACGTTCTTGTAAATACATCGCGACCAGCACTATCCGTTCCAAACCAATGGTCTGCTGATGGAGGTTGGTATTGGTTTGGTAAGTCTTGTCTATTTACATCATACGGTGAAAAAATTGGTCCAAAGACAGCAAAAATTACAAGTAATATTAGAAAGACCAGCCCCGCCATTGCAAGTTTGTTTTTTACTAATCTTCTCCATGCATCTTTCCAATAGGACAAAGACGGCCTTGATACTGCTTCCGATGCAGTCCTATCTTGCTCCTTCCATGTAAACCATTCATCAGGAACTTCACTAGGGGGAAGAGATGAATTGGGAGTCTTATTCGCTAGCTTCATATTATTCCCCTCCCTTTTTGTGGATTTTTATACGTGGATCAAGAATACCGTAGGCAATATCCACAAGGAATAACATAATGATTAAGAACGAACTGTAAAAGACCGTAGTTCCCATAATAACTGGATAATCCCGTTGATTAATGCTTTCGACAAAATATTTGCCCATACCTGGAACCGCAAAAATCTTTTCAATAACAAATGTTCCAGTCAAAATACTTGCCAGTAATGTTCCCATAATGGTTACAACTGGAAGTAACGCATTTTTTAACGCATGTTTGATAATGATTTTCCATGGAGAGAGCCCCTTCGCTCGTGCCATTTTTATATAATCTTGTGTTAAAACTTCTAACATCGTTGATCTTGTTAATCTAGCAATGATTGCCATAGGTCCTGTCGCTAAAGCTGTTATTGGTAAAATCATATGCGCTGGGCTTAGCCACCTTGCAACAGGGAAAATCTCAAGATTAACAGCTAACTGCTGAATAAGTAATGTCGCCAATACAAAGTTTGGAATAGAGATTCCTAACACTGCAAATCCCATTGCCAAGTAGTCAATTACATTATTATGCTTAAGCGCTGCAAAAACGCCTAGTGTTACTCCAGATATAACAGCAACAATAATCGTCATTATTCCTAACTCAAATGAAATGGGAAATCCCCGACCCAGCATATCATTTACTGTTTGTGATGGCTGTTTAATAGATGGGCCAAAATCAAAAGTAACAATGGACTTTAAATAAAGAAGGTACTGTATAATATATGGTTCATCTAAATTATAATGCGCTTCTAGATTAGCCTGTACAGCTTCATTCGTTCCACGTTCACTATTAAAGGGCGAACCCGGAATCGAAACCATTAATATAAAAGTAAGTGTGACAATAATCCATAACGTAACTAACATAATCATTAGCCGTTTTAATATGTATCGCAGCATGCTTATTCCCCCTATCCCCCTATGAAAATGTTGTATTCATAGCGAGCTCTGTCATTACCAGCATCGCTTGATACGCTTCTCTTATATCCTTTGCCTGAAAAACAACGGTTGTTGTACCTGGTTCTATCTCCGTTCCTGGCATTAAATTTGCCCACTCGGCTTGACCAAAATTATTGAATTCTATTCTAAGAACTGGATGCGAAGGAGGTGTTAACGGCTTTACCTGGTGACGATTATGAATTGCCCGTTCTACTTTGTTTGTTAAAAGTTCTCCTGCTTTTTTTGGAGTTAAACTTTTAACTGCAGACCTAGATATTGTTTCTTTCACAGCTGCTACCGTAACGTGAGGAATGAGCTCTTTTGCTTCCTTTACTGCTTGATCATCTCCTGCAACAAAAATAATTGGAACCTCATAATAACCAGCAAGATATGCATTAAGTCCCATTTCACCTATTTGATGGTCGTTTATATAAAAATTGCGTACAGCATGAATCATCGCATGTGACATAACACCAAACTGCCCTGCCCTTGCATGGTATCCAATGAACATGGCACCATTATATGTATCATCCAAGCCTTGCATCATCGAAAATGGTTTGACGTCTCCGGTAATTAACTTAGCTTCTGATTCGAGCTGATCAATAAGTATATTATTCATTTTCGAATGACTATCATTAATTACAATATCCTTACAGCCATTTTGAAAAGCTGCTCTAATAACGTAGTTTGTTTCTTCTGTCATGACTTTTCTCGCACGATCATAATTATGTTTCCTAGCATCTACAAAGGTATGATCTGGTAGTCCTGTGATTCCTTCCATATCTACAGAGACATATAATTTCATGATGAGAACTCCTTTTGTATACTTTTCATTTTTACTAATTTTCTTAAATTTTAACATACACATAATCAAAAGAAAAGTCGGAAAATAAAGTATACTATCGTATATCTGTCATGTATAATCAAAATTTCAACTTACCATAACCTTAGAATCTGTAGTTCCAATTTATTCAAGTCCATTCCAACAAACTTGCTTCAACCACAAAAAAACAGATGCTCGGTTACCAGCATCTGTTTTTATCAAATTATACTATTATTTCATTTTCTATTACTAGGATAACTCAGCTGCTATTTGATCTTTCGTAGCAGAATCTACTTGTACAAACGGTACTACTGTATTACCGTTTCCGTCCACACGTTCTACATCGGCACCTAAAGCTGCAAGTTTCCCTGCAAAATCAACATACCCTCGATCTAAATGTTTTAACTCTGTTACCCTAGTTACCCCTTCAGCACACAAACCAGCTAATATTAAAGCTGCTGCAGCACGTAAATCAGTAGCTGCAACTTCTGCGCCTTGAAGATCACTTGGTCCTTCAATTATTACGCTATGACCCTCAATTTTCATCTTTGCATTCATTCTACGGAATTCTTCTACATGCATGAACCGATTCTCAAACACCGTTTCTGTAATTACACTTGTACCTTGCGCAGCAAGCATAAGAGACATCATTTGCGACTGCATATCTGTAGGAAAACCAGGGTGAGGCAAGGTTTTAATATCTGTCGCTTTTAATTGTTTCGGCCCAACAACACGCAAGCCAGTTGGTTCTTCTGTAACACGTACTCCCATTTCCTCAAGTTTAGAAATAACCGAACGAAGATGCTCAGGCTCAGCATTCTCTATTAATACATTACCTTGTGTGATAGCTGCTGCAACCATGAATGTGCCAGCTTCTACACGATCAGGAATGATCGTATGCTCTGTACCTTTTAATGTTTCTACCCCATCAATGCGAATTGTTTCCGTACCTGCTCCTACAACTTTAGCTCCCATCTTATTTAGATAATTAGCTAAGTCAACAATCTCCGGTTCTTTCGCACAATTTTCAATAATGGTTCTTCCATCTGCGAGTGCTGCAGCCATCATGATATTTTCAGTAGCACCAACACTTGGCATATCTAAATAAATTTTAGCACCCTTAAGGCGTCCATTAACTTTTAGTTCAACAAAACCATTACCTACATGGGTTTCTGCTCCCATGGCTTCAAATCCTTTTAAGTGTAAGTCAATTGGACGTGATCCAATGGCACATCCACCCGGCATTGCTACTTTTGCATGACCATAGCGCGCCAATAACGGTCCGATAACAAGGACAGAGGCACGCATTTTACGAACATATTCAAATGGAGCTTCAGTTGTTAATTTATTTGATGCATCAACGGTAACTGTATTATCTTTAAATTTTACATTTGCATTCATATTGCTTAGCACTTGATTAATTGTATATACATCTGCTAATTCTGGGACATCTGTAATAACACTTTTTCCTTCACTTGCGATAAGACTTGCTGCAATGACAGGAAGCACAGCATTCTTAGCACCTTCAACTTTCACAGTGCCGTTCAATTGGTGTCCGCCTCTTACGATGATTTTTTCCATATTTCAAATCTCCTTCAGATCCAATTTCATAATATTAATATTCATTTATTAGGATAGGTGTTCCTATCGTGTATGTAGGATAGTCCGATCCATTATCTGTTACTGCTACTTGTAAGTTCATTGGAAAATTATTTACAGAAATTTTATGAGCCCATAGTGGTGTATACCCATAAATTATTTTTTTATGCGTAGATTTTTTTACTGTATCGAATTGTGTCTTTGTTTGTTGTACTTTAAAATGTTCTGTCAACGTACTTAAAAAATAATCACCACTAATTATATCATTTCCCGCAGTTGTCAGACAAGCAAATTTTTTCATGGAATCCGAGAAATATAAATTCTCTATTGTAGTCACTGTATTCTTATAGAATTCTTCAATTTCCTGACTCCAAATACTTCCTTTAATCACAACTACAATTTCTGGCTCGTACTGTTTTTGTTTTGGAACAATCACATTATATAATACGTTAAATTGATCTGAAAAGCGAGTGTCCTGAAAGGAATATTTTAACTTTTTTTCATCCTCGGTCACCAATTTGTTGAAATGTCCCTCTAGATCGTCAACTAATTGCTCACTACGCTTTCTTGAGATACTTTCTTTCATCGTAGTCTGCCACTGTTGAACCTCTAATTGTTGTGTTGTTATAAAGTTGGCTATATCAGTTAATTGATCCTGCTTGAACTCTACATCTTTAGCCATTACATTATTAGCCAGAAACATTAATAAAATACATAGAATAATAGATTTCTTCATAAAAAAACCTCCCAATTCATACGATAGCTATCTACAGTATGAACCAGGAGGTTTATAGACATACAATACAAATTACGACATGGAATGGAACGCAATACCTAAAATAAATGATTTAAATCCCGTGACCATTGAAGGATTTCCAAAAAGAAACGACTAACACCTGCACCAATGACAATTGTTAAAAATAGGATGAATATCTGCGCTTCTTTTGCTCTTCCTTTTTTTATCATAGGTTCAAAATTAATCGCCATCATTAAACGCCAAGTAAGATAAATAAATAAAATATGTGAAATAATACTAATCATTGCCTGTTGTCCAATTGAAAACATAAGAACCACCTTTATATATTACTAATAGTAACTTTGCCATGGAACAATTAAAAAGTCAATTAAAATAAGACATGATAAGCTACGAACCATTTCCCGGGAAATATCGACAAGCTCCTGCTATATATCCCATAAAAAAATCTCTCATAACAGCTGTTACAAGAGATTTTTTTATTATTTTGCGACATGAAGTCGATTTATTGCCCTTTGGAGTGCTAATTCTGCCCTCTGGTAGTCAATATTGTCTTGTTTTGACTGCAGACGTTGCTCTGCACGAGTCTTTGCTGCTTCGGCTCGTTTCACATCAATGTCCGAAGGTGTTTCAGCAGATTGAGCTAGAATAGTTACCTTATCTGGTCTAACCTCCATGAAACCACCATTTACCGCTAAGCGTTCGATGTCGTTTTCACCTTTAAGACGAACAGCACTAATGGACAAAGGTGCCACTAGTGGAATATGTCCGGGTAGAATACCAAGTTCTCCACTTTCAGCTTTACAGCTAACCATTTGGAAACTGTCTTCCAATATTGGGCCATCAGGAGTAACAACACTCACCGTTAGTGTTTTCAATGTAACCCCTCCTTTATTGACACGGAGTCGGTTTATCTACTTATATTAAAATAAGAGTAGACCTAAATCAAAACCAATCTCCTGCCAATATCTATTATTCCATTCCTTTAGCTTTTTCAACTACTTCTTCAATACGACCAACAAGACGGAAAGCATCTTCTGGTAAGTCATCATATTTACCATCTAAAATTTCTCTAAATCCTTTTACTGTTTCAGATACAGGCACATAAGAACCTTTTTGACCTGTAAACTGTTCAGCTACGTGGAAGTTTTGTGATAAGAAGAATTGAATTCGGCGTGCACGAGCAACTACTAATTTATCCTCATCGCTTAATTCATCCATACCAAGGATAGCGATAATATCTTGCAGCTCACGGTAACGTTGTAACGTCTGTTGAACTTCAGCTGCCACCTGGTAATGATCATTCCCCACAACTTCCGGGTCTAATGCACGAGAAGTTGATGCTAGTGGATCAACCGCTGGATAAATACCTTGCTCTGATAAACCACGATCCAAGTTTGTCGTTGCATCTAAGTGAGCAAAGGTTGTTGCTGGTGCGGGATCCGTATAGTCATCGGCAGGTACATAGATAGCTTGAATTGATGTTACGGAACCTTTGTTTGTTGATGTAATACGTTCCTGTAATTGACCCATCTCTGTAGCTAATGTTGGCTGGTAACCAACAGCAGATGGCATACGACCTAGAAGTGCAGAAACCTCTGAACCTGCCTGGGTAAAACGGAAAATATTATCAATAAATAATAGCACGTCTTGCCCTTGCTCATCACGGAAGTATTCAGCCATCGTTAAACCGGTAAGGGCGACACGCATACGCGCACCAGGTGGTTCATTCATTTGACCAAAAACCATGGCTGTCTTGGCAATTACGCCAGAATCTTTCATTTCAAAATAAAGGTCATTACCTTCACGGGTACGCTCACCAACACCAGCAAACACGGAAATACCGCCGTGTTCTTGAGCAATATTATTAATTAATTCTTGGATAAGTACCGTCTTCCCAACACCGGCACCACCAAATAAACCGATCTTACCACCTTTTACATATGGTGCTAATAAATCAACAACTTTTATGCCGGTTTCTAAAATTTCTGTTTCGGTAGTTAAGTCTTCAAACTCAGGAGCTTGTCTGTGTATCGGGTCACGGCGTACATCTTTAGCTAATGGTTCATCTAAGTCAATGTTTTCACCTAATACATTAAAAACTCTGCCTAATGTTACATCGCCAACTGGTACAGAAATTGGATTACCCTTATTTTCAACTTCTATGCCACGTTTTAATCCATCTGTAGACGACATGGCAATCGTACGAACACTATTATCGCCTAAATGAAGTGCTACTTCTAAAGCAAGATCAGTAGTTGTGCCTGCATCTTCATTGATTATTTGCACAGTCAAGGCGTTGTAGATATCTGGAAGCTGTCCGTCTTCGAATTTCACGTCAACAACAGGTCCCATAACTTGTGTTACAAATCCTTTGCTCATCGATTTCCCTCCTAACTTACTTTCCAGGAAATGGGGGAACAGCTACTCGAGTGCAGCTACTCCTCCGCTGATTTCCGTAATCTCTTGCGTTATTGCAGCCTGACGTACGCGGTTATAGGTTAGTGTTAGATCATCAATTAGTTCACCAGCATTATCGGTTGCACTCTTCATTGCTGTCATACTTGCCGCGTGTTCACTAGCTTTACTATCTAATAATGCACCATATATTAAACTTTCAGCGTATTGTGGTAAAAGTACATCAAGAATTTGTTGCTCATTTGGTTCGTATTCATAATCACTGTTCGAACCACCAGACTCTTGTAAATTAGTAATTGGCAATAGCTGCGCACTTGTAACCTGTTGAGATATCGCACTTACATAGTGATTATAGAACATGTGTAATTCATCTATTTCTTCATCCGTATACAATTGTACTGTTTCTGATGCAAGTGCCTTTATATCCGCAAAGTCAGGTTGGTCAGCTATGCCTACAACACTTTTCGCAATGGGAAGTTCCATTTTTTTACAAAATTCATACCCCATACGTCCAATGGCAATAATTGTATACTCATCCTTTGATTGATGACGCTCTTGAATGGTTCTATAAAGTGCCTTTAGTACATTACTGTTATAAGCACCAACTAATCCCTTATCAGCTGTAATAACCAAATATCCACTCTTTTTAATTTCTCTATTCTCAAGCATCGGATGTGAAGCATCTGAAGTGGAATTAGCAATGTTCGCCATAACTTCTTGAATCTTTTTGCTATATGGTTCAAATGCTTTAGTGTTTTGCTCTGCTTTCGACATTTTTGAAGCAGATACCATTTGCATTGCAGATGTAATTTTTCTTGTCTTTTTTGTAGAATTAATCCTACCTTGGATATCTCTTAGTGATGCCAAGCTATTTCACCGCCCTTTCATAAAAGGTTACGCGTATACTTATCATGATACTTAACCTTCAGATGGCAAGAATGTTTTCTTAAATGTTTCGATTGCATCTTTCATGTCCGCTTCTTCTGGCAATTTACCAGTTTCACGAATGGAGTTGAGCAGTTCTTTGCGGTTTGTGTCCATCCATAGGTTCATTTCTTCTTCAAAGCGTAAGATGTCGTCAATTGCGATATCGTCAAGGAATCCTCTAGTTAGTGCGTAGAGACTCATGACCTGCTTTTCGACAACCATAGGTTTGTGAAGTCCTTGCTTCAAGATTTCCACTGTACGTTGACCTCTGTTCAACTTCGCCTGTGTCGACTTATCCAGATCAGACCCAAATTGCGAAAATGCTTCTAGTTCGCGGAAAGAAGCTAAATCCAGTCGTAACGTACCCGCAACTTTTTTCATTGCTTTAATTTGAGCAGATCCTCCAACACGTGACACAGAAAGACCTGCATTAATCGCTGGACGTACTCCTGAGAAGAATAAATCCGATTGCAAGAAGATCTGACCATCTGTAATAGAAATAACGTTTGTTGGAATATAAGCAGCGATGTCTCCAGCTTGTGTTTCAACAAATGGAAGCGCGGTTAATGATCCACCGCCTTTTGCATCGCTTAATTTAGCTGCTCGCTCAAGTAAACGTGAGTGAATATAGAAAACATCACCAGGGAAAGCTTCACGACCCGGTGGACGACGTAATAATAACGAAAGCTCACGGTAAGCTACAGCTTGTTTCGATAGATCATCATATACTACCAGAACATGCTTGCCGTTATACATGAATTCTTCACCCATTGCTACACCCGCATAAGGAGCTAAGTATAGTAATGGAGCAGGATCAGATGCACCTGCGGAAACAACAATTGTATAGTCTAGAGCACCGTGACGGCGGAAAGTTTCAACGGTACTTCTCACTGTTGATTCTTTTTGTCCGATAGCAACATAAATACAAATCATATCTTGATCGGACTGATTAAGGATGGTATCAACAGCAACTGTTGTTTTTCCTGTTTGACGGTCTCCAATTATTAATTCACGTTGGCCTCGACCAATTGGTACGAGGGCATCAATTGCCTTTATCCCAGTTTGTAATGGTTCATCAACCGATTTACGGTCCATTACGCCTGGTGCAGGAGCTTCAATTGGTCTTGTGTTACTTGTTTCAATCGAACCTTTTCCGTCTAATGGCTGCCCAAGCGGGTTAACCACTCGCCCAATTAACTCCTCTCCTACAGGTACTTGCATAATTCGTCCGGTGCGGCGTACTTCGTCTCCTTCTTTAATGCCTGTGTACGGGCCAAGAATTACTATCCCAACATTGCTTTCCTCAAGGTTTTGTGCCAAGCCCATGACACCATTTGAGAATTCTAAAAGCTCTCCAGCCATTGCATTATCTAGGCCGTGAGCACGTGCGATACCGTCACCAATTTCAATAACTGTGCCGACATCACTTACTTCAATATCCGAATCAAATGTTTCGATTTGCTGTTTGATCAGATTACTGATTTCTTCTGCTTTGATGCTCATACCATTTCACCCCTATCTTCATTTGTTTGCAGTTACAATATCTCGTTCAATTCGTTTTAATTTACCACTGACTGTACCATCGTAAATGGTATTTCCTATACGAATCTTTAGTCCGCCAATCAATGAGGAATCGACCATATTTGTAAGTTGAATTTGTTTTTTATTAAAACGTGCTGCAAAGCGATTTTCTAGTTCTTTATGTTCCTCGTCTGTTAGCTCTCGAACGGAATAAACGGTTGCTTCTGCAATTCCATTAGCATCATTTACTAATTGGATAAAATGATCAATAATCGAAGATGTCATTTCAATACGATGCCTTTCAACGAGTAATTTCAACGTATGAATGACATTTGCTTGTAACCCTTGAAACACTTCGTCAATAAATTGTTTCTTCTTATCATTCGTAATCCGTGGATGCATAAGGAATCGATAAAGATCTTGATTGTGTTCCACTACTTTTTTGACCACACGAAGCTCATCTAATAGCTTATCTAATGTAGCTTTTTCTTTACCTAGTTGAAAAAGAGCTTCTGCATATCGTTTTGCAACTACTGCATCACTCATAGATCTTCTCCTACCTCTTTGATGTAGTCATTGATCAGTTTCTCCTGATCTTGTGTGCTTATTTCTTTTTCGATTACCTTACTTGCAATAAGAACAGATAAGGACGCCACTTTATCTTGTAATGCTTGCAGCGCTTTTTCTTTTTCATTTTGAATATCAGCTTGCGCTGCCTCTTTTATACGATCAGCTTCTGCCTTTGCAGCTGCTATAATTTCTTCCTGTTGTCTAGTTCCAGCATTTCTTGCTTCTTCTATCATCGATTGTGCTTCTTGTTTTGTTTGCTTTAATTGTTCCATTGCTTCTTTTGAAGCCTGTTCTGCATCTGCGCGACTTTTCTCTGCAGCTTCAATTTCGCCTGCAACATATTCTTCACGCTTCTGCATCATATTCATCACAGGACCCCAAGCAAATTTACGAACTAAAAGGAGCAATACAATAAAGAAGAACAATTGCATTAACATATCGCCGACATGGAAACCTCCCAGTGCCGCATAAATCATTGAATTATCCGTGAATGCTTGCACAGAATTCACTCCTTTCACTTCTATTCGTGAACCTATACTAACTTTAGACCACCAAAAAGTATCCTAGTACAAACAACGGCGAAGCACGATATAATGATGGTCTTCGCCATTTCAATAATAAAATCTATTACTACATAACCATTAATGCGATAACTACGGCGATGATCGGCATTGCCTCAACCAAACCTACACCAATAAACATAGTAGTTTGCAATTGACCTCTTAATTCTGGTTGACGAGCAATCCCCTCAACTGTACGACTAACGATTAAACCGTTACCTACACCAGCACCTAATGCACCTAATCCTACTGCGATTGCAGCTGCTAAAGCTCCCATAATATAAAATCCTCCTCAAAATGTGTTATAAGTTTTTAATCATTTCCTATCCTATTAAACTTTAATAGTGACAGGCTAATTAACAATATTAATGTTCTTCACTTACCTTGTGTGAAATATATACCATTGACAGCATTGTGAAGATAAAGGCTTGGATTCCTCCAATAAACACGCTGAACCCTTGCCATGCTAAGAATGGTATAGCACCACCTAAGAATCCAACTACGGACGAAGTGGTTAAGCCAACTAATAGAGATAATAATACTTCTCCAGCATATAGGTTACCAAATAGACGTAAGCCTAATGTTAAAGTATTAGAGAACTCTTCAATAACCTTTATTGGAAATAAAAACGGTAGTGGTCGAAAATAATCCTTTACATATTCTTTTCCACCACGTAGTTTAATGCCATAGAAATGTGATAATATAATGACCATGGCTGCTAAAGTTAAGGTGATTCCTGGGTCAGCCGTTGGCGATTTCCACCAAAGGTCATGACCATAAACGCCATTTGTAATAACCCCTAACATATTACCTACTAGAATATAAGTGAATAAAGTTAATGCTAGAGGAAGGAATAGCTTACCTGTTCTCCAATCCATGGCATCATTTACAATACCTTTGACAAAGTCGAGAACCCATTCCATTACATTTTGTGCACCTCTTGGTTTCATTTGTAGCTTTCTGGCACCTAGTACACATAGAACGAAAACAATTAAAGATGTAATAAACATCATTAATACATTAGACAAATTAAAATCAAGCCATGAAATACCAAATACATCATGTACTATTGGTGCAGTATGATCCATGTAATTCACCCCTCTTTCTTGCCCGAATGTTTAATATTAAGAGCAAAATCTATCATAATGACGAAATAAGATGTCATTAATCCCAAAATAACTGCGATTATGTGAAAATATGCTTCGAATCGAAGTGCGATGATGACTGCTAAAGCTGCGGCTGCGAATCGTGATACTGTCCCAAGCCCTTTTGCACGTTGTTGCTTTACTGCAGATTCTGCAAAATCATCAATCTTTTTTTGGAGTAAGTATAAGTTATAAAAACTTACTACACTCCCTAACAGCAGCCCGAGGAAAATACGTGGATAAGGTGTGAATCCAGCTCCTAATACTAGAATTGCAAGAAGATAGAACATCCATTTTCGTTGTCGTTCGATCATTTTTTTATATTGCGACATAATTCACTCTTCCTCATGTTCTTTGCAATGTTGTAAAGCTTGTTCGTATTATAGTACTTAGGAAGCTATAACCCTATTGTGTAATCCTTACTGCTTGTCATTCGAAGTTAAGATGTAGAAAATCCTATGTTTACAGCTGGGTTACAACTTTTTTATGTAACGGCTGTTTAATGAAGAAATATACGTTAACGCTGTGAAACCCCTACCATTCCACACTAAGCAAGTTTACATGAGCTACCCCTTAATGTCAATTGGTTTCGGCGATATTTTACGCGAAATTATAGAGCCAATTTGTAGAGATACATCTTCATTTTTCGACATCTTTTTAAAATGTTCCCATAAGCACTTAAATTCAACGGAAATAAAGGGAATTCCTACTACTATTATAGTGGATTCCCTTACCTCCATTCATGACATTTTTGTGAACTAAAAGGGGTGCTTGATGCAGTGATTCGATTACTTATGGTATGGCAATCATTGTCTCGTAACTTTCATATTTTCCATTGGCTAATTGTATGGTTATAATCGCCAAATAATGACCGGATTTTCCTACTTTCTTCTTATCTATTTGCCCCTCGTTCACTCCTGTATCTAACGCTTCCTTGGTCATCAAATTTCGCTCAAACATAAGGGTATCCGGATTATACAAATCAACTTCTACCCGTTTGGTCGGTTCCGTTAAATACAAGCGGTAAGTAAATTCCTCTTTAGAAAATGGTTTTAATGTAAATTCAAACCCCATTGCTTTTGGGTTATCTGCAGATTGATTAACAAACAAATAAGGTAGCCGATATGTTTTTCCTTTCCTCTCAAGTGTAATCCACCCTTGGTGAACACCGGTTTTTAATTGAGGAGAGGTTACCTTTAATTCAATAGGAACTTTCTTTTTTTCCTTTGGTTCTAACGTAAATGAAGTTGGCAATTTCCAACTATAACCAGCCTGTTTATACGGAACATTAAAACGATAGGTTTGCGTTTCATTGGTTGTATTTTCAATCACTATGTTCTCTCTTTTTGATTGACTGTAATCGGTAATCTGCCCAAATGCCAATTGTGGATCGTATAAAATCGTTTCTGTTTCCATTGCTTCCTGTGGTTTTATCAACCCCATACCTTGTATAATAGGTTGAACTAGTTGTTTATTCCCATCTTTCATTTGTACTGCTGTTGTCTTTAATGCACCATATATTTGTTGATTCGTCCAATCAGGCTTTGCTTCTTTTAATAGAGCAATTGCTCCAGCTACATGTGGTGCTGCCATACTAGTTCCTTGTAGTACTTGATAACCTCCAGGCACAGTACTTAAAATCGAAGTACCTGGAGCTAATATATCAGGCTTAATATTCCAATTCACGGTAACTGGTCCCCTCGAACTAAATTCAGCTATCGATTGCTGTTTGGTTTGGTAATGTGTTTCTAGGGAAACTTTTTGTTTATCTTTAAGTTTATCTACCAACCATTCTCCATCTACTTTAGATATGGATACAACCGGGATTTTAATATGTTGTTGCTTATTGTCAATCATTCCTTGAAATGCGCCCTCATCTTTATTATATATCACAACCGCCCTAGCACCTTTTTCCTGCGCTAGCCTTGCTTTCTCCGTAAAAGGGATACTCCCTCTTTGGAATAAGGCAATTTTCCCATCCAAATCTTTGGTTGTTTCTGCATCAACAAGATCATAAAACGTATTTAAATCCCAGGGAATAGAACCAGCCATTGGTGTAATTTCAATCTTTTTATCCTCCCATCTTTCATATAGAAAGGGAATTTCTTGCTTCGGACTAGATGCACCAACAGACATTGCTTTATTTGCAGTTGCTGGAGACCCTACTGTCCAATCACCAGGACCATTATTTCCATTTGCAATGACAACCGCTACTCCTAACTGAGCTGCCTTATTAACCGCAACACTTGTTGGGTAATCAGGTCCATTAACATTATTACCAAGCGAAAGATTCATCACGTCTACACCATCTTCTACTGCTTGTTCCATTGCTGCAATGACTTGAATGGATGTTCCTTGTCCACCTGGACCAAGGGCACGATAAGCGTAGATATCAGCATCCGGTGCCACTCCCTTCATGTCACCATCGGCTGCAATAATACCAGCAACATGAGAACCATGTAGGGTAGGAATCCCCTGCTGTGATGTTGTCTCCATTGGATCATCATCTAAATCCACAAGATCATATCCTTTTTGATAATTTTTTTGTAAATCTGGATGCTCATAATCTATGCCTGTATCAATAACTCCCACTTTCACCCCTTCTCCTGTATAACCTGTTGTATTAAGTTCAGCAGGAAAAACTGCATTTGGATCAGCTGCTGCCTCTAGAGTTGTTGTTTGCTCTGTTGCTTCATATGTTTGCACAGTATGTATGTTCTTAACAAAATCAAGTGATTGCATTCGGTCTAATGCTTGATCTTCCCCTTGAAGTGCTATCCCATTAAATAACTTTGTATACACAGCTACTACTTCTACGGATGGGTAGTGTGTTTGTACATATTCCTTATGTTCATTTGGATCACCTTCCACCTCAATAATGATCGATTGTATATGATCCTCCGTTTCCGCTGCGAAGGAAGAGGTTATCGGTATAATTGATAATAAGCACATCAAAACAAGAATTCGCCCCATGGTCTGCACTCCTTTTCTCCTTAGCTTTTGAAGCAAAGGGAAAAATATACATATACTTAGCCCTCCAAACATTTAACGTGCAGTACAAACCAGTGATTGTGATTTTAAGTTACTAAGAATCGTTGATTAATGGTAACTAAATTAGCTCATGCTTGTAGATGAGAGCAAATATTATTGCCTTAATAGGTTTTCGGACACGCCCTGTTCCATTGGAGTCAGACCTATTTTCAGCTGTTATGATCACCGTGGTAATCACATTATAAAAGCAAAACAAAAAATCCGAACTACCATCCGGATGTACCTTTTTATACTCGGATAGTAATTCGGAATATCTGTGTCTAAAAATGCTTTATCTCGCCTGATTCCATTATCATGTACTAAAATAATCTAGGATGGCATCAGTAATGCGACGAGATGCTTCACCGTCCCCATATGGATTTGCAGCTTTCGCCATGTCATCATATGCCTGTTGATCAGATAAAAGCTGATGAGCTAATTGGTATATCGTATCTTCATCCGTTCCAGCTAATTTTAAGGTTCCAGCATCAATTCCTTCCGGCCGTTCTGTCGTATCCCTAAGAACAAGCACAGGTACGCCTAATGAAGGAGCCTCCTCTTGTACACCACCTGAATCAGTCAAAATTAAATGGGAACGCGCTGCAAAATTATGAAAATCAACTACACCTAATGGTTTAATAAGTTGAATACGCTCATCATTACCCAAAATATCATTTGCTGTTTCCTGTACTACAGGATTTAAGTGAACTGGATAAACAACATGTATATCATCATGGGTTTCTACTAGACGCTTAATCGCTCGAAACATTTGCTTCATATTATTCCCTAGATTTTCTCTACGATGAGCGGTCATCAATACAAGACGCTTGTCTCCTAGTTCATCTAAAATAGGATGCTGATACGATTGATCCACCGTTGTTTTTAATGCGTCAATGGCTGTATTTCCTGTAACCACAATATGCTCTTTAGGTTTATTTTCTTGGATAAGATTCTGCTTGGATTTCTCTGTTGGAGAAAAATGCAAGTCCGCCATTACCCCGGTAAGCTGGCGATTAAGCTCTTCCGGATAAGGAGAGTATTTATTCCATGTTCTAAGGCCTGCCTCCACATGTCCAACCGCAATTTGATTGTAATATGCAGCAAGCGAAGCGGCAAATGTTGTTGTTGTATCGCCATGAACAAGTACAACATCCGGCTTTGTTTCTTTCATAACCTCATCTAATCCTTCTAAAGCACGCGTTGTAATCTGTGCTAATGTTTGCTGCTTCTTCATAATGTTCAAGTCGTAATCAGGGGTGATAGCAAAAATATCTAGCACTTGATCTAACATTTCCCTATGCTGTGCGGTTACCGTAACAATCGATTCAAACTGATCCTTACGTTTATTTAGTTCCAGTACGAGTGGGGCCATTTTTATAGCTTCCGGCCTTGTTCCAAATATAGTCATTACTTTAATCCGGTTTGTCATTATCTCTCACTCCAAAGACTATTCATTATCGAATCTCTCTATTTATTTCGTACCAAACAATCGGTCACCTGCGTCCCCTAGCCCTGGGATAATATAGCCTTTTTCGTCTAACTTTTCATCTAAAGCACCTAAATAGATATCAACATCGGGATGGTCTTTTTTAATAACTTCTACCCCTTCTGGAGCTGCAATGAGGCACATTAATCGTATATTCTGAGCACCTCGTTTTTTTAATGAATGAATCGCATCATTTGCTGATCCACCAGTTGCTAACATTGGGTCGATAACGATTAATTCTCGTTCCTCAATATCGGAAGGTAATTTAATGTAGTACTCCACAGGCTGTAACGTTTTAGGATCGCGGTATAAGCCAACATGCCCTACTTTTGCAGCTGGAATTAGTTTTAACATACCATCTACCATACCTAACCCAGCACGAAGAATAGGAACCAATCCAATTTTTTTACCTGCTAAAACACTTGATTCTGTCTCCACAACTGGTGTTTCAATTGTTTTTGGTTGCAGCGGTAAGTTTCTGGTAATTTCAAAGGCCATAAGCATCGCTACTTCGTCTACTAATTCACGAAATTCTTTCGTTCCTGTATGCTTATCTCTTATGTACGTTAATTTATGTTGTATTAATGGATGATCCAATACGAAAACCTGTCCCATTTTGCCGTTCACTCCTTTTTATTAGTTGCATCTTTAAAATTGTACTCAAAATTAGACGAGCTTTCAACCTGTGCAGGAACATTTACAGATTGCAAATCGCTTACAGGTTTGTAAACAATACGTTAACATGAACGATTTATAGAGATTAACTGCCCAATTTCATTACCTATATTTACTAACCCAAAGCAAAGAGATGCCCTAAAAGGGCATCTCTAACAATTATGCATACACGGTATACAATGGAAATCTTTCGGTTAAATCTTTTACACGTTGTTCTGCTGTCTTTAACACATTTTCATCTTCATGATTTTTCAGTGTGAGTGCAATAATTGCTGCTATCTCTTTCATTTCTTCTTTACCGAACCCACGAGAGGTGACGGCTGCGGTTCCAATTCGAACACCACTTGTTACAAACGGACTTTCTTTATCGAAAGGAATGGTATTTTTATTTGCAGTAATCCCAATATCGTCTAAAACCTTTTCTGAAACTTTCCCGGTTAAACCTAATGGCGTAACATCCAATAATAGCAAGTGGTTGTCTGTGCCACCAGATACAATTCGAATTCCTTCTTCTTGTAGCGCTTGCCCCAGCATGGTTGCATTCTCTATAATTTGTTTACTATATGTTTTAAATGAATCTGATAAAGCTTCTTTAAATGAAACTGCTTTTGCAGCAATAATATGCATTAAAGGTCCACCCTGCATTCCAGGAAAAACCGTTTTATCAATCTTTTTGGCAAATTCTTCTTTACATAGAATCATTCCACCACGTGGGCCACGCAATGTTTTGTGAGTTGTTGTAGTTACAAAGTCAGCATATGGTACTGGATTTGGATGAAGACCAGATGCTACTAAACCTGCAATATGAGCCATGTCGACCATTAAATATGCCCCTACACTATCTGCTATATCTCGAAATTTAGCAAAATCGATCATCCGAGAATAAGCACTCGCCCCCGCCACAATTAGTTTCGGTTGAACCTCTTGAGCTTTGCGCAGAACAGCATTGTAATCTAATTGTTCGGTCTTTTCGTCTACACCATATTCAACAAAATTATAGAGTGTTCCACTAAAGTTGACTGGACTACCATGGGTTAAATGACCTCCATGATTTAAATTCATCCCCAACACTGTATCTCCTGGCTCTAATACAGTAAAGTAAACTGCCATATTTGCTTGAGCCCCAGAATGCGGTTGTACGTTTGCATGATCAGCACCAAATAATTGTTTAGCACGATCTCTTGCTAGGTTTTCAACTACATCTACATGTTCACACCCACCATAATATCGTTTTCCAGGATATCCCTCAGCGTATTTATTAGTTAATACTGAACCCATTGCTTCCATAACTGCTTCCGAGACAAAATTTTCAGACGCAATAAGCTCAATTTTATCCTGCTGTCTTTTCTTTTCTGCTTCCATAGCTTCAAATAATTCAACGTCGGTTTGTTTTACATGTTCCATCGTAACCCCTCCTATGTATTTTATACTACTTAAGTTGTAAGCAAATTATTTACAGCTTTCTGTTACAGTTGAATTTGTATCGGGATATTTGGCACGATGCCCACCAATACGTTTTGGACGCGTGAATGCCGCATTAACACGAGCACCTCCCAGGTTTCTTTGTTGAAAACGAAGTGGGACAGCTACCGATTTCAAATGCATCCCTATCATGGTTTCTCCTATATCCATCCCAGCATGCGCAGAAATAGTCTCCACCACAACAGGATTTTTCAGATGTTTAAAAGCAAAAGAGGCCATTGAACCTCCCGCTTTTGGTACTGGTATAACGGAAACTTCTTGCAACTGATAGCGATTCATCGTTTCCCTTTCCACAACAAGCGCACGATTTAAATGCTCGCAACATTGAAAAACTAGATGGACACCCGTTTGCTCACGAAGTTTAAGTAATTGTTCAAAGATCACAGCAGCAATTTCTTCACTTCCAAGTGTGCCTATTCGATTCCCACTTATTTCACTTGTTGAACAGCCTAATACAAACAATTCCCCGTCGTGCAGATGCCCAGATCGGTCCCATTCTGACTGTAGTATTTTCATTTCTTGCCTGATACGATCGAGCAGTTGGGTCATTTTTGATCACCTGCCATCCTAAATTAGATCAGAACGTAGTTTATTCTCTACTTTTCCTCATACGTCTTAATCTTATCAATACGGTTTGCGTGACGCCCTCCATCAAATTCTGTCTCTAACCATACTTTAGCTATCTCACGTGCCAGCCCTGGTCCAATTACTCTTTCTCCCAAGGCTATAACATTTGAGTTATTATGTTGACGAGTCAATTTAGCACTATAAACATCATGTGTTAATGCACATCGTATCCCTTTCACTTTATTAGCTGCAATGGACATACCAATTCCTGTACCACATATAAAAATACCTCTATCAAACTCCCCATTAGCAATACGCTCTGCTGCAGGCAATGCATAATCAGGATAATCAACAGAAGATTCACAGCTACAGCCAACATCTTCGAATTCAATCTCCATCTCTTCCAATAAATCTTTCACTTCGTTTCGTATCGTCATTCCTGCATGGTCTGCGGTAATAATTACCTTCATCTAAGCGCACTCCTTTCTAACTAAGCTAATTAACATTGAACTTATGAATTTGCTGTTTTAAATCATTCGTTTGTTCTTCTAATTCATATGCCAGACTATCCACCTGTTCAATCGTACTTGCTTGTTCATGGATAGCTGCATTTACTTCCTCAGCTCCAGCAGATGTTTCTTCAGCAATCGCAGCTACCTCCTGAGATTGCCTTACTGTATTTTGAATTGAAAGTAACTGGCTGTCTACTAAACCTGATATTCCCCCTATTTCTGCTGCAACATCTTCCACAGATTTAGACATGTTGGTAATCGACATGTTCACTGTTTCCCCATATGTCGCTTCCTTTATGGCATAAGATACATTTTCATTCAACTTATCAACGACAGCTGAAACATCTTCTTGGATTACAGTAATTAAGCCAGATATTCTTTGCACAGCTTGAGCACTTTGATCTGCCAACTTTCTTATTTCATCAGCAACTACTGCAAACCCCTTCCCATATTCTCCAGCACGTGCAGCTTCTATTGAGGCATTCAAGGCTAACAAATTCGTTTGATCCGCTATATCACCGACCAAGGTAATAATCGTCTCGACCTGCAATGCATTCTGCTTTAAATGGGCAACATCTTGTAAGGATAGCTCTTGTTCATTTGCCAACTTTTGAATTCCGTCTACTAATCGATTAACAGACTGTTTCCCCTGTTGCAGAATAAGAAGCATTTCATCCGATTTATCCTTTGACTGAGCTGCCTTTCCTTGAACTTTTTGGGCTAATTCGGTAGCTAACTCCACAGATTCTACTGTCTGTTGAATTGCCTCTGCTGAGCTTTCAGCGCCTTTAGAAATATCATCAATTGAAGTTTGAATAAAAGATGAATGCTCCGAAACTTGATTAGAGGCTCCTTTAATTTGAATTACTGATGTATTCGTACTTTCAAAATGCCTATCTATATTATGTACGATATTCGCCAAATTTTTAAGCATTTTATCAAAAGAAATTCCAAGTGCCCTAACTTCATCATCAGATTTAGAAATCTCAATGTGTTGATTTAAATTTCCTTTTGCAGCTTCGCCAGCAGCGTGTTCAAGCTTAGATAGTGGTTTGGTAATAACATGTGCAGCAAAAAACGCTAAAATTCCTGACCATAAAATACCAAGAATTAAAGTACTTATTGTAAATAGTTGTTCGGAAATCCCCCAAAATCCTTGTACATAATCATAGATGTAGTAAAGAAATATAGCACTTACGGAATATGTAACTAGTGCTAATAAGGTAGTGAATAAAACTAATTTCAAACGTAAACTAAATCGATATTTCTTCTTCTCCATTCTCTGTTCCCCTGCCTAATAATTTAATTTCTTTTGCAGCAGGTCAATATTTTCTTCCAATTCATTCAGCGTTTCCTGATAAATTTGCATATCTCCACCAAATGGATCTGAAATATCATAATTGATTAAATTTGCTTCTAGTCTACGAATTTGTTCAATATCATGCGCTAAATGATCTTGTATCTTTTTTGCGAGTAAGGAATTATCCAATTTATGTTGGTTTTCCTGAATAAATAATGACCTTTTTTCCTCGTACGCTGCATATAACTTTTTTAATTTTCCCCATATTTCTTTATCGGCTTCGGAAACATATTCTTTTAACGTATAATATTTATCTTGAAAGTTAGGGTACTCCATAATTAGCGACTGTTTATGTTGGGTTGTCATTGTTAAGACGACATCTGCCCAATTTAATAGTTTTGTGGTTATAGGCTGAGAAGAATGGTTCATATCGATTTGTTTTTGTTTCAAAGCTTCCATTGCTTTTGGACTTGCTTGTTGACCATTTACTGCAAAAATACCGGCAGACTGCACTTCTACTTCGGGGATTTTGTCTTTCACTAGTGCTTCCGCCATTGGGCTTCGACACGTATTTCCAGTACAGATAAATAAAATTCTCATATAGGGAACCTCCGATACTAAACGCTACTTCCAATATATCATATTCTGCTTCAGTTAAACCACCACATTTTATTCCTATTAAAAGAACCTCGTTCTTAGTTGAACGAGGCCGATACAAGATGAAGTTTCATTCCATCATGCGTATTCCTAAATCCAAGTTTCTGATAAAAAGCGTTAGCCAATGGTCTACGTTTATCCGTAGTTAATTGAACAACATGGCATCCTTTTTCCTTAGCTAATTTTATCGCCTGACGTATTAAATAACTACCAATTCCTTTTCCCCTAACCATTGAACTCGTTCGAACTCCTTCTATGGTAGCTCGCCACGACCCCTGGTACGTTAGGTACGGAGTAAAAGTCAATTGTAAAACCCCAACAATTTGATTACGAATAACCGCTACTAGTAATTGATTATTAGGATCTGCTGCAATTGCTTGAAATGCTTCTATATATGAACCCGGAAGCGGATTTACCTCATTTTCTCTATGTTTTCCTAACGGGTCATCTGCAAGTAATTTTACTATAGCTGGAAGATCTTGTTGATCAGCGCATCGATAGCTTAGAATATCCTTCATATTCTCCCTCTTTCCAGTACCATTTACAACTATTATCAGTTTACATAAATACAACTCAAATGAATAATACGAGGTTATTATTTCTACTGATAACTTTCTCTTATCGTTATCCAAATACTAACCGTAGACCGAATGCCACTAGAATACTTCCCCCTAAAATCTCACTATACACACCTAAAAACCCACGAACTTTTCGTCCCAAGAACATGCCAACCCAGGAGAGAATGGTGCTCATCACACCAAATAGTAAGAGCGCTACTAACGTCTTTACTCCTGACATGCCAAGACTTAAACCTACCGAAAAACTATCGATACTCAACCCAAAGGCTAGTAAAAACATCCCTACTCCGATTGGTTGGATGATTTTTTTTGCTTGGTGGTTAAAAGAGGAAAATACCATTTGACAACCAATACCAACAAGTAACAACCCACCTGCTAATGTTGTTAAATGGCCAATTTGGGAAGATATCAATTGTCCCAATACAATTCCGATAAAGGGCATCAGAAGGTGAAATACGCCTATAACAAGACCAATTAATGCAACACGTTTTAGTCGTAAACGCTGCATTCCTAGCCCAAGGCTTACGGAAAAAGCATCTAATCCTAATGCCAATGATAAAAATAATAGTGCTGTAAATTCGCCAATATATCCTGACATCCATAATCCCCCTTGGACATGCTTATAAACTATATGCACGTCCAAAAGAAATTATGATTCTCAAAAGATCTTATCCATCTGGCGTACGATCTCGATTCATTTTTTGGGAGGACAATTATGTCGACTAAGGCTATATACGAATAATGGCCCCTCTTATAGATATCGTAGTTGTAAGTTCGTACATTATAGAATTAAGATTTCCATACTGAGAGGTATTCAGCCTTGTCGCCCCCATTCCCATGTTGTTTGCTCATTAAAAAAGACACTCTTTCGCCTATCTTGATAGAGGAGGAGCGTCTTTTCGTTTTCAAACATGTTATTTTGCAGAGAGTTATATTCCATTTTCTTAAGGAAAACAACTCAAGCTTTAATCCCTATATATATAGTTACTTGCAGCCTTTTTCAACCGATTCATCACCGCTTGACCAATGCCCTTTTCCGGAAAAGCTTCACATATAATAATATCCACATTACTTTGTTTGAAGGTCCGTAATGCATGGTATAAATTCGCTGCGATCTCACTCAGATTTTCTCCTAAAGCGATCGCTTCATCTGCTACCAGTTTATCAACAATGTGATTACTAGCTATAAGTCCTACACGATTTCCGGTTTCCTTTTGTCCTGTAATTTCTTGCTGCATTCTTTTCAAGGAACCATCGATAATCCACAAAGGAACTTCTGGTGAATAATGACGATACTTCATTCCTGGTGACTTCGGTTTGTCTGATTGGTTTGCTAAAGCTGGATCTGTCATAACAACCCCAGTAACTTTTTCAATTTGCTCTTGGGTAATGCCCCCAGGACGTAAAATAACTGGAATCTCTTGTGTACAATCGATAACTGTAGATTCAAGTCCAACACCTGTTGGCCCTCCATCCACAATCCCAGAAATCCTACCATTTAAATCTGCAAAGACATGGTTTGCTGTTGTAGGGCTAGGTTTTCCAGATAAATTTGCACTAGGAGCTGCAATAGGTAACTGACACGCCTTTAGTAATTGTTGTGCAACAGGATGACTCGGAATACGAACTCCAATTGTGGATAATCCTGCAGTCACATTTGTGGCACAGATGCCATTACTGGGCAAAACAAATGTCAATGGACCTGGAGTAAAAGCTTCAATTAAGTTATCCACATAGCCTGGCCATGGTCCAACGAGTTTTTCCATCTGAACACGATCTGAAACATGAGCAATTAACGGATTGTCTTGTGGACGCCCTTTTGCTTGAAATATCTTATTAACTGCGTCATGATCGGTAGCATTTGCACCGAGTCCATAAACCGTTTCTGTTGGAAAAGCAACTACTTCTCCATTGATAAGCATGGTTGCAGCTTCATCAATTGCTTCACAATCTTTAAGTTGATTATTTGTAAGTTTCCAATAGTTTGTTTCCATCATGCTACCTCTTTTCTACCTTTTTATTTTAGTAGATAGAGGATGTTTTCGCAATCATTCATCTACCAAGTTATACACAGAATAGATTCAAAAGTTATCCACATATATAAATACGTATAAAGAGGATTTTTTGTTGTTTATATCTTTTTATACACAGTAATCCACAGCTTCACAGTTAATTATCAACAGAAACTGTGGATTTTTTGTGAATCATGCTTATGATACGTGATATAACCACCAATTTCCTTCACTTTTATCATATTTATCCACGAAAACCCTTTCTTTTTGTGGATGAAATTGCAACGCTTCCAATAATATATCAACGACAGGCTGATGACTATGCACATAGACACGTTGTGCATGCTGCTGTTTTGCCATCATTAAAATTGCTTCTAATAATACTGGAAGTATAGCTGCTTCTGATTGAGTAATATATAACTGCTTAAGCCAATATGTTCCTTCTTCCATTTCTTCAAGAATAAAACATCCCTCTATTTGTCCTTTTAATTCGACTACATAGCCCTTACACAACAAACTCTGTCTTTTTACATTAGGGTTATTTTCTAAAAACTTATCTATTTTTCCCTCTTCTGCTTTATCCGCCGGAATTAAATTCATACTTTCACCTCTCTATTTGATTTAATAGTTTTCAACCTTTTACCTTATCTTATGCACGTTTCACTAAAACTATGACAATCCTAGCCATTCAAATAGAAAAAATTTCACCTCTGCATCCTTTGTTTCCTCCGCTTCCTTATGTTCTTTAGAATCCGCTTCTTTTGATTCATTTTCTTCTGATTCCGCAGCCACCGCACTTGTACCATTAGAGAAATCTAGAAAACATAATGGTGGAAAAAGAACACACCACCAGTTCGCACCTTTTCCCTCACCAATAGTGATTAATACAGCTTCATATTCGCCTGCTGGGTAGATGTAAGATCCATATATCTTAGCAGGGAAACTTATATTTTTCCCATATTCCACTTTATAATCATTTTCTTCGCCTGATTCCTTTATAACCTCCGCAACTGTTTGGTTAATTTCTGAAATCCGCTTTTCTATCAATCGGCGAGCTTCCTTAATATCTGTAATATCTTCTACCCATTTCGTTATTTTTTCGTTTACACGATCACGAACTAACCGTTTCAATTGCTGATCCTCTTGCTGATCACTGTTTGCCAAAATCCGCAATCGAATTGCCTCATCTGGTATCACTTGATACTCCTGATTCTGGCTTGATTGTTCAGGGTGTTTTCCAATAATGTGCGTTGGAATACTTAATAATAATATGAAAATAATAAAAACAAAAAATACTAGTTTCTTCATTACCTATTTCCTCCCTTACTATAAAAAACAGTATGCTCGGAAGAAGATAATTTTAAACTAGTATTCTATAAATTATTTTAAGAGAATCGTGACAAAAGTTCTTAAGCTCTATTCTGCGAGATTCTAAAGCTGCGCTGTTACGATTCGATCTTTTCCATTAATATCTTTTATAATTGCAACATCACTATGTGGATAACTTTCTTTTAGAAGCTTCAAAACTTGAGGTCCTTGTTGATGACCAATTTCAAAAACAATTGTTCCGCGTTTACATAGCACCTGCTTTGATTGATCAATCAGTTTGATATAGGCAGCGAGTCCCTCATCCTCTGCAAATAAGGCGAGCTCAGGATCAAAATCCCTTACTGTATCAGCAAGCTCCATCTTCTCTTTTATCGAAATATAAGGAGGATTAGAGACAATCATATCAACATGAATTTGTTGATCAATCAAAGGCTGTAGAAAATCCCCATCATGAAAATGGATAGCTGCTTGATGATCATCTGCATTCTTTTTCGCTACTTTTAGCGCTTCTTTTGATAAATCAGTCGCATGGATCTTAGCATTTGCTAGCTCTAACGCAAGTGTAATGGCAATGACACCACTTCCAGTTCCAGCATCAACAATTACTGGTAACTTATCCACAGATTTACCTTCTGTGGATGAAATACTATGATAAACGAGTTCTTCCGTTTCTGGTCTGGGGATAAGCACATGATTAGTAACATAGAATTTACGTCCATAAAAATACGCATATCCCATTAGATGTTGTATAGGAATACCAATAGTAGCATGTTGTTTAATATCCTCTACATACTTAACTAACACATCTTCTGGAATCCAATCTCTCATCATGGTATAAAACCTCGATGACGACACATTTAAATGATATTGCAGGAGAAGTTCAGCTACTCTTTGTTCCCGATGATGCTGTTCTAAAAAAAGAGAAGCCCAATTTAGGACTTCATATTGCTTCATTGCCTTCATTTTATTCACCAATTTGTTCTAATTTTTTCGTTTGTTCTTCTAATAATAAAGCTTCAATAAACTCATCCAATTTTCCTTGCAGTATTTGATCTAACTTCTGTATCGTTAAACCAATTCGGTGATCTGTCACACGATTTTGCGGAAAATTATAAGTACGAATTCGCTCTGAACGATCTCCCGTACCAACAGCAGATTTTCGAGTTTCATCATATTCTGCCTGTGCCTCACGCTGGTACATATCATAAATTCGTGCACGCAATACTTTCATTGCTTTTTCTTTGTTTTTTATTTGTGATTTTTCATCTTGTATAGAAACAACTACCCCTGTAGGTTCATGCGTTAAACGGACAGCCGACATTGTCGTGTTAACACTTTGCCCTCCTGGACCACTAGATGCAAATGTGTCCACCCTTATATCTTTTTCATGGATATCAACTTCGACTTCTTCTGCTTCAGGAAGAACAGCCACAGTGGCAGTTGATGTGTGTATACGGCCACCAGATTCTGTTTCAGGTACTCGTTGAACACGATGCGCACCGTTCTCATATTTTAGTCGTGAATAGGCTCCTTTTCCATTAATCATAAAGATAATCTCTTTATAACCACCTACACCAGTAGTACTTGCTTCCATAACATCAATTTTCCAACCATATTGCTCTGCATAGCGAGAATACATCCGATATAAATCGCCAGCAAATAAAGCAGCCTCATCTCCGCCAGCTGCACCGCGAATTTCCATAAACACGTTCTTATCATCATTAGGATCTTTGGGGAGTAGAAGGATTTTCATTTTTTCCTCTAGATCGGTTTTATTTTCATTAAGCTCAGAGATTTCTAATTTTACCATCTCATGCATCTCTTCATCTAAATTATCTTCTAACATTTCTTTCGCATCTTTTAACTGAGATGTTACATCTTTATATTCACGGTATGCTTGAACAACATCTTCTAGTCCTGCTTGTTCTTTAGAATATTCACGGAGTTTTGTTGAATCATTTACTATTTCCGGATCACTTAGCATTTCATTTAATTTATCATAACGATCTTCTAAAGATTGTAAACGTTCTAGCATCACGGTCACCTCTTTCTAATTAACAGTATAATTATAGTATACTCCTGATGAGAGGTCAAAATTATTCCTGCTTTTTTTTATATATTGGTCGATGCTTGTGGATAAATACCTTTGCCTAGAACAAATACTATTGTTAATTGCTTCAAATAGGAAAAAAGACGTCTATGGACGCCTATTATTTAGATAACTTTGACAAACTATTTAAAATAGTATTATTTGGCTTATTGGGAACTTCATGGTGATGGCGGCATCTTGGTTCATACGATTCTGATGCTCCTACAAGAATCACTGGATCATCGTATGAAGCGGGTTTATCATTAATTAAACGCTGCGTTCTGCTTGCTGGTGATCCACATATTGGGCATATCGCATTTAATTTAGTTACTGATTCACTTAGTGCCATTAACTTAGGCATTGGCCCAAATGGTTCCCCACGAAAATCAGTATCTAATCCAGCGATAATTACGCGAATCCCACGGTTAGCTAATTCCTCAGCTGTCTCAACAATATTTTCATCAAAAAATTGAACTTCATCAATCCCTATAATGTCGACCTTCTCATCTATATGCTCTAATAGTTCGTCCGAACTTTTTACAGGTCGAGCAATGATCGAAGTACCGTTATGTGAAACAACTGCTTCTTCCTCGTAACGATTGTCAATTGCTGGTTTAAACACACGTACAGATAAATTTGCGTACGTAGCACGACGTACACGACGGATTAGTTCTTCTGATTTACCTGAAAACATACTCCCGCAGATTACCTCTACCCAGCCGCTCTGTTTCATCACATACATGATTCGTACCCTCTCTTTCTCATTCTATGTATTATATTCGTCTAACCTATACATTTATTGTAAAACTTAGATCGTTTCACGTCTAAGTTGTCCAAGAATTTTTATTTTATCAATAGTAAAAGTAAAAAAACAGGCAAAATTAGACGTTTTGCCTGTTTTTACAGTTATACTCAATGATTAACCTTGAGATTATTCTCAACGTTTTCTAGAAATTAACCTCGGCAACGATGCAGTTGCTTCAGTTGTTTATTTCATATTATATTTCTTCTTGAATCGGTCTACACGTCCGCCAACTTTGTCAGCTTTTTGTTTACCTGTGTAGAAAGGATGTGAATCTGAGCTAATCTCAACACGGATTAACGGGTATGTGTTACCATCTTCCCATTCGATCGTCTCTTCAGATGATTTCGTTGAGCCACTCAAAAATTTGAAATCAGAGCTAGTATCTAAAAATACTACTTTTCTGTACTCTGGATGAATATCCTTTTTCATGTCATTCCACTCCTTTTTGCCCTGAATCCTTTGGAAACAGAGTTATTGTAAGAGCCGTCATAGGTAGTAAACCTTATCTAAACTCACATAAAAAGATTATAACAGTATGCTATACTGAATGCAATAGTCTTGACTTAAATAATATCTTATACAGAACAAGCATTGATTAACGTTTGGTGCCACGTCGCTTCATTTCTTCATCCATTAATTGGAAGAAATCATCATTGGTCTCTGAGGACTTAAGTCTTCTCAAGAAGCGTTCAAGAAAATCATTTGAGTCTTGCATGGTTTTACGGATAGCCCACATTTTGTCAAGATGTGATTTTTCTACAAGAAGCTCTTCTTTTCTTGTTCCGGATCGTAGAATATCAATAGCAGGGAAAATACGACGTTGTGCCAAGTTACGATCTAAGTGCAATTCCATGTTTCCTGTTCCCTTAAATTCTTCATAAATCACGTCATCCATACGCGAACCGGTATCTACTAGCGCTGTTGCAAGTATAGTGAAGCTACCGCCTTCTTCGATGTTTCGGGCTGCACCAAAGAATCGTTTTGGACGATGGAATGCTGCTGGATCGATCCCTCCAGACAAGGTACGACCACTTGGTGGAATGACCAGATTGTATGCTCTTGCCAGTCTTGTAATACTATCCATCAAAACGATCACATCACGCTTGTGCTCTACTAATCGCATTGCACGCTCTAATACTAACTCCGAAACTTTAATGTGACTTTCTGGTACTTCATCGAATGTAGAGCTTACTACATCCACATCTGGGTGAACAGAACGTTCGATATCCGTTACTTCTTCAGGTCGTTCATCTACTAGCAATATAATCAATTTTGCATTCGGGTGGTTCTCCGAAATACTATTAGCAATTTCTTTTAATAGAATGGTTTTACCTGCTTTTGGCGGTGCTACTATTAATCCACGCTGCCCATAACCTACGGGTGTCATTAAATCAATAATTCGTGTAGATAATTTATTTGTTTTTGTTTCTAATTTCATTAAGCGATCCGGATACAACGCTGTTAATGCAGGAAAATGAACACGCTCTTTTGCTGTTTCAGGATCATCGCCATTTACAGCATCAACATGTAATAGCCCATAATATCTTTCATTTTCTTTTGGAGGGCGAACTTTACCAGATACCTTGTCCCCATTCCGTAAGTCAAAACGGCGAATCTGAGATGCAGAAATATAAATGTCTTCTGCACTAGGCGAATAATTTATTGGTCTTAAAAAACCAAACCCCTCGGAAGGAATGATCTCTAATATCCCATCCATAAATAAATAACCATCTTTTTCAGCTTGTCCTTTTAAAATTGCAAAAATAAGTTCTTTTTTCGTTAGCTTTGCATAGTAAGAAACTTTATATTCTCGAGCTAACGCATAAATTTCTTTTAGTGTTAACGTCTCCAGATGGGAGATAGTTAATTCTGCCATAAAAATCACCACGCCTATTCATATTTAAAACGTAAAATTGTTTTTAAAAACCAGTAAAAAAGCTAAAGAGTTGTATGACACATTATTATAGTTATTTACGTTACCTTCCTTACAAACATTCATTTAATAATAAAAAATATAATTGCAAAACCCATTTCAATAAGAGTCCAGAGATTTTTTACTCCTTTTGGAAGGTTTATCCTTGTAGAAATGAAGAAAAGGTAGAAGCTAGATTAGAAGTCAGCAAAATAATCATGTATTAAACATATACCATAATACTCTTTTGATGCATAATATTCAACACTATAATTATAATTATCTAAGAAATTCTTGAAAATTGAGGTGTTGGTCTTGAAGATGTCAAATGAATAGAAAAGGAAGCCACTTAACGCGGGCTCCCTTTTCCGGTAGATCTGAAAAAGAAAGTATTGTTACTTTCTATTTGTAACCAATTTTTAATCCATTCATACATTAGGATTTGATTACTAGATTTGGTTTTTTCTGCAGGCTGTGAGCCCCGTCAACGAAACGGACGGTACCACTCTTCGCACGCATTACGATCGTTTCTGTTTTTGCTTTCGATCCTTTAAATTGAACGCCTTTTAATAATTCGCCATCCGTAACTCCTGTAGCAGCGAATATAGCGTCATCTCCACTACAAAAATCTTCCATCATCAATACTTTATTTAGGTCAGCAATTCCCATCTTATTACAACGTTCTTCTTCCTCTTTATTCGATGCAACAAGCTTTCCTTGCATTTCACCACCTAAACATTTCAAAGCTACTGCTGCAATAACTCCCTCTGGAGCACCGCCAGTTCCTAATAAGATGTCTACTCCTGTTTCATCAAATGCAGTATTAATCGCACCGGCTACATCCCCATTGGATATTAATTTAATTCGTGCACCTGCTTGGCGGATTTCCTCAATCAATTCTTTATGGCGAGGTCGATCCAATACGGTTACAACAACATCTTCTACATCTTTATTTTTAGCTTTAGCTACAGCTTGAAGGTTCTCTAACGTAGAAGCATTAATATCAATTTTGCCAACAGCCTCTGGACCAACAGCAATCTTTTGCATATACATATCAGGTGCATGTAATAACGTTCCTTTATCCGCAATAGCAATAACTGCTAGAGCATTCCATGAACCATTTGCTACGATACTAGTACCTTCTAGAGGATCGACGGCAACATCGACACCTGGCCCATGGCCAGTACCAAGGTTTTCACCAATATAGAGCATTGGTGCTTCATCCATTTCGCCTTCACCTATTACCACGGTACCTTGCATTGGAATCGTATCAAACACATCACGCATAGCCGTTGTTGCTGCGTCATCTGCCTCATCTTTTTTACCTCTACCCATCCAACGGGCAGATTTTAAGGCGGCCGCTTCGGTCACCCTGACTAATTCCATTGTTAAGCTTCTTTCCATTATAATCTCTCCCTTTAGTAAAATATCCTCATCCCAAGAAGAATTTTTACAAAGGTTTGCAATCACCTTCATGCTACGTTAGGAATTCTGTAGTTGTATAATTTCTTGGTCTGTCATCTCTTCGCGCCATATATTAGCACCAAGGTTAGTTAACTTCTCTGTAATTTTCTCATAACCACGGTCAATATGATCAAGTCCAGTAATTTCTGTGACCCCGTTCGCCATAAGACCAGCAACAATCAATGCTGCACCTGCTCGTAAATCCGTAGCGTTTACTTTTGCACCTTGTAGTTGAACAGGACCTGAAACAATAGCCGAACCGCCCTCAACTTTAATAGAAGCATTCATTCTTCTCAATTCATCAATATGCTTCAGTCTAGCAGAATAGATTGTATCTGTAACTACACCTGTGTTAACTGCTTTTGTTAATAAGGAAGTGAACGGCTGTTGCAAGTCTGTCGGAAAACCTGGATAAACAAGTGTTTTGATATCTACACTTTTCAATGGATTATTCGGTGTAATTAATAGCTGTTCGCCACTTTCCTCTATGGATACCCCCATTTCACGTAACTTTGCCAATAACGATTCCAAATGGGGAGGGATCACATTATCAATTACAACCTCCTTTCCCATCGATGCTGCTGCAATAATGTAGGTACCAGCTTCAATTCGATCAGGGATTATCGTATGCCGACATCCACTCAAAGATGAGACACCTTCGATCCGAATAACATCTGTTCCTACACCTTTTATTTTCGCCCCCATATTCGTAAGTAATGTGGCTACATCGATAATTTCAGGCTCTTTGGCTGCATTTTCAATAATCGTTTTCCCTTTTGCTTTAACAGCAGCTAGCATAATATTTATGGTTGCTCCGACACTTACAACATCAAGGTAAATTCGTGCCCCCCTTAACTCATTTGCACGTAGATAAATTGCTCCCTGTTCATTGGTAACTTCTGCACCGAGTGCTTCAAAACCTTTAATATGTTGATCAATCGGACGTGGACCTAAGAAGCAACCGCCGGGAAGGCCGATGACTGCCTTATTAAATTTGCCAAGCATTGCTCCCATAAAATAATAGGAAGCACGTAATTTTTTTACTTTGCCATTTGGTAATGGCATAGCAATCATCTTTTCAGGATTGATATGCACGGTCTGTCCATCCCAGGAAACAGTTCCGCCAATCTCTTCAAGTAGATCACCAAGTGTATAGACATCGGATATTTCTGGAAGTCCTTCGATAGTGACATCTGAATCTGCCAAAATAGCTGCCGGCAAGAGTGCTACAGCACTATTCTTAGCCCCGCTAATGCGTACTTTGCCATTCAAATAATGGCCGCCTTCAACTAACATTTTTTGCATGTAGAAAACCCCACTTAGGCAAGGAACATGTTAAGCACAAGTAAGAGGTGCTCACATAATACTTGCAGACTTTATTGCAGCTCGAAAACTGCATCTCTGTTCCTTAGGATGTGTAATTCTTCCATTATTATGCAATTAATTTTGCTTGTTCCAATCAGCTAGGAATTTTTCAATTCCTTGATCAGTTAATGGATGTTTCACCAATTGCCCTAGTACCTTATACGGTAGTGTTGCAATATGTGCTCCTCGTTTTGCAGCATCAATAACATGTAAAGGGTGACGAATAGATGCTGCGATAATTTGTGTTCCAATTTCATGCTTATCAAATATAGTGGATATCGTTTGTATTAGTTCCATTCCATCATGCCCAATGTCATCCAAACGGCCTAAAAATGGTGATACGTATGTTGCTCCAGCACGTGCAGCAAGTAAAGCTTGATTTGCGTTAAAAATTAATGTTACATTCGTTTTTATATTTAAATCACTGAATGCCTTTACTGCTTTCAGTCCTTCTAATGTCATTGGAACTTTAACAGTAATATTTGGAGCAATGGCAGCAAGCTCTTTTCCTTCGCGAATCATACCTTCTGCATCTTCAGAGATAACCTCTGCACTTACTGATCCAGATACTTCTTCTGTAATTTCTCGCAATCGATCATGAAACGAAACGCCTTCTTTGGATACTAAGCTTGGATTAGTAGTTACTCCATCCAATACACCAAGTGCATTTGCTTCACGAATTTCATTAATATTTGCCGTATCAATAAAAAATCTCATTGAACGTTGCCTCCTATGCCCTATTAATTTAATTATGCTTGTTGAGAAGAACCAAATTCACGCATTTTTCCGATTACCGTCTGCTTAATTGCTTCTGTACCTGGTCCTAAGTATTTACGTGGGTCATACAAATCAGGCTTTTCTTGTAACACTTCACGCACTGCTTTTGCTTGGGCTACTTGGTTTTCCGTATTTACATTGATTTTTGAAGTACCGAACGAAATAGCCCGCTTAATATCTTTTGTTGGGATACCAGTACCACCATGTAATACCAATGGAACCTTCACTGTAGCAAGGATTTCTTCCATTTCTTTAAATCCTAGGTTTGGTTCACCTTTATAAGGTCCATGCACGGAGCCGAGTGCTGGAGCTAAACAATCAATTCCAGTTTCATCAACTAAAACCTTGCACTCTTTTGGATCTGCGTAAATGACGCCATCAGCCACAACATCATCTTCCTGGCCTCCAACTGTTCCTAATTCAGCTTCAACGGAAACACCATGAAGATGAGCCAATTCAACAACTTTTTTGGTAATATCGATATTTTCTTCTAATGGATCATGAGATGCATCGATCATCACAGATGTGAAACCTGCATGTATTGCTTCTGCACATTTTGCGAAACTTGAACCATGATCTAAATGTATTGCAACTGGTACTGTTGTACCATAAGAATCCATCAGTGCTTTTACCATTGATACAACAACATTAAAACCACCCATATATCTTGCCGCACCTTCAGATACTCCAAGGATTACAGGAGATTGCTCTTCTTCTGCTGCTTGAAGTATTGCCTGCGCGTATTCTAAGTTATTTAAGTTGAACTGGCCAACCGCATAACCATTGTCTTTACCTTTTTCCAGCATCTCTTTCATTGATACTAATGGCATGTATATATCCTCCTCTTAGATGAACAATGCACCTATATAAATATAAATTAATTACATTAATAGAATACCAACAACAACACAAAGTAGCAACAATCCTGCTAATTATCCAATAGTTGCTTTTACGAGTTTGCATACTTCATGTATATTAAAAGGTTTAGACAGTACGCTTTCAATTTTGCTGCAATCTTCTTTTTCTCGAATGTCATCTTCTGTCATTCCACTCATTAGAATCGTTGGTACGATTCGATTCTCAGCTTCCATTCTACGCAGCACTTCAAACGCATTAAATATTGGTAACTTATAATCAATCATAAGTAAATGAAAAGATGAATTGTTAATTTTGTCCAATCCCTCTTTTCCTGTTTTAGCAGTTTCAACATGATAACCCTCACTCGTAAGAATATCTGTTAGTAGCATACAAATACCCGGCTGGTCATCAACAACTAAAATTTCCTTTTTCATCAATTGCATATCCCCTTTCCAAAAAAGCATTTATCCCCCATCAGTTATATTCGATACATTTGAAGTAATATCCTGCCGTTAATGATAGTTTTACAACTTTAGGAGTTGATGATATAAGTAGGATCATTGATGAAAACGGATGAAATAGGAAAAAGGGAAGTCACATATGAAAGCAACTTCCCTTTACGGATTAATTATTTTCCTACTTGTTGTTCAACTGCAGCACCAATAAATCCTTTAAACAAAGATTGCGCTCTCGTTGGGCGAGATGTGAATTCTGGATGAAATTGACTTGCCACAAACCAAGGGTGATCTTTAATTTCAATTGTTTCAACAAGTCTTCCGTCAGGACTTGTACCTGAAAAGACAAAACCATTCTCAACCATTTGATCACGATACGCATTATTAAATTCATATCGATGGCGATGACGTTCTTCAATATAATCTGCTCCATCATAAGCAGCTTTTGTTTTTGTATTATCTTGCAGCTTACAAGGATATATCCCTAAACGTAAAGTTCCACCAAGATCAGAAATATCCTTTTGTTCAGGTAACAAATCAATGATTGGGTATGGAGTATTTGGATCAATTTCTGCAGAATGTGCACCTCTCAAACCAAGAACATTACGTGCAAATTCTACAGAAGCTAATTGCATTCCTAAACAAATGCCCAAGAATGGAATCTTATTTTCTCTAGCATACTGAATCGCAGCAATTTTTCCGTCAATACCGCGATCTCCAAATCCACCTGGTACCAAGATACCATCCACATGTTCTAAATGTTGGTTTATCGTTTCCTGATCTAGCTTCTCTGAATTAATCCAATGAACTTGAATGTCGGCATCGTATACAAATCCAGCATGCTTTAATGCTTCCACTACAGAAATATATGCATCTGGTAATTCAACATATTTACCAACGAGTGCAATATCGATTTTTTTAGAGAGATTGCGCACTTTGGAAACCAATTCCTTCCACTCTTCCATGTCTGCATCTTGACAATCCAGACCGAAATGTTCGCAAGTTAAATGATCAAGCCGTTGTTCTTGTAGAGAAATAGGAACCTGATAAAGGGTATCTGCATCGCGCATTTCAATTACTGCATGTTCGTTAATATCACAGAACAATGCAATCTTTTCCTTCATTTCTTTGCTAATCGCTTGTTCCGTTCGTAATACGATAACATCAGGCTGTATACCTAATGAACGTAATTCTTTAACACTATGCTGAGTTGGTTTCGTCTTCATCTCGCCAGCGGCTTTAATGTAAGGGACAAGTGTACAATGCAAGTACATCACACTGTCTCTTCCTACCTCTTTTTTTATTTGTCGAATAGCTTCCAAGAATGGTAATGACTCGATATCACCAACTGTACCGCCAATCTCCGTTATAACGACATCTGCTCCTGTAGCTTCTCCTGCCCGAAATACCTGTTCTTTAATTTCGTTCGTAATATGGGGAATCACTTGCACAGTGCCTCCCAAATAATCCCCACGACGTTCTTTACGAATAACGCTTGAATATACTTTACCTGTAGTAATATTGCTATATTTATTTAAGTTAATATCTATAAACCGTTCATAGTGCCCCAAATCCAAATCCGTTTCCGCACCATCTTGTGTTACATATACTTCACCGTGTTGATAAGGACTCATTGTACCAGGGTCAACATTGATATAAGGATCAAATTTTTGAATAGTCACCTTCAATCCCCTGTTTTTCAACAAACGTCCCAAGGAAGCAGCAGTTATCCCTTTCCCTAAAGATGATACAACTCCTCCAGTCACAAAAATGTACTTGGTCATCGTCTTTCCCTCTTTCTCTGTGTATTCTTTTCTGTATCCAATATTAATGCATCAATTGGGTAGCGTAATAGTTTTAGCATGTACTAATCTGCTGAAAAAATAATAAAAGCGCCTCCCCAAATATAATGGGGAAACGCTTTGATAATTAAAATAAAAGAGCCCAATTTAAATTGTACTGATTCATTTTAAAAAAGTCAAGCATCCATTAAATTACCAATCACTACTTAAAAACTTACTTCTCTTCTTCCTCTTCTTCCTCGCTATCTTCAAACTCTTCATCGTCATCAAAGTCCTCATCGAAATCTTCATCTAGTTCATCAAGGTCTTCATCGATATCAAAGTCTTCATCAAAAATTTCCATTTCATCATCGGTGATATCAAGATTTTCTTCCTCTTCCGATTCATTCGCCTCTTCTTTTTTCTTTGCTTTCTTTTTCTTCTTCGGCGCATTGGTAACTTCTTCGTCCATTTGCTCTACTGGGTACCATCTCTTCAATCCCCACATATTTTCACCAATTGTAATGAAACGGCCGTCTACATTTAAATCGGTATAAAACTGAGCAATTGTCGCCTGTTTCTCTTCTTCCGAATACCCTCTTAAATCTGCAAGTTTATTAAATATATCTTTAAAATGAATGGCTTTTTTTTCATCCAAAAGAATTAAACTTGCCAATTCAATCATAGACATATTTTGAATTTGTTCGTGGCTAAAATCTTTTAAGCTCACGGCAACGCACTCCCTTTACTTTATATTAATTGCTTCTTCGCAATACACTATTAAATTAATTGTTTATTTGATCATGTATTTCTAGCAGTTCGCTTCATTAACCATACCATACATTATAAACAAATCTATAGGGTTTATGCTAGAGAAAAAGCAGAAAAAGTTATGTAGGGACAAAATATTTTATTATTTGATCATTCTTACGAACTGGTACGTACAGAAATCATCCAGTAAATCATTTGTTACGGTTTATTTCACCGTTAGACTATGCATTAAAAAATAAATCTGCCTATCGATATAGTCCTCTAAAGTAAATTGCTTCTGTAGCATCCATCTTCGGAAGCCCCACATTTGACCTTGAATAAAAATATTGTTCGCAAGAAGCTCTCTGTCCAAAAGAGAAATCGTTCCTGGAAAACAAGTATCAATTACTCGTTCAAGCATAGCCACCATGTCTCTTTCTTTCTGCAACACATATTCTTTTGTTTCCTTTTTTAAAGATTTGACTTCCTGGTACATGATAACAACTTCTTCTTGCATGTCATCCATCAAATAAAAATAGGACCTTATGACCTTTTCAAAATGTTCGACGGAAGAGTTGGTAAGATCAATTTGAGCTACTAAACGCTCTTGTACTTGTTGGTAAATTGCATCACACACTAAAAACAGGATATCTTCTTTCGTTCGAATATATTCATATAAGGTGCCAATACTGAATCCAGAAGCTTTAGCAATTTCTCTCGTAGTTGTGCGATGAAAGCCTTTCTCCTTGAAAAGCGTAATTGCCCCTTTGATCATTTGTCTTCTGCGTTTTTCAATTAATTGCTGATCCTTAATGGATGTTGAAATTGGATCCATCGTGATGTAGCACCTCCCTTTAAGTTTATTTTGTTACCATTTTACCAATTACTAATCGTTGAATTTCATTGGTGCCTTCGTATATCTGCGTTATTTTCGCATCACGCATATAACGCTCTACCGGATAGTCTTTGGTATACCCGTATCCTCCAAATACTTGTACTGCTTCTACTGTGATGCGCATAGCAGCATCTCCTGCAAATAATTTAGACATTGCTGACGCTTTCCCATAAGGTAATCCCTGTGATTCTAACCACGCTGCTTGGTACGTCAATAATCTTGCAGCCTCTATTTCCGTTGCCATATCTGCCAATTTAAAAGAAATTCCTTGATTACTAGCTAACGGCTTTCCAAATTGCTCTCGTTCTTTTGCGTAGGCTGTAGCTGCCTCAAATGCTCCTTGTGCAATTCCTAGCGCTTGAGCGGCTATTCCATTCCGACCACCATCTAATGTCATCATCGCAATTTTAAATCCCTCTCCTTCATCACCAAGCATATTTGCTTTAGGAATGCGACAATTTTCAAATATTAATTCCGTGGTGGGTGAAGAACGAATACCAAGTTTCTTTTCTTTTTTTCCAAATGTAAAACCGCTTGTTCCTTTTTCAACAATGAATGCACTAATCCCTTTATGACGCTTATCCAAATTTGTCTTTGCAAAAACAATATAAATATCAGCTACTCCACCATTCGTAATCCATACTTTATTTCCATTTAAAATGTAATGATCGCCATCTTCCTTTGCCGATGTTTTCATTGAAACGACATCACTTCCTGCACCAGGTTCTGATAATGCATAGGCCCCTAACGCCTCTCCGGACGCAAGTCGTTTTAGGAAAGACTTTTTTTGTGCTTCGTTTCCGTATTTATAAATTGGCCAGCTGGCAAGTGATACATGCGCTGATAATGTAACTCCAGTTGAAGCACATACCCGCGACAGTTCTTCCACTGCAATGATGTAACTCATATAATCAGCACCGATTCCACCATATTCCTCCGGCCAAGGTATCCCCGTTAACCCTAACTCTGCCATTTTATGAAATATTTCTCGATCAAATCGTTCTTCTTCATCACGTTCCGCTGCTGTCGGTTCAACATCATTGGTTGCAAAATCACGGACCATTTTCCGTAGCATGTCTTGTTCATCTGTTAATTGAAAATCCACAAATAAACCCTCCTTATTTCTTCAGTAAGTGCTTTGCAATCACCATATGTTGTATTTCACTCGTTCCTTCATAAATTTCGGTGATTTTAGCATCCCTAAATAGCCTTTCTACTGGATAATCTTCTGTATATCCATAACCACCAAGAACTTGTACTGCTTCAATTGCATTTTTCACGGCAGATTTCGAGGCATAAAGCTTAGCCATTGAAACTTCTTTCGCACAAGAAACGCCTTGTTCAACAAGTGATGCAGCTTGATAGACTAATAGTTTTGCGGCTTCCGAACGTGTTGCCATATCCGCCAATTTAAACGAGATGCCTTGATTATCGGCAATCGGACCAGTAAATTGCTTTCTTTCCTTTGCATAATTTATTGCATGTGTAACTGCTGCATCACTAATTCCTAAAGCCTGTGCAGCTATTCCAATCCTGCCTATATTCAAATTATGCATCGCAATTGCAAACCCTTCATGTTCCTTCCCTAGTAATTGATCACCAGATAGTTGACAATTATCAAATGTCAGCGATACGGTATTGGATCCATGGAGCCCCATTTTTCTTTCCTTTTTTCCAATAATAAATCCAGGCGTATCTTTCTCCACAATAAATGCACTAATATCCCGTTTGCCTTCCCCTGTACGAGCAAAAGTGATATAGGTATCAGCCTCACCACCATTCGTTATAAATACCTTTGACCCATTTAATAGATATGAATTACCAGATTTGACAGCTTTTGTTCTTATACCTCCAGCATCGGATCCAGCATTTGGTTCTGAAAGCGCAAATGCACCAATGTACTGTCCACTCGCAAGTTTTGGCAAATAGTGCTGCTTCTGCTGCTCAGTTCCAAAATAAACGATTGGATTTGTTCCTACGGACGTGTGTACCGACAAAATCACACCCACTGCAGCGCTGACTTTTGATATCTGATGAACAGCTTGAATATAGGACGTATAGTTCATCCCAGCCCCACCATATTCGACTGGAATGGGAATACCCATCAATCCTAAAGAACCCATTTTTTGAATTAATTCTCTAGGAAATCGATCTTCCCTTTCCATTCGCAGAACTTCTTGGGCAATCTCCGTTTCGGCAAATTCTTTTATCATTCGCACAAGCATCTCCTGCTCAGCTGTTACCTGCTTCATGTTTCCTTCCTCCTGTCGATTCTTGTGGATTACGAATAATTATAAAAACCTTTACCAGACTTTTTACCAAGCCATCCTGCTTTGACATATTGCCTTAAAAGTGGACATGGGCGATACTTGCTATCAGCGAACCCTTCATGAAGAACCTCCATAATATAAAGACATGTATCAAGTCCAATAAAATCCGCTAATGTCAATGGCCCCATCGGATGATTCATTCCTAATTTCATAGACGTATCAATATCTTCCACTGTTGCAATTCCCTCATAAAGGGTGTAAATTGCTTCATTGATCATTGGCATTAAGATACGATTGGACACAAATCCAGGAAAGTCATTTACTGCAATGGGTGTCTTTGCAAGCTTCCTTGCCAGCTGTTCAATGGTTTGGAATGTCTCCTCACTTGTTTGCAGTCCGCGTATAATTTCCACTAGTTTCATAACAGGTACCGGATTCATAAAATGCATGCCAATTACTTGATCTGGCCGTTTTGTATGTGCTGCTAACTCGGTAATCGGTAAAGAGGATGTATTCGAAGCTAGGAGAGTATGGGTTGGAGCAATTTTATCCAACTCATGGAATATCGATGCTTTTACCTGCAAATTCTCAACCACTGCTTCAATAATTAAATCTGCCTGTTCAGCATCTTGTAGTCGGTTAGAAAGCGTTAGTCGTTTTAATGCATCCTCCTTCTCCTGAGCCGATATTCGTTGTTTCTGAACAGAGCGTTCTAGAAGTTTATCAATTGTATTTATTCCTTTTGTCCGTGCTTCATCGTTCTTATCATGAAGGTAGACAGTGTATCCTCCCTGTGCACAAACTTGTGCAATTCCTGCTCCCATTTGCCCTGCGCCAATGACCATGATATTTTCTATTGTTTTCACAGCATATCCTCCTCTACATTAAACCAATCTAACTGATTGGTACTTCAATCAATATGGCATCACCTTGCCCACCACCACTGCAAATTGCAGCTATACCTAAACCACCGCCTCGTCTCTTTAATTCATATATCAATGTTAATATGATTCGAGCCCCACTTGCTCCAATTGGATGACCCAGCGCAACTGCACCACCATTTACATTCACTTTTTCCTGAGCGATCCCAGCGATTTTTCCACTCGCTAATGAAACAGCAGCAAATGCTTCGTTAATTTCAAACAAATCAATATCATCTTTGCCGTAACCTGTTTTTTCAAGTAGTTGATTGATAACAAGACCAGGTGTTTTAGGGAAATCTTCTGCTGGTACAGCCAATTCTGTATGTCCTTTGATCACAGCCATCGGGGTTTTCCCAAGTGCTTCCGCTTTTTCATTAGACATAACTACAAACGCGCAAGCTCCATCATTAACACCTGGAGCATTTCCTGCTGTTATGGTTCCATCTGAATCAAAGGCTGATCTTAATTTTTCTAAACTTTCTAAACTTGTATCTTTTCGAGGTGCTTCATCTTGATTAATGATCTTGGAAGAACCTTTCCGTTGTTTTTGTTCCATTGGTATAATCTCTTCGGCAAATTTCCCATCTGCTATTGCTTGAATAGCTCTTTTATGACTTCGATAAGCCCATTGATCTTGTTCTTCCCTTGTTATTCCATATTCTTTAGCAGTAGCATTTCCATAACTTCCCATGTGGACATGCTGGAAAGAGCACGTCAAGCCATCATGAACCATCATATCGATAACCTTTTTGTCCCCCATCCGATTTCCCCAACGAGCATCTGGAAGGATATATGGAGCATTGCTCATACTTTCCATTCCACCAGCAACAATCACTTCCTCATCCCCAAGGCGAATTAATTGGTTAGCCAATGTGACACTACGTAACCCGGAAGCACAGACCTTATTAATGGTTTCTGTTTTTACATTCCATGGGATACCTGCTTCCCTTGCCGCCTGACGAGAAGGTAGTTGCCCTTGCCCGCCTTGTAATACATTGCCAATGATTACTTCATCAACCAACGCACGATCCAAGTTAGCACGTTGCAACGCGGCTTTAATTGCATGCCCACCTAGTTCCGATGCGGTAAACCCCTTTAATGCACCACCAAATTTCCCAAATGGGGTTCTTGCTCCAGATACAATTACAGCTTCTCTTACCATTCATACTCCTCCTTATTGTTAGCGCTTACTTTTGACTGAACGCTCGCTCACTTGATTTTAGAATGGAAAGTCTTGATTAACAATCAAGACTTTCAACGCTTAGTATTTTGTTACTCGCTGTTTTATGCAGTTTGCTGTTCTTGTTCCAATACCACCGATAATGCTAGTATTTCAGCGACATCCATTGTGCCTATATCTTCTTCAACCTCTTTGGCTTTCGTACCATCACTAATCATGGTTAAACAATACGGACAAGCACTAGAGATCATATTTGGTTGAACTGCCATTGCCTGTTCTGTACGGGCAACATTAATCCTATTCCCTGTTGTTTCTTCTGACCACATTAGTCCACCACCGGCTCCACAGCACATTCCATTTTCTTTACTTCGTTTCATTTCTACTAATTCTAATCCTGGAATAGATTTGAGAATCTCTCTAGGCGGATCATAGACACCATTGTATCTGCCCAAATAACATGAATCATGATATGTCAATCGCTGATTAATTGCTTTTTTCGGTTTCAACTTGCCATCCATCACTAAATCATACATAAGTTGCGTATGGTGATACACTTCTGCTTCAAAACCAAAATCAGGATATTCATTTTTAAAAATGTTATATGCATGCGGATCGATGGTAACGATTTTCTTTACATCATGTTTGTTAAACTCTTTTATGTTCTTCTCAGCAATTTCTTGGAATAGAAATTCATTTCCAATTCGACGTGCAGTATCGCCTGAATTCGCTTCTTTATTTCCTAAAATAGCAAAGTCTACACCAGCTTGATTCATTAGTTTTGCAAAAGCTATCGCGATCTTTTGACTTCTGCTATCATAGGATCCCATCGAACTTACCCAAAACAAATATTCAAAATCCTTCTCTTCCTTTTTCAATTCCTTCACGGTAGGGATATATACCGATTCATCTTGTTCGCGCCATTTGATACGATCTTTTTTTGACAAGCCCCAAGGATTACCCTGACGCTCAATATTCATGACGGCACGCTGTACATCTTGATCCATTTTCCCCTCTGTCATTACTAAATACCTACGCATATCAATAATTGTACCAACATGTTCATTGTTAACAGGGCAAGCATCTTCACAGTTGCGACAAGTCGTACAGCCAGCTAACTCTTCTTCTGTAATGACATCACCAATCAGACTAGCACTTTGTACAGTCGCCGCTGCTTCATTTTTTGCAGTTGCTTGATTTCCCTGGGTATTTGCAAATGCATATGCAGGCACCCAGGGGGACTTGCCGGTAATTGCGGCTCCTTTTTCAGTAAGGTGATCCCTTACTTTAATCATAATATCCATTGGAGAAAGCATCTTCCCTGTTCCTGACGCTGGGCATACATCGGTACATCTCCCACATTCAACACATGCATAGAAGTCAATCATTTGATATTGTTCAAAATCTTCTACCTTACCAACGCCAAATGATATCTCTTCTTCATTGACATCTTCATCCATATCAAAGTTAATTTTCTTTAATTTACCGGGGACACGTTTACTTAGGAACACATTAATTGGAGCTGCAATTAAGTGTGCATGCTTCGATTGTGGTACATAAACAAGGAAAGTTAATATGGTAATCGTATGTACCCACCAAGCTATATAAAACCATACCATTGCTGCAGTAGGTGATATCCAACTAAACAAAAATGCGATGGAGCTAGCAATTGGCTCTGTCCATGTTAATTCATGCCCATGCCACAACATGGCCATTCCATTGCCGACTAACACGGATATCATTAATGTACCAATAAATAAAAGTACTAACCCTGCTTTAAAACCACGCTTCAGACGTACAAGTTTTTCCATATACCGTCGATAAAAAGCCCAGACAACAGCAACAAGGATCATTAATGTTACTAATTCTTGGAAAAAGACAAAACCAGGGTAAAAGATTCCAAATGGCAAATGATTACCTGGTGAAAGACCTTTCACAAACATATCAATTGCTCCAAATTGAACGAGAATAAACCCATAGAACATCATGACATGAATAGTACCAGATTTTTTATCCTTTAATAGTTTTGATTGACCAAACACAATCTTCCCAATTCTTCGAAGCCTCCCTTTAAAATCACGGTCAAATTCTGATTTCTTACCAAGACGAATGTAAGCAACTCGAGTCGCAACAACTTTAGCAAATAAATATAGACCATAAATCGTAATTGCTGCAAATGCTACGGCATTAATAAGCAGAAATGCATCCATGTCTTTGCTCCCCCTAATCATGTAGTAATAATCTATTATAATGAGAACCTTTCATTGTATATTCCAATGAAAGATAAAAAAACGAAATGATAGCGATTCCATTTTTCTGAAAAATAATATCTTTTGAAATCTTATAACCTTACTATAAATATGAATGATCATTCAGTCAACCTTTTTCCGTGTTTTTCTCTACATTTTCCTTAATTTGTAAATTGTTTTAAACAGTTCTTAACCGGTGTACCAACAAATAGGATATTAGACAAGAACACCTTCTTGCTCAGTTGCTCCCCCTCTTTCTCGTTTTGCTACGGAAAATCTACTTATTTCATTAGAAAGTTGCTTCAAACGAACCAGCTCTTTATTTTCTCGGATAAATAATGAAAAGGATACGTGACCCAAAAATAAAGCTACCCCTATTATTATAGGAATAGCTTTTGTCTGTTATTTAAGTAAGCCGCATCGTACTGCTTCAGCTTACATTTTTTCTGGCGCTGTTACACCGATTAATTGCAGGGCATTAGATAATGTAATTCGTACAGCTTTCATTAAAGCGATTCGAGCTTTCGTTCGATCTAGATGGTCAGCATCGATCACTTTTTCTCCATTGTAGAAACTGTGTAATAAGGTTGCTAAATCATATAGATATTGCGTTACTTTATGGGGAGTATGCTTCCCTGCAGCATCAGCAACTACCTGCGGAAATTCACCTAGTTTTTTTAGCAGGTCAATCTCTTTTTCTGCCGTCAATAAAGAAGCATCAAAGCTGTTATCGACAGAAATACCTTTACTTTCAGCTTGCTTTAACATCGTACAAATTCGTGCATACGCATATTGCACATAAAACACAGGGTTATCATTCGATTGCGAACGTGCTAGATCCATATCGAAATCCAGTTGTGAATCATTTGATCTTGCAACGAAGTAATAACGTACTGCATCTACACCTACTTCTTCCATCAATTCTCGAAGTGCAACAGCTTTGCCTGTACGTTTACTCATCCGCAACTTTTCTCCATTTTCAAACAAGTTAACCATTTGAATTATTTTCACGTCAAATTTTTCAACTGGGTAGCCTAATCCTTGAATGGCTGCACGCATCCGAGGAATATAGCCATGGTGGTCAGATCCCCATACATTTACAATTTGGTCAAAACCTCGATCTAGCTTATTCTTATGATAAGCAATATCTGGAGTTAAATAAGTATAGGATCCATCTTGTTTTATGAGCACTCGATCTTTATCATCACCAAAGTCTGTCGTACGGAACCAAGTTGCCCCATCCTTTTCATACATATATGGATCTAATACCTTTAAAGCATCGGTAATCTTATTTTCCTTATACAACGAACGTTCAGAGAACCATGAATCAAAGTGGACACGAAATTCAGCAAGGTCTTGCTCAATCTTACCAAGCTCATATTTCAAACCATATTCTTTAAAGAATTTTAATCGTTCTTCTCGTTCTGTGACTGCCCATTGATCTCCATACTCCACACCAAGTTGTTTCCCAATTTCTATAATATCTTCGCCATGATAACCATCTTCTGGCATGTCCACGTCATTTCCAAGTGCCTGTAAATAACGAGCTTCTACAGAAAGTGCAAGATTATCAATCTGATTCCCAGCATCATTAATATAATATTCACGTTCTACTTGATAGCCTGCCGCATCTAGTACATTACATAAAACATCTCCAAAGGCAGCGCCACGTGCATGACCCAAGTGAAGGTCTCCAGTTGGGTTCACCGATACAAACTCGACTTGAATGCGTTTCCTATCTCCAGCATTGGTTTTACCATATTCCGTATCTTCTTTTAAAATGGTTGGAATAATTTCTCCAAGAAAGTCATCTTTCATAAAGAAATTAATAAACCCTGGGCCAGCAATCTCTATTTTCTCTACCGATGCTTCTGATTGATTTAGTTGGTTTACAATGTCATCAGCAATTTGTCTTGGTGCCTTTCTAGCGATTCTTGCCAGCTGCATCGCAATATTTGTTGCAAAGTCACCGTGTGATTTATCTTTCGGTTTTTCTAAAATAATATCTGGAATTTCTTCCTTTGTAGCAAGCTCTGCTTGAATAACTGCTGATTCAATCGTTTGCTTTAATTTGTCCTCTGTCTGTGCCAAGACATTCATGACATGTCCTCCTTCATCATTAAATCGATTTTTTGATGTCTTTCTTCTTGTCCATTTAACCTTACTGTGTAAGCAATTGTCAGGCTTCCACTTTTGGCTTTTTGTAATGGATGATAAGAAATGGATTGTGTGAAGGTTTCCATATGGATACTACCATAAGGATGCTTTACCACATTTTCTGTTGTTTGCTTTTCTTGAAATTGTTGATTCATCGAAATATTACCAGAGCGCTTTATATTCACCCGATTTGATTGAATGGTGATTAGGTTCTTAATCATCGTTTGGTCATCTGCTATTTCCTCAAATGTGAGAACATCCAAATTTCCTTTTTTATATAAAAATCCAGTCTCTTGAATTTTATTATATTCCATTTGACCATTATCATCGATTATTGTAGAAAGTTCAATAACAACTTGTGTCGTTGGAGTATTCATTCTATCGCCTCAGTCTTTAAAATCATATTTTACTATTATAGCGATAAATAAGGTGGATTAGCAATACTAATAATAAAAATCACCTAGTTAAGCTATATCCAAAAAGCCCTCGTATGAAACGGTTATTATTTCCAAGCATTATTTCAATGAGGGGTCCTGTAGCTGTAAGCTAAATTACATATGGTTTTTGGTAAACAACATGCTCCAATGGATACTTCCATTACATGTAACAGTAAATTTATCGTGAGTGATGTCAGAAAGCCAAGCAATTTCTCTAAATATGTTTATTTGGCTATCGGTTATCCCATAATGCTAATAATGCAGACTTTAATGAGGGAAAACATATGTCGAAATTTCGAAACGTACGTAAACATAAATTCATTCTAACTGTTATAGGAGCGACCACACTTTTTTTTGCTACTTTTATAGTTGGTATCTATCTCATTAGCTTTCTACTCGGTCCACCAGAATTAGCAAACGAACAAAATACCATCTTGTATAGTAATTCAGGGGAAATCATAGGAGAAGAAAGTGGCTTAGAAAACCGGCAATGGGTCGATTTAAATGATATGTCGAACGATCTCATACAAGCGACGTTAGCAATTGAAGATCGTAATTTTTATGAACATCATGGATTTGATTTTAAACGGATATTTGCTGCTATATTAAAAGATATACAAACACTATCCCTTAAGGAAGGTGCAAGTACATTATCACAACAATACGCACGTAATTTGTACTTAACGCACGAAAAAACGTGGCTGCGTAAAATAAAAGAAGCTTTTTATACGGTTCGTCTAGAAATGTTCTATTCCAAGGATGAAATATTAGAAGGATACTTGAATACGATCTATTACGGACATGGTGCTTACGGTATCGAGTACGCTAGTAATTTATTCTTTAATCAGACATCTAGTCAAATTTCTTTGGCACAGGCTGCGATGTTAGCAGGTATACCTAAAGGACCAACATATTACTCACCTTTGAATGATAAAAAACGTGCAGAGCAGCGTCAGCAACAAATACTCAAAGCAATGCGGGCACAAAATAGAATTAGTGAAGAAGCTTATCATAATGCTATTCAAGAAAAATTAGTATATCAAAAGCCCAAAAAAGAAGATAAAAAAGCAATCGGCCCCTATTTTCAGGATTATGCTATTAAAGAAGCTGCTAACCTTCTAGATGTCGATGTAGAGGCAATACGATCTGGGGGATATGAAATTCATACCACATTAAATAAAGATTCACAGGTTCAGTTAGAGCAGCAAATATCAGATAAAATTTCTGATGCAAGTGAAGTTCAAGCAGGCGGCTTAGCAATGAATCCGAAAACTGGTGGAATAATTGCAATGGTAGGTGGCCGTAACTACGGAGAGAGTACATTCAATCGAACTGTACAAGCGAAACGGATGCCAGGATCTTCATTTAAACCATTTGTCTATTATACTGCGCTGGAAAATGGCTATACGCCTAACACCATGTTGATGAGCAAACCTACGTCTTTTGAATTAGCAAACGGTGAAGTCTATCAGCCCAGTAATTTTAATGGTTACTATGCAAATAAAAAGATATCATTAGCACAAGCTTTAGCACTCTCTGATAATATTTATGCTGTGAAAACAAATATGTATGTTGGTCCCAAGAATGTTGTAGAAACGGTAAAAGAAATGGGCTTTACAAGTAAGCTTCAAGCTGTTCCATCGCTTGCCCTTGGGACGGCAGCTGTATCTATGCAAGAAATGGTTACCGGTTATAGTATATTGGCAAATGGTGGACATGACATTCAGCCCCATGCAGTAACAGAAATTAATGACCATACAGGAAAAGCAGTATATAAAAATACACAAGAACAAGGAAAACAAATCCTTGATTCGAAAAGCACCTTCATCCTTACACATTTAATGACTGGGATGTTTGACCATGAATTGGACGGTTATATGCAAGTTACCGGTTCTTCGATAGCAGATGAACTGGATCGATTGTATGCAGGAAAATCAGGAACAACCAATTCAGATAGTTGGATGATGGGCTATAGTCCATCTATCACAGCTGGGATTTGGATCGGATACGATGATAACCGCAAAATGGAGGTCGTAGAGGAAGCAAGTTACGCAAAAGAAATATGGGCTGGATTTATGAATAATGCCCATAAAGATTTGCCACAAGAAACTTTCGCTATCCCTTCAGATGTTGTAGGAGTACCGATAGACCCCACCACTGGGAAACGAGCAACTCCTTATTGTGAATCAAGTCGTGTCATGTATTTTGAAAAAGGTACAGAGCCAGATGAACACTGCATGGTACATTTTCATCAAAATGAAGAAAAGCAACAACCAAAGACAGAGCAAGAAGACAAAAGCATGATGGAAAAAATATTTGATTTATTTAATTAGAATAGTTAAATATTCAGATTAAAAAAGCAGCCGAACCCAGCAATCACTGATTTCGGCTGCTTTTTTGTCCTAGTAATACATGAGTAGCCCATGTACACCTATATTTTACAAATTTCTAAAAAAAAGTACAAGATAAAACTGAATGGTTTATCATGACGTCACAAAATGTTCACTTTTTAGCAAATAACGTAAATAAACTCGAAAAAGGTGTACTACCTTAGTATCATTCACCAGATTTGTACACCTTTTCTTTCTTATTCTGGAAGAGACGACTTTAACTCTTCCGTTGAATTATTCCACATGTCTGGATTAAACTCGACTAAAAAGTCTTTTAGTAATTTTTTCGAAGGCGCATCCATATGGTCTACAATGATTTTACCTTTGAGAGACTTTTCCATATGCGTTACATGCTCAGGCATCGATTTGTAGGCACGTTTTATTGATCGATCAACGCGCAATTCGCTACCTGCTACACCGGAATAAAAAGGACCTTTCTCTCCTTGATCAACATTTACCCAGACAATCCAATATAATTTACCATTTGGTACTTCACTTTTATCGTTTAGATATTTGACTCGTCGTTCAATATCGCTTCTTGCATGCATGGCTGCCATATCAACGTAAGCTTTATTCTCATTCGGATCCACAATCACAGAAGACATGTTTTCTAAACTAATCGAGCCGTACCCGTATCCACCATGTCCATCCGTGGAGTCATCCTTAATGATCGTAAAGTTATTTTTTTTCTTATTCGAAGATTGATCGGAACTCATCCCAAAATCCTCCTTCTATTTCTACTGTCTTATATTTTAGCATAGGTACAGGTATGATGACACATATCTGACTTTAATGCCTCAACCACTTAATAAAAAATTGTGCCTCTTGTATTTCCTCATCCGTATATTTTTGCTTCGGTTTCACCGTATGTACTTTCGCGACGTTCTCTTCCGGAGACAAACCATCAAAATATAGCATCGTAGCTACGAGCTCTAAAAACCTTGAGCTTTTCCCTTTCATTGCTTCTACTTGTCCTGAAAATTCGGGCATGTCCATTGCAAATTGATGCAAGAACTCCTCTCCATCATTCGTAATCGTATAATGATATTGAAAATAGTTACTTTTATCTTCTTTTTTTTCTTGGATAAACCCTAAATTACATAATTCTTCTACTCGCAATGTTAACTCTTCCGAATAAGGACCGTAAAAATGAAATTCATATTTCTCCTCAAATGGCAACCCACACTTTTGTAGAATATAAATCATTTTTTGTAGTTTTTTTCTGCCAGTCACTTCATTAGCTACTGAAAAAAACTGCATTAACTTTGCGTGATTAGTTAGCATTCTTGACATCTCCCTGACCATTCAGAATTTCTTCTACACGTTCCTTCATCGCACTATTTTCCATCTTTTCTACCAAATCATTAGGAAAATACAATTTATGATCTGTCCGTTTTTTTCCAGAAATAGATTCAACGATTTCCGATTGCCTTGACAATTCTCTAAGCTCACCGTTCGGCATTAGCAAGTGAATAGGTAAGCGTTCTTCCTCTTCTCCTGGCCGGTAAAAGTCATACGGTAAATCAGAAGAAGAATCAACAACTAGATAGTAATCTGGATCAATTCCCGCTTGCATGAATAACCGGTGAAGTTCCATCCATTCATTCATTTGTAAATTCGGGTTAAACTCAATATATTTAAATAACCTTCTGTTTGTAAATCTTTCACATAAATCACTTAATATTGCATCCTCTTCTTCTTGCCAAAGCTGAAAATAATAAGAGACGATTCCCTCATCCAACTTTAAATAATCCTTTAAATCAACATTACCATTAAAGAAAGAAAGGAAATGTGTAGGCTCTAATTTAAACGTATAATGTGTATCTTCATACAGAACCTTCGCTCGATGAAGGATTTTGGATAATATTACTTCTGCACTTCGGGTTACTGGATGAAAATAAACTTGCCAATACATTTGATATCGGCTCATAATATAATCTTCAACGGCGTGCATTCCAGTATACTTAATAACTACTTGATCCTCCATGGGGCGCATCACACGGAGGATTCTTTCCATATCAAAATGCCCATAGCTTACCCCTGTAAAATAAGCATCTCGTTGTAAATAATCCATGCGATCCGCATCGATCTGACTGGAAATCAAACTAACGACTAATTTGTCTTTATAGGTTTTGGCAATGACATCTGAAACATTCTGTGCAAATCCTTTATCCACACGCTCTAAGATTTTATTTACCGTCGTATCTCCTAAAATAATTTGCTGTGTGAAATATTCATGATCTAACTTAAATACTTTTTCAAACGAATGAGAAAACGGGCCATGTCCCAAATCGTGCAACAATGCAGCACATAAGCAAAGAAGACGTTCCTCACTGTTCCAATGAGGGCGTCCTTCAAAGTTAGATATGATTCTACGAACAATCTCATAAACACCAAGCGAATGATTAAATCTGCTATGTTCTGCACCATGAAAGGTCAAATTTGTGGTACCTAATTGTTTAATTCTACGAAGCCGTTGAAATTCTGGAGCTGAAATTAAATCCCAGATAACTCTATCTTTTACATGCACGTATCGATGTACAGGATCCTTGAACACTTTTTCTTCATGTAGTTGTTCGTCTTTATATGCCATGTATGTATACCCATCCGTTTCTTTTCGACGATTTCTTTTTATTATATAATAGATAAAGTGAACCTTCAATCTGGTTTTTTCTGATTGATAGGTGAACCAATCGGACATTTACTGGCAGTTTCCTTTCTCCCCTTTCTTGATGATATTCACTAGCAATTAATGAAAGGTTTACTGCCAGTTAGATGCGGGATAAAGTGAACCTTCAATTTGGTTTTTTCTGATAAAATAGTCCCAAAGACTAACTTCGCCACCTCCTGTGGCAATGTCTTTGTAACCTACACTCATGCCGGCCAATACTATCAGTCATTTAGAAACATAATTCTAAGAAAAAAGCTAAAAATACACTTACAATTTCATTGCAAGTAAATCAAGGAGTTAACTATGAAAAATTGGGAAGACATCATTCAACAAGATACATTTCGATACATCGACCATTCCGCGATATCCACCTTTCATAATGAATCGTTTACAGCTCTTCATTCTTTTGCTATTGATGATGCTCTGGCATTATCAATAAGTAATAAATTTTCACCATCAACCTTACGCCTATGGGTGCATGAAAATACGATTGTCCTCGGCATCCCCGATGCCAAGCTTCCCTACATCGATGAAGGGATTCAATTGCTTAAAAAGGCAGGATTCCAAGTGATTATTCGCAATTCGGGCGGCTTAGCTGTGGCTTTAGATGATGGTGTACTCAATATTTCCTTAATTCTTCCTGGGGTGAAAGATCTATCCATTCATGAAGGATATGAAGCAATGGTTAGTTTTGTTAAACACATACTGAAAGACTTAACAGATCAAATTGAAGCATACGAAATTATAAACTCCTATTGTCCTGGAGAGTATGATCTAAGCATTAACGGAAAGAAATTTGCTGGAATTTCACAACGTAGAGTTAAAAATGGAGTAGCTGTACAAATATACTTGGATATAGAAGGCAATAGTTATAAACGAGCAACTCTGATTAAAAATTTTTACGAGACGAGCAAAAAAGGCGAATCCACAAAATTCAGCTATCCTTCTGTAGATCCAAATGTAATGGCGTCTTTATCTGACTTATTACGGACAAAATTAACCGTTAAGGATATCAAAGAACGGATCACTCAGGCATTAGCAGATTTTAATAATCAAATTATTGAATCTCCCTTTTCTGAACCAGAGCTAGCAGATTATCAAAAACGCCTCGAACAAATGAAAAAACGTAATGAACGAATACGAAATGAAGGCTAAAAAAGCTTGCATGGGCGACCCCATAGCAAGCTTTATTTATTCTGCCTGAGCAGCAGTAATTAATGCTAAATTATATACATCTTCCGCGCTACAGCCACGTGATAAGTCATTTACTGGTTTATTCAAACCTTGGAGAATTGGTCCAACTGCCTCAAACTCACCTAAACGTTGGGCAATTTTATAGCCGATATTCCCTGCTTCCAAACTTGGAAATACAAAGACATTCGCATCTCCTTGTAGTTCAGCATCCGGGGCTTTTTTCTTTGCTACACTTGGTACAAAGGCAGCATCGAATTGAAATTCTCCATCAATTGTTAGTGAAGGATTCTTTTCTTTTGCAATGGATAGGGCTTCTACTACACGTTCTGTTTCCTCTGATTTTGCTGAACCCTTTGTAGAAAAACTGAGCATTGCTACACGTGGATTCACATCAAACAGTTCTGCGGTTGTCGCACTTTCCACAGCAATTTCAGCAAGATCTTGACTATTCGGGGCAATGTTAATCGCACAATCTGCGAACACATACTTCTCTTCACCACGAACCATAATGAACACACCAGACGTTTTTTGAACCCCTTCTTTCGTTTTGATAATTTGCAATGCAGGCCTAACTGTATCAGCTGTCGAATGAGTAGCACCACTTACTAGGCCATCTGCTTGATTCATATAGACAAGCATGGTACCAAAATAATTTTCATCAAGTAGAATTTTTTTTGCATCTTCTTTTGAAACTTTACCTTTACGGCGTTCTACAAACGTCTCAACCATAAGGTCAAATTCCGGAAATTCAGCTGGATCCATTAGTTTACAACGGGATACATCCACACCGACTTCTTCTCCTTTTTGTTTAATAGCCGTTTTATCTCCAATTAGGATTGGTGTTAAAATCCCTGCTGCAGCTAATTGACTTGCAGCTGTTAATATACGTTCATCTGTCCCTTCCGGAAACACGATCGATTTATTTTGGTTAGAAACCTTTTCTTTCACTTGATCGAATAATTCACTCACTTTTATAAAACCTCCTAAATGGATATAGTTAAATAGTAGATGATTCTTAGCATAAATGAAAGCAATTGTTACTGCATGGACGTTTTTTGACAGTCCAATGACAATTCTAACATGGCGTGTCAATTACAAGTCTACATCATGAATATCCTTCCCCAAATATGCTATAGTAAAAATGGAAATAAATAAATTATTGATAGAGATAGTTAGAGGTCTATACTAGATCTTTTGGCCACCTCTACTAGTTGATATAAAAAGGAGAGATAGTGATGGTAGAAGCAGTAGAAACCATGGATGGTTGGTATAGCCTGCATGATTTCCGCACTGTGGATTGGACTTCTTGGAAGTTAGCTACAGAAGAAGAAAGAAAAGAGGCTATTGAAAGCCTTCAACAATTGTTGGCAGCATGGGAGAAAGTAGAAGAAGAAAATAATGGAAGTCACGTGCTTTATAATATTGTTGGGCAAAAAGCAGACCTGATGTTTATGTTCTTACGACCAACAACAAACGAGTTGTCTGAAATTGAAACAGAGCTTAATAAATCTAAAATGGGAGAATTTTTAATTCCTGCACACTCTTATGTATCTGTTGTAGAGTTATCTAAGTACCGTCCATATAAAGTGGAAAAACCAGAGGAGCTTCCCGAGATAGCAAAACGGCTAAAACCAATACTACCTAAATGGGAGCATGTGTGTTTCTATCCAATGGACAGACGACGTCAAGGGGAAGAAAATTGGTATACACTGGAAAAAGACGTCAGAGGGCAATTGCTTTATGAACATAGTAAGACAGGTCGTAAATATGCAGGCAAAGTTAGCCAAATTATTACCGGCTCGATTGGATTAGACGATTGGGAATGGGGCGTTACTTTATTTGCACACGATCCATTACAGTTCAAAAAAATTGTCTATGAAATGCGTTTTGACGAAGTAAGTTCGAAATACGGAGAGTTCGGTGAATTCTTTGTTGGAAATCACCTTCCAAATGATGCCATCGCAGCTTACTTAAATATATAATAAGTAATTAGGAATGCCCCTGTTCAGGCGGCATTCCTTTTTTTGATTAAATAAGTGGAAAATACGGTTTATACTGTGGATTTGAGTAATAAGGTGGCCGCTCACCAATAACTGGCATGGACCAGCTTTCATCAAGGTAATGCATTCTGACCCGTTCCTCTGAATGTCCAATTAACAACCACGTTACCTTTGGGTGAAATGTAATTAACAATAAACTTCCCTCCCCTTTCTATAGTCTATGATATAACTTTCCGGTTGAAACAAGTCTAGCTAATAAATCAATCTAACTAGCACATAGACAGCAGCCCATTCATACAGTATTACATAAATGAAAAAGGAGGGTTTAAGTTGAAAGAAGGTCATTCTCGTAACCAATTTCCATCTGAAGAGGAATTACGTGATATACGAGCGTATCAGAAATGGTTTGAGGAAAACAAACAAACAGACCCCTATCCGCTCTATCCTAATTATGGAAAAATCACTCGCTATGAAGACATACCTTTAAGTAATCCAGAACAACGCCAATTAAGTCAGCCAGGGCATGAAGACTTCATGGTACCAAAACCAATCATTGAAAATCCACATTATCAAGGGAGTAATAAATTAAAGGATAAAGTTGCTTTAATTACTGGTGGAGATAGTGGTATAGGGGCTTCGGCTGCAATTGCCTTTGCAAAAGAGGGAGCAAATGTAGCAATTGCTTACTTAGATGAACAGAAAGATGCAGAACGAACGAAAAAACGAATTGAAGCTCATGATCAGAAATGTTTGTTAATACCAGGTGATTTAACAGAAAGACAACATTGTAAATTAATCGTAGATAAAACCATCGATGCTTTTGGGAGATTAGACATACTTTGTAATAATGTTGGTATTCAATTTCAGCAAAATGATTTATTAGATATTACAGATGAACAATTTGATACAACATTTAAGATAAATATTTACTCGCATTTCTATACAACAAAAGCAGCCTTACCCTATTTAAAACCAGGAAGCTCAATTATTGGGACTACATCCGTAGTTACATATGCAGGGGAACCGTTATTAATTGATTACACTGCCACCAAAGGCGCTATTGTAGGCTGGACTAGATCCCTTGCAAAAAATGTGGCAAGCCAAGGTATTCGTGTGAATGCTGTAGCTCCGGGAAGAATTTGGACGCCACTAATACCAGCAAGCTTTTCATCTGACATGAATGCCCTGCATGGCACAAACTTATTTAATCGGATTGGTCAGCCATTTGAACTAGCACCTACTTATGTTTACCTTGCATCAGATGACTCAAGACTAGTTACAGGGCAGGTCCTGCATGTGGATGGTGGGGAATCTACAAATTCATAACCATTTTTCTAGGGTGTTTTTTGTCCTCATTTTTTCAATCATTTAAACATATTTCCCTTCGTCATTACATACATATACTAGTGCAACCAGATTGGACAGAAATGAGGAATGCTAATGGCCGTTGTCAAACATACAGATAAGGATGTAGCACTCCTTGCAAGATTAATGCGTGCAGAGGCAGAAGGGGACGGAAACTTAGGTATGCTAATGGTTGGAAATACCGGAATTAATCGTGTCATTTCCGACTGCCTTGATTTCACTGATATTCGCACCATTAATGATATGGTATATCAAAGTCCTGGCGGATTTGAGGCAACCCAAAAAGGGTATTTTTATCAACGCGCTCGAGAGTCTGAGAAACGTTTGGCAAGAAGGGTGATTCAAGGAGAACGGCAGCACCCTGCTACCAACTCCTTATGGTTTTTCATGCCAGCAGGGGCATGCCCTGCTCAATGGTATGGTCAATCAAATGTTGGTAGATTCAAGTCCCACTGTTTTTTTGCACCAACAGCGGAAGAATGCCCAAGTGTCTTCCGTTAGTTCAAAAATTCAAAAAGATGTACAGGAGGTTTTTAAATGAGTGATAACCAGGAAAACAACAACCAGCAGGCAAATGCCTATCAACAACCTTATCCATATTACTATTACCCAGCGACATCTCCAGCCTATTACCCTGTTTACAATATGAGGCAATCAACCCAACCACCAATGCAACAATCTATGCAACAGGCACAGCCATACCCAACAAGTGGTGGTAACGGTCAAGGAATGATGCTACCTGAACAAGAATCGTATATTGAAAACATCCTTCGATTAAACAGAGGAAAAGAAGCGACGGTCTACATGACATTTGAGAATAATGAGCAGTGGAATGCCAAAGTTTTTAGAGGAATTATCGAAGCTGCTGGAAGAGACCATATCGTTTTAAGTGACCCTCAAACAGGAAAGCGATATTTACTATTAATGGTGTACTTAGATTATGTAACCTTTGATGAAGAATTAAATTACTCCTATCCTTATGGAAATACATCCTATTCTCCAAGATAATTATAGCTAAGAAAGTAATTGGAATGATATTTCTTCTAAGAAAGAGGGATGACACTTCATTCTATTGTGTCATCCCTCTATTTGTACCATTAGAAAGGTGTAGAGAGGTTGATTATATGAAACGACCTTATGAAAAATTTATCTTAATAGAGCTCATCTCTCTAATTGGTGCTGCAGTTATTGGGTTAATCGCGATGATTAAAGCATACACTGTACTTATTTTCTTCTGTATCTTACTTGTTATTGTAAGTCTTGCTTGTGATGCGTGGATAGATTGGAATACCTACAAATCACAACATGCATTAAAACAAGCTGCACGTGCATTATTGATATTGCTGTTTTCAATATTTTTTGTTTTCCAACTATAAGGATTGCTTTCTATAATACTATAAGTGTTTTACCACGAAGGTTCCCAAAAGTATCCAACCTATTAAAAACGCAACTCCTCCAATTGGTGTAATCATAGCAAATGTTTTAATAGCCGTTGTTGAATAAATATACAAACTTCCCGAGAATAAAATTATCCCAAAGAAAAACATCCACCCAGCCCACATGATACCTGCTGAATTTGCTTTCATCATTAAAATACCTGTTACTAATAAAGCCATCGTGTGGAACATTTGATAGTTCACAGCTTTTTCCCAGGTTGCGATCGCACTTTTAGAGATTTTACCTTCCAATCCATGAGCTCCGAATGCGCCTAATGCCACAGCTAAAAACCCATTGATAATACCCAATAATAAGAATAGCTTCATGTTATTTTACACCTCTTTATTTAAAATTCAAATAGTGATTCACCATTCGCTCCATCATGATCGGCGGTAGATTTGTAAATTGATTCGGCATGCGTTTTTGCTTTCATCTCGCCAAGCATAGCCTTCATCTCCGCAGCAGAGATATCATTTATAGCTGTTTTAGTTGGTTTAGAATTTTCTTCTATATCTTCTTCAAGGAATAAATCACATAATAAACGAACATTACTAATATGTTTATACATTTCCTTTGAATGTTCCTCTACCTGCTTTGCAGATTGTAGTTCATTTATCATTTTTTGAATGATAGTGGAGTTTGCTACTGCCATCTTTTTATGTACCCCTTCCTTGTTTTTCTTCTTCTATTATAAAAGGATTTATATCTATAAACAAACAGTTTACTTCCCATTGTTTCTGTCCGTTAATTCCATGAATAACCCCTGGTACAATTTATACTTTTAGGCAATAAAAAAGCCCTGTTCGACAGGACCTTGTTACTGGTTTTCATTTTTATCAACTCGATACCTATCATATGAGACCCTATTATCCATATCCATTACCCTAAGTATTCCAATACACTTTTAGGTTGTTCCTCTATATAGCGTTTATACACCCATTGCAAAAACTGTATTTCCTTCTCCTGCAATTTCCTGCCAAGCTTCTTCTCTGTATCATCACATACCTGTAAAAAGCTAACCATACGCTTAAGATTCCCCCTACTAATACCGAGTTAATATGCTATTACATTGTACCGCTGTTTATGGCTATAATCAACTACAATATAAAAAATAGGCAGAATTTACAGATAACTACTGTTTTTGACAAAATGGAAGAAATATAACCTGACACCATTCCTTGTAAGTATACTTTTTTCACCCTAATTAGAGATATGGTAAATATACCAACAAAATGATGAAAACCCAAACGACATCAACAAAATGCCAGTAATACGAGAAAATGATTTGTTTTTCCATATACAAGGAATAGGATACCTTAGGTCGATAGTAATGAAGGAATAATACAATCATCCAGCCAATGCCAAAGGCAACATGCGCAGCATGCAGACCTACGAGAACATAGAAAGATGCTAAGAATATGCTGGTAGTTATACCATACCCTTCCTGTACAAATGTATAAAACTCATGAATTTCTAATCCAAGAAAAGCGAAAGCGCATAATAAGGTAGCACCTAGCCCGACGATCACCTTTGTTTGATTCTTCTTTTCTATTCCCTTTTCAGCTATAAGCAACGTCCCACTACTAGATAAAAGAAAAAACGATGAAAGCAAAACCGTCCTCGCTTCAAACACTTCCGTAGGATAGGGTCCTTTAGCTGCTGGTGTAAAAATAAAATATGTCGCAAACAAAACAGCAAACATAATTGCTTCCACACCCAAATATATAAAGAAGCCAATCTTCTTATCTTGAAATAACGCTGCTTCTTGACTATTCATACGGATCTTCCTTCCCATAGAAACTTTCTCGTTCATCTGTAAAGGATCGTACAATGAGTAGCGAAAATAATAGTACTGCCCCAGCTATCGTCAACCAATACCATGTAAATGTTAGTCCTGTACATATTACTAGCAATGCCATGGCAATGAAAAATGGTTGAATCGTTTCTTGCTCCAATGGCTTTATTCTAACTGCTAAAGTAGTTGCTAGCGATCTGTTTTCAATTTTCGCAAACCAGAAAACGTCTATTTCATCGACAATTGGCATTGGTTCAAATGTATGTTCCGGGGCAGGTGAAGCTTCGGTCCATTCTAATGTACGACCATTCCATGGATCATTCCCAACTTTTTCACCTTTTTTATGTGTTATATACACATTCCAAACAGCAAATAGCATGCTTATTCCCATTAAAAAAGCACCCACTGTACTTGCAGCGTTTAGAAGAAAAATACCGTCTGCTTGGGTATATGTGTAGACACGACGTGGCATTCCCTCCAATCCCGTAATATGCATGGGGAAAAAAGTTAAATGAAATCCAATGAGAAATGTCCAAAAATGCCATTTGCCTAACTTTTCGTCTAAAATATAGCCAGTGATCTTAGGGTACCAATAATACAATCCAGCAAATACACCTAATATCGTAGAAGCAATAATCACATAGTGAAAATGAGCGACCACAAAGTGTGTATCGTGGAATTGAAAATCTGCAGCAGATACAGAAAGCATTACCCCTGTTACTCCACCCATTACAAAGGAAGGAATAAAACCTAACGCAAATAGCATTGGTGTTGTAAAATGAATAACCCCACCACGCATTGTAAATAGCCAATTAAAAACCTTGATTCCTGTAGGGACAGCAATTGCCATGGTGGTAATCGCAAAAAATGTATTTGCCATTGGTCCAAGTCCTACCGTAAACATGTGATGCGACCAAACCATAAACCCTAAAAATCCAATTAAAGTAATAGATACGACCATAACTGGATAGCCAAAAATACGCTTTCGAGAAAACGTAGCAATAATATCAGAGAAGATGCCAAAAGCTGGCAATGCCAGAATATACACTTCAGGATGTCCAAAAATCCAGAATAAATGCTGCCAAAAAATTGGATCGCCTTCTTCTCCAGAGAAGAACCCCGTTCCAAATAATCTGTCAAACATGAGAAGATATAGGGCAATTGCCAATACCGTAAAAGCGATTAAAATTAGAAAGGAAGTGATTAAGGTTGCCCAAGCAAACAAGGGCATTCTTGTATACTTCATTCCTGGTGCTCGATGACGCATAATCGTAACAATTAAGTTAAGTGCTGTAAAAATGGTACCTAACCCGGATATTTGCAAACCAAAAACATAAAACTCTGTTCCTGCACCAGGTGTATATTCAGCCCTTGATAACGGTGTATAGCCTGTCCAACCAACTTCTGGAGTCATATTTATAAAAAATGCTATATTAAAGAAAAGGGAACCAGCGAAAAACAGCCAAAACCCTAGTGCATTTAAAAATGGAAATGCTAAATCTCTTGCACCAATTTGCAAAGGAACCGCAATATTCATGAGTCCCAACAATAGTGGCATGGCAACAAAAAAGATCATTAATGTACCATGTGTTGTAAATACTTCGTTATATTTTTCGCCTTGGAAGACCCAAAAATCATTATTTGGTATTGCTAATTGAGCTCGAATAAACAATGCATCTAATCCAGCCCTAAAAAAGTAGATAATACCAAACAATATATACATGATTCCTATTCTTCGATGATTCATCGTTCTTAGATACTTCCAAATCATGCTAAACTTCCGCTTCTTTATGATGAAGAATCCAATGATAATAGCTAATAGGATAGAAGTAATCCATGCAGCTATAACATCAGAAGGAATCATTACATTTTGTCCAAATAAGGATAGCTTCATAAACGTTCACCTCATACTTATTGCGATTCCTGTATTAGATATTCCTGATAATCTTCTTTAGCTACTACCTTTGTTTTAAAGGTCATATTAGCATGAGCAAGTCCACAATATTCCGCACACTTCCCTTGATAAGATCCTTTTTCTGGTTTTTTTATTTCATAAGTTATTTCTTTTCCAGGCATAACATCGACTTTGCCACCTAATTTAGGAGCCCAAAAGGAGTGAATGACATCTTCAGAGGTCAAATGAAAAATAATTGGTTCTCCTTCTGGGATCACCAGTCGATTCATTTCTTTTTTGCCATTTTCATGTTGAAATGTCCAACTGAACTGCTTACCTATTACATCAATATGTACTCCGTTCTTCTTTCTATCTTGCGGTGCTTTGGCTGATTGTTCATAAGTAATGGCAATTGTTGGTACAGCTAAAACAATGAGTAATAGAATAGGCAACACAATCCATGTAATTTCTAACTTCCGATTTCCTTTTACATCTTCTGGTAGATCGTCCTTCCTTTTTTCCGTAAATCGATATTTATATACAAAACGAATAAATAAAGTAAAAACCGTAACCACAACAATCATCATGAGCCAAAAACTAAAATTAATTAAGAATGCTTGTTCACTAGCTGTCTCACTTTTGGGCTGCAGTACGGTAATATTACATCCAGCTAAGAAAATCAACATAAAAAGCCATACTATTTTTTTCATGATACATCCAACCTTTTCAGGGAATGAATACTTCATGTACCGTTACCCCAAAGATACGACATCAAAACTTTATCTTCACCCGCCCATTGCAAATGGCGCGAGCGCTGATCAATAATGTTGGCTTTCATCACGAAGCGATGAAGTTTCTTTTCCATAATATAAGTATTTCTTATCGTAAAAAATTCTCATTTCTTATAAAAAACGAGCGACACCAATGTATGGCCGCTCGCTTTTGTCCTTGCTTATTCTTCTTCTAATTTACTTTCCAATTCTGTAATTCTTGCTCTTAGTTCGTTGATATCTTCCTTCGTAGCTAATCCAAATTCTTTAGCTAATTTTTGTGTTTGCTCGTATTGTTGAGAGTTCCATTCGTCCTTCTTCATTTCACCTTTATCCACGAAGTTTTGCAGCACTGTTCTCGCTTGTTCTTGAGTAAGTTCATTTTTATCAACCAGCTGTTTTACTTTACTTTCAAACTTTTCTTTACTTGTTACAGCTGCACCTAACCCTAATAGAAATCCTTTTTTTAGAACATCATTCACGTTAACACCCCCTTACATTTTATCTCGAATGACGTTGTAATGTTTATATAATAATCCCACTAGCAGAATGGAGAATAACCCGATTCCCCAAAGTGCTATATGGGTAACGAGTTGCAGCTGAACATAATAGCCTACAAAACTACAACCGATACTCACAAGCAGCAGGATAAAATGAATGATTTCTAAAAAAATAAAATAGTGATGCTTTAAGTTTTTTTGCTGTTTTTGATTATCCCACTGTCTATCTTTTTCCCCATTTTCCAACCAGTTTAACATTGCTTTTGGATAAGATAAAACTGGTTTGACTGTATCTTTCACATATTGTTTATAAATGGATTCGGCTAAGTTCCGTCCGCCGAACCATTTTTTTATTTTTGGTTTTGCCCATTTTTGAATATCCACATCAGGATAAATAGCTAATAATATACCAAGTACAATGGAAATAGCTCTTCCTAAATAAGCATATTCAGCGGATAACTGAATTGGTTGATCCTTAATAAGTAACCGAATATCTTCTTTTAATTGTTCCATTGTATTCATATCAACCATATGAAATGCGCCATTTTGATAAAGCTCAATCGTATCTCGGATCAGCCGTTTCAATTTTCTGCGATCCGCGTTTGGAAGAAGGAAATCCATTTCATCTAGAATTTCAATTACTCGATCATAATCATCCATGATAATATTTTGAATGAGGCGCTTAAAATAGTGTGTGTCTTGTTTACGCACTTCACCAACCATACCAAAGTCAATGATAACAACAGTTCCATTTGGCTGGATTAATAAATTCCCTGCATGCGGATCAGCGTGGAATTTACCAGGATTGAGAAACTGCTCTAAATAAAAGTCAAATATGGTTCTTGCAATATGCTCCGTTGATAGTTGATGTCGATACATATAATTAGTATCTGTAATTTTAGCTCCATCTACCCACTCTATAACAAGCACTTTTTTTGTACAAAGATTTTCCATATAGTATGGGATATGGATAGCTTCATTATCCTCAAATCGATCTTGAAAATAATGAGCGTGATTCAATTCCTGATCAAAATCAAGTTCCTTATTCATGACGGTAACTAGTTCACGATATAATGCTGGTAAATCTGCTTTCTTACCAAAAGAAGTAAATACAGAAATCAACCAAAAAACGATTCGCAAGGCTTTGAAATCTTTATGAAATATTTCTCTAACACGATAACGCTGCACTTTAATTGCTACTTCTGTGCCGCTATCTTTTAATTTGGCATGATAAACTTCCCCAATCGACGCAGATGCTACCGATGCAAATTGAATTTCATCTAAATAATGATATATATCCTCGCCCCATTCTTCCTCTAATAGCTTTCTTGCATATGTAAACGGCATAGGTGGAACCCGGTCGACCAATCCGCTTAATTCTTTGATAAACGCATCTGGCATAAAATCTGTTCTAGTACTAAGGAATTGTCCTACTTTAATTAGCACGCCGCCCAGATGTATTGCCTTCTCCCGATATTCTTTAGCCATAGTAGTAACTAAAGCATTCCACTTTTGTAACGTCCGCTCATCCCATACACGGTTTTTAAAATAAAAGAAATAAATTTTAAAAATAAATTTAATTGTCATCCATACCATTACACTAGAGCGATAGCTCAACTTATATTTTAAACCCTTATTCACCCAGAACACCTCATTATTATTTACCCTAACCTGAATCTCCTCTAAACATCGTCTCCGTTAATTTTTAGTTGGACATCAGCTATATTTCCCTTATAATAAAGAAGAATACGGAACGCTGGGGGTTCTTATGAAAAACAATAATTATTCCATAACAGATCACTTGAAATTTATTATACCATCCCTAATCGGTATCTTCTTATTTATGTCTCCAATGCAGACGGACGAAGGATTAACGATTCCTATAGCGATCCTTGCTGGTTATGTCCAAGATTTGTTAGCCGATCAATTATCAGCTATTATGATGATTATTATCGTTATTACTGCAGTCATGAGTGTGCTCGCTAAAATAATAGGACGGGATCGATTAAATCGTACACCTTTCTTTCAACAGCTATTTCATGTTAGTAGCTTTTGGACAATTACGCGTGTACTAGCGGCTATTTTTGCGATTATGGTCTATTTTCGACTAGGGCCAGCATTCATTCATGGTGAAGCAACAGGACAATTATTACTTGATGATCTTTTACATGTGCTGTTTGCTGTGTTTCTTTTCGCTGGCCTATTCCTCCCTTTACTTATGAACTTCGGATTACTTGAGTTATTTGGGACGTTAATGACAAAAATTATGCGTCCGCTCTTTCGTTTACCAGGACGTGGGTCCATCGATTCCTTAGCCTCTTGGGTTGGAGATGGCACAATTGGTGTCTTACTTACTAGTAAACAGTATGAAGAAGGTTATTATACGAAAAGAGAAGCAGCAGTAATCGGAACAACCTTTTCGGTCGTATCCATTACCTTCTCACTCGTTATCATTTCTGAAGTGAATCTTGGCGATATGTTCCTCCCATTTTATGGAACAGTATTAGTTGCTGGATTCGTAGCTGCTCTAATTATGCCGCGTATTCCACCACTTTCTCGAAAAGCAGATACATATGTTAACGAGAACGCTGATGGAATAACAGAAGAAATACCCGATGGAGACAATGTTCTAACTTTTGGTTATAAAAAAGCCTTAACTCGTGCACAAAAAGAAAAAAGCATCTATCAATTCATAAAAGAGGGCGGCCAAAATATCCTCGACATGTGGATGGGTGTTGCTCCAGTTGTCATGGCATTTGGACTTATTGCTTTAATAATTGCTGAAAACACACCTGTATTTCAGTGGTTAGGTGTGCCATTCATTCCATTATTGGAACTTCTACAAATCCCATCTGCCCAAGCTGCCTCTGAAACAATATTAATTGGATTTGCGGATATGTTCTTACCAGCAATTTTTGCCTCCTCTATTGAAGAGGAAATCACTAGATTTATTATTGCAGCTTTATCTGTTACTCAGTTAATTTATATGTCAGAAGTAGGTGGTTTATTATTAGGTTCCAAAGTACCAGTTTCGTTTAAAGACCTAGTTATAATCTTCCTATTACGTACAATTATTACACTACCAATTATTACATTAATCGCTCATATTATTTTCTAATGAAAAAACAGTTTTGTGCTGAAATAACCCAACCGTAGCTTGTAGAGAAACCCCGTGTTTTTCTACAAGCTTTTTTGATAAGTAGCGCCTTTTCTCTGTTCCACTTAGGATCTAAATGGTTCCCTTTTCCCTGATCGAAACCAAATCATCATCGTCTCTAGAAATTCAATCTTAAGAATAAGGCTGTCGAGTAAAATGTGGAAATAAGCCTCAAGCATTTTGTTCTATACTCAAAGTGCTATGGCCGTTTTTTCCTTTTTGAATCTTCGTAGATATATTCATCTATGGCTTTTGAAAGATTCTCACATGTGCCATATTTTTGCGTATAGAAAAACTCCCCTTTAGATAAAACAGATTGTATTTTTTATCTGTTTACCTTAAGGGGAGATACCACGTTCTCAACCATCTTATATTACGTTTTTTGTTGTTTCATTAATTCTTTTATTTTTTCGGTGTGCAAGGAAGTGTTTTTAGGGATTTCTTGATCAACCTCTTCTTCTTCACTAGCTTTTTCCACAAAACCAGGGTCAAATCCTAATTGTTCTGCTGTTAACCCCATAAATTCATAAAAGCTTTTTGGTTCTGTAGATCCGGCATTAAACACTCCTACTATATCATTACTCACCATTTCTACAATCACTTCTGCAAGATCTTCTACATGACAAAATGTCCGAAACAAATCATCTCGAAAATGAATGGCCTTTCCCGCCCGTAAATGATAGGATAATCGATCGGTTCGTTCATCCATTTTCCCGATTTGATTTTCACCAAAAACCGGACCAACTCGCACTATTACATAATTGGTTAACTCATTTGCAATAAACCGCTCTGCTTTTACTTTGCCATTGGCATAGTTACTTAATTTATGTTCATCAGGTAATGTCGTAACCGGATCTGTCTCTGAATAAGGACCTTTACCCGCACTGTAGACATAGTCAGATGATATATAGACAAGTTTCGTTTCAGGGGTAATGTGTGTTAATAAATGCATTAACCCTTGTTCGGTTAACTGTTGTTCTTGTGGACCGCTCATTACAGACCATACAATTACATCTGGCTGTTCCGCTTTATAAAAGTCCGAGAATGATTCTGGTTCATTTATATCTAACCTAGTTAAATCGTCAAATAACGGTGGCTCATCCAAATAGGTACCACTTACACTTACTTTGGGGATTTCTTTTAATCGTTTGTAGACAGAACTTCCAACATAACCACTTGCTCCAAACACACAAACTTTCATGAATATCTTTCCCCTTTCCTAGCCGTTTTTTTAGGATTCCGTTTTTGGATGATGCTTAAACTTATGATTAAATGCTTGCTTCATTATCGATGCCTTTCCTTCGATAAAAGGCTGCCAAATACCCAATACAGGACGACTTGACAAGACAAGAACAATCAATAATGATAGTGCGGCAAGACCGATAAAGTCAATGACGCCATTAATTTCGAATAACTCTGCTTGACGGAAAAACTGGATAAAAAATCCGTGTAATAAATAAACATACAGTGTCCGAGCTCCTAATGCTGTCCACCTAAACTTCCTTGTCGGTATCCATGCTAGAACACTAATTACCATTAATCCAGCAGTTAAATAAACGAGTAATCGGGCAAGCCCCCCAAATTCGGCCAAACCTAGATCTCCATAGGATTTTGAAGCTAGCAGCCAACCTGAATTAAAGTCCGGTAAATAATAAATAGCTGCTGCAATTCCAATCATGACGATTAAGGATGCAAGCTTCACTCCTTTATTTTTCAAGAGCATCATTTGTTTTTCTGTAACCAAATATCCAATCAAGAAAAACGGGAAGAATACGAACGTACGAGATAAGCTGAATGTGTGTCCTATTTCGCCGAAGTACCCCACAATAAGACCTAATTGAACAGCAATTACAACGCTCAATACAGGTGGAAGCTTTTTAAACCAATATAAGAGCATATGCCAACAGAATAAACTAAATAAAAACCACAATGCCCAATGTGGACTAAATAAATCCGTTTGCCACCCTGATTTTCCAATTAAATAGTAATAACCAGAGTATAAAATTTGAAAAATCACATATGGAATTAATAATTTTTTTATTAAGTTAAAGATATATTTTATATTCCCGGATCCTTTTGCAAAAAAACCTGAGAGCAAAATAAACGCAGGCATATGGAAGGTATATATCCACATATAAAGTGTGTTAATGGTTGTAGATTGGTCTGTGAATGGTTGAATCATATGTCCAAAGACAACCAGAACAATTAATATTACTTTCGCATTATCAAAAAAGGCGTTTCTTTCCATCCATGCTCATCCTTTTTTAAATGAAATCATTCAATTAAATAAAATTATTGTGCACTATCCACTTTACCCTTTTTTTATGAGAAGTATATAGGTTCATTGACGATTTCATAGACTTGTTAGAAGTTTGTAAACTAGTTGCAAAATTACCACCAAAATTACCATTTGTGTTTATGAAAAATCTGAAAACAAAAAGTGCCTCCATTCATAGGAGGCAACCCTTTTAAGAACCAGTCTTTTTCTTTTTGGTTGTCTTTGTTTTTTGTTTCGGTTTCGTTGGTTGTTTAGGTTTAGGCTTATCTTGCTTGGCACGATCTAATGACGCTTGTAGTGCATCCATTAAATTTGTAGCTGCTTCAGGTGAAGGTTTATCCGCAGCTGTAGCCGTTTGGTCATCATTCTTTTTCTGCTCGATTAATTCCAGCAATGCATTCCTGTATTCATCTTCATATTTTGTTGGGTCAAACTCACTTGTAAGTTGATCAATAAGCATTTTAGCTGTATCAAGTTCACTCTTGTCTGTTTCTACTTCATCAGGAACATTTGGAACATCTTGTACGTTTCTTACTTCATCTGGAAAATGTATCGTTTCAACTACTAGTGTATTCTTGTAAACACGAATAACGGCAAGTTGTTCTTTGGAGCGAATAATCATTTTAGCAATACCGATCTTTTTCGTATCTTTTAATGCATTACGGAGTAAACCATATGCTTTGGAACCACCTTCATTTGGTGATAAATAATAACTCTTCTCGAAATAAATTGGATCGATCTCCTCTAGTTGAACAAAATCAACGATTTCTACAGCTTTGTCTTCCTGCTCTTTTTTTAAAGCTTCCAAATCTTCTTCGTCTAGTACAACAAACTTGTTTTTTGCATATTCATAAGCCTTAACAATTTCATTATTTTCAACTGGCCGATCGCATACTGGACACGTCCGTTCGTATTTTATTGGCGATTGGCACTCCTTATGGAGCTGTCGTAGCTTTACATCTTTATTCTCCGTTGCAGCATGCATTTTCACTGGTATATTTACTAAGCCGAAGCTGATTGTTCCTTTCCACATTGTATGCATGAAAAAACCTCCCTTTTTTATAGTTTGTCGGGAAAATAAAAATTTATCCCATTGTTTAAGAACCACGTACGGAGTTAAAACTACGGGTAGCAATATCAGGAGGGAGGGAACAAACAAATGATGAAACCTATTGCCAGCAAAGCTATCCCAAAAGGGAAAGAATGGCTCTATGAAGTGAAATATGATGGATTCCGCTGTACATTACAGTGGGATCAGGCGTCGATCCAATTAATAAGTAAAAACAATAAAGATTTAACAAATAAATTCCCTGAAATTATAGCAGACTGTCGCTCACAACAAGAGGGGTTGATAAAGTACCTACCTCTTCAACTAGACGGTGAATTGGTAATAATGAACAACAACATACAAGCAAACTTCGGTTGGGTACAAAAACGAGGAAGGATGAAAACAAAAGAAGTGATTGAAGAAGCAGCACGAAACCGACCAGCAAGCTTGCAACTATTCGATATCACAAAAATACAAGGAAAACCTTTAGAACAACAGACGTTAACTCAAAGAAAACGATTTCTTACGCAGCTATTTAAAGAAGTGAAATTCTCAAGGCTGCATAATGTTCCATGCGAGGAAAACTCCCACTTTCTCTGGGATCGTGTCTTTATGAATAAGGGCGAAGGTATTATTGCAAAGCGAAAGAGTAGTGCATATAAATTAGGAAAAAATCATCAAGACTGGTTCAAAATTAAAAATTGGAGAAAGCTACACGGTTTTTTAACAGCTTTTCATACAGCTAATAGTTACTTTACGGTGGGTGTGTTTGATGGAAATAATGTCCTTGAGATCGGTAAATGCAAACACGGCTTAGAATCAAAAACATTTCAAACCTTAACAGACATATTCCGATCAAAAGGAGAGAAGCAAGGAGACAAGTATATACTGCCACCGGCTATTTGTGCAGAAATTCATAGTTTAGATTTATATGAACAAGAGCTGCGTGAACCTGAATTCGTTGCTATACTACCCGATATGAATGCACAAGACGTTACGTTAGAGCAGTTACGCATAGATATGGCAATGTTGCCTGAGAAGATTGATTTGACTAACACAACGAAAACGTTTTGGCCAGAACCTGATTACACGAAAGGCGATTTACTAACTTACATACGTGAAATTACGCCATATCTGCTTCCTCATGTTCGTAATCGCGCATTAACCGTTATTCGTGCACCAGATGGAGTTGAAGCTGAGCACTTCTTTCAAAAACATTTGCCAAATTACGCTCCAGCCTTTATTCCCAGACAAATGAATAAGGAAAGCAGCCTCATTTTATGTAATACATTGGATTCGCTCATTTGGTTTGCTAACCATGGAGCAGTTGAATTTCACGTTCCCTTTCAAACAATCAACCGCGAAATGCCGCAAGAAATTGTATTTGATTTGGATCCACCTCATCGAGATAGTTTTCCGCTTGCAGTGAAGGCGGCACAAATTATGAAACCACTACTAGATGATTTAGATTTAATCAGCTTTGTAAAAACGTCAGGTAATAAAGGATTGCAGATCTATATTCCAATTCCTCCAAACAGTATGACTTATGAACAAACAGCCTTATTTACACAATCGATTGCTTGGACAATGGAAAATGCTTATCCTGATCTATTCACAACCGAACGAATGAAAAATAAACGGAAGAACCGTTTGTATATTGACTATGTGCAACATGGAAAGAACAAAACTATTATTGCTCCCTACTCACCTAGATTAGCACCCGAAGGAACGGTTGCCACGCCATTATTTTGGGAAGAAATAAACGCTGAACTAACACCTTCATTATTTACAATTAGCAATGTGGTTGATCGTGTTAAATCTTTAGGCTGCCCGTTTTCTTCCTATGAAGATGCCAAAAAGAAACAAAACCTGGAAAAAATCTTACAATTATTAACAAGATAGAACGTGACTGGGACATAAGTAAGTATAACTTCCGTGCTTCTCGAGCATGCTTATCTGTTTGGATTTTCAACCATAACTGTCACCAAAGAAGACTCCATTTCTCTGTTTGAATAACTTGATTTAATTATTATATAAACAACAAAACCCGAATCTGTCTGGTATTCGGGTTTATTTAAATGGTTTAGCTAAATAACTCTTATTGCACGTATTATGGAACTTAAGCGATAATATTCTTGTAAGACGATTCATCACAAATAATAAATAAGGTTGCATTATCTGGAATGGGTTGTTTTAGCTGATGAATCACAGATAAATCGCTTCCGTTTGAAAGTAGCATTGCTCCATGATTAGCTAAATCTTTCCGAGCATCTTCATAGGTTTGCCATGTAGTCTTTTTATCAATTGAGTAAAGGTCATACCCTGTATTACTTGTTAACTGCCTAATTATTTCACTGGAGCCGTTATATAAAATGGACCGAGCAGCCAAGTGAGCTGTTGTATCATTAGCAGTTATAAATTCCTCGACGGAAACATGTTGGAAAGCTTGAATATGTCTAGACTCTAACACCTCACAAATGGTATATATATTCTTATCATACGCTTTGCCAATCCCCTCAATAATCGTTGCAATTAATAGGGTTTGCCCGTCAGCCTGCGAAGTTGCCACTGTATCTTCTGATGAAAACACCATTACCGATTGACTTTCTATCAGATTTGCTTGCAAGAGTACCTCTTTATTTGCAGGATTTCCATGAACAAACTCAACCTGTTCGTGTAACAGAGGTGTTTTAGTCAGTTTCTCATCAATAATAACAATCGCTATATCATCAAAAGTCTTCAGCAATTCTTCAAGTGTAATACTTGCTTTCTTCGTCCAATTTACTAAGATTATATGGTCTTTTGTTGCTATCTTCAATTTACCTTCCTCCTTTAACCGTTTGCGAACACTTAAGAAATCAACTGCCTTTCCAATGAAGATGGTCATTATACCAATACCAATAATATATAAAAACATGGCAAATATTTTCCCAAGCACCGTTGTTGGTGAGACATCCCCATATCCCACAGTAGTGACCGTTGTCATTGTCCACCAAAGTCCTTCAAACGGACTTTCAAACGTTGCAGGCTCTAAAAAGTAAATAAAATAGCTACTCACTAACACCAATGTTATTGTCGAAAGCAGCAGAAACCAATTATTTAAGCGAATAACTTTTACAAATAATTGTTTAAAGAAAATCACTCTATCCCCCCTTTTTACCTATTAAGATAGTAACATAAATTCCGAAGAAAGGCTTGGAATGTTTGGATCAGATTAACTTACAAACGACTAAGCTTACCTTCAAATAATACCAGAACTGCTTTCCCTTTACGTCCATGTAAAAAAGCCGCCCTATACCTTAGGACGACTCTCTATTTTCACCTTTATAAAGATGTAGTTTCTTCAATAGCGGTTTTATCGTTATACGTTTTTACATTCATTTTATTTAGTATTCGAGATGTTAATGTACCACTAACCATAGATCCATTAACATTTAAGGCTGTGCGCCCCATATCAATAAACGCTTCAATTGAAATTAACAACCCAGCTAAGGCAACTGGTAAATTCATGGAAGATAATACAATCAATGCAGCAAATGTTGCTCCTCCACCTACCCCAGCTATTCCAAATGAACTAATTCCTATAATGAGCACAAGTTGTATGATAAATGCAGGTGATAATGGATCAATTCCAACTGTCGGTGCAATCATAACTGCTAACATTGCAGGGTATATTCCTGCACACCCATTCTGCCCCATCGTTGCCCCAAATGAAGCAGACATATTTGCTACACCTTGATCAACACCTAGAGAATTTCGCTGTGCTTGAATATTCAATGGAATGGTACCAGCACTGGAACGTGACGTAAAAGCAAATCCTAATACCGGAATTACTTTACGTAAATAAGTAAATGGATTGAGCCCAAATAAACTCACCAATATCAAGTGGATAACAAACATTACCAACAAGGCTGCATACGAGGCAAGCACAAATTTTCCTAATTCCAGAATACCTGCAAAATCAGTGGTTGCGACCGTATTTGCCATTAGCGCTAGTATTCCATAAGGGGTAAGACGTAGAATTAATGTTACAATCCGCATAACGACAGCATAGAAAGAATTTACAATTTTTGTAAACATTTCGGCCTGCTCTGGATTTTTTCGCCGTACACCTAACACAGCTATTCCAACGATAACGGAGAATATAACAACAGCAATGACAGACGTTGACCGTTCCCCTGTCATATCTAAGAAAATGTTAGATGGAATAAAGTTAAGGATTTTCTGCGGTGCAGATTGTTCCTCCACTTCCCCTAACGTTGTTTCAAGCATGTTCCCTCGCTCATCTTCCGCTTGCCCTGCTTCTATCTGCTCTGCACTCAAATCAAATACAGTTGCAGAGACAATACCAATTAGAGCTGCAATCATTGTTGTTGAGATTAAAATCCCGATAATCCATGCAGACATCTTTCCTAATTCCGCTGTCTTCTCTAAATTGATAATGGATTGAATGATGGACACCATCACAAGCGGAACAACAATCATCATTAGAAAACGAATATATCCACTCCCAACAATACTATACCATTCGGCTGTTTCTGCTAGGACATTGGAACCTGCTCCGTAAATCAGCTGTAAGATAGCTCCTAGAACAATCCCAGCCCCTAGTCCAGTAAAAACACGTTTAGTAAATGAAAAATGTTTTTTCTGCATCCAAATAAGTAAACCAATTAAAATTAATAAGACCGCAATATTTATAACCGTATAAAGTATATCCATGATTCGAACCTCCCTTTTATTATTACAGATATGTTGTGCATATAAAGCTGAATTTATCATATGCGTATCTATTTTTATCGTTCCTGCTAATAAACAATTAATCCGATAAAAATAGTAAGACTTATTTAAAATACAATGGTTTAGCTATTGTGTCAAGGAAATGATTTACACTAAAAAAACTACTGTACAATATGTACAGTAGTTAACCAATGATTGGAATTAATTCAATTTCTACATTCCCTTTGATCGCACGGGAAATCATACAGCTCTGTTCTGCTTTTTCTACTAATTTACGAAGTCGACTATACTGTTGATGCAAAGCTTGCTCTTCCAATTTTACTTTCGGCCGATGGATAATCTTTTTATAAGTAAATACACCTCTAGTTACATCCACAATTCCTTCTGAATCTAAAGACATCTCTTTTAATGGTAAATCTGCTCGTTCAATCATCGCAGCTAGCGTAATAATATAACAGGTTGCAGCTGCCCCTAGCAACATTTCATCGGGGTTTGTACCTATTCCTGGACCATCCATTTCAGGTGGGATAGATATCGCGGTTTTCAAGTTTTCTGCTTCAATATAACCTTGACTATCTCTGCCGCCAGGCCACTCTGCTCGTAAATGAAATTGATGTTCTGCCATATTTAATCACCTCTACTTTAGCGTATCAAATCGTTTAATATTATTAGAATATTTATGCCTGAATTATATAACATTTTCAGATACAAAGGGAACGTTTTTTCATTAAGGCTAACCATTCACATAACAAAGCCTTATACATAAATGATAAGTGCCACCGCTTCCCTCTTTATGATATCATGTTGGCTAATTCAAAAGAAACTGTTAGAGGTTAGGTTTCTTGTCACTCGTTAGGTGGTAATGTATACTATTAATGGGAATGCAATATGATGTGGATTCCTCTATATAAAGGATGATTGAACTAGTGGAAACAAGAACAATGGAGTCATCAATAGCCAGTGCAGCTGGCAAACTATTACGTGATCATTTTGGTAAGGGTCCTGGATCTTTATTTGTTACGGTAGAGAAGCCCTTTATTACGATATATTTAAAGAATTTTCTCGCTCCGATGGAGAACGTCTTATTAGAGCAAAATAATGCACTAAAGGTTCAGGAAACAAGAGATCTATTAATGAGTAAAATAAAACCCGATTTACAAGTATTACTTTCAGCGGAGACGAATCACTCCGTAGGGACTATTCGCTATGATTGGAATTTAGAAAAAAGGACAGGGATTCTTTTTGCCGAATTACAAACCAATCCAAACGAATTTGAAACGGATCGGCTTGACTACAAAGCCAAAAAAGAAATACATGAGGAAATTGAACGATTTACGAAGAAGGCGCAAAAATCTCCTCGCAATATCAAATCATTTAAGCTAAATGATCGTACAATTATTTCAAAGCGAGAGGATATTCTTGTATGTATTGAAAATGAATTAATCAATACTGGTTTTGAAGAGCAATTAAGGCTGTCGAAACGGAAATTGGAGAAGCACTTAATTCAAACAACTTATCTTGAAACTGTTTTAGAACAAGCTATTGAAGATGTATTTGTAGATTGGGATTTTGATAGTGATACAGGTTATGTAATATTCATATTACATGCTCCAAATAAATAAGGTGGGAATGTCTAGACAATAGCGCTAAGACATAAGCCGAAAAGGATAATTACCTTTTCGGCTTTTTTTATTGAATTGTAACAACAGATAAGGAGTGGAGAGATACGATGTATAAAATAATAGCAATTGGAACAAACAATGTACGTGCTAAACTTGCCATCGATGAAGAAGAAATGATATTTGAAACGTATGAAGAAGCTGAACAATTTCTCCAAGAAACGGATAAAGCGAATATTTTACCTGATAATTATCAACTAGTAATTGAAGAGCAATAATTCGATCTTAAAAAAATCGCCCCCTATTAATTTATAAGGAGGCGATAGGTATGAAATGAAATTTAATCCTGCATCTGTGCTTTAGAACCTTTATCAGAATTACCCGATTTAAACCAGCCAATAACAGCGATAGCCACTAATACGACATAGAAAATGGTTTTCCATAGCGTAGAATGTGGAAAGTCATGTGGGATGAGAGCAATATCTTCATGCGCAAGTACGATTAAAGCAAGCTTAACACCAACCCAGCCGACAATAACAAACGCTGCAATTTCTAAACCTGGACGCTTGTTTAACAATCCGACAAAAATGTTTGCCGCAAAACGCATGATGATTAAACCTATCATTCCTCCAGCAAAAACAACGAAGAATTGCCCAGTATCCAGACTTCCAATTTCACCTAGACCTGTCGGCGGTAACGCCACTGCCAAGGCAACTGCAGCCAATATAGAGTCCACTGCAAAGGCAAGGTCTGCGAATTCAACTTTGAGAACAGTCATCCAAAAACTACTGCCCTTTGACTCTTGGGCTTTTTCTTCTAGTTCGTCTCCTTCATCCTTAGATGACTTAAACTTATCATATAAATTCTTAAACGCGATAAATAATAAGTAAATTGCTCCTAATGCTTGCACCTGCCAAACATCTACTAGGAACGAAATAATAAATAATGATCCAAATCGAAGTATAAAAGCTCCAGCTAATCCATAAAACAATGCTTTTTTTCGTTGTTCCTCCGGAAGGTGCTTAACCATGATGGCTAATACGAGCGCATTGTCTGCTGCCAATAATCCTTCAAGACCAATAAGAACGACTAATACCCAAAGGTATTCGATTAATAAATCGGCACCCATCTCAATTCTCTCCTTTCAACGTCACCAATAACGATGACTTCTGCTGCAGGTGTGATTACCCTACTATTACCTTTAGTAACTTAGTGAAAACAAAAAAGTTCCTACCAATAGGTAAGAACCAATAAAAAAGACCCTTACCTTATATTGGTAAAGGTCTCGCTAACAACGATCGTTGCCAATTCAGCCGGAGAATGTTCTCGTAATGACGACTAAAATTGTACAGCTACTCCCCTTTAAACAGGAATATTTCATTACTTCTTATTAAACCGTTAAAAGCAATAAATGTCAAATGAATCAATTGCCATCATTCACAGTTTCATCGCTTGGTAGATAAGTTCAACTGCTCATCCATTTCTTTCTGTAAAGCTGTCAGCTTATCTTTACTATCTTGTACATTTTTACCGCAAACCCCATAATAGCATTTGATTTTCGGTTCTGTACCAGATGGACGTAAGCAAACCCAGCTATCCTGTTCTAAAATGAATTTCATCATGTTTTCATTTGGCAGTTCGATTTCTTCTACTTTTTCTTTTTCATCTACGATTATACGTTCTCCAGTCAAATAATCTTCTATTTTTTCTACTTGAAAATCAGCGATAGACTCCATAGGATGTTGACGAATCGAATCCATAATGGCAGAAATTTGTTCCGATCCTTCTTTCCCTTTAAATGTCAGGGAAGTCATCCCTTCTAGATAAAAACCATGCTTCTCATACAGACCATGGAGCACATCCAGTAACGTCTTATCTTGCTTTTTCCAATAATATGCCATTTCACATGCCATCATTGCTGCTTGTACTGCATCTTTGTCTCGAGCGAAACTACTAATTAAATAACCATAACTCTCTTCATAACCAAATACAAACGATTCCCCAGTGGCATCAAATTCGTGTATTTTTTCACCGATATACTTAAAACCTGTTAATGTATTAATTGTCTTAATGCCATAACTATCTGCGATTGCTCTTCCTAGTTCAGATGTGACTACTGTTTTTAACATTCTTCCACTTTTTAAGAGTGCCTTATCGCTATGGGATAAAATATAATCTAATAGTAATGCTCCAAGTTGGTTTCCAGTTAATACTTGGTAATCACCTGTATGTTTCTTCACAGCGACACCTAATCGATCAGCATCTGGATCTGTTGCTAATAAGATTTCTGCATCTATGGTTTTCCCTAACTCCATTGCCATACTAAACGCCTGATGTTCCTCGGGATTTGGTGATGTTACCGTGGAAAATTCTGGATCTGGCAGAGCCTGTTCCCCTACAATATGAACATTGTTGAAATTCAGCTGTTTTAATCCACTTGTAACCAACTCATAAGCGGTTCCATGTAATGGTGTAAAGACGAATGGCATCTGCTTTGCCTCAGCTATCTCATCTGAGTGTAATTTAGAGATTTGTACAAGACGCTCTAAATAAGCATTGTCAATTTCGTCTTTAACCCAATTTAGCAGCTCTTTTTCCTCCAATTGATCCTGCTCTAAATAAGGTACCAATAACTCATCCTGCGTTTCCCCAATATAGGATATTATCTTAGAGGCTTGATCTGGTGTAATTTGTCCACCATCCTCATTATATACTTTAAATCCGTTATATTCCGGTGGATTATGACTAGCAGTAATCATTACCCCAGATACAGCACCTAAATAACGAACTGCAAATGATAATAGCGGAGTAGGTCGTAAAGATGTGAATACGTAAGCAGTAATTCCATAGGCACCGAGCACTTTCGCTGTTTCTAAAGCAAACTCTCTTGACATATGTCTAGAATCATAGGAAATAACCACTCCTCGATCTTTCACATTGACCGTATGCTCTAATAAGTAGTTTGCTAGACCGTTGACAGCTTTTCGAATCGTATATACGTTCATACGGTTTATCCCAGCCCCTATTACACCACGCATTCCACCTGTACCAAAAGATAATTCTTTATAGAAAGCATCTTCCAATGCTGTTTGATCTCCTTCCAACTGATCCAATTCTTCTTTCAGACTTGGTTCAAGTTGTTGAAATGAATTCCACTTCTCATAAACACGTTCCCAACTGGTCATTACTTTGTCCTCCAACTAGTTTAATCTATACGAATTTTAGCATATTTTGTTGAATTATTCTATGTTTCCACAAACTTCGTTTACACCCTCCTAAAAACGGTTATCATGAAATCATAGAGAAGCTTCATTAAGTACTGCGATGTATATTAATTAATCATGAAGGATTTACTTTCTATTATTCTTGGAACAAGGTAAAATAAAGCATATATGAATTGGGAAAGTTGGGATACGATTGGTAAATAAACGATGGTTTCAATTTTTAGTGTTTTTTATATTAGTATTTTCTTTAATCTTGCTTATTTCCGTGACGGATTTTATCTTTAGCCCTTTTGTTAAAATTATTGGTGCAGTTGCTGTTCCAATAATTGGTGCCGGTATTCTGTACTACCTAACGAAGCCGATTATGTACTTTCTTGAACGATTGAAAATAAATCGAATCCTATCCATTGTTCTTGTATTTCTTTTGTTAATCCTTATTGGTTTCTTTGTATATATGTACATCGCACCAATTGCACAGCAGCAATTTAGAAATTTAATTGACAATATACCGACAATGGTTAATTGGGCACAAGACTTGATTTCATTATGGCAGTCTAATCAAACTGCGATACCAAAAGAAATAGACAAGGCGATTAATGACTTCACCAATAATTTGCAATCTCATATTGATAGCACGTTAAACTATCTCTTCGGATTCATTGGGCAACTAATTGGTTTTATTACAGCACTTGTACTTGTTCCATTCTTTTTATTTTTTATGTTAAAGGACGGAGAAAAGCTAGTACCATTTATTACGCAAATCTTCTCTCAGAAAAAGGCAGCAAACATTCGGTCACTGCTTTCTAAAATAGATAGTACGTTAACTTCTTTTATTCAAGGGCAATTGATCGTTAGTTTTGCAGTAGGTGTGCTTCTTTTTATTGGTTATTTAATTATCGATCTCAAATATGCCCTTACATTGGCTTTATTCGCTATGGTGATGAATGTCATTCCATTTGCTGGTCCATTTATTGCTGTTATTCCAGCCTTGATTGTGGGGGCATTCCAGGATCCTATGAATCTTTTCTGGGTTTCTATTGTTATGATTGTTGCCCAGCAAATTGAGAGTAATTTAATTTCACCAAATGTGATGGGGCATGCTTTGGATTTGCATCCATTAACTGTTATTACCGTAATTCTTGCTGCAGGCAGTATCGCCGGATTCCTAGGTATATTATTCGCCGTACCGTTTTATTCGGTCGTCAAAACCATTATTATACATTTCTACGAAACCTATGTAGATTCTAAGAAAAATAGAGAAGATGCATTGATTTAATTAGGGATAATCCTAACGTAAACAGTAACCGATAGCATAAAAATCCATTTTTCACATCGTAATCTGAAATAGATTAGAATGCGTTCAACTAAATCGACTAAGCGAAATCCGCTTAGTCGATTTAGTCTATGGACTTGAGTAGTTTTTGTACCCCCTGCCTATGGTAATTAACGAGGCCAGCTAAGAAACGATTAAAAAACGGAATCCTAGCTGGATATAACATTTGCATAATCGGTTCATCGTTCGGATATTTTTTTATATGTTCCTGTTGCTTATACCTCATCCTGTTTCACATTCATAAACGATAGCTGAGCCAATTTCCTTATAACCGATCCTCTTGTAGATGCGATTGGATGTTGGATTACGCTTATCTGTAAATAGACAACAGAACTGAAAGCCTTGATCGAGGAACTTATAGCTAAGTGCCGTGACAATACTCGTTGCGAAACCGTTTCGTTTAAACTCGTCTGGTGTGTAGACAGCATTTATTGTCGCACCATGTTTGGTTTGCCTTGATTTATTCGCCATGGATACTTTTTGATTATCGACTTGCCAAAAGTATGCAGATTGATTGCGAATGAACTCTGTCGCTAATGTTTTGGCTCGAGATTGGGTGATTTTCTCATTTGCTTCTTTTCCAAAGGCAACCAACCAATGATAAAGCAGTGTATAATCATCTTCTTTTGCCAGAATAAGCTGTCCACTTGTTGGAAGTGGTAGTTGCACTTGATCCAATTGATAAATTAATTCTTTCATATGGATGACAACTCTATCGCCTGTTCGTTTTTCCCATTCCTTTGCAAACGCTGTGGCATACTTATCAGGTCCCAATACTCCTGGTACATCCAAATTACGCTTACCCAATTCACCAACAATTAAATGAATAACATCTAAGTCGATCGATGCTACAGCTGGTAATATCCAATTATGTGGCGGTGTACGTAAATATGCATAGATTGCTTCACCGTCTTCTTCCACCCAACCCAGCTGGCATTCCGTTCGATAAGTCTTCAAACGATGTAAAATACCAAGCATTAAATTATTGCATGCTTCCTGCTTTAACAATAATCTTTCTGTTTTTTGGATAAATAATTCTATTGAAGCAGTCATTACATTCTTCATCTAATCTCCCCTATCATTCTTTTAATTATTCGATATAAATCAAGGTTTTCCCTGTTTTATAAGTAGAAAATTCGCTACACTGGAATTAGAGGTGATATGCGATGTCAAAAAAACAATTACAAGCCAAGCTAGATGAACTAAAATCTGATTATGTCCGGATTCAAGGAGATCTAGATAAGCTAGAATACGTACGTGGAAGAGTATCGTCGGCAGAAGAACAACTCATTCGTTTAGAAAAGGAAATTGCTGAAGTGAATAGACAGCTTCGTGAATGGAATGATTGAATGATATAAATAGGAATATAAGAGTGAGCAATGTTGCTTCACTCTCAGCTTGTAGAGAATTTTTCTACAAGCTTTATTTCTGCCACCAGGAGCAAAGTCTGTGCTCAGTGATCTTGGCTCACTCATTCTTCCCCGGAGTGGAATGGGTCTTCTCTCCTCGGAAGGTGAAGGGCATTTTCTTCATGTTCTGGCAGACTGCTGTTATCAACATTTGTTCCTTGCTTTCTTTTTACTCAAGCGCATCAATGGTTACCATTTTTCGACCTTTAAATCATAAAACAACAGTCGAGAATAACAATTGAGTAGATTGAATTTCGGAAAAATGTCAAAAAACAAGACTGTCGAGAACTTCTCGACAGTCTTAAGAATGTGAAATGTTGCTTCACTCAACTTTCATGTTGGTGCCATTATTACGTTGGTTATCTAATTTTGCTTTAATTTTTGCCTTCTCCTTATTTGGTGGGGTAAGACTTACAATGGTATCGCCAACAGCTGGAACTGTACGCATTTCTTCAGAATAAAATTTCAGTTGGCCAGAAGGCTTAATCAAATAAAGAAATACGGTAGATTCATCTTTATCTGCCATATACTGTTTATAATTGTATTGTGACGTTAATGTCGTTTGTCTGAATACATAATGATTATCTAATTTATCCATTAAATCTTCCAACGTAAACTTCTTATCAAATAGTATCCTTCCACCCACTTTTGAAACGACATCTGTCGTATCTCCGCTCATGTGATCAATTGGACTAATTTTAAAGACATTTGTTCTGCCATACTCAGGCATAAACGTTGTACATACTAAGGAATTAAAAGCGTGATTTTCTGTTATAGTTAACAAATATTCATACGGAATCGTATCTAAATTATACTCCGTTTGTTCTGATAAAATATTCCCATGATAGAAATTAATGCCTGCTTCACGTACAGGTCGTAGCCTTTCCCAAGATGAATCCACAATAATAACCGGGAAGTTTGCCTTTGACAATGATTTTGCTAATTCGATCGTAAAGCGATTGGCACCGTTTATCAATGCGCCTGGTTTTCCTTCCATCGACAAATGTAATTTCTTCGAGAGCCAACCAATTGAAAAACCATGTGCCACAACCGTAAAAATCACAAGTCCGAATGTTAAAGTGGTTAATATCTGCGCATCTTCAAATCCTTGTTCGGTTAGCACCGAAGCAAAATAACCAGATACTGTTAACGCCACAATTCCTCTTGGTGCTATCCAACCAACAAGGGCTTTTTCATTAAAGGTTAGACTTGTACCAATCGTTGATAGGAAAATGGATAACGGACGAACGACAAACATCATTAATAATACATAACCAATAATATTGGGACTAAAGATGTGAAGTAAGGTTTCTAATTGTAAAGATGCGGTTAACATGATGAAAATGGTTGATATGAGTAAGATGGAAATATTTTCTTTAAAATGGCGCATGTCGGAAATAGAACTAATTCCCATATTGGCTAAAGTAATACCCATTGCAGTTACTGAAAGAAGTCCTGTTTCATGCATGATTTCATCTGCACCAGTGAAGCAAAGAATAACCACAATAACGACGGCAGGAGATTTCAAAAACTCAGGAATATGTCCTGTTTCAAACATCCAACCAATTCCTTTACCACATGCCCAACCAAAAACAGCGGCAAATAAGGAAGCTGCAAAGAAGAGCATTAATTTTGCCCCATCCGGTTCAGTTGCTGTCAAAAACGTAATAATTTCAAAGGCAAAGACAGCTAGCAGTGCACCTATCGGATCAACAATAATACCTTCCCACTTTAAGATTTTTGCAGGCCTTGGTTTCAATTTTGATTGTCGCAATAAAGGCATAATAACAGTAGGACCAGTAACAATAAATAATCCACCGATCACAAAAGCAACGGTCCAAGACAAGCCTGCAATATAGTGTGCAGTTAGTGATCCTAAGATCCAAGCGATAAAAGCCCCTACGGTTGATATTCGAAAGATCGGCTTACCTAGACCACGTAATTCTTTAAAACTTAGATTAAGACTCCCTTCAAATAAAATGATAGCTACTGCTACCGATATAATCGGGCTATATAAACTGCCAAAGTCTTCCTCCGGATTAATTAATCCTAAAATTGGTCCTGCTAGTAAACCAGTAATGGACATGACCACAATCGCTGGCATGCGATAACGCCACGCAATCCATTGTGAACCAATTCCCAAAAGACCGATTAGCATGATTTCAAATAATAAAGACGGAACCATGTCGTACCCCCCTATTTCAATATACATATGAGAAATAAATCTAACATATTTTTTCTTTCTAATCACTTTTTTTATACTACGTATTACAAGCGGGATAGAAAGTGTAACATACACATAGCCACAGGGCGCGGCAATATGTTTCGTCTAATATACGTTTTCGTGAGATAAAAACATTTTAAATGTGTATCGTAAGAATGTAAACAATTTTAATTTATTCCTTCGTGAAGTAATATTATTGAAAACATTTCCATTTTTATAACTTGTCATTGACATTTTAAAGAACAACCTGTTAATATTATGTCTGCTTTGCTGTATTTTCAGAAAACAAACTGAAAAATTACGTCAGTTATTGTCAGACTATATTGAAAATGGAGTTTATACAACTCCCTCTATTTATTTTCAATAATAGAAGGGATTCCTATATGATGAGTAAAGATATGTTTATCATTGGATTTATGTTATTTGCTTTATTTTTTGGAGCAGGAAATTTAATATACCCTCCTGTACTCGGAGCTGAGGCAGGCACTTCGTTTGTTGCTGCAATGACAGGGTTTATTATAACTGGAATTGGATTACCGATTATAGCGGTTACTGCTATTTCGTATGTAAAGAATGATGCAAGAGAATTAGGTAACCATGTACATCCACTATTTGGACTCTTATTTACTTGCCTTGTTTACCTTGCTATTGGACCATTTTTTGGTATTCCTAGGGCAGCTACCGTTGGATATGAAATGAGCGTAAAACCATTCCTTACGGATACCTCTACACAAGGGTTATGGCTATTTACTACCATTTTCTTTTTAGCTACTTTTCTTGTAAGTTTAAACCCTTCAAAATTAGTAGATCGAATTGGACAATATTTAACACCCATTCTTTTTCTAGCTATAACTATATTAGTAATTGGAGGATTCGCCTTCTTCGATCAACCATTAGCGAATCCGACAGGTGGCTACCAAGATACCCCATTTTTCACTGGTTTTATTGAGGGATATTTAACAATGGATGCTATTGCAGCACTAGCCTTCGGTATTATAGTGGTAAATACGTTTAAGGAAAAAGGCATTACTTCAAGAAATGCGGTTATCCTGTCCACATTAAAAGCTGGATTAGTTGCTGGTATTGGATTAATCGCCGTTTATGCCTCCATCGGTTGGCTGGGCGCAAAATTCACCGAAGGAGAAGCATATACCAATGGTGGCGAGATCCTAGCCCAAGCTGCATCAACCTTGTTTGGCACAACAGGAACATTATTACTGGGCGTCATTGTTACGTTGGCTTGTTTTACAACTTCAGTTGGGTTAGTTGTAGCTACTGCTCAATTTTTTTCAAAAATCATTCCATTGGCTTATCCATGGATCGCTAGTATAATCACATTAATCAGTTACCTAATAGCCAATCAAGGACTAGATTCGATTATTCGCTTTTCCGTTCCTGTATTAATTTTCCTTTACCCAATAGCTATTGTTCTCATTTTATTAACCTTTATACACCCTTTGTTCAAAGGTAGAAAAGCCGTATATAGAGGAGCAATCATTTTTACATCTATATTCAGTTTAAATGATGGATTAAATGAACTAAGTGTATCGCTCCCGTATATCTCAAACTATATAACCCTTCTACCTTTATTCGATCATGGTTTAGGCTGGGTACTTCCAGCCTGTGTTGGTGGGTGCATTGGTTATTTGGTATCTATTACTTTCTCGCGTTCCTATTCGTAATTCCCATTATCCATTTAAAAATAAGACTGTGTAACATAGACCATTAAACGAACGAGCCTTATTTTCTAAAACTTTTTTCTATGTTTATATGTTAGGATTAAAAATGGAAGAGGAGGATATACGAATGGGAATACGCGAAGAAGAATTATTACAGACATACTTTGGTTATGAAACCTTCCGTCCAGGCCAGGCAGAAGCAATCGATGCGATCATAAAAGGACAAAATATTCTTGCCGTTATGCCCACAGGTGGCGGGAAATCATTATGCTACCAAATCCCAGGGTTGGCTTTAGAAGGAACAGCAATCATAGTATCCCCACTTATATCACTTATGAAAGATCAAGTTGATGCCCTGCAGTCACTTGGGATTGTAGCAACTTATATAAATAGCTCATTATCCACAATGGAGCAACAAGATAGACTACGAGATATTGGTAAAGGTCGGTATACCTTTGTATATGTAGCACCGGAAAGATTTGAATCAACTATGTTTATGCGTGCTCTCAAGGGAATGAACATATCATTAATTGCATTTGACGAGGCCCATTGTATTTCTCAATGGGGACATGATTTTAGACCAAGCTATCGTTCCATTATTCCATATTTAAGACAATTAAATGATTTACCAACCGTTATGGCTTTAACTGCGACGGCTACGGAAGAGGTCATTGAAGATATTCAGCAACAACTACATATTCATCATGTTGTTAATACAGGGTTCAAACGGGAGAATTTATCGTTTCATGTCATTAAAGGGAAAAATAAATCCACTTATATCCAGTCTTTCTTGAAGGAAAGGAAGCATGAATCCGGAATTATATATACAGCGACGCGCAAACAGGCTGATGCTCTCCATGATCAACTAGAGAAGCGTGGTTACCAAGTTGGTAAATACCATGCTGGACTATCAGAGCAGGAACGGAAAGCTACACAGGCAGCATTTATCCACGATGAAAAATCACTAATGATTGCTACAAACGCATTTGGAATGGGAATTGATAAATCTAATGTACGCTTTGTGATTCATTATGCGATGCCAATGAATATTGAATCTTATTATCAAGAGGCTGGCAGGGCAGGAAGAGATGGTGAACCTAGTGATTGTATCTTATTGTTTTCACCACAGGATATACAACTCCAAAAGTTTTTAATTGAACAGTCTATGATGGATGATGTTACCAAGCAGGGTGAATACCGCAAGTTACAAGCAATGATTAATTATTGTCATACACATAGTTGTTTAACGACGTTCATCTTAAATTATTTTGAAGATATAAACCAACAAAAGATATGCGGCCGTTGCAGCAATTGTATGGAACGTCAAGAAAAGGTGGACATTACAGAAGAAGCCCAAAAAATCTTATCCTGTATAAAACGTATGGGAGAACGATTTGGTGTAGGGATGACGGCCAAAGTATTGAAAGGATCAAAGGACAAAAAAATTAGAGAAATGCAACTTACCAGCTTATCCACATATGGGATTCTTTCCGCTTATACAGAAAAAGAGTTAACGGAATACATTCATTTCTTAATTGCTGAACAAATCATTGCAACAGAGGAAGGAAAATATCCGATTTTAAAATTAAATCATCAATCGGTAGAAGTATTAAAAGGGAAAAAAACCGTTTGGATGTATACGGCGCCGATTCCCAACACAGAACCGACAGATTTCCAGGAAGACTTGTTTGCAGAACTACGTGAGTTACGTAAACAAATGGCAGATGAAAAAGATGTACCTCCCTATATATTATTTTCGGATGCAACGTTAAAAGAATTAAGCAGATACTTTCCAGTAACGAAAGAAGAAATGCTTGAAATTAAGGGTATCGGAGGAAAAAAATACGATCAATATGGAGAACCTTTTCTTACTTTAATTCAAAACTGGAGACATCGTCATCCCGATACGAAACAAGTAATTCGAATCAGTGATGGCCCAAAACCAAAGAAGCGGCAGGAGACCGACGATCAACCAAGTCACCTAGTTAGTTATCAGATGTTCCAAAATGGGAAGTCCTTAAAAGATATTGCTGTAATTCGCGATGTTTCTCAACAAACGGTAGAAGCGCATCTTTTCAAAGCTTTTAAAGATGGATACCCCATCTCATGGGAGATATTTTTTAACGAAGATGATGAAAGAACCGTTCTTGCAGCTCGCGCAACACTTGACGAAGTGAAATTGAAGCCATTAAAAGAAACGCTTCCAGATACCTATGACTATACGAAAATAAAAGCGGTACTCACAAAACATGGATATATGTAACAAGACCGAGTCAGAAGTAGCTTATTCTATAATAAACCGAACGGGTTCGAATGAACCTGTTCGGTTTATTTGTTTACCTATTTCAGTTGTGTCCCGGCCCTTTTTCACTGTGATTTACAAGGACGCGTATTACTTGTAACTATGTTATTATTCCCCTTTTACATTTAGTGCCCAGGTACCATTTCGAAATACTGCTTCTGTTGTGCCATCCGAGAACACACCATCGATATCCAGCTTTTCAGACCCAATCATAAAATCAACATGGCTTAAGCTATCATTTACTCCATGCTTATCCAATTGATCTTCATCCATCGCGGCTCCACCTTCTAAATTTGTAGGATAGGCTTTGCCAAGTGCAATATGGCAAGAAGCATTTTCATCAAATAATGTATTATAAAAAATCAATCCGGATTGAGACACTGGAGATTCATGTGGAACTAGTGCTACCTCCCCCAGTCGTTTCGAGCCTTCATCCGTCTTAAGTAATTGTTCTAATGTCCCTTCCCCTTGCTCCGCTTTATAATCCACTACTTTTCCGTCTTTAAACGTTAAAGAGAAATTATCAATCAGACTGCCTCCATAGTTAAGTGGTTTTGTGCTTGATACCGTGCCATTCACCCCATACTTATGTGGTAAGGAAAATACCTCTTCTGTTGGCATATTGGGATTGAAAGTAGTACCTCCTTCCGTTTTAGCTGACCCCCCTTTCCAAATATGTCCTTCTGGAAGCTCCATTTCCAACGCTGTTCCTGGTGCTTTAAAAATTAATTTTTTATAGTTTTTCCTATTCAATATCTCTCGAGCAGTTCGTAATGTATCATTATGCGCTTCCCATGCTGTAATCGGGTCCTCTTGATCCACGCGGACAATCTTCACAATTGCATCCCATAGGCTTTCAATAGCGTCTTCACGAGATTTCTCAGGAAAAACCTTTTGTGCCCAATCACCAGTTGGAATGGAGATAATTGACCATGCAATAATATCGTTCATGGTATATTTTCGGAAATTCTTCATTGCTTCGGCAGATGCTTTATTCGCTTTGGCCACTTTCGATGGATCAATATCCTTTAGTAAATCTGGATTCGTAGAACGAATATTTAACACAGCTGCACCATCTTCTGCAAATTCATCATGTAGTTGTACCTTCCAATCTGGGTAACTAGCGATTACCTCATCTGGAGCATATTCGTACTTCAATAAGGTTAATTCGTCATCAACCCAATTTATATGTACATTCTTTGCTCCTAACTCATATGCCTTACGCGCCACCTTTCGTGTGAAATCAGCACCTTCAATTGGCGCATTAATCATTAAAGCCTGTCCTTTTTGTAAATTTACACCTGTACGTAAAGCTAACGCTGCATACTTCTCTTGTACTCCTTGACTAACCATAGATTAACCTCCACATTAAATGTTTTCGTATATCTTATTATTTCATAAATTCAATTAAATTACCAAATAAAGTTGGACTATACAGTGCTCCTACATAATCCTACCAATGATTGGCATTTACACTTGTTAATCGCCAAAATTATGGTAATGATTGGATAGTTGAATACTCCCTACCCCTTACCTATTTACGCCATATCAAGAATATGTTATTCTAATAATAGGTTACTTTTCGTAATAACTGTTATTGTATGTAACGATAAATATAATCCTACCAACTGAGGTGATGATCATGGAGAACCTTTGTCCTCGCTTCGAAAAAGCTATGGGTCTTCTCAGCACTCGCTGGGTAGGACTTATTCTATTTGAATTATTAAAAGGTACAAAACGTTTCTCTGAAATGGAAGCAGATTTGCCTATCAGCGGGCGGTTGCTCTCTGATCGACTAAAAATGTTAGAAAAAGAAGGAATTGTAACACGTGATATTTATTCTGAATTTCCCGTACGAATTGAATACTCCCTTTCTGAAAAAGGGAAAGCATTAGAACCAGTTATTAAAGAAATTCAATGTTGGGCAGATCATCATGTGACACTAGAGGAAACGCAACAAGATAATGCTTAATATGTTCACTATCTATAAACAAAAGACCAAATCGTCATAGCGATTTGGTCTTTTGTTTGGTTTATTCTTTGTCTGTTGTTTGCTCTCTTCCCCAGAATTCAATTCCATTCTGATTATCAAGTGTATCACGATAAAAGATTGGATCCTTTCCCTGTTTTCGTTGATATCGATAATCCTGCAACACTTTATTAGCAATCTTAAACAGCCTTGTAATAGCGTAAAGGTTAATAAGCGCCATGATTGCCATGGTCAAGTCTGCCAATGCCCAAACAAAATCAAAGGAGGCAACAGCTCCAAAGAATACCATAGCTAAGGCTGCTAAACGATAAATAAACAATCCTGTTTTACTATCACGAATATATGAAATATTATTTTCCCCATAATAGTAATTGCCTAAAATAGAGCTGTATGCAAATAGGAGGATAGCTATTGCAATAAATCCACTTGCCCAATCTCCAATATGGAAGGCAAATGCATCTTGCGTTAGCTGGATGCCATCTGCTTCACTTCCTTCGTAACCACCAGCAGTAATTAGAATAAATGCGGTTGCACTACAAATTAATAACGTATCAAAAAATACTCCTAAAGCCTGGATAAAGCCCTGCTTTGCTGGATGAGAAACTTCAGCAGTTGCCGCTGCATTGGGAGCACTACCCATCCCTGCTTCATTGGAGAATAAGCCACGCTTAATCCCCATCATAATGGCTGCACCAAACCCTCCACCAGCTACTTCACGAATACCAAAAGCATTTGCGAAGATAATTGAAAACATATCTGGAATCGCCGTAAAATTCGTAATTAAAATGAATAATGATATAACAATATACAATATCGCCATAATTGGAACAATAACTTGGGTAACATTTGCAATACTCCGTAATCCACCAAAAATTACAATCGCTGTGAGAATAAATAAGATAATACCAATTATGTTTTGATTTAAATCAAATTGACCTTCAAATGCAAGACTAATTGTGTTTGATTGTACCGAATTAAACACAAGACCATATGTAAATGTAATGGTAATCGCGAATAAAACAGCGAGCCAACGACTATTCAACCCTTTTTCCATATAATAGGCTGGACCACCACGATATTGTTTATTATCCGGTACTTTGTATACTTGCGCCAAGGTGCTTTCAACAAATGCTGATGCAGAACCAAGTAATGCGATCAACCACATCCAAAATACTGCCCCTGGCCCACCAGCAGCAACTGCTGTAGCTACACCAGCCATATTCCCTGTACCTACTCGTGAAGCAGCACTAATTGCAAAAGCTTGGAACGATGAGGTCCCTTTTTTACCTGAAGCACTAATCGTTCGTTTATCAAATAGTACACGGAACATCTCCGGTATGTTTCTGAATTGAACAAACCCTGTCCTAATTGTAAACCAAAGTCCTAATCCAATTAATACAATAATTAATACATACGTCCATAACACATCGTTGACGGAACCAACGATACCCTCTATAATCCCCATATTACTTCCTCCTTATCTTTCATCATGTTGGTTTCAGGATGTACATTTACTGGAAAAGCATAACTATTTCAGTAAATCAGATTATCCTCTGTTCCAAGGATAATCTGTTCCGAAGATATGGGCAAATTCCTTTGATTGCTCTCGACGCTGTTTTCGCTGCTCCGCCCGATCTGCAGCTAAATGATGCAGTTTTTTCTCATGTTCCGATTCTGGGATAACCCCAGGCACAGGAGTAGGCTTTCCATTCTCATCAATTGCTACAAAGGTTAAAAAGGCTGTAGTACAAACGCTTCGTTCACCAGTCAGTAAATCCTCTGTCACCGCTTTAACAAATACTTCCATCGATGTATGATGCGTCCATGTAACAAACGCCTCCACACAAATGGAATGACCTTCTTTTACTGGAGCAAGAAAATCAACAGAATCAGTAGAAGCAGTTACTACCGGCTTCCTCGCATGTCTAGATGCGGAAATCGCTGCCACATCATCGATGTGAGCCATTAATTTCCCACCAAATAATGTCCCGAAGGAATTGGTATCTGGAGGCAGTACATGCGATGTTTTGACAGCTAATGAATTAGAACAGGCTTTTTTTTCCATCTTATCCTTCCTTTCTATGTTGCATATTATAATACCGGGGAGATCAACCTTGAAATCGACTCTTTAAATCGTATTCCCAAGGAACGTTGCTGATATAACTTTTTGGTCATCTGCGTTGAATGCTGGATATCATCTTCATATTCTGCGACTAATCGTTGAGTTAGATCCTTATCATATAAAAATGCATTAATCTCAAAGTTTAACCGGAAACTACGGACATCAATATTAGCAGTTCCTACGGAAGCGATTTTCCCATCTACGATAATGGTCTTCGCATGAAGGAAACCATTTTGGTAGATATAAACCTCTGCGCCAGCATCCAACAAATCGCCAATATAGGATAGTGTTGCCCAGTAAACAAATGGATGATCCGGTTTGTTTGGTATCATGATCTTGACATCAACTCCCGATAAAGCTGCAATCCGCAAAACATCACGCAGACTCTCATCAGGTATAAAATACGGTGTTTGAATATATATATAATCTTTTGCAGACATGATCATTTTTATATATCCATTTTTAATTTGCTCCCAATCAGAGTCGGGACCACTGGTGACAATTTGAACCCCCACATCACCATGTGGCAATGCATTATAATAACGATCCTCATATAAAATATCATTCCTAGAAGCTTGATTCCAGTCCAGAATAAATCTGGTTTGCATATGTAGCACAGCATCTCCATAAATCCGTAAATGCGTATCACGCCAGTTTCCAAATTTTTTATTTTGACCAAGATATTCATCACCAATGTTAAATCCACCAATATAACCTACTTTACCATCAATAATCGCTATTTTTCGATGGTTTCGGTAATTTATTTTAAAATTTATTTTGGGAATCTTTGGCGGAAAGAATGCTTCCACTTGAACACCGGACCTACGTAGCCGTTTAATATACTTACGCTTTAATGAACGTGACCCCATATCATCATATAAAACCCTTACTTCAAGACCCTCATTTGCTTTTTTAATCAAGATATCCGCAATGCGATCACCTAAATGATCACTACGGATAATATAGTAGAGCAAGTGGATATGATCCTTTGCTTTCTCTAAATCTTGAATAAGTGATTCGAATTTCTCTTTCCCATCTGTAAATATCTTCACACTGTTATCTTGCGTAAAAATGGCATCGTCATTACGTAAATGGAGATAAAACAAATCCTCATATTCGGCAATCTCTCGGTGCTTATATTCAAAATTACCTTCTTCGATTGCTCGTAACTGCGATTGTACAGCCGTCTTAACTCCTAGTCTGCTTTTAGTATCCCATGTGAAAATCCGCCGCTTACTGATCGGTTTTCCAAAAATCAAATATAAAAAGAACCCAGCAATCGGAATAAATAATAACACCATTAACCAAGCCCAGGTAGAACTTGCGTCTTTACGCTCCAAGAAGATAATAGATACACCTAAAGCAATATTAAATAAAAATATAAATCCTATAAAATATGACCATAATTCCAATGGTAAAATAACCTCCCTTACTCAAACGAGAGCGCCATCAACCTTTTTAGGAATAAACTAAAAAGGTTCAAAAATGAAATAGCACATGAATGAAATAATTATATATTATTTCCTCTTCCAACAATAATATAGCACAGAAAGATATTCCTCGTTAGTTTGAATGTTTATGCAATCGTTTCCTTTACTATTTTCTATTATAATAAATTATTGTACTGAATAATCCCCTTTTTATGTAAAATGAAAACATATAAAAACACGTCTATACCAATCTATTGTTGGAACAGACGTGATTATTCCTAATTACTTATAAGTTATCCAGCGCTTTCTGCAAGTCATCCCAAATGTCTATCCAAGATTCTAACCCAACAGATAATCGTACAAGTTGATCCGTAATTCCCATTTTCAGCCGTTCTTCTACGGGAATAACTGCATGTGTCATTGTAGCAGGATGTTGAATTAATGACTCCGCATCCCCTAGACTTACCGCAAGTTTTATAAAAGAAAGCTCATTTAAAAACCGCTGCACATCCTGCTTATCTCCATCAATTTCAAAAGATATTACACCGCCGCCCCGTTCCATTTGCTGTTGGTATATGGAATAATCTGGATGGTCGAAATGGTTTGGATAATAAACGCTAACAACTTTTGGATGCCTCCTTAACTGATCAACAATTCTTTCTGCATTATCGGCATGACGATCAAGTCGTATTGGCAACGTTTTTAATCCTCTTAATAATAACCAGGCATCAAAAGGAGAAAGCACTCCCCCAATATCTTTTTGTGTAGACATGGCAACACTATCTAAGAATTCCTTGCTGCCAACTACTAATCCACCAATAACATCGCCATGACCTCCAATATATTTTGTGGCACTATGGATAACAACATCACAGCCCAATTCCAGCGGTCGTTGGATATATGGGGAGCAAAACGTGTTATCGACAACCACGGGAATATTATATGCCTTAGCAACTTTTACAACTGTACGTAAGTTAATTAACTTCATCGTTGGATTAATTGGCGTCTCAATATAAATACAACTTGTCTCTGGCTTTATTTGAGCTTTGATTGCTAGTTCATTCTCCATTTGTGAAAAATCATGTTGAATATTGTATTTCTCCTTAAGCATGCTTAATAAACCATACGTACATCCATAGAGACCGGAAGAACATAAGATATGATCATTCGCTTTGGTTAAAGCAATTAAAACCGAAGATACTGCGGCCATTCCAGAAGCGAATGCCAGCCCTCGCTCGCCATTTTCTAATGCAGCGATACGTTCCTCCAATAATTGGACTGTTGGATTTGCAATTCGGGAATAGATAAATCCCTCTTCGTCTCCAGCAAAACGTCGTTCACCTTGTTCCGCAGTGTCAAATGTAAACGTAGATGTTTGAAATAGAGGTGCTGTTAAGCTTCCTAACATATCCTTTGAGTCATACCCACCGTGAATTACCTTTGTCTCTAATTGCTTATCTGTGCTTTTCATCGTCATCCCCCTATCTAATTCTTGTAAACTGTTTACCTACTATCCATCATATTCGAAGGACAACATGAATGAAAGCGTTTTCTAGAAAGTTCTGTAAGAAGATATTATTTCTCCCAAAATTTAGAACCCTTGGTAACGATAAATTGGTAGAGCCAATAACTAAAATTCATTTGCAAATCTTTGGTATCCGATTCAATACTAGAATCCCACCAAAGCAGGTAGTGATCATCCTTCGTTTTTTTGACATCAATAAGTAAATATTCGCCATTCCAGTCGCCAATCGGATAGCAATTCTCAGGAAACAATCCTGCCCTTTTCGTTTTACTAACTTTAATTAAACGATATAATTCAAATTGCCCTCCATACCATGGTTCAAACAGGGTCGCCCCATTATGTAAAGATAAGAAATAGAGGTAATCTGACGGTAATGTTATTTCCTCAAACTGCTCCACTTGATTTATTTCTTCTTTCGAAATTGGTTCATTGAATTGAAAATGCATTTTAACTGGTTGGCCATTTGAATTGGGAACGAGTAATATATTATCCTTTAACGCTTGCTTTAAATTAGAAATGGTTCGATATATTAGGCCCTCATTCATTTCAAACCCTCCTTTTTAGACAACTTGGATTCTGGGTTAAAAAGACCATTTATGTAGATTAACATAAATGGTCTTTTTCTTTTTGTCTAATAATTTGTCCACCAAGGCGTCACATTTTGTGAATGAAACTCCCTTTTCAGTGGAATTAAGTTATTAAAATAATTTGATCCTCCATATTCTCTCGGAATGATGTGATGTATATCATAATCTTTCCAAGCGAAGTCAGGGTCTTTTTTTGTAGGGTCACCATATCTATCAATATATTCTGCAATGTATTCTCCTCTTAATTCATTGTTCCATGGTACGCGATCTTCCGGAGGAACCTGACTCATCGTCGTCGTATCCGGTGTAAACATTACCTTATCAGAATATGGATCAGCGTATAATAATTGGGTAGTAAAGTCGCCGCCATGGCATTGACCAGGCACGTTTACTTCCCTAGGATCGAAATACCTGCATGGATATTCAAATGCTTTTTTATTCGCTAAAATAGGACCCACTGTTTCTGTTACGCTGTCTTGATCAGTTAAAAACTCCACATTTAAGTTCGTTTCTATTTCATAAAACTTTGTTTTTTCAACAGGCGTGAACGCAAATTCATATTCATATTCGTCAAACATTTCAAGGTAGTTCCAGTCTGCCTCCACATTGGCAAAATCCTCTGTGAAAGAACCTGTTTTATTATTCGAAGTATTAACATCTATATCCCCTTCGATACTCAAAGGACCAATTGGCCCATCCGTATCTGTTAACATTAAAAATGTTTGTACATGACCTTGTCCTGGGTAACTGTTATTTTGGCGCTCTGGAGGGATGAATACGATACCATGCGCGATAGTTGCTCCTTCTAAACGAATTCGTTGATTCGTTATCGGCTTCTCTTCATGAAGAGTAACAGCTTTCTTATCCCTGTCAACCTGAATATAGTCCTGATCAATATGAACAGTCATTCCATTAATTTCGACTTTTCCTTCTTTTCCTTCTGCAGTTACATCTTTTATTGCTTCTGTTACTTTTCCATTCAATTCGTTAGATGGTTTGACAACTTCTTCAGCGGCTAATACATTTTCAATATGCAAAGGAGTAAGCAACAGTACAAATGCGAAAATCGAAATATACAATTTTCGTTTCATTTTTTACCTCCTACAATATTGTTTGCCGGCATATATTTATCTTATCACCTGAATTTTCAGAAATAAATAGGAAATTTGTAATTTTTTGTTATTTTGTAACAGATAAATGCTCCTATGGTAGTGAGAATGAAGTAATAGATATTTCCAACTATTGCTACAGTAAAAATCTTCGCGAGAGCATTGTTATTGCTTTTTTCCATAAGTAATTCTAAACTTGCTTACTATATAGATAACATTCTTGGAAAGAAGGGAACATATGAATACAAAACAGGATAAGTCTGGGATGATTTATACTGCTGGAGCCTACATCCTCTGGGGGTTCTTGCCGATTTACTGGAAACTCTTGGACGATGTATCTCCAGGAGAAACGTTGGCTCATCGCATTCTATGGTCATTTATTTTTATGTTTTTAATCGTTTTATTTATGAGACGATGGCCGGACTTTATTCATGAGTGGAAACAATTGCTACACAATAAAAAGAAATTATTCGGAATATCTTTAGCGACTATTGTTATTAGCATTAATTGGCTTACATTTATTTGGGCTGTAAATAGCAATCATGTTGTTCAAGCTAGCTTAGGATATTATATTAATCCGCTTATTAGTATTTTACTTGGTATTATTGTGTTAAAGGAATCTTTCAGTTCACGTCAGGTTCTCTCTATTATACTAGCAGCTATAGGAGTCATTTATTTAACATTTAGCTATGGAGTATTCCCTTGGGTATCATTGTTACTTGCAGTTAGTTTTGGACTCTATGGGTTGCTCAAAAAAAAGGTGGATATTGGTCCCATGATTGGGTTAACGATAGAAACAATGCTTATCGTACCAATTGCTGTTTTATATTTGGTGTTACTTCCGAATAACACTTTTCAATTTGTTTCATTCCTTTCAACTACGAATCTATTATTAATGGGTGCAGGAATTATGACTGCTGTACCTTTATTACTTTTTGCTAATGGTGCGAAACGAATATCCCTAGCAATGGTTGGCTTTTTGCAGTATATTGCACCAACGCTTATGTTATTTTTAGGTGTATTTTTATATAATGAAACATTTACTTCCGCACATCTGATTGCTTTCTTATTTATCTGGATTGCTTTAATCAACTTTATGTTGGCTAGTTATCAACGACCGATTAGAAGAAATGCGAAAATCTAAGATAGAAATTTCTCAAAACGAGTTGACAAGTAGAAGCGAATGCTTATATAATATTCAGTAATTTACTAATAAAACATCTCTTATCAAGAGTGGTGGAGGGAATAGGCCCTGTGAAGCCCGGCAACCTGGAAGTGATTCAAAAGATTACTCTTTCGGTGCTAAATCCTACAGATCAAATCTGTGATCTGGAAGATAAGAGGAGGAACGGATAAACCCAAGCCCTCTTCTTAAGAAGAGGGCTTTTTCATTCTTCCTCTTCCTCCAGACCCAAATTTCAAGGAGGATTATTACATGGTAAAATTTAATCAACAAAATCCAGAAACAATATTATTGCATGGCGGGCAGGTGCCTGACCCTAGCACTGGTTCTAGAGCAGTACCAATCTATCAAACAACTTCTTATGTGTTCCGAGATACCGAACATGCGCAAAACCTGTTTGGTTTAACAGAACCTGGTAACATCTATACACGAATAGGAAACCCCACTGTAGATGCATTCGAACAGCGAATTGCAGCACTTGAAGATGGTGTCGCAGCTGTAGCCACTGCTTCCGGGATGGCAGCCATTACCTTTGCAATACTTAATGTTGCTAGTGCAGGTGACGAAATTGTAGCAGATAGTAATCTTTATGGAGGGACCTATAACTTATTTGCAAATACGCTTCCTCGATATGGCATAACCGTAAAATTTGTTGATGGCACAAATAAATCTGAAGTTGAAGCTGCCATTACAGAAAGGACAAAGGCTGTATTTGGAGAAATCATTACCAATCCAAGCTTACAGGTGTTTGATATAGAAGAAGTGGCCGGAATTGCACATGCAAATGATATTCCATTAATCATTGATAATACGTTTGCACCATATATTGCTAAACCCTTAGCTTGGGGTGCAGATGTTGTAGTTCACTCTGCAACGAAGTGGATTGGAGGTCACGGAACCGCAATTGGTGGTGTAGTTGTTGATGGCGGGAGGTTTAATTGGAATAACTCAAAATTCCCTGGTTTCATCGAACCAGATGAAAGCTACAATGGACTTAAGTTTGTTGATGTTGGTCCCGCTGCATTCGCAACCAAGTTAAGAGTGCAATTACTACGCGATATAGGGGCGTGCATTAGTCCGCAGAACGCATTTTTATTGCTACAAGGATTAGAAACATTACATTTGCGGATTAGTCAGCACAATAAGAATGCGAAAGAGATTGCAGCTTTTTTAGAAGACCACCCTTCCATTGAATGGGTAAATTATCCGGGATTAGAAAAACACCCTTCCTATAGATTGACGAAAAAATATTTTAGCGAGGGAGCCGGATCAATTATTACCTTTGGTATCAAAGGTGGGCGGGAAGCTGGAAGAAAACTGATTGATTCCATTGAATTGTGGTCTCATGTAGCTAATGTAGGGGATGCAAAATCATTAATAATCCACCCTGCATCAACTACCCATCAACAGTTAACTGCTGAAGAATTAAAGGATAGTGGTGTCACAGAAGAGACGATCCGATTATCCATTGGTTTAGAGTCGATTCATGATTTACTCGCTACTTTAGATCAGGCAATCGCCACAGCCACTGGTCAAGAAGCAAGCCTTGTCACTAAGGAGGCAGATGCAATAAATTGGTTATTATCTTCCCCGTTTGAACGAACAGATGGTGACATACGCAAAAAGACAATTGCGGTGTATGGATTGGAGCAAGCTAATCAAGAGAAGTTAAATCAAATAAAACAGTTACAATCGCTTGGTTTTGAATTAATTGGGATTGGCTCATCTCATTCATTAGAATTTTCTACTTATACTGACTTAACCAAAGCACCCGACATAGATGCTGTTTGGTTTTTGACCAGTGATCTTCCATCTGATGTGCTAGAACAATTTATCAATAAACAAGGGAAAATTCTGTGGATTGAACACCCAAGTAAAAAGGATGAAATATTAGAATACGCAATTGCTGCCGGAATTGCAGTCGTCACGAATAAAAACCCATTCAATGAACTAGAAGCAATTCGAAATCCGAACAGTCAATCAGAGGCCATTCAAGTATGATCAAATGAAATCCCAAAAGCATGGAAGCACAGGAACTTAACAATTCGATTTCAATTTAAGAAATCAGGTTTACTTTTCTATTGATTTGGAAAAATTATAAATAACCTTCCCTTACCGATCGCCTTATACCAGAAGGCGATCTTTATTTTTTGTGATACAGAAAACAGGGAATCAAGAGATATATTTGTTAGGATCATCTTCCTTTTTCATAGATCAAGTTATGATCTACATATATATAGGAAATACTTTCGAATATATTAATAGCAGAGACAATTTTAGAAATACACGAATATCATAACAGCATAGGTGTGGGTAAACATGAAGAAAAATGTGTATTATTTAGGAGCGATCTGTTTGCTTCTTCTAGGTATTACGCTTATTTTTATCGTAACCAGTCAATCTAAAGCAAAGCTTGATCATGTTACTATACCTGAAGAAAAAGAAGATGAGCACCAGAAACAACCGGATACCTCCTTACAGAATGATGAACAGACAAATAAAGAAACGATAAACGAAGACCAGCAGCACTTTTCCGAAATGGTAGTAAATGCAGTAGAGGAAACGATCAATTATTTTTCAAATAAAACACATATCACAGCTATTGGAGATTCTCTGACACAGGGCGTTGGTGACACAACGCAAACAGGTGGTTATCTTGGCGTACTAGATCGTGCAATAAATCAGGATGAGGAGCTTGTGTCAATTGATAATTATGGCATTCGAGGTAATCGTTCCGATCAATTATTAAAACGATTGGATAACCCAGATATCGTTTCCTCAATAAAAGATTCGAATATTGTACTAATTACGATTGGTGCAAATGATATTATGCAAGTGCTAAAGGATAATATTACGAATCTAAAACTAGAAGATTTTGTAAAAGAACGGGCAGATTACGAGCAACGATTACGAAATATCTTTGCTAAGATACATGATATAAACCCTCGAACTGAAATTTATTTATTAGGGTTTTACAATCCATTTGGTAAGTATTTCAAAGATATTAAAGAACTCGGACTTATCGTTAAGAATTGGAATGATACTGGGGAAAAAATTGCAGCTGAACAATCAAATGTATCCTTTATACCAACAATTGACTTATTTAATAACACCAATGAAGATTTATTCGCTGAAGATAATTTCCATCCAAATAATCTAGGATACAAGCGAATGGCCCAGCGTGTTTTAGATTTTATAACGAATGAAGATAAGAAAGAGGATGAATAGAAATGCCTGAGCGAAGCGAGAGGAGAAAAGGAAAATGGAAGCGTTGGTTTATCGCCCTCCTTTCATTTAATATTTTTATCGTTATTGTATTATTAGCGCTTATTTTTTGGCCTGTTTCCAGTGCTGATTACCCTGAGCAAACGAATGAGCAGACAGATGATAGCTCCGAATTTATCGTACGTACAACGAAAGAAAACTTAAATGAATTGGTGAATGCGTATATTGATCAAGTTTTAAATGATACCAACCACCATTACCGGATTGAACTTGGGGAGGATGTACATTTAATTGGGGAATTGCCTGTATTTTCTTCCACTGTTCCTTTATCTGTTCATTTGGAACCATTTGTCCAAGAAAATGGAGATATTATTCTTGAGCAAAAATCAATATCAATTGGCTTATTAGAATTACCTAACCAGAAAATCATGGAGTATATTGATAAATATCTTCCGATGCCCGAATGGGTAACTGTTAATCCTGAAGATGAAGCCATTTATGTTGCTGTAACGGATATGGAATTAAAAAGTAACTTCCAAGTTGCGGTTGAGCACATTGACTTAGAGGCTAATAACTTAGCATTTAAATTCCGTGTACCCTATCAAACATTAGGAATTGAATAATAAGAATAAAAAAGCTTCGTCATCGTTGAAAACATAATCTCCCTTACAGGAGATGATTATGATGACGAAGTTTTTTTATGGATTTAACGAATAACAAATTGCTTTACTTTCGATGATATTATAAATAAAAATGATTGCTTCTGTTGCTTCATGCTATGCACACCTTGTTCAGACACTTGTTCAACCGCTGGATAGTTCTTTAATAGCCCCTCATACACTAGTTCCATTCCCGTATGATCTCTAATATCTGCAGGAGTAACAAAACAAGTCGGCTTATTTGGTTTAAAAGATGGTACATCCTTTAATACTGTTGCAACAAATTGTGAACAAAACAACGCACATTTTCGATTTATTTCAATTTGTAATAAGATACCTAGCAGCCCAATGAAATTATATCTATATTTATGTTTTTGGCTTTTTATAAGCTTTATATTTTCGATTATTTTCTCACATTCTGTCTCTGATATGGTAAAACGATAGATCGCACAATTTGCATCTCTTAAAAAATCACTTCGTATATCCTCTTCTACAAAACCACCTATAAACGGATTTTTCGGCCGCTTGCGACCAAAGCTATATACTTCAGTCAATGCTTCATCGAAACCAATGGATACATGATTTAAGGATTGTTTAGTAAAATAGTTGATGGCCTTAGACAAATTTGTCCCTGTATCTGTAAAGAGAAAATAAATCACTTTCTTTCCCAATAGACCCCCTCCCCCCAATTGATAAAGAAGCATTTTAGGTAATCCCCTTATCTATTCTACTATTACAAATAATTGCTAATTATACAAGTTCTTTTTTTATTTCTTGTGATAATATACCTAGTCCTGTATAGATAGATGCTGCCTGATGTAAAATGAAATCGCAATGACAGCTAAATTAATATGTAAAGATTGACGAAAACCTTTAAATAACGTAAGCTAACCATGATTACATTTATTTTATTGGAGGAAATTAACAAGCATGATTAATGTATCTAATGTTAGTTTACGATATGGCGATAAAAAGTTGTTTGAAGATGTAAATTTAAAATTCACACCCGGCAACTGTTACGGATTAATTGGAGCTAACGGAGCTGGAAAATCAACCTTTTTAAAGATATTATCTGGTGAAATTGAACCACAGACTGGTAATGTATCCCTTTCCCCCGGAGAAAGGCTTGCTGTGTTAAAACAAGATCACTTTGCTTATGAAGAAAACCAAGTGCTTGAGACAGTTCTGATGGGTCATGAAAAACTATATGCTGTCAAACAAGAAAAAGACGCAATTTATATGAAAGGCGACTTCTCTGAAGAGGATGGTATGCGTGCTGCAGAACTAGAAGGAGAATTTGCGGAAATGAATGGTTGGGAAGCCGAGTCTGATGCTGCTGTACTTTTGAAAGGGCTAGGAATTCCAGAATCTTTACACGATAAGCAAATGGCTGAACTATCAGCAGATCAAAAAGTAAAAGTATTACTTGCACAAGCGTTATTCGGTAATCCCGATATTTTACTACTAGATGAGCCTACTAACGGGTTAGATATACACGCTATTCAATGGTTGGAAGAATTCCTTATTCATTTTGAAAATACCGTGATTGTTGTATCTCACGACCGACATTTCTTAAATAAAGTATGTACCCATATTGCAGATGTAGATTATGGAAAAATTGAAATTTATATCGGAAATTATGATTTCTGGTATGAATCAAGTCAATTAGCAAATAAAATGGCTCAAGAAGCAAATAAAAAGAAAGAGGAAAAAATAAAGGAATTACAGTCTTTCATCGCACGTTTCAGCGCCAATGCTTCTAAGTCAAAGCAAGCAACTTCCAGGAAGAAATTACTGGACAATATCACACTGGATGATATCAAACCTTCATCTAGAAAGTATCCATATATCTCTTTTACACCTGGGCGTGAAATCGGAAATGATTTATTACGAGTGGAAGGATTAACTAAAACCATTAATGGCGAAAAAGTACTTGATAATGTCAGCTTTATCATGAATAAAGATGATAAGATTGCCCTTGTTGGCAAAGATGATATTGCCAAAACAACCTTATTTAAAATCTTAATGGGAGAAATGGAACCTGATGCGGGAACATATAAATGGGGCGTGACTACGTCTCAATCGTACTTCCCTAAAGATAATGCTGCTTATTTCGAAAATAGCGACCTATCTCTAGTTGATTGGTTACGCCAATATTCACCTGAAGATGAAACAGAAACATTTCTACGTGGATTTCTCGGTAGAATGCTTTTCTCCGGTGATCAAGCATTGAAAAAAGCAAATGTATTATCAGGTGGAGAGAAAGTCCGCTGTATGCTATCTAAAATGATGTTGAGCAATGCAAATGTTCTTCTATTAGATGAGCCGACAAATCACCTTGATTTAGAATCGATTCAATCACTAAATAATGGTTTAATTAAATTTAACGGCTCCATACTATTTACGTCACACGATCATCAATTCATTCAAAGTATTGCAAACCGGCTGATTGAGATCACCCCTAACGGAATAATTGATAAAGAAATGAGTTATGATGAATACGTGCAGGATAAAGAATTACAAGACAAAATAGCAACGATGTATGCTAGCTAATTAACATAGCAAATAACTTCTGCAAAAGGGATTATTTACCCTCTGTAATAACAAAGACCCGTGTCAATCCGTGATGATGACGCGGGTCTTTTCTTACTTCATTACCCATGTATAGAGAAACATAATTGCAGCAATAGCTGTACCAATATAACAAATTAACTTGGATAGTTTTTGATATCTAACTGTGGTCATTTGGTGAGGTAATTTGGTAGAAAGATAGGTACCGATGATCCCAGCTAGACAGCCAATGAGGGTTAATACTTTTGGAAAAACTGGGATAAAGGCTGAGACAATAGCTACGAGACCTAATAACAAAGGGGTGTGTTTCTTATCCAATGGAGAAACCTCCTCCTGATTTATATCCAGTATATTTGTGTTCGTGACAAAATATGTTTAGAAAACAAGTAGGACCCTCTTATGAGGAGCCGCTTTCTGCTGTAAACTCATGTGGAATCGCCCAAAGCGCGTATCCAACAACACACAAATGCTCTGCCTTGTGCTTGGAGGTTAAGTATAAGCATGAGATAAAGGTATATTCCTCTGCTAAACACCCACTAGCTCTCTGCCCTCTTGTGAATACTTTTTAACTTAAAAAAAGAGGGTGCTCCTTTGGCACCCTCTCCTATATTACTTTACAAATTTATGACTCACTTTTTCTAGCATCTCGGCTGTCATTTTATCAATATCATACGTAGCTTTAAAATCCCATTCCTCTGCAGCTGCTGAGGAGTCAATACTATTTGGCCAGCTATCCGCAATTTTTTGTTTAAACGGATCTACTTGAAAATCCAGCTTAAATTCAGGAATATGTTTCTGGATAGCCTTCGCAAAATCCTCTGGTGCCGCTGAAATAGCAGAAATATTAAAAGCATTTCGATGCTTTAATCGGTTTGGGTCTGCTTCCATCAATTGAATAATTGCATTTAGAGCATCTGGCATATACATCATATCCATATACGTACCTGAAGCAATACAAGAAGTATATGCTTTCTTTTTGATCGCTTCATAATAGATTTCTACAGCATAATCGGTGGTACCTCCACCAGGTAAGGTTACATGAGATATTAATCCTGGATAACGAACACCACGTGTATCCACACCAAAACGATGGTAGTAGTAATCAGATAATAATTCACCTGAGACTTTGTTCACTCCATACATCGTCGTCGGGCGTTGTAGCGTATCCTGCGGCGTATGATCTTTCGGCGTAGAAGGACCAAATGCACCTATGGAACTAGGTGTAAAGAATTGCAAGTTCAATTCACGAGCTACTTCTAATGCATTCACTAATCCTCCCATATTAATATGCCAAGCCAATTTTGGATTTTCTTCTGCTTTGGCAGATAATAATGCTGCTAAATGCATGATTGTGTCGACATCATATTTATTAGCTACTTGATATAGCTGGCTTGCGTCTGTTACATCGACCACTTCAAATGGTCCTTCAGCAATGATCCCATCTGCTTCTCGGATATCTGTTCCGATTACCTGATTAACCCCGTAAATCTCTCTTAATTTCACAACAAGCTCTGAACCAATTTGTCCTAAAGCTCCTGTAACTAATATTTTCTTCATTTCTCAATATTCCTCTCTCATTCAACATACAAATTTCTAAAGTTGTGTTTAAATTACACCCAATTCTTTTCCAACTTTTTCATATACATCAAGCGCCTTATCTAACATTTCTTTTGTATGAGCGGCACTTGGCATATTGCGAACTCGGCCTGTTCCCCTTGGTACTGTAGGAAATACGATTGACTTTGCATAAACACCCTCTTCATTTAACCGTTTACTGAACGCTTGGGTGGCATTTTCATCTCCAATTACACATGGAGTAATTGGTGTTTCACTATCGCCAATATCAAAACCTAGATTTTTCAATCCTGCTTTTAAGTAATTCGCATTTTCCCATAGTTTTTCATTTAGCTCCGTGCTTTCCATTAGGATTTCTACTGCTTTCGTACTTGCAACTGCATCCGCTGGTGATACCGCTGTTGAGAATAAGAATGGGCGTGATCGCACTTTTAACCAATCGATAAGGTTAGCCTTACCTGCTACATAACCTCCAATAACTCCAATCGCTTTCGATAACGTTCCCATCTGAAAGTCAACTTTGTCTTGCAAACCAAAATGTTTAACGGTTCCTGCGCCCTTCCCAAGCACACCAGATCCATGTGCATCATCAACGTACGTGATTAGATCAAATTCCTCTGCGATTTCTACAATTTCAGGAAGCTTAGCAATATCCCCATCCATTGAAAATACACCATCTGTAATAATCATAATTTTATTATATTGACCAGATTCAACCGCTTCTTTTGCTTTTGTTCGTAAATCCTCCATATCGGAGTGATTAAAACGGATAATCTTCGCTTTCGATAGACGGCATCCGTCAATTATGGAAGCATGGTTTAATTCATCCGATAGAATAGCATCATGCTTATCCATGACAGCCGAAATAGCTGCCATATTACAATTAAAACCAGATTGATAGGAAATTACAGCTTCTGTATCTTTAAATTCAGCAAGTCTTTTCTCTAACTCTAGATGCAGATCTAAAGTCCCATTAATGGTTCGAACTGCTCCAGCCCCTACTCCATGAGAATCGACTGCTTGCTTAGCAACTTCTTTTAAGCGCTCATCTGTAGCAAGTCCAAGATAGTTATTGGAAGAAAGGTTTACCAATGTTTTTCCACCAATATTAATTTCTGGCCCATTAGGCCCTTGGACTGGATCAATCTCATTATATAAACCACGTTCTTTTAAGTCAGCAATATTTTTATTTAACAAAGAATCTAGTGCTTTACTCGTCATTTTCGTACGTCCTCCTTCTACTATATGCAAGTTTTGTATCATGAGAAAATAAACCCTTCATTGTTATAACATATATAAACGTTCAATCCTTTTTTAGTTTAACATAAAGCATTAGAAATGTTTAATAAGAGAAGATCGCTTTGATTGTCATATTTTGGAGAAGAACTTACGAATTTGTAAGATTTCCCTTGAAAAATGTCACCAAAAACTATGGTTATTGAAAGAAATTTCTAATATACTGAGGATAGCAATAAGAGATGGAGGAATAAAAAATGAAGAAAGTGCTTGTCGCCATTTTCGCTATGCTTATTATTACTTTCGGAATTTTCGGATATGTCGAAATGAATGACGATTCGAATGAAATTGTAGACGAAAACCCAAATTCGATAAAAGTCAATTCTTAATACCTTTCAACACATACTAAAACAACATGATCAACCACTTAATTATCATGTTAATAAATGTTTCAATTAAATATGTATATGTATTCCATCTTATGATTCAATGTTTTCATGAAGATGTTATATAGTTGTTCAAATATATAATGGAACGAGAGAAAAGATCTCTCGTTCCATTCTCTTCAACTATCTTTTATCATGTTTATTCAGTTATTCCACAATTGTTACATCAACTGATTTAACGCCCCAGTTCGTTGCTTCTTCTTCTGATTGAACATGAACGTCAATTTTATTTCCTTTAATTGCACTGCCGATATCAGCAGCAGTAGCATAACCATATCCCTCAACATGTACTTTTGACCCTAGCGGGATGACATTTGGATCAACAGCAATTACTTTTGCATCTGGATTCTTATTTAAATCCACGCCTGTTGAAGTAACTCCAGAGCAACCTTCACAATCAGCAGTATAAGCAGTAGCTTCTACTGAAATTGTTTTCCCCTCTGGATTCTCTTCTTTTGGTTCTTTTGAAGAAGTGTTCTGTGTATTCTTAGCTGTTTCTTTTGGTTCTTCAGCTTTAGCTTTTGGTTCCTCAGCTTTAGCTTTCTTTTCTACTTTTGCAGCTGGCTTGTCATCTTGTGAGACATTAACTCCTTCGATCGTTAATTCCTGACCAATGACAATGATATCTGATTCTAAGTTGTTCCAATCTTTAAGATTATCAACCGATACATCATATTCATTTGAAATACTAGTTAATGTATCTCCTTCTTGGACTTTATATTTATCATTTATAAATAATGTTTGTTTTGGTTGAATCATAGTTGATTTTAATTCATTTATGTCTACTAGATTTTCAACAGTCGTGTTGTATTCGTTGGCAATATCCCAAAGGTTATCCCCTTTTTTCACTTCGTACTCTTCTGCTGATACAGTGGAAGCAGCAGTGCCAGCAATGATAATTCCTGTTGCGAATGAAGCTACTAATTTTTTCATTCGTACTCCCTCCTTAAATTTCTGACATTGCCTATCGTACCACAGGGGGAAGGGCAATGCAGTTACAGAAGGTTTAAGAGTCAATTACAACAATTACTAAACTACCGACTTATGTTACAAATGTAATCTTTTTGTGATAAAAGTACTAGAGTTAATTGATTTTTCATTACATTTAAGTGAGATTGACATATTAGTAGAGATAATGAAATATATCTTTTAATGAACAAAAAATACAAGGGTGTAAAATAACCCTTGTATTTACTATACTTATTCATTATATAAATGACACGCTACCCAATGATCCTTTTTATGTTCCTTCCATTCTGGACTTACATTCGCACATATATCCATGGCATGTGGACATCTTGTTCGAAAACGACATCCACTAGGAGGACTCACTGGACTTGGAACATCGCCTTCAATGATAATACGTTCTCTAGTACGCTCCACCTCCGGATCAGAGATTGGAACTGCACTTAGTAAAGCTTGGGTATACGGGTGTAATGGTTCGGCATAGAGGTCATCACTTGTTGCAACTTCCGCCATCTTACCTAAATACATGACACCTACTCGATCACTGATGTGCTTAACCATAGATAGGTCATGTGCAATAAACAAGTAAGTTAACCCACGTTCTTTTTGCAATCTCTTCATTATATTTACAACTTGAGCCTGTATGGAAACATCTAGAGCTGAAATTGGTTCATCGGCTACAATAAATTGTGGACTAACAGCTAATGCTCTAGCTATTCCAATTCTCTGGCGCTGCCCGCCACTAAATTCATGAGGATAGCGATTACCGTGTTCCTTATTCAAGCCAACAATTTCTAGCAATGCATGTACTTTATTTAATCTATCATCTTTGGATGAAGCTAACCCATGAATATCAATTCCTTCAGCAATAATATCTTTAACCGTCATTCTTGGGTTAAGGGAAGCATATGGGTCTTGAAAGATCATCTGCATATTTCGATTAAAACTTTTTAATTCTTTTGCGGACTTCTTCGCATGTACATTGTCTCCATTAAAATCAACTTCACCTTCTGTTGCCTCATAAAGACGCATAATTGTTCTACCTGCAGTAGACTTTCCACAACCAGATTCTCCAACCAACCCAAATGTTTCTCCCTTATATATATCAAAGGATATGCCATCCACAGCTTTTAAAGTCTGCTTTCTACTCAATTTAAAATGTTTCTTTAAATCCTTAATCTCTAAAAGTTTTTCTTTTTCTTCTATACTATTCATGAACTTTTGTACCTCCTACCATTGCAGATTCAGGTGCCTCTACATCTGGAGCACGCTCATCTAATAACCAGCATGCTGTCTGTTGTGTCTCAGATAAATGGGTATATTCTGGCATATGGTTTTCACACACCTTCATTGCATATGGACACCTTGCCGCAAATGGACATCCTTTTGGAGGGTCGGCTAAATCTGGTGGTGAACCAGGTATAGCTAAGAGCTCTTCATCATCCCCATCAATTTTTGGCATCGAACTTAGTAGTCCCCACGTATAAGGATGTTTTGGATTATAAAAAATTTCATTTACATTACCTGTTTCGACAATTTTCCCACCGTACATAACAGCAACCCTATTAGCAGCATTCGCAACTACTCCTAAATCATGGGTGATTAAAATAATGGCAGTTCCTGTTTCTTCCTGAACATCACGCATTAAGTCAAGAATCTGTGCTTGTATGGTAACATCTAAGGCAGTTGTTGGTTCATCAGCAATGAGGATCTTAGGATTACAAGCCAATGCAATAGCGATCATCGCTCTTTGTCTCATACCACCGGAATACTCATGTGGATACTGATCAATTCTTCTCTCTGGATTAGGGATACCTACAAGTTTCAATAACTCAATACCCCGGTTATGCGCAGCTTTTTTCGACATATTTTGATGTTTAATTAAACCTTCGGATATTTGTTTGCCTATCGGCATCGTTGGATTTAATGATGTCATCGGATCCTGGAATATCATGCTGATATCCTTCCCGCGAATGCCTTCCATTTGTTTATCCGATTTTTCTACTAGGTCTTCTTCGTTAAACACGATGGATCCACCAGCGAATTTCCCTGGAGGCATCGGAACTAATCTCATTAGCGATTGAGCAGTAACACTCTTCCCTGATCCTGATTCACCAACAATAGCAAGTGTTTCTTTTTCATCTAAATCAAAGGTAACACCTCGTACAGCTTGTACTTCTCCACCGTAAGTATCAAAAGCTATAGAAAGGTCTTTTACTTCTAATAATTTACTCATTGTTTTATCTTCCCCCTTACTTACGTTCTTTTGGATCTAATGCGTCTCTCATTCCATCACCAATAACATTAAATGCCAGCATTGTTAAACAGATAAAAAAGGCTGGGAAGAAAAGCTGGAATGGGTAGTATTGTAGTGATTGCAAGGCATCTGATGACATGGTCCCCCAACTAGCTAAAGGTGCTGGTACCCCAAGTCCTAAGAAGCTAAGAAATGCTTCTGTAAAGATAGCATTTGGAATAGTTAATGTTAGCGTAACTAGAATTGGCCCCATCGTATTTGGGACAAGATGCTTAAATAATAATCTCGTATTACTTGCCCCTAAGGATCTCGAAGCCATAACATATTCCTCTGAACGCAACTGCATCACTTGACCTCGTACAATCCTTGCCATGTTGATCCAACCAGTGATTGTCATGGCAATAATGAGCGTCCATAATCCTTGAGGTAAAATAACCATTAAAAGAATAACTACTAGCAAATATGGTACTCCATATAATACATCTGCTACTCGCATCATATATTCATCAACTTTCCCGCCAAAATACCCAGCAATAGAGCCCCATATAATTCCGATTACCAAGTCAATTAGAGCTGCCATCAATCCAATAAATAATGATATTTTAGCGCCATACCAAGTTCTAGCAAAAATATCTCTACCAAGATTATCTGTACCAAACCAATGTTCACCTGATGGTGATTTATTCGCATTAAGAAGATCATTATCGAAATAGTTATGTCCTGATATCGGTCCTCCTATAAACGACATAATTCCCAAAAGGACAATCATGACAATTCCAAATAAAGCAAGTTTATTCTTTCTAAATCGACGCCATGCATCTTTCCAATAGGAAGTACTCTCACCTGCGATTTTCTCTGCTTCTTCATCATTTATTTGGAGAGGTTCGAAATCGCTATCTTTCAGCTGCGGTAATGCCATTATTATTTACCTCCCTTTCCGGCTACTTTTATTCGAGGATCTACTAGTCCATAAAGTAAATCGACGAGTAAAATAGAAACGAGCAGCAGCACACTAAAGAATACGGTCGTCCCCATAATGACGGTATAATCCCTGTTAGTCACACTGACAACAAACTCACTTCCAAGTCCAGGAATGCCGAAAATACTTTCAATAATAAAGCTACCTGTAAGAATTGAGACCACTAAAGGACCTAAATAGGATACAACTGGAAGAATTGCATTTCGTAGCCCATGTTTGTAGGTGACAACACGTTGCCCCAAACCTTTGGATTTTGCTGTCTTAATATAATCCGAATTTAAGACATCCAGCATACTTGAACGCATTAATCTTGCAATAAACGCTAAAGGTGTAGTAGCAAGTGCAATTGCTGGTAAAATCGTATGTGCAAATGATTCGAACCTAGCTACTGGTAATGCACCTAGTTTAATTGCAAAGATATACTGTAAAACGGTCGCCATAATAAAGCTCGGTACAGAAATTCCCAGAACTGCAATTACCATCGCAGTATAATCTCCGAACTTATTATGTTTGACTGCAGCTATAACCCCTAAAAGCACCCCTATAGATAAAGCGATAAGAATGGATTCGATTCCTAATATTAAGGAATAAGGGAAACTCCGGGTAATGATTTCAATAACATCTTGTCCAACATATTTAAATGATGGTCCAAAATCAAAAGTAAATGCATTAACAAGATAGTTAAAGTATTGTTCATACAGTGGATCATTTAAGCCATACGCTTCATTCATTTGTTCTTCAAGTGCAGGAGTTAGCTTTTTTTCTGAAGCGAATGGCCCACCTGGTGCAGCCTGCATCAGAAAGAATGTAATCGTAATGATAAAAAACAGGGAAACAATTATATACGCTAGTCGTTTCAACAGATATTTGGCCAAGTCATTACACCTCCATATATTATTAATAGCCACTATTTTAAATTTTTGTTTTTTTCAAAATAAATAAGGGGTGATACATTATCACCCCTTTAAAACTGTATATTTTCTATTTCTTGCAGAACTTCATATAGAAAATACACCTAAATAAACTGAATACCAATTGGCATTTTTCTATTTATCGTAGAAGTCTCAAGGAGTTTATACATTCTTGTTGTCTTTTCTTTTTCTTCTATCGTTTAAGACTATTATTCCTCTACTAGATAGCCCCATTTCAGTTGAACACTACCCAGTCCTGAGATTTCAATATTCTTCACATAATCTTTATTCAACCAAGTATTCGTATAGAAATATACAGGCGCAATTGGCATATCATCCATAAAGATTTGTTCAGCTTCCCGTAATACCTCTTTACGTTCATCTCCTGTTAATGTTCTAGATTCTTCTAGAAGACTAGCATACTCTTCATTCTCCCAGTTCGTATAGTTGTTACCACCGACAGATTGGAAGATTTCTAGGAAATTAATAGCGTCATTAAAATCAGCTAACCATCCCATTCTACCCACTTGGAAGTTTCCGCTACCCATACTATCTAGATAAACATTCCACTCTTCATTATTTAGTTCTACTTCGACACCTAGATTCTCTCTCCACATATCTTGTACAGCCTGAGCAATTGCCGCATGGCCTTCATCTGTGTTATAAGAGAGACTGATTTTCGGTAATTTATCTAATCCTAATTCATCTAAACCTGCTTGTAAGTATTCTTTCGCTTTTTCAGGATCATTATCTTTAAAATATCCTTCTTTGTTTTCTTCCCAAATTGATGGTGGCACTAAAGCCATTGCAGGCTGTTCTTGCCTTTGGGTAATACTTTCTACAATTCCTTGACGGTTAATTGCTGAAGCAAAAGCTTTACGTATATTCACATTATCAAAAGGTGATTCTTCTGTGTTAAATGCGTAATAATACACTCCAGCAAGATCTGAGATATTCAAATTACCTTCCTGCTTTAATGCTGGAATTGACGCCAATGGAAGTGGACTGCTTGGGTCACCTACCCAGTCTAGCTCTCCACTGTTATACATCTCTAATGACGTATTTGCATCGTCAACCATGTACATATTTACAGTTTCTAGCTTCACTGTTTCAGAGTCCCAATAATCTGAGAATTTATTAAGTACAATTTGATCTTTATGTGCCCATGATTCAAGTGTGAATGGTCCATTAGTTACATAGTTATCTGAAGCATCTTGTGCCCATTCATCATTTCCATCAACAACATTATGATTTACAGGATAATACGTATAGAATGCGGTTAAATCAAGGAAATATGGTGTTGGTTGTTCTAGTTCAACTACTAATGTTTTGTCATCTTCTACTGTAATTCCTACATCATCTAATGAAGCGCCTTCTTCTTTTGCTTCCTGCGCTCCTTTAATTGGATATAGTTGATAAGCATAATCGGTGTCTGCATTATCAGGATTCAATACCCATTTCCATGCATATTCAAAATCTTGTGCAGTTACAGGATCGCCATTAGACCAATTTGCATCTTCACGGATTTTAAATGTATACGTTTTTTTATCATCGGATATTTCTACACTTTCAGCCATTGCTTCTTCCGGCATCCCATCTTGATTAATTCGCATTAAACCTTCAAAAATCTGGTCTAATACAATACCTGAAGTCGAATCAGAGGCTGTACCTGGATGGAGTGATGGTGGCTCAGTCTTAATATTTATATCAAATGTTTGATCGGCTGCTAAAGTTCCTTCACCTGACTCTTCAGAATTTCCTTCTGAGGAATCTCCTCCTTCACTACTTTCTTCATTATCTCCTCCACTACAAGCAGCAAGAAGAAGACCCAGTGAAAGTACTAATACTAGTAAAAATACCCACTTTTTCTTAAAACTCATTAATTTGACCCTCCTAATAGCACTGGTGTATTTGACAGACAATTCTAATTATCTGCATTATCATTATACTACTAAAAATCATTTATTTCACCATTTTTTTAAAAAAATTTAACTTAAAGTTAAGAAAAGTAGTAGAATTTGAGGATGAAAAAAGCAGTGTATCCATTGCCTGCCAAGGCATAAGGACACACTGCTGATTATTACAAAATTACTAAACTATTACTATTTAATTAAATAATCCTTTAAAAAAGTTACTTAATGCCTGGAACATATCGCTAAAGAAATTAGCTACTTTTTCCCAGAAGCCTTCATCTAATCCTAGTTCGTCTGCTTTATCTTTGATCGTTGATGCTATATCCTCTAATTGGTTTTTCACTTGGTCGAAATTAATATTCAAATCTCGCATTTTATCAATTAAGTCAATGAGCATTTGACGATCTGCTTCACTTAAAGAGATTTCTAATTGATCTAACTGCTCCTGAACGATTTGCTCTACTTCTTCTTTGGTTGCTGGATTTTGCTCAGCAATCGTTTTTTTGATATCCGTCAATAATTGACTTACCTTTTCCTGACTCATTCCCTCTTTTTCTGCTAATTGCGTAGCGACATCAAGCTCTTCATTCGCTAATTCCATTCGTTCCTTATCAAGTTGTTCCCCTTCAACATCATACGCTTTATAAATTCCAGTTAATGCAGAATGGCCACTTACTTTAACGGGTGAGGCAACATCTACCGTAGCATTTTCAACACCTGCAGTTAACAGGGCATTAGCATACATTTCCTTTGTTACTTCCGTTATGTTCTCTGGTGTGACAATATTAATAGTGAGTCCATTCCCGGCTTCTTGCCGAGTAATCTTCGCACTTGAATACATATTGGAATTTGGGTTTCCATTGATATAGGTCGCTGCATCTTGTCCTGAAACATCATGTTCTTCAACCATATCTCCATCTTGTACATTTAATAGTTCGCGAACCTTCGTACGTTGATCAGTAGACAACTGGGCACCATATACAACAATGGGGGAACCTAATTTCTCATTAATACTATCTGTATCACTTGCTCCACTATCTGCTTGTACAGGTAAACTTATCCCAATGGTTAATAAAACAATTATCAGGCTCAGTAAGAATTTCTTCATTTTTGTTCTCCTTTTATTTGTTCTTGCTCTATCCTATGATTCATTTAAAGCAATTATCAATCATTATCATTATACCTGTTTTTGTGGCATATGAATATATTTCTTTAAAAAAATAAGCCCTCAGAAGTATAAGCAAATTAGTTTCTTTTATTAAGTAACTCCTATATTATTTAGGGTAGCGAAATAATTTCAAGAAGGAAGGTCTTTATCATCATTGACAATCATCCTATCGTGAAGCGGAATTTAGCAATCATGTGGTTTGCTAACTTTTTTATTGCTGGAAGTATGACGATGGTACTTCCCTTTATTTCTTTATATATTGAATCGATGGGGAATTTCTCTGATTCATATGTACAAAATTGGTCAGGGTGGATTTTTGCAATTACCTTTGTAACTGCTTTTATTTTTTCACCTATATGGGGGCGCATTGGTGATAAATACGGGCGTAAGAAGATATTAATCTTTTCTGCAGCAGGGATTGGTATTTCTATCTTATTAATGGGATTTGCTACAACCGTATGGCAATTATTCCTACTCCGATTAGTTATGGGAGTAGCTACTGGGTTTATCCCAATGTCACAAGCATTTATCTCCACCCAAACACCAAAGCATATAGCAGGAAGAGTATTAGGGACATTGCAAACCGGAAGTATTACTGGGACGTTAATGGGACCTCTATTAGGGGGAACACTTGCTGATGCATTCGGATATTCCAACACATTTAAGTGGGTTTCAATAACTGTTTTCATATCAGCTATTATCGTAATTTTAGGTGTAAAAGAATTACATTTGAAGCTCTCTGAAGATGAGCAAGATGAGCAGTCCTATACAAGAAAGCAAGTCATTCAGCATATCATAACAAACCCTGTACTACTAGTGGTCATGCTGATTTCAACATTAGTTCAAGTTGCACATTTCAGTATCCAGCCGATCTTGTCTCTTTTTGTTGCAGATATACATGGTCCAGAAAATATTGCTTTCTTTGCAGGTATCGCCTTTTCTGCAGCCGGACTAGGTAATCTTTTGATGACTAGAAAATGGGGACGTATTGGAGATAAAACAGGCTATATAAAAGTACTTATCTTTTTATTATTTATGGCAGGAATCGTTTACTTCCCAGGTGCGTTTGTCACAAACATTTGGCAGCTTGTTGTTTTGCGATTTTTACTTGGAATTTCGATCGGAGGAATTATTCCTGTAAGAATTGCTTATATAAGACAAACAGCGCCTCTTTCCATGCAAGGAGAAGTACTCGGCTATAACACAAGCCTTCGTTTCCTAGGAAATATTATTGGTCCGGCACTAGGGGGAATGCTATCTGGCTTTTTCGGATTTTCAGCTGTTTTTTTCGTAACAAGTGCTTTACTAATTTTAAGTGGCTTAATTATGTTATTTTGTTGGTATAAGTACGAATACAGACCAATAAACAATCGCTCCTTAACTGCAAATAGAGGATAAGTACTTATCAAGTAAATCCAAAAGTTCGTTCATCATTTTCTAAGTTATCGTTAGCCTATCTATCGTACCCATTGTAAGTGGTAATCAAGGGTAACAAAGTTGAGTTAATTGATTATTTTTAAAGATTATGCTAAAACTAACAGAGTCACCCTTAATAGGGATTACCTTCTAAAGAAAGAAAGTGATAGCAATGGGAATAGTCGTAGTAGAGGTCTGTGACGGAAATGCAATCACTTCTGTTAATATAGAAGAAATTCTTGAAGAAGAATTTCCTGAAGTTGCTGTACTCATGAACGAATGTTTATCCTTCTGTGGCTTATGTAGGGTTAAACCTTATGCGCTCGTGAATAATAAACGCATTTTCGGTAACACGCCTGAAGAATGTTTGGATAAAATCAGAACTGCAATAAAAGAAGAACTGGCTATTTATCAATGATAGCCAGTTCTTCTTTTTATATTTATGAACATTTCCCGGGAAATATGTCGTTATTTGTTGGGTATATCTTTACAAACTAGCACGAAAAATCTCGACCGAATCTTGTCTCGTCAATTGTTTGAAGTTACCATACGCTGGCCGAGCAATCACCGTCTTATCTGCCATCTCCTCAATACTACTTTCATCAATGGCGTAGTCAGCAAATTTGGATGGTGCTCCAATTGAGTTCCAAAATTCTCTTAATTTGTCAATTCCTTCTAAAGCTATTTCTCTTTCAGTTTTTCCGATAGTGTCTACATTAAATACTCGAACAGCTAGTTGTTTAAATCGAGATGCATTATCATCATCAAGTACATGTTTCATCCAGTTCGGAAAGATAATTGCTAATCCTCCACCATGCGGAATATCATGCACTGCTGATACCGCATGCTCTAAATTATGCGTAGCCCAATCACCTCGGAATCCCATACTTAACATGTCATTTAATGCAAGTGTACCACTCAACATAATCGTCTCGCGATAGTCATAATTCTCCAAATCCTGAAGTAGTTTTGGCGCAGTTTCCATTACAGTTAGCAAAACAGATTCACAGAAGCGATCTTGAATTGGGGTATTATCCGCTTGGTGGAAATAGTGTTCTAACACATGTGACATCATATCAACCATACCATAAATGGTTTGGTCACGCGGCACAGAAAAAGTATGCGTAGGGTCAAGAATCGAGAATTTAGGACTAGTATATGGAGATCCCCACCCATGCTTTTCATTTGTTTCCCAATTCGTAATAACAGAACCACGATTCATTTCTGAACCAGTCGCTGCCAATGTAAGTACAGTACCAAATGGAAGCGCATCTGTAGCATGTGCTTTTTTCGTCACAATATCCCACATATCAATATCTGTTTTGGCTCCTGCAGCAATAGCCTTTGTACAATCGATTGTACTTCCTCCACCAATTGCAAGTAAAAACTCAATACCTTTCTGTTTACAGATTTCTACCCCTTTACGTACTGTAGAAATACGAGGATTTGGCTCAACTCCTCCTAATTCAAATATATTTGCATCGATCTCTTTTAGTTTTTCAACGACATTATCAAAAATTCCGTTTCGCTTAATGCTTCCTCCACCATAGACAAGCAGAACTTTTCTTCCATATTGGCCCACTTCTTTAGGAAGCTTATCTAATTGGCCTTTTCCAAAGATAAGTTTCGTAGGATTATAATACGTAAAGTTTTCCATTTGATAAACCTCCTAGGCGTTCGTATATACCGTTACATCCATTTCTACAAGTGCATGCTTTGGCAATTGACTAACCTCAATTGTAGCTCTTGCTGGATATGGTTCCGATAAATAGCTGCCATATATTTCATTTATTGTTGCAAAGTCTCCCATCGATTTCAAATAAATTGTAAATTTAACTGCTTTTGAAAAATCCGTACCCGCTTCTGTTAGGATAGCTTGAATATTTGTTAGTACTTGTTTCGTTTGCGCTTCGATCCCTTCCACAATTTCTCCAGTGTTCGGGTCAATTCCCACTTGGCCAGATACATAAAGAAAATCACCTGCTTGAATTGCTTGTGAATATGGCCCCAACGCTGCCGGAGCTTTATCTGTATGAATTGCTTTTGTCATACGTATTCCTCCTCTTCATTTATAATTAATCATAACATGTTTGGACTTTACTCTTCTGCTAATTTGTTTCTATATGTAATAACTGATTTTACATAATAGATATCCCCATAGCATGCATCTATTTCTTTGGCTTCATCACGAAGACATCGATACTTCTCTTTATCTGGGTCATTTGCATACATTTCTTGAGAAAAAGTTATGGCAGCTTCTTGTGAATAGTCTTTTTCCTTATCGTGTATATATTGAATAAACCCTTTACCGAAATTATAAGATTGAACAGCAAGCTTTATATCCCCATTTGCTTCCTCTAGCGTTTGAGAAAAATAAGAGACTCCTTGTTTTATAGAAAGCTCCGGATCTTTAATACATTCACGCTCCCCACAATAGCTTTCAGAAGCTTGCATTGGATCCTTCCCACGTCCACCTGATTCCTGCATCATCATCCCGAGGATGGTATCAACATGTTCTGTTACACCATAATCTGCAGCATACTTTTCCACTAGCGGACGGTAATCTCTTACTTCTTCACTAATCACTGGTTCAGCTATTTGCCTCGTTGATTCCTTGTGTCCTTTTGTGTTTAGCAAGGAGATTGCAATAAAAAGAACGGAGAACAGGAATGCTATAAATAGAGTTTGCTTGATAGCTCTATAAAACTTCTTTTTGTATGTCATCATCATCTATTCCCTTAACATAATAATAATCAAACCGCCGACAATAACGCCGTATATCATATGGGCACCAACCCAGTATAGAAATGCTTCTCCATCAAATAGATTTGGCGTACGCGGAGAGAATACGGTAGTCGTATACAATACTGTTCCTATGAAACTACTACAAAAGAAATAAGCAAGGATATTTCGAGATTGATTCATTTGTAGTAATCCGATATACAGCATTGGTACTAATAAGATGGAGACAAGTAAATGAAGGATCACTTCCCCTAATTCATCAAAAGACAAGTCTTTTAAAACTGGGATATAATCAACATTTAAAAGTAATGTATATACTTGTTTCTCAGTAAAAGCTTGGATGAGTTTTAATACAGCAGCTATACCTAGTCCTGCAGCCGCTCCAATAATAGTTAATGTTATCCATCTCATCTTCCTATCTCCTTAACTACTAGTTTAAAATGAATTATTCCTGAATTAAAGTTTTATTACTCACTTATTTTGTTAAATTACTCGTCCAAGGAAAGTAACGACTGTGATATTATTCTCCAAATTAAGAAGACACCTGCCTAACTCTAGTATCGTTGATGAAATGGAAAAGAACAAGCTGCACCTAAAAAAGATGATCCCACTAGGAGATCACCTTTTTTACTTCGTTGGTTTTTTACTGTCCACTTGCGGATTTTTGAACTTCACCTTTGTTGCCAGGATTGGAACGATTAATAAACAGTTGTACAGCAATCATGACAACAAAAGCCCCTACACCATATAAATCAGAGTTTCCTTCTGGATAAATGAGTAGTAACCCAATGGCAACAGAAAGTATTCTCCCAACCCAATTCAGCTTTAAATACCAGAAGCCAATTAAACCAGCTCCTATTGCAATCATACCAGCAATCGCTGTTATTAAAATCCAGCTTATCTCCAACAAATTAGTATCGATCATAAGCAATTGCGGCTGCAATACAAACATGTATGGAATGATAAATGCTGCAATAGCTAACTTTGCTGCATTGACACCTGTACGAATCGGTTCACCACCAGATATCCCAGTCGCTGCAAACGCTGCAAGTGCGACAGGAGGCGTAATATCAGCTACAATTCCAAAATAAAATACAAACATATGCCCTGCTAGCACGGGTATAGCAACCTCTAATTGATCATTTAAAGCTAAAATTGCTGGTAAAGCAATGGTGGATGTGATTATATAATTCGCTGTGGTTGGAGACCCCATCCCCAGTATAATTGATGTTATCATCGTAAATAGTAATGTCAGTAAAAGTTGCATATCTGCAGAACTTGCAAGTGAACCCGCCATACTTACTAAACTATTACCAAGTTTCAATCCAAGTCCAGTTTTTGTTACAACACCAACAATAATCCCTGCACAAGCAGTAGCTGATGCCACACCTAGTGCTGTACGTGCACCCGAAGTAAGCGCAGTGACAAATCTAGCTGGAGTAATACGCGTATCTTTCCTAAATAAACTTACTAAAATAGTGATACCGATTCCATAAAGCGCTGTTCGTTCAATACTGAAGCCTTCAAATAACAACCAGACAATAGCGACAATCGGCAAAAGTAAATGAACCTTTTTGAAAACTTCCTTTTTAGGAGGAATTTGTTCTTTCGGTAAGCCGTGTAAACCTGTTCGTTTTGCTTCCAAATGTGTCATAATCCAGATGCCAGAGAAGAATAAAATTGCTGGAATTGTAGCGGCTTTGGCAATTTCCCAGTAGCCAACACCTGCAAACTCAATCATTAAAAAAGCAGCTGCCCCCATAATTGGCGGCATAATTTGTCCTCCTGTCGAAGAAGCAGCCTCAACTGCCCCCGCAAAATTAGGACGGTACCCTAACTTTTTCATCATTGGAATAGTGTAGGAACCGGTTGTTACGGTATTGGCGACGGAACTCCCACTGATGGTTCCATTCAATGCACTTGAGAAAATAGCTACCTTAGCAGGTCCACCAGTCCGACGACCGGCTAACGAGATTGCTAAATCATTGAAATAATTCCCTACACCAGTTTGTACGAGAAACGCCCCGAATAACAGAAAGAGAAATATATATGTGGATGAAACCTGCAAAGGGGTTCCCAATATCCCTTCTGTCGTAAAGAACATCGTTTCGATTAGCTGCTGTAAGCTTAAGCCACGATGTGCAAACATACCTGGCATTTGCGGTCCAAACAAAGCATAAATTAAGAAGACAATAGCAATAATGGTTATTGGTAGTCCTACTGCCCTTCGAGTAGCTTCCAAGACAAGCACTATAGCAAGGCCACCAATGATCGTTTGCACCTGGGTAATGCTTCCAATTTGCTGAACAAGAGAATCATAAAAAAACGGCCAATAGCTACATACAATAATGGATAATAGTACAAGTATGTAATCATACCATGCTATCTTCTTCTTATTCCCCTTTTTCCTCGCTGGAAATAACAAAAATATTAATGAAAGCGCAAATCCTAAGTGTACTGTCCGTTGTATATAAGCGGTTTTTTGGCCAAAGGCGCCAGTGTATAATTGAAAAAGAGAAAATGCTAATAATCCAATAAAGACAATAGCAGCAGCAACGCCTACTAGTTTTCGAGTATTTGATTCCGTATCGTATTTCTGTAGCAATTCCTCTTGTTGTTGTTGACTTAATTGATCTTTTGAATCACTCATGGATCCTCACTCCTTTCCAATATTCCCATAACGTTATATTTTCAATCTTTAACGTAAACCAGGCGCCCGGGTTAAAATATTTATTCAGGTATATCTCTTTATCCGCATTTTCACCCCAAACTAATCGATTTTTTGAAACCGTCTTTCCATTTCGCAGATTAATCTTGGGGAATACATTGGACAAATTTTTAATATGATACTTCCCATTTTTATAAGTGAATTTTTCATTCCCATGCGCGTTCGATGGCATGCCAATACCAAACTCCTCATACACAATCTCTGTCTGTTTAATTGTTTGATCATCATTTACAACATACTTTTCTACGACATCGGTTAAATGAATAGAATGTTTAAAAATTAATTGGAAATGCTCCCCTTTATTGATAGGGAGATATGCTGCAATATGATCGGTGTTCTCTTTATAAAACACGAGCGAACTTCGAAACGGAAAAAACAGGATAAAGACTAAACTGATAACTATCACGAGTAGCATAATCACGAATATGTTGTATTTCTGCAATAATTTCATTACTGTTCACCTTATTTGATAACAAACTTTTCATCTATACACATGGAAGAGCCGGCAGCAAATTCCTGAGACACAGGATTACAGCCGGCCCTAAGACTTTCCTAACGTTGTCATTACTCAGATGCTGAAATGCCCTCTTCATCAAAGTACTTCTTCGCACCTGGATGCAAGTCAATACCAATACCGTCAAGCGCAGAATCTTTGGTGATGAACTCTGCTTTATCATGAGAAATCTTATCCGTATTCTCATAAATCGCTTTCGTTATATCATACACGACTTCTTCTGAAAGTTGATCAGATACAGCAAGCATTGCTAATACTGCGACAGTCGGTACATCTTCTTCAACTCCATACGTACCTGCAGATACAGTATCTCCTGCATAATAAGGGTATTCCTCTACTAATGCATCTACTTTATCCTGTGCTATTGGTACGATACCTACATCAACTTGTGCAGATAAACCTTCGACAGCACCAGTTGGCGTACCCGCTGTAATAAATGCTGCATCAATATTTCCATCTTGAATACCACCAGTAGACTCGCCAAAGTCAAGGTTTTGAGCTTCAATATCATCCATAGACATGCCATGAACTTCTAATATCTGCTCTGCATTCACATATGTACCTGAGCCAGGTGCACCAACGGATACAGTTTTTCCAGCTAGGTCTTCAACGGAAGTAATGCCAGAATCTTTTGTCGTTACAATTTGAATGGTCTCTGGATACAAAGAACCAATTGCTTGCACATTATCTACTGGATTATCTTCAAAGGAATTAATCCCTTCAATCGCATTTGCTACAACATCAGTTTGAACAAATGCTAATTCCGCTTCCTCTTCTTGCAAAGCAACTACATTATCAGCAGAAGCATTTGATGATTGAGCTGTTGTTTCAATTCCAGTTTCATCAGAAATAATTTTTGCCATTGCCCCACCAAGCGGATAATAAGTGCCACTAGTTCCGCCAGTAAGCATGCTTAGAAACTCAGGAGCTTCGCTATCTCCTTCATTTGCACTACCTTCTTCATTATTGCCACCACATGCGGCTAAAAATAAAGCCAACACTAGTAACAAAGCCATAGAAAATATAAGATTTCTCTTTTTCATACAAACTCCCCCTTGTACATCCTAACGTATGAAATATATTTTACCTGTAATTCTATAATATTGTCAAACTATTGCTAACAGAACTAATTTGATTAATTTTTAAATCTGTAAGCGCAGACATGCTATTCGCTACTTCATTGGAGATTGCGTTAATTAAATGGGTAGGTAAAAATAACCATATCATGATGATATATCCAATAAAGATCTAACGAAAACATGAAACGTTCCTATTTAACTTTATTTACTAACTATATATTGTTTTTCATTGACAATTATTAGAAAATTCAGGTACTATATTGCTATTACCAAAAGTTATTGATCGTTGGACAAATAATTATTCCCTCATCATCCTTGCCAAGAAAAAGGTGGCCTAGCCATGGATTTTAACGAATTAGAATGGAACATAAAGCAAAAATTAAAACCTTCGATGAAGTATTTTTCAATTTACATTGAAACCCCTGATGGAATTATTGCTATTAATGAAGATAAACAAATGACTGCAGCTAGTCTAGTAAAACTACCAATTTTACTAGAAGGTTTCAGGCAGCTAGAAAACAACCATTTATTAGAAGATAAATTAGTTTATATAGATAAAGATGAGATGGTTGGCGGTGCGGGAGTAATCAATTATGTGTCTAAATCACATATCTATAGTTACAAAAATCTAATGGAACTAATGATTATCGTTTCTGATAACACTGCCGCTAACCTATTACTGAAATTATTTGGGATGGCTGCTATAAACCAATTTATAAAATCAATAGACTGTGAACAAACATTGATATCAAGAAAGTTTATGGATGTAGAGGCTAGCGAGAATGGAAAAGAGAACTATACAAGTGCAAAAGACATGATAAAACTATTTAAGCTAGTATCGAAAACAAACCACCATTTAACTGATTCTAGTAGAAGAATGATTCTAAAAATCCTTGAAAACCAGCAATTTACTCATAAACTTCCTAGCTATTTAGATAAAGATAAATCAATTAGGTTTTTTCATAAGACGGGTGAAATGCCTGGTGTTTCTCACGATGCAGGTATTATCAAGTACGAAACAAAGACCATTCATGTGGCAATATTATCAGAAGGGGTGGCACATAATACTGTAAGTGAAAGAATAATTGCTGACATTGGTCACTTATTGAGCAAATACATAAAAGAAATTGAATAGTTTACAGTTATGGGGGAGCGCTTGATCATGAAATATAAAATTGCCATTTTTGGAAGCCAGCCTTTTATTGAAAGAATTAAATTTTTTATTGAGATTAAAAAAGATGTAGAATTCGTTTATTTCCCTTATTCAAAAGCTGAGGACGTCAAAGATTTAATCGAACAAGCCTTCTTATGTGACATCTATGTATTCTCTGAATTACCGGCTTATATTTATGTTAAACATAAACTAAATAAAAAAAGGTTGCCTAGTCTTTTAATGTCTATAGATGCTTATACGATCGTAACCTCCTTATTTCGTTTATACCAAAATCGAGTATATGAGCTGGATCGCATCTCCATAGATATGTTGAATGATCAGCAAGTTATGAATGCTATGTCAGAATTCACTTTATCCGATAAGGAAGTATATATCTATTCGTTTGAAGAACAAGATATAACTATGTTAGATAAGATTGTTAACCATCATGAACAATTATGGAAACAGGGGAAGATAGATTATGTACTGACATCTATCAAAGAAGTTGCAGCTTGTCTCAATGATAAAGGTATCCCAGCAAGTTGCATGGTTATCCCCAAATTAAATATTGAAAATACATTAAAAGAGGCAAAGAAGATTGTACAACTAAATCCGTACCAATCAAATACGGCACAAATTGTAGTAGGATTTATAAGGCTAAAAAATAAATGTGATTTAGAAACGGAGCATGATAGTCGCTTTATTGCTAAGCCCCTTCAACAGTTGCATCAATTAGTAGAGGAATTCGGAAAGCAGACAAGTGCAACCGTAATCCAAAACCATGAGAACCAAATTATTCTTATTGGTACGAAGTCCGTCCTAGAAAACATTCAAAACCATTATAGGGATTTTCCATTATTACATACTGTGGAAAGGGAATTGCAAAGACCTGTCGATATTGGTTTCGGACTTGCTTTAACAGCCATGGAGGCAGAACAAAATGCAAAATTAGCATTAGAGATATGTGATTCGACACTCGATAGCAGATGTTATATTGTAAATGAGCGACAAGATATTATTGGCCCAATTGGAATCGAAAAAGCCTTTGATAAATCGAAATTATATCAATCCCTGATACACAAAGCACGGCTAAATAATGAGCTTTCCTACAATTTTATAAACTTTATAAGCAAGCGAAATAATGAACCTTTCTCTTCCCATGATATTGCTTCTCACTATAAAGTTACAAAAAGAAGTGCAGAACGCACCATTAATAAATTACTATCTGGGGAAGTAATTAAAGTTGCCGGAGAGGAAAAGCCCTATCTAAAAGGGAGACCGAGGAAGCTATTTAAATTAAATCAATAAACCCAATGAGGGAGCTCTAACTCGTTATATTCGATGCATTCCGAAATATGAAAGGGGCCATGCTTTCCAAAAGCACGGCCCTTTCATTTGCATTGACTTTAGAGTAAACAATTCCATTTCTTAAGGTAGTTATTACCCTTTTTCAAATCAAAGGTTTAACAATCTCAACTACTTTTCGAATATAACTTCGATATGCACAGGAACAGGTCTATATGGCAGCTTTTTTAAATACTTAGTAACTCTCGCACATCCTCTTCTGTCAAACTCGATAGCATTGTTTCTCCAGGTTGAATTACTTGATCAATTAATTCCCTTTTCTTTTGTTGAAGTTCATATATTTTCTCCTCAATGGTACCTTCTGTTACTAGACGGATCACTTGCACTACATTTTTTTGACCAAACCGATGTGCCCGGCCTGTAGCTTGATCTTCTACTGCAGGATTCCACCATAGGTCATACAAAATAACTGTATCTGCACCCGTTAAATTAAGACCCGTTCCCCCTGCTTTTAGTGAAATTAAAAATATATCATTTTCTCCATTGTTAAACCGTTCACTCATCTCCACTCTTTCTTGAGACGGGGTTTGACCATGTAAATAAAAATAGCCAATGTCTTCTTTCACTAATTGGGAGATAATAATCTCATGCATCGAAGTAAATTGGGAGAAGATTAACATTCGTTTTCCATTACGCAAGGCATGATGGATCGTATCCATCAACTGTTCCAGTTTTCCGGAATCTCCTTCGTAGTTTTCAATAAATAGGGAAGGATGACAGCAAATTTGCCGCAATCTAGTTAAACCAGCTAAAATCTTCATCCGATTCTTTTGAAAACCATTTTCCTTCATAGATTGAGCTGCTTCCTCTTGTAATTGACGATGATACCCAATATATAAGTCTTTCTGCTCTTTTGTTAACGCTGAGACAGAGACCGTCTCAATCTTATCAGGTAGTTCACTTAACACTTCTTGTTTTAAACGTCGCAAAATAAACGGCTTTGTCATCATCGCTATCTTTTCATATGACATTTGTTTAAATGCTTGATGATTCGGCATCAATCCTGGAAGAATAACCTGGAAGATAGCCCAGAGCTCATCAATGGAATTCTCAATTGGCGTACCGCTTAACGCAAATTTCCTTCCAGCATGTATTCTTCGAATGGCTTTTGATGTTTTCGTTGCATAATTTTTTATATATTGCGCCTCATCAAGAATTAAAGTTTGAAAGAACAGGTTCTCATATAATTCAATATCCTGTCGCAGTGTCGCATAAGAGGTTATCCAAACATCCATGCCATTTGATTCTTCTAATTTGAGCTTTCTCTCCTGTGGTGCACCTGTTAAAACAGCAATGTTCAGCGATGGAACAAACTTCCCAAATTCATTTTTCCAATTATATACCACTGACGACGGTGCCACGATTAAATGTGGATGATCCCCTAACTCTGATGCGATAAATGCAATACTCTGTAACGTTTTACCTAATCCCATATCATCTGCTAAAATACCACCTAAATAATAATGGCTCAACGATTTGAACCACTGATAACCTGTTTGCTGGTAGTTTCGAAGTGACGCCTGTAATGTATCTGGAAGTGGATAGACTTGTTCTTCTGGATACTTTAGTTGATGTAGAAGCTTTCGAAACGATATATCATAATTTTTATTTGTTTGTAAGAGTTCATCAACCTGTGTCCCACGATATACTGGAACTTGGATGGTTCCTTCCTCCATATGGTTTGCATCCAAATCCATGCCATCAAAGAATTGCTTAATCGAAGAAAATCCATCTGATTCTAAAGATAGCAATGCTCCACTATCCAGACGATAATACCTTTTCTTTTCGATGACTGCCTCGAGTATTTTGTTTACTTCGGTATCATTAATTCCATCAATGTCAAACCCGATATCTAAGAGGTTTGACGCGTTTTCCAATTGTACGCTTGTATGCGTTGCAGGTTCTTGTTCCACAATTAGATTTCGTATCTCAGATGTTAGAAGAAGCTCCACATATTCTTCTAATTTCGGAAGCATATAGTAAATAAAATCATACATTTCTTCCTCATTATCCATATCAATATAAAGTTCTTTCCCATTATAATGAAAATCAGCATGTTCAATTAACCGCATGATTTGCAGTTCTTTTTCTACATCTCGAATAATGATAACATCATTTTTTTCTCTCCCACTGAAGGGATCAATTTGCTCCTCACCATAATAGTATGTTAATTTACCGACGATCCAAGCCGCTTTCACTTCCAAATAGAGTTTGGCTCTTAAGGGAACCTGAATAATGTCTTTAGCTACCTCTTCAGCAATCGTGACATCTCCTACTTTTTTTAAAGATGGGACAACCGTTGATACAAATTCATCTGCCTGATTTTTGGCAATAGGTAGGCGAAAGTTTTCATTGCCGAAGCGACTGAGCTCTTGGATAATAGGGACTTGATTATTGTTAGGGAAATAAAAAGTTCCATCAGCAAATAAACATTCATAAGCATCTAAGTAGACGAAGTCTCTTATCTGCACCATTTCCAGCAGTAAATCATCTTTCATACTAGTTGATAAAGAGAATTGAAAAGGCAAATCGCCTACTTTGATCGCAACCGCCGGATAGCTTCGATCAGATGTATCGACTGTTAAGGACCGTTCAACCATTTTTTCCAGTAAGTCCTTTGCCTCCAACGGGGGAATGATAATAGCACGTTTATCCGATGTATCACCTTGATAAAATGGGTTGGCATGGTATACGCGCTCATTTTTAATAACTGCGGACAAATTTTCAAGTATCTCCAAATCCTGTGCATCAAGACGATGCATATCAGGGTTATATGCGAATTTCTTCGTTATTTGGTACTCCGATCCTTGAAGAACATGATTTAAAAAATCAGCAACATCCTTAATAACAAAGCATCTTTTTTCGCCAACTTTTAATTCCGCCTTCAACTGCCTATCTGAGTCAATATGACAAACGTACTCCACCAATAATTCGGATTGCGTTGGCAATGGACTTAGATCATTTTCCATATGTGAGATGTTAGCCACTGCATCCATGAATTTACTTGTTATTTTATAATCATAAGGAGCAAAGGCCGGGACACGATCATTGTCCTTATTTACAACACTGATCAATACCGCAGCAATATGCTTGCAGGAGCCAAATGCATCGAATGCTGGACAATCGCAATACGTATCAATGGTACCTTTAGAAAAGTCCTTCATATTAATCTCAACAAAATAATTTTCCGATCCTCGTACACTGGCCGTCCATACTTGATAGTTCTTATCATAGGAGAGATCACTTACTTTATCGTGTAAATAATAATCTAATCCCCGCTTATAAATAACCGGGGGGAATAACTTTTCCACATTGATGTTACGGACACTTTTCAAAATAACAAATACCATCCTTTACCAATTCTTATTTCTATTGTATACGAGTTTTTCCTGTTTTTAAACTGTAGATACTTGTAGAGCACAAGCTGTCTGAACGAGTTTTCAAATACTTACAAATCTGTAAGCTTGCTGAAAGGAAAATCCATACCTACCTTCTCTCATTAACGATAAACTATCGATAGAAAATAAGATGGAGGTAGGATAATGAATCAACCAGTATTACATGTAAGTCATTTAGATAAAGTGTATGGAAAGAAAAACGAGAACCAATACCATGCTTTAAAAGATGTTAATTTTGATATTCAGAGCGGAGAGTTTGTCGGAATTATGGGACCTTCTGGTGCAGGGAAAACGACATTATTAAATGTTATCTCCACGTTAGATCAATCTACTAGTGGTACGATTGAAATTGCCGGCACCAATATAACTGCGATGAAGCAAAATCAATTAGCAGATTTTCGTTCGGAACAGTTAGGGTTTATCTTCCAAGATTTTAATCTTTTAGAAAATCTGACCGTCTACGAAAATATAGCGCTTCCTTTGTCCTTAAAAGGAGTTCCTTCAAAAGACATTAAGCCAAATGTATTAAAAGTAGCCAGCAAACTTGGTATTCAAGAAATCATCGATAAATACCCAGTAACCATATCTGGTGGTCAAAAACAGCGAGTGGCTGCAGCTCGAGCACTTGTGCATGAACCAGCAATGGTTCTAGCTGATGAACCAACTGGGGCATTAGATTCAAAAAACGCCAAAAGCTTAATGGAAACCTTGGTACACTTAAATGAAAACCATCATACGTCCATAATGCTTGTAACGCATGATCCGTTGAGTGCAAGTTATTGCCAGCGAATTTTGTTTATTCAAGATGGTCAATTATATAAGGAAATTCATCGAGATACAACAAGAAATAGCTTCCATCAAGAAATACTTGATGTACTTGCTGAATTTGCAACTCCGAATGAATTGGATTAGAAAGTAGGTGATAAGATGTTAGTAAAATTGACTATTTCTAGTATGCGAAAGATGTTTAAAGATTATTTAGTATTATTATTTGGACTTACGATATCCATTGCGATTTTCTATATGTTTCAGACACTTGCACAGAATAAAGCCTTTATCGAATCGAATGCAATGATTAGTTCGGTTGTGTTTATCTTTCATGTAGGGTCGGTGATCTTAGGGTTTATCACGATATTCTATATTTTCTACGCAACTTCTTTTATTCAAACATTGAGACAAAAAGAAATGGCTATGTATATGACCTTAGGTGCAAAAAAAGGAAAAATTACGCAATTAATGTTTTTTGAAACATTTTTTATTGGTGTTATTTCCCTTGTTGTAGGAATTTTCCTAGGCATTGGATTGGCCGTTGGAATTGCTGAATTGTTTATGTGGCAATTAGATTTTCAAGGGGAGGGATTTAAAGCAATCTATCCTTCTTCTATTCTTACAACAGTTATTTTCTATATTGTATTATTCTTGCTTACCTCACTTGTCAATGCATGGCAAATTGGTAGAAAAAATGTATTAGATTTATTAAAAGCTGAACAAAAACAAGATATTGTAAAAACAAACGGTATCAAGACGTTCATCGGTGCACTCTTAGCCATCATTCTAATCGGAATCGGCTACTACGCCATGACGGAAATAGAAAAACTGCAACAATTTGGGGTGATCCTGGCAACCGTTACGATTATACCCGGCACCTATTTTATATTCATTTCTCTTCTGCCGTACGTTGTGAAAAAGCTAAAGCAAAACCGTCGCTTAAATGAAACAGGAATAAATTCATTTACGCTTGGTCAATTACGTTTCCGAATGCTTCATTTAACCCAGGTGCTTGGTACAGTAGCAATGTTAATTGCTCTTGGATTAGGTGCAATGACTGCCGGGATTTCCTTTTACCATAATATTGAAACCCAATCCTCCATGTACCATGCAAATGATGTAGTTATTCATCAGCCTACGGAGGAAGATTTGCAGACTCTAAAAGAAATGACGATAACCGAACAACACGCTTATTCGTATAAAATAAATGACAATGGCATCTATTATTTAAAACAAGATTTAGTGGAAAATGCCCCAGAAGTAAAAGCATATGATGCAGAATTTGAATTACCTAAAACCAAACGAGTGAATGAACCATTGCCTGCAGCTCGTTATTCCTTAAATGGGGAAGAAGGAACAGAAGAATTACCAGAAAATTGGTGGACAGCAATTTCGACAGAGCTTAATACCAGTTATAATATGTTTGGGTCTCTGCCAGTATATGTATTAAATGCAGAAGAATACCAAAAAGTTGAAGCCGATGAGCAATCCGTTATCTTAGTGCAAGTGGATGACTTTATGAATTATTTGTCGCAATTTGAAACCATTAATGACAACCAGACGGAACTAGCCGAAACCTATTTAAGAAAACCCGTTGAAAACAATGGGGGTAAATACGGCAATTATTTGGCTTTTAAAGGCATTGCAAGTGGTACTATCTTTATGGGACTTTTCTTAGGTGTAGCTTTCTTAATGATGATGGCAAGTGTATTGATGTTTAAATTACTTTCAAGCGCTGGCGCCGACGTTCATCGTTATCATATGTTACGGAAAATCGGTGTGCGAAGATCATTATTAAAACGATCCATTTACCGTGAGCTATTCTTATTGTTCCTGTTCCCTGCATTAGTAGGTTTAGTACATGTTATTGTCGGCATGCAAATGTTCTCTTTCATCATTATCGAACCGTATACAAAAATTTGGATACCCATCAGCATCTTTTTTGTCATCTATGGAATATATTACTTGATTACCGTTCATCTATATAAACGAATTGTACTACCAAAAGAAGTGTAATCCAGTAGACCAAGTAAAACCTTTGGTAATAAATGGCGCTGTCAAGATTTGTTTTTCAAGATCTTTGTTAATAACACTGCTCATGCTCTCTGAGCTTTCAAAAAAGCTGCCTAGTAAACCGTTGTTACCTGACAGCCCAAGAGTCTCTTCCTCGTCTAGCTGGGATAGCCAATTAGATGGAGGAGGAGTCTTTTTATTCTGCTTTAATAGGAAAGAACAATCGCCACAAGTCGTATTAAATATTATGTGATTGTTTGGATCTACGGATCGCCATAAATAATAAATATAAATATAAGAGAACTGATAATAATACGGAACCACCAGCAGTTAGATAAATAACAGCATAGTTGAATACTGAAGCTATCTGCCCAAAGATGATTGCACCTAAACCAACACCTAAATCAAAAAACGAGAAAAAGGTGGCATTTGCCATCCCTTTTCGATTTCCTGGTGCTTTCTCAACTGCCCAAGCTTGCAGAGCTGGTTGTACTGATCCAAAACCAAGCCCATACATACCTGCAGCTATCAGCATTACGAACGTATTTGGCAGCCATGCAAGTAATAACATCGCTCCAAAGATGAATACCGTTCCAGGGAGAAAGACATAAATATGGCCTTTCTGATCATAAATCTTCCCTGCAAATGTACGAGAAATCATGAGAAAAACAGCATAGACTAGAAAATAAGATTCAATACCGGCAATACTTTTCTCAGCTGCGTGTAATGGCAAAAAAGTTGCAATGCCACCAAAAGTAAATGTAATAAAAAATAAGAGCAGTGCTGGTTGTATAGCAGTCTTCTCAAAGATATCAAATTTCATTGTCACGGTTTTATCTTTTGACTCCTCTACTTGCTTATACCGGATGCGGCTAGAAAGGATAAATGCAACCAATCCCCCAGAAGCGCAAATTAGGAATAGCTGCGGGAAGGTAATTACATCAACCAATGTTAATCCAAGGGAAGGTCCGAATGCTAAAGCTATATTTCCAGATAACCCAAAATAGCCCATTCCTTCTCCACGACGCTTTTCCGGAATGATATCTGTGGCAATTGTCCCTGTTGCTGTTGTCGAAAATCCCCAACCAATTCCTTGTAAAATACGGATTAACAATAAAAATACAATACTTGTTACAAAAGCAAAAGAACCAACTGAAATTACAAATACAGCAAGACCGAACATATAAACAAAACGTCTTCCTTTTGACTCCAGTGCATGACCAGCATAAGGCCGCATCAGGAGTGCAGAAAACGTAAAAATCCCTACGATAATTCCCACAAGTTGGTCACTTCCGCCCAACTCTTTCACAAACAAAGGCAGGGTGGGCAATGTCATTTGGAAACCAAGGAAAATGAAGAAATTTGCTAAACAGATCAAGACGAAATCGCGTGTCCAAATCTTTTCAGGTTGTTTCTTCGTAACAGCTTGTGGTGCATCCATGATATCCCTCCTTTTTCTTCGATACCCGAAATATATTATACAGAAAAGGAAAGAGAAAGCAATGATAAGATATTACTAAAATCATCCAAACTCCTTTTATCTCGATCTCCTTTTTTAATTGTTTTTCTCCCACCCTCTTCATTTTTAAAACAACAAAAAAGCTTATAGAAAATCATCTACAAGCTAGGATTCTTGAACTGTAGCTACACACCTAAACGACAACATGTTGTTCAGCAAGTTCATTCAGTTTCTGAACAATCTTTTGTTCAATAGAGGAACAAAATGGTATGGTTTCTTTTGCAAAAGGTGCCAATTGGTGATGATGGCCAATCATAATTGAATGGCTGGCATGTTGAAACATAGTGACGTCATTAGCATCATTACCAAATGCGACATACGCTTGTTCCTTTATTTCTAATTGTTGGAGACCACTCCATTTATCTACTCCTTTTGGACTTATATCTAATACCCGCTCCCCTTCATGTCTATGTATAACTACATCTAATTTTTTTAATTGCCTCTCTACATCATTCATGTTGGATGATTCCAGTAATACTACTTTGATAACCGTCTCTATCTCCATCTTAGGAAGGTTACGTGCTAATCCGTTTGGGTCCACCTTCCCTCTGATTGGATGATCAATTGCCCCTGTATAGGAATAATTCCACAAACCATCTATTAAATATTGGCTTGAGAAATGTTCAATAATTTCTTCGATACGTTGAAATGTATTTCTATCAAAGCAGGCTGTCGATGTGACTTTTCCATTATCTTGAACGATCGCACCATTTCCACCTATCAGTTGATGGTGATGAAAACGACTAGGAAGTACTGGGAGTAAATCTCTTATTGGTCTTGCAGATGCAAAGATTAATTCATGCCCTTTCCTTTCTAATTGCTCTAAACCTTGAATAATAGGTTCTGATATATACTCTCCGTTAAAACAGATTGTTCCATCTAAATCAAATACAAACTTCACTATAATCCCCCCTATAACCGTTTTAACGATATAGCTTTTCGCATATCTTGCAAAGCCAATTTTGCGTCTTCTCCCTTAGCAATCATGACGTTCGTATAAAGAACATCAATCAAGCTTAATTCCGCAATTCTAGATGACAGTGCTTCCGACCGGAATTCTGTTTCTTCTGCTGCTGTATACAGTAAGATGTCCGCTTCCTTGGTTAGTGGAGATTTAGCAAAATTAGTAATTGCAATGGTGGTTACTTGCTTCTCTTTTAAAACATGTAATAAATCCATCATATCCTTGGTAGAACCAGAATGTGAAATTAATACAGCAACATCTGCACTACTCAGTTGAGATGCTGACATTAGTTGCATATGTGCATCGAAATTTGAGTTTACATGAATGCCACTTCGAATGAATTTATGATAAGCATCCAACGAAACGATGGCCGATCCACCGATTCCAAAAAACTCTACCTTATTTGCTTGAACCAGTGTCTGTACAGCTCTATCCATCGCATGTACATCTATGATTTGCAGTGTGTCTTCTAATGTTTTTATATTGGAACGAAATACTTTTTCCCCAACCGTTGCAATGTTATCTCCATCGCTTATCTTTTCGTGAATATCTTTCATCGGCGTAACTATCTCTGCAGCCAATGCTATTTTTAAGGCTTGATAACCCTTAAAACCAATCCGCTGACAAAATCGAAACACGGTAGATTCTGCAACTTCGAGGTCTTCTGCCACCTGATTAATCGTATGGTGAATGATATCTTGGGGATGTTGCAAAATATAATCAGCGATTCTTTTTTCTTTATCACTAAATTTACCATAATGACTGCGGATCCTCGCCAACCCATGCTGTTTTTTCTTATCCATCTAGGAGTACTCCTTCTTCTCAATCTATCTGGTATCTATTATATACGAAAAAAATTTCTTTTAAAATAATTGATTACGGAAAAATTTTTGATATAATGAATCCGTTACACACTAAAATGTACATCATGAGGTGAAAATATGGAAATCGGTATCATTGGACTTGGAAAAATGGGGTTAAACTTAGCCCTTAACTTATTAGATCATCATCACCATGTCTTTGGATATGATGCGAACCCGGAAAGTGCTACAGCAATTTCCCATAAAAACTTTCAGCAGCACCATTCTGTTCGGGACATGATCCAAGATATGGAAACACCCCGTACCATTTGGCTAATGGTGCCTGCTGGCGATATTACAGAGAGAGTAATTGCGGAGATTACACCATTATTAGATAAAGGAGATACCATTATCGATGGTGGTAATTCTAACTACAAAGATACAGTGAAACGTCATCAACAACTATCTGAAAAAGGCATTTATCTATTCGATTGTGGTACAAGCGGCGGAACTGATGGAGCCCGTAACGGTGTATGTATTATGATCGGCGGTGATGCTGATAAATTTAAAGAGATTGAACCGTTATTTAGCGATATCGCTGTTGAAAACGGCTATCTTTATACGGGAAAATCAGGAAGCGGTCACTTTTTAAAGATGGTTCACAATGGTATGGAATACGGCATGATGCAATCTATTGCTGAAGGATTTGATATTCTTCATAAAAGTGATTTTGATTATGATTATGAAAAAGTTGCTAAAGTATTCAACCATGGTTCTGTCATCCGTTCATGGCTTATGGAATTAATGGAAAATGCCTTTTCAAAAGATGCTAACCTGGATGAAATTCGTGGTATCATGCATTCATCTGGAGAAGGGAAATGGACAGTAGAAACAGCACTAGACTATCAAGTTGCTGCACCTGTTATCGCATTATCCCTTATGATGCGCTACCGTTCATTAGAAGATGATACGTTCACCGGCAAAGTCGTCGCTGCACTCAGAAATGAGTTTGGCGGACATGCTGTAGTTAAAAGTTAATATAAATAGAAATAATTGGACTGGACATTACGATAGCTGCAAACTTAAAAGACGATATATAGGATTAAACGCCTGATCTATCGTAAATAAAAGAAATCGTTGTTGACATCTCGAAATGTCCACCCCGTGCTTAATCACATTAGCCTTGGCATACCCGTGCGTGAAAAACAAATTTTAAACAGTAATCGGGTCTATGAGGGTCTGAATTTTATAAGATACTGGTTTAAATTCGAGCATTGTTTTACTTATGCTAATACCGAATCCCTATTTGTAAGCGTTTTGTAAAATAGGATGGATGGCTACGAGTAGAATATCGTGATTGGTCATTAATACAATAAAACTATTCCATTTGTTAAAACCAATCGTAATAAACATAAAGAGGGAACATATTGTTCCTTTTCTTTTAGAGGTAGAAGGAGGAACAGCAATGAGTCAGGCAACTTATTATCTTGGTGTAGATATTGGCACGACAAGTACGAAAGCCGTACTTTTCAATAAACAAGGGGAAGTTATTACCAATCATACAATTAATTACCCATTACACACACCCAATCCTTTAGTTGCGGAACAAGATCCAGACGAAATATTTAATGCTGTCTCTACGTGCATTCGCGAAACAGTCAGAAATAGTGAAATCAATCCTGGACATCTCCAATTTGTCTCCTTTAGTTCTGCTATGCATAGCTTTATCGCAGTAGACAAAGAAGGCAAACTCTTAACGAATAGCATTACTTGGGCTGACACCAGAAGTGCGACACATGCTGAACAGATTAAGCAAAGTGAATACGGCCATCTTATTTATCGCCGTACAGGGACACCGATACACCCAATGTCCCCACTATCTAAATTAGTATGGCTAAAAGATGAGAAACCCGAACTATTTAATCAAGCTGCAAAGTTTATCTCAATTAAAGAATATGTTTTTTATCGTTTATTTGGGAAATACGTCGTTGATCATTCCATTGCATCTGCCACTGGACTATTGAATCTAGAGAAGTTAGATTGGGATACAGAAGCTTTAGAAGTTGCAGGAATTACTTCAAAACAATTGTCCACCCTTGTACCAACTACAGAAGCATTTAGCGGGTTAGACGAAGAGTTAAGCAATTATATGGGAATTCATAGCACAACTAAATTCATCATTGGTGCTAGTGACGGCGTGCTTTCTAATCTCGGAGTGAACGCTATTGAACCTGGCGTAATTGCGGTAACAATTGGTACAAGCGGTGCTATCCGTACCGTATCTGACAAACCACGCACGGATCCTAAAGGCAGGATCTTTTGTTATGCCTTAACGGAAGATCATTGGGTTATTGGTGGACCAGTTAATAATGGAGGGATGATTTTACGTTGGCTCCGCGATGAGTTTGCAGCAGCGGAAGTAGAAACTGCGAAACGTCTAGGTATTGATCCTTATGATGTGTTAACTAAAATTGCATCCGGTGTAAATCCAGGTTCTGATGGTTTAATTTTCCATCCATATATGACTGGTGAACGCGCACCATTATGGAATGCGAATGCAAGAGCTTCTTTCTTCGGTTTAAGTATTCATCATGAAAAGCAGCATATGATCCGTGCTGTCTTAGAAGGTGTTATCTATAACTTATACACCGTATTGCTTGCGTTAGAAGAACTAACCGGGGAACCGAAACGAATTCAAGCGACTGGTGGGTTTGCTCGTTCAGAAATGTGGCGACAACTTATGGCAGATATTTTTGATAAACCAGTCGTTGTACCAGAGAGTTATGAAAGCTCTTGTCTTGGTGCAGTAGTTCTTGGAATGTATGGTACAGGGGAAATTAGTGATTTCCGTATTGTTTCAGAGATGATCGGCCACACACATACACATCATCCAAATGACGATACAACGACGATCTACCGTGAGTTATTACCTATCTTTATAAGGTTGTCTCGGATTCTAGATGATGAATACAAAAGCATTGCTGATTTTCAACGTAAGTATTTAAGCGATAAATAATAAATTAAAACGAGACCGGTGATTGTGACCAGGTCTCGTTTTTCAATATAATTGATATTAGGACCTGTTTCAGGTAAGAGTTCAAGCTCGTTAAATAGAGTAAAAACCTAACTAAAAAGGGATGGGGTAAAAGGTTTATTACCTATAATTGCTCAATTAACAAATAGATACCGGTGAATAGTAATAGCACATAGGTTAGCTTTTGAAATAAGGCTTGGTTTATTCGCTTAAATAAAAGCTGACCTAATAGTAAACCAATAGCAACTAATGGAAGTGCAGATATACTTGATAACCATATTAATTTCGAAGTACCAGCAGCAACGACCTGGATGGCTAGGCTAACAAAGTAGATAAATAAGTAAAAAGCCAATGTTGTTGCGCGAAGCTTCTCTTTTTTTGTGTGTGTTCCTGAAAAATATAATAGAATTGGCGGTCCAGGCATTCCAATACTTGTCGTAAACGCACCAGAAAAACCACCTGCTATATAGTCACGTTGCTCCGTTTGGTTCATTTTAAAGCGGAGTAGTAATAATGCCGTTAACAATAAAATAATAATACTAATGATTATCTTAAGAACATTCACTTCCATATACAAAAATACGGCAAGACCAAGTGGCAGACCTAGAACACTTCCCCACGCAAACCTTCTCACAATGCCAACATCAACATCTTTTTTGATGTTATTTATTAAAGCAAAAGAAATGACGAGCGAAATAATTAAATTGATTTGAATCGCTTCTCTCGGTTCAAAAATTAATAGCAATAGCGGAGTTGCAATAATTGAAAAACCAAAACCAGTACTTGTTTGTAAAATAGATGCAGCTAATATAATTATGGAGAAGAGTAAAATTGATGCCAAAGGTCCCACCTGCTTTATTATAATATACATTATATATGCATTATTGTATCAGAGATACGGTGCAGATGTCCTTTAACAAAACAAATCCGAGTCATATTGACACGGATTTGTTTTGAGTCCTATTCTTCTATAACTCCACAGGCAACACGGTCTCCCGCATCACCAGATGGTTGTGATTGATAGTCATCTTCACCAGCATGAATAACTAATGCCGTACCACCATCTTTATAAAGGGAGTTGTCTTTTCCTTTTTCTAACGTGACCATCTCTGCAGTTGCTTCTGTATTGACAGTACCATCTTCTGCCACTTCTATATTAGGGAGATCTCCAGCATGGGGGCCTTCCGGATCGTCTTTACCATGATTCGTGTTGGTTGGATTAAAGTGCCCACCTGCTGATTTGAAATCAGGTGCTTCACACGAACCTGCCTCATGAATATGGAAACCGTGCATGCCTGGAGAGAGATTTTCTCCTTCTAGATGGATATTGACGCCATTTTCACCTTCAGTTAACGTCGCTGTCCCAACTACTTTGTTATCTGCATCCTTCAACGAAACAAGTACTTCTTCTTCTTTTGTAGCATTATCTGGATCGCCTGTTGTATCTCCATTCGTTTCTTCCTCACTTGTATTATTATCTGTTGCACTATCCTGTTGTTCATCATTCGTTGACCCACAAGCTGCTAACACCAATACAAGGACTCCAATAATTAGATAAAGGTACCAACGCTTCATACCTTAAACGCTCCCTTCGACGATGTTTATAAACATCATTCACGTTTACATAGGAGGTTAAACATAAATGAGACAGATTGCTTCCAAAGCCCTATTCCATTTTCGGGTTTCTTTACTAGATTAATTGGGTACATCTTAATTAGGAGGGATTTATATATGGGAATATTTGATAGCATGATGGGGAATGCCTCAGAACTTGATACGGCAAAAGCAGAACAGGAAGTAGCAGAACTATTAGCAACGTCTGAACAAGTAGAACATGCCTATAAGCTTATTCGAGATATGATGATTTTTACCAATAAGCGACTGATTCTGTTAGATAAACAAGGTGTGACCGGAAAGAAGATGGAATACCATTCACTTCCATATAAGAGCATTACCCATTTTTCCGTAGAAACAGCCGGGACTTTTGATCTAGAGGCAGAATTAAAAATTTGGATATCAGGCAATGCTGAGCCGATTCAGAAAACATTTAATAAACAATTGAACATTTATAAGGTGCAATCGGTGTTAGCTAATTATGTATGCGGTTAATGAATGTGATTAAACGATGACAGTTTGATCGTTTCCCTTTTTGAGGATACGACCGACTCAGCCGATGATGTAACTATTTTACCTGCTTCACCATTTTAATCGGATAAAAATAGCAAAGTACCCGAATCTGATTGTAAGGATTTGGGTTTAATTTTGGAGTTTATTTAGCAGTACTCTCTACTGTATGCATTGCTTTTACAATAACTGCATATCTAATCCATTTATTCTTTAACATCAATGAGATAAATTTTATCTTCAAAGGCGCCTCGTTCTTCTGCTTTTGCCTTGCGGATATTATCCAGCTCTTCAAAAGATGCTCCATGTACTTGTGAAAGAGCTCGAATCAATTCAAGGATATCAGCCAGTTCTTCAAGCGATTGTTCATCTTCCGTTGTGTTTAAGTATTCTTCCAGTTCTTCTGCTATTTTTTCACGTAATTGGTGAGCAAAGGCTTCATCTGACAGGGTGATTGTGTTTGCTTCTTTTCCAGTTATCGCTATTATAGCAGGCATTTTATCACGAATTAACTTTCGATAGGTTGGCATAGGCTCCTCCTCTTTCCACTAATTAATCATTATATACTTCTTCATGGTAACGTATTTGTACTCTTTTTACGAACAAAAAACAGCCAAGATATCGCTTAGAAGTCTTGGCTGGAATAGTAATCTCCAAACTCACGCTAATTTCATGGTATGTTTCCTTTTTGTTGTTTTGCGTTTTAGAAATGGAATTATCCATCTGTCGAGACCATATCTACCGGCATTGTAGCCAGCAATTAATAAGAAGATGGTTAATAGAACCATTTGCGCATTAGTACTTACTGTACCACTAAAAAGAAAGGCAAAGTTCATCGTTATTCCCATTAGAGCTGCAAAATTAGTAAAGATACCTAAAATCAGTGCAATCCCTACAAGTAGTTCACCCCACATCACAAGAACCGTAAATAAATCTGCATTTGGTAAGGCTACTTTTTCAAGAAATAAAGGCCACCAACCTTGGACAGCGGGGTGATCACCTCCGGCACTAGCAATTGCACCTTGTAAGAAACCGGTGGCATCAAATTGACCACCCGTTAATTTTCCATACCCCGCTGTAAGCCACTCGTAACCAATATACAAACGAATAAAAACTAAAATACCTGCTGCTACATAATGTTTGCGAATGAAATTCATCAACATCTTCTACCAACTCCTTCAAATTTGAATGCTCAACATTTCACAAGTTAGTATAACTCTCTTACACTTTTAGTTTACAACAGAAATATAAAACATCTACAGATATGTGCACTATTTCACAATTAATCCATAAATTTTCGTCTAATTCATGAAATATAAGAAAGCGTCTTGACATTTACACCCATTCACTTATACTGTGTATATAGATATACACAGTATAACAGTAGGAGGAGGTTTAATCATGAAGGATTGGAAGGAAGCGTATCAACTGGCAAAGCTCGAATTAAGTCAGTCTTGGCAGGGTTTTGTTTTTACCTTTTGTTTTTACATGTTCGTGCTGTCTTATCTTGCCGTTTCATTGGAATCTTACTTAGAAAACGATTTTATGGGCTATGATTTCTTTTTTCTTCTTCTATTTTCGATAGCGGGCATGTGGATGAAGCCAAAACAGTTTCAAGTGCAAAAACAAACGGAGGGTTTTTTAGCAGCTCCAATACTCTTAATGCAATTACAATTGCCAATAAGACAGGAAATTCTTATAAAAAGTCGATTTATCATTTATTTCTTTTACTCTTTTCCTTGGCAAATTATTTTATTGGGAGTGTATTATTTCATCACTCCAATCCAAGACGTGTTATCTTTAGTCTCTTATATCGCATTTTGTCTCATTTGGTTGTCTGCCAATGTTTATATTGGCACTGTTTTTCCCATAAGTGATGCAGGTGAAAAAGGATTTACTACTACAAAACTAGGCACAGCTTTAACTGTAGTGATAAGCTTATTCGCAGTATTTCTTCTATTTTTGATAATCTATGCGCTCTCGGATCATGGTGTTGTCTATTGGACAATTGTATTCGCAGAAAAATGGCCGTTAGTATCTTCCATTATATCTATTATTATTGCATATTTCGCCTTGCAAGCACACCAAATTTATATGAAAAAAGTAATCAACAAAGTGGATTATGTATAGGTTAGAGAGGAGGTATAATCATGGAACTACCGATACGTCTTTCTAAATCATCTCGAGAACCTATCTATCATCAGATAGAAAATCAGTTGAAGGCATTAATTGCTGGTGGTCAACTACCTGAGGGAACACCTTTGCCATCTATACGAGCACTATCTAAAGATCTTGAAACAAGTGCGATTACCATTCGACGAGCTTATCAAGACCTAGAATATCAAGGATTTATCCAAACAACACAAGGTAAAGGTACGTTTGTAGCCCAAGTTGAGGATTCGATGAAACAGCAAGTAAAGGTCTCAGAGGTGTATCAAACAATTGAAAATGCTGTAGAAACTGCACTGAGCTATGATTATACCATTGAACAAATTAAAGAAATCTTTACAGAAGTCATTGACTCGCATAGAAAAGGAGGTTCTTAAACACAATGAAACCCATCATGGAATTCACAAATATTGAAAAACGACTCGATTCGCTCCATATTGGACCAATTAACTTATCGGTTGAACCTGGAACAATCACTACAATAGTTGGTACAAACGGAGCTGGCAAAAGTACTTTATTGAAGCTTATGATGCATCTTGTAAAACCTGACCAAGGGAATATCAAGTTATTGAATTCATTTGTTCATGGTCCGGATGAGAACTGGAAAAAAAATATAAGCTACCAGCCACAAACTGCTGTAGGATGGAATGCATTTACAGGAAAGTCACTGAGGGATTTTATTGCGCCTTTGTATCCGAACTGGGATGAAGTGTTATTTAAACGAATAGTAGAAGCTTTCAATATTCCACTAAATAAAAGTTTTGTAGCATTATCACAGGGTATTCAGCAAAAGTTAAAACTCGCCCTAACTTTACCCAGAAATACATCCTTACTCCTATTGGATGAACCGACTGCTTATATGGATATTCCTGCTAAAGAACAACTGATGAATTTTATCGTAGAGTGGATGGAGCATGGCCACCGCGCGATCGTGATGGCAAGTCACCAATCTGCAGATATAATGAAACTTTCTGATTATCTCGTCGTATTAAAACAAGGAAAACTAATAGATATCTTTGAAAAAGAGACATTAATCGATACGCACAAGCAATATTGGTTTAATGAAGCCCTTCCAGTTGAGAAAGTACCAGGGGAGTTGTTTCGGAAAGCAACGCAGCTGATTTCTAATAACCCAGAACGAACAGAAGCCTATCTCCATCAACATGGTATCGCTTGGACAGCTTTAGAATCATTAAACCTAGAAGAAATTATTACTTTAATATTAACCAAGTAAAGGGGAGGATTTTATGGGGACCGTTCTAACAGTAAAGGATTTAGGCAAGGCATTTAAGGAACGGAAAATTATTTCTAATATCTCTTTCGAAGTCAATCAAGGAGAGATTATGGCAATACTCGGCCCAAATGGGGCTGGGAAATCAACCACAATTCGTAATATCATGGGGATCATGTATCCAGACGAAGGTACAATTACATTTCACCATCGTCAAGGAGAGACAATACCTAGGAATAAAATTGGGTATTTGCCTGAGGAAAGAGGGCTATATAAAAACGTGAATGTAATGGATATCCTCTTGTATTTAGCTGAATTAAAAGATTACCCTTTAGACAGAGCAAAACAAAGGGCGTTAACGTATTTAAAGAAATTCGACCTGGAAGGGAAAGAAAAAGTAAATGTTGAAGAACTTTCAAAGGGAATGGGGCAAAAAGTCCAATTTATTGCTTCCATCATCCATGAACCAGAGCTGTTAATACTCGATGAACCATTTTCCGGACTAGACCCTGTAAGTCAAGAATTATTCAAACAAGAGATCTATCAATTAGCCAAAAATGGCACATCTATCCTTTTATCTTCCCATCAAATGAACCTAGTTGAAGAAATGGCAGATCGACTATTTATGATTCATCGTGGCCAAAAAGTGATATATGGAAAAATGGAAGATGTTAAAACAGAATATGCCAACTTTAAATGTACCATTAGGGGCTTTAATAATAAGGCAGCCCTAGAGCAGCTGCCAGATATCAACCGTTTGGAGCAAGAAGGAGATCAAAGTATTCTCTATCTCAATAAAGATGTACATCCAGCTAAATGGTTACAACAACTACCAGCTGATCTGCAGATTCAAGAACTGACCATAGATCGGGTCTCCCTTCATGAAATCTTTATTGATATTGCCACAGATCGCAATTTATTACAGGAAGAAGGTGACGTATATGCATAATACGAAGAAAGTTGCCAAATGGGAAATAAAACGGAATTTAAAAAATAAAACGTTTATTATTGGAATGTTCTTAACCCCTATTCTTATCGTTGGATTTATGCTATTAGGAGATTTATTTGGAGGGTCAGATGATGATAACCAAGAGACAACAAACGTATTCATTAATGATCAACTAGCCATCTTTTCAGAATTAAAACAAACCGTTGAATCGGCGAATATACCTTGGGATTTACAACAAACTGACTTGACAGAGGAAGAAGTGAGCAATGCCTTAGCGGATACAGAAGATACTGCTTATTTATTTTTAAATGAACAGAATTTAAATCAAGGAGTAGTCCCAGCATATACTTCAGAAGATATCGCCCCCTACTTTATGGATCAAGTACAAGTAGTTACTGGGCCACTTCAAGCTTTGCAAATACAAGAATTAGGTTTAACTGAAGACGAAAAAAATACACTTACACAAGGAATTCAAATTAAAGAAATTACAACAGAAGAACTACAAGCACAGAATCAAACAACAAGTGAAACAAATCCAATGGAACGAATTGTACCTGGGGCATTTGCTGGTTTTATCATGTTATCCATTGTATTTACAGGAATGGCAATCTTTCAAAGTGCATCACAGGAAAAGAAAGATAAAATTGCTGAAATTATTTTATCTTCCGTAACCCCAGCTGATTTAATGCAAGGTAAGATTCTTGGATATTTCGTGTTAGGTCTTTTGCAAGCTGTCCTATCTATATCCATTGTATTACCAGTGGTTGCATGGAAATTCGATCTCACGATTCTTGAATATTTACTCGTCCCTGAACTATTCTTGTATATAGGGATCGCTATCTTAGGTTACTTACTTTTTGCTTCTATATTTGTAGGTGTAGGAGCAACGATGGCAGATGTTTCAACAGCTGGAAACTTTCAAGGTATGGTCATGATGCTACCATTTTTACCATTCATTTTTATCGGACCAGTTTTGTCTGATCCTAATGGCTTAATGGCACAGATTGGAACCTATATCCCGTTTACCTCACCTGGAGTATTGTTATTACGACTTACAAACTTAGAGCAATGGCCATGGATGGAGATCGGTATTTCTCTCATCATTTTACTGCTTAGCGTGTGGTTCTTTATGAAACTAGCTGGGAAAATTTTCAAAATAGGAATCTTGATGTATGGTAAAAATGCTACTCCAGCAGAAATTTGGAAATGGATTAGAGCATAATGAACAGGAAAACGCGGAGAGATATGATACTTCCTCCGCGTTCCTTTAATACCATGATTTCAAGATTAAAATCACAAATCTTCCTATAAACTTCACTGCTGAAACGAATAAATTAGCTGCTTCAATAATAAATCCTTCTAACCAATCCCTGTCTGTTTTCTCTTGCTTCCGCTTTATAAACACTCCCCCTTATTTTGATTATTATATGTCTTTTTTTGCCTTTTGCTTCCTTTTCCTCTTTCTTAAATAATAAATACTGATACTAATTACAAGGAATAAAGATACAATGAATGTATAACTTGGAACAGGTCGAACGTTAAATGCATATATCCATTGATCAAGCAGATAAATGTCGTTCCGATCGGTAACAGATTGTGGTGTAAAAACCACGAATTCCTTCCAATTCTCTTTCAGCATTAGATAAGATCCAATCCAAGAAGTCAAAAAGAAAGTGTAAATCATGATCAATACTAGAATCAAAAAGGGAATTATTTTTTTCATAAGTCATACTCCTAGGACGCTATTTTCACGAAAAGGCTTGATTAATACAACCATCATGCCTGGGAACTTTCGTACCCATATTATTATGCCATACCAACTGTACCTCTCTCTAGTAGGAAGACAAATTGTATGAAAGGATACGAGGCAAGAGTGAGTGTATCTGAAGTACTCTTCAGACCGTCATTCCAGTTAATGAAGACAATTGCAAAATACACCGCTTAATTATTATAAAAATCATAACTTGTAAAGTCATATCGAACACACTATTTCCCCGGAAATAATCTTGTAGATCGTTTATTACTAATCCCTTTATATTTAATAAGATTCTTGTCTTACTTCTAAATCCCCTGCAAAAGAATACAATTTAAGAAAGAAATCTTTCCATATTCTCTATGGATTACAGGCCATGTAATTCATTCTAGTACATGTCACGAGGGAGGAAGAAACATGAAGATTGCCGTATTTCATGGATCCACTAGGTTCAATGGAAATACCGAATACTTAGCCCATCATGTCGTACCAAAAGAAAAAGGATCACATATTTATCTTCGCGATTACAACGTACAACCAATCGTTGATAAACGTCATTCTAAAGAAGGATTTCCTCATGTAGAAGACGATCATACTCAACTTATTGATCAAGTACTTGAGCATGACATTCTTGTATTCGCCACACCAATTTACTGGTACGGAATGTCAGGACCAATGAAAACATTTATTGATCGTTGGTCGCAAATTCTAAGAGACCCTGATTATACGCATTTTCGCGGCGCCTTAGAGGGAAAGAAAGTTTACCTTGTACTTGTCGGAGGGGATCATCCGCATGTAAAAGGGCTGCCACTTGTCCAGCAATTTAATTATATTTGCCAATTTTTTAAAATGTCCTTGGAAGGATATGTAATTGGGCAGGCTAGAAAACCTGGGGATATGGCTGAGAACAAACATGCACTTGAGGAAGCCTCTCGATTAATTAAAGAGGACTACCACTAAAATGTAAAAAAACCAACTGCAAAAATAGCAGTTGGTTTTTTAGTACGTTTTTTAACTAACAGATAAGTTTCTTTAAATTACTAAAGTTAAACGCAATGAAATCCGATATTAGAAGAGGTTAGCAATAAAGCAAAAAGGGTATGTTAATCGCTTGTCTTTATATTTTTTTGCTTATGCTGTATATCTATCAATCTTCCTGGACCATTTTTTTATTCTAGTACTTCTGATTGATTTTTAAGTTTTATAGTTTACTTGTAGAAAATCTTGGTAAATACTGTTTATTAAATACAGTTATTTTTAAGGAGGCAAGCTTACATTGAAATTTATCTATACTATTATTACGAGTATCGCGTTATTACTTGCTTCTACGTTCTTTTTTCCAAGCGAAGGTTATGCAGCCAATGGCGATGTATATCAAGTAGGAGGTATGGTTCTAAACGTTCGGAGTGATGCATCGACTGAAGCACCAGTTGTCGGGAAACTTCAAGCAGGTGACCAAGTAGTCGAATTCCAAGAAAAATATGGATGGATCCAAACCTACTATGACGGAAAAGAAGCTTGGGTTGCAAAACATCATTTGCGAAAGATTGGGCAGATGAAAAGGGTACAAGCTAATGAAGAAAACGTAACTGTAAAAGCAAATAGCACCAACATTCGATCAGGTCCAGGAACGAGTTATCCAGCTATTGGTTCGTCATCATCAGGAGATACATATCGTTTACAAAAAACAGAAGGCGACTGGCATCAAATCGTTCTTGCTAATGGGGAATATGGATGGGTGGCATCTTGGTTAACCGACACAAAGGGGGAACCAATCCCGGCTTCTAACGAGTCAGCAGCTACGGTTCAAGCACCAGAGCAGCAAGCATCCAGCACATCCTCAGATTTAACCTCACTTGATGGGTATAATATTATGCTTGACCCAGGTCATGGCGGAAGGGACTCTGGAGCTGTAGGAATTAATGGTGTACAAGAAAAGATGGTAACACTGGCTACAGCTCATGAGGTTGCTGAACACATACGTGATGCTGGGGCAAATGTAATCATGACAAGAACAAATGACAACTATATTTCTTTGGAAGAACGTGTGGAGATGAGTGACGATTACTTTACCCATGCATTTGTTAGCATTCACTATAATGCATTCCCAGATCCAAGTGCAAATGGAATGAATACCTTTTACTATTCACAGACTACGGATCAACAATTGGCTGAAAATGTCCATGGCTCCCTCGCATCTAAAGTTGATTTACAAGATCGCGGAATCCTTCGCGAAGGGTTCCGAGTGATACGAACGAATAATGCACCTTCGATTCTATTAGAATTAGGTTTTATTACAAATGCGAATGATCTAGCAATCATTCAAACAGATACATTTAAACAACAGGTTGGAGAAGCGATTACTACTGGATTACAGAACTATTTCCAAGCTAAATAACATAAAAGAAAATAAAGAGAGCTATCCTCATCTCTGGATAGCTCTCTTTATTTTCTTTTCAAATACATACTGTTCTCCTTTTCTACCAAACACTCTTTTTCTATTATCCTTGAAGCCCGCACATTTATAAACATATTGTGCTGCTGTATTCTTATGATTGACCCCAAGAACGATTTCATCTATTCCCAAAAAGTTCTGCCGTATAAAAGCATCTAGTATTTTAAGTGCCTGTTGAGCAATACCTTTTCCTTGCAGGCTATAATGAATAGAAAAAGCTCTGAGAGCGAAGGCATTCTGATTTGTGCTATACGCAGCTTCCGAGTCCCTTTCCAAAGTAAAAAATCCTGCTACTTGCTGTTGATATATAATAACAATAGGATATACTTCTTTACCTTGTTCGCAACTTTTTAATGCATCTTTTGGAATTGCCGTATACTGCAACTGATCTTCTGATAAATAATAAGACTCAATATCTTTTTCGTAGTTCTGTTGGTAGAACGCTAACAAAACGGTTGCTAACAATTGGAGCCACCCTCAATTTGCTTCTTAGCATAAATCATACTTAATATTGGATTAAACGTATAGGTTTCTACTTGATAATCATTTGTTTTAAACCAATCTATCAGAACAGATCGATCGGCATAGTACTCATCTTCTATTGAGTAAACAGCTACTTTATTGCCTGTGTTCGTAAAATGATCGATAACTGCTTTCCGATGACTCTTGTTTTGAAACATGAGATCCACCATACAAATTTCACCTTCCGGCTTTAAAACACGATCCATTTCTTCAAAAGCCATCAACTTTTGTTCGTCTTCAATATGATGTAATGCATAACTAGAAACAATACCATCAATTTGATGATCCATAACTGGTAATGCTAGAAAATGACCATTACGTGTGTCAATTTCTGGATGCTTCTTCTTACATTCATGTAACATATTTTTAGATTGATCAATACCAATTACATTCACTCCATGGGCTATAAATTTGGAGCCTAAGTTTCCTGTTCCAATACCAATATCTAAGCACGTATCCCCTTTTTTCAACTGAATGGTTTCTACTACTCTTTTTAAGGCTCTTGTATAGTCCTGATGAACATTAAAATGATACCCGTGCATTTTTAAGTTTTGATCATAATCGACTGCTTGACTATCAAAATTCCATTTATCTTCCCAGCTTTTTCGAATCGAATTTAGATTTTTTAAATGCTCGGACAATTCGAGTATCTCAGACATTTCGGTTTGGCCATCGTTTGAGCGTTCTAACATTTGATCAATCGTTGCAATCATGTCTTTCAATTCTAACCATTTTTCAAATAGTGCCGATCGTTGAATGTTTAAGTATGAGTTTATACTTCTACTCCCGTCATTTAATAATTGTTTAATCTCGTTAATCGTGATACCGATCTCACGCAATGCTAATATTGTGCTTATTCGAACAAGATCTTCCTCTGTAAATATACGGTATTCATTTTCTTGTTTAATCGGATGAATTAATCCTTTTTCTTCATAAAATCGAATGGTTCTTGTCGTTGTATTTAACTGTCTTGCCACTTCTTTAATTTGCATATAGTACCCCCCTCTGCCTTTAACAATAAACGTTTACGTTGCGTTAATGTAAAGGAGATAATTTGAGCATTTCCTATGTTTTTATCTATTATAAATGAAAACTTTCGATAACAGATGATATACTGAAGGAAATTAGGCAAAAGTGAGGTTCTATCCATGCATGAAAGTATACAACAACTTATTAGTCATACAGCCGAGCGGCTTGGGCTTCATACTTATTACTTGAAGCATCATTATTTCACGAAACAAAAAAATGCTATAGGTGAAATACAATATGAATTAACAATGGAATGGTTTCCAAATGACCATACAGATCACCAAGAAGACGAATTAAATCCACCGGGGACTGCTGTTGTTGATGTGGATATCCATACTGGAAAGATCCAAACGATTATCTTCGTTGAAGGTACTTCCTACTCCACGTCAGAATCGTTAGCAAACATAGCATCGAACAGCGAAGCCACAATTGAATGGATTGAAGAAATGACGGATTTGGAGTTTGGCAGACAATTCCAACTTATATCTGAATCAGAAAGAGAAATGCAGTTTCGAGCAGCTGTAGACAATATTCCAGTTTATCCAGGAGGGGTTATTCAGGTTGAATTCAATCAAGAGGGCCAACTCGTTTTATTCTCTATTAATGGTTCGTTTCCATCTGAACATCAGATTCATTGGGAACCATTTGCTTTAACACCTAGTATTGTTGAACCAATTGCAAGCAACCAATGTAAACTGTTTGAAATTCCAGTAGAATCAGCACAAGAATGGAAATCCATCTATGGTACAACTACTTTTTTCCTTACGAATAATGGAAAGACAGCATTAGCATATGAATCGGTGGAAGCATCTTCCTTCCAGTACCATATAGACCAAATCATTACATGGGAAGGCACTACCAATCAAAGTATCCCACTAAAAGAAATTGATTTATCTACAGAAGTAACGGAAGAACAAGCATTAACAAATCTTGCCGATACAGAGATATCTACCTTATCAAGTGCTAAGAAAACAAAGGCACGCGAGGCTGTACAGCGACTGCTTCAACAGGAATTTTCAGAGGATAGTGGTAAATGGAGATTAGCAACGATTTACCGTGAACATACCTATCTTTTTGCTGAACTACGTCCTGTCGAACCCGGTCACCGTATCATTGAACCAAAGCTTACAATGATACTTGATGCTTCCACTTTAGAACCATTAAATTATACGGATAACCGTATACTAATGGAGATTTTTCAAGACTTTAAAGTTGCAGATACACCTGTGATTACGAAAAAAGAAGCATTTGAGAAGCTTCATAACCACCTGGAAATCACACCAGTCTATGTATATCAACCGCATCAAAAAAGCTACATATTATGTGGAAAAATTGAATGCGCTAATGGTGTGGACGCAGTTACTGGTGAAGTAGTCAATTTAGATGAATAACCCTAAGGCGACGTGCATAAATAAAAAGAAATCGGCTGCGGCCGATTCCTTTTTATAAATCATCAAATCCGTTCAAGTCACTTGTTTTTGTATATTGGCGGGATTTCTGCTCAAAAAAGTCCGTTTTTGTACCATCGAAGTTATCCACATAGGCACGTATCCATTTCAATGGGTTATCCAAATGTTCTGGATAGATATCATGCAATCCCATCATTCGTAACATCTTATTCGCCCGATATTTAATATACCCTGCCATTTCATCTAAATCTATTCCTTCTACATTCCCAAGTACATAATTAGACCATTCTATCTCCAATTCTACCGACTCTTCAAAATGGTCATATATCCATTTTGTGAATTCTTCTGTATTATACTCTGGATTCTCTGCTAATGTGGCTCGGAACAATTCCGAGATAAATCGTCCATGCTCCAGTTCATCACGGTTAATATAGCTTATCATCGTGGAGGTTCCAACCATCTTGTTATGACGAGCTAAATTATAGAAGAAGGCAAATCCAGAATAGAAGAACATCCCTTCTAATAAGGAGGTGTAAACCATTGTTTTTAAAATATTCTCTATAGACGGATCGTCAACAAATGCATTATATTGCTTGGTTATATTTTCATTCCGCTTAAGCAAAATTGGATCTGTTCTGCCTAATTGGAAAGACTTATTTTGTTCATCTAACGATACAACAGATGACAATACATATGAATAACTTTCATTATGGACAGCTTCCTGTTGAGCAATGACTGCCATAATGGATTGAACCGATGGATCCGTGGCATATAACGATAGTAACAGTGCCGTACGGGTTTGCGGTGCATCTAGTGTGGACAATAGACCAATTATTTTTAAATAAGCATCCTGTTCCTCTTCCGTTAGAGAAGGGAATTGTTTTATGTCACTTTGCATATTTACTTCATCTGCTTGCCAATAATTACCGACAAGTCGCTTATACATTTTGTACCAATGTGGATAAGCAATATCATTCCAATTTAATATACCACTTGACTTTCCTCCAAATACCCCAGTGGACTTATTCGGATTTAATGGCTCTAATGTTTTTGCTTTTTCAAGCATAACTTTCGACATGTTGCAGTACTCCTTCCAGCCAGTCTTTCACTTTCTGTTCTTGACTACCTCTTGGGGACTGTTCTATTTTCAGTCCACTCCAGTTACTTTCATAAAATTTAGCGAGCTTATCAACTGCTTTACAGAACAGATCATCTCCACCAAATTGTGTATCACCAGTTCCAAATACTGCCACATTATCTGGCTTGTATCCTATTTCCAGAACAAATTCTTTTACCTCATCGGGGGTGCTCCCCTTTTCCCAAGTAAACAAGCCTATAAATACGATATCATAGTTAGAGGGATTTACTGGAGGGTCAATCCCTATGCGGTGCATCCCAGTTTCAATCCCTCTATATCGTAATTGACCTTCAATGAGCCTTGCTACCTCTTGCGTGTTGCCACTATAAGTTAGATAAGCAACTAATGCCCTCAACTTTGACACCATTCACATTCTTCCACCTCATTAGAAGTAGAACGAACATAATACGTTGTTTTCAAGCCTTCCTTCCATGCTTGTAAATGTAGGTCTAATAAAACAGATGCTCGAATTGTATTTGGAACATAGAAGTTAAACGATAAACTTTGATCAACATGCTTTTGTCTAGCCGCGTTTTGTCTTACAGACCAGCGCTGATCTACAATATAGGCAGAGCGACGGTAGACATCATACGTTTTGTAGGTTAAATCTGGTGCAGTCACTGGTATTTTAAAGTCTTTCTTTTCTTCATTATAGAAAGGTTTGAAAATCGGGTCGATACTTGCTGTTGATCCAGCAATCATTGCCGTTGTTGAATTTGGTGCTACGGCCATAAGGTAACCATTACGCATTCCATGTTCTTTCACATCTTCTTTTAAGGTTTGCCACTCGCCTTGATGATAGCCTTTAAGGTCGAAATAGTCGCCTGTACTCCATTTACTACCTTCATAAGCTGGATAGCTGCCTTTTTCTTTACTTAATTCCATACTTGACTTAATCGTTAGGTATGCAATTTTCTCATACAGTTCATCGGCAAACTTAACAGCTTCCTCTGTTTCCCATTTGACATTCTTTCTAGCTAATAAATGATGCCACCCAAATGTCCCAAGACCAATTGCACGATATTTTTTATTGGTTAGTTGAGCCTGCATGATTGGTAAATTATTAATATCAATCACATTGTCTAACATCCGTACTTGTATCTTAATCAAACGTTCAAGGATTTCATCAGGCACTGCTTTTCCAAGATTAATTGAACTTAGGTTACAAACAACATAATCACCGGACTGATATTTCTTAACAATCATGTTTTCGTTTTCTAGGAACTCTTCAATGAATTCAGATGGTGATTGATTCTGTGTGATTTCTGTACATAGGTTGGAACAATATATCATTCCATTATGACTATTGCTATTTTGGCGATTGACTTCATCACGATAAAACATGAATGGAGTTCCTGATTCTAGCTGTGATTTCATAATTCGTTTCATTATATCAATAGCAGGGATCTTTGTTTTTGTAAGGAGATCAGACTGTACACATTCCTCGTATTTCGTACGCCATGTGCCATTGCCCTTGGTCTCGTCATAAAAGTCCTCTAAGGAATAACCCATTACTTGGCGTACTTCATGTGGATCAAAAAGATACCAGTCTCCGCGTTTTTCTACTTGTTCCATGAATAGATCAGGTAACGTAACCCCTGTAAAAATATCATGTGCCCGCATTCGTTCATCACCATTATTCAATTTCAGGTCTAAGAACGATTCAATATCACGATGCCAAACATCTAAATAAACAGCAATTGCTCCTTTTCTTGTTCCAAGTTGATCAACGTTTACTGCTGTATTATTCAGCTGTTTAATCCAAGGAACAACACCACTAGACATGCCCTTAAATCCTTTTATTGAGCTACCTCGGCTACGAATTTTACCCATATAAACACCAATACCACCGCCGTTTTTCGATAGCTTGGCGATATCTGTATTACTATCATAGATCGATTGTAAACTGTCATCTACAGTATCAATAAAGCAACTAGAAAGCTGTCCATGCGTTTTCCCCGCATTTGCAAGTGTTGGGGTAGCAACAGTCATATAGAGATTACTCAATGCCCAATATGCCTCTAGAACATGCTCAGAGCGTCGTGACTTATCTTCGTGTTGCATTAATGTCATTGCAATAACCATCCAACGTTCCTGTGGTAATTCAAAGACTTTTTTATCATGGTCTGTAGCTAGGTACCTTGTCGCTAGCGTGTATAGACCAAGGTATGTAAATGATAAATCTCTCGATGTATCTATTTGTTTCGCAAAATAATCAATTTCCGCTTTCGAATACTTTTGCAGAAGGGTTTCTTTATATATCTTTTCCTCCGTTAGTAATTGAATTAATGTATAGAAATCACCGTAATATTGTTCTTCACCATAATAATTCCGGTTTACACTAGCTTGACGATATAGCTCTTGTAAATAAATACGACTAGCTAAAAACGTCCAGTCAGGTGCTGATTCATCAATGTTTTCTAACGCATTCTTGGTGAGTATATCAATCGCTTTTTCAATCGGTGTATCTTCTTGGATGGTTTTAAATGCCTTTTGCTTGTACGCGTCTGTGTGGATATTCAGACCGTTCGCAGCCTTATCAATTAGTTCTAGAAGCTTGTCTTTTGTAGATGTCATCTCAATGATCATCAATAGTCCTCCCTTTATATACTTAAAACATTTATGCCTATCATTATTGAAGGAAACATGGAATCCGATTTTCCCCTACTAAATGATTCTACTAAAATCATCCCATAAACAAAAATAAAAAAACCGCTTCTTTTAATGTGGTCAATTCTTGATACCAAACGGGCTCTCAACAATCTAAATTTTCTAATAAGAAATCGGTTGTGTAATTGTCACAAAACACTATATATAGTATTTATGTTGTTTTTTATTTACGATATATTGTGTTAAAAGCTTAGCATATAACATCATGTAATGCAATTAATTTTTAATAAAAATAGCTTGCTTACCATTTGAAAATGATTGGAAATAGAGATATAACAATGGAGGAAGCAATCAAAAAAATTTAGTAGAATTAATTAGATTCGATAGACTCCATTTTATCAAATTATTATGTATGAACCTAGCCCTATTTGTGTACTTTAAAAATAGTGGATTTACGATTATCCATGAGGGATATTAATTAAATACACCACTACATGTAGGTGAAAGGAAGGTTATTCTATTGAAGTCACATTTAATTGATTGGCGAACATTTGTCAGCTCCTTAATTCTTCTACTGCTCGTTTGTATCCCCCTTATTATCTATCCTGAAACTGGCGCAACAGTTATTAATGCAGCCAACGACTTTATGACAAGTAACTTTGGTTTTCTTTATTTAGCACTTGGTATCATCTCATTTATTTTCTTGATTTTTGTCGCATTTAGTAAATTTGGAAATATTAAACTAGGAAGTAAAACCGATGATAAAGAATTTGGAACGTTTTCATGGGCAGCAATGCTATTTGCTGCGGGTATTGGTTCAAGTATTCTTTACTGGGGAATGATTGAATGGGCATTTTATTACCAAGGTCCTCCTTTTGGTATTACACCAGAATCTGATGCTGCAATACCATGGGCTTCCTCCTACGGTATATTTCATTGGGGACCAATTGCTTGGGCCATATATACATTACCTGCTTTACCTATTGCCTATTTCTATTATGTTCGAAGAACCTCTGTACTAAAAATTAGTGAAGCAGTAAGACCTGTGCTTGGCCGTTGGGTGGACACTCCACTAGGAGTCATTATTGATGTGCTGTTTATTTTTGGCTTATTAGGTGGGGCCGGTACCACTCTCGCTTTAGGAACTCCGATGATCGCAGAAGGAATAAATAATCTTACAGGCATTCCAGTTACACTAGGGCTAAAAGCTGTTGTCATGCTGATTTGTACATTGATATTTGCTATAAGTGCGTATTCAGGATTAGCAAAAGGAATTAAAGTACTAAGTGACGTTAACCTGTGGCTAGCTATCTTTGTGCTTATCTTTATATTCATATTTGGCCCTACATTGTTTATCATGGAAACTACTTTCACCAGTATCGGTCAGGTAGCAGATAATTTCTTTCGAATGGCGACTTGGCTTGAACCTCTTGCAAATTTATCAGGATTTGAAGAAACAAAATTTCCAGAGACATGGACCGTGTTTTATTGGGCTTGGTGGGTTGTTTACGCTCCCTTTGTTGGTTTGTTTGTAGCCCGTATTTCAAGAGGAAGAACAATCAGGGAAATGATACTGGGAACAATGATATACGGAACATTCGGTTCTATCTTGTTTTTTGGTATATTAGGTAACTTTGGTCTTTATTTACAACTTACTGGACAATTCGACGTATTAGGATTCATGAGTGATAATGGTGCTCCAGCAGCTATTATAGCCATTTTAGAGCAGTTACCCATGGCAAATATCATGATCGGCTTGTTCACCATTCTGGCGATAATTTTCTTGGCAACAACGTTCGACTCTTCTTCGTTTATTTTAGCAGCGGTCGTTCAAAAGAAAATCCAGTCTGAACCGCTACGCTGGAATCGATTATTCTGGGCATTCACGCTATGCTTATTGCCATTAGTATTGATGTTTGTAGGGGATCTGCAGACATTACAAACAGCTAGCATTGTTGCCGCATTCCCAGTAATCTTTATCATGGCATTACTTGGATGGTCATTTATAAGAGCTGCTAACCAAGATATAAGATCATCAAAACAATACCGTGGAGGAAAAACGATTCACCTTACGAAAACCGACCACTCTGATGATAATGAATAACATGACTTCATCATTAAAATTGACCATAGGAAAGCACGCTCTAGATAAAGCGTGCTTTTATTAGTCTAATTGCTTTGGCGGCTGATTTCCTTGCCCATGCTTTCGATTCTCTACTTCCTTAAATAATTTATTCTGCTCTGGTGGCTGATTACTATACGTGATATGTTCTGCTGATACAAGCAATTGTCTTAAATTATCTATTTCTGTTTGTAATTGCTGGAACTCACGTTTCGTTACTGGTTGTGCTTCTTGTTTTAATATAAACCCAACTTGTCCATTCGGCTCTAATGTCGCCCATTCAATATCATTAATGTTACTTACATTTTTTTGTCTTAAGTTCATTTCTAATTGATCGACGGTCAATCTTAATTTTTTAATTTCCTGTTCTTGAATAACCCCATTATGTATTAGAATTTTTGATTTCCCAGTTACAATATTCTCAAAGAAATCCGATTTTATCTGTAAAAACTCCATGATGATTAACGTAACAACTAGAATCGCACCGACTCCTAAAGTGACCCAAATATTCTTTCCTGCTAACGGCTGAATAAGTAATGAACCAATTCCTACCATAATCACTGTTTGGGTTAATGTCATTTGCGATATTGACTTTCTTCCTGCGATACGTAAAAGAAGTGTACCTCCTAGAACAATTAATACTGATTTCCAAATCCATGCAATTTCCATCTCTTTCCCTCCTTATTCCTGCACTTAGTTTAACTAAGAGCTACCAATTTATTCTTTCTGTATATATTTGTTATTCCCCATTAAAAATAGAGCTGCTCAACAAATGAACAGCTCTATTTCAGCGAATATCTTATTTATTCATACTTGAAAAGAAATCCTTTAATGGGTCTTCTTCCTCCTCTTCCTCTACTTCCACTGGCTCATCATGAGTCTCAAGTGCATCCATACTTAGATTTTCTAAATCTATCTCGTGGTTTGCGATTGGAGTCTCCAATTCTTCCTGAGAATCTTCTGTAACGGAGACAGCCTCTTGTAAGTACAATGCTTCATCAATATTTGTACTATTACTATTTAGGGAAGCCAGTAAAGTCGTAGCCCGCATTGGATCACTCAGCAAATGGTACAAAATCGAACCAATTAGTGCTTCAGAGTGCTCATGCTTTAACCAACTTTTTTGTTCTTTTGTTAATCGTTTAGGAAGAGGAACCGTTATGGTTTCACGTTCTTTTGCAAAACTTTCACTTAAGCCTTTTAATACAAATTGAGCAATCTGACTGGAGAAATTCCTTCTTTCTGTTTCCTTCAACCGTTGCATCTGTTTTAACAGGTAATCAGGTGTATCCGAAGGGACACGAAATGTGATTGATTGCCCGCGTTCAATTGTGTTTTTGGCCATGATATCACCTTATTTTGCCTTCGCTTTTACTTCTTCCTTTTCCGCCTTTTCACTCTTTGTCTGTTTAGAAACAAATTCCGAAATTAGCTTGTAATATGCATTTGCCATCATCCAAATACTTTCCTGTTCATCTTCGAAGAAATCGATGTTAAATCCATCAAGTTTGTTATTAAGTGCCTTTATATAGTCTTTTAATACTGCTGAACCACCGCCTACAAAATAGCAGATTTCCGATTGTGAATTCTTTGCCCAAACATTACGTAAGAAACGATACTCTTTCTTTGCTAACTCAAGCAGGATATGGTCTGTGATATCATGAACACTTGTCCGACTTCCTTTTACCATTATATGGTGACGATCATTTTTTCTCGTAATGATATCAACTACATCCCGACGACTGTCTAATTCAACACCGTGTTTTGTCCTTATTTCTTCTCTAATTTGTTCCAAAGATTCCGATACACCTAGATTAAACCCTTGAGCTTTATCGTCGTCAACATTACGGTTACGGATTACAGCAATATCTGTAGATAATCCGCCAATGTCTTGAATAAGTATTTGTTTATCAATTAAGTCTTTATTAATGACTTTTAAGTCATTATCCATAATTAGGTTCACATAGGCTGCGAATCCCTCTGGATAAACTTTGACTTCATCAAATTTAATATTTATTTTTTTGCCTTGGTGATTAGGTGTTACAAGAAACTCGACCTGATGGACAGATCCTAGCAACTGCGAGCGATAGCCCACATCTTTTCCTTCTTTCACTTCACGAAGCGGTAATCCTGTGCCAAGTGTGTAATTTGCGTCAATGACTTTATTTTTTTCTGTAAACGCTCCATTTTCCACGGCATCTAGTGCCAGAGAAGCAAAAAGCATGATTAACGTTTGATCTTCTTCTGCTTTACTGCTGCCTGGATCCAATTCGGTAGAATTTGTTGTTTTTGTTGCTAGATTTCCAACACGATAGATTACATTATTTTCTTCTAACGCAGGAGAGTGTACGCGAATATGAATATTATCTAATACCTCTTTTTTATCTAGTTCTTCAATTCCAATCACAGGACGATCCTCGAAATCTTGTGCTACTACATTAGGTATATAAAGCTCATTTTCCATTTTACCGAAATTTGCTTTCAATGCATCATTACCAACATCTACTGCAGCAATTCTAGTTTTTGTCATTTCAAAAACTCCTCTCATAAATAATCCTTTCTACTTAAGGATACGTTTTTCCTATTAAATACGCAATCCTACTTTTTTCGTATTCTTATTTGTAAACATGCATACATTTTCGAACACGTTAATATACTAGTATTTACACATATTTGTATACATGTTTACTTTTTTGAATACACTTGTTTACTATTTTGTTTACATGTAAACAAAATAGTAAACAAGACTTAAAATGTAATAATTTGTTAATTAATAGTGTCAAGATAGTTAACAATCTCCCCTTGATTAATGTAACTATGTATGAGTAGATTACCAATATACTTAAAAAAATTACTGAATCAACTTTGAGATCCAGCAGATGATAGGAGTGAGAGAATAGACCCTCCAAAAAAACGAAGGGAGAGTTTCCCTTCGCTTCGCTTCAAGTTATCTTTAGTAGATTAACTGACTTCCCTATCCCAGAATCGATGTGCAGCAACTGCTTGTGAAAAACGGCCTATGAATCTATTAATCGCTGCTTCTAGAATAACTCCTGGCTTATTTGCAATTGCACTATTTTCAATTAATCCCATCCCTTGATTTGTAGCCCCAATTGGCTTGTAATGAGCATAAGCTTCTTTTACAAAATCCATCGCTTTTTGTTGAAAGTCAAGGTCTTGATCTTCCCCACCAACGACATAAACTGCGTCATATAAAACAGAATCGACAGTTAAGAAGCTATGATCAGCATTAATCGAATTTCCACTATTACTAGTAATTTCACCACGTTTTTTTCCGACAAATTCTAAATGTATCCCTTTATCTTGAAGTCCCCTCACAGCCAACATCACATCCTCACTATGAAACTTCTCATCTACTAATATCGCAACTGTTCTTGTCTTTGCTTTTTTTATTGTATTTTCCTGACTAAGAGCAGGAGAAGACTTAGTAACATCTGAACCGCCCGATTGTGGTGGTGCTACACCAATGTTCTCTGCAACTTCCTGCGCCATTTTCAGATTAACATTTGCAAACATATCTACAACCTGCTGTCTGACCGCTTCACTTTCTACTTTACCTAATTCAAAACTAAACGCGTCTTTAATATGCTGCTTCTCAATATCACTCATGCTATTCCAAAAAAGCGTTGCCTGAGTAAAATGGTCTTTGAAGCTTTCACTTCTTGCTTGTACTTTTCTACCCTCTACCTTCTCTTGATAGTGCTGGTATCCTCCATTAGCTGGAGCTACAGGCTTAGGTGTGTTATTTGCTAGAGAATTGTTATGGTAGCTAACCTGACCCGTATTTAATGTGTGTCGACCATATCCGTCTCGCTGATTATTGTGAAACGGACAAACAGGGCGATTAATTGGTAATTCATGAAAATTAGGCCCACCCAAGCGAATTAACTGGGTATCTGTATAAGAGAACAAACGCCCTTGCAATAATGGATCATTCGTAAAATCAATTCCTGGTACCACATGACCAGGGTGAAATGCTACTTGCTCTGTTTCTGCAAAAACATTATCAACATTACGATTTAAGGTCATTTTACCAATAATTTTGACTGGTACATCCTCTTCTGGCCAAATTTTTGTAGGATCTAATACATCAAAATCAAATGTATGTGCATCTTCCTCTGCAATTAATTGGACACCAAACTCGAATTCTGGATAATCGCCATTCTCTATCGATTCATATAAATCAGCACGATGAAAATCAGGATTCTTACCATTTATTTTTTGTGCCTCATCCCATACGGTAGAATGAACTCCCAGTTTTGGCTTCCAATGAAACTTCACAAAATGAGCCTTTCCTTCTTCATTTACAAATCGGAACGTATGAACACCAAAGCCCTCCATCATTCGAAAGCTACGTGGTATTGCACGATCAGACATCTGCCACATGACCATATGAGCCGTCTCTTGATTATTAGCAACAAAATCCCAAAAAGTATCATGTGCGGAGGCTGCCTGTGGAATCCCATTATGTGGTTCCGGTTTAACAGCATGTATTAAATCTGGGAATTTCATTGCATCTTGAATAAAGAATACAGGAATATTATTTCCTACGAGGTCATAATTCCCTTCTTCCGTATAAAATTTCGTGGCAAATCCCCTCACATCACGAGCAAGCTCTCCAGATCCTTTTGAACCAGCTACTGTTGAAAAGCGGACAAATACAGGGGTTTTCCTTCCTGGTTCCTGTAAAAAATCAGCTTTTGTATAGGGCTTCATTGATTCATATAATTCAAACTCTCCATGAGCAGCGTAACCACGAGCATGCACAATCCTTTCTGGGATGCGTTCGTGATCAAAATGCGTCATTTTCTCTCGAAATTGAAAGTCTTCCATTAACGTCGGACCACGCTCACCTGCTTTTAAAGAAAACTCATCTTCCGATACCTTAAGACCCTGATTGGTAGACATTTCTTTGCCACTATCATCTACGCGGAACTTATCTAATTGTTCTTGTTTACGATTTTCATTATGCTTTTTAGACATAAATATCGCTCCTCCTTATCGAAGTAATTATAGATAACACGCCTTAGGCTTTGACCGCATGGATAACTTTCCTAAAACTGTTCCCTGGGTAATGATTGATTAAACAAACAAGGGGCTGGGACACACCGAAATAGGTAACCCAAAAGCATGCATTAAACATACAGGGGGGTGATAGAACATGTTTTTAGTAAACAAAAAATCCGAACAGATTCGACTGAAATCGTTCGGATTATTCTAGGTATAAGCTGCTTTTGTCTTCGTCTCAATTAATGACTCGATCCCAATGACGATGGGCAGCAACAGCCTCTATAAAACGTGCTGCAAATTGTTTTGCGCCTTTTTCCTCAATTACTCCTGCTCCAACTTGGATATTACTTGCCTTCAGCCATTCCTTTCCTTCTTGTGTAGCCCCTAAGGCCTTATAGTGACGAAAAGCTTCCTCTAAATATTCCGTTGTGGAACGATCAAATGCCTGATTGGTTTCTTTCCCACCGCCAGCATAAATAGCATCATAAAGAACAGCGTTTGTTGTTGTAAAAGTGTGATTGACCATCAAATCTGTCCCATTTTCACCTGTCACCTTGCCTTGATGATCACTAATAATTTCATATTGAATGTTACTGGCAGTTAACTGATCAAGTATTTCTACAATCTCTTGATCGGAAAACCCATTCGCTAGTATAACTCCAACTTTTCTAGTTGCAGGGGAAAACGCAAAATGGGTTTGACTCAATGCTTGGGAGGATTTTTGATTATCTACTGCATGCTTATTCGGAACGGTTACTCCAACTTTTTCAGCAATATATGCAGCCAGTTCGTGTTCAATATTAGCAAACATATCAACTACTTGCTGCCGTACATTCCTATCCTTCACTTTCCCAACTTCAAAGCTAAACGCGTCTTTAATATGTTGCTGCTCAGGAGGAGTCATACTATTCCAAAATAATTTTGGTTGTGTGAAATGATCGTTGAAGCTCTCACTTCTTGACCGTATTACGCGGCCTTCCACCTTTTCCTGATAATGTGCAAAGCCCCCTTGTTGCTCAGTGGCTGGCATTGGCGTATTTGCTATCAATGAATTGTTGTGATAAGCCACTTTTCCCTTATTAATCGTTTGTCGGTGGTAGCCGTCTCTCTGGTTATTAAAAAATGGACATACAGGGCGATTGATAGGGATTTCGTGGAAGTTCGGCCCCCCCAAACGAATCAGCTGGGTATCTGTATAAGAAAATAATCTTCCTTGTAAAAGTGGGTCATTCGTAAAGTCAATACCTGGTACGACATGGCCTGGATGAAATGCGACTTGTTCCGTCTCTGCAAAAAAGTTATCTACGTTTTTATTAAGGGTCATTTTCCCAATAACTTGGATAGGAACATCTTCCTCAGGCCAGATTTTCGTCGGATCTAAAATGTCAAAGTCAAATGCAAACTCATCTTTTTCTTCAATCACTTGAACTCCTAGTTCATATTCTGGAAAGTCTCCGTTCTCAATTGCGTCGTATAGGTCCTGTCTGTTAAAATCTGGATTTTTACCGGCGATTTTTTGTGCTTCGTCCCATACTAGGGAGTGTACTCCTAGCTTTGGAATCCAATGAAATTTCACAAAATGGGTTTTCCCTTGATCATTTACAAAACGAAATGTATGGATACCAAACCCCTGCATCATTCGAAAACTCCGTGGTATAGCTCGATCGGACATTAACCACATCACCTGATGTGCGGACTCCTGATTATTCGCAACAAAGTCCCAAAAAGTATCATGGGCAGAAGAAGCTTGAGGGATTTCATTGTTTGGTTCCGGTTTTAGAGCATGAATAACATCAGGGAACTTAATACCGTCCTGTATAAAAAATACAGGCATATTATTTGCAACAAGATCATAGTTTCCTTCTTCTGTATAGAATTTCGTCGCGAATCCCCGAACATCTCTAACAGTATCTGCAGAGCCACGGAATCCGACCACCGTTGAAAAACGGACAAATACTGGTGTTTTTTGCCCTGCTTTTTGTAAAAATCCTGCCTTCGTAATATCCTTCATCGATTCATACGTTTCAAAGTGACCATGTGCAGCAAATCCTCTAGCATGAACAACTCGTTCGGGGATACGCTCATGGTCAAAATGTGTCATCTTCTCTCTGAAATGAAAATCTTCCATCAAAGTCGGTCCACGTTCACCAGCAGTTAAGGACAATTCATCATTAGTTACTTTTAGACCTTGATTCGTCGTCAAATGCTTCTTTGCATCATCAACTTTAAATGGTTCTAATTGTTCTTGCTTTTTATTTTCGTTTTTCCTTTCATCACCCATGTACAAACACCCTCTCATTGTATTTGTACTTACTATTTCCAACTCCTTCAAAACTATGAATAACCAGAAACAGCATGTTATAATTTAATTAAGGAACAGCTTTATTCCATAAGGAGTGAGCGAATATGAGCAAGATTATCCTATTTGACGGTGTTTGTAACTTTTGTGATCAAAGTGTTCAGTTTATTTTAAAACGCGATAAGCAAGAACAATTTAACTTCGCCTCCATTCAGGGAGACGCTGGACAGGAACTACTAAAAATAAATCATGTGCCAACTGATATAAATAGTTTCATCCTAATTGACGGGCATCATACGTATTTTAAATCAACTGCAGCTCTGAAGATATGTAAAGAATTAAAAGGTGCTTGGAAGCTGCTATATGGATTTATTATCGTTCCTAGGCCAATACGGGACTTCCTATATGGGATTATTGCCAATCACCGATATAAATGGTTCGGACATAAACAAAGCTGTACGTTACCTTCTCCTGAGACGAGGAAACGATTTTTATAATGAATAAACCCTAAGTGTCACGTGACACTTAGGGTTTATTTCTAACCTACGTTCTTTTTCTTTATTTGTTTACTACGTAACTGCCCGCAGGCTGCATCAATATCTGCACCGTTCTCCCAACGCACACCACAATTAATCCCTTGTTCCTTCAAGGTCTCAAAAAAAGCTTGGATAGAAGTCGATTCACTACGCTGATATTGGTTATGTTCATCAACGGAATTATAAGGAATCAAATTCACATAGGCTAAATGCCGATGATCATATAACAGCTTCGCTAATTGCAAAGCCTCTTCTTTATGATCATTTACATCTCTTAGCATAATATATTCATACGTAATTCGACGATTGGTTTTCTCTAAGTAATAATCTACAGCCTTCATCAATTTTTCAATTGGAAATGCTTTATTGATCTTCATAATCTGCGTACGCAGCTCATTATTTGGAGCGTGAATAGAGATAGCAAGGTTTACTTGAATACCGGTATCAGCAAATTCATAAATCTTATGGGCTAATCCACTTGTTGAAACTGTAATATGTCTAGCACCAATATTTAGCCCACGATCATCATTTACAACATATAAGAAGTCCATCAAGTTTGTAAAATTATCAAAAGGCTCACCAATACCCATAACAACAATATGACTTACCCTCTCATCTTCTCCACGAGAATCCAAATGCTTTTGTACATTCATAATTTGTTCTACGATCTCACCACTTGACAAGTCTCGATTCTTCTTCAATAATCCACTAGCACAGAATGTACAACCAATATTACAGCCAACTTGTGTGGTCACACATACAGACAATCCATAATTAAACCGCATCAACACCGTTTCAATTAAATTGCCATCAGCTAGCCGAAACAAATACTTAATTGTACCATCTTTAGATTCTTGTTTAATTTCCTCTTCTAACGTTCCTAATATAAAATGATCCTCGAGTAAAGCGATCGTTTCTTTGTTCACATTGTTCATGTCAGAAAAATGATTGACACGTTTCTTATATAGCCAATTCCAAACTTGATCCACGCGAAAACGCTGCTGGCCATGCTCTATCAACCAATCTGTAAGCTGTTCGTATGTCAGTCCATAAATGGATGGTTTACTCATTATCTACCCTCATTTCTAGAAAATCTAGTCTTCTTAACAACGCAAAGACATTGATTTACCGTTCCACCGTAAAAAGTTTTCATTCACCTTACTATCTTACTGCATCTATGATCTTGTTGCAAACACAGGTTGGCTAATCATGCAGCTATTCAAAAAGAAAAAGGTGCCAATATCCTTTAGAAAAGAATATTGATACACCTTTTACACTTGTTATGGTAACATCGTTTCTCCCATAAGATATCGATCACATTCTCTTGCAACGCCACGACCTTCATTAATCGCCCAGACGATCAGGCTTTGGCCTCGGCGCATATCACCGGCTGCAAACACACCTTCTACATTGGTTCTAAAATCATCATAATCAGCAGCAACCGTAGATTTTGCGGTTGTTTCTACTTGCAGCTGATCGAGTAGATCTTGTTCCGGTCCACTAAACCCAATCGCTATTAGCACAAGATCAGCAGGCCAAACCTTTTCTGTTCCCGGTATTTCATCACGCACTTTATTTCCTTCTTCATCATAACGAAGTTTTACATTAACTGTATGCACTTCTTTAACATGGCCATGCTCATCACCTACGAATTTCTTCGTCATTACAGCATAGGCACGAGGGTCTTCGCCTAATACACTCGCTGCTTCTTTGTGTCCATATTCCACACGATGAATGGTAGGGTATTGTGGCCATGGATTGGTTTCCATATCACGAACCAATCCTTTTTTATCATAAATATCAAATTGCGTCAGACTCTTACAATTATGCCTTACAGACGTAGCTAAGCAATCTGTTCCAGTATCGCCCCCACCAATTACAATAACATCTTTATCAGCAGCAGAAATATAATTCCCATCTTGCAAGTCTGAATCTAATAAGCTTTTCGTATTAAGGTGTAGAAAATCCATCGCACGATGAATACCTTTTAAATTACTACCTTCTACTTGAATATCTCGGTGTACAGTAGCACCTCCACATAAAATAGTTGCATCAAAGTTTTGCCTTAATTCTTCCTCGGTTATATCCTTACCAACCTCTGTATTCGTGATAAATGTAATTCCTTCTTTCTCAAGAATTTCCACTCGTCGTGTTACTACTTCATAGGATAATTTCATTTCAGGAATCCCGTATGTGAGAAGTCCTCCAACACGATCTTCACGTTCATAAACCGTAACCAAATGTCCAGCTTTGTTCAATTGTGCAGCAGCAGCAAGTCCAGCTGGGCCTGATCCAACAACAGCCACTTTTTTACCTGTACGCTTCGGTGGTAGTTTCGGAACAACCCATCCTTCTTCAAACCCTTTTTCAATAATCGAACGCTCGACCGTACGAATTGCAACCGGAGGTTCATTGATACCTAGTACACAAGCCCCTTCACAAGGAGCCGGGCAAGCAATACCTGTGAATTCTGGAAAATTATTTTGCTCATGTTCCCGAGCTAGCGCTTCTTTCCATTTCCCTTCATAAACAAGTTGATTCCATTCAGGGATGAGATGATAAACCGGGCAGCCGGAGGTTACCCCATTTATTTCCATTCCCACATGACAAGTAGGTACGCCGCAATCCATGCAACGTGCCCCTTGTGTTTGTACTTCTTGATCTGTTAATGGCACCGTGTAGTCGTACCAATCCTTCGTACGAATCGAAGGTTCTCGTTCTCTTCTTACTTGTCTGCTGTATTCCATAAACCCTGTCTGTTTCCCCATCAAAGGCCTCCCTTTCCAAACACCAGTACAATCAATTATTTTGATTGATTCTCTCGTTAGGCAAACAAATTATTGCAAGGCACCTACTTCTTTTTTCTCTTCTTTCACTGGTTGTTTACTCTCTTCAAAAGCTGTCATTTCAGCGTCATACTTGCTCATACCTCCAGCTCTTAAGGTAGTAATTCGTTCATTTATCTCAACAAATGCTTTTGGAATAATCTTTACAAATTGACTTACATATTTATCCCAATACGTTAAGATACGTTCTGCATGCGTACTATTCGTTTCGTTCACATGCTGTTGAATAATTCGATAAAGTCGTTGTATTTCTTCTTCATCTGCTAATGATTCTACATTTACCAATTCCTTATTAACGTTGTCACGGAAGGAATTCTCTTCATCGAATACATAAGCAACGCCACCAGACATACCAGCAGCAAAGTTTCTCCCAGTACTACCTAGTACAACCACTGTACCGCCAGTCATGTATTCACAGCCATGATCACCTACACCTTCAACAACGATGGTTGCACCACTATTCCTAACAGCAAAACGTTCACCTGCAAGCCCGCGGATATATGCTTCTCCCCTTGAGGCTCCATAGAATGCAACATTCCCTATGATCGTATTTTTTTCCGGAGGGAAGGTAACAATCGGATCTGGATGTACAATGATTTTCCCTCCAGAAAGTCCTTTACCAACAAAGTCATTTGCGTCTCCAATCAGCCTTAGAGTCATTCCAGGCGGAATAAATGCCCCAAAGCTTTGACCGGCAGATCCATTAAAATTGAGTTTAATCGTATCCTCAGGTAATCCTTGTTCTCCATAACGACTTGTTATTTCGCTACCAAGTAGGGCACCTGTTACACGGTTGATATTACGGATTGCTGTTGTAAATTCGACTGCTTTCTTCTTTTCAATTGCCTGTTTACAGTTTGGAATCAGCTCCTGATAATCAAGGGTCTTTTCAATTCCATGGTCTTGGCTAATCGTTGCATAACGTCCGACTTCAGCGGGAACATCTGGTTGATATAATAGGGCAGTTAAATCAACACCCTTTGCCTTCCAATGATCAATGGCTTCATTAAACTGCAATACATCCGTACGTCCTATCATTTCATTAATTGACCTAAACCCTAACTCAGCCATTAATTCACGAGCTTCTTGTGCAATAAACTTCATGAAGTTAACCACGTGATCTGGATCTCCCATGAATTTTTTTCGAAGTTCTGGGTTTTGCGTAGCAATCCCAACCGGACACGTATCTACATGACAGACGCGCATCATTACACAACCTAGTACCACGAGTGGCGCAGTAGAAAAACCATATTCCTCTGCCCCTAGTAAACTAGCAACAATAACATCTCTTCCTGTCATCATCTTACCGTCTGTTTCTACAACAATTCGATCCCTTAAACCATTTAATAATAGGGTTTGATGTGTTTCTGCAAGACCTATTTCCCAAGGCAATCCAGTATGTTTTAAACTAGTACGAGGAGCAGCACCTGTACCACCATCATACCCACTAATTAATACTAGGTCGGCACGCCCTTTTGCTACGCCAGCAGCAATTGTACCAACACCTACTGCAGAAACGAGCTTGACACTTATACGAGCTTTTGGATTCGTATTTTTTAAGTTATGGATTAATTCTGCCAAATCCTCAATCGAATAAATATCATGGTGTGGCGGTGGAGAAATAAGTTCAACCCCTGGAGTAGAACCACGCACTTCAGCTACCCATGGATATACTTTCTTCCCTGGCAAGTGCCCACCTTCTCCAGGTTTAGCTCCTTGTGCAATTTTGATTTGAATTTCGTCCGCATTCACTAAATAATGACTATTCACACCGAATCTACCTGACGCAACCTGTTTAATAGCACTTCTTCTTAATTCGCCATTTTCATCCCTGGTAAATCGGTCGGTTGATTCGCCGCCTTCTCCACTATTGCTTCGACCGCCAATCCGATTCATCGCAATTGCTAACGATTCATGTGCTTCTTTACTAATAGATCCGAAAGACATTGCACCTGTCTTAAACCTATGACAAATCGATTCTACTGATTCTACCTCCTCAATAGGTACAGGTTTTCTGTCTTTAAATGAAAGTAGACCACGAAGGGATTGCAGGTTTTCTTTTTCATCTGTTAATAGCTGAGAGTATTCTTTAAACAATTCATAATTTCCTGTTCGACAAGCATGTTGCAGTTTGTGAATTGTTTTTGGATTATACTGATGATCTTCTCCGTCTTTGCGGTATTGATAATCGTCACCTGCTTGCAAGGTGTTATTTCCTCCACGATTTTCAACAAATCCAGCTTGGTGACGCATACGTGTTTCTTGTTCTATTAAATCTAACCCGATACCACCAAGTCTTGATGCTGTATTTGTAAAATACGTATCTATTACATTTTGTTGAATGCCAATCGCTTCAAAAATTTGCGCCCCACGATAACTCTGAATCGTCGATATACCCATTTTAGACAAAATCTTAATAATACCGTCGGTAACCGATTTAATATACTTTTCAATGGCTTGCTTCTCTGATAAGCCTTCAATTTCTTGGCGCTCTACTAAATCTTCAATTGAGTGGTAGGCCAAATAAGGATTAATGCCTTCCGCACCATAGCCAATCAATGTTGCAAAATGATGTACTTCCCTCGGTTCTCCTGATTCGAGTAGTAGGCTAACTTTCGTACGCAATCCTTTCCGAATTAAATGATGGTGTAGTCCTGAAACAGCTAATAATGCTGGTATAGCAGCTTTGTCTTTGGTAATGCCTCTATCAGACAAGATAAGAATAATAGCACCTTCGTCAATCGCAGCATCTGCTTCGGTAAATAGACGATCTAATGCTTTTTCCAATGCATTTTCACCATCATTTATATCAAAATGCATAAATAATGTACTTGCCTTAAATCCTTCTAATTGCTGGATTCGTAACTTTTCTAACTCTCCATTTTTCAAGACCGGTGTTTTTAGCCGTATATGTCTACAGCTTTCTGCAGTTGGTTGTACTAAATTCCCTTCGGAGCCTATCGTTGTTTCTACCATCGTGATAATCTTCTCTCTAATTGCATCAATCGGGGGATTCGTTACTTGCGCAAACAACTGCTTAAAATAGTTATAGAGCAATTGCGGCTTCTTTGATAGTACTGCTAATGGCGAATCATATCCCATTGAACCAATTGGGTCCTTCCCATCCGTTACAAGCGGCTTAATAACTTTATTTAATTCCTCTCTTGTATAACCAAAGGCAAGTTGCTGCGTAATTAATTTTTCTTCACCAAATACAGGCTGTCGGTACATAACCTCTGGAATGTCGTCTAAATCGACTTTATTATTCAGCCATTCTTTATATGGCTGCTCAGATGCGATCTGCATCTTAATATCTTCGTCTGGTACAATTACTCCTTTTTCCAAATCTACTAATAGCATTCTACCTGGTTCTAGTCTTCGCTTATATAAAATGTCATCAGCAAATATATCTAAGGCGCCAACTTCTGAACCAAGCACAATCATGCCGCTTTTTGTTACATAGTACCTGGCTGGGCGAAGCCCATTACGGTCAAGACAAGCACCAATTTGTGTACCGTCAGAAAAAACAAGTGCTGCTGGACCATCCCAAGGTTCCATTAATGTACTATGGTATTCATAGAAATCACGTTTTTCTTCTTTTATCGCGTCATCATTCGCCCACGGTTCTGGTACCATCATCATCGCTGTATGTGCCAATGAACGACCTGATAAGTGAAGAAATTCAAAAGTATTATCAAATATTGATGAATCACTGCCTTCGTAATCAATCACAGGTAGGATTTTTTCCATATCTTCATCTGTAAAGTATTCTGATGAACAAAGCTGCTCTCTTGCACGCATCCAATTCACATTTCCTCGTAACGTATTAAATTCTCCATTATGAATGGTATAACGGTTTGGATGAGATCTTTTCCAACTCGGGAAGGTATTTGTACTAAAGCGAGAATGAACTAACGCAAGAGCAGATTTAAAATCAGGATGGTTTAAATCGATATAAAAGGCGTCCAGTTGTTCAGGAACTAACATCCCTTTATATACGATTGTACTTGAGGATAAGCTACTAATATAGACATCCTCATATTCAGGGGATTTTGCAGCTTCTTGTTCGATTCGTTTACGAATGACATATAACTTTCGTTCAAAAGCTTTTTGATCCTTAACATCCTCGGGTTTCTTGATAAAGATCTGGCGAATCGTCGGCATGCTTTTCGCTGCAACCTTCCCAATAAAAGATTCATTTATTGGAACTGGTCTCCATCCCAGTAACTGTTGTCCTTCCTCGCGAATAATCCGTTCGAACATCCTTTTGCATTCCATTCGTATGTCATGACTTCGTGGAAGAAATACCATTCCAACTCCATATTCACCTTTATCCGGGAGATGAATTCCTTCCTTCGCACACTGTTTTTGGAAGAATCGGTTTGGAATTTGGGTTAGTATTCCAGCACCATCACCTGTACTAGTATCAGCTGACTGACCCCCGCGATGTTCCAGGTTACAAAGAATATTAATCGCATTCTGTACGATATTGTGGGTTTTCTTGCCATTTATATTTGCTATCATCCCGATTCCACATGCTTCATGCTCGAAATCAGGATGATAAAGACCCTGTTGTTCAGGAAATCCGTTCTTCGGCATCCCAACATCCCCTTTCTTGACATTAAAATATGCCTTTAAATTTTAAATTGTCGAATAATTTACCGCAATCTAAAATACTCCCATAAAAGTTTTCAAACTGTTCTACGCATTCGGAAAAAGGTATAGTAGGATTATAATATCATAAAACTAATTTTACCTCAAAATTCAGATAAGTTATTTTAATACAAAATTATTAAAATTTAATAAATGAAAACGCTGTCTTTTTCCTATTTTAAAAAACTTTATTCATCTAAACTGCATGCAATGCCAAGGTTTTTGGGGAGTTTACAAAATATTTCACAAAAATTTTATTTTTTATCGAAAAATTTCTTTTAATTCCTTTTTTGAAAACGCTTAAATAAATGAGCTGATTATTGGACGGTTATATGAAATACTCGTATCATTTCTTCATAAGAAATGATTAGGAGTGAATAAAATGGCAAAGCATTCAAGAACATTTCAAAATATACCCCTCTCTGTCTTGGATTTGGCTCCTGTAAATGAAGGAAGCACCCCAAGAGAGTCCTTCAAAAACAGTGTAGACCTCGCCAAGCATGTAGAAAAACTTGGTTTCCATCGCTATTGGTTAGCGGAACATCATAATATGCCTGGTATTGCAAGCTCTGCAACATCTGTTATTATTGGCCATATAGCTGAAAATACGAATCACATACGAGTTGGTGCTGGTGGAATAATGTTGCCAAATCATGCAACATTAGTAATTGCCGAACAATTCGGAACACTTGAATCCCTTTATCCTGGACGCATTGATCTTGGATTAGGTAGGGCACCAGGTAGTGATCAAGCTACCGCTTATGCATTACGACGGACATTAAACATGCGTGTAGAAGATTTTCCGATGCAAGTGAACGAATTACAGGATTACTTTTCGGATCATCCGGTTTCAAACGTCAAATCAGTTCCAGGTCAAGGTTTAGATATCCCAATTTGGTTACTTGGTTCTAGTGACTTTAGTGCAAGATTAGCTGCACAAAAAGGGCTCAGCTTCTCCTTTGCAAGTCATTTTGCACCAGCATATACAATTCCAGCATTAAATCTATATCGAGAACAATTCCAGCCTTCAGAAGTAATGGAAAACCCGTATGCGATGGTAGGAGTGAATGTGATTGCTGCCGACACAGATGAGAAAGCACATTATCTGGCTACCTCCCTTCAGCAGCAATTCTTGAATATGCGGAGAGGGCAACCTACCAAACTAAAACCGCCAATCAAAGATATTGAAGCCCATTTTTCAGCAATGGAGCTTGAAGCAATTAAGCAATCACTTGATCCACGAACAACCATCATCGGAAGTAAAGAAACCGTCCGAAAAGGGCTGGAGAACTTCTTAACGGAAACACAAGCGGATGAAATGATTATTAGTGCCCAAATATATAATCAAGAAGACAGAGAACGTTCCTTTGAGATCATATCTGAATTGATGGATTAACATCTAATTATAAGAGCAAACATAAGCCCCCAATGTATTAACACATTGGGGGCTTATGTAATTATTTTTTCTCTTTTAATAGTTCTTTGACTTCCTGTAATTCCGCTTGTAATTCTGCTAATTTAATATCAGTCGGTGATGGTGTATCCTCGCGATTCGCTTCCTCTACATTATTTACTACAACACCGACAAACAGATTGACGATGACAAACGCCCCAATCAAAATAAAAGTCACAAAATACCACCAAGAAGATGGATCTTCTGCTAAAATTGGACGCATCACGCCACTTGCCCAAGACTCTAACGTAATAACTTGGAAAAGTGTTAATAAGGATTGGTGAAGTGTTCCGAAATATTCTGGTGCTATGGACTGATACAGCATTGTACCAATGACACCGTATATATAGAAGAATATGCCAAGCAACAACATAATGGTACCCATCGATGGGATCGTTAATAATAATGCATTAACCATTTTTCGTAATGAAGGAATAATAGATATAGCTCGAAGCACACGAAGGACACGTAAGATTCTTAAAACCATTACATAATGTGACCCAACTAATAAGTGACCACTTAATACAATCACAAAATCAAAAACGCTCCATGGATCTTTGAAAAAAGCCTTCACAGATGAACTACCTATTAAACGGATAACAATCTCTATCGTAAATATCCACAACAGGATACGATCTGCAATGAAAATCCAATTCAAATAATTTTCCGCAATGTAATTATATGTTTCTAAACCTACCAAAATGGCATTCAAAATAATTAATATAATAATTGTGTTATAAAAAGCAGGATGATCAGCAAGCACTGCACATTTTTTACGAATCGTACGCATATGGAAGTGTTCCTCCTTTTCTCTCTGTAGTAATTTTACTGATTTCACCGTGGTTTGTCACCTATTCAAACACTTCATTATGTTAATTTTTAGTGAACAACTACAGCGAATTTATATATGTCTTATAGAGAATAGGAGTGGTTGCTGCCTGCTAATTATAGTCTAATAACATATTTTCTAAAGTAGCTGGGTACTTACTTACAAGATCAATTTAGGGTAACGATGACAAAAGCGAGAGCTATCCCAACGATAGCTAACTTAGAGGAGCATAATCTAGTACGAACATCTTCGAACATGATTTATGATCAATCTATTAGCTGGGATTGCTGGCATACGTTTCAAACTATATCTTAAATCTTGTTCTGGAATCTCGTAACTCATACGCTCCGTTAGAAAATGTAAGCTCGACTTCATTAATTCAATCGTGATCCATTCTCCTGCACAACGATGCCCCAAATCATACTCCCCACCTCCTTGTGGGATAAAGTTAAAAGGATTTCCTTCCCATTTCAAAAAGCGTTTAGGGTTAAACGTATATGGGTTTTCCCATAGTGTACTATCGTGATTGGTTCCGTAAATATCAAGTAAAACTAACGTATTCTTTTTAAACAAAACATGATTCCAGGTAAAGTCTCTATTCACTCGTGCACCTGTAAACGGAGCAAATGGATAATATCTCCGAACTTCTTGTACAAACATTTCCTTATTCTGATCACGATTGTCTCCAGACATTATTTCCTGTTTTGCTTCTGGAAATTCGTATAGAGCCAAAGTAGAAAACGTAATAAAACGACCGATTGCCGTAATAGGACGTAATAAATTTAGAACTTCTACTGCCGCTGTATGCACATCTAGCAACTCTCCCGATAAATCACGATGCCACGTTATCTTGTAAAGCGGTGTATTCGAATCAATGATGATATTACTATGCCTAACTTCTTCAACGATATAAGTAATCCATTTTTCTGCCCGTTTTCGTGCGATGCGTCCTCGCCAGTGTCTCGGTCCAGCTGCACCAAAAGCATCAATCATTGCCGATAAATCAGACGTTCTTGTGTGAAGATTGATTGCACGAATCGGCACCCCTGTCCATTGACAAGCGGTAATACACATGAGCTTCTCTAACTCATGAAACAATTCTACTTCTTCTATAGCCTCCCATCGCTTTATTGCAATCTCCCATTGTTTTTCTGCAATTTGCTTTATTTTCTTTAAACTATCACAAGTCATTAGGTCCATAAATAATGCTTTCCTATGTTTATGTGCTTGTTCATCCAATCCCTGAACACCACCTTTACCAAATAAACTCTTTAAAATCCGGCGGGGAGCCGCTCCTTGACGCTTAAATAAATCTTGATTATAAAAAAGTTCCGCTGCTTCCTGTCCACGAATACAAATGACTTTTTGTCCCAGCAATCTCGTTTGAATAACAGAAGTGTTGGAAGCACGCATTCGATTAGGAATAAAGCAATACCCCTCTTTTAAAAGGTTGACGCTATGATCCAACCCCGACTCTTTCGGTAATACCACTGTCAGACAACTCCTTTATTTCATATTGTTTGTAGTAGCATTCCCTATCGAAAACAACATCCATTCACTGATAGATAAAAAAACTGAATCGAAATCATCGATTCAGCTTTTTCCTATTTATTGATTTACTTTTTCTGCAACTTCAATTGTACGTTTTGTTTGATGCTTGACTGCTGCTTCTACGTCTTCCACCATGTTACCATCTTGACCCTGCGTGACACTTGTACCATATGGATTACCACCAGCTGCATAAGCAACATCATCCGTATAGCCTGGTGGTACAATAATTGCACCCCAATGCATCATCGATGTATATAGTGATAAAATCGTTGCTTCTTGTCCACCATGTGGATTTGATGCGGATGACATCCCACTTACTACTTTATTTACTGTTTTGCCAGAAGCCCATAGACCACCCTGCAAATCTAGAAATTGCTTCATTTGTGAAGCTACGTTTCCAAAGCGTGTTGGCGTTGAGAAGATGATTGCATCTGCCCACTCAATATCGTCAGAAGTAGCTTCTTTTACATCTTTTGTTGCATCATAGTGTGCCTTCCAAGCTGGATTAGATTCAATTGCCGCCTCTGGTGCAAGTTCAGGAACCTTCACTAACCGTACTTCCGCGCCTGCAGCCTTGCCAGCTTCTTCTGCCCATTTTGCTAATTGATAATTGATACCAGTTGAACTGTAATAAATAATAGCTAATTTAACATTACTCATCTGTTTCTTCTCCTTTATAAAAAATATTTTATCAAGAAATCCCATATTGCTTACTGTCTCCTTGCTGTAAATAATTATTCGATAAAGTAACTAACAACTGTTAATCACATACTACTTTTTAACAACCTAATTACTTTATGTAACTATAGTAAACCAGTATATAACTTATGTCAAGTAAATTTGTTATCAAAAGTAATTTTAGTGATATATAGATTCATACCCTATTTTGTAACAAATCCTACAAAAATACAGTGAATTATTGGTTGTACGTGTTGTTTTAGCATAATATAATTAATGTGAAAGATTCACAAAAAAGACTATTGGTAAAGGGTGAGATTGTGGGAAAACGAATTTTTTACTTTCTGTTAACAAATGTTCTTGTTCTAGCAACCATCACGATTATCTTTACACTCATTCCCGGAACATGGAACTACATTGGGCAGGACGGTCAGCTTCATTTAGGTACATTACTCTTATTTAGTGCTGTCATCGGTTTTACAGGTTCCTTTATTTCCTTAGCGATGTCACGTTGGATGGCGAAACGAATGATGGGTGTTCGCGTCATTGACCCAAATAAGGAAATGTCGCAGCGTGAAAGAGAAGTTGTTGAGAAAGTTCATCGCTTATCTCGTGCAGCAGGGCTTATGCACATGCCGGAAGTAGGGATCTATGATTCGCGAGAAGTAAATGCATTTGCCACCGGTGCGACAAAGAAGCGTTCTTTAGTAGCAGTATCTACTGGATTATTGTATGAAATGGATGATGACGCTGTTGAAGGGGTAATTGCTCATGAAGTTGCACATATTTCAAATGGAGATATGGTTACCATGACTTTATTACAAGGAGTTGTAAATACATTTGTTGTCTTTTTAGCTCGTATTGCAGCGTTTGTTGTGAGTCGCTTTGTAAAGGAAGAGTTAGCTCCAATCGTACATTTTATTGCGATTATCCTGTTCCAGCTTGTTTTTTCCATCCTTGGTAGCTTAGTGGTATTTGCTTATTCTAGACATAGGGAATTCCACGCTGACCGTGGTGGGGCAGACTTAGCTGGTAAAGATAAGATGAGACATGCTTTAGAATCGTTACGTGTATATTCAAACCGCGTACGAGGAGAAGAAACTTCAATTGCTACGCTAAAAATTAATGGGACGAAAAAGACATCGATCTTTTCAACGCATCCTAGCCTAGATGAGCGCATTGACCGATTAGTATAAACAAACCCTCCTTAAATAAGGAGGGTTTTTGGTTCAGCTAATTACTCAAACCAACCGGATTCCTTGTATTTAGCTATTGCTTCAATGCGATTTCCAACTTCTAATTTATCAAGAATAACAGATATATAATTACGGACTGTACCTGTAGTAATGTATAATCTCTTGGCAATCTCCTTTGTACTCGCTCCAACAGCTAACAGGCGCAGGACCTGCTCTTCTCGTTCTGTTAACGGATTTTCGTTATTATACGCTAAATCAATAAGCTCTGGAGAATAAACCTTACGACCACTAACGATAACTCTGATCGAATTTGCCAATTCTTCACTCGGACTATCCTTAAGTAAATAGCCACTTACCTGTGCTTTCCTAGCACGCTCAAAATAACCAGATCTTGCAAAGGTTGTTAAGATAATTACTTTACATTGCTCATCTTTTATTGCTTCTGCAGCATCTAGCCCACTCTTTAGCGGCATTTCAATATCCATCATACAAACGTCCGGTTGCTGTTCCTTAACTAACCGAATAGCTTCTTCACCATTACTCGCTTTACCAACTACTTTCATGTCCTCCTCTAAATTAAGCAAGGAACCAAGCGCGCCCAACAACATTGTCTGATCTTCAGCAAGTACAATTCGAATCATCTAAGCCCTCCCTTCTGATTGTTTGATTACGGTTGGAATACGAATTGTTATTTGAGTACCCTCTGAACCAGTTATTTTCATACGGCCATTTACAAACTCCAAACGCTCCTTTATACCACGAAGACCGTTGCCTTCATTTTGCTGCAAAAGATTAGAATTGCCGATCCCGTTATCTTTCACCTCCATCACCCAATCACTTGCAGTTTGTTGTATACTAATAAAACACTCCGTAGCATAACTATGTTTTACCACATTAGTTACAGCTTCTCGTAAACACATACTTAATACATTTTCTAACAGAACTGGTGCCTTTATGAAATCTTCATCAATGTCTGTGTATAATTGCATTTGCGCAGCATCAATCATCTGCTTTGCATGAATAATTTCTTCCTTTAATTTTACATTTTTCATTTCGGATACCATATCTCTCACTTCTTTTAATGCGGTTCTAGCTGTTTGGTTAATATCACCTAATTCATTCCTTGCCGATTCTGGATCAATATGAACTAATTTCCCTGCTAAATCACTCTTCAACCCAATAAGCGATAATTTTTGTCCTAAGGTATCATGCAAATCACGTGCAATTCGCTGTCGCTCTTTAATAACCATTAGTTGTGCTATCTTCTTATTCGCGTCCTCCAACTGATGCTCTAGTTTGTCCTGTTTATTGCGGTTATAGCGTGTAAAAGGCAGAAGAATGACTCCGAAAACCGTGATGGCAATAAACGGCAATTGCGGTAAAAAGAGTTGCCCATGCATATAAAAACCAAAACTAACCGCTGAAAGCGTTGTGACTAAGTGAATGACATACAAAGTAATAAAGCCTTTTTTATTATCCATATTACCAATGAAAAAAGCTAAAAACAGAGAAAAATATACATACCCAAAGTATAGTGTCATTCCGATACTAATGGCTATTTGAATACTAACAGAAAAATATACCGTCCATCCTTTTTTAATAAAAGCAAGTCGATATGTGGTAAAGAAAAGCACAATGAGCGCTATTCCAATAGCTATTTCTATAAAATTTGACGAACGGACAATAAAATAAAAGGGCAATAAACAAAAAACAACCCACGCAAAAGCACTTAATCCTGTATTTTTTGGAAAAATATGATACCAGTTTTGCATTATTCGCCCTCCTTTATCCGATGTGTAAAGTATAGCAAAATATTTACCTGACAACTTCCCTTTTTTGAAATAAAAAAAGACTGACGTAAAAGTCAGTCCCTTGAAGCCCCATACATTACTTTTCTTGAATACTCGTTTTCATCGATACATTTGTCGTTTTTTTCTGTAACGCTTTGATATCTTTAAAACTCATAAATGTTTTTGAAGCTTCATCATAGACACGAAAACGAATTGATTGCAAACTCGTTCGTAATGTTATCGTTGTTGCTTTCTGAAGTGGCGGTGTTGACTCGTGTGCAGGTTCTAAATGATAGTTAGGTACCTTAGGACTTAAGTGATGTACATGGTGAAAACCAATATTCCCTGTCATCCATTGTAAGACCTTTGGCAGCTTATAATACGAACTTCCATCAACAGCAGCTTTTACATAATCCCATTCGGCTTCATTCTCAAAATAAGAATCCTCAAATTGGTGCTGAACATAAAACAACCAAATTCCTAGCGACCCAGAGATAAATAAAATTGGTAGCTGGATAATGAGAAAAGCACTCCAGCCAACTGCCCAAATTAAGCAAGCGTAGATAACTAGGATTGATAAATTAATCACATACGTATTGTATCGCTCTTTTCTCTTTGCGCCTTTTCGATTAAACCGATTCGATAGTAAGAAGAGATACAAGGGACCTAACCCAAACATAACAATAGGGTTTCTGTATAGACGGTATGCTAGCTTTCTCCAAAAAGAAGCTTCTAAATATTCATCCACCGTCATGATCCACACATCGCCTGTACCACGCTTGTCTAGATTACTGCTTGTTGCATGATGAATCGCATGACTGCGTTTCCATTTTTCAAACGCAAATAAAGTAATAACTCCTGTGATGGTTCCTATAATTCGGTTAGCTTTTGGGTTCTTAAAGAAAGAGCTATGGGTACAATCATGAAAAATAATAAATATTCGAATTACGAATCCAGATGCAACAACAGCTAAACCAAGTGTAAGCCAGATGGAAATGGCAAGACTTTGGTAAGCAAGGTACCATAACAGTATAAAGGGTAGAATTGTATTTATAAGTTGGAGTATGCTCCGTTTTACATCCGAATTCGCAAATCGAGCCACACTTTTCCTTAATTGAGCTTGTTTTTGTCTACTCATGTTTTCCTCCTAGTTTATAGCTTTTCTTTCATCTTAATACGATCTAAGAGAGACCTGAAGGCATAAATATCAAGGAGGATATATGACAAGTATCATATATCGACAATTAGTGCCTCTTCTGTTCAATTACCAGTAATACATAAACCCAAGATAAAACTTCCTAATCACCATTGAAGTTCATATCATCCTCCTTTTTTATGATATAAATCAGCTAAACGCAGTTGTTTATTTTTCATCAAGCCGACCAAAAAGCATTAGATTTGTCGAATTTTTATATTTCAGGCTTGGGTACTTGAAAAATTTTACAGCACCCATCGTCGTTTCACCGCTTTAGGAGGAAATAGTGATATTATGGAGCTTCTACAAATAAATCATAGCTTATTTCGTTTCATTAATAATTTAGGTAAGCAATTCCCTAGTCTCGACCCAATCATTATCTTTATTGCTGAATACCTTGCCTTTATCTTAGCGTTTGGTGTAATTATTATTTGGTTTACTCGACATAGACAGCATAGACGTATGATTATGAGTGCCTTGATTGCTTTCTTTCTTGCTGAGATCTTAGGAGTTATAGCTAGCAGTGTTCATTTTAATAACCAACCTTTTTGCGAACTAACAAATGTTAACCAGTTAATCACGCATGAAGTTGATAACTCTTTTCCAAGTGACCATACTATTTTATTCTTTTCATTTTGTCTTACCTTTTGGCTGTTCCAAAGAAAAGGTGGGTGGATGTGGATTAGCTTGGCTATAGGCGTAGGTATATCTCGGATTTGGGTTGGGGTACATTATCCTTTCGATGTAGCAGCGGGAATTATTTTAAGCACATTCGCAGCAATGATTGCTTTTCAATTCACAACAAGACTATTAGTTGTAGATAAAGTACTTATTTTCTATGAGAAACTAGAACAACGAATATTTCCCAACTTAAAAAAGAAGGATAGCCAACAGCAGCATAACAACGGCAAAACAACCCACGTATAACTGGACTAAGACATTACAAAAACGGATATTTCTTAAATTCCAAACATTGAGCTATTGAACCGCAATCCAAAATAGGCATGCTTTCCAGAGGAATGATCTTAGGAATTGCTTACTCGTTTGGAACTTGCCTATTTCATTCACTGTGATTTTCGAATAGTTATATTCCCTTTCTTTCGGCAGTAATACAACTTACTAGAACGAATCATGAAAATCATCTTTACTTTTTTGACTTATGAAGATCACATAAAAACACTGCTGCGGCTAGGAGATTTGGAAAAGTCCAATCTGCTTTGCTTGTTGTTTGCCGGTTTCCTACTAGAATTGTTTTTACACCCGCTTTCTTACCAGCCTCCACATCTACTTCTCGATCACCAACCATAAAACTATGTTGTAAATCAATTTGATGTTTCCTTGCTAGTGTATAGATCATTTCTGGTTTTGGCTTACGACAGGCGCAGTTAGCATCGGGCTTATGTGGGCAATAAGCAATATCGTCAATATGCCCATCAGATTTAGCTATTTCCTCCTTCATCTTTTTATGTACCGCATGTAAATTTTCCTCATTCATATACCCTAGTCCAATTCCACCTTGATTCGTCACAACAAACACCTTATAACCTAAATCATTACATATTTTTATTGCCTCAGCTACACCTTCTAACAGGTAAACATCTGCAGGCTGATTTACAAATTTCACCCGCTTTGTTAAAACTTCATTGACAACTCCATCCCGATCTAAAAAGACGGCCGACTGTTTCATACTGCTCCTCCTCACTATGCGTTATTACTTTATTTTGAACCAATTTGTCTTGTTTTATAGATGAATACTGTTTAGTGTTCTCTAAAAACGATTAACAATATCTTAACTTGACATTCACTTGACACATTTCCTATATACACTGTTATTGTCCACGGCATGAAGGAGGTTAACCCACATATTGTTTCAATGAACCTAGAAAGGAGGCAAATAAATGCCAATACAAACTTCTTTTAACCCAAAAGGACGTAATGAATTAAAACACGCGATATCTGTAGCAGAATATCACGTGTTACAAGATAAACTACAACATTACCTAAGAAGAGATCCAAACGCTAAACGAAACGGGAGATATCTTATTCGATCTACCTATTTTGATAACTTTGACAATAAAGTATTACAGGAAAAGAAAGAAGGATACTTGAATAGAGATAAATACCGTGTCCGTATATATGGAAAAAGCGGTAAAGTCATTCATTTAGAACGTAAAAGTAAGCGTAATAACCTCACATTTAAAACCAAATGCGAGATTTCAAGATCCGAGTTTGAAAAACTACGGATAGGCGATATTACCTGGATGGAAAACGACGAAAGGGCACTCATCCGTGATCTAATGTTCGAAATGAAGTACCATCAGCTAAAGCCGAAAGCGGTAGTTGATTATGAACGAGAACCGTGGATCTATCCATATGGCAATGTTCGCATTACCTTTGATATGAAGGTGCAGTCAAGTATACAAAATACAGATATGTTCAATAGACATTTGCCAATGATAGATGTATTAGAACCTCATTTAATTATTTTAGAAGTAAAATACGATGCGTACTTGCCAGACGTTATTAAACATCTCTTACAATTATCGGATACCAGACAGGAAGCGTATTCCAAGTATCAATTAAGTCGCATGTATGGTTAAAAAAAGCTAAAGGAGAGAGAAATATGGATTCAAACACAACAAACTTTTCAGATATATTCAAATCAAGTTTTTTAGAAAATACATCATCCTTTTCCATCGTAGATTCCTTACTTGGACTTGGATTATCATTCCTAATAGGATTATTCATTTACATGATTTATAAGAAAACATTTAAAGGCGTAATATACTCACATTCATTTAATATTTCATTAGTTATTATGACGATGGCTACAGCATTGGTCATTATGGGAATCAGTCAAAACGTATTATTATCACTTGGTATGGTAGGTGCATTGTCGATTGTACGGTTCCGAACACCCATTAAAGACCCAATGGACTTAGTATTTTTATTTTGGTCTGTAATTGCAGGTATATTATGTGGAGCAGGTTTTCTATTATTAGCTATTGTCGGTACCATCGTTATTGGCATTGTCATTGTATTATTTGGAAACAAAATTAAGGTAGAAAATCCTTATCTTTTAGTCGTTAAATACAATAATGATCGCCTTGGAAACCAAATAGAAAGTCTGATTAACGAAAAAACGAAACGATTTTCTTTAAAATCAAAATCTATCATACAACATGATGAAATCGAGGTTACATATGAAATCAGAGTTAAAGAGAATGACTCTGCCATCACATCCGAAATTTCAACAATGGATTGTGTCAATTCAGCAGTCATGTTGAGTTACGATGGTAACTTCACGGCATAAACAAGGCAACGAAGTAGTTCTATTCCATTAGGCTACTTCATTCCTATCATGATAAAGGGAGGTTATACAATGAAGGTAAAGAATATCTGGATCGTATTTTTTATTAGTATTCTATTAATGATCAGTGGTTGCGGAACCGAGCAAGCTGCAACAACTAGGCAATCAGATAAGCTGATTAGTAACTTAGTTACTTATGATAAGGAAGATGCGTATACAGATTGGGATAATGAAGATGTTACCCATATATATCTGGACAAAACAACTGCTAATGTTGATGGAAACGAAGGGGTAGTTGTTGAAGATCAAAACATATCCATCCGTACGACTGGTACGTATGTAATTGAGGGAACATTAGAAGACGGTCAGATTGTCATTGATGCAGAAGATGATGGGACAGTACGGCTCGTAATGAATGGTGCTACCATTAACTCATCAACGAGTGCTCCTATCTATATCAAACAAGCAGATAAAACCATCTTGTCTTTAGAGGGAAATACGGAGAATACAGTAACAGACCCTGAACAATATACGTATGAAGATGCCGACGAACTAAAAGCAGCCATCTTTAGTAAAGATGATTTAACCATCAACGGCACTGGCAACTTAACAGTGAATGGAAACTATAACGACGGAATCACGAGTAGAGATGAGTTAAAGATTACTGGTGGTACCATTGAAGTAACGGCAAAAGATGACGGCATTGTTGGACGAGACTTATTTACAATGAAAGACGCTGCTATTTCTGTTACATCTACCGGTGATGGAATAAAAGCCTCGAATGATGAGGATGAGCAAAAAGGAAATATCGTCTTACAAAGTGGTTCTTTATTCGTTGAAGCATCCAAAGGTGACGGTGTCCAAGCTGAAAAAGCAATAGTCGCTGTTGATGGGGAATATACGATAACATCAGGTGGCGGAAGTCCAGAAACAATTGAAACAAACCAAGCAGGCGGCGGTATGGAAGCGGGCGGCCCAATGGGTAACCAAGATATTTCCACCATGATTGATCGTTTATTGGAACAAATTGATGTTTCTGAGGAAGTAAAAGAACAGCTCCAAAACGCGGAAAGCTTTGAAGATATGCAAGCAATTATACAAGAAAATCCAGAAATCCAAGAACAAATGCAAACTTCTGGTGGAATGCCTGGTGGCCAGCCTCCTCAAGGAAAAGCACCTCAAGCACCAAACCAAAACAATAATTCCCAAAGCCAGGAGAATGCAAGAAACGCATCAAATACCGATGTATCATCACAATCAGCTAATGAAGAAACGGATTCTGAAAATACAGTTAGTACAAAAGGTATCAAGGCTGGAACCGATCTGACTATTGTTGGCGGCACATTCACGATTGATGCCTTAGATGATGCGATTCATAGCGATCAGGATGTTACCATTTCTGGTGGTGAATCATACCTTTCTACAGGCGATGATGCCCTGCACGGAGATGGAGACCTTACCATTGAAGGTGGAACAACTACGGTTGCTAAAAGTCTAGAAGGTGTTGAAGCAACAAATATTACAATCACAGAAGGCACAACCTATATTCATGCAGAAGATGACGGTATCAATGTTAACGGAGGAAGTACTGAAGGAGAGATGCCAGGTATGGGTGGCGCTGGTGGTGCGCCCCCTTCTGATAATGGGGGAAACGCGACTAGCGAGCAACAAGAACAAACATCTACAACAGAAGAAGTATCAAGCGAGGAAGGACAATTACTGATTGAAAATGGGTATGTCTATATTAACGCCAATGGTGATGGCTTAGATTCTAATTCGTCCATAAAAATGACGGGTGGTAAAGTACTTGTCTATGGTCCAACTCAATCAATGAATGGATCCTTAGATTATGATCAATCCTTTATTATTGAAGGTGGTATGTTAGTTGCTAGTGGAAGTAGTGGAATGGCACAAGGAATCTCTGAAGAATCCACACAACAAGCCATTATGATGACGTTCCCTGAAATGCAGGATGCAGATACATCTATATACCTAGAAGATAGTGCAGGCGAGCAAATACTTGGTATAGCTCCTGAGAATGCATTCCAGTCTGTATTGATTAGTACACCATCTCTTGAAAAAGACGAATCCTATACATTCAACGCAGGTGGTAAATTAACAGGTGAAAGTAACGATGGGGTATATCAAGATGCGACTTACCAAGAAGGTTCCTTAGCCGTCGATTTTCCGCTTTCTGAAGTTATGACGTATATAGATGAATCAGGAGTGACCGAAAATCAATCAAATAACATGTTCGGTGGAAATCGTGGAGGAAATCAAAGAAACGGTGACGGCAATCCACGGAGTAGCAATCAAAACTAAAAATAAACAAAAACGAGGCTGAGACAAAAGTATCTTATTCCTATAATAATCCGAACGATCGCATTCGAATCTGTTCGGATTATTTGTTTACCTATTTTGGTTTGGTTGTGTCCCGGCCCCATTTTGCAGCGAACGAAAAAATACTCTCGCTTTCCAAGGACGAACGCCCGAGCCCCCTCGCGAAATCCACACTGCGGGATCTCTGATCGTCCGGTTTTTTGTTGTTTTTGCTTTTGTATACGTTGTAAGTAAAGGACATTCTATATTTACGACCTGAATTATAGCGGCCAAACCAGTACGTAAGGATGCATAAGTGAGCACACTTCTCCTTGCCGAACGCTGCTATATCAAATCGGTTATTCGATGGTCGAGGTAGAAAACAATAAAAGGGAAAGAGATTAAATAAGGCTGCAAGAAAGCCTCTACAGTACGTATTTAGGAAAAAGCAATAATTATTTTGGTAACGATATTCGAAATATGGTTCCTGTATCACTGCTTTGTTTTAAACATAAATCACCGTTCATCGCCTGAGCGATCATTTTACTTAGAGACAGACCAAGACCAAGTCCCCTTGTTTTATATTTCTTTCCTTCTCCTCGATAAAATCGTTCAAAGATAAATAGTTGTTCTTCAAACGGTATTCCTGGACCATTATCTTCAATATCGATAAACACATTATTCGTATCACTACTTAAATTCACCTGAATTTCCCCTGCTTGCATCGCCTGCATTGCGTTATTAAGTAAATTTGTAATAATTTGTTCAAGCCGAATAACATCCACTTCTAATTGAACAGCAGATTCTAAGAAAGAAACCCTTGTTTCCATGTTTTCTTCCTCTTGAGAAATACTCCAATGATAAACAATATTTTTCACTACATCGTTCACATTTACCTGTTCCCTTGATAAGGGTACAGCATTTGCAGCAAATGAATTAAATGCTAGTAAATCTTCAACCATTGTTCGCATTTTTTCCGTTTCTTTCAAGGATATTGCTAAAAACTCTTTTGCCTCATCTCCAGTTACTACATCATCATTTACAGCCTGAAGTAACCCATTGATAGAAGTAACTGGAGTTTTTAATTCATGGGTAACTCCAGCTAATAATTGGGTTCGTAAAGATTCTAGTTGTTCTAGGCGATTCGCCATGTCTTTAAATGAAGACACAAGCTCGTATACTTCTTCTTCCTTATTATTTTCTGGTAGATCGATTCGATAATCCCCATCCTGCACCCGTCTAGCTGCTTGAGCAACTTCTTTGATTGGCCTTGATAAACGTCTTGTTAATAAATAAATAGCAACCCAGCCGAGTAATGCTAGACTGATAATCATGATTGCTAATAATGTATATTCTTGCTTTACTTTTGCCAATACGTTTTCTGATTCGACCATCATAACCCAACCAACCGTATCTTCATCGACAGCTATTGGTGCTTTTACCAAATAAAAATACGTATTGTTCTCACCAAGCTTCCGCTTTTGTACGGACGCTTCTGATTGTATCCATTCTTTCTTTACTTGATTTTCTAATGGTCCCATAGGACGGTTGCTGGAAACAATTTGACCATCCGACTTGATAATATATACAAACGGATCACTTTCTAAATCCATCCAGTGTCGACGTTCAGGGAATCCCCCTTCACCATCAGGGTGTGGTCCTATTTCGCCAGTATTTGTTATTTGATTCGCCATATCTTCTGTTAATAATTCCATGATATGAAGACGATTTTCTAATGTCGTATGGCGAATCCATAGTGCAGAAAGAATAGCTATAACAATTAAGCCAATACATAATGTCAATAAGTAACGGCTTGTCCAAAAGCGACTTAATGGAATTCGTTCTTTCTCTTTAATAAACACTTAACTGATACCCCAATCCACGAAGTGTTTTAATTTCTCCTTCTATCTTAGGCCAATCCTCTAACGCTCTTCTTATTCGCTTTATTGCCAAATCAACTGCTCGATCACTGCCTTCATATTCCCACCCCCAAACATGTTCAATTAATTGGTCCCTTGTAAACGTTTGGTTTGGATGATCAGCTAAAAATAAAAGTACCGAAAGGTCTCGGGGTGTTAATCGAATGATGTTTCCTGACAATTTAATGGAATGTGATTTCATGTCAATTTCGAGTTTACCAAAGCGTTTGACCTGAGAGTTCTCTGCTTTTGATCGACGTAAAACAGCTTTCACACGAGCTACCACTTCTTCTGCATTAAATGGTTTTGTGATATAATCATCTGCACCTTCATTTAATCCGTCTAAACGGTAGTTGATATCACCTAAAGCAGTTAACATGATTACCGCACATGTGTCCATGTTACGTATCTCTTTAAGTAAATCCCATCCGTCTTTACCTGGGAGCATGACATCTAATAGTACAAGGTCCGGATTAGTTGAATAAAAGGCCTCCATTGCCGCTTCTCCATTAAATACCTGATCCACACCAAAACCAGCCTTTTGTAAGTATGCTCTTAGTACTTGGCTTATTGAAAATTCATCCTCTATAATTAATATACGTTTCATTCTATTCATTCCTAACAAAGTAAACGTTTTTACCTTTTATTATAACCTCTGTTTATGTTAGGAATAAGTCAATTCTGTCCTTCAACTGACCCTAATGCTGAGATAACGGAACCAATTGCCTGAATCCAGCTTCCGATTGCATTAATTTCCTCTTCATTTTCTTCCACTCTTCCAGATAAAGCTTGGAGCGAATTACCAATGGCTTGCAAAAGATTACCATATATATTATAAAGCTCATCTTGACTTGGTTCACGACCTAATGCATCTCCGAATGCAATTCCACCTCCTAAGGCCTGCATAAGGTTGCCTTTTGTATTTAAATCATTTTTGGTTTGTTGATTAAAATCAATAACAATACCAGCAATGACTGTGGAATTACCAATCGCCTGAATTTCATTGGCAATTTTATTCAGGTTTACATATTCGATGCTGTCAGCTACTAATGCATTTCCTGTTCCTTGCAAGACATTTCCTATTAAATTCAAGTCGCTTGCTAATGATGTCTTTATAGGGATAGAGGGGGTTGAGCCAATAGCTGATAGTACAGTTCCAACCGCTTGGATCCATGAACCAACTGTCCCTTTCCAACTATTATCCCCCATCAACTGAACCCCCTAAATTAGCTCTCCCTATATTATAAACAATACCTCTACCACTTGTTACAAAGGAACTAAAAATGAATCATTCGTTTATTCAACTAAATTGTCATTCGATAGCATATAAAAAAGGCTTCATCTCTCTCCCATAAGAAACGAAGCCTTTTGGCCCAGCCTGTATGTTACCCCTTTATTCTCACAGACGGTGCTGCGATTTCCAAGATCTGCCCACTCAGAAACCGTTTCCAACCCATTATAACAGTTTATCCTAATAAAGAAAACCAACGAAATCTAACCCGCTTAGATTCGCGTAAGCAGTATATTATTGTTTATTTGAATCTAATACGGGTACAGCTTATGTCTACGATGCTGAAGCATCTGCTTTTAATCCGTATAGCATCATTGCATCTATTAGAATACTAGGAGTGAGAACACATGCCATCGATTGATTACTTATTCACTTGTCGAAAGGAATCAAATGGTGACATCTATCCATATCTTCGCTAGAATAAAGGGGAGAAGATTTTATCAGAGATGGGGTTTTGCGGCATGAAGAGATTGGTCATTCTTGGTGGGGGTTATGGTGGTCTAAAGGCATTATTAGGGATCCTTGATTACCAATTACCAGAAGAACTAGAAATTACGTTAGTTGATAGAAATCCATACCATTCGATTAAAACAGAATTCTATACAATAGCGGCCGGTACATCTGCGGAAAAGGACGTTCGTTTAAGCTTTCCAGATGATCAACGGGTTCGCTACTTTTATGGAGAAATTAAAAAGATTGATACTGACAAAGAGGAAATTTTATTCTCTAATTCCAGTGAAGTGATTCCTTATGATTATCTTGTCATCGGATTAGGATGTGAAGATAACTATCATGGCATTGAAGGAGCGAAAGAATTCACTCATAGCGTACAAACATTCGAAAAAGCTCGTAAAACAGGACTTGCCGTCTGTAACCTAAAAGCTCATGGAAAGGTTTCTGTAGTAGGTGCTGGCTTAAGTGGTATTGAAGTAGCTTCCGAAATTAGAGAAAGCAGACCGGATCTCAATATTCGATTACTTGACCGAGGCGCGAGTGTATTAAAAGCATTCGATTCTAAGATTCAAGCGTATGTATCAGAGTGGTTTGTTCGAAATGATGTAGATGTGATCCATCATGCAAACGTGGAATACGTTGAAAAGGATGGTGTTTGTAATAACGGTATCTGTTATGTAAATGATGTGACGATCTGGACTGCTGGCGTTCGCCCTAATTATTTAGTTAGAGAATTGCCATTTGCTAAAGACGATCAAGAAAAAATGATTGTAAACCAATTTTTCCAAATTCCTGAGCAGCCCAATATCTACGTCGTTGGCGATTGCGCTTCTTCTGAGTATTCACCTAGTGGTCAACTAGCTGGACAGCAAGGAGAAAGAGTTGCAGAGGTATTATTAGCTGTTTTAAATAATAAAGAACCGAAAAAACCAAAAGAAATTAAATTAAAAGGAACGTTAGGATCCCTCGGAAAATCAGATGGCTTTGGTAATATGATGCAAAAACCAATGACAGGGCTATTACCACGATTAGCAAAATCTGGTGTTCTTTGGTTAAATAAACGACACTAGGTGTACAGCATAAAAAAGCCGAAGCAAACAATAGCGAGCTGCATTGCTTCTTCGGCTTTTTTTAAACTACATTAAGATAAGCACTAGCCCTGGGGTAATAACGGAAACTACAATCGCACTAACTACCATTGCTATCGTGCTAATCGCCCCTTCCAATTTACTGGATTCCATGGAAGTAGCTGTACCAATCGCATGCGATGCACTGCCCATCCCTACACCACGGCCAAGGTAATGGTCAATTCGGAATAAGCGTAGTACATAAGTGTGCATAAGCACCCCGCCAATACCAGCAATCATGACAAATACTGCAGACAATGACATGACGCCACCTAACGTCTCTGTAACCGCCATTGCCACAGGGGTGGTAACGGACTTTGGTGTTAATGAGTAAATGATAGAAGAATTAAAACCTGCCCATTTTGCCAGTAGCAAGCCAGTTGAGATTCCTAAGATTGCTCCAAAGGAAGTCCCAACTAAAATCGGACCGGTTAATGTTCTTAATGTATCTCTATGCTGATATAAAGGATAGGCGAGCGCAACTACAGCAGGTCCAAGTAATTCATCTATCCATTTACCACCTGACATATATGTTTTATATGGGATATGAAATATTACTAATATAATAATGATAATTGCCGTTGCGATTAAAACAGGAGCAGTAAAGGGATGATTCCACCTTTCATGAATTTTCAATGCGAGATGATAGATTAAAAACGTCCCTAGTATTATTACAACGGCTAACATAACCTCATTCATGCTTATATTCCTTTCTACGAACAAGCCACTGACTGACAATGCCTGATCCAGCCATTACAAAGATGGTACTAATTAATACAATGATAATTAATAAAAAGCCTTTGCCCGAAAATAATTGATAATAATTTAAAACTCCTACGGTTACAGGAATAAAAAAGAATGCTAGATTCTTAACAATAAAATTAGCACCTTCCGCAATCCATGAAACCTGAATAATATTTGTTATTAACAAAAGGAATAAGATTAGCATACCAATGACGCTTCCAGGAATAAATAATCCTAACGTATGTTCTATCCAATTTCCCAATAGGAAAATAAGATAAAGCAAACAAATATGCACTGCAATTTTACCTAACTTTACCAAGATTGTCACTCCTACTCTTCTGTGATGTCAGGGTAAAATCTCCTAAAAAATGATCTGAAGAATATCTTAACATAATACATTAAAGTTACTCACGTATGAAAACACAATATAAGTAGTATAGCAGGTATACTATCCATCAGGAAACGAAAGGCTTTTTATCGATCGTCCATAAATAGATTTCAAGTAAAAAACCAACTGAACCTCATATGTCCAGTTGGTAAAAATAGTTTAAATTGATCGGTAGCTGCGACTAGATAGAATTTCATTTTTAGCTGAAACCCATTGGTTATTTTTTTCAATTGCTTGTGTTACCTTCTTCAATTGTGCAGTTACTTGATTCTTCGCAGTACCTCCTGTTGCATTACGTGCCTGCACGACAGCTTCAGGTGCTAAGTAATCATAAATATCTGATTCAATTGCATTCGAGAAGGTTTGAAACTCTTTTATTGTTAAGTCAGTCAAGTATTTATTTTCTTTGATACAATAAAGGACCGTCTCTCCTGTAATGGCATGGGACTCCCTAAATGTAATACCTTTGCCCACAAGATAATCAGCAAAATCAGTAGCATTTGAATAATCATTCTGCACTGCTTTGTACATAGCTTCTTTATTCACGTTCATTGATTCAATCATTGGGGCAAATAACGAAAGTGCACCTCTTAGTGTTTCCACGGTATCAAACATACCTTCTTTATCTTCCTGCATGTCTTTGTTGTACGCTAGAGGGAGACCTTTCAATGTTGTTAACATCCCCATTAAATGACCATATACACGTCCAGTTTTTCCTCTTACCAATTCAGCAACATCGGGGTTCTTCTTTTGTGGCATCATGCTGCTGCCTGTAGAAAATTCGTCATCAATCTCAATAAAATTGAATTCTTGACTAGACCATTGCACAATTTCTTCGCAAAGGCGAGAAAGATGCATTGAAATCATGGACGCATCACTTAAAAATTCTACCACAAAATCTCGGTCACTTACCGCATCCAAGCTGTTTTCACAAATTCCTTCAAAGGCAAGCTGCTGCGCAACATATTTTCGATCAATTGGAAATGTTGTCCCAGCTAATGCGCCTGCACCTAAAGGGGACTGATTAACCCGTTTCCAACTATCTATCAGACGTTCAATATCACGCTGAAACATCCAGGCATATGCTAGCAAATGATGGGCGAATAAAACTGGCTGTGCTCTCTGCAAATGCGTATATCCAGGTAAAATCGTATCCATGTTAGCAGTGGCTTGTTTCACTAGGGCTTGCTGAACTTGAACAGCCAATTGTGTTATTTCTACGAGTGCATCACGGAGATACAGGCGCATATCAAGGGCAACTTGGTCATTTCTACTTCTACCAGTGTGAAGTTTCCCACCAACAGGGCCGATCGCTTCAATGAGTAAACGCTCGACATTCATATGAATATCTTCATGCTCTTCCCTTAATATTGCTTCACCACTTTCAATAGTGGATGCAACTTTTTGAAGACCTTCTGCTATTGTCTTCGCTTCTTCTTTCGTAATGATCTCACATTTACCAAGCATAGCAACATGGGCTAAGCTACCTTCAATATCATAAACTGCTAATTTCTTATCAAAATAGATAGATGCTGTATATTCATCTACTAGTTGACTTGTTGGTTTTGTGAAACGTCCTCCCCAGAGCTTCATGGTTTTACAGCTTCTTTCACATCTAATACCGCTTCTTTTACTGATTCATCCATATTAGCATGTGTTTGATTGACAGTTGCATGGACTTTTGTCGGTAGCCCCCATAGTTTGATAAAACCTAATGCTGCTTCATGATCAAATGCATCTTTCGCATTATACGTAGCTAAATCAAAATCATATAACGATTGTTGTGATTCACGCCCAACGACTTGAGCAAGGCCTTTATATAACTTTACTTTAACTGTTCCTGATACATATTGCTGAGTTTCATTAACAAATGATTTTAATGCATCCGTAAGAGGAGAATACCATAGACCATCATAAACAGATTGGGATAACTTTTGCTCAATGGTTGGTTTAAACTGAGCCACTTCTCTCGGTAATGTCAATGCCTCTAATTCTTGATGTGCAGTAATCAGAGTAAGTGCTGCTGGCGCTTCATAAATTTCACGAGACTTTATACCAACTAAACGATTTTCCACATGATCGATTCGACCGACACCATGTTTTCCTGCAATGGAATTCAATTCCAAAATAAGCTCTTCTAAAGGCATTGATTTTCCATCCAATGAGATGGGTTTTCCTTGTTCAAATGTAATCTGCACCGTTTGCGCTTCATCTGGCGCTTCGGTTGGATCCGTGGTTAAATCATACGCTTCTTTCGGTGCCTCAGCCCACGGGTCTTCTAAAATACCACATTCATTACTGCGTCCCCATAGGTTTTGATCAATGCTAAATGGATTATCTAAATCGATCGGTACTGGGATATTATGTTGTTTCGCATATTCGATTTCTTCTTCTCTTGACATAGCCCATTCACGTACTGGAGCAACAATTTTTAATTCCGGACTCAAAGCAGTAAATGCAACATCAAACCGTACTTGGTCATTTCCTTTTCCGGTACAACCATGAGCAACTGCAACAGCGCCTTCTTCCTTGGCAATATTCACTAAAATCTTTGCAATCAATGGACGGGAAAGTGCAGATATCAATGGATATTTCCCTTCATATAATAGATTGGATTGAAGGGCAGGCAGTACAAATTCCTTGGCAAATAAAGCTTTTGCGTCAACGACATAAGACTTAATCGCTCCTACTTGTAGGGCTTTATTTTTCACAAATTCAAGGTCTTTTCCTTCCCCGACATCAAGTGCTACCGCAATAACATCATAATTATATTTATCCTGTAGCCATTTCACAGCAACAGATGTATCTAATCCGCCTGAATAAGCTAAAACGATTTTATCTTTACTCATTTTCACCACTCCTGTGCTTATTTCCTTATTGAATTATTATGCATCAATATGAATAATTATTCAAGGGGCAAATACAATATTTTTGTAGAAATTATTTACCAGTTTGTTTTTCACTACCTTTTATTCCTGTCCACATTTTATTGTTCATGTTCAGTAAAACGAAAATTGCAGATAAACTAATAAGGGAGAGTGTAGCAGTATGTGAGATAAAAGAGGGAAATTTCCGACTTCCCTAGGTGCTGAAAACCAAACTTGTGTCAAAGAGAATTTCATGGTTTAACGCGATTTGAGAAAATGACCTGTAACAAAGCTATCGTCACTAGTAAAATGAAGGAAAAACCAAATGTAAAATAAAGCTGCTATTATTTGTTTAGGCAATATAAAAACGCTAGCCTCTTTTTCCTGGCTAGCGTTTGTTGGTTTATAATTTTTGTAATGCGTCATCTATCTGAATCTCACCAGAAATGAGATCAAACGACTGATGGTACGTCTTTTCATTCGTTAGTGAGGACACTACTGTTGTTGCAACATCCTCTCTTGGTATGGAACCTCTTTCTAGATTTTCTGCGGCTGAGATTTTTCCTGTCCCCGGTTCATTTAATAAACCACCAGGTCGAACAATGGTATAGTTCAACTTACTTGCTCGTAAAACTCGATCTGCGTAATGCTTTGCTACATAATATGGCTTAATTTTTTCATTCCAGTTTTCGCGATGATGAGACTGATGGGCACTGACAATAATATATCGTTCAAGACCTACCTCTTCAGCTGCCTCAATTGTTTTAACCGCCCCATCTAAATCAATTAATAACGTTTTATCTGGACCCGTACTTCCACCTGACCCAGCAGTAAAGATAACAGCATCTGATCCCTTCATTGCTTTCGCTAATTCATCTACGCTATCTTCAAGATTTGCTACGACTGTTTCAATTCCTTGATTGTTTAGCTCATCTGCTTGTTCTTGTTTTCTAACCATTGCCTTAACTGTATGTTCGCTGCTAGTTGCTAATTGTTTTACGACATGCTGACCAATCTGACCATTGGCTCCTACTACAAGTACTTTCATTGACTGAACCCCTTTCTTAATTGAGTGTTCTAATGATATTATTTCAAACAATACGATCAGAAGCAAAATACTTGTTTGTTCTTCTGATTAAGAAAAAACCTAGGAATGAATTAATCGACGACAATATGTAGATAATGGACAGCCGGTACAAATAGGATCTGATTTACAATGTACCTTCCCATGCTCTACTAACAATGCATGATATTCATTATATAAATCCACATCGCTGGATGATAATGCTTCTTCTACATCAATGCGGAAGGCATCATATCCTTTTGGTATATTATATCCAAACCGATGAAAAATCCTTCTCGCGTATGCATCTGCTATAAAAATTGATTTGTCAAAAACATAAAGCAAAATGACGTCTGCCGTTTCATGACCAACACCTTGAATGGATAATAGTTCTTTTCGTAGCTTATCTCGATCGAAATGCCTGATTTTTTCGATTTGGAATTGATACTTTTTAAACCAATCTAGGAAGGTTTTGATCCGTTTTGCTTTTATGTTGTAAAAACCACTTGGACGAATCCGATAAGCTAACTCCTCCAACGGCATATTGTCCAACGCTTCCGCGGTTAAAACGTCTTTTATATTTTGCAAGGCCTTCTCCGCATTTCTCCAATTTGTATGTTGCACAAGAATGGACCCTACGATCATTTCGATTGGTGTATCCGCTGGCCACCAGCCTTGTGGTCCATAATAGCAATACAGATTATCATAAACTTCTTTAAAGGTAAGCATCTATTAATCCTTCCATCAAAACATTAGATTATAAAACCTATCGTAACAAACAAATTGAAGTATCTCTACTACCTTTTCTCCTAAAAATTACCTATATCGACATTCCTTTACCAGCTTTTATACATCTTTCAAGTTAAAATGGTACTATTTTTTAGCAATTTACAAAAGCTTTACATTCCAAACATACTTCCTTAATATTCGCCTACTATACTAGCAGTTGAGAGGGGAAAAACTCCTCATAAAACTATCCACATATTTATAGGGGGAGGCAATTTTAATGAAGTTCAAGAAGTATCTTATGTTCCTTCTTATCGCAGTAGTAGCTATCGTAATTACAGCTTGTGGCTCAAATTCAGAAGGAAATGATTCCGGAAATGCTAACGCTGAAAACGAAGGTGAATCAGAAGAACTAGAAGGTAATGTTGTCATAGATGGATCCGGAACCGTTTATCCGTTAATGTCACGCCTAGCTGAAGAATACATGGTAAACGAACAACCAAATGTATCTGTCGAAGTTAGTCGCGCAGGAACTAGTGCTGGATTCGAAAAGTTCCTTGTAGAAGATGGAACAGACTTTAATGATGCTTCTCGTAAAATTAAAGATGAAGAGCAAGCAAAAGCCGATGAATTAGGAATGGAAGTAAAAGAATTAAAGGTAGCGCTAGATGGATTAACAATTGTAACACATCCAGACAACGACTGGGCTACTGAATTAACAGAAGACCAAATCAAAGGTATTTTCCTTGGAGAGTACACGAACTGGTCTGATATTAACCCAGAATGGCCAGATGAAAAAATTCAAACTTATGGTCCTAATGAAAATCATGGAACCTATGAATTCTTCTATGAAAACATTATGGAAGAACAAGATTTAGTTAGCGATATTAACCTTCAACAAGACTACTCAACGCTAGTAACACTAGTTTCAGAAGATAAAAATGCTATTGGATTCTTCGGATTTGGTTACTACGATAGTAATAAAGATAAAATACAAGCAGTAAATGTTGACTTCGGTGATGGTCCTGTCGAGCCATCTCTAGATACGATAGCAGAAGATGGAGACTATGCTGGTTTCACAAGACCTGTATTCACTTACTTGAACGTAGATCATGCAAAAGAAAAACCTGAGGTATTAGATTATGCACTATTCATAATGAATAATATCAATGAATTTGCTGGAGAAACTGGATTTGCACCAATTCCAGATGCTGAAGCAGAGGAATTAATCAGCGAATTAGAAGGATTAAAGCAATAATACCCTCAGAAAAAAATTTAAAAAAACAGGACAAGGTGAGAGCGGCATGCTCTCATCTTCTTGTGACTTAACGCTCTGAAAGGGGGCGCCAATTATGGCATCAAACAGCAAGATAGACGACCAAGACGACTTAAAAATACAAGAAATGATTGCCCAAAAGAAAAATGGGCGGAATCTTAGTCGATTCACAGAAAGGATTATTCCGGTTCTCCTTTTCTTGATAGCGTCCGTCTCTATTCTAACGACGATCGGTATCATTTATACACTATTAACAGAAACGATTGAGTTCTTTAAACGTGTGCCTATTGCTGATTTCTTTACAGGTACTATTTTAAAACCCTTAAGCCAAAACCCTGAGTTCGGTGTACTTCCACTTATTAATGGAACGATCATATCTTCCGTAATTGCTATGTTAGTAGCTGGCCCAATTGGAATTATGACTGCTGTCTATTTAAGCGAATATGCTTCGGATCGTATTAGACGGACATTAAAACCACTATTGGAAATCCTAGCAGGGATTCCTACTATTGTATATGGTTTTTTTGCTTTTACGTTTGTCACTCCAATCATACGAGAAATCTTCCCAACCGTAGAAGCAACCAATATCTTAAGCCCCGGTTTAGTAATGGGGGTCATGATTATTCCAATGATTGCATCATTATCGGAAGATGCGATGACCTCTGTTCCTAATTCGATGCGAGAAGGTGCATTGGCATTAGGTGCTACCAAGCTAGAGGTTGCATTCCGTGTTGTGATTCCTGCTGCATTATCAGGAATAATTGCCTCGTTTGTACTAGGAGTATCACGAGCGATTGGAGAAACCATGATTGTCACAATTGCAAGTGGGAGTTCCAAGAACTTCACTTTCGATATCACACAATCCATGCAAACCATGACTGCCTATATCGTTGAAGTATCAGGAGGAGAGGCACCTGCCGGATCTACTATCTATTACAGTTTATATGCAGTTGCTTTCACATTATTTATCTTTACATTGCTAATGAATCTACTTGCAAGATATGTCTCTCGTAAGTTTAGGGAGGAATATTAATATGAAATATGTTGACGCAGCCCAAGTACAGAAAAAAATGAATGGACGCATTCTAAAAAATAATATATTAAAAACATTATTTCTTGCAGCTACTCTATTTGGATTAGTCATCCTAGCTATATTAATTATCCGTGTCTTACTCCAAGGTGCAAGTTGGATTAACCTGGACTTCTTAACTGGAAAACTCTCTACTTCTGCAGATCGTGCAGGTATAATGGGTGCCATTCTTGGAACGTTTTGGCTTATGGTTGTTGTTATTCCAGTCACCCTATTCTTAGGTGTTGGTACTGCGATTTATTTAGAATTATACGCCAGGAAAGGCAAATTTCAATCATTCGTCCAAACAAATATCGCAAATTTAGCAGGAGTTCCTTCTATTGTTTACGGAATACTAGGTATGACTTTATTTGTTCGAGCTCTAGATTTTGGAAATATCGTATTAGCAGGCGGTTTAACCATGTCCTTGCTCGTACTTCCCATCATTATTGTGGCAGCACAGGAGGCTGTTCGAGCTGTACCGCAAGATTTGAGTGAAGCCTCTTATGGGATGGGTGCAACAAAATGGCAGACGGTTAAAAATATTATATTGCCAGCAGCTTTACCTGGTATTCTTACAGGATCGATTTTGTCACTTTCGAGGGCAATTGGAGAAACGGCACCATTAGTAGTCATTGGTATTCCAGCATTGCTTATCCCGTTTCCTGGTGGAATTATGGATAAATTCACTGTCCTCCCAATGCAAATTTACTATTGGACGTTAGATTCTTCATTAGTGGCAGAATATGCAAATTTAGCTGCAGCGACTATCATTGTATTACTTGTACTCTTATTCTTATTAAACGCTACGGCAATCATTATCCGTAACAAGTTTCAAAAACGATATTAATTAAGGAGTGTGTGATATGAGTACCTTAACAAAGCCAAAATTTGATGAAGAGCTTACGATTTCAAATGATCCGCGAAATAATAAAGATACACCAAAAACTACCGTTTACGATACAAAGGATTTAAATTTATGGTATGGTGATACACATGCATTGAAGGATATTAATTTATCCATCTACGAGAAAGAAGTAACAGCCATTATTGGTCCTTCTGGCTGTGGTAAATCTACGTATTTAAAAACACTGAACCGGATGGTAGAACTCGTTCCAAGTGTACGTACCTCTGGCATGATTACCTATAAAGGAAAAAGTATATTAGATAAATCCTTTAAAGTAGAGGATTTACGTACCAAAGTAGGAATGGTTTTTCAAAAGCCTAATCCTTTCCCTAAATCGATTTACGATAATATAGCGTACGGTCCAAAGATTCATGGCATTCGGAATAAAAAAACACTTGATGAAATTGTTGAGAAAAGTCTCAGAGGTGCATCCATTTGGGATGAGGTTAAAGATCGTCTCAAGGAGAATGCATACGGGCTTTCCGGCGGTCAACAGCAGCGCATTTGTATTGCACGTTGCTTAGCCATCGAACCAGATGTCATCTTAATGGATGAGCCTACTTCCGCATTAGACCCGAAATCAACATTAAGAGTAGAAGAATTGATTCATGAACTCAAAAAGGAATATTCAATTATTATCGTAACCCATAATATGCAGCAAGCTGCTCGAATTTCTGATCGTACTGCCTTCTTCTTAAATGGAGAAGTAATTGAATTCGATGAGACAGACAAAATCTTTACTACACCAACCGACAGCCGTACAGAAGATTATATCTCTGGACGATTCGGCTAATTCATTCATTAACTCCCCCATTTCAATAAATAAACCTGACCACTAACGTGGTCAGGTTTTTATTTATATCGAAGGGTTTACGTATCATCTGCTATTGAATGTCATAACGTTGGGTATGAATAGCAAGAGAGTCTGCTAAATCAGTAAGTTTATTTCCAATTTCATCATTATTCCTCAACAGATGTAATTGTTGACTGCTGCCTAAAAGCATTTCTTCTGCACGGATTAAATTATCTGCTGACATGGAGGAATAATCAATTGCTGATTGTTGCAATTGCGGGAGTGTTTGTTCAAATTCTTGAAGATCCTTTTCTATGGACCTTAATTGATTATTTACTTTCTCGATTTCAATTAACAGCTCATTAAATGAAGACTGGGAAGTAGCAGCCATCGTAAGTGTTGATTTTGTTTTTGATAGCATTTGCTGAAACTCATTAGACGCTTCTATTGTTATACATTCCATTCTCGATGTTGATTCAGTGATATCACTAGCTGCTCGAGAAGATTGTTCTGCTAGTTTTCTTATTTCCTTGGCCACTACAGCGAATCCTTTACCTGATTCACCTGCACGGGCGGCTTCGATAGCTGCATTTAATGACAATAGTTTGGTTTGTTCTGCAACCTCTTGAATCATATCCACCATTGCTGTAATGGATTTAGACTCCGTTTGCACCATGTTAACCGTATTTGTAAGTTGTTCAAAATCGGTTTCAAAAGAAGTTATCGTTTGGTTCAATTTGTTTATTTGCACATCGCCTTGCTGCGCAGAAGCAATCATTTCTCCAGAACTTTGAAAAATAATCCCCATATTCATCATTTCCAACTTACCTTTGATTTGGAGAACCATTTCTACACTACTTTTTGAACTCGATGCCGTTTGCTCTGCTCCTGTCTTCACTTCATTAATTGCTTCCATTAGCTGTTGACCTGATTCTAACGTGGTTGCAGATGAACGTTGTAATTCTCTGCCTGTGTTATTCAGATGATCGGTTGTGACTTTGATTTCCTGAAGCGTCGTTCGCATATAAGAAATCATCGTTTCATATCCATTTTTCAGTGCTATAAATTCAGGCAATGTCGTCTTAATAGGAAGGACTTTTCCTAAGTTTCCAATTTTTACTTCTTGCATAGTATCTCGTAATACCATAATGGGTTTGGTTAAACTTCTTACAAAAATAGTAATCAATAAGGTCGTGAGCAAACCACTAACCATAATAATCGCAATGGTATAATAGCCCATTGATTGCACGGGTTCCATGTAAGATGATGTTGGAACAGCTAAGACATAGATTCCTTCTATTTCTTCCATTTCTTGAAAAGTAAATGTATATTCTTTGTTATCTATCGTTTTATGTATAAGACCGTTTTGGCGTACCGATATTTCCTCTATAATAGCTGTTGATAATCCTGGCAATGCATCTTCACTACTTTTAAATGGGGTCACCCGCTCTCCTTTAACATAAAAATATTCAGAAGCAATGCCATCATCAGCTAATTTGTTTTTTTGAGTACGAATATTACTTTCAAGTTGTTGCATAAAATAATTATTATCGCTTACGTATAAAAATTGAAGGTTATCAGCGATGTATCCCATTAACTCCGTTTCTCGTTTAAGTCTGTTCTCGATAGCTGTCATCGTTGTTCCTTTCGCCTTTAGATAGGAACTTATCCCTACTGCCGTACTGGAAATGAATATCAAAACGATAAACAAGAGCAACAAACGGCTACGTAAGCTTAGTTTTTTTAACATCGTATTGCTAAATTGCATTATCCATTGCTTGTATTTTTGATAAACCTTCAATCAATCTCCCCCTACGATCCTTTATCTAGCAATAAGTATAGCAATCAAGTTTTAAGATACTGTAAATTTAATGTTAAAAATAGTACATTAGAACCAGGATTATTGTATAGTTATCTAGGCGAAAATTGCACTTTTACCTAAAAAAGAGAATGGCTGACTACGGCTATCAACCACTCTCTTGCAAAACCTACTGCTTTTTCTGGTTCACATATTGGTTTGGCTCCTCACCGCCATGAGAGTTACTGTTTTTATATTGGCTTTTCCGTCCATTGCGATGCTCTCCGTGATTCGTATTTTCTTTAAATTGATTATTCTTGTTTCCCATTTCACGTCCTCCTTTCAGGCTACAGCTTGCCTATAGTTTGTGGGATATTTGTGCTTTTATGCTTATTTGATAGAAGTCCATTAAATGGGTTCTCTCGTTCCATATATCAAAACAATCACAAAATAATTCATAATTATGATTCGTCTTTTTTCTCAAATCCATTTATAACCTTTATAATAGAGATAGATTGTTCTTTGGAAGGACTGTTCAACATGGATATATCTTTAGAAATGCTTGTTTTTCTCTTTTCTGCAATGCTTATTGTCGGAGCTTTGGCAACAAAGTTCTCCACAAAGTTAGGACTACCAGCACTCGTATTATTCCTCTTAATTGGCATGGGGCTAAATCAATTCATCTTCTTCGAAAACGTTCATCTCACACAACTAATAGGAATTATGGCCTTAATTATTATCCTATTTGAAGGTGGAACCCAAACAAAATGGGAGAATGTCCGCCCTGTTATTGGTGCAGCAGGATCCTTGGCTACCTTAGGTGTGCTACTGACTACGGTTATTACTGGGTTAGCTGCCATGTATATTCTTAACTTATCCTTATTAGAAGGTATGTTATTTGGGGCGATTGTTGGTTCTACTGATGCTGCTGCTGTATTTAGTGTGCTAGGAAACAAAAACATTAAATCCAAACTCACCTCTACCCTTGAAGCAGAATCAGGATCTAATGATCCAATGGCGGTTTTTCTCACTGTTGCTTTAATTGAATTAATACAAGTGCCAGATGCATCGATATGGCTAGCTATTGGCAGCTTTTTCGTCCAAATGGGGCTTGGCCTATTAATCGGATTATTGCTTGGAAAACTGACTGTATTACTCATAAATAATATAAATTTAGACACCTCTAGTTTATACCCTGCTCTTGCAATAGGTATGGCTACTGCTACCTATTTTATTTCTGACTTTTTAGGCGGAAGCGGCCTACTGGCTGTTTATGTAATGGCTGTATTCGTTGGGAATAGTGACCTCATGTATCGCTTTTCGATTTTACGTTTTAATGAAGGATTTGCCTGGATGATGCAGATCGTTATGTTTATCCTGCTTGGTTTACTTGTATTTCCAAGTCAATTACCTAGTGTATTCTGGCAAGGGGTTTTATTAACGCTTATCCTAATGTTTATCGCACGTCCAATTGCAGTCTTTGTTTCCATGCTATTTATGAAATATAACGTAAAAGATAAATTATTTATTTCGTGGGCAGGATTAAAAGGTGCCGTACCTATCGTATTGGCAACTTATCCAATTATTGCTGATATAGAAAATAGCGATCTTATATTTAATGCTGTGTTTTTCGTCGTTCTTATTTCAGCACTGGTACAGGGAAGTACGTTATCCTGGTTAGCAACAAAGCTTGGTCTAACAGGCGGAAAGAATGATCCGAGCAAACCAACAATGGAATTAATTAATCTAGGAAATACCGAGGCTGAAATAATGGAAGTAAGAATGACCCCGCGATCAGCTGCCTTAAATCGTACACTGATTGATTTGGAACTACCAGATGAAACGCTGGTAATCGGAATAATCCGAAATAAGCAATTGATCACACCAACAGGCACCTCCGTTATCCAAGATGATGATATACTCTATGTATTGAGCAATAAGCGGAATAGAGAAAAAGCAAAACGGGTTCTCTTAGGGAAGAAAGAAAATAAACCACCGAAGAAACCATTAGCTACTGAATAAAGGAAGTGAGCCAAACCGGCTTACTTCCTTTATTTTTTTGTAATCACCATTGCCACTTCCTTACGTAATGATCCGATTATAGTTATAAGAACGGGCAGTGGCATCTATGGAATTTCTATCAAATAAAGATGTTTGTCCAATTGGAAGAATATATGCTTTCATACGCTGTTATGGAAAGAGAATATGAAGAAGACTGGAGGTATAAGTAATGAGACTTTATTTAGATCCAGGTCATGGAGGGTCTGATCCAGGTGCAACAGGAAATGGACTATATGAAAAAAATATTAATTTAGATATTGCCTTACGAATTAGAAATATCCTTACCAGTGAATACAATAATGTGCAGGTACGAATGAGTAGAACAACCGATGCTACGGTTAGTCTTAATCAACGAACGAATGATGCCAACACATGGAATGCTGATTACTTTCTATCCGTACATTGCAACTCTTTTAATGGTTCTGCTAGGGGCTATGAAGATTATATTCATTCGTCACTATCTGATGGTTCACAAACAGCACAGTACCGTAATCAAGTACATTCAGAAGTCACGAAAGTAAATCAACTGCGTAATAGAGGGAAGAAAAAGGCCAATTTTCACGTTCTACGTGAATCTGCAATGCCTGCAATACTAACGGAAAACGGATTTATAGATAATCCGAGTGATGCTGCATTAATGCGTAGTGCTTCTTGGAGACAAACCGTTGCTCGTGGGCATGTCAATGGATTAGCAAAAGCTTTTAATCTAACAAAAAAGCCAGGTTCGGGTAGTATTTATCGAGTGGTAGCTGGATCTTTCAAATCCCGAGATAATGCAGAACAACGTGTTGATATGCTACAGTCGAAAGGGATTAATGCCTTTGTCGACTTAGTAACCATTTCCGGACAGCAATGGTATCGTGTTCAAGCAGGAGCTTTCACCAATCGATCAAACGCTGAAGAACAATTAACAAAAGTGAAAAACGCTGGTGTAACGGATGCTTATATTGTTCATGAAAGCCGCTAGGTCATAGTAATAAGAAATGGGCATGTTGAATGCCTGTTTCTTATTACCGGCTATTCTCCCCCGGAAACATGCCAGGTTACACCAAATTGAGCAATAACTTGATCATAAGCTGGGCTCCAAAATGCTTCTTGCATTGGCATTGCCTCAGCTCCATCATTTGTTAATAGTTTGTTATAAATATCCTCTGCCTCTTCCTTTCCATCGAATATTATCGTAATAGTAACATTCGTTCCCATTTCAAACGGGGTCCCTGGTAGCGTATCAGAAATCATTAAATCAAAACTACCTACTTTTAAATGGGCGTTAAGAATAGGTCTTTAGCTTGATCAGGAATCCAGGTTTACTCACTATCTGGCATACATTAGAAATTTTACTGTTCTACACGGGTTTAATAAACACCATAGCCAAAGAATGAAACATTCCTTTACAAAAGTCATTTATTGTTATCATACTTTTCAAAGATAGGAAGTAAGATAGGATAAACTCCCTTATGCCTTAAAATAGGGAGTATAGTATATGTCTACCCTGATTCGGAACCAAATTAATTCCATTTTATACTAGCAATCTAAAAAAGTTGATTAATGATATTGTAGATGCTTAGGCAGGGTATTCATCTTAATATAAATGAATTGTCGTAACTACATGATTATGGATCATGATATCAAGTTCTCCACAATCATTATTTAATTTTCATACGATGATATTCGGTCTGCATTTCTATGATGTTAACGATCCAGTTATAACGTTGGAAGGAGTTCCTTTAAGGGACCTCGATGAAAATATCATTATGGTATGTAATGGGTAATGAGAATCCTTAATTATCTGGGGGATGAAAATATGACAAGGATTCTTCTCGAAGGATGGACGCCTTTTATCCTTACAGGATTAATAACAGCATCCGTCATTATTATTTTAGCAAGGTTGATTAATCGGGTAACATTGTACATCATTACTACGCTTCTAAGCCTTGCCGGTTTTATTATATTCATTATCAGTATCTTTGCTATCGGCGAATGGACGGGAATGGGGATAGGCTTGTTTTCCATCTTTACTTTAATAGGTGTTAATTTAGGCCTGGTCTTTAGTTTTTTTATCAAGAAAAACTAAAAAAGGCCATGCAGTAATCTAGATGCACGACCTTACCTGATAAAAATGTATACCATCTGGTTATTCTTTTTTAAATTCTTTCGTGCTTCTTACCGTATCAATCGGGCGCACCATTTTCTCAATTTCTTCACGATTTGGCTCGAGGAATGGTGGTAGCGATAAGCTCTCTCCGAGTGTTTCATATGGTTCATCTCCCATAAACCCAGGACCGTCAGTGGCAAATTCAAACAGAATTTGGGGAGCTACACGGGCATATAATGATTCAAAGAAATGGCGATTAACATAACCAGACGTTTGAAATCCGAAATTCTCCATTCGTGTGATCCATTCCTCTAACACATTTCGGTCGTCAACACGAAATGCAGCATGATGCACCGTACCATACCCTTGTCGACCGTTTGGCAGTACCGGGTTATATTCAACAATGACTTGTGCTCCATTGCCCCCTTCCCCCACTTCAAACAAATGAAAAGCACCATCTTGGTCTATTTCATTGAAAGCAAGTACTTTTTCCATCATTTCTTTAAAATATTCAAAGTTTGCAACTCGAACAAATATCGGCCCCAGACCTGTTATTGCATAGTCTAGAGGAATTGGTCCATCCTGCCATGGAACCCCCGCTTCGACACCAATATTCTCTTCGTCAGAAATTAATTGATACTGCTGATCATCAAAATCCACAAAGGATAATGTTCGCTTACCAAACTGTTCTTTAACACCTGTATGCGTTACCTCTAAGCGGTCAAAACGTTTGACCCAATAATCAAGAGCAGCATCAGAAGGAACGCGAAAAGATGTTTTAAAGATTTCATTTGTTCCATGCGAACCTTTTGGAATACCCGGAAAATCAAAAAACGTCATATCGGTCCCAGGATTTCCTCTATCATCTGCAAAGAATAAGTGATACGTTTGAATATCATCTTGATTTACTGTCTTCTTGACTAAGCGCATCCCAAGAATATAAGTGAAAAACGCATAGTTCTTTTCTGCACTACTTGTAATTGCTGTAACATGATGAATCCCTTTCAAACCTTGCATCATTGATCCTCCTATAGCTTTAGATATTTATTTATTCTTAATTCATTTATCTTTAATTAAATATAAATATACCATGTATTTTTTATAATGTCCACTTATTTTACTCACCACATGGAAAAACACACCCCATAGGATGTGTTTGATTCGAAATTTTTATTTTTCATTAAGATGTTCATTCAATTCTTGAGCCGTTCGACTTTCATCCAGCACCAGCACCCTGATAGAACTGCGAAAAACTATAGTGACTGAACGGTAATACTCTATTCTCAAATAACGCTGTATGAATTTGCCTGTATTCATACTTTCTTTCCTGAAAAAAAGCACCCCTTTTATGGGTGCTTTACGTTGTTGGGTATTTCTCTTTCAAGAAGGTAACAGACTGGTTAATTAATTGTTTAAGAACATCAATATCAATATCTGCTAGCTTATTGGTATAGACACACGCTTTCCCACTTGTATGCTTTCCTAGTTTCTGTAATAAATCTTCACGTTCTTGATCTCCTGTTGCAAAATACAAGCTAAATTTTGCTTTTCGTGGTGAAAAACCAACTAATGCTGCGTCTCCTTCATGGCCACTTGCATATTGATAATGGTAGGAGCCAAATCCGATTATACTAGTACCCCACATTTTTGCAGGATAACCGGTAGTTTCTGTAAAAATATCTAGTAATCGGTAAGCGTCTTCTTTTTTCTTTGGGCTTTCCACTTGTTCAATGAATTCTATAACATCGTCCTCATTTTCTTTGGTTTTCAATTCGTACATCGAATCCCCCTCAAAATAAGTATAATTATAACATTAGTTCGATATAACTGAATGGAATTCCTTCCATCTTCGGATATAGGGGACACCCTTGGTCTCTAACTACTCTACAACGAATCAAAGAAATAAGCCTTATGAAAATAATTAGCCAGATGTGTAACTGACCACATCTGGCTATTCCTTAACTAAGATTCAATTCTTGTGGACTTTCTCCCTTTTTATTCATTAAGCGAATATGCAAAGGTTTAATTTCTAAGATAGTGAGTTTTGGATCGTTTGGTCCGTCAAAATACAGCTTCATGCGATCATTCCAAAGTTGATCTTTCAACTCTTGCGACTCATTAAACGAAACCTTTCCTTCATATTCTACATACGTGTCACCAAATCCTTCACCCTCATAGCCCAAAATAATATGGGTATACGGATTGGCTTCAATGTCTTCTGCTTTATCCGTCTCCTTATTTGTCGGGGTATAAAGCGTTAGATTTTCATGAAAAAAAGTCATGTATCTTGAATGAGGCATCTGCTTTTTCACCGTTGCCATCGTTCCTACTGAACTATCCTCTAATATATGTTCGATTTGTTGTTTTAATTTTTCTTGACTCATTTTCGTCACTCCTTGTAACCTCGTGTATATCATTATTATTCCTTTATCATGAAATCCTAAACCCTTATCCTTTATTGTGCATATCCTTTAAAATGCTGTTCGATATAATGGTAGTTTTCGAAGTTGCCCGTTATTTCAGCGAGCTTGTATAAGTTTCTCAACAACAATCGGCGATCAATATCAAAAATAAACTCGGTGTAAATATGATCAATTGTATTACTAGCAAATCCCCAAATAACATCATGATGTTTTTCATCGACGGCTCCCGCCAATCTTGTAAGTGCAGCAATAATATCGGTGATAATTGGATAATTCTTCTGAGCATAGTGCCTAATAACACCTAAGCCCTGATATAGATGGTACTCAAAATTATCTACCCCTAAAATCAAGCGAACCTGCTTGTACTCATCAACTAAATATGGAGAAAACGTGACATTCTTTTCTAATGTTAATAACAAATCGGTCACTTGGAAAATGGTATTAGATGCAGTTTTAGGATCATCATTCCCTATCGCTTTAATTGCTATTTCCCCCAGTTTATTGAGTCCAAATTTCAAATCCTGAATCTCCGTTTCCTTATGACCAATTCGGATTAATTGAACATACTTCGCTTCATCTACATTATCTGCGCCCGGTCCCCAATAGGTAAATAGTTGATTTCCATTTAAAACAAAACTGCCCACTCGTACTTCCATTTTAATTATGATATTATCTTTCCTTGCCTCTTTAATCAGATCCTTAAAAAGAATTAGCTGGATATAACCAGATTTAGGGGACATTACCGTTTTACTTTGCGGATAATCATGTTCCAACATATCCCCAGGTTGACTCGTTCGTATTTCTTCTAGTTCTTGGGAGAAAACACCGTTTAATATTCCTTCAGAAACATCATTCATCATATCGGTAATATTATGAACTTGCATCCACGTGGTTGCATGATTAATGAAATAGATGAAGACAATGGCTGCGAAAAAGGCAATCAAAACTGTCACAAATGGTACTGCGGTATAGTAGTCTACAGGTTTACTGCTGATAAATAAAAACATGATTAGAACATAAACAAAACTGCCATTAAACACTCCAAGAATATGTTGCGTTTGCTTATCTTTCACAAAATTTTGCAGCAACCTTGGCGAGAATTGTCCACTAAATGTAGTAAGGACAACAAGCAAAGAATTCAATGTAAAAGCACTTAATGTTAAAACGCCTCCAATTAACGAGCTAATAAGTAGACGAGTGGTTTCAAATTCCGCCTTAAAAAAAACAGGCATATATTGTGCCAGCCCGATACCAACATCAAGATACAATGTAATAGCTGCAAATAAGAATGTAACAATCACATAAAGTAGCGGTGTCCACCATAATGTTAAACGAAGTTCGTATTGTCTTTCTGGCTTAGACATTTGCAAATACTTACTGATTGAAGGTGGTAATAATTTTACAAGCATATTCTTTTCTCCTCTATTTTGTTTTTAACACCGGTGTTGTTTCTTATAGCTCTTACCCCGAATCGTAGTTTTTAACACATGTGTCTTAGTCCTACCGTGATTTTACTTTGTCCATTATTTTTTGAGAAAAAAGAGAAAAAAACATCCCAAGCTAGAAATTTATGTATAATGATAATTAATTCTAAAAAATCTAATTATTTTAAACTGTTACAAAACTGAAGGAGGATACATATGCATACGGAGTCCCCCATTCTACAAGTAGAAAATTTACATACGCATTTTATTACCAAAGCAGGCATTGTGAAAGCCGTAGATGGCGTTGATTTTGATATTAAACCTGGGGAGACATTAGGTATCGTTGGTGAATCTGGATCTGGGAAAAGTATGACAGCCATGTCGATAATGGGATTGATTCCTTCTCCGCCTGGAAAGATTGTAGAGGGAGAAATCCGATTTAAAGGGGAAAATTTGCTTACCAAAACCAAAAAACAAATGCGAAATATTCGGGGAAAGGAAATATCAATGGTGTTCCAGGATCCGATGACTTCTTTAAACCCAGTATTCACCATCGAGAAGCAACTAATTGAAACAATACTGGCTCACGAAAGTTTTTCAAAAAACCAGGCACGATCAAGAGCCTTGGAATTACTTCATTTAGTTGGGATTCCTGATCCAAAAAAACGATTAAAGAATTATCCACATGAATTCAGCGGTGGGATGCGACAGCGGGTTATGATTGCTATCGCATTAGCCTGTAACCCTTCCGTGCTAATTGCAGACGAACCAACCACAGCATTAGATGTAACCATTCAAGCACAAATACTTGAGCTCTTCAAAAAAATGCAAAACGAGTTAAATATGGCCATTATTATGATTACCCATGACCTTGGTGTCGTAGCAGAGGTTTGTGATCGTGTAATGGTTATGTATGCCGGCAAGCCAGTTGAATATACAGAAACAAACCACTTATTTGACCAAGGAAAGCATCCTTACACTTTAGGATTAATGAATTCTATACCAACGATTAATAAGCAAAAGAAAAAACTTGAAGCTATTGATGGGGTGCCACCAGATTTACGCTCCCTTCCAAAGGGATGCAGTTTCGCACCTCGCTGCAAGCATGTCATGGAGGCGTGTTTACACATTGACCCGACTCTAACGGAAGTGAATGATCATCATTTCGTCCGTTGTTTATTATATGAGGAGACGAACTCTGAAAAGGTGGTCAGCCCATGAGTACATTATTAGAAGTAACTAATTTAAAAAAGCATTTTCCATTAAAAGACAGTAAATTATTTTCCAGGGAAAAGCCTGTACTTAAAGCGGTTGATGGCATTTCCTTCTCTATTCAATCAGGGGAAACGCTAGGATTAGTTGGCGAAAGTGGTTGTGGAAAATCTACTGCAGGAAGATCAATATTGAAATTAATTAATCCAACCGAAGGAGACATCTATTTTAAGGGAGAAAATATTTCTCATTATCGCGGGGAGAAGCTTCGTAAATTAAGAAAAGATATGCAGTTGATCTTTCAAGATCCATACGCATCCTTGAATCCTAGAAAAACAATTGCCCAAACCATTACAGAACCGATGAAGATCTTTCAATTATCAAAAGAGGAGCAATATAAAAAGTTAGGACGGTTGCTAGATGTCGTTGGTTTACGTTCCTATCATAAAGATCGTTATCCCCATGAATTCAGTGGAGGTCAACGTCAACGAATCGGAATCGCCAGATCACTTGCCCTTGACCCTGAACTTGTCATTTGTGATGAGCCAGTGTCTGCACTGGATGTATCCATCCAAGCACAAGTCATTAATTTAATGGAAGATTTGCAGGAAGAGTTTAACCTTACTTATATTTTTATCGCACATGATCTAAGTGTCGTTCATCATATTAGTGATCGAGTTGCCGTTATGTATCTAGGAGAGATTGTTGAAATAGCCGAAGCAAACGAGCTATATCAGGACCCAAAGCATCCGTATACCCAAGCACTGCTTTCAGCAGTACCAGAGGCAAATCCTCATTTAGAAAAGCAGCGGATCATTCTAAAAGGCGATCTACCCTCTCCTGCCAATCCTCCTAGTGGTTGTAAGTTTCACACTAGGTGTCCATTTGCAGAAGAAATTTGCCGTCAAGAGAAACCAGAGCTAAAACAAGTCTCATCCAATGGACAAATGGCTGCATGCCATTTCGTTAGGGAGGTGGTTAGCTAATTACATCAACCAATACCAAACCTTGGAAAGTGTCATCTAAAACATAGGATCAGAGGGGGAATTATGTTGAAAAAACGTTCCATTTTAGCATTATTTGGTTTACTTTTTATTTTACTCTTCATTTCCGCTTGTAGTAATAATACAAGTTCTACAGGTGAGGAAAGTGAAGGTTCAGGTGGAGAAGATCAAACAACGGAAGAAGCCTCGGGTGAAAAAACACTTATATTTGGTCGAGGTGCAGATTCCATCCAATTAGACCCTTCAAAAGTTACTGATGGGGAATCGATTTATGTTACGAACCAAATTTATGACACGCTTGTTCGTTACCAAGAGGAAAGTACAGAGGTTAAACCAGCGCTAGCAACAGAATGGGAGACCAGTGAAGATGGGCTGACATGGACATTTCAATTGCGTGATGATATCAAATTCCATGACGGTACTGATTTTAATGCTGAATCCGTTGTATTTAATTTTGAACGTTGGGCAACTTCAGCAGAATATATTTATTATGGATATATGTTTGGGGCTTCAGAAGAAGACTTGGGTGGCATCATTGAAAAAGTGGAAGCAACTGGAGATTATGAAGTAACCTTCACACTTTCTGAACCAAATGCACCATTTTTACAAACGTTAGCCATGCCACCATTTGGTATAGCTAGCCCTGATGCAGTAGAAAAACACGGAGAAGATTACTTCAAAAACCCCGTCGGTACAGGTCCATTCGTTTTTGAAGAATGGCTTCCAGATGAAAGCATCACCCTATCCAAAAACGAGGAATACTTTGGAGAAGTAGCTAATGTAGACAAAGTTGTCTTCCGTACGATCCCTGATAATGGTGCACGATTTATGGAATTACAATCGGGTTCAATAGATTTAATGACAGGTTTAAACCCACAAGATATTCAAACAGCAGAAGATGACCAGAATCTACAAATTATCCGCAGGCCATCCATGAATGTTAGCTACCTTGCGATGAATACTGATAAAGAAGGCCCTTTATCCGAAAAACTAGTACGCCAAGCTATTAATTTAGCGATTGATAAAGAACGGTTAATCAGTCTGTATGAAGGTATTGGCAAACCTGCCAAAAACCCGCTTCCACCATCTTTATGGGGATACAATGATGATATTGAAGATTATGGTTATGACGTCGAAGAAGCAAAGGCTCTCCTAGCAGAAGCAGGTTATGCCGATGGATTTGATATTACCTTGTATACATTTGCCAATCCTAGACCATATATGCCGCAGCCAAAAGTATCTGCTCAAGCCATACAGGAAATGCTCAAAGAAATCAATGTAAATGTTGAAATAATTGAAAATGATTGGGATACCCATCTAAATGTTACAGAGAATGGAGAACATGATATGGCGTTTCTAGGCTGGACTGGTGATAATGGTGATCCAGACAACTTCCTATATGTATTATTAGACAAAGATAATGCGAAAAAGGGATCTGCAGGTAATATTGCATTTTATAAAAATGATGAGGTACATGATTTACTAAAACAAGCACAATCAGAAATGGATCAAGAAAAACGTACCGAACTTTACTTAAAGGCACAAGAAATCATTCATGAAGATGCTCCTTGGTTCCCAATTGCGCATACAACACCACCAATTGCTGCAAGTAAAAATATCGTCAATTATTCACCACACCCTACGGGCAGTGAACCATTTAATCTATTAGATATTGAACAGTAGAAAAGATACAAACCACGCTTAGGTTGATCCTTACGTCAAATACGTAAGGATCTCCCTTAAGCTGAACCAAAGTATATGTTAAAGACATTATTCGGAGGAATTTTACTATGCTTAAATACATTATCCGAAGACTATTCATGCTCATTCCTGTCTTAATAGGTGTTTCCATATTAACCTTTTCACTTATTCACCTCATTCCTGGTGATCCAGCCAGAAGTATGCTAGGAGAAAAAGCAACAGAGGCACAATTAGAATCCTTACGGGAAGAACTAGGACTAAATGATCCTTACATTGTCCAATATGGTCGGTTCTTAGGAAATATTGTACAAGGCGACTTGGGGGAATCTATTCAATCAAAAGAAAACATCGCTGAGCAATTACTCTATAAGTTACCCGCTACCGTAGAATTAACCATTTTCGCTATGATTTTGGCAATTATCGTCGGTGTTCTAGCTGGGGTAATTGCTGCTGTTAAACAATATTCCTGGTTTGACAATATTAGTATGACTGGCGCCTTATTCGGTGTATCCCTACCTATCTTCTGGTTAGGTTTAATGATGATTTGGCTTTTTTCTGTTGTATTTAACATTCTGCCACCTTCTGGGAGACTCACTTCTGGTATGGAATTAACCACGATTACGAATTTTTATTTATTAGATAGCTTGCTAACTGGTAACTGGGCTGCCTTTAAAGATGCTTTCTCCCATCTATTAATGCCTGGTCTTGCCCTAGGTACCATCCCCATGGCAATCATCGCAAGAATGACCCGGTCAAGCATGCTGGAGGTTATGCGCCAAGATTACATACGGACAGCAAATGCGAAAGGATTAAGAACGAGATTTGTTGTTTTTCAACATGCTTTAAAAAACGCATTTCTACCAGTTCTAACCGTGATTGGGCTGCAATTTGGATTATTGCTAGGTGGAGCAGTATTAACAGAGACGATATTCTCATGGCCTGGAATTGGACGTTATGTCTATTTAGCTGTGCTTGGTCGTGATTACCCAGTCGTTCAAAGTACGATCTTAATTGTCGCAACGATTTTTGTATTGGTTAATTTAATCACGGACATACTTTATAAATATTTTGATCCACGTATCCGTTTTGATTAAGAATAAGGGCGCTCTCTATTAAGGACGTACGATAGTTGGCCTATGAATTGTGGTTCATTCACATTTGCAAAACAAAATCTTTTTTCTTGTTTCTAATACATTGCGTAAGCTTCAAGAAGTAGATTTATATGAAAGGATGTGCATCATGTCACTTCAACCGAACCCAACACCAGAACCGAATCCCGCACTACCTGATAGCCATGATCTCCAGCAAACGAAAGCTCGAAAGCTTTGGGTAGATGCACTAATACGAATTGTGAAAAGCAAAACCTCGCTAATTGGTTTATGTATTATTTTGGTTCTTGTGTTAACGGCTATCTTTGCCCCGGTAATAGCAACGCATAGTCACACTGCTCAAGATATCATTAACCGTTATCAGCCTCCCTCTGCCGAACATTGGCTAGGTACGGACGAACTTGGCAGAGATATTTTCTCTAGAATTGTTTATGGAACTCGTATATCTATACAAATTGGCGTGATAGCCGTTGGAATTGCTATGATAATAGGTGTAGTATTAGGTAGTGTTGCTGGTTATTTTGGTCGTTGGATTGACCAGATCATCATGCGAATAATTGATATTATGATGGCCTTCCCTAGCATTCTACTAGCTATCGCATTAGTAGCCGTTTTAGGCCCCAGCTTAACCAATGCAATGATAGCCGTTGGGATCGTAGGGATCCCCCAATTTGCTCGGATTGTCCGATCAGCTGTGTTATCAATTAAGGAAACCGAATACATCGAAGCATCCAAAGCAATTGGAGCAAAACACGCTAGAGTATTATTCCAGCATGTGCTACCAAATTGCGCCGCACCCATCATTGTACAAGCTACCTTGAGTATAGGCACTGCTATTTTAGATGCAGCTGGATTAAGCTTCTTAGGTCTCGGCGCTCAACCGCCAACGCCAGAATGGGGAGCGATGTTAACCGATGGCAGGGCTGCTATCCAAAACGCTCCATGGGTTGTTGCATTTCCTGGGTTAGCCATCTTCTTAGTCGTACTTGGATTTAATCTATTTGGCGATGGCTTACGAGATGCACTAGACCCGAGACTAAAAGAATAGAAGATTGTTTTGGAAAAGGTAAGGCAAAACATGCTTTACCTTTTCCATATCTAACTGAACCGGTTTACTGATTTAAACAGCGACGAAAAAATAGCAAAAAGTAGGAGAGGTGGACAAAAATGAATAAATACATGCCGTTCTTCCTATGTTTATTACTTGCCTCCATTATTACGATATCCACGCGAAGCGCCCCCAACCCGAATCACATAAATACATACCCAAATTTGCCAGCCCCAATCGGCGAAGAGAGAATTCTCATTACATCGGCAGGACAAGCACCAGAAAGCACGATTATCAGTAACATAGCTGATAACTTAAATCTTGAAATGGATTATCGCCCCAGGGCTCTCGCAACCGACCTTTATGATTATCAAAGCTTAATTATCGTTATTGGTTTTAGTGCCAATGGTATGCTGCACACACCTCGTAGCTTGTCTGATGAACTGAAACGAACGAAACAGCTAGTAGAAGAGGCCGCGATTCAAGATGTACCTATTATTTTAGTCAATCTGGTAGGTAAGCATCGCGAAGATCCAAATTCAATGAAATTGTTTCAAGCTGCCGTTCCCTATGCCAATTACTATATTGGTATAAAACAAATGGAGAACAAGGAAAATGTTCTAGCTACGTTACGATCTTATAAAATACCAGCTACTCTTGTACATCAATTGCAAGATATTTCTGTCCCATTAAATTCAGCATTTCGTTAGTAACATGCAATATACATATTAAAATAAGAAGGTTGATGACAGATAATGAAAGTAAAACACCCTTATCTCACAGGAATAATTGGGCTTCTATTGATGATATATGGTTTCTTTCTTCCATACTTTGTTAAAGATTGGACATTATTTATTGTTGATGGAATACAGCATAGTATTGTACACCAGGATAGCGGGCAATTGATGATTACTTCCTTTGCTTATGTGGGTAAGTATACACTTATTTTTTTTCTTATTTATTTTGGTGCATTGGTAATTTCTTTCGCATTATATAGTAAATTGGATTCGCCTCATTTTTCTTTTCTATTCATTGGTATTGTTTTCATTGCATTCTTTCTTTTCAACATTATCTTTGGTGAATATTTCTCCTATATAAACTGTTTCGTTAGTCTAGCGATTATTATATTTCTGCAAATATATATTCCCAAGCAAAAATTTTTCTTTCTTATTTCATCCATTATTATCATTTTGATTTTATTTGCTACGCAATGGATTCAGTTAGTCCCAGCACTTTCCAAATTTGGTTTTGGAACAAATGATTTAGCAATCAGCATTAAAACGGCTGACTTATACTTTACAAATAATAAATTGTATAATACATTAGCAACTCTGTATTTCTTGGTATTTCTTGTCATCGCTATTATCCTTACGTTTCTTATTCATTTACTAAACAAGCAGTTCTTTACACTGAAAAAATACCAGCAACAGGAGGAGGAGTTGAAGGAAACAAGAATTGCCCTTATCGAGTCAAAAGTTTATGAAGAAATTACAACATTAGTACATGACTTAAAGACGCCCTTAGTTACAATAGAAGGACTTCTGTCTTTATTAGAGATGAAATCACAAGTGAACATGCATTCGACTTTCAGCAACTATTTTGTTCGGATTGGAGCTTCTTTAGATAACATGAAAGATATGATTTCGGAAATTTTATATGAGAATATTAAAAAGCATATTTCAGTAGAGGAACTGTTTGCCTACGTAACAAGTCACCTAGGCTTAGATAACCATGAAAAAATTCATCTAAGAATTGATATTGACCAACACACTCCTCCAGTTTTTGTGAATAAGATTCGGTTTTCACGGGCTATTTCCAATATTATTGAAAATGCGATAGCTTCATTTGCTCATGAGGCAGGATATATCCATGTCCGTGTCAAAAGAATAAATAGTGGTATTTTATTTCGAATTCAAGACAATGGCCCGGGTATTGAAGCAATACATATGAAAAATATTTGGCATGAAGGGTTCAGCACAAAGAACTCATCTGGAATAGGTCTTTCGTTTGTTAAAAGTGTAGTCGAAAATCATGGGGGGAAAATCTCGGTAAAAAGTGAACCAGGGAATTATACGCAAATGAATATCGTGCTTCCGGTTCCTAAAGAGGGTGAAAAGAAAGGTGAAGTCAACGATTTTAATTGTAGATGATAATGAGGATATACGATTTACATTAAACGAAGTTTGCAGCTTTGGAGGATACGCTGTATTAGAAGCTTCTACAGGAAAAATGGGGGTAGATGTATGTAAAAAGATGGAACCTGATCTCATTTTACTGGATTATCATATGCCTAATTGGGATGGCTTAAAAACAACAAAAGAAATTCGGAAATTTAATGATAAAACGCCAATCATCATTCTTACCGTCGATGAAAGGCAGGAAGTAGCTAATATGTTTCTACATGCAGGTGCTACCGACTTTGCATTAAAGCCCTTTAGAGCTCCAGATCTATTGTCTAGAATACGAATTAATTTAAAAATTGGTAGACTAACTGCTAATCAAGAGAGTGTCTTTGTTGAAAAGGGAATTAACCAAGGAACATTAATGTCAATTAAAAATTTTTTGTTACAACAAGGAACAGCAAGAACCATAAATGAAATTCAAGAAGAATTACCGATTGCATATCAGACTGTACACCGTTATTTAAACTATTTGGAGGGAAAGGGAGAAGTAGAGATTATCTGCCATTACGGAAAAAAAGGAAGACCTAAAAATCTGTATAAGCTCGTTTAAAAGAAGAAGCAGAGCATCACAAATGCCCTGCCTCCTCTTTTTATCCCCTCGTTTGCATTATCTTTTTCATATGCTGTGCTGTTTGCTGTGGATGAGGAGATTTGGAAATAGCACTTCCAACAATAATAATATCTGGATTCTCTCCCACAACCTCTGGCAAGGTATCTTCCCTAATTCCACCAGCTACAGCAACTTTAAACCCATATCCATTTACAAAAGAAAACAATTCCGTATTAAAATGATTCCCTTTTGTTTGTTGATCCTTTCCGACATGGAGACTAACTAACTCTACTCCTAACCGCTTCAATTCTTCCATGCGTTGATGAGAGGAAAGCTCAAGTAAATCAATCATTATTTGCTTCTCTACTTGTTTGGCTACATCTAATGTATCCTTAATGGTAGCATCTGATGAAAAGGCCATGACAGTTGTTAGATCTGCGCCAGCGTCAAACGCCTGCTTGGCCTCATGCTTTCCAGCATCGCATGTCTTCATATCCGCAAGAATCGTCTTGTCCGGATATTTCTCTCGGATTTCTCTTACAAATGCCATTCCATACTCTTTTATAACACCTGTACCTATTTCTATAATGTCTACGAATTCTTTGGTTTCGGAAATAACATGCAAACACGCTTCTTTTGTTAACCTGTCCAGAGCTAATTGTAATTTCACTTCTGACACCTCTTTTTATCGTTCAATCCGTTCTACTTCTCCAAGCCGTTGCTGAACTTCTTCATAATAGGGCAATCCTTCATTGTCTCCAATGACTCCAACAACCATTGATCCAACCGTATTAGCAAAATGCATGGTTTTAGCTAATGTCCATCCATTCAAAAACCCATAAAGCACTCCAGCATTAAAACCATCCCCAGCTCCTACTGTATCCACCACTTTTGCTGCTTTTACAGGTGAGGCTTCGATCGTCTCACCATGATAATACCCTACTGAACCTTTATCCCCTTGTTTGACCGCAATGTAAGAAATGCCGAGTTCTATTGCTTTTTCTATAATTTTCTTTGGGTCCCTTTCCCCCATCACGATTTCCATTTCTTCATCACCAGTTAGCAATATATCAACATGTGGCAATAGTTTGCTAATTACAGTTTTTGCTTTGTCCTTACTCCACATGCGAAGGCGAATATTCGGATCAAAGGAGATTTTTACATCATGTTTTTTAGCTAATGCTATCGCCTTCTCTATGACAGCTATATTTCGATCATCAATTGCAGGATAAATCCCAGTTAAATGAAGTATTTTTGCATTTCTAATATACGATTCATCTAAATCTTCCGCAGTAAGCGTAAGGGTAGGGGATTTATCTCGATAATAAAAGGTACGAACACTACCACCCTCCATGATTTCTTTAAAATTCAAAGAGGTTGGATATCCCTCAATTTCATCGATTTGAGATACGTCTATTCCTTCTCCACGGGCGAAATTGTGTATATGCTTCCCAAACTCATCTTTGCCTAATCTTGTCATATATCCTGTTTTCAATCCTAACCGAGAACAGCCAACTGCCAAATTCAGTTCTGCTCCGCCAACTTTCTTTTCGAAGGTATTGACGAATTTCAGTGGTCCTGTCATTCCTGGATTAAAAACAATCATTGCTTCTCCTAATGTAATCACATCATTCACGTTTATTCCTCCAGATTCTTTCTCTTACTTTTCTTTTGTAAGCTTTTCTACTTTACCTTCTTCTCCAGCTATAACTATATCAGCCATAGATGTAAACAACCCTGTTTCAATAACTCCTACCAATTGCTTTAATTGTTGATGCAGCGAATGTGGATCTTCGATAAGCTTGAATGGGCAATCTAAAATATAATTACCATTATCTGACACAAACACATCTTGTTCAGATAATTTCCTTAACTTTGGTTCAACACCAAATGCCGCAATTGCTTCAGCTGTTTTCTGCCATCCGAATGGTACGATTTCAATTGGAAGTGGATATGTTCCTAATTGAGGCACTTTCTTTGTCTCATCTATAATAATGATCAATTGTTGCGCATTGGCATCCACAATTTTCTCACGAACAAGCGATCCGCCTCCACCTTTGATTAAATGAAACGATGGATCCACTTCATCTGCTCCATCAATAGCCAGGTCGACCTTCGTAATGGTAGCGAAATCAACAATCGGTATCCCCAGATGTTTTGCTAGTTTTTCCGTCTTTTTTGATGTAGGCACACCCTGTACCTTCAATCCTTCTTTTACTTTTTCAGCCAATTTATCTAGCATATAGTCAACCGTAGAACCAGATCCTAATCCAACTGTCATTCCAGATACAATATAATCCACAGCAGCTGCTCCTGCAGCTCGTTTATTAATTACTGAATAATCCAAAGCTAAACACCTCTTTAACTAAATAGATTCGGTATAAAAAAAGTGACCTCGGGCAAGAAAGCAATAATCAATAAAACAACCACAATAATGAACAAGTAAGGAATGACAGCGATAAACGATCGCTCTACAGATAATTCCCCGATTTTCGCTGATAATAACAATACCAGTCCATATGGTGGTGTAGCTAAACCGATAGCTAATGTAATAACAACAATTAAGCCTAAATGAATAGGATCGATTCCAAATTCCAAAGCAGTCGGTAAAATAATGGGAACAAATAAGATCATAGCTGGAATGGCATCCATAAACGTTCCTACAAATAAGAAGAAAACAATTAGAATGAAGATAAATAGCCATTCAGAACCTATATGATCGCTAAAGAACTCTTGGGCGATGGTCCCAAGTTGATAATAGCTCATTAACTCACCTAAGGCACTTGCTGCCGCTAAGGCAAATAAGGATAAAGAGCTTAATGCTAGTGTATCCATTAATATTTTTGGTAAGTCTTTTAATTTTAATGTTTTATATACAAACATACTAATCAAAAAAGTATACAAAGATGCAACAGCTGCAGCCTCCGTAGCAGTGAAAAAGCCAAAAACAATGCCGCCAATAATAATAATTGGTGTTAACAAAGCTGGTACAGATTCAATGAATCGTTTTCCTACTTTTGTTAACTCCGGACGTGCAGCCTTTGGAAAGTTACGTTTAATTGCAATAACATAAACAAATAGCATCATCCCCAACCCAATAAGAATACCGGGTATAATTCCTCCAAGGAATAAAGCGCCAATCGAAACATTGGTTAAACCTGCAAAAATAATCATAGGGATACTTGGTGGAATAATTACCCCCACCGTAGAGGATGCAGCAGTTACTCCAACTGCTGTCTCCGTGTCATACCCCTGTTTTTTCATACTTGGTATAAGAATTTTTCCCACACCGGCAGCATCTGCTTGGGAAGCTCCAGAGACCCCGGCAAACATCATGGAAACTAGAATATTTGCGTGTGCCAAACCACCTCTAATCGGGCCCACAATCGCTAAGGCAAGATCAATTAACTTTTCTGAGATCTTGCCTGAATTCATCAGGTTGGCTGCTAAAATAAATAACGGTACAGCTAATAGAACAAATGAGTCCAGTCCATTTACCATTTTCATCGGAACGGCCGCTTCTGGAGTATAGGGCATTCCAAAGATTCCCAACAAGGCTACTATTCCAATAACGAAGGCAATCGGCATTCCTAAAAGCATTAATACAAGAAATAACCCAATTAATAGAAAGCCCATTATTCCATAACCCCCTTCGTTTTCCACGTCTCTATATGGTTAATCAAATGGGATATGGAGTAAATAACCATCGTACCTGCCATAATAGGAATGGACAACCATACATAACCCATTTTCATTTCTGGAATTGTAGCCCATGTATAATTCCAAAATTCAATGACTACTTGAATGCCAAGGCTAAATATAGCGAGATTAAAAGCAATTAACACAAGGTCATTAAAAATACTCAAGGTGATTCTACTTTTCCCTTTAAGCTTTCGTTGTAACAAGTCAAAATTAAAATGTTCCCTTCGATTAACCATTACCGCTGCTCCCATAAAAATTGCCCAAATAAATGAGTAATTTGCTACTTCTTCCGTCCAAATAACCGAAATTCCTATATATCTCGTAATTATTTGCAGCATAATAACTAGGAAGAAAACCGTTAGAAATGCTAATCCAATCGTGATTTGCGTTTTTTCAAGCATTCGTATCAACTGTTTCATAATATCCCCCCTATTCCTCTGCAAGTTGCCTAATTGCCTGTAACATTTGTTCTGCATCAATTTCTTCAGCGAAATTATTCTGAATTGGTTTAGCTAATTCAATAAACGGCTGACGATCAATTTCATTTACAACTGCACCTTCATCGATTGCTTTTTCTTTATAATCAATATCCTGCTTATTCGTTGCAGCTCTTTCTGCCTCTACAGATGCTTTAGCAGCTTCTAGAATAATAGTTTGATGTTCTTGTGAATAATTATCGAATTTCTCTCCATTAATTAATAGAAATCGTGTCGTAAAATCATGTGCTGTTTCCGTAATATACTTCCCGTTCGGTGTCGTATGATGGGATTGTTGGACAAAGAATGGGTAAGCGTTTTCGGAAGCGTCAACAACATCTTGCTGTAATCCTTGATACAGCTCTCCCCACGAGATGGATGATGGAATGGCACCCGTAGCTTCCCAGAAGTCACCGATCACTCCGGATGTCTGCGTCCGTAAAGAAACCCCTTTCAAATCATCCATTGATTCTAATGGTTTTTTTCCGTAGAAATGCCTTACTCCTGCCGTCCAATAGCCTAATAGTTTAAAGGCGTTGTTTGACTTTTCATTAATGATCTTCGCCATTTGCTGGCCAACTTCACCATCAACGACACGTAACCAATGTTCATAACTATTAAATAAGTACGGTGCTGAAAATAAGTCAACCTCTCGTATCCCTGTTTGAGTCATAAATCCTGGAGAAACAAGGACTACATCCGCAGCCCCCAGTTGTAGTTTCTCTACTAATTCTGATTCCTCCGTTCCTATCGTTCCAGCATGAACCTCTACTTCTATCGATCCACCTGATTTCTCCTCTGCAACTTCTTTAAATTTCAACATCCCTGTTTGGTATGGGTTATCAGGAGAAGTTTGGTTATGTGCAGCAATTATTTTTATCTTGCCGTCACCATCTGGATCAGCTTCTTCTGAACAAGCGGAAAGCAAAGAAACCGTTACCAAAATAAAGAAGATAAAAGCATATCTCCGATTAATCATCTTACATCCCTCCCCTTCGCTTACTTATTATTTATCCGCTTGTTTGCGATATTTTTTAGCGGTTTCGGTTAATCTTTGATAATCTTCAACCGTCTTTAATTGAGGAGCATTGACCAGATTACTTCCAATACCTACCGCTTTACATCCTTTTTCCAAGTAATCATTCATATTATCCAGGGTAATCCCACCAGTAACCATTGCTTCTACATGCGGGAGAGGCCCAAGTATATTCTTTACATAGGAAGGTCCAACAGTAGTAGCTGGGAATATTTTAACCATCTTAGCACCGTGTTCATAGGCGGTGAGGATCTCTGTAGGGGATAACACACCTGGAATTGCCAACACCCCATATCGATTCGCTAGTTTTAAGGTTTCAACATTTAGAGCTGGCGATACAATGAACGCAGCTCCTGCTAGTAGAACCGTTCTAGCTGTTTCCGGGTCCAATACAGTACCGGCTCCAATGCATACTTCATCTCCCATACTTTCATGCGCTTTTGCAATAACTTGAGCCGCCCGAGGTGTTTCCGCAGTAATTTCTACTGCCTTTACTCCTCCAGCTGATAAAGCCTTCAATATAGATACAATATTTTCTTCATTTGCTTTACGAATAACAGCTACCACTTTCGATTCCTTTATTACATGAATTGATTCCATTGACATGTCCTCCTTTATCTATTCCAAGTTTGCGTGTTTTTGATTTAATGCTGTATGATTATTGGCTTCCGGTAATCTCTCTAGAAGATAAGCTATTACTGCATCTAATACCAAGTGTGCCGATTGATCAAACTGACTTCCTAGTGGCTGTATTGTAGCTGGTTCTGATGACAATCGTTTTTTCGTTGCAGCAGGTACCACTATAATAGAATCACTGATCTTCCCAATCATCGATTCTCTATTCGTAGTAACTAATGCCACCTTCGCGTCTATAGCTTTTGCTTTTTCAGCAAAATACTTCAATGTACCTGTACTACCTGAACCGGAAAGAATTACTAATAAATCATCCGCTTCAATACTTGGCGTAATTGTCTCCCCGACAACGTATATTGGGAACCCAATATGCATCATACGCATTGCAAACACCTTACTAATTAAGCCTGATCGCCCAGTTCCTGCAACAAAAATACGGTTTGCTTGTTGTATTTTTTCAGCCAATGTGATGGCTTCATTTGCATCTATCCGATACAAGACCTCAGAGACTTCAGAAGCAATCGTAGTAATCGTCTTTCTCATTTTTCTCTACTTCCTTTCTATTATGTTAGCAAGATTCTCTTTCCATCAGCTGTGGTGCAAAGCGATATACGTTGGTTTCTGATCGAGAATCTCCCTGTATTTGATTAAATAATAACTGTGCAGCTTTTTTTCCCATGTCGAAAGCTGGCTGAGCAATCGTCGTTAACGTTGGACTATAAAAGGAAGCAAACGAAACATCATCGATACCAATAATAGCGAGATCAGCAGAGATTTGAACTTGGTGATCTTTCGTATATTGTAATAACTCAAACAATACACGGTCATTTAATGCAAGAATGGCCTCTGGAGGATCTGCTAATGTAAGCATTTCCTTAATTCGTATGTGCATATCCGTGATTTCTCCACTTGCTAAATAGGCTGGTCTAAATTCGATCCCGTATTTTTTTAGTGCCGTTTTGTACGCCTCCATTCTCTCTCTTCTCGGTGTGACAGGCTGTTCCATTGGGGGTGAAATCATCCCTATTTTCTTGTAACCTGCTTTAATAAATTGCTCTATGGCTAAATGAACAGCTTTTTCATTATCAAGTAATACCGCATCCATAGCTACTCCTGGAACTAGCCTATCCATTAAGATAAAGGGATAGTTTTCCTCTAATAGACCTTGATATAAATCGATGTTTTCCCCTGTAGGAAAAGCAATTATGCCATCTACTTGCTTGGCCCGAAGCATTTCAATATATCGCTTCTCTTTCATTGGATCATCGTCAGCATTACAAACAATCACATGAAAATTAGAAGCATTGCAATAATCCTCGATTGCCCGAATAACCTGTGTGGAAAACACATGGAGTATATTTGCAACGATTACACCAATCGTTTTTGTCGACTTTTGCTTTAAACTCCGGGCAATTATATTCGGGCTATACCCTAAAGCTTTAATAGCTGCTTCAATTCGCTTCTTTGTATCTGCTCCCATATAATCGTATCGTTTATTTAAGTACTGAGAAACCGTACTTTTTGAAACGTTGGCATACGTTGCCACATCAGCAATTGTAATCTTTTTCATGTCTTTCTCCTCTTTATTTGCTTTGGACTAAACCGATTTACTAAATCGATTTAGTCCAAGTATAAATTATTTGTAAGCGGTTTACAAGAGAGAAATCGCAAACTTGTTCATGGATATTAATGGAATTAGAGAGCAATGACTAAATGGCCAGGTTACTCACAACGTATTCCATGTCATAGATGAATCTTGTCGGACATAGATATAAACTAAATAATCTAAATAGGGAGTTAGTGACATGGAAGAAACATTATCTATCACAGAGGAAGAAATAAAACGATACTATGTATTGCACGAGCAAAAAAAAGAAATGGAGCAGGAATTAAACCAGTTAAAAAAGAAATTTCACCACTACTTAGATAACACTACTGGAAAAGATAGAAAAGGTGACATTCAGCGAGGCAATTATCAAGTACTACGACAGATTCGTTCGGCCATCAAATACACGCCAGAACAAACGGTACAAAAATTGGAAGAACTACAATTAAGTGATTTTGTTATTACCGAAAAACGCCCAGATACAGAAAAGTTAGACGCTGCTATTAAGTTAGGGCTCGTAGATGAAGCAGCCTTTGAAGACTGTAAAAACACAAAAGTAACCCAGGCGATTGTAGTTAAAGAGGGAAAATAATAAACAAAAATAGTTGCCATTTCGTTCAACTTTGACTTGTAGTGAACCTTTCTCTACAAGTTTTTTTCTTGTCAACATCTAGTAGCTCTATTTTCCCCACTAGCTCGTTACCCCATCTAAAAAAGCCTTTCTAATTAAATTTTGAATTTGGAAGCAAAATGAATGATCAATACGTAGGTAGGAAAGAAAGGAGTTTAACAATGCTTAAAATCATTACTGGTATCGGGGTGATTGCAATACTTATTTCCGCAACTTTTTTAGGAATATGGACGAGTGGGCTGCAACAACGCGCTAACTACCAATCAGAAACGAGGGAGCACCGTGAATTCCGTACTAAAATTGGTTTATATAGTGGACTTATTGGCTTGATTTTTCTCGGAATTGCTGGACTAATATGGTATTTTTAAAGTAGATAGCATCACTTATTCCAAAAAAGGGGGTGATTACGTGCAAGTCAATCGTATACCGATACTTATTCTTGTCATGAGTATCGTATATATCTTTATCATTCCTTCCGAACCAGGTAATTTCAAATTGTTTTTTAAGATAATACCTATGTTATTAATTATTATCTATGCAATGAATCAGATGCCTAGACAGCGATCAAGCACGCATTGGTTAGTTATTATTGGACTCATTTTTTGTATAATTGGAGATGGTACATTACGATGGTTCATCATCGGACTTACTTTCTTCTTGGTTGGCCACTTGTTTTATTTAACAGCTTTTTCCTTGCAATGGAAGTTTTCTTGGTATCGATTCCTGATGATTATTCCACTAGCTATCCTTGGTTTTCTAATGGGAAATGAATTAATTCAGGCAATTGCTAGTTCAGGTGATGAAATATTCGTCCTACCTGTGATTAGTTATATCTCAGTGATTACTAGTATGGCCTGGCTGGCAATTATGACAGGAAATAAGTTTGCAATCATCGGGAGTTTGTTATTTCTTATTTCTGACGCTATTCTTTCCTGGAATATGTTTATTTCACCAGTTCCCTACTCACATGTACTAATTATGACGACCTATTATGCTGCACAATTCCTAATTGCCCATAGTATTAGCTCCGTCGTAAAGCAGTCTAGTCGAATGGTTTGGTAATTAACTATTCGTAAACACTTGCAACAGAGGAGGAATCACATGAAAATTGTACTAGCACCAGATTCATTTAAAGGGAGTCTTACTTCCTTAGAAGCAGCAACAACTATGAAACAAGCGATTCAATCCATTGACGAACAAGCAACTATCTCAATAAAACCGATGGCCGATGGCGGAGAAGGAACGGTAGACGTGCTGCTTGCTTCTACAAAGGGAGAAAAAGTACCTATTACATGCACCGGTCCACTTGGTACGCCAATACATACGTATTATGCTGTACTGAAAAACAATACAGCGGTCATCGAAATTGCGAACATAGCTGGGTTAACGCAGATAGCTAAATCACGCAGAAATCCAGACATAACCACTACTTACGGCCTTGGTGAAGTTATTAAGGCTGCGTTAGACAGAGGTTGTACGTCCTTTATTATTGGACTTGGTGGAAGCGCAACCAATGACGGGGGATTTGGATTATTACAAGCGTTAGGCATGCGAGCATGGAATCATGCTGGTAGTCAGTTGGGGATATTCGGCAAAGACATGCTTGCCGTGAAAGATATTTGCTTTTCAGATATAGATCCACGTCTACGTAAAGTCCACATCCAAGTAGCTTGTGATGTAGATAATCCTCTTGTTGGAGATAGAGGGGCAAGCGCTATTTATGGGCCACAAAAAGGCGCAACAAAGGAACAAATCATCATGTACGACAAAGCCCTATCTACGCTAGGAAAAAGACTGGAAGCAGAGCTGAATCAAGACTTCACCACCGTTCAGGGAGCTGGAGCAGCGGGAGGACTTGGTTTTGCCCTTTTAGCTATTGGTGCAGAACTTACATCTGGAGCTGCTTTAATCGGAAAAGCATCTGGCATCGATCATGCGATCAGACAAGCAGATCTAGTAATTACCGGAGAAGGCCAAAGCGATGAGCAAACACTCTATGGGAAGGCCCCAGGCTATATCGTGGAAGTAGCGAATAAAAATAAAGTACCGGCAATATTATTGTCAGGATCCTTGTCTGGTGATTTAGCTGCACTACGAGAGAAATTTGATGGGTGTTTCTCCATTATTACCAGTCCTTCCACTGTAGAAGCTTGCATGGAAAATGCAGATCGTTTGTTATTTAATCAGACCGTGAATATTCTACACCTGATACAAAACTTGAAAAGCTAGCGAGCTTCGTTTTCCTTTCAATACTGTAAGCATGTTGAAAGACAAATCCAACGTAGGAATGAATTTCTCGTGATAGGATTTATCTATCATTAGTAGAAAGGATACAGTTGGATGAAAAAATTATTTATCACAATTTTAGGATGCGGCCTCATTATTGGAGCCGGTTTACTAATTATGCAACTATTTTCAAACGAAGTAACGGATCGATTTAACCCGCTCGTACCAAAGAAAGAAATATATGTACAAGTCAATAAAGAAGGAACCGCTCTCAGTCCAGGAGGTTATAACTATACGTTAACTGGGTTCGATAAAGATGGCCGGAAAAAAGAAGTCACCTTCTATGCTAGTGGAGAATTAAGAAAAGATGCTTATTTACGTATTTTTACCAAAGGGAAATATATTGAAACTTGGGAAGAAGTACAACAGCAAGATATTCCTGAACAAGCCAAGCAAAAGTTATAACGCCTGCTCCACACATTTATACATTGCTTTTTAAAGAAAGGAATGTTAGGATAAATTTAATAAGTAAATATTGCATCACATGTTACTGATACGATCAGGCATGGTGGTACCTACGATGGATTTACTCCTCTTTGTACTGCCATGCCTTTTTTCGTGTCGTGCATGAATCTATATGATTGGATAAACTAAACCTAAGTGTATATCCATTCCATCATTGCGATCGCATAAGAAAGGAGAAATAAACTTGTTTAAAAACTTATTCAAAAAATCAAAAGATCAACATATCTATGCACCGGTAAATGGTAAAATAGTTTCTCTAGAAAACGTACCAGATCCTGTTTTCAGTCAAAAAATGATGGGGGAGGGCATTGCTATCCTGCCAAGCGACGGTAAAATTGCAGCTCCTTTTGATGGAAAGGTCGTGCAAATCCCTGAAACCAAACATGCTATCGGCCTTGTTACAGATGAGGGATTGGAATTGCTCATTCATGTCGGCCTAGAAACCGTTGGATTAAAGGGTGAGGGGTTCCGTGTTGAGGTGAATACCGGCGATACTGTTTCAAAAGGACAATTACTAATGGAAGCAGACTTGCCTTACATTAAAGAACATGCAGCGGATATTATCACTCCTATTATCATTACCAATAGCAATGATTTAGACAAACAGTTCACTTATGCAGAAGAAACCGTAGCAAAACAAGGCGAAACGATGATTATCACATTAAACTAAGTAACATGGAAGCATGGAAATAGGAGGTGTCTTCCGGTGAGAATCACAAAAATCTTAAATAATAATGCCGTTATCGTTATGGATGGGGACCAAGAAAAAATAGCTATCGGTGCTGGTGTTGCCTTTGAAAAAAAGAAAAAAGATATTGTTAATCCTGATAGGATTGAAAAGCTATTTGTAGTAAAGGAAAATGAAAAGCTTCAGGAATTAATTGTGCGTATCCCGGAAGAACACCTAATTATTTCTGAAGAGATTATTGATTTCGCTGAAAAACAGCTAAATACAAAACTAAATGAACATATTCTTCTAGCTCTAACCGATCACTTATCCTTTGCGATTGAAAGAGAACAAAAAGGTATTCATTTAAAAAACAAATTATTGCAGGAAATAAAAATTATGTATAGACAAGAATTTGACATTGGCGTTTGGGCACTTCATCACATGAAGGAGAAGCTAAATGTGGATATGCCTATTGATGAAGCCGCCTTCATTGCCCTGCATATCCACACCATGAAAATTCAAGGAGGTGATTTACACGAGACGGTTAGGCAAACAGCAATTGTGAAAGATATGATGGAAACGATAAAAATTGACTTGGACATCACCATTGCCACAGATGATCTAGCCTACGAGCGTTTAATGACACATCTCAGATTCGCATTAAATCGTATCTACCATTATGAAGTTCACTCGATGGACGAGGAAATGCTTTTTATGATCAAACGAAAATTCAAACGCAGTTATCAATGTTCCGAACGCGTTGCTAAGATGTTGTCCACTTCCCACGGTATCCAACTTCCTTCTGAAGAGTTAGGATATATTACACTTCATATTGAACGACTTAAAAAATATCAATGACCTTATACCAATTATCTTATTTATAGGGAACAATTATTATAAGAGACTACAACAATCAAGGGGGAATATGTATGATGAACTATTTACAAAGACTCGGTCGCTCATTAATGCTGCCGGTAGCTGTGTTACCAGCTGCTGCTATTTTAATGGGGATTGGGTACTGGATTGACCCGTCTCCAACTGGTTTTGGGTCGGGGAACCCGGTCGCTGCATTCTTTGTCAATGCAGGATCATCGATAATTGATAATATTTCCATTCTCTTTGCAATTGGGGTTGCTCTGGGGATGTCAAAGGACAAAGATGGGTCAGCCGCTTTGAGTGGGCTGGTGGGTTATCTTGTTGTCACTACATTACTTTCAACAGATACCGTTGCATTATTACAAGGCATCGAAGCAGAAAATGTAAATGCTGCGTTTGGGAGTATCGAAAATGCATTTATCGGTATGCTTTCAGGGATTATTGCCTCCATGATGTACAACCGTTTCAGCCATGTTAAGCTTCCAGATGCGTTAGCTTTCTTTAGCGGCAAACGACTTGTTCCTATCATGACGGCCTTTTCTATGATGATTATATCTGGCGTCTTATTCTTTGTATGGCCAGTTATATATAGTGGGTTAGTATCCTTTGCTGAATCAATTAGTCAACTAGGTGCAGCAGGTGCCGGACTATATGGATTCTTCAACCGTCTTTTAATTCCAACTGGATTACACCATGCTTTAAACTCGGTGTTCTGGTTCGATGTGGCAGGAATTAATGATATAGGGAACTTCTGGTCAGGTGAAGGGGAAAAAGGCGTCACCGGCATGTACCAAGCTGGATTTTTCCCAATTATGATGTTTGGTCTGCCTGCAGCAGCTCTTGCCATGTACCATACAGCTAAAACAAAAAGAAAAAAACAAGCAGCATCTTTACTACTTGCAGCAGGATTCGCAGCTTTCTTTACAGGAGTAACAGAGCCACTTGAATTTTCATTTATGTTCTTAGCACCAGCACTTTATTTTGTACATGCCGTGTTAACCGGTTTATCTTTAGCAATTGCAGCTTTCTTTAATTGGACTGCTGGATTTGGTTTCAGTGCCGGATTTATTGACTTGTTCTTAAGCTCACGACTTCCATTAGCCAATGAGCCCTATATGCTCGTTGTTCAAGGACTCGTATTCGCAGTGATTTATTATTTCTTGTTCCGTTTCTTAATCAAAAAATTTGATATGAAAACTCCTGGTCGTGAATCAGACGAGGATTTGGATGAAACAGATAAAGAAGGTGAAGAAGTATCATCCGATCAGAAATTCACTGCAATGGCTGCACAAATTTACGAAGGATTAGGTGGAGACGGCAACGTTACCTCTGTCGATAACTGTGTTACTCGATTACGTGTCGAAGTAGATGATATGAATAAAGTGGATGAGGCGAAAATTAAATCTACAGGCGTACCAGGAATTAATATTGTTGGAGCACATAGCATTCAAGTAATTGTCGGTACGAATGTACAATTTGTTGCGGATGAAGTGGCTAAAATTCGCGGCAAACAGGATTAACACGAACGAAAAAGCGAACTGTTTATACGGTTCGCTTTTTTCATTTATTGTAATCCTTTTTCCAGCTTGCTTGCCTTTGATATGATACTATGTAGTGAGAGAATAAGGAATATAACTTAAGGAGAATCGATGTATGGCTCCATTAAACGAAGACCAATTAACCCAAATTCGTATCGAACGGAAAAATCAAATAATGAAAGCAGCATTGAAAGTATTTGCTGAGAATGGCATAAGACTAACCAAAGTAGGGATGATTGCTAAGGAAGCTGGAATTAGTCATGGCCTGCTCTATCACTATTTTCACTCCAAAGATGAGGTGCTTTTTCATAGCCTTGAATGGGCAATGGAAGGGACAGATGAACTATTCAGGGAAATCCACACGCTATCATTATCTCCCTTGGAAAAAATAAAATATTTTACAAAGGTGGCTTTCACTGAGGGAAATAGTGATATTTTCCGAGTTATCCAACATATCACTAGAAGTAACGATAATATCTCCAATTCTACCGAACAATTGATTGAGAAAGTAGGAAAGGATTACTATGAACAGCTGCTTCCGTTAATAAAACAAGCGCAAATCGACGGCGATATCATTCCACATGATCCAGACGAATTGTTAAATCTTTACTTGACTGTTGTATCTGGAATTATTGTAGAAGACATTACTTGGATTCAAACAGATTTAGGATCAAAAGTGGACCTTATCTTACGGATGTTCACAACAAGGTAAAGAGGGAATACCTATCTCTTTCCAGATTTTCTCCACTGCAATTTGGATTGACACTGGCGTTGATTCCATTTATTCTTATATTGACTGATTAAGTCAATCAAAAAAGGAGGAAATGTATGGTTATGGAAATCAAGAAAGCAAGTGAATTAGAAAAGAATGTAAGCCACGATATTAGTTCCATTTTTGTCGATGGTTTTGGAGAACATCTCACTTTCTTTTCAAAGAAGAGGGAAACATTAACCGCTGCACTGGCACACATGTTTGTGACAGAAGTTTTTTATGTTGCAATCATTGATGGAGAAATTGCTGGAATAACAGCATGTACAGATGGTCATATCCTATCTGTTCACCCAAATAAACAGGAATTAAGAAAACACCTTGGCTTCGTTAAAGGTACATTTGCCTATTATGTTTTTAACCGTGAATTTAAAAAACCTCCCATTGAAACTGGATCGGGTAAAGTATCTATTGAATTCGTGGCTACTTCTCCCGCCTTTCAAGGAAAAGGGGTTGGTACAGCTATTTTAGAGCATTTACTTTCCTCCCCTACATTCACTGAATATATACTAGAGGTAGCTGATACAAATACAAAAGCGATGAACTTATATCGTAAGCTAGGCTTCAAAGAATTCACCAGAAAAAAACAAGCGTTTCGTAAGCTAAGCGGGGTCAATTACCGTGTTTATATGAAATGTAAAACGAATGACTAAGATCTCATTACTCCCCCTCTAGGCCATACAAAAGGAATCTTTCTATTTATTCTATGAAATAGTAAAATTATGTAATTACTGGAAAGTCTGTACGGAAGGATTCCTTATGGTATAATTAACTGGCTGTCCAACAACATCCCTCACACGTTAAGACATTCAACGCGTGACGTCCACATTTATGACGTTTCAACCTTCATTTATCCATTTTCATAGTAGGGGGTAATTTATCAAATGATTAATTTTGACATTTGGGCTTTAATGCTCGATGTAAGTATTATTTCTGGACTATTATTAATTGGAACCATTTTACGAGCGAAAGTTAAATGGATACAATCACTATTTCTTCCTGCTAGTATGATTGCTGGCTTTCTTGGACTCGCGTTTGGTCCAAGTGGGTTCAATTTGCTGCCTTTTTCTAATCAGTTCAGCACCTATCCTGGACTATTAATTGCAATTATCTTTGCCGCTATTCCAATTGGGGCAGCAAAAGTCAATCTAGGAGAAGTGTTTCATCGTGTTCGAAACATGTTTTCTTATTCCTTGATCCTCACCCTGTCGATGTGGGGGGCTGGTGCGTTATTCGGACTCGTGGTATTAGTACCTCTGTTCTCAGATTTACCAAGTGGATTCGGACTAATCTTAGGTGCTGGATTTTTAGGTGGTCATGGAACTGCTGCAGCCATCGGGGAAGGTTTTGCACATTATGGTTGGGAAGAGGCCATGGACTTAGGGATGACCTCTGCTACGATCGGTATATTAGTTGCTGTACTAGGCGGATTATTCTTAATTAAGCAAAGTACAGAAAAGGGACATACAAAGTTTATTACTAGTTTTAAAGATTTACCAGATGAACTTCGATCTGGATTAATGCCAAAACATAAACGGTTTAATATGGGGCAAGAGACGGTGTCTTCCAGTTCCATTGACCCTTTTGTTTTGCATTTAGCAATTATCGCTTTCGTAATTGGTGTATCCTATTGGTTAACTAATGTATTAACAGACTTGATTCCTTCTGTATCCATTCCGTTATTTAGTGTTGCCTTTGTTTTAGGACTTATCTTTCAAACAATCAGTAGAAAACTAAATGCCGATGCGTATGTGGATCAACGAGTCATGGAGCGCATTGGTGGTACCGCCACAGATTTTCTTGTAGCGATAGGGATTGCTTCGATTAATATAACCGTGGTAATGGACTATGCTGTGCCACTGCTCTTATTATTCGCATTTGGAGTGCTATGGGCTTATTTTCTATTCCGATTTATTGGTCCGAATATTTTCCAGCAATTTTGGTTAGAAAAATCATTATTTGGCTGGGGGTGGAGTACAGGGACAGTAGCGATGGGACTAGCCTTATTACGTATCGTAGACCCTGAATTAAAAAGCAAAACCCCAGAAGACTATGCATTAGCCTATATTGGGGTGGCCCCAGTAGATATCATCATCGTTACGTTTACACCAATTCTATTTTCACTTGGGTTCACATGGGTAATTCCTGCTGTACTCTTACTCATTTGTGTAATTATTGTTGGAATTTATATGTATACCGGCTTATGGGGAAGTAGCAGGAATCATCAGCCATAACAAAAATGACAGCTCTCTAAAAAGAGAGTACTGTTGAAGGAAAAATCAACTTATGATACACGAGGGAATGTCATAAGTATGCATCAAACCGGATGTGTAGCATGCTACAAGTACAAGGAAAACTCTATCAAGTATTTGTTAAGACAGCCGAGCAGTGATGTGCTCGGCTGTTTGTAATTCAGATGACAGCTGGCCCTACTAACGAATAGGCTTGCTTTCCCAGTAAGAGACTGCTTACATTACCATAACCAATATGTTTATAAGCTCCTAATAATGCTTGCAAGTCTTGTATATCTTGCTCTGATTTTAGTTGATCTACTTCTTTTTGATAAACGGATAAGATAAACGCATTCTGTACTTGCGGACGGAAGCTGCTCGGTTCTTCATTCATAATTAAACAGCCCATGTATTGATAATTAAATTGCAGCTGTCTGGTTAAATCAATGATTTGTTTAAAACGCTGGTATAATCCAGGTTTATTCTCTTTAAATTCGTCAATTGCTTGCTTTGCTTCTTCTAGTTCATGGTAACTTGTTGTAATAAGCATCCTTTTCACTCCTTTCGCCTATTCATCCCAAGGTTTTTTAATAGAAAGTTTCGATACTAAATCTTTATTTTGCTGTCTTTTTAATTTACGAATCTTCGCCCGTTCTTCTCCAGTATCATATAGGAATTGCTCCTCTTCTGATTCAGGAATAACGGTTGGAACTTCAATCGGTTTCTTATCTTCATCCAAAGCAACGAACGTTAAAAAGGCTGTAGCTGCAATTCGGCGCTCTGCTGATATCATATCTTCCGCTATGACCTTGCAGAAGATTTCCATGGAGTTCTTTCCTGTATAGGACACAAAGGATTCAATACATACGGAATCGCTTTGACGAATTGGCGATATAAAATTAACTGTGTCGGTGGATGCTGTTACACATTCCTTCACCCGAGCATGTCTTCTAGCAGAAAGTGTGGCACAGGCATCTAGCTTTTTCATAAGCACGCCACCAAATAGGGTATGGTAGTTATTCAAATCGTTAATCAATACTTGATCATTCTGTATGATACGAGTTTCTTTACTCTTTTTTGCTTGCATAACAATCACCTTATCTATTGATGTCATCAGTAGGCTTCGTACCTTACTGCTATTCCATTATAATCCCCTCTGTGGCGCAGCGTACAATGCCAATAACAAATGCGCATCATAACAAATTGTTATGGAAAGGCTTCACTGTTTGTCAGACCCATTCATTCTGTGAAAGCAATTGGTCTAAATAGATTTATAAGCTTTATTTACGAATTAATCCATGGCCATCTCCCTAAACTCCTCTACTCGAATCGGGAGAAGACTACCCGCAGATTAGCACTTTAACGAAAAAACGATTGCCCCCCCTGGATAGGGCGAGGGCAATCGTTTTCAGGTTCCGACAGTCCGCTGTCAGTAAGTTCAGTTTCAATTTGTTTATCTTGTTGAGTTTGAAATTTGATATTACCGCCTAAATCAAATCTCCAATATAGTATTCAAACCACCATCCTAATCGTAATACACGAAGACACCAGCGGAAAATGCAAGCGCAGAACGGAACGTTAGTGGAGTTGGAAGGGCTCACGGGTTCCCCGTGGAAAGCGTAGTGTATTCTATGCCGTTAGAGCCCATTAGAAAAGACTGTCGAGTTCCTTTCCCGACAGCCTGAGCCCCTCGTCAAATATGAAGTCCATCGATCATTCCTTATGCATTAGTTTTTCTTTGGCAAAACGAATAAATTCTTTCATCACTTCTGGCAGCTGACGATTACGCTTCCATATCAGAGCCAGATCCCATACAACGGTTGGGTTTTCAACTGTAATTGCTTTTACATCATTGGTTAGTTCAGTACTTGTACTTTCAGGTAATAAGGTAATCCCAACGTTGGAAGCTACCATTTCTTCTATAAAATCTAATTGAGAGGTTTCTGAAATAATACGAGGTTCGAAACCAGCATTTTTACATGCTGTAACGATACTATCACGTAGTGAAAAATCTTTATTGAACATGATAAATGATTCATGCTTCAAATCATTTACTCGGATTTGCTGCTTATCTGCAAGCTCATGTGTAGATGGAACGATCACTTTTAACCCCTCTTTCAGGAAGGAATAATAATGAAATTCATCATGAATTGTAGGGAAAACAACAACCCCAAAGTCAAGACTGTCTTCTAGTACCTGTTCTTCAATCCTTTTTGAACCGTCCTCTTCTAATTGAAACGTAATTTCTGGGTACTCCTCGTGAAATGCAGCAATTAAATGTGAAAAAAAGAAAGAATTTGTAATAGAGGGTAGTCCGATTCGGATATGTCCTTTATTTAATTGCTGCATTTGCTCTAATTCATAATGCATCGCTTTGTACTGCTGATCAAATTGTTTAGCATGCTCAAATAATACACGTCCGGCTTCTGTTAATATCAGTTGTTTTCGGGAACGAATAAATAAGGGAAAGCCAACTTCCTCCTCTAGTGATTTAATAATTCGGCTAATGGCTGGTTGCGTAATATATAAATGGTTTGCTGCTTGTGTAAAGCTGCCTAACCTAGTTACCTCCAAAAAGTACTGTAAATGTTTTATTTCCACGGCCTTGCTTCTCTCCCTGTAATCAGAATTACATTCTTCATTATCAAACAACTACTTAAAATAGGCCCTGTATGCTGAGATAAAAGCTTCTGGTGAAGACTTCACCGTGTACGTATAAACCCCTTTAAGCGTATGTAAATAAAGAATACCACCCTTGTCCGCGATTTTTCGAAATGAGAAATCCATTACATCGTCCATCGGGAATACTCGATTCTGGGTAACTACTTTATCGGTGTATAAATAAATTACCCGTTGATGCTCAATATCATATTGTTCAATACTCGTTACTTTTCTTTCTATTTTTATATAGGGGTGTTGTGCAATCAGACTCATATCTTCCTCCTAATACATAGGCTTGTCATTCATATGGTAGCACATTCTCCATTCCGTCAACTTCTTCCTAGCAATTCTATTTCTTTTATATAAATACTCCATTTTCATCAAACTTTCACATTCGATATGTATGATGTAACTATACCGAGCTTACGGAGGAGAAATATGCCATCAACTACGATTTTAATTACTATTTCCATAAATGTTGTTAGTTTAACAATTGGCTTTATTGCCTTTCAGCTGATGAATGAGCTGGATCGTTCAGATAAAAAGCAAATCACTGACCAAATGATTACCTCCATTATTAATATGATTTTATTTATTTGGTTAGCGAAGATTATCCTGCATCTGTCTATTTTCATTTCAGACCCTATCGCTGTGCTTGCTTATCCAAGTGATGCGAATGCATTCTATCTTGCTCTTATATTAACAAGTATACAGCTTGTCTACAAAGCGAAACGAAATGGTTTAAAACTAGCGAGACTCTTCTATCACTTTATACCGGTACTCGTATTTGCAGGTTTCACTTATCATTTTATTGAGATAATTTGGATGGATAACTCATTTGCCTGGGGAAATTTCATTTTAATGTTTATGCTCTTAAGTCTATTTTTGTTGCTAAAGCGTCTAATCAATCAAAAAACGATGCTATTGCTAATAAGCTATTGCTGGGTATTTGGTAAACTTCTGATAAGTTGGTTGTTACCTTTCACAACCATTTTTGGGTATATGGTCGAACCACTATTCCTAGTAATGGTTGCTCTAATAATCTCTGTTCTATACTTATTCAATCGAAAGCTGGTGTTCTTATGATCGAAACCGCAGACCTTACAATTTGGTTAGCATTAGGGGCAGGAATGTTATCATTCCTCTCCCCTTGTACCTTGCCTATATTTCCAGCGTACTTATCCTATATAACTGGAATGAGTGTAAAGGAACTGGAGCATCATGCCACCTTCAAAATCCGACGGAAGCTCCTTTTTCATGCTGTGTTCTTTCTATTCGGTGTATCCCTCGTGTTTATTAGTTTAGGAATTGGCGTATCTTATGTTGGACAATGGATACAAGGAATGTTAGCAGGAGAATCCGGACAATTTATTCAACGGATAGCTGGAATTTTCATTATCCTTATGGGGTTATTCGTCAGTGGTTGGTTAAAAGTTACTTCCTTTATGAAAGAAAAACGTTTTCGCTTCACTAAGAAACCAGTTGGCTATGTAGGAACTATCTTTGTAGGAATGGGGTTTGCTGCAGGATGGACACCATGTATTGGGCCAATCTTTGCATCTATTTTAGTTGTTGCTGCTGCAAACCCTACCCAAGGGGCATGGTATACGTTATTTTATATTGTCGGTTTTTCATTGCCGTTTCTTATTCTTACGTTTTTTCTTGGATCAACACGATGGATTGTTCGTTACAGTGGGATGATTATGAAAGTTGGCGGAGTAATTATGATTCTGATGGGTCTGTTGCTATTTACAGGGCTTATGCCTCAAATATCAGCGTTTTTATTAAAATTAGTTGAGGATACTTGGCTTACGAAACTAGGTTAGCTAATTCGGCAAAATGAATCCGAAGGAGGTTGTAAAAATGAAAAAGATAATACTTATTGGAGTTATTTTAGCTATGTTTAGTTGGGCGGCCTATGACTTTCTTACTTCATCTAATACAGCACCAGAACAAGATCAGCAAGCATCTGAAAATAAAATCACCTCGACGTTGAAGGAAAGTGAAGAAAAAGCAGCGCAATCAAATGAAGTTGGACTTGAGATTGGGAATACTGCCCCTGATTTTACGTTATCAACGGTAAATGGAGAATCCATTCAACTGTCTGAACTAAGGGGAAAACCAGTAATGATTAATTTTTGGGCTACGTGGTGTCCCCCTTGCCGAGCTGAAATGCCGGATATGCAAAAGTTTTATGATAACAAAGATATCGTTATTTTGGCAGTCAACCTAACGGAAACAGAAGGAAGTCAACAAGAGGTAGAGAACTTTGTGAAAGACTTTCAACTCACCTTTCCAATTCTAATGGATGAACAAACAGAAGTAGCAAATAAATATCAAATTCAACCAATACCGTCATCCTATATGATTGATGCAGATGGAAGAATTCAGTACAAAGCACTCGGCGCAATGAATTATGATTTAATGGTTCAGGAATACGAGAAAATGAAATAGGAAATTGCTTCTCATTAATTCGCCTGAATGATGTAAACTATTTTTGAGGTGAAATCATGAAACAAACAATTATGGTCGTAGAAGATGACAAGATGATTCGAAACCTGATACGAATTTATTTGGAAAAGAATTATTACGAGGTAATAGAAGCTACGGATGGAGAGGAAGCACGGTTATTATTTTTAGAACAGCTTCCCTGCTTAATCATTCTCGATTTAATGTTGCCTAAATCAAGTGGAGAAGACTTCTGTCAATGGGTGCGCACCCAAGCACATGGCGAGGTTTCCATTATTATGCTTTCAGCTAAAAGCCGCACAGAAGAAAAAATATCTGGCTTAAGGATAGGGGCAGACGATTATATGACCAAACCTTTTGATCCTAACGAACTTATTGCCCATGTAGAAGCAGTATTACGCCGCACCGGTCAATTTTGTCAAAAAATAGTCTGGGATGGCCTTTGCATTAAACCTCGTAAAGGTGAAGTGCTTCTGCATAATCAGCCAATTAAATTAACCAAATACGAATTTAATCTGCTTTATTATTTCATGCAAAACCCAAATATCATCCTTTCTAGGGAACAACTAGTAGAAAAGATTTACCCGAATACTACACATCATGTCATGGATAGAACCATAGATGCTCATATTAAGAAGCTCCGAGAAAAAATAGAAATCGTTCCTTCACAGCCTAAACGTGTACAAACAATACGTGGAATGGGGTATAAATTTGTCACAGCTACGTAAAACGTTAAAGATGCTTCTTCCTGATAGCTTTTTATGGCGATTGACCTTTTTGCACTTTATTGTTATTGGTATCGCCTCACTTATTAGCGGCTGGGCATTATATCATACTGCCTGCTTTCTTGCAGCGGGCGTTGGTAACCTCGGAGAAGAGCGCCAACAACAATTTAATCAATCCTTATTTCATTATGTGTGGATGTTTATACTTATCGCAGTAATTGCTGGAACGATCCTTTATTTCTATTTAACGAAACGTTTACTAAAACCAATACATGAGCTTATAAATGCAACGAGGCTGCTAAAGAAAGGAAACTATCCGCAACCTATTGCAGTATCAAAAAAAGATGAGATCGGTCTCCTTGTAGAACAATACAACCAATTAATCCAGCAGTTAAATAAAAAGGAGCAGGATCGTAAAAAGCTTGTTTCTGATATTTCCCATGAATTTCGAACCCCTTTATCCAATCTCAATGGTTATTTATTTGCATTAAAATCAGAAGACATCACAGGAGATAACGAATTATTCGAAGCGCTCTATCAGGAATCAAAACGGCTTACTTCTATGCTGGAACAGTTTGAACAATTAAAGCAATGGGATCATACAACTTCTACTATGCACCCAAACAAACAACTCATTTCAATAAAACAAGTTATTGAACAAAGCACATCTATGTTTACATGGTCATTAAAACAAGCCGATATTCAATTACTGCTTAACGTAGAAGATGTACATTGTCTCATCTATCCAGAAGGACTGCAGCAAGTCATTAATAATCTTCTCGATAATGCCATTCGCTATTACCGAAGTCCTGGTTCGATACGAGTAAGTGGGAAACAACAAGACAATTACTATAACCTAACTGTTTCTGGACCGAGCGAAACGATTCCAGAAGGAGAAAAGGAACAAATTTTTGAACGTTTGTACCGAATTGAAAGGTCACGAAGTCGAGAAACTGGAGGTGCTGGTTTAGGACTAGCCATTACGAAGGAAATCGTCGAGCAGCATAACGGTTACATTTATTTAGATACGTCCGAAGGTGAAAATAGCTTTCATGTTTATCTACCAATATAACAGACTCTCCCTGAATAATGAAGGGAGAGTCTGTTATTACTTTCCAGTTGCATTGAATTGTTTTATACGTTCACCAATTTCATCGCGTACACGTTGAAATACTGCCCATTTCTCCTCTTCCGTTCCTTCTGCTTTAGCTGGATCATCAAACCCCCAATGCTCACGCTTTACATGGGGAGGAGTCATCGGGCACTTATCTTTTGCATCCCCACACAATGTTACTGCTAAAGTTGCGTTGTTAAGAATGTCTCTGTTAATAATATCCGATGTTTGCTCTGAGATATCGATATCAACTTCCTGCATCGCTTTTACAGCATTTGGATTTAATCCATGTGCCTCGATTCCAGCACTCTTTACTTCCCAATCATCGCTTAAATAGAATTTCGCCCAACCTTCTGCCATTTGGCTTCTGCAAGAATTACCTGTACACAAGAAATAGATGGTCTTTTTGTTCATTTTTAATCTCCTTTTCATCTCATGTTTATATTAAAACAATACAAGTGTTACATATAAACCAATTAATGTAATTAATAGAATTGGTAAGGTTAAAATGATCCCTGTTTTGAAATAGGTACCCCAAGAGATTTTAACCCCTTTTTGAGACAATACATGGAGCCAAAGCAGCGTAGCAAGAGATCCAATGGGTGTGATTTTTGGCCCAAGATCGGAACCGATGACATTAGCATAGATAAGTGCCTCTCGAATCGTTCCTGTAGTATTTGTCTCTGCGATTGCAAGAGCATCAATCATTACCGTCGGCATATTGTTCATGACCGAAGATAAAATTGCTGCGATAAATCCCATCGCAACCGTGGCAATAAACAAGCCTTGTTCAGCACTGGCCTGAATAACATTCGCCAATACATCGGTAAGCCCCGCATTTCGTAAACCATATACGACAACATACATTCCAATCGAGAAGAAAACGATATTCCAAGGGGCACCTTTAACAACCTTTCTCGTATTCACAGTACTGCTTCTGCTGGCCATAACTAAGAAAAAGATAGCAGTAACCCCTGCTACAATGGATACCGGGATCTCAGCAAATTCACTTACAAAATAACCAATGACTAATATCGCTAATATAAACCACGATAAGCGAAACATTGGCAAATCGCGAATTGCCTCCCTTGGCGCTTGCAACTGTTCTGTGGCATAACTGCGTGGAATACGTTTACGAAAATAAAGTAGTAAAACGCCGATCGTTGCAACTAGCGAAAATAAATTCGGAATGACCATTCTAGAAGCATACTCCACAAAACCAATATTGAAGAAGTCTGCTGAAACAATATTTACTAAATTACTAACTACTAATGGAAGTGAAGTCGTATCAGCAATAAATCCACTTGCCATTATAAATGGAAAAACCATTTTTTCTGAAAAATTCAAATTACGTACCATTGCAAGCACAATCGGGGTGAGTATCAGTGCAGCTCCATCATTTGCAAAAAATGCAGCAACAATTGCACCTAATATACTAATATAAATAAACATTTTAATGCCGTTGCCCTTTGCTAATTTGGCCATATGTAAGGATGCCCATTCAAAGAAACCAATCTCATCTAAAATAAGCGATATAAGTATAATTGCTATAAATGCTAACGTCGCATTCCAAACGATTTGGGTTACTTCGATAACATCCGTAAATCCAACAACTCCTGCTATTAAGGCAAGAATTGCTCCCCCGCAAGCTGACCATCCAATGGATAGACCTTTCGGCTGCCAGATAACAAAAGTCAAAGTAATAATAAATATCGCTGATGCTATAAAAACCGTTGATGTCAAAACCTTCCCCCTCCTCTAACAACAAGTAATCCGTATTCCTTTTTCTTCTAATTCCTTTAATTTATCGTCCTGATCAGGGAGGTTTACCAGAATAGTTTGCACAAACGCATATGCTTCATGTTGTTTATTCATCGCGTAAAATATCCACTGACCCCTCCGTTCTTCTTTCACCAAACCAATATCCCTTAACTTCCGTAAATGCTGGCTGATCGAGGGCTGGCTAACTTGAAATATTTCTACTAATTCACAGACACAGCAATCTTGACTATCAAGAATTTTCATGATGGTTAACCTTGTTTTATCACCGAACAATTTACAAATTAATGAGGCTTTCTCCATTTCCATGACCTTATCACCACCTAATATAATCATATAAGCATATGCTTATATTTTCAATAAAAAAACCTCCTAAAAGCAAAATGCTGACGTTTCATGCCACCATGGCATACTTAGTCAGCGTTTTTGATTAACGGCTTTTGACAAGAAGATTAACCGCTTCTTGAATTAATTCCTCCGTACTCTCTCCATTTTTCTGTTCTTCACGAATACATCTTTCTAAATTTTGACTCACGATTAAAGCCAACGTGCGATCTAATGCGTTTCTTGCGGCTGACATTTGTGCCACAACATCTCTGCATTCCTTTTGTTCTTCCATCATTTTCTGTAGCCCACGAACTTGTCCCTCAATCCGCTTCATGCGATTCTTTACCTTTTCATCATATTGCACACGTCTTCACTCCTTTCTATTATCATAGCATAAAAAATAGGAATAGCAGCAAGATTATGAGGAAAGGAGCTGTTCTATAATCAGCTCCTTTTAAACAACAAGAGAAACACTCCTTACTACTATTCTTCCTCTAAATGCGGCTCATGCTTGTTAATTTGTACCCGCTTTATCGTACGGTCTTCAATTTCAAGTATACGGAATGTTAGCGTTTCTTTCGCTAATGTTTCTCCTTCTTCTGGAAAATAATGAAATTCTTTTAATAAGTAGCCAGAAAGGACGTCTTCTTCCTCTGGTATTTCCGTATGAAAAATGGTATTCAATCGATGTAGAGGTATCTTGCCATTACAAATAATTTCTGAATCCGTTACTTCCTCAACTAATGGTCCATTTCCACTATCCGTCTCATCTTCAATCTCTAAACCGATTAGTAATTCAATAATATCTTCATGGGTGATGATTCCTTCTGTTCCACCATATTCATCAAGTACAATCGCCATATGCTTTTTCTCTTGAATCATCTTGCGGAACACCCAATCAACCGAGTGAAACTCAAAGACAATTAACGGATCCATGTCACTATATGACTCCAGCGTTTTATCGGGATCCATCGACCAAGATAGCAAATACTTCGAATGAAAAACACCTACAATGTTGTCAATTTCTTCATCATAGATTGGATATCGTGTATACGGACTCTGAATGGCAATATTTCGCACCTCTTCAAAGTCAGAATCATACGGAAGCGCCAAAATATCTACACGAGGGGTTTTAAGTGCATCCTTTACATTTAAATTCGTAAATTCAAGCACCCCTTTAATTCGATGCGATTCGTCCTGCCTAAAAATCCCTTCCGTGCGTGCTACATCTACCATTGCTCGTATTTCGTCCTTTGAAACAGATGTATTGGCCTTTTCTCCCTTGGATAGAAACCGGATGATAAAGCCTGTTAACCAGTTTAACAGCATGGTTAACGGCTTAAAAACAAACACAACGGCTCGAATTACCGGGTAAACGATGTATGCAATTCGATCAGGAAAAGTCGCTGCTACTGATTTGGGGATAACCTCTGAAAAGATAATAATGGTGATGGTTAATACAGCTGAGGCTAGTCCAACATTAATTCCATAATCCATGGCTACCATCGTTACTAATGTAGGCAAGATAATGTTTGAAATGTTGTTCCCTATTAAAATAGAAGTAATAAATTGTTCTGGTTTGGATACTAACTTTAGTAGCTTACCAGAGCGTTTATCACCATTCTTCTCTTTCGTTTGCAGTTTCATCTTATTTGCTGCAGTTAGAGCAGTTTCACTGCCTGAAAAGAAGAATGATACAAATAATAAAACAATGATCACAATGATCACGTGCGTTTTCCTCCTTATGTAGTATGTAGTACCTCTAATATCATGTAGTTTAGGATGTGTTAATCCTAATTCTATGATACATGGATTTCCCAATTATACAAAAGAAAAACCTTTATTTTCCTTATAATGAACCATCGCATATTTTCCGTCCATAAAACGAAAAATAAAGGTAAAAGTAGGTGAAAAAATGAAAAAGGAACGTGCACAAGAAATCATGGATGCATTAGAACTTATCCAAGTTCGCTATCGAGGGATTCCGGTATATATAAAAGATTTACAAGAAACGACTGCAACAGTCTTCGCTTTAGATGAGATGGCTGAGGAACAAATCGTGGATTTACATGGGTTACAAGAAGTTGCTAATCATGATGAAATGGAATAGCTGGTGATACTGCACGCCAACTATTCCAACAATTAAAGCTGTAATCCAGTCCACTGCCAATACGTGAAGTAAAAGAATACCATAACTAGAATATATACAGGCATCAACACACCACTAAGTTGGAGCAACTGTTTCTTATCAAATGATGTATCTTCCGCAAACAGCAAAATTGCCTTCGAGCTAACTGGAAATGTCAAACAATAATTCATTCCGATTAAGCTAAGAAATACAACTGACGTGGAATCTAACCCAATTGTTTCACTAAAAACAATCAAGCTTGGAATGAATATAACAGCCCTCGTCGTATGCGAGTGGATATAGAAATGACTAGTTATTGTAATCAGTAAAATAATTAGCAATAACAACCATTCTGGCGCTTGGTTAATTAGGTTTAAACCAATGAATAACTCCTTTTCCAACCAATTAATTACACCGGTATCAATAAGTGTTCCGCCTAAAGTAGTAGCACAGGCTACAAATAAGATAAGTGGCCAAGATACAGAATTTACTGCTTGCTTCCAGGTTATCACTCCATAAACAGGAGCCATAAATAACATTGCTCCCAACATCGTAATAAATCCAATATCATAATGATGAATGGGATGCGTTAGCCACCCTAGTAAAACCAAACCAATAAATCCTAACGCACGAATCTCCTTTTGATTAAGCGATCCATCCATCTTTTGTTGTTGTGAAATGGTCACATGACTCTTTTCGTTTCGCTTTTCTTTCGGCCAAATCATCCACTTTAGAATATATAATGTAAGAAAACTAATTACGATAGTAAATGGTACACCCCAAATGAACCACTGGATATACGTAATCGATTGTCCGGTTGCATTTTCCAATAATCCAACGCCAATCAGGTGAGATCCTGCTCCAATTACCGTAGCTGAAGTACTTATTAAAATCAGAATCGGTGTAAATAATGCAAGAAAACGTTTCTCTTTTTCTGACTGCCACCGTTCACCTATTTGCGCAATTAATGGCTTCGCTAATGCAGCTCGGCCAGAGGTGGATGGAACGAAAAACGCAGATAATAAAAGTACATTTGTTAAACGCCGAAGGAGTTTTTCTTTACATGAAGCATTCTTCAGTAAATAATCGATCATGCGATCCGTTAACCCAGACTGTTTTACCGCTTCTCCCATAATAAAAGCACCTATCATAAGCCAAACAACCTCTTGCGCTAATGCATCATATAAGATGGAAGGAGTAGCTCCTCCTAATAAAATAATTGCCATTAAGGCTGCAATTGCTATAAAACCAGCAGGAAGTTTCGTCAACACCCAACAAGTCATTGCGGATAAAAAGATGAATAACGAAACTTTGGCCGAATAATCTAGCGCTCCTGGTAAGATCACTGCCATTAAATAGAAGAGATGTAAAATAAGAACAACTGTATTTTTGAAAGGCAGCCGCGATTCCAATAATCCTGATTTACTGATTTTGATAGATTCGGCCATTCCTCTTAACATGAATAACATCCTTTCGCTTCGCTACCTTCTTACCAATGTCGATTTGTCTTAATATCGATTCAATACTGTCTGCGATCCAGATAGGTGCTAACTCCAACGCTTCTTGAAGTACGACTGGCTTCTGTGTAATACTGGTATAGGCATGGATACCTGCTCGGTAATTCGCAGTTGCCCCTTTTCCAATTGCACCAGCGATAAGAATGACAGGCACATCATATTTCTTTGCAATTCTTGCTACTTCAGCAGGAACTTTTCCATTGGGTGTTTGGAAATCTAAACTTCCCTCTGCAGAGAAAACGACATCCGCAGTTGCGATTGCTTGTTCGATATCAATAAACCTACGAATTAATGAAAACCGTTCATGTAACTTCGCCCCTGTAAACGCTGCCAAACCTGCGCCTAATCCACCAGATGCGCCTCCACCTGGAATCATTCGTACATTTACACCAATTGCTGTTTCAATTACTGTTGCATAACGTTCGAATCCTTCAGATAAAAGGTCAACCTGTGACGGGGTAGCACCCTTTTGTGGTCCAAATATGCGGGCAACTCCTTGATTACCGCAAAGGACGTTCTTCCAATTACAAGCTACATCAACTGGAATATGATGCAGACGTTTATCTAGTTCACTTGTATCCACTTCTGCCACTTCAATTAATCGTTCTCCACCTTCAACCGTTATCAATTGCTGTTTATCATTATAAAAGCGGACACCTAATGCCTCAGCCATCCCAGCTCCTCCATCAGAAGTTCCGGAGTCCCCACATCCTATCAGAATATGATCCACACCGTAATCCAAGGCATGGATAATTAATTCTCCAACTCCATAGGACGTTGTCTTCAGAGGATTTCTTTGCTGAACCGGTACTAAATGTAAACCAGCTACCGCGGCCATTTCTATTACGGCAGTTCGCTTCCCATTCTCACGAATAACCCCAAAATAACTGGGAACTTTTTCACCGACTGGACCGACTACTTCTCGATGAACAAGTTGACCACCTTTTATATTAATAATGGTTTTCGTAAAGCCTTCTCCACCGTCGATCATCGGCACAACTTTGATGTCCATTGTCTTATCAAATCTTCTAGCTCCCCTTTCCATAGCTTCAGCAACCTCTCCAACCTGTAAGCATTCTTTAAAGCCCGAAGGTATCATAACTACTCTCACGTTAACCGCTCCTCATGAAAAATTTTTGATATGATAAATGTATCAATGAAAACTGAGTCCACCATGAGAAGTAGATTATAAATAATGAGAAGTTTATGAGAAGCATGAATTTAAAATGAAGGATAGCTAAAAGGAGCATTCGATTTTCGCTAGATTACTTGGTTCGTTATTCCACCATCTACCATTTCCTAGACAATAAAAAAGCTTGCAGAAGTCCTACAAGCTTAAACAAAATGAAAAGCTGGTTATTCTTTATCTTTTCCCTTATTACGATGCATCATCAATAACGTCCGTGGTTGCTCATCTCCAGTCATTAACTTCGTTACATAGGACGAAGTTAACTGATAACCATCTTCAATTTTTTCTGCCAGATAATTGGTTCGCTCAAACAGAATAGAGCGGATATTATCCAACTGCCTCACCATCTTTTCTGTTAACGCTTCTTGATTTTCTAAACGTGCATTTGTTTCTTTCTGTTTTTCATCTTGGTTATTCACACGTTCTACAAGACCTTCCTGTAATTCTAAATGTGCTTCAACCCTCTTGGCAACATCGGCATTCGCTTGTTCAGACATTTTTAATTGCTCCATTAATTTTTCATCCGAATCTTTCAGCATATCCATTTGCTTGTGAAAATCCTGTTTAGATAATTGATGGTCATTTAAAACATTTTCCAGATTTGCTGTGGTTGTTTCCAAATGATGTAGCTGTTGCATTACTTTCTGTTCTACTTGATCATGCTCGGTGTGCAATTCTTTTAATTGATTTAGTCGCTTGCTGACCTCTTTAAATCGAGTCGATGCCTTCACATCCTGCTGAGCAACCAAGCGATTTAGACGATTAAAAGACTGTTGCAATGCAGCATTTACCTTTTGCTGTTCTTTTACCATTTCGGTCGTATGGTTTCTAACAAAGAATCGTTGATTCGGCTCCTTCCTAGCTTCTTCATGTTCATAAATGGTTGTATGATTATCTCGATTTATATATAAGCCCATGTAAATGCACTCCTTTGATTCCATCTACACTACTAGTTTATGCCTCAATAGGTTAATTGGGACAGAAGACCACGCCCATTTTAGAAACGGCTGTGAAAAGATTCAATCGTGGATGAGAAATATGATAAGATAAGAGAAAACAATTCCATCCTTGATGAAGGCTTACCTTATAGGAAAAAGACAAGCTTTCTAATTCCAATAAATCAATAAGGTAAATAAAATGGAGGGAAGCATATTGCTAAAGAAGTGGCTAAATGAAGCAAGTTATGTTGTTGTTTTTACTGGAGCAGGCATGTCGACAGAAAGTGGTTTACCTGATTTTCGTTCAGCAAATCAAGGACTGTGGAACAACCAAGACCCTAGTCAGATTGCAAGTACAGAAGCATTAAATAACAATGTCGAGGCGTTTACACAATTTTATCGCGAACGCGTCATAGGTGTAAAAAACTATCAACCACATAAAGGCCACTATATCCTCGCAGATTGGGAAAAACAAGGAATCGTCCAATCTGTAGTCACACAAAACGTGGATGGTTTTCATCAACAAGCAGGCAGTAAACGGGTAGCAGAACTCCATGGAACCCTGCAAAAGCTTCATTGCCAGTCGTGTCAAAGAGAATATAGTAGTGAAGAATACGTTCAGAGGGGATACTATTGTGAGTGTGGTGGTATCTTACGCCCTTCCATTGTCCTTTTTGGTGAAACATTGCCTGTGGATGCCTTTCAAATGGCTTTATTAGAATCCGAGAAGGCTGACTTATTTATTGTTCTCGGTTCTTCGTTAAGTGTCACACCAGCAAATCAGTTCCCTTTAATTGCTAAAGAACGTGGAGCAAGATTGGTTATTGTAAATCGAGAACCAACTGCTTTCGACAATTATGCTGATCAACTCATCCAAAATCGTCAGCTCGGTGATGTTTTAGCAGAAATTGAATAAAAGATATAAGAAGTGCCGGAACATTTCATCCCAGCACTTCTTAAGCCATCCATTTTGGTGGTGTATTCTTATCCCAGTATATATCGCCAATATCATAATGTTTCTCAAAATTATCGTCTTTAATATGATAATGGAAGTTAAACCAATGCCCTTCTAATGGACGATGGTCTCTCCTTACGTGGAATTTCGCAACATACTGCTGATTCTTTACATCTAAAATATTAAAGATACGTTCTCCATAACCATCAGCAGGGTCTTCTGTAATCGTATAATAAGGAATTGGTTGGTTGTTTTCATCGAGCAAGATGGTTTGCATAACCGCTTCAATGTTTGGCAGAATAACCGATGTAAATTCATCACCTACACGACGCGTAATCCTTGGTCCCATTTTAAGCTCAGTCTGTGCCTTGATCTTATGACTAAGCTGCTCCATTGTTAAAGCTACGTTCGTCGATTGTTCTAGTACAGTAGTAGAAGTTGCTTCATTTACATTCGATCCCGAGTCATAACGTTGTTTGGGCTCCTCCGGATCGGCAGTTAAAGAAGCAGGAACGTACATCCCTAAAGTCATTATTGTAATTAAAATGACGGCTATTTTTCTCATCCATTGCTTCATGATCGGGCGCTCCTTTTTATCTATTACTATAGATTTTATCACTTCTTGTCCATTTGTCTATCCTATTTTTCAGAATTTAACCATTTATTAAATGAAGTGATATATTTTGTAATTATATCTTTGTCAATCTGCTTTCGGGGGAACGCGAGCCTAAACGGAAGAAACCTTTGTCATTTAAGAGGTTCAAGATCATTCTGTTCGTGTGCCAAGCGTTAATCCACCGTCAACAACAAATTCAGCACCCGTACAGTATGAACTCTGACTGGAAGCAAGAAAAGCAATAACATTTGCAATCTCTGTTGGTTCACCGATTCTTCCTAACGGTGTTTGCCCATAAATCGGCAGCGTTCCACTTTTCTTCGCCATTTCCGTATTTACACCTCCAGGGTGTACCATATTGATTCTAATTCCCAATTCACCAACTTCTACAGCAGTTGCCTTCGACATTGCAACCACAGCTGCCTTCGATGAGGCATAAGCTGCTGTACCATCCAACGGCGCAAAAGCGGAAATAGATACATTGTTAATAATGGATCCTGCCCTTTGCTTCGACATGACAGGAATAACGTTTTGCATACCAAGGAAAACACCTATTTGATTCACATTTATAATTTCACGGTAGCGATTCAATTCTGTGTCTGTTAAAGGACCATTATAATATAAACCAGCATTATTCACGAGTACGTCCAACCGCCCAAACACTGCGATGGTAGATTGGATAGCTTGTTCCCAATCTTCTTCGCTTGTAACATCAAGCTGAACAGGGAGCGTTTGATTTACTTCAGCTTCTTGGGAAAGTTTCTTAGCATCTTGCAGCTTACGGGAAGCAATGACGACTCGAGCTCCTAAGGACAAAAACTTGTTTACTTGAGACTCGCCTTGACCTTTAGAAGCGCCAGTAATCAGAACAACTTTATTCTCAAGATCATACATACGATCACCTTTTTCTTTATCTATTTTTGCATGATTTAATCATATCAAGTCAGCATCAAAACTTCACGAGAAATGTCACCTCTCATTTCTGGCTACACATCCCATTCTAACCTAAATCTTTCTTCTTCTCGTTTTACTTACGTATTACCGGGGAACATAAAAAAAGAAAGAATGCAAAAGACATCTATAGAATGACAGAAAAGAGGTATAAAATGAATACCACCAAAGCTTCTTCTAAATTACGCGATAGCTTTTGGTTTTTACCAATTATATATGGGCTATGTTCCATTCTTGCTGTCAGCATCATCACGTTAATCGATGTTACGCTCGTACCAAGATTTTCGAATAGTATTCCAAATATACTACTAACAGGACAAAGTATCGCAAAGAATTTGTATTCAGCTCTAATCACCGCGATGCTCACCATGATAACCATCAGCTTCTCAACAATCATGGTTGTATTAACCACTTATTCTTCCCAGTTTTCGCCGCGGGCCTTACAAGATTTTATGCGAAGTAAAATCACTAAACATGTCTTAGGTGTGTTTACCTTTGGGTTTATATTTGTGTTGATTAATTTATGGCTGTTAACAGAATCGAAGCAGAAAGACTTATTAAGCCCTTTTTTCACAGTGATATTCACTATTCTCTCTCTAGGATTTTTCATCTTGTTTATCCATTATGCCGCGCGTTATGTACAGGTGAACTTTTTAATTTCGACTGTACGTAATGAAACATCGAAATTAATTAAAGAGACCTTTGCAGATCGGACATATGGTGAGCACCAACATTGGGACCATTCACAAATTCAGGAGATAAAGGAAAAGGATAAGCAAACCACGTATGCATTGCGCTCTGGATATATTCAGCATGTTGATTACAACTATCTCATTCAATGGGCTAGTAAAAATAACATGGTACTCGAAGCAAATTTCCAAGTAGGAGATTATGTACCTAAGGGAATGCCCGTATTTTATTATTGGTCGTTTAACCACAAAGATGTAAATGAAGCCGAACACGATCAATTTCTTATGGTGGGAAATGAACGAACAAATTTGCAAGATATTGAATTCTCGATGGAAAAATTAGTTGAAATTGCTGTAAAAGCTTTATCAACGGGGATGAACGACCCAAATACAGCAATTAATTGTATTCATCGTCTTGGTGGTTTACTAACCGAATTAGCAGGAAATTACCGCCCGATCACGTACTTCTCGGATAATCAAGGAGATTTAAGATTAATAATGGAACAAAAAAGATTTCGGGATTATCTATATAAAAGCTTTTACCAAATTAAACATTATGGCAAAGATGATATATCTGTCGTAAGTAACATCGTAGACGTATTATATAAATGTGCGGTTGTCAGCAATCAGTCGATCCAAAAAGAGCTTTGGGACTTTACCCATTATGTTTTAGAAGCGGTAGATGTCCAAAGTCTTCCATCAATGGATTACCATTATTTAAAAGAGATCATGGTTAAATTTGCAAATGTGACTGGCAAAAATCTAAATTGGGGCTGACGCAAGCGTCAACCCCATTTGACTATAATTGGCGATGGTACGTTTTCTTCCCATCGTGAGAATAGATGACTTTCTTCTCCTCCACATAGGTTTCTAAATAAACCGTTTTGCCCCATAATTGATAAATATAAGGAAGAACATGTTCTAAATAAGTAAGGTCCAGTTCCGTTCCTTCATAATTATGAACTAAATAGAGCTCCCCATTACGTAGATAATCTCCATTTTCTACCGTAATATAAGGAAAACCACCATTTACACGCATGGTTACTAATTGATCTCGGACTGCTTCATAATCTTTATTCGTAATTTGATAATTCCTTCCTTTCTTCTCAAATAAATACATATCTTCTCGCTGTACCAATTCTTTCGTTAAATAATTACGAATAAATGATATGTCTGACTCCAGTTCTCGTACTTCGAAAATTTTTTCTCTACCTGAATTATCTTGAACACCCAATTCCTTCATCTCTTTGGTAGGATGATTATAACGTTCCTCAATATCTTCAAAGATCTTTATTCCCAAATAATAAGGATTAATTTGATGCCTCGATGGTTGAACAACTCCAGCATTTAAGGAAGCAAATTCAATCGTTTCATCACTCGTTAAATCCAGCTCACGTAAAATGCGCTGATGCCAATAGGAAGCCCAGCCTTCATTCATAATTTTCGTCTCTAACTGTGGCCAAAAGTAGAGCATCTCTTCACGCATCATGGTCAATATATCTCGTTGCCAATCGTCTAGCTCTCTGCTATATTCTTCAATAAATAACAGAAGATCTTTCTCTGGTCGAGGAGGAAACTTCTTTCTTTTTTTTATTTCCCTTTTTTGTTTATTCTCAGCCTTCTCATCCAAGCTCCATAAGTCATCATACGGCGTTTTTTGTATAGATAGCTGCTCTTCCTCTTCTTCTATTTGATAATCTGGTAACTTGGGTCTGATAATCGACGGATCAATATGCTCTTGAATTGCAAGAATAGCATCTAAAAATGCTTCCACTTCTTGTTTTCCATGAATCATTTCATAGTGAGCGATTCGTTCAGCCGTTGCCGTCATACTCTCTACCATATCCCTTCTTGTATTGGAAAAGCGCACATTATTCTTAAAGAAATCACAGTGCGCCAACACATGAGCAACGATCAATTTATTTTGAATAAGGCTATTAGTATCTAGTAAAAAGGCATAGCACGGATTAGAATTAATCACCAATTCATAAATTTGACTCAGTCCCAAATCATATTGCAGCTTCATCCGATGAAATTGTTTTCCAAAGCTCCAATGGCTAAAACGTGTTGGCATTCCATAAGCACCAAATGTATAAATAATATCTGCTGGACAGATTTCATAACGCATTGGATAAAAATCCAACCCAAATCCGGACGCAATTTCCGTAATTTCGTCAATGGCACGATCGAGTTTCTTCATTTCGGTCAAATAGATCCCTCCAAACGTACTTTATACAGTTTATGAACAAATAAAAGAATGATTACAGTTTATCCGAAAAGCTTTAGCGGATATAAAAGGGGGTCACTTTTATACTCAAATGCTACATGAGGACGATTGATCTAGTTAATAAGTGATACGTCCAAAGTTTTTAAACAAAAGTATTGATAAATTTAAACCATTGCCATATAATTTGCCTATAGGAAACTTTTTATAACCAATAAAACCTTTTGGACATAATACAACAAGAGCATGATTCACATATAATGCAAGAGAATTTTTTTAGGTTTGTTTTGCATTAATCAAACTTTATTAGAGAGGGGAAATACCACATTGAGAAAGATCGGATTTTTTATGATTACTACCCTATTTATTATCGGAGTTGCAGGCTGTTCCTCGGGATCAGAGGAGATACAAGGTTCAGAGGATAAACCGGTTGAAATTGTAACAACTACTGCCCAAATTGGAGATATAACAAAGAATATTGGCGGTGAGCTTGTAGAAGTAAATAGCCTAATGGGACCAGGGGTTGATCCGCATTTATATAAAGCAGTCCAAGGCGATATTCAAAATATGACAAGTGCTGATATCATTTTTTACAACGGCTTGCATCTTGAAGGACAAATGGGAGAAATCTTTGAAGAAATGAAAAAGGAAAAACCAACCATTCCAGTGGCAGAGCGTATTCCTGAGGATACATTACTGGCTGACCCTGACAGTCCAGATGTGAGTGATCCCCATGTATGGTTCGATATTAACTTGTGGAAATATGCTGCCGAAGCTGTCCGGGACGGACTTATCGAACTGGATCCCAGCAATGAAGAAACATATGTTAAAAATACCGAAGCTTACCTAGAAGAGCTTGATAAACTAAATGAATACGCTATGGATAGATTTGAGGAAATTCCAGAAGAAAGTCGTGTTCTTGTAACAGCTCATGATGCATTCAATTACTTCGGTGAAGCTTATGGCTTTGAAGTATTAGGGCTTCAAGGGTTAAGCACCGAATCGGATTATGGCGTCAACGATATTCAACGAATTATTGATGTACTCGTCGAACGAAATATTAAAGGTGTATTCGTTGAAAGCAGTGTATCCGAACGTTCTATTAATGCGGTAGTAGAAGGTGCGAAAGAGGAAGGACATGATGTCTCCATTGGCGGTGAATTGTACTCCGATGCAATGGGTGAAGAAGGTACAGAAGAAGGTACCTATATTGGGATGTTTAGACATAATGTGGAAACGATTGTAGAATCTTTAAAGTAAGGTGGAGGATAGCATGTATGCATTGTCAGTGAAGAATATATCAGTAACCTATGATAAACAGTTAGCACTTGAAAATGTGTCTTTTGCTGTACCAGAAGGGTCGATAACCGGGATTATCGGTCCGAATGGTGCTGGTAAGTCAACGCTTATTAAGTCTATTTTACAATTATTACCTACACTCTCAGGTAATGTAGAAGTATTTCATAAACCAATAAAATCACAGAAGAAAATTATCGGTTACGTACCACAGCGCAGCGAAGTCGATTGGGATTTTCCAACTAATGCACTCGATGTCGTACTAATGGGAAGATATAATCACATTGGTTTGTTCAAACGCGCCAACAAAAAAGAAGTTACATGGGCCAAAACCTGTCTTGAAAAAGTTGGCATGCAAGACTACGCCACTCGACAGATTAGTCAATTATCAGGCGGACAACAGCAGCGTGTCTTTCTAGCAAGAGCTATGGCTCAAGATGCGAAAGTCTACTTTATGGATGAACCATTTGCAGGTGTGGATGCATCTACGGAGAAAGCAATCATTCAATTGATGAAAGAATGGAAAGCAGAGGGCAAGACAGTCCTTGTTGTCCATCATGATTTACAAACAGTAAATGATTATTTTGATCACGTATTATTATTAAATAAATCACCTATTGCTTATGGAGAAACGCAGACCGTATTTACCCTTGATAATTTAGAACAAGCATACGGAGGAAAGATTGCATTCTTACAAAAAGCCCCGGCTACTGTAAAGGAGAGTACGTAAGATGGACGCTTTTTCATCTTTTTTTTCCAGTGCTAACTTGCAATGGGTGCTTGCAGGGAGTTTACTATTAGGTTTTGCGAGTGGTGTCATTGGAAGTTTTGTTTTACTGAAAAGGCAAAGTTTAATTAGTGATGCTATGGCTCACGCGGCATTGCCAGGTGTATGTATTATTTATATTCTATTTCAAGTCAAATCGGTACCTTTTCTCTTAGCAGGGGCGGCAGTTACTAGTTTGATCGCAACTCAATCGATTCAAACCATCGTGAATAAATCGCGTATTAAAACAGACGCAGCGATCGGCATCATTATTTCTGTTTTTTTTGGACTTGGTATTGTTTTGTTAACCTACATCCAGCAGAACTCCAGCGGAAATCAAGCAGGACTCGATTCATTTATCTTTGGGCAAGCAGCTTCCCTTGTAAGGAGTGATGTTCAATTAATAGCCATTGGTGCATTGGTTTTGATCATCCTAACGGCATTGTTTTTTAAGGAATTTAAAATTAGTATTTTTGATCCACAGTTTGCAAAAGGAATTGGATTACCAGTGACATTCTTTAATGGCGTTCTCTTGTTTTTAGTCGTTGCTGTAGTTGTCATAGGTATTCAAATGGTTGGTGTTGTATTAATTGCTGCACTATTAATTACACCGCCAATCTCTGCAAGGTATTGGACCGATCGTCTTGGATGGATGACGATACTAGCTGGTATATTTGGTGCGATCGCTGGTGTTAGTGGTGCTGTTTTAAGCACAGCTTTTAATAATTTACCAACTGGTCCAGTTATTGTTTTAAGTGCCTCCCTTATCTTTTTCATTTCCTTGTTCTTAGGATCAAAAAAAGGGCTTATCATTAAAGGGGTGAAGCACGCATGACCTATACAATGTGGATTATCTTAACTGGATGTCTTGTCGGTCTAACCTGTGGCGTGACAGGATCGATATTGGTTTTACGAAAAATGTCCATGATTGCAGATGCGATTAGCCATACGGTTTTATTAGGGATTGTTGGTGCATTCTTTGTTACACAATCACTGAATGGCGTACCCATGTTGATCGGTGCAGGAGTCGTCGGTATTTTAACAGCACTATTTGTGGAAATGCTCCATTCATCTGGTGTACAATCCGATGCGGCAATTGGTATCGTATTTACATCCTTGTTTGCATTGGGAGTTGTACTCATTTCCTTTATTGGGGATCAAGTTCACCTGGATGTACAGCATGCATTAATGGGTGAGATTGCTTTTGTACCTTGGGATACATTATCAATAAATGGTGTCAGCTATGGCCCTATTGCCGTATGGATGCTTGGTGCCGTACTCATCATCAATTTACTTTTAATCACCCTATTTTATAAGGAAATTAAAATGTCAACATTTGATGCGCAATTTGCAACGTTAATTGGAGTACCTGTTGTTTTTATTCATTATTTATTAATGACCATGGTATCCTTATCTACGGTAGCATCATTTGATAGTGTGGGAGCTATACTAGTCGTCGCTATGCTTATCGTACCTGGTGCAACTGCCTATTTATTAACAGACCGCTTTCTTATTTTACTTATTTTAAGTGGTGTCATTGGTGTTGTATCAGCATTAATGGGCTATTGGTTCGCTGTCAGCTTCAATGTATCTATTGCGGGTTCAATGGCCGTAGCAACAGGTGTGCTATTCCTTGCCGCTTTCTTATTCAGCCCTAAGCATGGTGTTATTTTGCGAAAGTGGAGAAATAAAATAGAAGAAAATGTACAACAATCTGCATAAACTATGACCAAGGAATAGAATTCCTTGGTCATTTTTTATAGGTAAATGGAAATGGATGGAAGTAGTGAGATGATAACGAAACCAAGTATCTAATCATTCTTTGTATGTTTCCTTTCATTCGGGAAAAACTACCTATTAGGAGGAATTAGTATGCCAGATCAATTTTTAACCATCGAACAATTTAATAAGCTGTTAAAAAGATGGAATGGAAAACGTGTAAAAATTGCAAAGCAGGAACTACATGATTATGATGAAACCATCATTGATCTCTCTGCGGTCTCCTATGAGACAAACACCCGAAGAATCGATGATTATCAACCACTACATGCACTACATTTAAATGGAGTTGGTGAAATAGAAAATGCTTCCAATCACCTAGAAGAATTACCTATGTCTATGTATGAAATACCGCTGGAGGATACCTCATTATATCAGTTTGATGGCGAGCGATTTGCATTAGTAACGGATCGGGCCATTTATACAATTGAGGTTGTCAATGAATAGAACCGGCGCATCACTGGGTCATGGGACTCCAGAAATGCCCGGTTCTCCTTTTATACCAACGCTTCTTCTTTTTTGAAGAATGTTTTTAATGCTTGGTAAATATCCGCTTTTTCCTTCACAATATAGTACCTAAACTTCGGATCATCGATTTCTTCAAAAGCGCGCATTAAGGTTGATTTTCGATTATAGCCATTTACCTCACCATAGCCAAACATACTAGACACCTTCATAACCTTTTCTACAAGGTCGATACAGGTAGGGTTATCGGAAGTGATATTTTCCCCATCGGATATATGAAATGGATAGATATTATAGCGAGATGGGTGATACTGTTCTTGGATTAGTTCTAACGCTTTGGAATAGGCAGAAGAACAAATCGTGCCTCCACTTTCTCCCTTCGAAAAGAAATCTTCTTCGGATACCACTTTCGCTTCCGTATGATGCGCAATAAATTCAATTTCCACTGATTCATATTTTGTTCGTAAGAAGCGAGTCATCCAGAAAAAGAAACTACGAGCCACATATTTCTCAAATGTTCCCATCGAGGCACTTGTATCCATCATTGCTAATACAACAGCCTTGGATTCTGGCTTGGTTACATCATTCCATGTTTTAAAACGTAAGTCATCATTATAGATCGGTGTTATCCCAGGTCTGCCCTCTCTAGCATTCCTTTTTATTGCAGTAAGAATGGTACGCTTTTTATCAATATTACCCATTAAACCTTTCTTACGAATATCATTAAACTCAATTCTTTCTGTAGTAATCTCGGCCTGTTCTTTTTCTTGGAGATTAGGTAATTCTAATTCTCGAAAGAGGGCATTCTCAATTTCTTCTAAGGATACTTCCGCTTCATAGTAATCTTCTCCTGGTTTATCTCCCGCCTTTTTGCCTCTTCCTTGGCCTTGCTCATCTCCTTTTGGAGCTTGGGCAATAATGTCACCGACTTGGCTATCTCCCTTTCCTTGCCCGACATGCTTTGATTTATTATAGCTATAGCGAATCTTATATTCATCTAATGACCGAATTGGAATTTTAATTACATCTTTTCCATTTGACATAATAATGTTTTCTTCACTTACCAAGTCCGGTAAATTATTCTTAATAGCATCTTTCACTTTATCCATATGACGTGTTTGATCCTGATAACCTTTACGGTGGAGGGACCAGTTTTCCTTCGATACGACAAAATTCCCCTTATCTTCTTGCATGCCTTCCCCTCCTATACAATTTGATCTACTTCTGTTTTGATGCTTTCTCTATCCTATGCAAGCACTAAGTTATTATTGCATTATTTAAACTATTTTGTAAAAATGGTTCATTTACCATCAAACAGAATTGCTATAAAAAATAACAGGGCGCGCGTCCACCCTGTTATTGGCACAAAGTTACTTATCTATTCAACAAACTTCCTACATATCGGAGCAGTTCATTCGCTGAGACAGAATTATAACCATATTCGTCAACCAATCTTGCAATAACCTCATTGATTTTCTTCAATTGTGATTCATCCGGTGTTTTCGTAGAAGTCGTTATTTTTACAACATCTTTCAAATCGGCAAACAATTTCTTTTGAATTGCTTGGCGTAAGCGTTCATGCGAGTTATAATCAAACCTTTTTCCTTTTCTGGCATACGCAGAAATACGAATAAGAATTTCCTCCCGAAATGCTTTTTTTGCATTTTCTGAAATTCCAATTTGCTCTTCTATCGAACGCATTAGCTTCTCATCAGGATTCATTTCTTCGCCAGTAAGTGGATCACGCAGCTTATTCTTATTACAATATGCCTCTACATTATCTAGATAATTATCCATTAATGTCTTCGCAGATTCTTCATAGGAATAAACAAAAGCCTTCTGTACTTCTTTTTTAGCAATCTCATCATATTCTTTTCTTGCAATAGAAATATAGTTCATATACTTTTCTTTATCTTCCTGAGAGATGGATGCATGCTGGCTTAAACCTTCTTTTAGTGAGCGCAACACATCCAGAGCATTGATCGATGGTACTTCCTTACGAATGATGGCAGAAGATATACGGTTAATTACATAACGTGGATCAATCCCGTTCATTCCTTCCACTGGAAACTCTGCCTTCAATTCTTCCACATCCATTTGATTAAAGCCTTCAACACTTTCCCCATCGTACAGGCGCATTTTCTTTACAATATCTACACCTTGCTTATTTGAATCTTCCAGCCTGGTCAAAATAGAAAAGATTGCTGCTACTTTTAGCGCGTGAGGAGCAATATGAACATGCGCCATATCACTTTCTTTGATCATTTTTTGGTAAATCCGTTCCTCTTGTGAAACTTCCAAATTATAAGGTATTGGCATCACAATAATCCGTGAATGCAAAGCCTCGTTCTTTTTATTGGAAATAAATGAGCGGTACTCAGCTTCATTCGTATGGGCGACAATCAATTCATCCGCACTAATTAATGCAAATCGACCTGCTTTAAAATTTCCTTCTTGTGTCAATGAAAGCAAATGCCATAAGAACTTTTCATCACACTTTAACATTTCCTGAAATTCCATCATTCCACGATTGGCCTTATTCAGTTCTCCATCAAATCGATAAGCTCTTGGATCGGATTCAGAACCATATTCGGCTATGGTGGAAAAATCAATGCTTCCTGTCAAATCGGCAATATCCTGTGATTTGGGGTCAGAAGGACTGAACGTACCGATGCCAACACGTTTGTCTTCGGAAAGGAAAATTCGCTCTACCCGTACATCTTCAATTTTCCCATTGTACTCTTTTTCTAAGCGCATTGTATTAAGTGGTGATAGACTCCCCTCAATCCGCACACCATATTCCTCAGCAAATTCCTCACGTAAATGATGCGGGATTAAATGCAATGGGTCCTCATGCATTGGACATCCTTTAATTGCATAAACAGCACCTTCCTCTGTCCGTGAATACTTTTCCAGTCCACGTTTCAGCATGGTTACAATTGTCGATTTCCCACCACTTACAGGACCCATTAATAATAGGATACGCTTACGTACATCCAGCCTTTTCGCTGCTGGATGAAAATATTCTTCCACTAATCTTTCCATTGCATCTTCCAGTCCAAAAATTTCTTCTCCAAAAAAGTCATACATCTTCTTGCCGTCTTTTTCTGTAATACCAGAACTCATGATCATATTATATATGCGTGAATGAGCAGTCTGAGCAATCTCTGGTCTCTCTTTCAATAACTCTAGATATTCCGCGAACGTACCTTCCCACTGCAGCTTGCGCTCTTCCTCACGATAAGTTTTCACCTTGTTTAATATATTCATTCGATCCCTCCATCAAGGTCGCGGTTTAATTACACTATATGCATTAGCCTACTTGATGATTCCCGTAAAAGAAATTACATTAAAAATCTTATAACCTTCCCTTATAGAAAAGCGCAAGTGTCCCAATCTCTACAGACACTTGCGCTTTAACCATTCAACTTTCGCTTCGAACCGAAGCAGGGAAATAACGGTTTTTCAATTGGGTAGACAATACCTCCAAGATAATAGCAATCAGTAGGATAGCATAGGTAATAAATCCAACCTCACTGAGATCAAAGTAAAATCCAGAAGCCATGAATAGTTCAAAACCAATCCCACCGGCACCTGCCGCTGCACCCATTGCAACAGCTACCGAAAAATTGATCTCAAATCTAAGAAACGTCCATGATAATAAATATGTAAACGTTGAAGGTAGTACCCCATGGGTAACTATATGCCACCAATTAGATCCGGTCGATTGTAATGCTTCTATGATCCCTTTATCTATCTCTTCAAATGCCTCGGAAAAAGCCTTTACTAAATAAGCAATTGAATGAAAAAGCATTCCAAGAACAGCGGCTTCACTTCCTAGGCCTGCTGCGATTGCAAAGATGAGGACCCATAGAACAGTTGGTACTGCTCGAATAAACGCAACGACAATTCGTACCGTTTTGGAAACCCATGCATTCGAAAGGTTTGTAGCAGCCATCAAAGAAAGAAACAATGCAATAACTGCTCCAATAACGGTAGAGAGCACCGCTAGTCCCAATGTAATACCTACTTGATAAAAAGCTTCTCCCAAACTAAAATGATTTAATGCAGGTTCAACGAACATTACCTTTAGATTATAGGCCGTTTCTGTAATTGCACTTGCTAAATCAAGGCCCGTATAATCAAATAGCAGAAAACCAATAAGACTTAAAATAATCAATGAACCGATCGTTGCACGCATAACCAATTGTTGTTTACTTCTAGCCTTAATTAAAATGCTGCCATCCCGGTTGCGTTTCATATACGTTGGTTTTGATAAAGTTTCCATTATAAGATCACCTTCCGTATATAGTTTGATAGCAATTCGATCACGATTACAGCGATAACAATACTAAAAGTAACCAATGCAACTGCATTATAATTCATTGACTTATAATACATATCAAACGTGTAACCAATTCCTGTTCCAGTTAGAATTCCTACCAGTGTGGCACTTCTAATATTCGTTTCAATCATAAACAGTATCCAGCTAATGATTTGGGGAAGGCTTTGTGGAATGACCGCTTTATTAACAATGTGAACATAGGTTGCTCCCGTTGCTGTTAAAGCCTCAACCGAACTATGACTCGCTTCATCAATCGATTCAATGAAAGCTCTCGTTAGAAAACCCACCGTACCGACAAATAAAGCTAAATAACCCGTTACGGAATTTTGTCCGAAGGAAAGTAATAATATTAATGCCCAAGCTACTACTGGGATATTTCTAGATACAGAAGCAATAAATCGGGCTGCCACGCTTAATACCCCATTTATACTCGTTGTTTTTGAACCCATTATACCTAAGAAAAGGGATACGACTGCAGCTGTTGTTGTAGCTGCAATCGACATAAATATCGTTTCTGTCAGCTTCTCTAAAATGGTTGGAAGCTTTTCTAGCGATTCCTGTGTAATCAGTAAATTAGCGAAAATCCAACCAATAGCTTGGGGGAATGCAGTTAAGCCTTCCATAAGGTTGAAGTTAGTAATAAAAGCTGATATATACGTAACAGCTATAATAAGGATGAAGAATAAGGTTGCTTGCCATTTTCGTTTTTGCATGACTTTTTCATTCACTTTAATTTCTCCCTACACCGTAATTAATTCTCGTGTTTGTGTTCCATAGATTCGATTAATCTTATCATCTGTTAATTGGTGATTTGGTCCATCAAAGACAACTTCTCCTTCGTTTAATCCAATAATCCGATCAGAATATTGATGAGCAACTTCTACTTGATGCAGATTAACTAAACAAGTAATACCTAGTTCTGAAGTAATGCTCTTTAAATGATCCATAATAATTTTTGAAGAATTTGGATCAAGGGAAGCAATAGGTTCATCACATAGTACAAGCTTGGGGTCTTGAATCAAGGCACGAGCAATGCCAACTCGTTGTTGCTGCCCTCCACTTAATTGATCACAACGTTTATATGCATGCTCTTCAATTCCTAGTTTGTGCAGCAAATAAAATGCCCGTGCTTTCTCATCTTCATTAAATCTCCCAAGTACACCTTGTAGGGTTGATTTATAGCCAAACCGTCCATGAAGAACATTTTCAATAACCGTTAACCTTGGTACTAAGTTATAATGTTGGAATACCATACCAATGTCCGTACGGAGTTTTCTTAGATCCTTTTTCTTTAATCTACTTACTTCTTGATTATCAAATAGTATACTTCCCTCACTTATCGATACCATCCGATTGATACAACGAAGTAAAGTTGACTTCCCAGCACCAGATGGACCAATAATAGAAACAAATTCCCCTGCTTTTACATCGAAATTAACTCCTTTTAATACACGGGTTTCTGTGTTGTAGGACTTACCAAGCTCAATAACTTGTAATAATGCCATCTTCATTACTCCTTTCTGTTTATAGTGAAGCTTCTATCGGTGGGAGTTCTTTTATCCCCCGTCAATTGTTAATACTCCGAGATGCTTAAAACCTCTGAACACAATCGTACGTATACTGGTAGCCTCCTAAGGATCACTGTCAGTTACATGGTAGGATAAAAGAGTATGCCGTTCTACCGTGCATACTCTATTGGTTTATTGACAAGCTTTATTTACTTATTGATTTCACGAATCGGATCAAACCATGCATCTTCTACAGGAGCGAATCGTTCGGCACCAGATTTAAAGAATAAAGCAGATCCTTCTGCATCTTCTGGGACAAAAATGGATGCATTATTTGCTACTTCATCAGAGGTTAAAGCTTCTTGTAATTTCTTATAATCTTCTTCGCCTAACGTGTCCATATTAGCAACAAACGGTGCATTTAATACTGGCGTAACACTCATTAGTGTAAATTTACTACCAGTCACTTTATTGAATGGTTCAGCGGCATCATCCTTGACACGATAAACGGAGCCGACCTTATTCTCTTCTCCTTCTGTAATTTCCACATAATTTTCCACACATGTATCACAGAAAGCAGCAACATCGGCATTACCAGATAATAAATTCACGGCTGAACCTTGATGGGAATTACCAAACAGTACCTGAGAGAAAAGTGATCCACCTTCCATTAAATCTTCTTCTGTTAAATCGGCATATTGATCTTGTTCGGTAAAGTGTGCAAGAATACTAGAAGAAGGTACTTTAAATCCTGATGTGGAGCTATTTGAAACAAATGAGAATGACTTGTCAGCAATCGTGTCTAATGAAAATTCGCCATCCTTTTTAAACGTTTCTTGGTCATCAACATTGACAGCTAACCAGCTGTGATAAACAGCATCGTCTAGTGTGCCAGAAGGACCTGTTGGAACAACCAGCGGCTGAATCGAATCATTACTGTCATTTGCTTCGATATATCCTTGTGCACCCATAAATGCAACATCTGCATTATTATTAACTAGCGTTTCAATTGCAATTGCATAATCTGTAGTTAAATGATGTTCTACTTCTTTCCCTGTTGCATCCGCTATTACTTTCCCAATCTCATCACGAGACGATTTCAAATCTTCTCCTGATTCATTTGGATACCAAACAATATCAATGACATCATCTACTTCGGGTTCTCCATTTGCATTACCTGTTGAACAGCCAACAGCAAATACAGCTAATAAAAGTAAAACAGCTAACCTAGAAAATGCTCTTCTCATGTTAAACGCCCCTTATTTATAGATTTATGACCATTAAATAGACAGACTGATTCTTAAGCCTATTCAATTGTCCTATATCATTGAAACATAAATAATTTAAAAATAGCTTATATTTACAATAGTTTAACTATTATTTAAGCTTGTTTACAATTACTCAACAGTCGATTTGTTTTTCTTCTTTCGAAGTGGAAGCATCGGACTAGTCAGCGAGCCAATTTCTACCTGAGCACCGAAATATCCATGATAATCTGTTCCACCAGTCATGACTAAGTGATATTCCTTTGCTAATTCCTCTACTTTAAGAACATCCTCCTCCGTATGATCAGGATGATTTCGCTCTATTCCACCTAAACCAACTTCCATTAGCTCTGGAATTAATTCATACGAATCAAGCTGTCCGGGATGAGCTATTACAGCCAGTCCACCGTCCGCAACAATTGCTTTTACAGCATCTGTCGCATCAACATACGTAATATCACCTGCTGCAGGACCCTTCCCTTTAAATAACCGTTGATATACCTGTTGATATTCAGCTGAATTGAAATCAGCCTCCGTTATATGTTCCATCACATGTTGTTTATAAATAATCGAGCTTGGCTTCGCTGATTCAATGATCATTTGTTTATCCAAGTAATAACCATGACGATTTAACTGGTCAATCTGCCATAACGTATGACGTTGCCTTCTCCTACGTACTGCTTGACAAAGCGCATTGATATGTTTCGCCGGCGTTTGATAATGATAGCCTAGGACATGTACCTTTCGATCTCGCTTAAAATCATAAGCAGAGATCTCAATTCCCGGAATTACTTCGATTCCAAAGGTACTGCCAAGGGTTTGTTTTTCTATCAAACCATCCGTACTATCATGATCCACAAAACTCAGATGGGTAACCCCCTGTTGTGCCGCCTTTTTTAGAACAGTACAAACAGCATCTGACCCATCAGAATAATAGCTATGCACATGGAGGTCAGCCTTCACGGATAACACCTTCCTTGGGAGATCGTATCGCTCTTGTTCTCATATCAAAGACTTTGTCACAGAGGCCATTCATAAATTCAATATCATGGAAAATCCCGATTAGTGTAGTTCCATTTGTTTTCAATTTTTCGATGATTTCCCGTACTTTTACCTTTGATTGTTGATCCAAACTAGCAGTTGGTTCATCTAATAATAGTAATCTTGGTTGTTTTACGGTTGCCATTGCAATATTAAGCCTCAGTTTTTCTCCACCCGAAAATGTATTTGGGTAGGTATCCCATAATTCCCTATCAAGCTCAAAATGATTCAATGCTTTTTCTGCTTCTATCTTAGCAATCGCTGTTGGCTCTCCCATTTCCAGCATTGCTTTTTCGATAAGTTGTCTAGATGTTGTCCGTGGCATGACGTTTAAAAATTGCGATACGTAGCCAATTTCATGTTTTCGGAGATAGAGAACCTCACGTTCTGTTGCATGTGCTAAGTCGATCAACCCATAGCGCTTCGAGTCATATACAATACTTCCTTTATCTGGCAAGTAGGTACGGTAGATACTTTTTAGTATGGTAGATTTGCCACTACCACTCTTACCCGCAATGCCGATAAATTCTCCTGCATCTAAAGAGAAATTAATCTGTTCTATGGCTTGCATGGTTTTGCCTAGATGATGAATTGTAAATCGCTTGCCAAAATTCGTAACCTCTAACATTGCCATTATCGTACCTCCTGTTCTTCTTAATTTGTGCGATAATTCGTCGTTGTCATTAATGCACCATTCACCATCGCAGCTGTTAGCATTGGATAACCATCATCCATTCGTTCAATAACAATTATATCTGCCCTCTTCCCAGCCCGAATGGAGCCAATCTCTTCATCCATTTGTACAGCTTTTGCTGGGTTGAGTGTAACCTTCATAAACATATCATGTAAGTTATTGTCATACGTGTCAGTCAATGTAAAGATGGCATGAAGTAAGGCAGCGGGATAATAATCACTGCAAAGAATATCGATACAATTTTCGGATATAGCTTGAGCTGCTGATAGATTCCCAGAATGGGAGCCCCCCAGCATGACGTTAGGAGCACCTGCAATCGTCTGCAAACCTATCTCTTTCGCCTTTTTAGCTACATCTAAGGTTATCGGAAACTCACTAATTGTCGTTCCATAAGAACGTACTAAATCTAGTTTTTCTGAATAATCATCATCATGAGAAGCTACTGCAATGCCTTTTGAAATGGCGACAGCTGCGATTTCGCTAATTTGATGAATAGTTAAACATTCCGTATTCTGACGATCTAAGATAATCGTTTGCACATCTTCGTCAGATAGATTACGATACCCTTTTAGTGTTTTCCGATATACTTCTAAGTCACGGTACTGTCCTTGTCCTGGTGTATGGTCCATAAAAGATAATAGATGTACTTTATCATTATTAATATTTTCTATGAGTCGATCCACCTCATTCACATTGTCAATCTCAAATCGAGCATGCAATCGATGACGAATTAAATGCGGTTGATTATGTGTTGCTGCTATTGCATCTACCATACGTTGGACATTGGCTGGATTACGCATCGGCTTATGATTAAAAATGTCATCGCGATAAAAGGATAGTGAATGAAACATGGTAGTAATACCATGGCTTATCAAGATTTTTTCTGCCTCTCTTAAACTAATACCGAAATCCATCATAGTCGTAGGTCGAGGAGAGGCCAGTGTTTCAATATAATCGGAATGAATATCGATAAACCCTGGAGAAATAAAGCCACCATGTGCGTCAATTTTCACTGCATCCGGATAATCCAATACTTGATCCTCTGAAATAATTTCTTTAATACGTTCCCCTTCGATGACAACGGCACATCCTTCTTCAATTGTTTCTTCTGTGATTACCTTCCCATTATGAATAACGTACACCGTAGCTATCCCTCCTACAATAATGAATAAACCAACCGCTGCGTATAAGCATGCTGCGGGTCTTCCAAGATTTGATCTGTCAGACCTTGTTCAATAATGGAGCCGTTCAACATGACAACCGTACGGTCTGCCAACATCCGAATAACCGCAAGATCATGAGATACAACGACCATACTAATCCCAGATTCACGTTGAATCTTTTTAATTAAGTCCAAGACATTTGCTTGAACAGACAAGTCCAGTCCAGTAGTAACCTCATCTAAAAATAGAATTGGTGGATTATTAGATAGTGCTTTTGCAATTTGAACACGCTGCTGCATCCCACCTGAAAAATTGCTTGGTTCTTCTTTGGAACGGAATAATGGAATATGCACACTTTCTAATAATTGGTTACCTGTTGTTTCCATTTCAGATACATTTCGTTTTCCAGCACTAATTAGCTTTTCCGCAATATTACCCATCGAGGAAAAATTCATTTTCAGTCCATTAACCGGATTCTGGTAAACCATGCCATACTTATGGTTACGAATATATCTTTTCTTCTGAGAGGATAGCTGGAACATATTTTCATCTTGTAATTCCGGGTCATTCAATGTGGCTTCTCCCGAAGAAACATCAGCGTCAAAGTATAAGCATTGCATCATGGTTGATTTCCCACTGCCACTCTCTCCAACAATACCTAAAATTTCACCGGGAAATAAATCGAAGGAAACATCTTGGCAAGCGTAGACAGTACCACAAACAGAGCAATAGTTCTTCTCCAAATTTCTATTCGTTTTTTCCTTACATTCTGGACACCCTGGCCCAAAACGTTTATCTAAATTTCGAACGCGTAATAGTGCTTCCTCACCCATGGTTATGGACCACCTCCTGTCGTTCTCCGCTATTTAGCCGTTCCATACAATAACTGGTATCATTACATTGATAATATGTTTCACCTGTAGCTTCATCGATTAATTCATCTAAGAAGACATCTTCTGCCCCACATAAATGACAATGTTGCCCAGCAAATGATTCCACCGTAAATGGATAATCTTCAAACGCCAAGGATACTACATCCGTATATGGCGGGATTGCGTAGATTTTCTTCTCTCTTCCAGCACCAAGAAGTATTAATGCCTCTGATTGATGCATCTTCGGATTGTCAAATCTAGGAATAGGGCTCGGAGCCATCACATAACGATGATTAACAAACACTGGATGATCCGCACCTGTTGCCGTCTTACCATATTTCATAATTTGTTCAAATAACATGAGCCAAGCTCCGCTGTATTCATCTTCTGCATGCAGTCTTTTTGTCACGTATTCACGAGCCTCGACTTTGCGGAGTGGTTCGGGTGTTGGAACCTGAAGAACGAGAATTTGGTCTTCCGTCAACGTAACTTCCGGAATCCGGTGCCTTGATTGAATCAACGTTGCTGCTTCGGTTTGTTCTGTTAGGTCTACACCAGTTGTTTCCTGAACTAATTTCTTAATACTAACTGCATTAACTGATTCATCAGCACCCTGGTCAATAACTTTCAATGTATCCTGGGTTCCAATTAAAGACAATGTCAGCTGTAATCCCCCCGTTCCCCAACCTCTAGCAATCGGCATTTCTCTTGAGGCAAATGGAACTTGATAACCAGGGATCGCAACTGCTTTTAATGTAGCCCGGCGAATTTCTTTTTTTGATCCTTCGTCAAAAAAGGCAAAGTGTGTCGCAGTCATCACTGTTGTTTCCCCTCCTTTTTCACTTCACGGATGCTATCTAACTTGGATTGGAAGGTAACATAATGTGGAAGTTTTAAATGGGAAATGAATCCTGTTGATTCCACGGAATCGATATGTAATAGCACAAACTCCTCATCATGTGTTGGAAAATCCGCCTCTGGATGTTCTAAACATTGATCTAAAATACTCATTGCAATTGCTTTTGTTTCGTTTTGGCCGTAGCATATTCCGTAACCAATTTCAAACTCCAGCTCATTTTCATTTTGTTTATTTTTTACAGAAACAGGCACAAACGACTCGACTTCTGAAACTTTTATATTACCTATATAGTAGTGATCTGCTTCGTCCTCGTCAGCTTCATTTGGGTGACCAACGGAAATCGGCAGTGTTCCAACTCGAACTTCCCCAACCGTTGGATGTACTTGTCCATATCCACGTAATGATGCATAACCTAAAGCGGTAACTGCTCCTGTTTGGCCGCGGGTTAATGTTTGTAACCTGGCACTTCTTGTAGCTGGAAAACTCAAGTTTTCTTTCGTGATGTCTGTTGGTTTGCTATTATCCCAATCATAGGTTTCGAATAGTCCCTCATGCCTTAAATGATCGACTACCTTTGGAAAATAGATAACTTCATTACCATCACCTACATGTTGTAATGCTTGTTCGTAGTCATGGAGCCAAGATTCGTTCGTACTAGCACTCTCATTGATTAAGGTAAAATCTAGTAATCGATGGGTATAATCATTTGTGGCCCCGAGTAATTGCCCACCAGGAATATCTTTGAAACTTGCAGAAATACGACGTTCTACGAACATGGTTTCAGATTCAACCGTTTCACTATAGTATAACCTCGGCAGCGTAGATCGATGAGCTCGCATAATAAAAACCGCTTCTTCCATACTTCCATTCGCCTGTTTGATGGATAGTGCTGCTAAATACGGAGAATAAAGACTGCTTTCCGACATGACTTGATCAACAAGCGATCGCATGGTAGCCATAATGGTTTGAACTTCAATAATTTCTCCATCCTTTAGCCGTTCATATGTTAGTCGTTTTAAGGATGCTTCTATCGCGTTAGTTCCGCCTTTTACAGCAACATAGCCCATTTAAACCACCTCCAATATTTCGATCTTTGTTGTTCGCGGCACACATACAAGATTTGCCTCGTTGTCTAAGCAAATCAAATCTATTCCTAATGGATATTCCTTTACACGTTTATTTCGAGTTGTCCATAATTCCTTTGTTAAACCTATTTGTAATTCTGTTTCATCCTTAATCCCTGGTCCAGTTAATAGCAACTCTGCTTGATTCACGATCCCAGAACTTTCTAGAAACCACGTAGATGAAAATTGCGGATCTATTAAATTCCCTATCTTGCATTGCTGCAAAGCTTCCACTATATCTTGTTGCAACGCATCTTGAAGAACAATAATGTAATCTGCTTCATGAATTGGCGCTGACTTTGCCAAGGTATATGCAGTAAGCTTCGTACTTAATTGCTGGCTATTTTCAGAAATTATAGCAAAGGTCACCTCTGCATCTAATAATGTCATTGCACTAAGAAATGTTGCCTCGTAACATGGCAAATCATAATCCACTTTTTCGGCAAACGGTTCTAGATTTGAAATCGTGCCTGGATGAGACATACTATGCAATATTTTCCGATATACTTGCTGTAGGTCATGAACTTGATCCATCGCCATAAAATCTCTCCTGAACTGTATTTTTCATGCTATTAAACGTCCATCGTTTCAAAATGAACCTTGGTCTCAAATAATTCAGCTTGTTCCTTGGCTTTTTTAGCTTTAAGGTCTGCCTCAGCTTGTAAGAGCAAATCTTGCCACTCCCTTGTCTCTGGTAAGGTGGCATTATAGGCGGCATCGATAATTGCTAGATGCTTTGCCAGTTCTTCTTCCATTCCCTGTACAATACCAATACCAATATACTGATTGATTTCCACCTTTGCTTCTGTAACTAGAACTTCACCAATATAAAATAATGACTGCTTCGCCGATTCTCGCATCTTGACCATCGTTAACCCATGATGTGGGGGGACGATTTCTTTACAGGTGTATGTCTGCAAAATCGTTTCAGCCAGATGTTCGGCTAGGTCAGCATTTGATTGAACCAGGATTTCAGTCCTTCTACGCCTTTTCATTCAAGCAACCTCCTTTACACACTTATCGTAACTTGTTGCCAAGTGCTTGTGTTTTAAGAGATCGTAAAGTATTTGTAAATCAGATTTACAGGTACAACCTTAATAAACAAAAAGGATAGATAAAAAAACAAACAAGATCCCTTGTTCTTTTAAGGAGACTGAAAAACTAATTTCACACGCTTTTTTCGCTAAAGGTTCGGTATCTTCATTAAAATAGCATCGAAATAGGAACAAAATAAAAAGCTGGCATATGCCAGCATCCAGTTTGTTTTGTATTTCTGTAATTTCGTTGTTGTTCTGTTGTATTAAGCAGTAATTTATAAGGGAAAGTTATTTTGTCATGTATAAAAATGTTGACAGGATATTATCTATGTACCGAACCGCCTATTCATATAAACTAACCAAAAATCATTTGAAACAGCTCACTGCCCCCGAGGTATACATATAGTAAAATGATGAGGCCAAAAATAGTATTCTTCACCTTACCGTTTTGATCAGTCTTATCAATGTGTTTTGAATTTAGTAGATACAACAGGACAGCAGCCAGAATTGGCATAAATGCCGCACCAAGAGCACCGTATAGAAGCACAATCGCCACTGGCTGTTTAAATAACAAGAGTAGCATCGGTGGGAATGTTATCCAAAAGAGATAGAATCGAAATGACGAATCCTTTTCATTTATTGGCTTTTCTTTTCCTGAAGCCTTATGCCCTTTATTCTTTACTATACGAACAAAATCTGCAAACAAATAGGACATCCCATGCCAAGGTCCTACGATAGATGTGAAAACAGCACCCCATACTCCAATTAGAAAAATCCAGCGAGCTAGATCTCCAAACCTCGCACCATAGGCATCAGCTAGACCTACAAGTCCCTCATTGCCACTAATTGTTATTCCTGAACCAAACAATAATTCCGCGGCAATTATCATGACGCTTATTGCAAATATACCTGTAACTATATAAGCTACTGACACATCCAGTTTCATAATCGAAATCCAACGCCTGTCCCTCCAGCCCTTTGCATAGATCCAATATGCATAGGAGGTAAGGGTAATAGAAGCACCAACTCCTCCTAATATGCCCAATATCTTAAAAAATGAACCTCTTGGTATGGAGGGAGCTAGCCCATATGCTACGTTTCCTGTATTTGCGACAATCATGATCGCGGATCCAATTATACTTATAAACATTACACCAATTAATATCTTTAAGAAATTCTCAATCACTTGATACCTGCCGAACCAAACAAGTAGGAAACCACAAATTCCCGAGCTGATTGCCCATAAGGAAAAAGAAGTACCCGGGAACATAGCAACCATTATCATTGCACACGTTCCTGTTATCGCTGAACCGTATATTAATCCCATTAAAATAAGGTATACTCCAAAGTAGCCAGTTGCCCACCAACCGGTCATATGCCATCCTTCTAAAATGGTTTTTCCAGAAGCTAAATACCAACGCCCTATTCCTTCAGTTAGGACAAATTTAATAAAAGCTCCTACAATGATGACCCATACCAACGTCAACCCAAAACTTGTTCCTGCAATGGAAGCCATAACAAAATCACCAGCTCCTACACCGGTAGCTGCAACAACAAATCCAGGCCCAACGAATTTCAATTTGTCTTTTAAGTTTTTAGGTAGCGTAGCCTTGGAAGTCCTTTGTGGATCGACAATTTTTTTAGTTTCCACCTTCATTCCTCCCTTAAAATAATTGAGATTTGTTTTGAACGCTTATCAACTAATCCAAAGATTGAAACCGCATTATGATATACATTTAATCGATTTAACATATAAAAAGAATCCAAATGAGTTTTTTTACATTCATTTAGTTATTTATAAGATTATAATTGGTTTATTTTCGAAAGTCAACAATATTCAATAAATTATGTTTATTCTAACTATTGATCTCACAGGTAACTAAAACTCCATTGGTAGAAGCAAAATAAATATCCTCGTTCATCATCGATAGCTTTTAATAACGGGGCAATTCTTTGAATGGTATAATTTCTTCGCTCTAAACTTCCTTGTTAGGTGCTTACACTACCTTTTCAAATACAATTATAATGAAGTATTCCATTAAAATTGCAGCATTAAAAAAGCTTGTAGAGAAAATTCCTCTACAAGCATAGGGAGGAGCGCATACTGCTGCTCCCATTTACTTCATCGTGATATCATATTTAAATTTATCACTGCGGTATAAAATTTTCGTATACTCAAGTACATCCTGTGATGGTACATCTACACATTCACTTTCTACAACGATCAGGGGAACCATGCTACTGCAAGATAATAATTTTTGTTCATCAGATGTGGGAAAGCTCGTGCTTAAATAGCTTTGATTACTTGTAAATGACGTATAACCTTGACTTCGATAATAAGCAAACATAGATAGAATCCCCTGACCCTCTGTAGCAATATCAAGAAATTTCGCTTCCCTAACAAATGACTGATGAATCGCAATCGGCTCTTCATCTATGTATCGTAACCTGCCAATATTAAACACCGTTTCTGCTTCATTCGCCTGTAAGATTCCGTAAATCTTTTGGTCATAGGCAATTGGTTCACAATACATATTTTCCGTTGTTAGATGATAGCCGGCCTGTTTCATCTTTTCTGTAAAACTTGTCTTTCCTGTTAGATGTAATTGGATCGGTCTAGATGCGTCTTTCAGGAAGCGTCCGGTGCCTTGCTTTGAATAAATATACCCTCGATCTTCCAACGTAGTTAATGCTTTTCGAGCAGTCATTCTCGGTACATCATAGTCTTGTGATAACCTGTTTTCAGAAGGAAGCTTTTCTCCAGGCTTTATGGACTTACTAATAATCTTTTCCATGATGTCGTCAATGATTTGTGCTTCTTTATCCACCCTCATACAAATCATCTCCTTTTTTACGTAAATGGAAATGTTCGAAATCATTCATGGAACGTAGGATTTATAAGTTTTCTAAAAACACACGAATTACATCTACTCCGCCAATAAAGGTTCCAAGTGAGCTTCCTAAGTTTGCAAGCACAATAATTAATAGTACTCTGGTTACTTTGTTTTTCCAAAACCCTTTGACGGAAAAGACATCTTCCGATAATGTCTCAAAATCTCGTACATGCGGCCTGCGAATATATGCTTGTACAAAGCCAGCGAACCAGCCTGCAGCTAGTAAGGGATTCAGCGAAGTAATTGGCGCAACGACAAAAGCAGTAAGAATGGTCAATGGATGGCCCATAGCAATTAATGCACCAATTGCCGATAGACTACCGTTCCAGATGATCCAACTTAATGTTTGTTCCCATCCAGCTTGAGGATTTGCCATAAACGTATAGACAATAATCGCTAAAATAAGAACGGGAATGGACCACCCAATTATTTTTGGAATATTTGATTTCGGAGGTACCTCTGCCAATGTATGTAAATCATGATCCTGTTTAATTTGTTCTTTAATCCCCGGCACATGGGCAGCTCCTAATACCGCAACGATTTTATCGCCGGATGCCTCTTTGATTTTCTGTGCTAAATATTGGTCTCGCTCGTCAATTAATGGTTTCTTCAACTTCGGAAATGAATCGGTAAATTCTTGCAAAATGGTATGAATGGTATCCTGATTTTTCATTCTTTCTAATTCTTCTTCTGATATCGTTTCTCTACTGAAGATACTAGCAATTACCTGCGCAAGCAAGATTGCCTTCCCTTTTAATCCAATGCTGCTCCAAATTCGAGCAAATGTAATTTGGATATTTCGGTCAGCCAACACTAGCTCAGCATCAACAGCTTGAGCAGATTCCATCCCTTGAATCATCTCTTGCCCTGGATTAATTCCAAATTGTTTGGCCATCTTTTTTTGAAACGACGAAATAGCTAGATTCATTAATAATAGGGAGGCTTTCTTATCTTTAATCACCTTAAAAATATCCATATCTTTCCAACTGTTTCCATCTTTCACTGATTGATAACGTTGTTCATCCAACTCGATACATACCGAATCTGGCCGTTCTTCTTCAATTACAGCTTTCACTTGTTCCGCGCTATGCTTGGAAACATGTGCTGTTCCAATCAGGATATATTCTTTATTATTTATATGCATACGTGTTATATTTTCTTCCGTCATGAATTACCTTCCTTTAGTTTCAATCATTTAGCATTCATAGGTTAATTATACTGTATATACAAAAAATTTTATAGGAAATTAACGAAGAACATTGTTGTAGTTAAATTACTCGGTCTTTTTATTGACGAATGTTTATCTATTTAGTACTATTAAATCGTGCGCAATTTAATTTTATAAAATTTAAATGAGAGAGGGTTATATAATGAAACCAATGTTTACAACCACCGTTTCTTCTGTAGGAGGTAGAAATGGGAAAATTGTTTCTAGCGATGGCAGATTAGAACATGATATTGCAATGCCAGGCACAGCAAAAGCCAAAGAGAAACCAGAAGCTACCAACCCAGAACAGCTATTTGCTGCTGGATATGCTGCTTGTTTCGGTAGCGCGTTAGAAATGACAGCAAATCAACAGAAAATTGACTTAGATAGTGAAGTCATCGCACATGTTAGCATGTACAAGGATGAAAAAGATAATGGATTTAAATTAGGTGTGAAGCTAGAGGTAATTGGGACCGGTATCACTCAAACAACATTAGACAATCTGGTAGAAAAAGCGCACCACGTATGTCCCTACTCAAAAGCAACTACAGGCAACGTGGAGGTTGAATTAATTACAAGCGTTAAGTAAGCTACAACCGCTTTATATCCTACTCATAGGTAAACAGAAATCAAAAAGCCATTGAGATATAGAATAACCCGAACGATAATCTGCATATAACTTCGTTTATGCAGATTATCGTTCGGGTTTTTTAAAATTCTACTGAGACCGTACCTGGGAAACAGATGAGGTAAAATTATGTTTTAGCTACTTTTGATGATTTAATCGGTCCAGGAGCAGCTCTAGTTGATTTCGAAGTTGTTCGATTTGTTCTATTTCCATTCCAAATTTATCTATAATTTTAATAGGAATATCAGAAGCTTCCTGTTGTAATTGTTCTCCTTTTTCCGTTAAAACCACATTTACGGTCCGCTCATCTTCAATTGAACGAATCCGGCGAACAATATCCTGTTGCTCCATACGTTTCAACATAGGTGTGAGAGTTCCTGTATCAAGATGTAAATAGAGTCCAATCTGTTTCACCGGCATTTTTTTATATTGCCATAGTAGTAACAGCACTAAATATTGTGGATACGTAATATTTAGTTTTTCTAAAAGCGGTTTATATTGTTTGGTAACTTCTCTTGAACTGGCATATAGTAGAAAACATAGTTGATTTTCTAAATGCATGTGTTCAGCGCTCATTTCACTCACCAGTCCTTTATTTCCTACAATAATCGTTTTTCCTAATTATACTGGAAAAGCAAATACATCTCAAAGGATCTTACATCTACCCATCCCGCTAGCCAATTTTTTTGCCAGATTGTTTATAAAAGTTACTGAAATAATCATTCGTCTCAGTTGCAACTACTTTATATAAGAGTAATAGCCCAATAAGGTTTGGAATCATCATCAAGGCGTTAGCCATATCAGCAAATGCCCACACCGTTGTTAACTTCGCAATGGTTCCGATAAAGGTAGCTCCTATATAAATCGTACGATAAACACTAATATAGTTTAATCCGAATAAATACTCAAAACATTTAATACCGTATACATACCATCCTAAGATAGTCGAGAATCCAAAGAAAACGACAGATATGGATACAATATATTCACCGATATTACCTAATGATGAACCAAAGGCTGCACTTGTTAAGGCACCCGCTTCAAGCCCTGCATCATGCGTAACTCCTGAAAGAAGCCCGCCTGTTGTATCCCAAAAACCCGTTACTAATAATACAAGCCCAGTCATCGTACAAACAATGATCGTTACAATGAAAGTCCCAGTCATTGCCACTAAGGCCTGTTTCACTGGATGGCTAGTCTTTGCATTTCCAGCAATCAAAGCAACTGTACCAAGTCCAGCTTCATTCGAAAAGATTCCTTTCGATACGCCATTTCGAATCGCCTCTGTCACAACCACACCAGAAAATCCACCTACAGCTGATATGGGATGAAATGCATAGGTAAATATTAAATCAAAAGCAGGGATAATTTTATCATAATTTAAACCAATGATTAGAAGTGACGCACCAATATATAGAATTGCCATGAGCGGCACAAACACACTAGCCACTGAACTGATACGCTGCAGCCCACCGAAAATGATCAACGATGTAAATATAACAAGAATAACACCCGTAGTTATACCATTTATATTAAAACTATTTTCCATCACGTCTGCGATTGTGTTTGACTGTACACTATTTCCAATTCCTAATGCCGCGAAAGCACCAAAAAATGCAAAGGCAAGAGCAAGGGGCTTCCATTTCTTCCCTATACCTCTTTCGATATAGTACATCGGGCCACTGGAATATTCTCCGTCATCATTTTTAACACGATATTTCATAGCAAGTAAAGCTTCTGCATATTTCGTCGCCATTCCTACTAGTCCAACGATCCACATCCAGAAGATTGCTCCTGGTCCACCGAGGGTAACCGCTGTTGCTACACCAGCAATGTTTCCATTACCAACCATTCCAGCAAGTGATGTCATTAATGCCTTAAAATTGCTGACATCACCTTCCGTACCATCATCTTCTTTGTCTTTTGTAAAGGCAATTTTAAAAGCATATCCAAGATTTTTAAATTGTAAGCCCTTTAAAACAAATGTTAAAAATAATCCAGTCCCAACTAATAATATTAAACTTGGTGTTCCCCAAAGTACTTCATTAATATTTTCAAGAATGTTAAGCATACATATCCTCCTATGTGAGATCTCGAGATGTTGTAAAAAGTTAAACTTCATTGTTTATTTGATGTAATGGGGGTATTTCCTTTGTTACGATATAGTAGGAATAAAGCCATTTCTATCCTAGCATATTACCTAATCCAATGCATGCGCTTTCAATGGACAATGCAAAAAATTTTTATGCACATTTAACGATGTTAATACATTTTTGTATTTATGTACAGTACTTCGTTACTACCCCACATAAAAACAACCATGAGTCAGCCCCTCATGGTTTAAACATGTATTTATCCATGCCTTTTTGTAAACCCAAACCCACAGGTAAAAGCAGATTGTAAGCGCATATAATTATATAGGGTTCTAGCGTGTCTCCCTTTTTCTGTTCTTGGATTGATTTTTGCTCGAAGTTGATCCATAAATATCTGATCGCATTTACATGGATCACCATAGCGTTGATAACATTCATCATGTGCCTTACATACAGCATCTACATCATTGATTGGCGTTCCAGGACCACTACACCCAGGTCCGCACCACCTGTATCCCCGTGGAAAACAAAAGCCAGGTCTGCTAAACGCTCGATCTCTACGCAATGCAAACACCTCCTCTAAATAGAATCTACTATAATCTATTCCAGATGGTGTCTGCCGGTCTATGCATCTTCATTATCTATGGTACAATCTCCAGTCGTTGTACAGAAAAAAGAAGACTTATGCTAGCATATTCAGAAATACTTTTAAATTAGGGGAAAGCCACTTGTCTTTATGTCTTGCGGCATATACCCCAATTATATTTGAAGGGCTGAAGGACGGCGTTTCTACCAACTTCCCTTCCAATATCTGATCTTTTACTACGAAATAAGGCAGCATGGAATTACCTAATCCACAAAGAACGCATTGTTTAATTGCTTCAATACTTGGTAATTCAACTTTAGATATTACCTTATTCTCCATTGCCTTCAGATGCTGGTCAATAATCGTTCTCCAGCTGCACGTATATTCCGTAACAAGCATCGTTTCTGTAGTAGAAGAATGCGCAGCATGATCTGCGGATTGTACGAGCGCTAACGTTTCCTCACTTATTTTATCAATGAATAAAGCTTCGCTATGCCAATTCTCATCTTCTACTAATACAGCAGCATCTATCTCTCCGCGTTTTAATTGACCTTCCAAATCATCATATTGAATCGTTTTTAGCGTTAACTCTACCTTGGGAAACTGTTGACGAAATTGCATAATAATCGTTGGCAGCCAATAGATCATCAAAGATTCGCTTGCACCAATTGTTAATGGACCAGATGGTTCATTACTTGCATGTATCGTTGCTTTTGATTTTGTATATAGTTGAATAATTTCTGTTGCATATGGAAGAAAGTTTTTTCCTGCCTGCGTTAAAATTACTTTCTTTCCTAAACGGTCGAACAATGGTTGTTCCAATTCTTCCTCTAAGTCTTTTATATGTGCTGTAATTGATGATTGAGCATAACCCAACATTTCCGCTGCCTTTTTAAACCCGCCTAAGTCTACAATCGTTGTAAAAGTAATGAGCTGACGTAATTCCACCTTTACTTCACCTCTTTATTATCAAAAATACTGATCGATTAATTCAAATATATCTATTTTACTGAACTTAGTAATCAGTATATGCTAGAAGTAACTTTAATACAAGGGAGAGAGATTGATATGAAAATTATGACCTTATTAGGTAGTTCTAGAAAAGACGGAAATACTGCTTACCTAAGCAATAAAGCATTGGAAGGCATCGACCATAAAGAAATTTTTCTACTTGAGAAGAAATTGAACCCCATTGTTGATCAACGGCATGATGCCGGAGGATTTGACATGGTAAACGACGATTATGAAGAACTTTTCTTTGATTTTTTGCAATATGACACTTATTTCTTTGTCACCCCTGTTTATTGGTTTGGTGTATCTGGGCAAATGAAAATCTTCTTCGATCGTTGGAGTCAATATATGAAAGATGAACGCATCGATTTTTGGGAAGCTTTTCGAGGTAAAAAAGCTTACGTTATTGTTACAGGTGAAAATCCACACCCTAAAACAGCTGCATTGCCACTAATCTTACAATTCAATGCGATATTTGAGTATTTGAATATGGAATTTGTGGATTATGTCATCGGTAAGGCAAATAAACCAGGGGATATTCAATCAGATGCTTATGCTTTAGAAAAAATGAAACTGTGGAACCAACAATTAAAGGCTGATTCATCAGAATTAACGATACGCTAACCGTTCCATCATTCATATCATCTTGTGATAAAGACACATTTTTAGTCACATTTGAATACGATATGGGTGAATATAAGGAGGTTGATGAGATGAATTATCCTAATAATCAAACAGAAAGCAACGGCTCTGAGTATCCTACGCAGGAGCAACGGATGAACATGAAGGAATTTTGCAACAATTATATATACCAGTTTATCCAGATCGAAACGAACGACGGTAGTATGCACATCGGAATCTTACACAGTTTTGATGATGAAAAATTATACATTCTAATGCCTTCAACTGAAGACAATCAACACAACCGATTTGAAGGGAATGACGAACGCTTATTTCCTTTCTTTGGACCGTTTGGCTTATTTGCCTTTCCATTCTATGGAGTTAGAAGATTTGGACCATATCGCCCTTATTGGTGGTAAATGAAAAGAGTCACTAATTTAATTAGTGACTTTTTTCATTGATTGCAGTCCTTACTACAGCCCACTAAATTATTCAATAAAAAAATAAGCAAAACCACTAGACATATGTCCAATCATGATATATTATATCTCCTTTCGTTTCTAAAACAGAAGGAGGTAAAAGCATGACTTCTATCCAACCAACTCGTAATTTAATCTTAGCTATCTTTATGATATCGACTTTCGCTATTGGCATGACAGAATACGTTGTTACAGGCTTACTAACACAGTTTGCTGCTGATTTAAATGTATCTGTATCGACAACTGGACTCTTGCTAAGTGTTTATGCCATTAGTGTAGCAATCTTTGGTCCAATACTGAGAATGGTTACGATTAAAATATCCCCTAAACCTTTGCTTATTTCTTTAATGGGGTTATTTATAGTTAGTAATATGATGGCAGCAATGGCACCAAACTTTGAAACACTTTTAGTATCTAGGTTATTCTCAGCAGCCATGCATGCACCGTTTTTTGGCTTATGTATGTCCATTGCTTATAATATATCCCCTCCCACAAAAGGTCCACGTGCTATTGCAGCAGTCCAAGGTGGTCTTACAATTGCTGTTATGCTAGGTGTTCCCTTTGGTTCTTATCTTGGCGGTTTTTTGGATTGGCGCTATGTGTTTTGGTTTATCTCAGCACTCGGTGTACTCGCACTCGTTGGCCTCATTTTATGTACACCAAATCAAAAGCCTGAAATAGCACCTAACTTAAAACAAGAGCTCACTATCTTTAAGAATAAGAATGTATTATTAATTCTAGCAATTATTGTTTTTGGGTTCTCCGGGGTGTTTACCGCTTATACGTTTATCGAACCGATGTTACGTGAATTTGCTGGATTAGGAGTAACAGGAATTACCGTGGCATTTTTCTGTTTCGGTTTAGGCGCAGTAATTGGGAATTTTGTCTCAGGAAGAATTCGTCCTGATTTCTTAACCGAACGATTGATACTAGCATTAGCTATTTTAGCAATGGCACTTGTCGCGTTCACATTTATGATTCAACTTACACCGTTAGCTTTTGTTATGTGCTTCTTATTCGGTGCAGGTACATTCGGTACAACGCCAATCTTAAACTCAAAAATTATTCTTGGCGGAAAGGAGGCACCATCTCTCTCAGGGACCATAGCTGCTTCTGTATTTAATTTAGCCAATAGTATCGGTGCCACATTAGGTACCCTCCTGCTGCATAGTGGGGCAAACTACAGGTGGATTACAATTATTGCTGCAAGTATGATTATATTAGGCATGATCCTTACTATCGTAACAAACAAGGTAGAAGATAAGTCATTATTTGCTGTTGAAGCGTAGAGGCTGAGTCAAAAGTGAACGAACTTCGGATAATCGACAAACCGATTAAATTGCAACCTGAAATATGGCATGCTTTCTGCGAGAACGGACTCAGTTACCGTAAGTAAGCAAAAATCCCTAGTGGGGCATTACGACTGTGCCGTGCCTGCAGGAGCTATGCCTATTTATTTTGTATGAGTAGCGGACAAGACAATCCCATTTTGATAGTAATTATTATTTTCAAAAACGAACGATAACGAATACTACGTTGAATAGGCTGATTGTTTTTCTATAATATTTTTGTTTCGCGCTCTACTCCAAATGTTTAATAAGTCGTGCCGGATTACCACCTACAACTACGTTATCAGGAACATCCTTTGTAACTACCGCTCCTGAAGCAATAACTGCATTATTACCGATTGAAACTCCAGGGTTAATAATTGAGCGGCCCCCAATCCACACATTATCTCCAATTGTAACCGGTTTTGCGAATTCCTTCCCAGAATTTCTTGCTTGGGCATGAAGTGGATGTGTGGCTGTATAAATATGTACACCAGGAGCAAGCATACAATTGTGCCCGATACGAACCTCGCACGCATCAAGGATGACACAATCAAAGTTAGCATAAAACTGATCCCCAACATGGATATTGTAGCCATAATCACACCGGAATGTTGGTTCAATAAATATATTTTCCCCCATGGAGCCAAATAAATCGTTGAGCAATACTTCTCTATCCGTACCTTCCATTTCTAATGATTGATTATAAAGTCGTGTCTTACGTCTACTTGTCCTTCGGTCATTTACTAAGGTTTGATCAGAAGGATTATATAATTCCCCATCTACCATCTTTTCTTTTTCCGTTTTCATATCATTCCTCCACATCTACGTTTGTTCTATTGTATTCAAATTATTTCCGTTAAGCCAGTTTCCGTAACGATTGTCTATTTATTAAACATAGAAAGAAGTATCACATCAATAGATATATCTCCACTCCTTCTTTTCCTATTCAAGTCAGAATAGAATAAGATAAATCGAAGTTGAAAGGAGAGATCTATCGGTGTGTGCTATTGCAAAGACACCAGAAGCTCCATATTATGCGGCTATATTCACATCACAACGCACGGATATTGATAAGGGGTATGATCAAACGGCAAAAAAGATGATCGAAATTGCTGAAAAACAAACTGGCTTTTTAGGCGTGGAGAGTTCTCGGGATACAAATGTAGGAATTACCGTATCCTATTGGGATTCATTAGAGGCGATTAATCAATGGAAAAACCATGCCGTCCACCAAATTGTGCAGAAAAAAGGGAAAGAAGAATGGTACCAGGCATTCGCTGTACGTATTTGTAAAGTAGAGCGTGCGAATAATTTTGAACTTTAGAACGAAGGAGGCGGGGCAGAACGAAAATAGTTAGCCCCAAAAGCCCCCTTAAAACTTAGCTTCTGCGGGAACAACTCCCCCTCGGAAAGCAGATATTGCTTACCGAGGTAGCTGAAGCCGCGGAAAGCGAAGGATTTGACGAAGCGATGATACAACCTATTTTAACTAATTGAAATGAAATGGTTCATATAATTATTATGAATAAAAACCTTTTGACCAGCCTCTAATAGATTTATTTTATAAAAGATAGGAATGAATTTAAACGAAGAATATAACGAGTAAATAACCCAAACCTGCTAATAAGACGGAACCGATTACTCCCGCTGCAAATGATTTCATACCTAATTTTCGAAACGTTTTGATATCCACATTCAAGCCAAGTCCCGCCATAGCCATTGCAATAAATAAATAAGCAATCGTAACAATAATTTCAGCCACATCCTGTGATACAATACCAAGTGTATTAAAACCACTCATGGCAATAAAGCCCAAAATAAACCATGGAATAATCGACATCGATACCTTTTTACCGGAATTACTGCCTATACGTTGAAACAAATATCCGATGATAATGGCTACTGGAACAAGTAATGCAACCCTCGTTAATTTAACAATCACTGCTATATCGATGGCATGACTGCCACCAGCTCCCGCGGCTGCTACTACATGTGCAACTTCATGTAATGTTGCACCAGTAAAAACACCGTACCCAGTTTGTGATAGATTTAAGAATGCATATAAAAATGTATAAATTAACGTAAACATTGTCCCCAAGACTGCCACAGTTGCTGCACCCACCGCTGTTTCATCATCTTTTGCCTTTACTTGTGGCGCAATTGCGACAACAGCTGCTGCTCCACAAATGGCCGTGCCACATGCAGTAAGTATGCCTAATCGCTTTTCTACCCCGAACAAGCGAGTTAATCCATAGACGACAAGTAGTGCAAATACAAGACATATTGCTGCAATCATAAATACACTTAACCCAGCGTTATAAATATCTGCTAAGTTGAGTCGCATCCCTAAGAGAATAATACCAAGACGTAACAGTTTCTTACTTGAGAAATTGATACCCGATTGTAAATGATCTCTAACACCAATCGTCGCTTTCCATATCATTCCAATAATGATTGCAATGACCAACTGCCCAAGTATAGATAAGAATGGTAAAACTGCTGCATATTTTGCCATTATAGCAATGAGTAATGTTAACCCAATTCCTTTTATAAATGCATATTGATTAGCTTTTGGTTCGCCCACCATATTCCCCAATTGTATCACTCCTTCAAAACCGATGATCGATATCAACTAAAACTTTAACGGAAGTATTGTTATTAGTAAAATACATATATATAATTGTAACTATTAATATTAATAATAGTTAAGGAGGATACCGAATGTATTATGATGCATTACGCACATTTATTACACTTGTCGACGTTAAAAATTTCACCAAAACAGCTGAAATATTACACATCTCGCAGCCAAGTGTCAGTCTACACATTAAAAACCTAGAAAAAGAGTTTGGAACCAATTTAATTGTTCGTTCTCCAAAATCTTTACAGGTATCACCAACAGGGGAAATCTTATATCACCGCGCAAAACAGATCATTACGATTTACGAACAAGCAAAGCAAGAAATTAGCGAGCATCATCACGCCGTGAAAGGAGAACTAAAAATCGGTGCTAGTTTTACGATTGGAGAATATATTTTGCCTGTAGTACTTGCTGAACTACAAGCAGCTTATCCAGAACTGGAATTGGAAGTAATGATAGGCAATACCGAAGAAGTTGTTCAAGATGTAAAACTATTCCATGTAGATATTGGGTTAATTGAAGGACAAACAAATGATAAAGAGCTGTCCGTTTATCCATTTATGCAAGATGAACTTTTTATTCTTGCTGGGGTGAATCATCCATTAGCAACAAAACCAAAAGTAACGATGGGGGATTTGCAACATCAAGCGTGGGTGACAAGAGAAGAAGGGTCTGGAACACGTGAGTACCTTGACCATGTCATTCGTTCCAATGGGTTAAAAGTCAAATCATTACTCACCATTAGTAGTAATCAAGGGGTTAAAGAAAGTGTTATTAAAGGATTGGGATTATCGCTCCTTTCTCACAGTGTGATTGAACGAGATGTACAATTACATCAATTAACCATTCTCCCATTAAAGAACATCTCATTCAATCGAACGCTTTCTTATGTTTACTCACCAATTATGAGAAAAAAACAGAATGTCGAGGCTTTTATACAGACGATATCAAAAAATAGAAACAACGTTTCAGAGTAAGACCGGTATATAAATGAAGCGATCTTACTCATTTTTTCTATTCTTAGCTAAAAATAGAGTAGTGTTACACAAATTAAGAGTAAAGAAATGATGAAACTAACGATTCCCATTAGCGTTCGTTTCTCCTTACATTCTCCTATTCCCATAATTATTGTCATTATCCAATGCAAAGGAGAATAAGACTGACTGATTTTGAAACACCTGTAATGAGGGAATAACTAAATAATACACACATAATGCATACAAGTAATTTCCTAACTGTATATAACAATCACTACATCCTCAATATTAAATTTAAACAACTGTATTCCAGTATTGTTAGAAGTCATCGAGCATGAATGTTCTAAATGTTATATTCTATCTCTCGTATCAGCTTTTTCGCACCTTCCGGACTAAGAATAATTCTTCCATTTGCAAGCGATAGGTTATTTCTTGAAATCTGCCCAGTAACTTGACACGTTTTATTGACATTGCATTTTTTTAAAATTATCTTATTATCCTCTACAAACACCTCAACTTCATCTCTAATATCAATATCTAATGTACGACGGAGTTCCTTGGGAATCACCACACGACCTAAATCATCAATTTTTCGTACAATACCAGTTGATTTCATTATTATTCTATCTCCTTTTTTATAAGAAAATTAAAGTGCCACTCGGGGATAAATTTTAAGTATTCCGAATTTATCAATGTGTCGTTACCAACAAACGAAATGATCTATTCATACTTCATATACTCAATATCCTCCACTTTCCAATCATCTTGAATGCGAATCATCTCAAGTCTTAGAAAAGTAGGACTGCTTGTTTTATTTTTTTCTACTTGGATTTCACTGTTGAAATGAGCAAATATCTCTTGACGATATGCTTCTTTATCACCATAATACACTTCTAAATCTTTAACATTTGTTACAATATTCGTAAAATCATGCGTTGTTTCTATTTCATTATGGAAGCGTAAACTTTTTTCTACACCTTTTGCTAAAAAAGATTTTACTTGGCGCTCATCCGGTTGATCTGTAAATTTAAAATAGGTTTGAATAAAATTCTGTGCTGCTTCTTTGGCTTGTGGAAATACTTCCGACTTTTCGATTCTTTTCATCTCTTGTATTTGGGTTTCCATTGAATGTATATCTGTATTTAAAGATGAATTACTAGCTTTTAATTCCTGATTTTGTATAATTAGCATACAAAGGAAAATGAATAATCCTATAGAGAGAAGAAATACAAAACTTCTCTTCTTCACTATCTATCACCTCTATTTATAATGACACATTTTTACCTTGTTTCATTCTAATTACGGATAAATTTAAACCACCTGATTTTTTGATATCTCATTTAGATTCTCTAATATGAATCCTGTACCCAAGGCTACACAGTTTTTTGGTTCTTCTACTAAAAATACGGGCACCTTTAATTCTTCTATAAGCAGTTCTTCTAACCCATGAATAAGGGCACCTCCACCAGTTAGCGTAATCCCCCGATCTATAATATCACCGGATAATTCTGGCGGTGTCCGTTCAAGTACGGATTTAACAGCTTGAACAATTAGAGATACTGATTCTCGTAGAGCTTCTTGCAATTCTACAGAATGAACAGAAATATTTCTCGGGAGACCAGAAACCAAATCTCTGCCACGAATATTCATCTCCTCACTACGACTGCTTTCATGTACTGTCGCAATGGTCGTTTTCATTTCTTCTGCCGTTCTATCCCCTATTAAAAGACCATATTTTTTCTTTATGTATTTAAGAATCTCGTTGTCGAATTTATCACCGGCCATATTGATAGATTCTGATGTTACAATATCTCCCATAGATAAGACTGCTATATCGGTTGTACCCCCACCGATATCAATTACCATATTTCCACTAGGTTTGTAAATATCCATTCCTGCCCCAATGGCTGCTACCTTTGGCTCCTCCTCCAAAAATACTTTAGACCCTCCCGCATTCTCTGCCACTTCCTTAATTGCTCGTTGTTCTACCTTTGTTACATTCGTAGGACAACAGATGAGCATTCTTGGTCTAGACATGAATCCTTTGACGTTAATTTTATTAATGAAATGTTTTAACATTGCCTCAGTACTATCAAAATCAGCGATTACACCATCTTGCAACGGACGAATAGCTACGATATTTCCGGGCGTTCGTCCAATCATTCTTCTTGCTGCTTCACCTACCTCGATCACTTTACCTGTGTTTCGGTCAAGCGCAACAACAGATGGTTCATCCAATACTATCCCTTTGCCTTTCACATGAATAAGTACATTCGCTGTCCCAAGGTCAATTCCAATATCCCTATAATTCATAGGTTAAATCCTCCTATAAAGCCATTAATAAAATGTGTAATTTGTCCCCTTTATTGACACCAATTAAGTATTTTAGCACACCGATTCCTAATAATCTGCCTTTTGTAATTTATTGACATTAAAATAATCCTTTTGTCCATGCCATTTCAACCACATACATACTTTTCATCCTACAGATTAAATAAAGTTTTTAGTCAATTAAGACATAATACCTATACATGCTATATTAGATATAGAGGAGGTGTTTCGAAATGAACTTATATCGAAAAAAAGAACAAAGCAGACTCCAAAAATGGACAGTTATTGGACTAGAAACACTCATACTTTTTCTAGCGGCTTGGTTGTTATTTTTCGTAGACGAGCAGCTTTCCCTGCGTAACTTTTTGCTATTTGGTTTGTTTTTAATTGTATATGGAAGAATGTACGTCACTATATTCTATTTATTAAAACGGAAGATGCCTTGGCAAGAGGCAATGACGATACCCGTTGCTTTTTCGTTATATTATATTGGATTTAGCATTTTCACACTGATAACCGACAAGCCTGTTGACCTTCTTGACATTGGCTCTATCCTTTTGTTTTTAATAGGGTCTTTTATCAATACTTATTCAGAAATCCAACGTGATCGATGGAAACGGGAACCAGCTCATAAAGGGGGATTATATACCGAAGGATTATTTACCTATGCTATGCATATTAATTATTTTGGGGATCTCGTCTGGGTGACTGCTTTAGCCTTATTCACAAGGTCAACAGGGGCACTAATTATCCCAATTATCTTGTTCTGCTTCCTCGCATGGTATAACATTCCAATACTTGATACCTATTTAGCTGACAAGTACGGAGAACAGTTCAAAAGATATAAACAATCTACGAATAAGCTGATTCCGTTTCTTTATTAACAGGAAGGGAAATCATTAAGAAAAGCTACTGTTAAAGGGTAACAGTAGCTTTTATGATGATTGCTCAAATCGATAGATTCCCTTTCTATCCCTTAACTTACAGTGATTCTGTAGAAATATCGATATCATAGGCTGGTAGCTGTATCTGTACTTCCCACATAATATGTTGCTTGCATGTCTTTAAGTAACACTAAGGCGATTTGATGAATTTTTGTTCCGTTACCTTGGTTACGCCATTTAGGAACAACGCCAAAATAAAACAACCTTCCCTCATTAACTGTTCCCATTTCAATATGAGGGATAGCTAACCCAATAACTTCATCTCCGCTCTTAAAATAATAGCAGTGTTCCCGCCATGTTAAACCAAGCTCGCTTTGCAATGAACGCATGAATTCATCTACCGACTGCTGTTTATTTTTATTTGCCGTACCAGAACAGCATGTTTGATATAATACAGCAAAATCTTGGTCGCTCATCTTTCCTTCGATTAACGAATGAGTCAGAATGTTAGATTGGTGTCTAGATACCTCCTGGAGTTCCCGCGTATATTCCACAATCGAGGAAATTTTTGAAAACCCTAATTCAATCATTTGCTTGTGATTGGTTTCATCCATTAATACCGAAATATAATGACAATCCTGTTGCTTCCATTCGTTGAACAATTCTGTAAATGCTTCGATATAAGTATGAGCTGAGACTTGTTCTTGTTTAACTTGATCGACTAACCAATACATATGATCATTTTTTATCGTATGAAATAGTTTCATTTACTTATCCTCTCCCAAATACATATATTACCATTATTAACCATCATTTAAAATTATGGGTATTTGATCCTATTTTTACATATATTAGAAGGATTATTGATAGATTAGCAGAATATTAGAGTTACAAACAATATAGGGGGTCTATTTGTATGTATCTTAAACGAGTTGTTTCGATTGCACTTGCTTTTTCCATTTTATCCTCACCAATTACTGTATTAGGAAGCGCATCCTCGGTACATCACCATAATCATACGGAATCCACCTTGTACATGAATGCATTACCAAAGGCGAAAGAAAACACTCCTGATGAAGGTCCAGCTAAGATTGAAAAGTCTACTAAAGTAATAGAGTTCGGAGAAAACGGTGAGATAAAAGATATTACCAGCACAGAAAAAACAGTTTCTCCGAGTATAAGCAAAAGAAGCGACGTACAGCCTCAAGCTAGCAGAACAGTTACCGTCCTTGCAGTAGCAGACGAGGAGTATCGTACAGCTTACAGTGACTGGCAAAATCGTGTACAGCAAATCGTTGAAAATGCAGATGATGCATTCATTCGCGATCATGAAATTGATTTCCAAGTACAAGCAGTCGCTAGTTGGACATCTCAAGGTGCCAATAGTGGGCAAATACTTGCTGACTTAAGTGTAGATCATCCAGGTCAAAACTATGATTTTGTCGTTGGGTTTACCAACGATGTTAATTTTGATGCTGGAGGCATTGCATATGTGTACAATACAGATCCAGGCACTGCCTTTAGCGTTAATTTGGACCAAGGGATAACAAATACATCTAAGGCAGCACAACATGAATTCTCACATAATTATGGGTTGGGCCATGACCCTCAAGGAAGCGGAATACAATGTATTATGAACTATGATTATGCATACTCAGTAGATTATTGGGATCCTGCCCATAATAATCAGATTGCTAATAATAAATATTGGTATGGCCAGTAGTCCTAACCCGATCGCCCCTCCAAATAAATGGAGGGGTTTTTTAACGCCATCATTCAAATCCCCCCTTCAACTTATCATCCTATTTTTATATTATCAATCTTCACCAAGATACATATACTATATCGTCATTCGCATACAAAGGGGGAAATAAATTGGACTATCACCATTCCCGGTTTTTTAAGGAGACAGATCCTTCTTCAAATCATTTTATTTTTGACTTACCATATACATGGGAAACGAGGTTTTATGAATACGAATGGGTCAAAAATTTTGCTAAAAAAGAAGATATCGTATTAGATGCAGCTTGTGGCATTGGTCACCCGCTAAAATTTTATTTAGCAGATGAATGCCACTCTGTTTACGCATGCGATATCGATGATCGAATTTTATCAAGAGAAGCGATTTGGGAAGACGCTGTATCCTCCTACCCTGAAGAAATAAAAAAATCTGTGATTGATAACTATTTAGACAAAATTGAATTAGCCTGTTGTTCTCTGACAAACCTTCCCTATCCCGATCAAGTCTTTAACAAGGTGTTTTGCATTTCAGTATTGGAACACTTAAACCATGATGATATCCTTCGTTCGTTTCGTGAATTAAAGCGTGTCTTAAAAGATGATGGGCAACTGATTTTCACCTTTGATTATCCAACGATCTCCATCAATACATTGGCAAATATTATGAAGGAAACCGGGGTAGAATTCTATGATCAGTTCACCCTGAACAAACCAGACAATGCTGTTGTTTCGAGAATTTGGCATGAATTGAGTTGCTTTCGTGCCGTATTAAAAAAGATTTGATCGGCTAAATTTGAATAATCGATTCATTCGTTACACCACAACCTGAAATATCGCATACTTCCAATAGAGAGATTCAGAACTGTGTTGTTCTCGGCGGAGTCATGCTATTTCAGCTGTTTGGTTTCATGGACAAGCCTATCCATTCATGTCTTATCTAAAATCTTGACAAAATTTATCCAAAACAAATAAAAAGACTAATAATTAAAAACAAACAAAAACATGATATACTTCAATTAAAGACAAATAAAGATTATTTGGATGGGGGTATTCTTCTTGAAGGCGAATGGCGAGCGTCAAACATTTATCTCTTTATATGAAAGTAAACATAATGAAAAAGGAATGGTCCAATCTCATTATCATGAAACCTATCAACTATTATACACACTGGAGGGAAAAGGAATTTGTACTTTAAATCATCAAGCGTATTCAATTGTACAAGATAGTTTTATTATTATTCCTCCATTAACGGAACACTCCATTGCTGCAACATCAAAAATGACTGTCTTAGTGCTTGAATTCGAAACAACCGTATTAAGTCCTGATGTCCGAATCGAACTGATACCTGAAGTATTTCGAACAGCACGTGTACAAAAACTCAGTGCATTTGATAGTAGCGAGATTCGTCAACTACTTCGAAAAATGCTTTATGAACAATCCCATGGGGATAGATTATGGGAGACAGGCCTCAAAATCTATATGGCAGAATTATTTTTTACCATTGCGCGTTCTACCCATGAATCTACCCAAACGGATATAAACACATTGCGTGTCGAGCAACTAAAGCACTATATTGATACACGTTATTTTGATATAAAACATGCGGAAGATATTGCCGATCGAATGGGTATCAGCAAACGATATATTCAAAGTATTTTCAAAGATTATTACAATAGTACACCAATGCAATACCTGACAGAAGTACGACTAGGATTAGTAAAACAAATGCTAGCAGAAACAGACAAAGACATTGTGTCCATCTGTTTTGAAGTAGGATTTGAATCTCTATCTACCTTTTACCGATTATTTAAGAGAAACGTTGGTATACCACCAAATATGTATCGGCTAACGCAAAGAAAACATTGATGTTTATAGTAATGAATTGAGTTCCAAAATTGAGAATCTGTTTCCCCTTCTAATAAGACACTTCATTACCATTATGTTTACACTTAACGTAATGAGCTTAGGAGGGAAACGAATGAGTACAAAAAAGATTGGTATCATTATGAATGGTGTCACCGGGCGTATGGGAACAAGGCAACATTTAATACGATCAATTATTGCAATTAGAGAACAAGGAGGAGTCCCACTAGCAAACGGGGATTATCTCATGCCAGACCCTATACTTGTAGGTCGTAATAAAAACAAACTGAAAGCGCTTGCCGAAAATTATAACATCGATCGGTGGACGACCAACCTTGATGATGCTTTGACCGATGAAAACAACATCATTTACTTCGATTCTCAAACGACTTCACTTCGGGAAAAAGCGATTAAGCAGGCTATTGAAGCAAATAAGCATATTTATTGTGAAAAGCCAACATCCACTTCCTTGGAAGGGTCGTTAAAACTTGCAAAACTTGCGAAAGAAGCTGGCGTTAAAAATGGCGTCGTACAAGATAAATTGTTTCTTCCAGGTGTTATGAAGCTAAAGCGACTAATAGATGCTGGATTCTTTGGAAATATTCTCTCTGTTCGTATGGAGTTTGGTTATTGGGTATTCGAAGGAGACTGGCAGGAATGTCAACGACCTTCTTGGAATTACAAAAAAGAAGAAGGTGGAGGAATTATCGTTGACATGTTCCCCCATTGGCGGTATGTATTAGACCATTTATTTGGTTCTGTGCAAGCACTGTCTGCAGTGGCTACAACACATATTACTGAACGTATGGATGAAGCAGGAAATACGTACAAGGCGACGGCTGATGATGCTGCATATGCAACCTTTGAATTAGAAAATGGCGTTATTGCCAGTGTCAATTCCTCTTGGGCGGTCCGTGTAAATCGCGATGATTTATTAACGATACAGGTAGATGGAACGGAAGGAAGTGCGGTAGCCGGCTTACGTGACTGTAAAACCCAGCATCGCGTGAATACGCCAAAACCTGTTTGGAATCCGGATATAGAAAATACCATCGATTTTCAGGATCAATGGGAAGAAGTACCAGATAACCAACTATTTGAGAATGCATTCAAAATTCAATGGGAAATGTTTTTAAAGCATGTATATCAAAACGACTCTTTTCCATGGGATTTGTTAGAAGGTGCTAAAGGGACGCAGCTTGCAGATCTTGGCCTTCAATCTTCGGAAGAACGCCGTTGGCTTGAAGTACCAAGCTTGAATGTCTAAGGGGAGGAAACGATGATGAATCAACTTATCTATTTACCTCATACTGATGGATCCATCTACCCATATGAATTATCTCATAGCGAAGCTTTATCCCAACCTTCAAAGGGTTCCTTTCATTCCCGTGTTGCCTATTCAGCTGCACATGTGGTAGCTCATCCATTTGGCAGTAGTGATCCAGTACGGGAACCTGCAATAGATTGGGATCTCACTATGCAATACCGTCATTATCTTTGGTCACTTGGTATGTCCGTGGCCGAAGCAATGGACACTGCACAACGCGGGATGGGTCTCGATTGGGAACACGCGAAAGAATTAATTACTCGTTCTGTAAAGGAAGCGAAAAGTGTTGGTGGAAATATTGCCAGTGGTGCCGGCACTGACCACCTTCCCCCGAGTCCATATGTTAGTTTAGAAGATGTGATAAACGCTTATGAAGAACAAGTATCGTATGTCGAAGGAGCAGGTAGTAAAGTTATTCTTATGGCTAGTCGTGCTCTCGCGGCATGTGCTACATCTGCAGCAGATTATGAATATGTTTACGATCGAATTCTTAGCCAGGTCTCGCAACCCGTTATCCTACATTGGTTAGGCGATATGTTTGATCCTAATTTAACAGGGTATTGGGGGCATGAGAATTTAGATGAAGCGATGGAAGTATGTCTTCGAATTATCCATTCTCACGCAGACAAGATTGAAGGTATCAAGCTCTCGTTATTAGATGACCAAAAAGAAATTACCATGCGGAGACAATTGCCAGACAATGTACGAATGTACACAGGAGACGACTTTAACTATACTTCACTCATTGAGGGAGATAACCAGGGATACAGTGATGCGTTGTTAGGTATTTTTGATGCTATTGCTCCGGCTGCCGCATCTGCTTTCCAAGATTTAGATCAAGGCAATCTCAATGCCTATCGAGATAAATTAAACCGGACGACGCCTTTAGCTCGCCATATCTTTCAAAAACCAACATTTGCCTATAAAACTGGCATCGTCTTTCTAGCTTATCTTAATGGACATCAACCTCATTTTCGTATGATAGCCGGAGCAGAAAGCGCACGGTCTATTTTGCACTTCACCAAGCTATTCGAGCTGGCAGATCAAGCGAATGTGCTCACAGATCCGGAACTTGCAATTACCCGTATGCGACCGATGCTAGATTTAGCTGGGGTACAGCAAATGGAGGCGAGAACATGAGTAAAAAATTGGATATACAGCGTTTAAGTCTTAACCAAATAACAACAGAAAACTGGTCCTTGCAGGAAGCAATTCAAGGTTGTACGGATCATCAAATACCTGTAATTTCAGTATGGCGTCATAAGATTGCTGAAGTAGGACTACTCGAAGCCAAAAAGCTAATTGCCGCATCAGGATTAGAGGTATCCAGTGTTTGTCGAGGGGGAATGTTTCCTGCGCTTACTGCTTCCGAGCGAAAGGAACGGATTGATGATAATAAATACGCGATTGAAGAAGCAGCAGAATTAGGGGCGGATGTTCTTGTACTTGTTTGTGGCCCATCACCGCATAAGGATTTAGCTGAGAGCAGAAAATGGGTCCAACAAGGTATTGAAGAAATAATCCCGTTTGCGGAACAACATGGTGTAAAACTAGGTATTGAGCCGCTCCACCCGATGTTTGCTGCCGATCGTTCCGTCATTACCACGTTAGGAGAAGCGAATGCCTTGCAACAATCCTTAGGATCTTCGCAAGTTGGAGTCATTATAGATGCTTTTCACGTTTGGTGGGATCCTGATTTATATAGTGAAATAGAAAAAGCAGCAGGAAAAATACTAGGATATCATGTATCAGATTGGAAAGTGCCACTCCCCGATATTTTTAAAGGGCGTTCCATGATGGGAGATGGCGTCATTGACTTACCCCGTATTCGTCGCGCAGTTGAAGCGAACGGCTATCACGGACCAATTGAAGTAGAAATTATTAACCAAGCAATTTGGGATATGCCTGGAAAAGAAAGCTTAGAGCTAATCAAACAACGTTTTTTATCTTGTGTTTAGACGAGGAAACAACGGAGCACATACTGCCCCGTTGTTTCACATTTTTAAAGGAGCGATCAATGCTATGGAGACATCATATCATCCAACGCAGCATACGGAATTTGAACCAATCCATCATCAGGAAACACCGGTTGAACATGATACATTATTAATCGCTGCTTGTGGGCTGGAGCATGGGCATATTTATAGTATGTGCGAGGGCATGAAGAAGGCTGGTGCTGTAATTCATTGGGTGTGGGATGAAGATCCTGATAAGGTAGAAGCTTTTCAGCAAGCATTTCCTGAAGTTAGGACTGCCTCCTCCCTTGACCAAATCTTACAGGATAAACGAATCCAAATGGTTGCCTCTGCCGCCATCCCTTCCGAGCGTTGCGACATCGGATTACGTGTATTAGACGCAGGCAAACATTTCTTTTCTGCCAAAACACCTTTTACATCACTCAAACAGCTATATGCAGCAAAGAAAAAGGTTAAAGAAACAGGACTACACTGGGCAATTTTTTATAGTGAGCGATTACAAGTTGAGTGTAGCGGTTTTGCTGAACAATTAATTCAACAAGGAGCGATTGGGGATGTTATTCAGGTTCTTGGTTTAGGCCCTCATCGTTTAAATATCAATGACAGACCGGCATGGTTTTTTAAAAAAGCTACCTATGGAGGAATTATCTGTGACATTGGCAGCCACCAAATTGAACAATTTCTATCGTTTGCTCATGCACAGGACGCAACAATACAAAGCAGTATCGCTCTCAATATTGCACATCCTGATCATCCAGAGTTTGAAGACTATGGAGATGCTCATTTAATTGGCGATAATGGCACTCTCCTCTATTTCCGTGTCGACTGGTTCACGCCGAACGGTTTAACCAATTGGGGTGATGGACGTACGACTATCTTGGGCACAGATGGTTATATTGAATTACGGAAATATGTAGATATAACGAATAATTCAATTGGCGAGCGTTTATATTTAGTAAATCATGGCGGTGAAAGACAATACGATGTGAAAGGAAAGGTTGGATACCCTTATTTTTATCGACTTGCACATGATGTTATCGAAAACACTTCCACTGCGATGCATCAGGAACATGCCTTTAAAGCGGCAGAGCTCTGTCTTTTAGCACAACAACAAGCAGACAATCTAAAGAAAGAAGGTGCGATTCGGTGAACCGTACATGTGATATTGTCTTAGTAGGGATCGCTGGTTATGGCGAAATTTACTTAAATGCACTAGAAGAAAAAGGATACCTTTCCTGGATTAAAGGGGTTGTTGATATAAATCCAGAACGAAGTAACTATTATACCAAGCTACAAGAAATGGGTATCCCTTGTTTCGCCTCACTAGAGTTATTTTATCAAACAGCTGCTGCTGACTTAGCTATCATTTCCAGCCCGATTCATTTTCACGCCGAGCAGACTATTACTGCAATGGAGAATGGTAGTCATGTTCTTTGTGAGAAGCCAATTGCTGGTTCTGTAGAAGAAGTCGAACGATGCGTCAAACAAGAGATAAAACAGGAAGATTCTTAGCTATCGGATTTAATTGGTCATTTAGTACGTCTGTTCATTTGTTAAAAGAAGATATACAACAGGGTCTTTTTGGAAAGCCATTACGAGGCCAAAGCCTTGTTCTCTGGCCAAGAACAAAACACTATTATCAACGTTCCAATTGGGCTGGAAAACGTCTTGGTCCAAAAGGAGAGCCTATATACGATAGCATTGCCAATAATGCTGCTTCCCACTTTCTTCACCATCTCGTCTATGTATTAGGGAAAACAAAGGAACATAGTGCAAAAATAAATACTTTAGAAGTAGAGGTCTATCGGGCAAATCCGATTGAAACCTTCGATACATGTGCATTACGAGCAAAAACAGATCAGTCAGTAGAGCTGCTGTACCTCGCTTCTCATGCAGTGAATCATCAAATTGGACCTAATATAACGTTAGAGTGTGAACATGCCACTATTACCTATGAAGCTGGGGAAGACATGCGAGCAACTTGGGAAGATGGCACCATTAAAAGCTATGGAGATCCCGAAACAGAACATACCCATAAATTAGATGTCTGTATTCAGGCTGCGTTGAATGAAGAAACGACTATTCCTTGTAGTATAGAAGCTGCTTATTCTCATTTACTTAGCATTGAACAAATACACCATACCATATCAACAATTGCTCGTTTTCCGGACCATACAATAAAACAAGATCCAGATACGCAATTGACGTATGTTCCTCCATTAGCGGAGACACTTTTGTCCTGTTATCAAGCACATAGGCTCCCAAGTGAAATAGATGCTGGTTGGGCGCAAAAACCAACGACTATCAGAATCCCTGAACAAAGCTACCCTTACTAATATAGGAATCAAGAGCGGAACAAACTTCAAGTACAGCTACACAAAGCAGAATAAAGCGTCCTTTATATCCGAAAAGAATAGGTTATTCCTATAATAATCCGAACGATTCCATGCAAATCCGTTCGGATTATTTATCTTTCGTTAAGATTTATAACCAAAATCAGTGAACCTTAGTAAATAAAACAGGCATGATTCTTGCGGGAACAACGCGGTCTGAAGACAGCGTTCACCCTTACCCGATTTAGCTGAAGCCGTGCCCATGAAAACGCACCCTATTTTAGTTCACGATTTACCATTGTAAGTACTCATTCGGATTTAGATTTTAGTTGAAAATGCAAAGGGTTCCGATATTGGGATTTTTATTCCAAATTTAATAAGACGCTGTATCCACCAACTGTTACCATAATATTCAAACTAGAGGGAAAATAGTAAAGGAGCGTGGCGAATGTAACAGCTATTTTGTAAGGGATTTCAATCATTACATAGGATTATAGAAAGGAGATCGCGGCGATGACCAAGTGCAATAAATGGATTCGAAAACCATTTCTGTTATTATTTTGAATGATTGTTATTTTTTCCTTTTATCCAGGCAAACAGGATGCCAATCAGGTAAGTGCCCATAAAGAAAGTATGCATGATTCCCCTCGTCAAATGGAAAAGCTCGACCGCGGGCTAGTTGCAATTAAGACAGCTGATGGGGTATTTATTAGCTGGCGAATGTTAGGTACAGATAGGACAAACATATCCTTCAATTTGTATCGCAACGGCAAAAAGATAAATCAATCTCCTATAAAGAAAAGCACCAATTTTCTTGATTCAGAGGGTACTGCGAATGACACATATATGATTGAACCAATTGAAAAAGGAAAAAAACAACCAAGATCTGAGGCGGTAACGGTTTGGTCCGATGCTTCCTATAATGTCCCATTACAAAAACCACAAGGCGGTACAACAAAAGATGGCGTAGAATATGCTTACCAAGCGAATGATGCTAGTGTAGGTGACATTGATGGAGACGGCAAATATGAGATCATTCTTAAATGGGATCCTACCAATTCAAAAGATAATTCACACACTGGATTTACTGGGAATGTATACATCGATGCGTACGAGTTAGATGGTACCCATTTATGGCGAATTGATCTTGGCAAGAATATCCGAGCAGGAGCTCATTACACACAGTTTATGGTGTATGACTTAGATGGGGATGGAAAATCAGAAATAGCAATGAAAACGGCAGACGGATCGGTAGACGGTACGGGGGCGATAATAGGTGATGCAAACGCGGATTACCGTAATGAAGAAGGACGAATCATAAACGGACCAGAATATCTCACTATATTTGACGGACAAACTGGGAAAGCATTAGAGACCACGAATTATTCTCCTGCTAGAGGAGACATTTGTGATTGGGGGGATTGCTATGGAAACCGTGGCGACCGATTCCTAGCAGGTATTGCTTACCTTGACGGCACTAAACCATCGCTGATTATGGCTCGGGGTTACTATGAAAAAACAATGTTAACAGCATACAATTATCGAAATGGTAAATTAGAAAAACAGTGGACATTTGATAGTGATGAACCTAGTAATGAAGGGTATGCTAGTCAAGGAAATCATAATCTCAGTATTGCAGATGTAGATGATGACAATAAAGACGAAATTATTTATGGAAGTATGGCGATTGATGATAATGGTACGGGGTTATATACCACTGGATTAGGACATGGAGATGCCATGCATGTAGGAGATCTTGATCCTGAACGCTCTGGATTAGAAGTCTTTCAAGTACATGAATCTTTTCCAAATGAGGCTGGTATGGAATTTCGTGATGCCGATTCAGGTGAATTAATTTGGGGTATCCCTACCGATTATGATGTTGGTCGTGGATTATCAGGAGATATTGATCCGAGATTTAAAGGGGAAGAAAGCTGGGCAGTTGATGGTGCCTGGAATAGTACAACTGGCGGCCTTTACACATCAAAAGGCGATAAAATCTCAACAGCCATTCCACCTGCTAACTTTTCCATCTGGTGGGACGGTGATTTATCAAGAGAACTCCTCGATCATCGTTGGAATGAAGACCAGAGTGTTGGAGTAGGCACTATTGCAAAATGGGACTATGAAAATAGCAAAACAAGAACATTATTAACTGCTGATGGAACTTATTCCAATAACGGCACAAAAGGAAACCCTTCCTTACAAGCAGATATTATCGGGGACTGGCGTGAAGAAGCCGTATGGCGAACCGAGGATAGTGAAGCATTAACGATTTATACAACGACAGCGTTAACCAATCACCGAATCTATACATTAATGCATGACCCAGTATATCGATTGGGAATTGCTTGGCAAAACGTTGCTTATAATCAACCGCCACATACAAGTTTTTATTTAGGTAACGATATGCAAAATCCACCCCCTCCAAGTATTTACGTTGTTGATTAATATGAAGCAGTATTCCAATAGGGGTACTGCTTAGATAAAGGATGAAAGTTCGATGTTCGATACGATACGAAGCCTTTGCATTTGGATCATTCGCTTAAGTTATGTCAATATTCTATGGCTGCTATTTATGGTTATCGGTGGAGTTATTTTTGGTTTTATGCCTGCTACCATCTCCTTACTTACCATTATAAAAAAATGGGTAAACAAGGAGGACGTCCATTCGGTTTTATGCTTATTTATTCATACCTATATTCAAGCGTTTCTTAAAGGAAATGGGTATGGACTGTTATTTCTTTTGATTGGCAGCATATTTTATGCCAATATCACCATTCTACTGCCAAATCAGAACTTGCTTACCACGATCTTTCTATATAGCAACATTACCCTATTTATCGTGTATGGGCTGGGTGTTGTTACATTTTTTCCGGTATATGTTCATTTTCAATTAACGATGAAAAATTGTATCAAGCTAACCTTCTTATTTGCTTTATCTCGCTTTCCTATCTCATTCTCGATCCTCCTTACCCTGATTATCTGGCTGTATGTCATTCGATGGTATCCAGGGTTGTCCCTATTTTTTAGTGGAAGCATGGTATGCTTCATCATGGAATGGATCAGTCGAAAGCCTCTATCAGCGTTAACGTCCGTTTCAAATCAAGATGTTTATTTAATAAAAAATGCTTAGGATGATGCATGTGAAAATAAAATGGAACGTTTTTATATTGACCTTGATCATATTATCCTTCCAAGCTGCCTGTGAAGCTACAGAGAGTACAACGGAAGTAAATATCCCTCGTGACCCAGAACAGATATCTGGTGACATTACTGTTTGGGCATGGGCATTAGAAGCAGATTTTTTAGAATCAATTGTTCCTCAATTTCAAGAAAAATATCCAAATGTCAATGTAACGATTAATAAGCAAGGACCTGACCAAGTATATCAACGTCTCATTACTGGTTTAGCAGCAAACCAAGGGGAACAACTCCCGGATTTAGTCCAAGTCGAAGAAACACAGCTACTATCCTATAAAGAAAATTTCCCTGATCGTTTTACAAATTTATCTGAGTTAGGCTACGGCAAATATGAGGGTCAATTTGCCCCAGCCAAAGAGGAAGCAGTGAAGGATGAGAATGGCGATTTCCTAGCAATGCCAAGGGATTTGGGGCCAGTTGGAATCTTTTATCGAAAAGATATCTTTCACCAAGCGGGCGTTGAACCAGCTTCTATCGAAACATGGGAAGATTATATAGATGCCGGTGAAGTAATTCAAACAAAAACAGGAGTGAATATGCTCGGTTTAACCTTAAACGAAACCGTCCCCCTCTACAAATATATGCTGCATCAACAAGGGGCATTTTATTTCGATTCTAGTGGAAATATTGATGTGCATTCAAGTGAATCGATACGAGCACTAGAAACGATACAGCGAATGCAGGATAAGAAGCTGATCACGAACGTAACGAATTGGGATGGTAGAGTATCTGCCCTTAAAAATGGGCATGTCGCGACTTTACCTGGAGCTATTTGGTGGACGGGTACCATGAAAGATCAAATGCCTGAATTATCCGGAAAATGGGGTGCCATGCCACTTCCTAGCTTTAACGAAAAACAAGGCCAAGGGGCTAATGGTGGCGGTTCTAATTTAGTCATCCCCAAAGCATCTACCAATAAAGAAGCAGCTTATGTCTTCGGAGAATTTGCGACAACGGAAGTGAACTTATTAATCGGTGGTTTAAAAAATCAGGGATTATTCCCTTCCTTGTTAGCTACATACGAAGAAAAAGAATTTCAGGAAAGACAAGCGTATTTTGATAATGAAGCGGTTTATAATGTTTTTGCCTCGATTGCAAAAGAAACACCTGCAGTTAATTACACAAGTGACTACGCAAGAGCCAATGACATCGTAAACGATGAAATTGTGTCGATGCTATTAAATGGTAAACCATTGGATCAGGTGGTCGGTGACATCGCTAACACCCTGGGTCCAAGTACTGGTAGAGAAGTAAATAAATCATAGAAAACAACTAAATTTCTGTGAAAGGTGGATATGAATGAGTATTCCTTCTTCGGTGCAATACAATGAAGATCCGTCTCCTCCGCAACCTAAAATGAATGCAAAGAAAAAAAGAAGTTTTATTACTGTGAAGCGGGCACCCTATCTATTCTTATTACCTGCTATTGTTCTATTTATAATCTTTACGGTCTATCCAATCATCTATTCCTTTCTATTAAGCTTTCAAACCAATGCAGAAGCTGGCCGTGTCTTTGTAGGGCTGGACAATTATATTCGCTTATTCCAAGATCGGCTATTCTATGAATCTTTAGCAAATACGTTTATTATCTTAATCTTTCAACTCCCTATCATGTTAGGTTTGGCTGTTGTATTAGCAACTATATTGAACGCTGGATTCATAAAATTAAAAGGATTCTTCCGTGTGTCTTTTTTCGCCCCAGCGGTTACCTCTTTAGTTGCGGCTTCGATTATTTTCTTGCTGTTACTAAATAGGGACTACGGCATTGTCAATTATTTATTGTCCATGATTGGCATGGATGCCATCGGCTGGTTAAGTGATCCCTTTTGGGCAAAGGTATCACTTATTTTAGTAACTACCTGGCGATGGACTGGGTATAATATGGTTATTATATTAGCTGGATTACAGAATATCCCAAGCAATCTTTATGAAGCAGCGAGTATTGATGGTGCGAATAAAATCAGACAGTTTTTTTCAATAACGATCCCTCAGCTAAAGCCGGTTATCCTATTCGCTGCCATTGTTTCTACCATTGGTACCTTACAACTATTTGACGAACCATATACGTTGACAAATGGTGGACCAATTAATGCCACCACTACTATTACTATGTATCTTTATCGTAATGGTTTTGAGTATTTTGATTTTGGTTATGGTTCAGCAATTGCTTATGTCATCGTTATATTAATAGCACTATTATCTTTTATACAATTTAAGTGGGCAGGTGTTACAAAATGATAAACCAGCGAATGGTGAGACAAATCTTGCTTTATAGCCTTTTAATTATTGGGGTCATCGTAACCATTGGTCCCTTGTATTGGACCATTGTTGGCGCTACAAATCCTTCCGGCGAAACATTACGAATACCGCCCAACTTCGTACCAGGCACCCACTTAATTGATAACTTACAAAACCTACTGGCCTCTGTTGATATCTGGCAATCGTTAATTAATTCTATAATAATCACGGTTATTTACACGCTTTTAGCTGGATTTATTAGCACAGCAGCAGGTTTTGCCTTTGCAAAGTATACATTTAAAGGCAAAGAAGCCATTTTCCTTATGTTTCTTATATCTATGATGGTGCCATATCAGGCTTTAGTCATACCGCAGTTCGAACTATTTGCTAATCTAGGGCTGTTAGATACATATAGTGCTATTATCCTTCCACAGCTTGCTTATCCTTTTGCCATTTTTTTAATGAGACAAAACATGCAATCTATTCCTGATTCTTTAATTGAAGCAGCGAGAATAGATGGAGCTAGTGAATTCTATATTTTTATCAAAATCGGCTTGCCAACGATGGTTCCAGCTATTGCCGCGGTATCAATCTTTTTATTTACACATCAATGGAATAACTTCTTATGGCCATTGATCGCATTGATTTCAGAAGAAAAATATACGCTACCTGTCGCTTTAGCAACCATTGCTGGTCAACGTTCCATTGATTACGGGCAATTAATGCTAGGAGCCGTCATATCCATCTTACCTATTTTTTTAATGTTTCTCTTTCTGCAACGTTATTTTATATCAGGAATTATTGGTGGTGCAGTAAAAGAATAAGTCATGTTGATAATTTTGTAAACAAGTGCGTTTCCCTTGTAGTAAGCTTTTCATTTGCTTTATTTCTGAAATTGAGAGAATAATTCTTATATTAATAAGACACCGCTTTTGAAAGCGCTTAAGATATAATTATCTGAAAAATAAATCCGTTTCTATTCCTTATAAACAATAATGGAAGGAGGAAGGACATGAAACCTCTTTTTCGTAAACGTATTGTAGTTAGTACTTTGTTCTTAGGGTTACTTGTTCTAGGCGCTTGTTCCCCTGCAGAACAGGTAGCATCTGGGCAAGGCAATGCGTCAGAGGCAGGAACGAAAACATTAACCTTAGCCCATATCCATAATGATGCAAGTCCTGTATACCAAAGCTTAGAAGAATTCGCTGAAAAAGTAGAAGAGAAAACAAATGGCAGTGTAAATATCAAGATCTATGCAGAAGGAGTTTTAGGTGGCGAGACAAAAGTAATGGAACTTGTACAAAATGGAGTCATCGATATGACCAAAGTGAATGGTGGTGTTGTATCTCAATTTGAACAGACATTTTCTGTGTTCAGCCTCCCTTATGTCTTCCGTAATGATGAGCATTTTCGTAAATTCATGGAAACGGATACAGTCAAACAAATGTATAAGGATCTAAAAGATGTACAATTAAGAGGAGTCACGTATTATGATGCAGGAGCACGCAGTTTTTATACCGGAGAGACAAAGGTAGAGACTCCTGAAGACCTTGAAGGGCTCAAAATTCGCGTGATGAATAACGTTACTGCGATACAAATGGTAGAAATGTTAGGCGCTGCTCCGACACCAATGTCAGCGACAGAGGTGTATACAAGCTTGCAGCAAGGAATTATCGATGGTGCCGAGAGCAGTCCCATTGCCTTAACTGACGCCAATCATGGCGAAGTTGCAAAACAATTCTCCTTTGATGAACATACAAGGATTCCAGACTTCCTCATTATGAGTAATGCATCATGGAACAAATTAAATAAATCGGAACAACAGGCCCTTATAGAAGCTGGTGAGGAAACAACAAAAACACATAATGAAAGATGGGATCAGATGATTGAAGCCAGTATCGATCAAGCAAGAGAAGAAATGGGAGTGGAGTTTTCAAATCCTGATCAAGCACCATTTCGAGAATTAGTGGAACCACTTTTACAGGATCGTCGAAAAGAAAATCCGGCGATTGATACACTGCTTAAAAAAATAGAAGCTATACAATAAAGAAGGTTTGGAGGGGGTTCATTTGAAGAAAGTAAAACGCTGGATAGACTTGGTACTGCTAACCATTGGCAGTATATTAATTATATTTTTAGTTGTTGCCGCAATTTGGCAAGTATTCACCAGATTTGTGCTAGAAGACCCAAGTATAGTTACCCAGGAGATTTTACGATTTTCTTTGATTTGGGTAGCTCTGATTGGTGCAGCTTATGCATTTGGCCAGGATGAACATTTATCACTTACGTTTCTGAGGGATAAGATTACCGGGCAAGCTCATAAACGGCTACGTTGGTTCATTGATATGCTCGTTATTGTATTTGCGTTATTTGTATTCGTAATTGGTGGATATAACATATCCCAAGCAACGATGGCAGAATTATCACCTATCCTGAACATGCCCATGGGATTGGTCTATGGTATCTTACCAATCTGTGGAACCATTATCATATTCTATCAATTGATACATATATCAGAACGTCGTGAGATTGAACGTACCGGTTCGTTTGAAAAGGGTGAACATACATGGATGTAACCGTTTGGACTGCAATCATACTTTTTGGATTGTTTTTTTTACTCTTATTTATTGGTGTACCTATCGCAGTAAGTATCGCCATTGCTTCCTTTGTGTCCATTTTGATGCTGTTACCAATGGCACCTTCCCTATTAGCCGTGTCTCAACAAATCATTACTGGTTTGGATAGTACTGTATTATTAGCCTTGGTTTTCTTTATGTTGGCTGGAAGTATTATGAATAATGGTGGAATTGCAGATAGACTCATCAATTTAGCAAAATTAATTGGTGGGAGAATGTCAGGATCATTGGCGCACACGAATATTATTGGAAATACACTGTTCGGTGCCATATCTGGGTCAGCCATTGCAGCAGCTGCAACCATGGGGCGAATTATGCATCCCCAAGAAAAAAAGGCGGGTTATGATCCTTCGTATGCAGCAGCTGTAAATATTGCCTCAGCACCAACAGGTTTAATTATTCCACCAAGCGGGATGCCAATTATATATTCCCTGCTAAGTGGTGGTACATCAATCGGCGCTTTATTTATCGCTGGTTATCTACCTGGGATTCTAATGATTTTATTACTCATGATTGTGGCATATATCTTGGCTAAGAAAGCGAACTACCCTGTAGTTAAACCAGTCAGCGGTGGAGAATCCATAAAAGTAATGATGCAAGCCATTCCTAGCTTATTACTAATTATCATTGTAATCGGAGGAATTGCCGGAGGAATCTTTACAGCGACAGAAGGAGCAGCAGTTGCTGTCTTATACGCAGCATTACTTAGTTTACTATACCGTCAGTTAAAAATAGCAGATATTCCTAAAATACTTAAAGAAACCATTATCTATTCTGGTATCATTATGTTATTAATTGGAACATCGACAGCCATGTCATGGGTGCTTGCTTATGCTGGTATACCTCAGGCAATTACGAGTAGTCTATTAAGCATTACCGATAACACGATTATTCTATTGTTAATTATGCTATTCATCTTATTAGTGGTTGGCACTTTCATGGATATTGCACCAGCTTTATTAATATTTACACCGATCTTTTTTCCAGTAGCAACGCAAATGGGGATCGATCCTGTTCACTTTGGAATGATTATGGCAATCGCCCTTGCAATTGGGGTGACAACGCCTCCCATCGGAACAGTCTTATTTATTGGAAGTAGTGTCAGTGGCGTAAAAATAGAAAAGATCATACCTAAGCTAATTATTTTCTATATCCCATTAATCATAGCACTTTTACTCGTTGCGTTTATTCCAGAAATAAGCTTATTCTTGCCACGATTATTTGGTTTAGTAGATTAAACAAGAGGCAGAGATAAATTCATAGATTTAAAGATACCTCATCTACCGCTTTTTGCCGGCAAAACCATAGTATAAAGCGGGTAAGCAAGAATAGCTTACCCGCGTAGAAATTCGGATGTCTTCATGACCTTGGTTGCCCTGCCTGTTTATTTATTAGCAGCCGCTATACGCGCTTCATGCTCAAGCAGCCATTTTTTTCGCCATAAACCACCTGCATAGCCTGTTAGTTTTCCATTGGAACCAATGATTCGATGGCAGGGGACGGCGATACTTATCTGATTCTTGCTATTAGCACTTCCCACTGCTCGAATCGCTTTATGATTATCAATCGCTTTAGCAATATCTAGGTAACTCGCTGTTTGCGCAAAGGGGATTGTCGTTAAAGCAGTCCACACGTCCTTCTGAAAGGCTGTTCCTTTTACTTCATATGGAAAGCGAAATGATTGAAGGTTCCCTGCAAAGTATGCCTCAAACTGCTGATAACACATCTTCATAAACTCTGGGAAATCCTCGTAAAAACCGTATTCCACTTTCTCTCGATCCGCAAATAAAACAGAAGTAATCACTTTCTCCGTACCGGTTATTTCAATAATCCCAATAGGCGATTGATAATCTATTTTATACTTGTTCATCATATAACGACCTCCATAGATAAAAGGTGGCATAGGCTTGCCAACCTTCCCATTTTGTTGCCATCATTTCAATTTGTTTCAATGCTGGTTTTTCGTGTAAACCCAATTGCACCTTTATCGCATTATGCAGCCCGACATCCGCAATAGGAAAAGCCTCTGATCGACCAAGGCATTTCATTAGCACATAATCGGCAGTCCAATTCCCTATTCCTCTTATAGCTACGAGTGATTTCTTTACACTGTCATACATTCGCTTACCCAGTTCAGCTTTAGTCAATTGTCCATCGCGGATTAATGCAGCAACATAAATGATGTATTCTGCTTTTCTCCGGGAGAGTTGTAATCCCCTTAATTCATCAACAGTAAGTTCAGCAATGCTTGCTGGATCTGGAAACAGCCAATACCTTTTATCGCGAAATGTCCTATGTTCGCCATACATTTCGGTCAAGCGTTTCTTCAGTTTATATGCAAACGTTAAATTGACCTGTTGACCAATGATAGCCCATGTCAGCGCCTCAAATAAATCAGGTATTCTAATCATGCGTAAGCCTTGATACCGAACTACTAATTTATGAAGTATTTCATCCTGGCTAGCTAAATGATAAAATGCTGTCAAATCTCTATCCAAGTCAAGCCATTCACTGATAAAGCTAACCACTTCTTGTTTAACAGCAAAGGTTGGTACTTCATTAGAAAACTGCACATGAAGGACATTTTCTTTGTGGGTTATATCACATAAAATAAATGCGGTGTCTATTTTTAAAAGCTTATACAAATGCCCTTCATTAATCGTATAAACCAATTCTTGGTCCGACCGGCCTAGAAACCGTAGACATTCTTGGAAACTGAAGTCAGCTGGAAGCGCAATCTCAACATGTGTATGGTGATCCTCCCACTTCATGCTTTCACCTCTCTCCTTTGCTGTTTATCCGTAACGTCACGAAATTCAGTTGGAGAACAATGGTGATATTTACGAAACACTTTATAGAAATTAGACGGGCTATGAAACCCAATACGATTACATATTTCTAAATTCGTCAGATCAGAGCTCTTTAATAAATACACCGCCTTGTCCATCCGAATTTTCTCTAAGTAGATCCGCGGCGTTTCGCCTGTTTCTTCTTTAAAAACACGTTCTAAATAATAGGAGCTGATACCAATATGATCGGAAATGTCCCGCAATTGCAACCGTTCTTTATAATGCTGTAACAAATAAGCAATAACACTTCGAACAAGCATGATATGAGGGGAATGCTCTATCTCCGGCTGACATCTTTTACAAGGTCTGTATCCGGCAGCTTCCACTTGCCCGATGTCCTGATAAAATTCCACATTGCTTTTTTTCGGTTTGCGTGAACGGCAAGAAGGCCGGCAATAAATTTTCGTTGTTTTTACAGCTGTAAAGAATTGTCCATCATACGTACGATCACATGCGAGAATACACTCCCACATCTCATCAAAGGAAAGATCTGTCATGGCTATCTCACTCCTTGATTATCTTTTTATGGATACCATTAGTTTAACAAAAAATTCTTCTTTTTATCGTCCTTATTCTTGCGGTTATGGTCAGATGATTACACACGCTTCGTCTTAATATTAGGATGTTCATGTTATAGAAGACTTCTTCTATGAAGATCATTCGATTCGTCTTTACCAGATTACTCATCTCCCGTTCTCCTTTAAACAAGTTATTTCACAACCTCAAAAAACTCCAAATAGCTATCAATATGATAATCGGCATCGACTTGAGAATTCTGGAAACTACATGTTTGTATGCCTAATTTCTTCGCTGGTATTAAGTCAATAGCGCGATCGCCTACTGCTAAATCTAGGTTGTGTCGATCATGTAAATACGCATACGAAGCAGTATCCGGTTTACGTGGGAAGCCATCATCGATTGTTACCACATCCTTAAAGTATTGATCCAACCCATGCCGTTTTAAAATGCGCAGTAAATTTCTCCGATCCTTATGGGTCATAATCACATTTGTATCAGCAACACGTAGTACTTGCTCTATTCCTTCAAACGGAAGCAATTCAGCAGGTGAAATCCTATCTACAAGGTTGCGAACTTCTCTTTCTTGTGCTTCTGTCATTTGAAAATAACTTACGGTATGGGAAAAAGAGATCTTTAATTGCTCATAAATCGTCTGCTTATCTACGCTATTAGGCAGTACTTGTTGGAATTGCCTTGCATAACTAGGATATGTATTGATTAACGTCCCGTCAAAATCCCATAATACCTTCATTCGATTCACTCCTGTGATAATTACTCTACTTACTTAAAATAGATGCTTTAAAGCCCAAAAGTCAACAAAAGGGCCCTTTCATTCTTAAAGGCTATTGACCTCTTTATAGATATATGATTTCATTATTGTTAACCTAAATAATATTAGGTTAACAATAATTTTTAGGGAGGTTTAACAATGACAAACATCGACGAACTAGTAGAGATGAGCAAACAACATCTCTGGCTGCCGTTTACCCAAATGAAAGATTATGATGAAAATCCACTCATAATAAAAAGTGGTGAAGGGATCATGCTCAAGGATATTCAAGGTAATACATACTATGATGGTTTCTCATCCGTATGGCTTAATGTCCATGGCCATCGAAAGGAAGAATTAGACCGTGCCATTCGTGAACAATTGAATCAAATCGCTCATTCTACACTACTGGGTATGACTAATCTACCAGCAACGGAATTAGCGAGGAAATTGGTAGAGATAACTCCCCCTAGCCTAACTAGAGTGTTCTATTCTGATAGTGGTGCGGAAGCCGTTGAAATAGCTCTCAAAATGGCTTTTCAATATTGGAAAAACAAAGGGATAAACGGAAAAACAAAGTTTGTCACGATGAAAGATGGCTATCATGGGGATACAATTGGTGCTGTTAGTGTAGGTGCCGTTGACATTTTTCACCGTATTTATCAGTCACTTACTTTTGATAGCTTTCACATTCCCTTCCCTTATGTGTATCGACATTCAAGTGGAGATCCAGATGCTTGCAAAGATGAAAGTTTATTAGAACTAGAAAATCTATTCTATCATCATCATCAAGAGATTGCGGGTATTACAGTAGAGTCTATGATGCAAGGGGCAGGCGGAATGCGGCTCATGCCTTCCGGGTACCTAGCCGGTGTAAAGGCATTATGTAAAAAATATAATGTTCTGCTAATTCTTGATGAAGTTGCAACTGGCTTTGGTAGAACAGGAGAAATGTTTGCCTGCAACCATGAAAATGTAGATCCAGATATTATGACGGTTGGAAAAGGAATAACAGGAGGGTATTTACCAATTGCTGCCACCATTTCAACAGAAGAAATATATTCCGCATTCTACGATGATTATACAAAATTAAAAACGCTATTTCATGGACATTCTTACACTGGTAATCAATTAGGATGCGCGGTCGCTCTGGCTAATATTGATCTGTTCGATAAACAAAAAACCATTGATCATGTCAAAGAAAATACGACTTTCATACAGAATAAGCTCACTACACTATCTAAATTAAAGCATGTTGGCGATATTAGGCAGCTTGGCTTCATGACGGGAATTGAAATCGTACAAGATAAAACGACTAAGAAACCTTTCCCTTGGGACCAAAGAGTTGGTTATGCTATCTCCTTAAAAATGCGTAAGCTTGGTATGTTAACAAGGCCAGTGGGCGATACGATCGTGTTCATGCCTCCACTCGCTAGTACAAAACAAGAACTACATGAAATGATAGAGATTATGACGGAATCGATCGATATAGTAACAAATCGAATAAATGTCGGACTAGCATCTACTAAAAAATAATAAAGTGAGGGTAGGAGATGAATAGAAAAGGTTTTTTTATTACTGGAACTGATACGGGAATTGGTAAAACCTTTGTTGGTGCCGGAATAGCAGGTGCATTAAAGCAGCAAGGGTTAGATGTTGGAGTTTTTAAGCCAATGTTAAGTGGAGAAAAAAGAGAAGATCCGATGAGTGACACATCCATTTTAAAAGCATTCTCCGGAGATGCGAATTCACTTGAACAGATTACGCCGTTTCAATTTGCTGAACCTTTAGCTCCATATGTAGCAGCAAAACGAGAAGGTCGCTTGATTACACTTGAAAAGCTCGTCCAAGCTTGGGAAAAGATTCAACACACACATGATTTTTTCATTATAGAAGGCGCTGGCGGCCTTGCCGTTCCTTTCGGCAGAGAATATTCTGCTGCACACGTAGCAAAGGCCATTGGAATGCCATTGTTATTGGTTGCGAGAGTGGGGCTAGGTACGGTAAACCATATATGGTTAACCATTGCATACGCAAAACAGCTGGGAATTGAAATAGCCGGAATTATATTAAATGGACTAGATGATAAAAATCAAGGAGTCGCTGAACAAACGAATCCGGAATTTATTGAAGAATTAACAGGTATTCCTGTTCTAGCTGTACTACCGTGGATAGCGTCATTTCATGCGAAGGATGTTGCTGAGTTACTAAATAAATCCTTACCGCTTAAAAGTTTGTTAGATTACAAATGTGGGGAAGGCTGGAAGGGGGCATGATCTTGAGACAGCCGAAACAGCTTTCTGTTACTGATCTTAGCCTGATAGCCATGTTTGTTGCATTTATGAGCATTGGTGCAAATATAACCGCCTGGGCACCTTTCCTGCAAATTGGTGGTGTACCAATTACTTTACAAACATTTTTTTGTTTTTTATCAGGAGCTTTGCTCGGCGGTCGACGAGGAGCTATTGCTATGGTTGTTTATGTTCTTATTGGACTAACAGGCATGCCCGTGTTTGCAGGATTAAAAGGTGGTCTTAGCACCCTTCTTAGTCCAACATTTGGGTTCATTCTTTCATTTATTTTTACCGCCTATATAACAGGAAAAGTAATCGAATATAAGCAACAACCAACGATGAAACGATTTATCGCTGCATCCATAATTGGGCTGCTCTTTAATTACCTCATTGGAACCAATTATATGTATCTTTCTTTCGCCTATTTTATGGATGCAAATCAGAGTATTACCTATGTGGATGCATGGTTGATAATGCTGGCATACTTACCTATTGACCTATTAACAATTTTTGTTGCAGCAATGATCGCACCACGTATTTATTTGATCATCCATCAATCAGCACGAATGCGATTGGATACAAGCGCTTAAAAAAGAAATATATTGTTATAGATGACGTGAAGGAGGAATAGAATGATTCATTTTCAATCGTTAGCAGAAGATGTACTAGCAGGCTATACCATTACGGAAGGGGAAGCAATGCAGATTTTAGAATGCCCAGATGACCGTATTCTGGAATTACTACATAGTGCCTATCGTATTCGAAAAAAATATTATGGAAACAGAGTGAAGTTGAACATGATTATAAATACAAAATCAGGAGCATGCCCTGAAAATTGCGGATACTGTGCACAATCTAGAGACTCTACCAATCCGATTGAAAAATATCGGATGATGCAAAAGGATACGATCGTACAGGGTGCTGAAAAAGCACATCAACTTCATTCTGGCACCTACTGCATTGTTGCTAGCGGGCGTGGGCCGACCAATCGTGAGTTGAATCAGGTAACAAGCGCAGTCAAAGAAATTAAAGAGAAATATGATTTAAAAATTTGTGCATGCCTTGGTATCCTCAAGCCAGGACAGGCTGAACAGCTGAAGGAGGCCGGGGTAGACCGTTATAATCATAATATCAACACATCGGAAAACCATCATGATAATATTACGACAAGCCACACGTATCAGGATAGGGTGGCTACCGTTAATCACGCAAAACGGGTAGGCATTTCCCCTTGTTCTGGCGTTATCGTTGGAATGAAAGAGACAAAACAAGATGTAATCCAGATGGCAACAGCCTTGAAATTATTAGACGCCGATTCGATTCCGGTTAACTTCCTTCATGCCATGGAAGGAACATTATTAGAAGGAACCAATGAGCTGAATCCGTTATATTGTTTGAAAGTATTATGCTTATTCCGATTTATTAACCCAACTAAAGAAATTCGTATATCTGGGGGCCGTGAAGTAAACTTACGCAGTCTCCAGCCACTTGGATTGTATCCTGCAAACTCTATTTTTATAGGAGATTATTTAACAACTGCAGGGCAAGAAGGAACAAAAGATCACCAAATGTTAGAGGATTTAGGGTTTGAGGTTGATTATGAAGGGGATCAACTCCCTGTTTAATGAAGCATGCTTAAGAAAGGGAGTATCGATATGAAAGCAAACGTCGCTCCCTCACCTAGATGGACTCAACGAAAGGTGGGAGCGACGTTCATTAATACCCTTTTTCGAAATTCACGAGATTCTTATTGGGCGTTTCTCCTTGGATATAATGTTCAAGGTTCGGGAGAAAAATATCCTCTATGACCCGGGTGGCATAATATTCTGTAGCGCCCGCTGTATGCGGGGTAATAATGACATTATCCATTTCCCAAAGCGGACTATCCTCCGGTAATGGTTCTGTAGCAAAAACATCTAACCCAGCACCAGCAATTTCCTTCTGTTCCAAAGCTTCAATTAAGTCTTCTTCTTGAATAATCGGACCTCTACCTATATTGATAAGTAGCGCGGAATCCTTCATTCGCCTAAATTGAGGAGCAGCAAACATATGGGTTGTCTCAGTCGTTAACGGAAGGGTAATAACCACATAATCACATTGCGGCAGCATCTCATCCAGTTGTTCTGGCTGAAACATTTGATCAACATCGTCGGCCGGATTACCAGAATGACGTACGCCAAGAACTTTCATCTTAAATGCCTTGGCTATTTTGGCGGTTTCCTTACCAATTGCACCCACACCTATGATGCCAATGGTTTTCTTGTGTATTTCCCCACTAAGATGCGCATGATGCCATGTTTTCACTTGCTGCTGGCGCACATAGGTATGTATTTTTCGGGTAAAGCCAAGCATTAAGGCAAAAATAGTCTCGGAAATGGGGTACGCATGCACACCATTTGCACTGGTTACACAAACCCCCCTTGCTTGCAGTGCTTCCAGAGGCAGATTATTGACACCAGCACTCCATGTTTGGATCCATTTTAACCTCGTATTTTCTTCTAGGATGGTTGGAGCAATAGCCTTTTTCCAGTGCAAAATAATTTCTGCTTCCTTTAAGTAATGTTCGAGATGATCTGGGTCATTATCTGCTACCACTTCCCAATTTGGCAGCATTTGCTTTAATCTTTCTATTTGTACGAGTTCGGGTTTTAAATTGATTACAAGTATTCGTTTCTCCATCTTATCCTTCCTCCAATATAAAGATCATTTGTTATGCTTTCAGATACCCATTTATGAAGTTTGGTTCTTGTTGGATAACGGTCTTGGGGAAAATAAACGTCCAAGGCATGCTGCATTTCGCATCTAATATCAAACGTGGATCAGAAAACGTATGCGTAGCAACGCAATTTTCGTTTTCATAATAAGTTAATGTGATCGGATCAAGCGTCCATTGTTCACTCGTATAATTTTGAATTATTACCATGATCAGTAAATCGCCACGATGATTACGTGCTTGCTGTAATGGAACAAAGCTTTGGTTTGTTTCCGATGCATTTGCCTCTGCAAACACCTGTTCAATCGTACGACGATCATTGGGATCAATTGTTTTAGCCCATGCTTGTTCAAAGATTAGACGTTGCATCTTCTCTGGCTCACCTCTCTTAGCATAAGTATAACATCAAATGGACAAATAAAGCCCCTGATTAATCCATCAGGAGCTGTTACAATGAAGTTATTTGGATAGTTGCTTCTTATCTTTCTTCAATGCCTTATAAAACGAGACAATCATCAGCAGCATGATAATGGAAAACGGAAAAGCTGCAGATATCAACGCATTTTGCAATGCTTGAAGTCCTCCGGTATATAAAAGGACAGCAGCTATCGCCGATTGGGCAAACCCCCAGACGAACTTCACAGGGGTGGATGGAGATAATGATCCATTTGTCGTCTGCATTCCAAGAACAAAGGTTGCAGAATCAGCTGATGTAATAAAAAAAGTGCTTATTAATAGGAGAGCCAAGATGGAAAGTACAACACTAAACGGCAAGTTGGAAAACATTCCAAATAATGCTTGCTCATCCGGAAGGCCTGCGATATCCACGCCGCTATTTTGCGCCTGAATCCCGGCCATCCCAAAGGCTGAAAACCATAGGAACCCAACTACCGATGGTACGATGAGCACACCGGATAGGAATTCACGAATCGTCCTCCCTCTGGATATCCGTGCAATAAAGATACCCACAAAGGGAGACCAGGCAATCCACCACGCCCAGAAAAAGACCGTCCAATCGATAATCCATTGTTGTTCATCTGAATCATTGGGCGCTATACGAAAACTCTCGATTGGCAAGCTTTGAATATAGGTTCCAATCGTATTCGTAAATGAATTTACAATGTACATGGTTGGTCCAAGTATCAAAACTGCCAGAAATAACAATGCTGCTAGAACCAAATTCGTATTACTTAAATACTTGATCCCTTTACTAAGCCCTGTATAGGTAGACAACATAAATAGCACAGTTACTACTAGAATAATTACGAGTTGTACCCAGAACGCATTATCAATTCCAAGCAGATAAGAAAGCCCGCCATTAATTTGTGCAGCACCAAACCCTAACGTGGTTGCCACACCAACAATCGTAGCGAATACCGCAATTACATCAACCGTTTTTCCCCAGACACCTTCCATTGCATTTCCAAACAACGGTTCTAATGCTGCACTGATTAACCCAGGCTTGTCATGACGAAAGGTAAAATAAGCAAGTACCAATGCAATTACTGCATAGATCGCCCATGCATGAACACCATAATGGAAAAAGGTAAGACGTAGCGCATCCTCAAGCGCCTTAACCGTACCAGGTTCAGCTACTGGAGGTGTTTTTATGTAATGTGAGACAGGGGAGGCAACACCATAAAACACTAATCCAATCCCCATTCCTGCACTAAACAACATTGCGAACCAAGTCGGATAGCTAAATTCTGGTTTATCATCGTGCTTCCCCAGTTTAATCTTTCCGTATGGACTAAAAATTAAATACAGACAAAAAATCACGAAGAAAGAGACAATAATTAAATAAAACCAGCCAAAATGTCCCGAAATAAAATCCATGACGGTTACCGAACTATCCTCAAATTGTGACGGAGCTATCGAGCCCCAAATAGATAAAGCTAATGTAATCCCTAATGTAATCCAAAATACACTTGTCACCTTTTTCATCTCTATCTTGTCCTTTCTAGACGGTTATTGATGAAGGTTACATGATTTGATTACATTAGTATTTCTTTATTCCGTAGATCTATGCATAAGCAGGTTGTGATAAAAATGGATATCCTTCTCCCTATGATCCATATAGACTCGTAGAATACCGATAGAAGAACTTAATTAATTATTCTCTAATGCCACCCTATGTGCATCGTCCACGGATAACCGATAAAAATCTGGTAACTGTGACTCATTTGTTGCTTTAACAGCATAGATCTGATTTGTGTATTTTCCTAGATCATAATTAAAGTGGCGAATATTATCCCAACCCCTTTCTGCCATCTGATGGTCTCCAGGAAATGGCACCGGATGCCAACTTTGATATAGCTCCAAGTAAACCTGCCCATTGTCTTTTCTTCTTACATAATGAGCATTTCCGCCTTTCCATTGAATCATATCGCCAACACAAATAACCTTATCCTGATCTGACAGGTTATTTACTCCTTTTTTAAACTTGTCCTGCATGTTGGTTTCCTCCCCTTAAAGTTAATGAATGGTAAAAATCTTCCGCTTTTCCCTATATGGGTCTTCAACAACCTTCATTGGATTATCGAAGATCAAAGTTTGACGATCGTTCAAATGATAAGTTGGCCATGCTAATTTTTCTGTATTATTTGGATTACCCGTCTTTGCAAACGACACCCATGCTTGCTGCGATAATGCTAGCATCGAAGGATCTATTTGAACCTCAAATGGGGTAAAATAGAATAAATTTTGAAACACAAACGGTATTTCAAGTGCATGCGCTGCCTTGTTAAGTTGTGGATGAGAAGGGATATGCCAATCAAACCGATACATCCAGACGGAGGCATGATCAGCTTGAGCCTCCGCTAATTCAATAGACGGCTTCCAGAATACAAAATCGGTCATAAATTGTGATTGCCCTTCCAGTGACGGTGAATAAAGGCCGCTCACCTGTTTAGCAGCTGGTTTTCCAATAACCTTTTCAATCATCGCTGTCATCGCTTCTTCAGAGGCGATTGGTGATTCAGGTGTAAAGAAGAAAGCTCCTTCATCATGATTTGTACCAATGATAATTGGAATATGTGCAGCAAGCCCATCCCATTGCGAAATGCGTCAACTGGTTCTTCAAGTAATGTATACCCATCAATTGTTGGTTGGAAAGGCATCGGTAATACCCATTCTTTCCCTTGGCCAACACGTTCACTAGCAGCTAGGATTTCTGAGGTTGCGGTATCCTTTAATTGATCTACTTGATGGATATCGAGCCCAAGTTCTTGTATAAACGCTTCAGCTATTGCGGCAGCCTGCTCTTTCGGTAATGCTATTCTCTTTCACCCATTTCAGTGCTGCGATCTGATCTAATAAGCCAATGTTTCCCGTGAAACGTTCATCCAACCCAGCAAGATATAAAAATCCAAGTGGACCCAATCGATAATTGATGGTGACGACAACCACATTTCCCTGTGCAGATAAGGTTGCTCCATTATACAAGGGGCTATTACCCGCACCAGCTCGAAAAGCTCCCCCATGAATCCATACCATGACAGGAAGTTTAGCGGCATCTTTCGTTGGTGCCCATACATTTAAGTTCAAACAATTTTCTGACATCGGGGCCCCGGTTGCCCCAATCGATGCTGCTACCTCTGGATTTTGCGGGCTCGGACCATATTCAGTGGCGTCTAGTTCCCCCTCCCAATGATTTAACGGTGCTGGGGGGCGAAACCGTAATTCTCCGACTGGGGGCTTTGCATAAGGTATCCCTTTCCAAACTCTTGTACCTTGCTCAACTTATCCTCGAAGCTTCCCTGACTTTGTTTCAATTCGAACTTTTGCCATTTCCAATCCTCCCTTCCACTATCTCTTTCCATTCTTTATACATATTCATTATCTACATTTTTTATCGTATCAAGCAAATCATTGATCCTCCCGTTGTTTTCCGGTTGTACAGGGTGATGTTTTGAATATACTAGTACAAGCACTTTTAAAATGGAGGTTTTCCCGTTCATGAATACCTTTTTCAGTTATGTTTTATTAGGTCTTTCCTTATCTGCTCCAGTTGGCCCGATTAATGCTGCTCAATTGAATCGGGGTATTCATTATGGATTTCTTCATGCATGGCTTGTAGGTCTGGGGGCAATGATTGGTGACCTTTTGTTTATGCTGCTGATTTACTTTGGCGTTGCTCAATTCTTAACCACACCTTTAATGAAAACTTTTCTTTGGCTGTTTGGCTTTTTTATCCTTGTCTATACAGGGATCGAGAGTATTGCAGGTGCGAAGAAAACATTACATGCAAATGCTGCCGTTCCAGCAACGACAAAGGGAAAATCCTTTCGAAACGGTTTCTGGATGGCCATTTCAAACCCGCTTAATATTGTTTTTTGGTTAGGTATTTATGGCGCAGTGCTGGCAAAAACAAGTGATATGTATAGCAATCAGCAACTTCTGATCTATAGCAGCGGAATCTTTATCGGAATTATTCTATGGGATGTGTTTATGGCAGGTGTTGCAACTAGCTTTCGACGATTTTTTAAGTCACGTGCATTATATGTGATCACCATTATTGCTGGTATAACATTAATTGGCTTTGGAATTTACTTTGGATACGAGGCCTTGCTGTTATTAATGGAATAACGTAAGCTTCCTTCATTTTATTAGGCATGCACCTATTTGGTTCTCCGTTAATACGTTATTGTAAAAGGAGGAGAGCTACATGGGAATACTCGTAGAAAAAACATGGCTCGATGAACATATGGAATCATTGCCCTTATGGCAACAGAAAGTTTATCGTTCCTTCTCTTCCATGCTCGCTGATACAAACACGTATCCATGTGTTCCAGCGCGACAAGGCTTCTTAAGTAATCAACTTCGATTCACGTTTGTCAGTGACCCAAGAAAAGAAGATGCAGCGAAACAACTTGCCACCGCATTAAGGGAATACGGGAATGGTTCTCGTGAAACAGGTAAGTATACGTCATTGGTTGTTTTTTTTGAAACACCTGCTGTCATAAAAGCGAATTATACGATATCGGATTACCGCGAATTATTCTGGTCCGTATTAAATCATGTTACGGCATATGATGAACAAGAGTGGCCAGCAGACATCCCAACAGACCCAATGCACCATACATGGGAATTCTGCTTCCATGGTGAGCCTTACTTTGCTTTCTGCGCAACACCGGAACATTGCTTGCGGAAAAGCAGGCAATTTCCAGCCTTTTTCATCGCTTTTCAGCCAAGGTGGGTTTTTGAGGATTTAAATGACCATACCCGTTTTGGGCGTAAAATGAAAAAGGTAATACGCCAGCGCCTTGCTAATTACGATGAAATTGCAGCACATCCTGACCTTAAATGGTATGGAAAAGCGGATAATCATGAATGGAAGCAGTATTTCTTAAGTGATGATACATCCAGCCCTTCTAGTTGCCCATTTATGCGCATGAAAAGTAAGCTCACCAGCTTTCTCAAATAGTGCTTCGGTTCCTTTTATCGTTTACTTTTGCAACAGTCCCAATAATGGCAAGAAAGAGCAGGCTTACGTAAAACCCTAGTCTGCTTGTTTGCTGCATTGTCGTACCAGCTACTGTAATGACAATGAGCAGCGCCCCAAGCAAAACTTTCCCTTTCTCCCAACTCGACGTATTCTCAAGCTTTGTAAATGCAGCCAAGATGAACAACCAATTATAGATAAGCATTAAACCCGCAGCCGTTGTCATATATTCAAAGATCTTCTCTGGTAACAATAAAGCAATGATTATGGAAAAGAAAAGAACAGCAGCTGTAAATAAAAAAGCTGGCATCGGAACCTTGAATTTCCCCTGTTTTGCTAATATAGCTGGGGCGTCCTTATCCTCCGCAAGTGATGTTACTAATGTTATAACAGCATAAAGCGCAGCTACCATGGTCGAAAATCCAGCAACAATTAAAATGCCAGTAAATAGATCAATGATTAATGGGAGTTGATACAGCTCGAGTGCAGTAATAAATGGACTTTCATCTGGGTTCACCATTGTCCAAGGAACTAATGCTAATACGAGCGCTATCGAAATCAGATAAATTACAGTAAGTAGGATAAGCATTACCTTCCCTGCTTTGGGTGCTGTCCTGGGATCTTTCAAATCGATGACTACTAGTCCCATTACCTCAATACCGCCAAAGGCATAAACTGCATACAATAAGGCTTGCCAGATGCCAGTAATACCTTGTGTAAAGAAATGCTGACCATCCATTAGATAGGGCATTGTTCCAGACGAATTTCCATTTAATCCTCTGATTAATAGGATAATGGAAACAAAGATAAATATTAGAATGGCAGCCAATTTCACGATACCGAATCCATTTTCAATCTTCTCAAAGCCTTGCATGCCTGCTAATAATACGAGCAAGCCCAAGCCCCCATATATTGCTGCAAGCATCCATAATGGCAGCTCAGGAAACCAAAATTGTGTAAAGATCCCTAATGCGATCAGCTGACTACCCATTATCAATACCTCAGATAAACAGTATATCCAGCCATTACTGAAACCCGCCCACCTTCCGAACGCCTTTTTCGCATAGGAGCGGAATGATCCTTTATCAGGATCATTTACCGAAAGCTTCGCCAATGCATCGTAAACAATATATGTGCCAATAGCTGCTAATAAAAATGCAATTAAAACCGCATTGCCTCCGCTTTGAATTGCGATGCTAGATCCAAGGAAAAAACCTGTACCAATCGTACATCCAATACCAAGCAATGACAGCTGCCACCACTTCATCTGTCCTTTATTCATTCTTCTGCCACATCCTACTTTAAACGAACGAGAGGAAGGGTCATACAACGAATCCCGCCACCTGCTTTCTCTAATTCAGTGACATCAACTTCAATAATCTTTTTCTTGTCCATTTTTGGATGCTTTTTCAGCATCTGTTTATGTGCCTGTTTACTAATTAATATCGTTTCCGGGTCCAAATTAAGAAAGTTGATATCTGGTATCGTATTGTATTTTTCTAACCAGTAAACCGCGAAACCGTGGCGCTCTAAGAATTGCTTCGGCATTTCATAATGCGATCCTTGCTCTGTCCATACATGGATTGGAAAATGGCGAACAAACTGCTTCGCAACCATAAGCTCTCCTCCAGCTACATTGCAATTCATATCTAAATGCAGGGTATCCGATCGCCTCGGTAAGCTAAGGATACCTATCTCAGAAAAACCTGCTTGAAAGATACGATCCTTTACTTCTTCCACACTTTCCAAGCTTGTTCGCATCCCTACATTAATCCAAACAACGTCTTGATTAAGAATTAATACATCACCAAACTCCAGAGCTTTCAAATGATTAGTTGCCTCCATACGAAACGCTTGTGGAAACCATGTATTCATTAGTTGATGGACCTGGACATATTCTGGCCGTCTCATAAAGGTTCCCGCTGCCCCAGGCAGCATCGTCTTTCCAAATACACAGGCAAGATCTCTAACAAAAAACCGATTGATCAACTGACTACTTAGCTGCTGCCCTTGGGAATCCAAGTATTGCGAGTAATCGATTACTTCCACTCCCGCATCTTCTAAAGCTGTTTTAAAGGAAGCAAAATTTGCTTGTGCCGTTTCATGATGAACTGGTGCACTCCATTGCACATCCTCTGCCGTTTTTAGATCAGGGATGCTTATTTGTGATGGTGAACATACGAATACCACCTTTAATTCCCCATGTTCTGACCAGCAGCCAGGCTCCCATGTCCCCATGCTACCTCCTACCTTCCATTATGTATTGACCTTAGCGTTACCATTTCAGAGAAGGATTATGAATAGGTTATGGTTGAAATCTTACCAATTTATACATGAAACGAAGAAAACAGGAAAATATAAACTGCGATGAATAATTAATAGGAGGAATGTAAGATGCAAAATATGAATCAACCTGGAAATCAACAGCAGCCAAGCAATATGCCACAAAATCAACCCATGCAAAACCATGGCGGTCATGAATTATTTGATGCGCACGAGGTGATTGCAGGGATTATTAGTATGCTGGATCAATACCAAATGTATGATCAGCATATTCAAGATCCGGAATTAAAGGATATCCTAACGCGCCAATCGGCGTTTGTTACCCAAACATACAATACGATTGTTCAGACTTTCCAGACAGGTCAAGACCCGCAAGTACCTACAGGACAATATGAAATGATTCAAGATAACAATACGGTCTATGGAATCAAATCTGGACAACCAAAAAAACCAAATGCTTCAATTAACGAACTGTCCGACCAAGGATTATCTGCCTATATGTTAGGACAGACAAAATCCTTAACTTCACTACTAGCAATGACAGCTGTAGAGATGACAAACCCTGTATTACGTCGGGTTATTGCAGATACCGTTCCTAACTTTATTGAGTTAAGCTATGAAATTTTTCTTTATCAAAATAAACACGGTTACTATCAAGTTCCACAATTAATGCAGCAGGATATGACACAAATGTTAAACAGCTATACTACCGTGCCACAACAAGGAAATCAGTTACAATAGATAGACAAAAAGAGGTCAGGGATAGGCTCTCTAGATCGTGGCCTCTTTTTTGTAATTTATTTTAGAGCAATCTCTAAATAAACTTGCATTTCATCAAATCACATGATATTATTAAAGTTAATTATTTTTGTTCGGTGTAAAGGATAGCATGAGTAACTACTTTTCGTCTTGAGATTCGCTTTGGGCAAGGATAGTAATATAATGTGCGAGAACGCACGAGGAGGCAACAAAATGGAACAAGGTACAGTTAAATGGTTTAATGCAGATAAAGGATTTGGATTTATCGAACGTGAAGGTAACGACGATGTATTCGTACACTTCTCTGCAATTCAAAGCGAAGGCTTCAAGACTTTAGACGAAGGTCAAAAAGTAACATTTGACGTAGAACAAGGTAATCGTGGACCACAAGCAGCTAACGTTCAAAAAGCATAATAAAAAACAGGCACTAAACGATAGGGCCTGCTAGCTTCATTGGCTTGTAAAGAAACTTTCTGTTTCTTTACAAGCTTTTTTATTTTAACGATTAAAAGCAAAGAGGATGATTACAAGGATAAACAATGGAATACCAATTGCAGTGGATGTAATAGCAACTATTTTTTTCGCTTTTTCCGTGGACTTTACAAATAACATAATTAGGTAAAATAGAATGATGCCAAGCAATCCGCCGAAGCTATTTAATATAACATCATCAATATCGGTCGCACCAATCGCAAATGTATACTGAATAATTTCTACAGCAACACTCATCACAATGATGGTTAAAAAAACACCTAAGGTCGAACGCGTTTTACGCAAAAGCATAAAGTAAATTCCAGCTGGGATAAAGATGAGGATATTCCCCCAAACATTTACATCAACCAACCTCGTTTGTATTCCGTCATCGACTTGGATATAATCGTTTATCGAAGCGAAGGGGATAAAGTTCACACTACGGAAGTCAGCATCCCCTCGCATAAATAGTAATTGAATTAATAAACCTACATAAAAGAGCAACATCGCCCAAAACATAATTGATGATAGTTGTATTTTTCGCACGTCTTCCATACCTCTTCTGATAGATGATTTTTCTACTATAAACGATATCATAAAGGGTAGATAGCAAGCTATACGTCTGAAGATTTATTCTATAATTGTAATATTTCTCGAATATCTTCCTCTGTAAGCGAGGAGGCTTTGTTATCATGAGGGTCAATGATCTGTTCAATAAGATCTCGTTTTTTTTCTTGTAACGCATTCATTTTTTCTTCAATGGTTCCTTTTGAGATTAACTTGATTACCTGTACGTCATTTTTCTGTCCAATCCGATGGGCGCGATCGGCTGCTTGCTCTTCGACTGCCGGGTTCCACCACATGTCGTAAAGGATAACCGTATCCGCACCGGTTAAATTCAGCCCCGTTCCACCTGCTTTCATAGAAATAAGAAAGAAATCACGTTCTCCCGAGTTGAAGCGATGACAACGATTCACTCGCTCTGCAGAAGGTGTCTCGCCATCCAAGTAAAAATACGGAATACCTTGCACCGTTAATTCCTTACCAATCAAACCTAGCATGTTGGTAAATTGTGAGAAAATCAATACCCTTCGCCCTGCATGCCTTGACTCCTCAACCAAACCTTTTACCTGTTCAAATTTTGCAGAAGTTCCTTTGTAGCCGTCTACAAATAAGCTTGGATGACAACAAATCTGACGTAATCGCGTGAGTCCAGCCAGAATCTTAATCCGATTTTTCCGGATGGTATCCCTATCTAAATGCTTCAACGTATCATGTCGCAGCTTTGCCAAATAAGCAGCATAGAGCTTTTTCTGTGCAGGGAATAATTCTACCGATTCACTAACTTCTATTTTTTTCGGAAGCTCGTTCAGGACATCCACTTTTAGCCGGCGAAGCAGAAATGGACGCATCCTCCTGGAGATCTGCTTTCTCGTCAAATTACTGTACGCCTTTATGCCTTGGAATAATTCTGGGAAGACCACGTGAAAAATCGACCACAATTCTTCTAATGCATTCTCCATTGGTGTCCCTGTAAGGGCAAAGCGATTGTACGCCTGTAATTTCTTTACGGATCTTGCCGTTTGTGTGACAGGGTTCTTAAAGGCTTGTGCTTCATCAAAAAAGACCGTATGGAAGACTTGCTTTTCAAACCAGTTTATCTCTCTACGCAGTAACGGGTAAGAAATAATCACAACATCCTTTTCCATTATGTTCTTTTGGATTTGCGTTCGCGCTGCTCGATTGCCATCAATCAGGCCTGCCCGAATTTCAGGCGTAAACCGCTTCAATTCCTCTAACCAATTATAGGTTAGTGAAGATGGACAAACGATCAGCACTGGCAGCTGTTGCTTCCGAATTTCATCCAGCTCCGCCATGATAAACGCGATACTTTGAATCGTTTTTCCGAGACCCATATCATCTGCTAAAATGCCGCCAAAACCATAATCAGCTAGGGTTTTCATCCAACGAAAACCATGTTTTTGATAGTCATGCAATACAGACTGTAACGCATCTGGAACCGGATAGCGATCAGGATTTGGATGCTGGATGCGTTTTAAAAACTGTAGAAAGGATGCTTCTAAGGTGAAGACTGCGTCATCCGCAGCATCCAACAGCTGAAATCCCTTCGTAACAGGAACATGCACACCTATTTCTAAATCATCATCCTGCGTTGGAACGGCTTTTAAGAACCGCTGGATTTCCTCAAATTCTTTTGTCTCTAGTGTCAGTAAGGAACCATCTCGCAGTCGATAATACTTGCGTTTTTCCTCCAACGCTGCTAATACTTCGCGAATATCTTGCTCAGGAAATCCTTCCATTTCAAACTTGAATTCCAGCCAGTTGATGCGATCCTTCTGTGCCTTCACCTTAATTCTTGGTGGAACAGCGCTTTTTGTAACACGAGCACGGACCGCCGTCGTCGCATAGACGTTCACAAGCGCATGAAGTTTTGGGAGCATATGATATAAAAATTCATACTCAAGCTCCTCATTATGCAAGAAGTACCCTTCATCGGTTACCGCAAATTGACTATCTTCCATCAATTTCAAAATAGTATCTTCCTTCTCGACGTCTCGAATAATGAGTGATCCTGTTTGAATGGGCTGATGTGACAATGGATGGATCACGATATTTTCATAATGAAACTCTACACTGGCAAGCAGCCGATTTTTCACCCGATCCAAGTATAGCTTAGCTTGAAGCGGGATTTTTGCAACTTGATTCGTTACCTTATTCGATAGATGGACTGATCCTAATCGCCGTAATCTAGGAACCATATTTTCCATAAATAATGGGAATCGTTCCTGTGGGATCGTTATAGGTTCGGTTTTAGCAGCCTGCAGCATCTGCTTCAAATCCATCAGATACTTCATATCTTTTTGTTCTAGAGACAGGATCACCCCATCATACAGAACTAAGTTATACGCCGAAAATACACTGACACGATCAAACCCTGTCACTTCAAGCAGGTACCCATTGCCATCCTTTGCTTCCATAACGGAAAACTGCATCGGCAAACGATCCTCAGCTAAACGAATCCCGGCATAAACATGTCCACCATATTCAAGATTTACATTAGACACATCTGTAAGTAATGGCATGATTCGTTGCCAAGCAGACGTTGGAATGAACAGTAACGGATTGGGGCTTTCCGCCTTTGAATGTACATATATATGCTCATCAATCACCACTTGGATCAGCTCATGGACAACGGCATCTGTATCCGTGTCAAAATAATGCAGTTCTGGGTCATAACCGCTCGCTGCATAAGGCACCCCTTCTCTGACGGCTGTCAGGAAGGTACGAATATCCCATACATCTGATGTGCCTAACTTTAGTGCAATGCCAAACATATTCTCTCCGGAATCCAAGGTGAGCTGTTTTACGGAAAATAGCACAGAAAGCCCTTGCCTATTTTCAAAGTGACGCTGTTTCCCGCTTGGCCGTTCAGTGCACCGGTCCAACATAGCTATCATTCCATTTGCTAGCTCCGCATCCGCAACGTGCTGTTCTTGTTTCTGGCGATCATGTATCGCAAGCAACACCGCAGCAATATGCTGACAATCCTTTTTCACAGATGCTAATGCCGGACAACTGCACCGCGTTTGTACCACCTTACCTACATTCATCTCTACTGTCACATAAAAATTCTCTTTTCCACTGACAGTAGCTTCACAATAAGCATCCGTAAACTTGGTGAAGGTTACCTTATTTGCCCGATAAAAAGAGCCTCCTTTTTTGAAGGAGGATGTGCCGCACATTTCTTCAATTTTTTTGTGAGTTAGTTTTATATTCAAACGTCTCGCCCGCTTCTATACATTTCCTAATTGTTAATATGATTGTACCATACGAGGTTCAAGAGACAAATGGATTGGCTTTTGCAGGATGGAAGGCGTTGATAGTATATAATTTTTTCTGATCTTTTGGGATATTTTAACTCATCGTACTCGATTACCAGCAAATAACTCCTAACAAGGATAAGCATAAAACAAAGGTGCAATACTAACCAAAGTATAACGATGATAAAATTACATTGACGATCACAGTAATATGTTGTATGATATACATGTGAAAAGGAGTGACACAATGGGAAATAATAAAAGCTCATCAGACTTACTCAGAGGACATACAGATACGATTATTCTGAAGTTATTGATGGGTGGCGACAAATATGGATATGAAATATCGAAGTTGATCCTTTCCAACTCCAATGGGGAGTATGAATTGAAGGAAGCCACGATGTATTCAAGCTTAAAGAGACTTGAGAAAGATGGACGCATTACTTCATATTGGGGTGATGGGAGCCAAGGGGGAAGGAGAAAGTATTATCGGATTACTGAAATCGGAAAAAAGACTTTTTTTGAAAACAAACAGAACTGGGAGTTTGCAAAACGCGTTCTGGACCAATTATTAAAAGAGGAAGGTGGTAATAACAATGAATAAGAAATTAATGACGTATTTAGATGAAGTATTCTCACCCTATGAGGACTTGCATGTAGTCAGAGAATTAAAGGAGGAGTTGTCCAGTGATTTGCAGGAAAAATGGAGTGACTTGAAAAATCAAGGTTATAATGACGAAACGGCTTACAGCATGACCGTCGACTCTATAGGAGATATTTCGGAGATCATCGAAAGTATTTCTTCAAAAACAATAGAGTTAAAACAAATGGTAGGCAGGGATTTCTCAAAAATCGACCTACGAGACTCCGATCTAAAGCAGGTAGAAGTGCATGAAGGAAAATTCAACAAAAGCGCCATGGATGGATCGGACTTCAGCGGTTCCGACTTAACAAATAGTTCTTTTCAATCCAGTGATTTGAGAAATATTACATTCGATGGCTCTAATCTGACTGGAGCAAAACTCATTAAATCTGCCTTGTCAGGTGCAAGCTTTCAAAGATGTGTCTTAAATTATACGGACTTCAGCTATTCCGATTTATCTGGCATATGTTTTGCTAATCACACATTTGAGGGAACTATTTTTGATAAAGCAGGGTTAAAAGGAACATCTTTTAAAAATGCAGTTTTTAGAAATGTTTCTTTTAGACACTCCTATGACGTGAAAAAGGCTGATTTTGACGGAGCTACAATGGATAAGTTAACCTATGCCGTTTTGAAAGGAAGTAAAGCAAACTTGAAGAATGTAACCGTAATATAACCATATTTTTTAAAAATGGGGGATACAAATGATTCAAACTAATACAGCTATTGCTGTCAAAGGCCTTAAGAAGTCCTACAAGAATCTGAACGTACTGAAGGACATTGATTTTACTGTACAAAAGGGTAGTATTTTCGCTCTCCTTGGCTCCAATGGTGCGGGGAAAACAACAACAGTCAAAATTCTAACGACTTTGCTTCTTCCAGATAAAGGGAGCCCAGAGATTTGCGGTTTTGACGTCATCCGGCAGCCGGATCAAGTTCGTGAAAAAATCAGCCTGACGGGCCAATCCACCGCAGTTGATCCTGTGTTGACCGGGAGAGAGAATTTACGTATGATTGGCAAATTACGTCATCTGCCCGATGCAAATCGTCAGGCGGATGAATTGCTTGAACAGGTGCAGTTGCTTGACGCCGCTGACCAGAAAGTCGCCACTTATTCCGGCGGTATGCAGAGACGGCTCGACCTGGCAATGGGTTTGATCGGGGGCCCATCTGTTATATTCCTCGACGAGCCGACCACCGGCTTGGATCCGCAAAGCCGTAAAGCTTTGTGGCAAATCATTAAAGACCTTGCTGATTCAGGCATCACCGTGTTTTTAACGACCCAGTATTTAGAGGAGGCAGACCAGCTTGCCGACCATATCGCTATTCTTAATGATGGGGAAATTATAGCGGAAGGAACTGCAGCAGAACTAAAAAAACTACTTCCCCATGGGCATATTGAACTTAAATTTAGTGATGAAAAAGAATTACAATTAGCACGTAATCTGCTTATTCAATATAATATAAGCCTAAGCAAGGAGAACCCTACGATGACGATTACCACCGATGGGAGCATCCAACAGATGACGGCGATTTTAAGCCAGCTTGACCACGCAGACATAACGGTGACTGAATTTTCTCAAAAGAAACCGACACTCGAGGATGTTTTCCTCGCGATGATCGGTGAAAACCATGGAGAGGAAAATGCTTTATGTTAACTGCTAGAGTTAAGAATAAAATTAGCGAGACGATGGTTTTGACAAGGCGCTCCATGCGCCATTCATTAAACATCGATACCCTGCTTACTGCAATTGCAACACCGATTATGATGATGCTGATGTTTGTTTATGTGTTTGGCGGCGCGATGGATACGGGAGCCATAGACCATATCAATTATATGGTTCCAGGCATCCTTCTTATGGGCATCGTCAGCGGCGCCATTTACACTTCTGTACGAGTAAACAACGATATGACCAGTGGTATTATTGATCGGTTTCATTCTATGCCAATTGCAAGATCATCGATATTGACGGGGCATGTCATGACATCCGTTGTATTCAATGCTTTTTCAACTTTATTGGTCCTGTTGGTAGCCCTGTTTATGGGGTTCAGGACGGATGCCAGCATTACCGCATGGCTCCTTGTTATTGGAATCCTATTGCTGTTTACCCTTGCAATGACTTGGGTCTCGGCATTCTTCGGTCTTTTAGCAAACAGTGTTGAAGGCGCCAGCGCTTTCAGCTATCCTGTGATATTTCTGCTGTTTATAAGCTCAGCCTTTGTGCCAACTGATACTATGCCTGGGGTGGTTCGAGCCTTTGCTGAGTTTCAGCCCATGACACCACTTATTGAAACCGTACGTTCCCTGCTGATGACTGAATCTGCTGGAGATAGCGTTTTGATTACTATTTTATGGTGGTTTGGTATTCTCATTGCCTTCTCTATTGCCGCCATTCAAGTTTATAAGCGTAAGACGTGATAAATTAATTTAAACAAATATCTGAATCAAACATTTATCTAAAAAGCACTTGCTGCCTCTAAGTCAGCAAGTGCTTTGTTAGTTAAAACCTTGATAGTTTTTCACCATTAAGGTTTGAAATTGAGGTTTTTATGTTCATACCTTTTATAATTCTTTTAATAATTTCTACACTTTATGTATTTCTTCTAAATAACGGATTTTCATAGTCACTATAAATATCCATATAAGCCCTTATACCACCAGTGATATGAATACCTTCAATATCTTTATTATTTTCTAACTCCAATGTTTTATATCATTTATATATAAGTTGCAAGACACCACTTTTTATTTCACTATTAAAATCTTTTCCAAGATTACTTAGCACTAATCTTATATGTTGAATTAATTGCTTCTTTTTTCCCATTTGTAACCTATCACTCTATATAGCTTTCTACTAAAAGACACATTCCTTAGAAATTCTATATCTATTCTATCAACTCCTCTTACCTCACCATTCCTCCCCCACAATTGTGGATAGTCAGTAAAATAAATACTCATCTTCATCATAAACAACTATTCCAACATCAATGAAATCTTATTGCAAAAACCCTCTTAAATAATATTCATAACCTGAATCAATTCGTTCTAGTTCTTTCCTAAATTCTTTAATTTCCTGAATTTTTAACGCATTTAAAATTGTAAATCTATTGATACAGGATAGCTTTTACCTTCTTCAATTTTATAAGGGAATACAAAAGCAAAACCTGTAAATTTAATACCCTCGATGACAATTGTTCCTTCCTCTTCAATTTGAGAATTTAGTTTTTTTACAAAGCCATTACTCAGCTGGATTAACTATGGAATGTTTTCTCCATTAATAGTTTTCCAAAATTTCTTTCCACTCTGTGTATGATATGTAGTAATATCACCTTTGTTATTAGTCCATACAAATGCTAACTTTGCTTTACCATTTTTATTATTTCCCATAAATTTAGCATACCGGTTCGTGTTTTCCCACTTGGTCCTAAATCATTAGACTTCGGTTTGGTAAAAGCTGCTTTGCCACCAACCGCGATGGAAAATAGACCAAAGCTGGAAAGCAAATGCCCCTTTGAAAGCGCCTCATCGTAATGCTCCCTTTGCTGCATCCACTCCGCCAAGAGTTAGCCAGTTAACGAAATCAGACGGTGTGTTCAGCGTATTTTCGGCCCGGCTACTCAGTCCATTAAAAAAGTCTTTCCCTGCATCGAATGCACCGAGTGTTATATAATTACCAAAATCATACCATGAATCAAGACTTTTATCTCCACTTTAAAAAGCACTTGTTGCCATATGCAACAAAGTGCTTTATTCGAACTAGATTAATTAATTTGTTATTATAAAGTAAGTAATTAATCACAGTTATCTATTGCCTCTTGAAAGCTATCTTCCAAATAATCATCAAATGTCGAGTACCTTTCTATTTCCAGTTTACTTACATCGTCCCAACGCACAACATTATATTTATCCACTGTATTTAAACAATAGACAAATTCATCCACCTCTTCAATGACCAAATAATTTTTTGGTAACCCCGACTTTCTATTTCTCTCGGTACTTTCAACTACAGAAGCATATTCTTCCCCTTCTACCCCTAAAACATCAACACCACAAATACCACCAGAACCTAGTTCTTTAACAAATTCTTTATATTCCAAAGGGAATTTAACTTCCAATCTCATTTGTGCCTTTTTTATATATTGTTCAGAAATTTCTCCGATAAAATCGCCTTTTTCCCTATACTCTTTTATCATCTCTAACAATTTATTATTCAAAACAAGTCACCTCATTCCGTATAAGTTGAGCGCCATTTCCAATACTTCTTTCTGAAATTGTTGAATTGCTTATCAAGTACAGTATCATTTCTAAAACTATCTCCATTTTTTATTAACCCATGTAATATTTTTTTATAATCATCATGAGTAGTTGCCACGATTTCTACCATATTACCGGATTCTTTCTGAATTAAATGATGCAACTCAATTTGTACTTCTTTACCATCTTTATCAATTACATATGGCGGTCTACCTTTTTCTGCAAGTTCTTTATTTGAAAGTCCTCTAGCTTTTGGATGCTTCGGAGTATAATCCCAATTTATATCATTCATTTGATAAACTCGCCTAGAGATATCCAAATCTTTCCCAGCAACTTTTACTGTACCCTTAATCTCTATGGCTCTATAATTATCCCCTAACCAATCTAATTTAACTTCCTTTCCATAAAAACTTGATGGTTTAGTAGATATACTGCTTGTTCCCTTACTTCCTCCACCTTCTCCTTGCTTCACTGCAAAGTGGTATCCACCAGTTGTATCGCTTACTACTGTAACCTCTGGCAAATGCGTTCGATACCATTCTTTGATATTGGTTAGTGTAGGAAGTTTGGACGGTGTTGCGGTTGATACACGATTTTCACTACTAGTTGATTCCACTTTCTTATGATTCGATTTCCCACTTGGTCCTAAATCATTAGACTTCGGTTTGGTAAAAGCTGCTTCGCCACCAACCGCGATGGAAAATAGACCAAAGCTGGAAAGCAAATGCTCCTTTGAAAGCGCCTCATCGGGATGTAATGCTCCCTGTGCTACATCCACTCCACCCATAGTTATCCAATTCACGAAATCGGACGGCGTGTTCAGCATATTTTCTGCACGGCTGCTCAGTCCATTAGAAAAGTCTTTCCCGGCATCAAATGCACCGAGTGTCATATAATTACCAAAATCATACCATGAATCAAGGCTCTTATCCTTTCGTTCTTCCATCTCCTGCCATAGATCGGAACCAATCTCTTGGATGCTTTGGCCTGTTTTTTGAAATAGATTCTGTTCTCTATTCTCCGGAATGGCTGAGACAAATTCATAACATACTGTGCCTTCAGCGTTTTCAAATGCTCGAATCTTTCTATCATCCGCTAGTGTATAATAAACACCCTGCCACTCTCCTTTGTAATCTGTAATTTCCACATCTGAAACGATCTGATCCTTTAATGTAACGAATTCCCCTTTGGTCAATACATCTCCTGAGGCAGCAGTAATAGCACGTATTGCACGCATGCTATAATCGAGTGTCTTTACATCAAAAGCTTGCTGAAGGTACGTCCCAACGACCTCCGCTAAAGGCGTAAATTGGGACAAAAGCTGTTTTCCAACTATACCCATAAGTACTTCTGGTGCTATGGCACTTGTTTCTGCCTTTTTTCTCAAATCGCTTAGTAATTCCAAGTGAAAGTTATATCTAGTAATACTCCTGGCGCGATAGGTTGGAATCGAAATCTCCCCATGAATAACTACCTGATTCAATTTACTTACATAGCGTTGCATGGATTGGAGATCCTTTTCAACAATAGCAAGCTTCGATGTGTTCTGATGATCAAAGGTATGTAAGTTTTCTAATGCCTCATTCGCCATTTTCTTAGAATGCTGAACCGTATCGAAGAACGAACGATCATCTACCATCGGAAGTTCTACAATATCTTGAATCGATTGAATAACGCGATTTGCATCATCTGTTAAAGACATTGTAACATTTTCGATCATGTTTAAGCCGCGTTGTATATCTTGGTCAATAAAATCCTCGCGAATAACACCATTTTCATCTGGTTCCAGCGTGCGTAACATTCGTTTCATGCCATCAAGTGTATCCGAATACGTTGTAAGGAAACCTTCTAAAAAAACGAGCAAAGGAACATGACATTCCTGATAGAAAGATCGGATGGATGCTGCCGTCCTACCTGTAAAAGAATTCTCCAACGATAAAACCGCTTCGATTCGTTGTTGGATCGTCTGGACCTGTTTATGTAACGCTGCTAGATGAACTTTGGTGTCATCGATATAACTGTGTATGTCTTTTGCATAGATTGCTTTTATATTCCTCCACCTCACATTCACAATTGGAAAATAATGATAATTACCTAGCTTAATAGAATTATACTAAAAGAACTAGATTTTGAGAATGTTTGGTACGCACAACTAGCAAGCTTTTATGACTTTCACTTATAACGTTACCTCGATCTCCCCCTCCATTCCAGCTTCTTTATGACCAGGAATGGTACAGATATAACGATAGGTTCCTGGTACAAGCGGAATAAATGTAATTCCCTGCTTTTCACCAGCATTACTATGAATTTGAATTTGACCACTTATTTGTTGATGGTGTTGGGATGAAGGCAATTCCCTGGCTTCCAAACCTATGAATTCTAAAATATGCTCAGACTCTCCCATATTATTTAATTCAAGCTTTATCGTCTCTCCAGTCTCCACCTGTATCCGATTCGGACGAAAGGCGTATTCGTCTGCTTCAATCGATAAATTTTTTACATTCACATGAGGGTTATCATGGCCGATTTCATTTGAAGGAGGAGGGATAAGAGGTTCTAATTGATTATATCCCATAATAAAAAGCAGAAATCCAAACACCATAACGACAGGATGGTGTAACCAATCTCTCTTGTTTGTAACCGGCTGCTTTAGAATTTGAAATAGCAAAAGGATCGTAGCAATAAATAATACAACCATGATTCTAATCATTGGATCTTGAAATTCCGGAGCAATCATCTCTCCAAGCATTGCGCCCATCATACCGCCCATGACACCTGCTAAAGTACCATCTAAGACAGCTAGGATGCTTACTGGTATTCCTGCTAAATAACCAGTAACCATTCCAATAATCATCGCCATAACAGTGGAGTAGAATAAATTTCCGGATAATAAAATCCCTATCATCACACCCGTTACAAGTCCAACACTCATCCCCAGTGCCATCGCCACCATCATACCAGTCATGGTAGTAATCCTTTTTCGGCAGACAAAGGTTTGCCATATTATAATGGAGGTTAATATGCATATGCCTATTAACGTTATATATAACGGAATCGCCATCTTTACCTCTCCTTACTAACTTGTCCTATTGCTTCATTATATGATTGGTCGAAGAGTTCATTCATTTGAAATCAACAAACCTTTTAATGTCACAGAAAATTACGCTTTCATGCATGGTTTCTTCACATCTTCTCGATAGACTTTTGAGAAGGAGGAGATGCAATGAAGAAGGTATTCTTATTAACTTTAATCGGATTAATGAGCGTTATCATAGCAGCATGCTCACAACAATCTGCTGAAACCATCACGAATGAGAACCAACAAGACGCTGTAGAAGTCAAAGCAGAAGATATGGCAGGAAAGAAAGTGAATGAATTTGACCTAACTGCAAAAGAGACCTCATGGAAACTAAGTGCTGAACATACCATAAATGCTTGGACTTATAATGGAACTGTCCCGGGCGAGCAGATACGTGTCACAGAAGGAGAGGTCGTCAAAGTTAATCTGACGAATCAGCTAGAAAAGCCCGTATCTATTCACTGGCACGGCATTCCAGTTCCAAATACGGAGGATGGAATCCCTGGTGTAACACAGGATGCTGTAAAACCTGGGGAAACCTATACGTATGCATTTGTTGCCAGCGATCCAGGCACCTATTGGTACCATTCCCATCAGAATGGGGTCGAACAGCTCGATAAAGGATTATATGGAACAATTATCGTGGAACCAAAAAATGAAACTAATCGTGATCGGGATTATACGTTAGTGCTTGATGAATGGGAATCTGAAAAACATCAGGAAAAGGATACGGAAGCTATGAATCACTCCAGCATGAGCATGGATAGCATGAATGAATTGAACCAAAAAGGGTCTATGAAGGGCCATGACATGTCTTCTTATGACATCTTTACCATTAACGGAAAAACATATGAAGGGAATAAAACGTTAAAGGTCAAAAAAGGCGATCTTGTTAAGCTTCGGTTCATTAATGCTGGATACATGGCTCATCAAATTCATATTCCAATAGACTATCAGATTACCCATGTCGACGGGCAAAAGGTAAATTCACCGCAAACCATGAAAGGATCTATGTTTGAGGTTGCCCCAGGAGAACGGGTCGATGTTGAATTTCGCGCAGATGATAGTAAGGACTTTTCGATTGATCGTCACGGTGAAATGGAAGCATCCCAAGATATGAAAATAGATATTGCTTATGAGGAAGGGAATGGACAAAAATTAAAGCACCTTTCATCGCCGGGTAAAATAGATATTACAAAGCTTGGCGAGCAAACGGAATCACAGTTCAAAACAGACGATGAGTTTGATGTGGAATATGAGCTGGATTTAGGTACAAGAATGGACATGGATACTGAAATGGGGATGGTGTGGACGATTAATGGTAAGACATATCCTAATGCACCACCTCTAAATATTGATAAAGGAGATAGGGTAAAGGTCACCCTGAAAAATAACAGTATGGATAACTCCTCACACCCTATGCATCTACACGGTCATTTTTTTCAGGTCCTCAGCAAGAACGGAAAAGCCCTTAGCGCTTCCCCGATTAGGAAAGACACATTAAATGTCAAGCCGGGCGAAACCTACGAAGTAGCATTTCTAGCAGATAACCCGGGAAATTGGCTCTTCCATTGTCATGATCTGCACCATGCCTCAAACGGAATGGTAACATTGGTTAAATATAATAGCTTTAACCAATTCTACAAAGATACAGGAGAAGTAGATAACCAGCCGGAGTAGAGATAGTCACTAAAATGACCATTTTGATTCATCCTTGTTGACAACGATACTTATGAGACCATCATGCGTATCGTTGTTAACATAATAAACATAATTAATATACAAAACAATATTATATTCTTCTTTTCTTTATGAATGTATGAATTGTAAAGCAAGTAGATGGCTAATCCTAAAAAGATAAAATGAAAGATAATAGCCCAAGCAGTTTCGGTAATCCCCCAGATAGTGATGAGTAGAAAGATAACTCATGATAAAGATCGTCGTAAATAACCATAAAAAGATAAGCATAGTGAGCTCCCTTAATCCTATTTTAATAGACTAAACCCTCTTGAAGATCATAACCCATTAATCAAGGATAACGTAAGTATCTAACCCAGCTCAAACTCCGCTTTCAGCATGGAATACATATACAAATCATCAAACTTTCCACATGTATATTCATAATGTCTTAATATACCTTCTTTTGTAAATCCTTGCTTTTCTACTAATCGTTGCGATGCACTATTCAGAGGTTCAATTAGAGCCTCGATCCGTTCCAATTCAAAATGCTTATATCCATAGCTCATGACAGCATTTAATGCTTCTTTAGCAATTCCTTTTCCCCAATATAGCTTACTGAGTTCAAATCCAATTTCCGTGCGGTAATGTCTCGGCTGCATATTTAGAAAGCCACAGCTTCCGATAACCGCATCCTTATCTTTCAGGGTAATCCCCCATCGAATCCCAGTTCCTTCTTTCCTAATGGATTGATACCAATTAATTTCCTCTAACACATCCGTTGATGTTTGATACGGCTCCAAGCCCATATGTTTCACTACTTCCTTATCGGATAGGTAGGAATACATATCATCCGCATCCTTACACGTTGCCTCTCTTAAAATCAGTCTCTCTGTTTCAATGATTGGAAATGTATTCATGTCTGTTTCTCCCTTGTTTGTTTTCCTAGCGGTATATCCTAATTCTTTGCTGGTTTATCTAATGAAGTAATTCCTACTACTACAAATTATATTAAAAAGTAGCTAGAATGCGAACATTCAAATGTACAAACCTCCACAAGAATGAATCTTGTGGAGGTTTTGGGTTAGTCTAATTCAAAAAGTTAATCGTTGGGATTGGTTCAACTCCGCTTGCATAATAATAATTAAGGACACTAAAGAAATCAATTGTCTCTCCACTGTTAACGTCCAATACTAAAATATGGTCACCATAGTTAGTTAAATCGTCTGTATCTAATCTTCTTGGTGTTGTTTTACCTAACGTATCAACAAAGGAGCTGCTATATTGTGTTGGAGGTCCTGAACGATAAGATGACTCATGATACGTAAATAATGTCTCTTCATCTAAGTAGATTAATAGTGCATTACTAGAGCTAGCATATGACGAACTATAATTTACTGGTCCTGAAATAGACTTTATATGGACATCCGAGATATTGTGATCACGTTGATTATAGTTACCATCCCATGCGAAATAATATTCACGCTCCCAATCTAAATGCGCATTGTCGCCATCAATCGTAGCGACATAATTTCCATTTGAATATATCTCCCCGCTTGGATAACTTAGTACAGCATATAGCAAGGTGGAAGATGTAGAAATAACACTTGCTGCTCCCGATGGATTGGTAGCATTCATTTTTACGGTATAACTGTCTTCCAATGTGTCCGTTGAATAGACGCGTAATGCCCAATCACCAGCGGGCAATTGATTATTGGCAATTAGATCTCCGTCATATCCACCAATAGATGTTGGATACGCTGTTCCAGTGTCCCAATCAACTTGGTAAAGTTCAACAATATAATTAGGATTGTCTGTTTGTAGCTCAAATAGAATACTTCTATCACTATCTACACTAAAGAACCAAAAATCGTCCGGGTCATCGGCAGTTAGCGAATCCTCAAAATTCATGCGATCACCAGTAACATCAAAATTCGATTGGATTGAAGGAGCTTGATGCACCGGGGTACCATTGTTCTTATTTGCTTCTGGCAGCTTAGAATCAAAATCAATTTGCTTGTTATTGGAAGATGCTTTTACATTAAATTCCTGTAACTCATGATCATCTAGCTTCGCAGCCCCATAAGCGGTAGATGATAAGGCAAAAACACTAACTAGTAAAGTAACCATAAAAGCCAGGATAACACTTACACCATGTTTACGATTCATACAGAATTCCCCTCCATTGATATAATTTGTCTTCTATATTTATATCGGTTTTCTATTGGGAATTTTAATATAAAAAACAAAACATTGATAAATATCAAAAAAATAATCACATAAAAAAAGACTGCCTATTGTAATTCCCCCTTAAAGCATAAATTTTCTTAGACTTTAAGCGGCGGAATATAGACAGCCTTTCATAAAATAAATAGATTTTTAAGCCATTACATTTCCTTTAGCAGGTATCGGATTTTCTTTGAGAAGTTTTGCGAAATACATGGTATTGTAAGCAAGCATCCTTACATGACTTTGTGTGAATTCATTTTCTTCTCCATTTGCTTCAATAAAGGAAGGTCCTGGGCCTGCCTCACCAACCCAATATGCATCAACATTTGGTGGGACTACAAAGCCGATATGCGATAGACCGTATAGAAGCGATGTTGCTGCATTCTTCGCACCGTCCTCATTCCCCGTTATGACAACGCCAGCGACCTTATTATAATAAATGGATTGCCCCTTATTATTAGTTAAACTGCTTCCGCCATATAAACGTTCCATGGCAACCGTAGCTAAACTACTCTTCTCTCCGAGCCAAATCGGTGATCCAATGATTAGGATATCTGCCTTTTTCACTTTTTCTAAAATCAGCGGCCACTCATCACCATCTCCAAGATCATCGCTAATACCAACAGGGATGTGATAATCGGCGAGCCGAATGGTTTCACTTTCGACATCCTCTTGCTGGTAAATCCGTTTGACTTCTTCATATAATGCGTCGGTGTTTGAAATCTCATTACTATCCTTTAATGACGTATTTAAAAAAAATTGCTTTTACATCTGTCATTGTATCTCTCCTTTTACATAACGGTACCCGGAATCGGAGGAGGATAATCGCATGCTCTAAGCATCTTGCTATTTCGACAGCGGCTAACTTTCCTTCACATCTAAATAAGCGATGCACCTAATCATGCATCGCTTTTCCCATTTCTTCTTGTACTTGCTGTTGTTTTGCTTCTCTTTTAAGTTTTATCGGTGCGTAAATCAAACCTAGAATCAACACAAGACCCATATATCCAATGGTGGGATAGAATAAGGAAACCAAATCGGTGAAGCCGACAAAGCTGACGGCAAATCCGACGATTAAGGTAATCGTATAAAAGATTCTAAACTTGCTTGTCTCTACCTCCGTAAAGCGCGCCGCAAACGAATAAAACATACTTAACGCAGTATTAAAGATCATAGCCAAGATTACAATCGCCATCATCGTGCCTAATAACGGCGAGATATCGTTGACAATCGCCAGCATTGGCATATCCATGCTGCCAACTTCCTCAATTTTAGAGAAGATAGCCAAATGACTTAAGATAATCAGTAATCCTAGCACGAATCCTCCAACTAGTCCTCCAATGGCAGCTGCTTTTCTATCCTTTTCAGCACCGCCCATTACCAATGCCATCGATGCACCTACTGCTGTGTTAAAGGATGCATAATTCACTCCTGCAATAAACCAGTTCGGCAATGTCGTCGGCTGTTGATTCGCTAAGCTGTTCAAGGAACTAAACGATCCATCCATCGAAATAAAGCTATAGATTGATATGATCACAATAAATAGGATTAAGAATGGAGTAATTCCTCCAATGACAGAAACCACCTTGTCCACATTCATCATCCCAAGTACCAACACGAGTATCGTCATGAGAATCGTACCTATGATTTCTGGCAGGCCAAATTGCTGAGCTAAGTTAGAACCTGCTCCTGCCAGCATCACAACACCAACACCAAACAAGGTAAAGATAAGAATATAATCAATAACCGTCCCTATGAAGCGACCAACAATAGTTCTCCCACTTATTTTATATATTACATCTTTATGTGAATTCGTTTTCATTCTACTGCCGACCCAAACAAGCGTCATGCCAACATACGCAAATAAAGCGGTTGCAATAATGCCCCCAATAATCCCCATTAAGCCAAAGCTTGTAAAGTATTGCAGTACTTCTTGTCCAGAAGCGAAACCTGCACCTACAATCACGCCGATAAAAGCGCTTCCAATTAATAGGATCTTTTTCATTGTGTTTCCTCCCATCATGATGCATGATTACTATAACATCTTCACTATGAAATCGATTTGTGTATATACTAAAATGAGAGAATAAGCTTTTGTTTATTTGTTCAAACCATATACGGAGGAAAAAGGTCTATGTCCCAAAAGAAAGATGTACTGAATAGTTTAAATGAAAAGATGACATCCCTCGATCAGCTTGCAGACCAAATTGCAGATATCTTCGGATGTCCCATTACCATAGAAGATTCCAATCATCATGTCGTATCCTACAGCAAGCATAAAGACAACATCGACCAAGTTCGCATATCTACGATTATCAATCGGAAGGTACCAGATAAGGTGATTAATGGTTTATGGAAAAAAGGCGTGATGCCAAAATTAATCGATAGCGATGATCCTGTCAGTATTCCCAAGATCAACGAAGTTGGCCTCGGTAATCGCGTCGCTATTTCCGTACGCAAACATAATGAAATATTAGGATTTGTCTGGGCGCATACTTCCGACAAAACCTTCACGGAGGAAGAATTGGTTCTCTTTAAGGAAGCTGCTGCTTATGTAAAGAAATTTTTCCTGAAAGACCTGCAACGCCATCGCAAATTAGAAGAAGGTTATCGAGACTTCTTTTGGCAGCTGTTACGAGGGGATTTGCAAGATACGGATGCCATCAAACAACGGGAAAAGAAATACAATATGCATTTGGAAGGGAATAAGGCAATTGTTGTGATTCGCTTTACCGATGAAGTAACCGAACAAATGGAAAAGCATGCCTTTTATCTATCCGAATCCCAGGTCAAACTTCATGTGATTACCAGCTTGTTTGACGATAATGATTTTATAATGCTCGTCCATCTAAAGGAAGCATTCGATTATAAACAAACGTTGTATGCTTTTATGGATCAATTCATTACTCGAATTAGTCAGCAATTGGACTTGGCCAACGTGTTTGGCGCAGCAGGTCTAGCTTATCAAGCCGCACAACAGATCCAAAACTCCCATCAACAGGCTAGAGAAGTGTTGAAGCTACAGGAAAAATTGCCTGATACCATCGATCCGGTCAAACTCTATGAAGATTTAGGTGTGTATCAATTTATTGAGCAATTGGCAGAAACTCGCAAGGCGGATCAATACCAGAACCCCTTTATGGAGAAGCTTCGTGCGTATGACCAACAGCACGGAACCTCCCTGCTAGCGTCATTGGAAGTGTATTTACACTGTGATAGCAATGTCTATAACGCAGCCAAACGATTATTCATCCATCCGAATACAATGAATTATCGCCTCAAGCGAATGAGAGAAGTGAGTGGCATCGACTTAAAAGATCCGAATCTAAAAGCGAATATCTACCTTGACTTAATTATAGAAAACATCCAACAAACATGATTTGTGCATTTACACAAATCATGTTTTTTTCTTTTAGATTTTTTCATAATGAAACCGTTTCACAGAAGCGATATGATACAAGGAGAGATTGATTGAGAAGGAGTTGGATAAGATGATTATTGGTGTACCAAAGGAAATTAAAAACAACGAGAATCGCGTCGCTATGACACCTGCTGGTGTGATTCATTTAATAAATGCTGGCCATACCGTTTATATCGAAAAAGATGCAGGAATGGGAAGTAACTTTACCGATGCAGAATACCAAGCAGCTGGAGCAGAAATTATCGTTACCGCCGCAGATGTTTGGGAAAAAGCAGATATGATTATGAAAGTAAAAGAACCACTTGCTGCAGAATACAAATACTTCCGCAAAGGACTTATTTTATTCACATACCTTCATCTAGCTGCAGAACCTGAGCTAGCAAAAGCATTGGTTGAAAATGAAGTCACTGCGATTGCTTATGAAACCATTACAGCAAATGGCACATTGCCATTGTTGACTCCAATGAGTGAAGTTGCTGGGCGGATGGCTACGCAAATTGGGGCACAATATCTAGAAAAATCCGAGGGCGGCAAAGGGATTCTACTTGGCGGCATTCCAGGCGTAAAACGTGGAAAAGTAACGGTCATCGGTGGTGGCGTTGTTGGAACAAACGCTGCAAAAATCGCACTTGGTCTTGGTGCAGAAGTGACGATGATTGACTTGAACCCCGTACGCCTTCGTCAATTAGACGATATCTTTGGTTCAAGCATTCAAACATTAATGTCGAATCCATTCAATATCGCACAAGCTGTCAAAGAATCGGATCTTGTGATTGGATCTGTACTCATCCCAGGAAGGAAAGCTCCTAAACTCGTATCCGATGAAATGGTTCAATCCATGCAGCCTGGATCTGTGATCGTTGATGTTGCCATCGATCAAGGTGGTAACTTCGAAACAGTCGATCACCCAACCACCCATGATGATCCAATCTATGTAAAACACGATGTGCTTCATTATGCGGTTGCTAATATCCCTGGTTCCGTGCCACGTACGTCTACGGTTGGTTTGACAAACGTAACGGTACCATATGCGGTACAAATTGCATCTAAAGGTGCTGCGAAAGCAATTCAAGATAACCCGGCAATTCTGTCTGGTGTCAATGTGATGAACGGAAAAGTAACCTACGAAGCAGTAGCAGCTGATCTAGGATACGATTTCGTATCACCAGAAGATCTATTGAAAGACGTATAAGTAAATATCTTCTATGTGCCCTTCTACCTCGGTAAGAAGGGTACTTCTATATCACGACTATTCAAAAAGCACAGGATCAGCAGTCACCTAAGGAGAGATGCAAAATGAAGCTTGGAAGTTATCGGGATACATGGGCAGAAGTTTCGTTAGATGCGCTTCACCATAATGTAATCGCCTTCAGAAGGCATATTGGCAACCAAACCAAACTGATGGCCGTCGTTAAGGCAGATGGCTATGGACACGGAGCCCTCGAAGTGGCAAACGAAGCGATGGCAGCCGGCGCTGACTACCTCGCTGTCGCTTTATTAGATGAAGCCATACAATTGCGAGAAGCAGGAATCGACTTCCCTATCCTCGTACTTGGATACACCCGTGCAGACGGCGTGAGAACAGCGATCGAAAACCATATTACCTTAACGGTTTTTACCGAAGAAGCAGCAACGAAAGTGAAGATGGAAGCAGAAACACTGCAAAAAACTGCACGCGTCCACTTGAAAATTGAAACTGGCATGAATCGAATTGGTGTGACCAGCAAAGAAGAAGCACTTCAAGTGGCCGAAGCAGCTACATCTGATTATGTCATGCTGGAAGGTGCTTTCACCCATTTTGCCGATGCAGATAATACCGATCCAACCTATACCGAAAAACAATTTCATCAATTTAGAAAGGTCGTTTCGTTTCTCAAGCAGCACCGTCATATACCAATTATTCACTGCTGTAATACGGCAGGAACAATAGCCTATCCAGACATGCATCTAGATATGGTACGTGTCGGCATTGGGCTCTATGGCTTATATCCGGAAGAACATCTGAAGGATATCATTAACTTAACCCAAGCCATGAGCTTCAAAACCAAACCCATCCATATCAAGACATTAGCTGCCGATGAACGAATTAGTTATGGACTAACCTATCAGACATCAAGGGAAAGCATCATTGCAACCATCCCCGTAGGCTATGCCGACGGCCTCTCCCGCCTATTATCCAATCACGGCAATGTAACTGTCCATGGAAAGCGCGCACCCATTGTCGGCAGAATTTGTATGGACCAATCGATGATGGATATTACCGACATTGGGGAAGTCGGATTGGGTGATGTGGTTACCATCTTCGGTGAACCTAGCGAGGGCTATGCCGCTATGGAAGAAGTTGCTGCTTTAATGGGAACCATCCATTATGAAACAGCCTGCCTGATAGGGAAACGCGTTCCTCGAGTATATGTGAAGAAGGGTGAGATTATAGAATATAGAGGTTTGGTTGAGGAAGGATTTATTGCTGGAGGTTGAACGGTGGTTTAGGTGTCAATTTTTAAACAAGGATAATCCATCATCCCCTATGAATTATCCTTGTTTTGTATATAACGTGAATATGTTCTTTGATAAAAAAGCAGCTGAATAGGCGTAACTTATTATTAGGGAACAAACAACGATTGCACTTGTACAGAATGTGGAAGTGCAATCGTTTTTGGGTTGGTTTCACCCGTTTTATTTTAAGTTTTTAACTCCCGTTTCTAATATCTCCATTTGCAGCAGTGTCTGCTCGTCGGTAATGGTTTTAGCTTTACCATTTATAATAGCTTCATATAAATCATCATATACGATTCCATAATCGCCATTTACGGATGCCACTTTTTCTTCGTGAATGGTACCTTCGGCATCGATATATGACAGTACACCATAATGTTTGATTGTATCTATACCAAAATCCTTATTATCAGGCATGTAAAATAGCTTTAAATGTTCTTCCTGACGATCTTTAGTTTCTTTTACAAAGCAGCCCTTTTTTCCATGAACGACGAAGCTTGGTCTTTCTTTCAGTCTAAAATAACTCGATTTCACAGATACTTTTAACGTGCCATAATATAAATCCAAATCAAAATAATCATTCATTCTTCCTTTTCCTAATAATTGCCTCACATCATAATGGATTTGATCCGGCTTACCAAAATAGCTGATGACCTGATCGAGGGTATGGCAGCCATGTCCATATAAGAATGATGAAGCTGGGTCAAAAGAATCGGCAGACTCAGGTACTTCGGGACGATAATAATCATAATGCATTTCCACTTCCAGAAGCTCTCCGACTTTCCCTTCCTCCATAACCTTTTGAACGGTTAAGAAATCACTGTCAAACCGTCGGTTTTGATACGCTTGGATAATCAACCCTTTCTCTTTGGCCAATGCAAATATTTCTTTTGCCTGTTCGGAGGTTTCCATAAACGGCTTTTCAACCAAACAGTGTTTATTATGTCCCAATACGAGTTTTGCATATTCATAATGGCTGTCATGCTTTGTGCACACCACGATGAGCTGAATGTCCTCGTCATGTAATAATTCATTTAAATCCGAAGTATAATTTACTCCTGCAATCCTCCCCCAGCTATCACGATCCGGATTTCTTCGATATATTGTTTTTACCTTTATGTTCTCTCTTTGCAGTACGAATGGCAGATGGTATCGATTCGTGCTTTTCCCATTGCCAATATAACCTATCGTCAGCATGGTCATCCTCCTAAATTCATTCTTCGTAAAAGTCTTGTATGAAAAAGCACCTCCTTAGGGTCTATCATACCAGGAGGTACTTCTCTATTTTATATGGATGTCTTAAAAAGATCTAGCTTGTCTATATTTCTTACATCAAGCCTATAGCGTGGAAGATGATACCAACCACGAACAATCCAAGAATCATAATGATTGGAGAAACTTTTTTCCTAAGCAGCCACATACAAAGAAGTGTGATTAACAATCCGGCTAAACCAGGAATTAAGCTATCTAAGTTGTCCTGTAAGGTCGTTACATCCGTCTGGGTCAGTGATCGACCTTCTTCTTGCTGAATCAGTGCGGTTCGAATCCCTTCTGCCCCAGCAGGCAAATTATCCCAATCTATATAAGCACCTTCGTCCAGTTGAACTTCAGATACCGTCGGAGCAAATGAGACAGCTACCCATCTATTTACTAGTGAACCGAGGATGAACATACCGAGTATCGAGGCGCCTTTGGTAATGTCCTGAAGTAATCCACCAGATAAGTCGTCGGTAATTTTGGAACCAGCTTTGTAACCAAGTTCTTGCGAATACCACATGAACCCCATACGAATAAGATTCCATAAAACAAAGTAAAGAATCGGGCCGAGGATGTTACCGGACATAGCAAGAGAAGCTGCTAATGCACCAAGGATTGGCTTAACCGTGAACCAGAAAGTGGGATCGCCGATACCTGCTAGAGGCCCCATCATACCGACTTTAACCCCTTGAATAGCCTTATCGTCAACCGGCGCACCATTCGAACGTTCTTCTTCAAGCGCTAACGTCACACCAAGAATCGGAGAAGCTACATATGGATGTGTATTAAAAAATTCTAAGTGACGCTGGAGTGCCGCTGCACGATCTTCTTTTCTTTTATATAATCTTTTGATGGCAGGAATCATCGAAAATGCCCAACCACCGTTTTGCATCCGTTCATAGTTCCAAGAACCTTGAATAAAAGTGGATCGCCACCAAATCGCAATGCGATCTCTTTTTGTTAATTTCAATTCTTTATCCATTTTTAGTCCCCCTCCTTTTAGTAGTTATCAATAATATCGCCTAACGGATCACCAGTGTTCCCATTTCCGCCATTACCCGAACCGCCTTGTTTCGTAAGCGCTATATAGATAAGGGCAAGAGCCAGACCGATAGCACCAAGACCCAATAGTGTGATAGATGGTATCGTCGCTAATACAAAACCAATTGCAAAGAATGGCCATACCTCTTTTGTAGCCATCATGTTAATAACCATTGCATAACCAACGGCTACTACCATTCCTCCACCAACTGCTAAACCATCTGTCAGCCAAGATGGCATGGACTGAAGTAACTCTCTAACCGGGCCTGCACCAATAGCCAAGATTAATGCAGCTGGGATGGCAATACGTAACCCCTGCATGCAAATAGCGGCAATATGCCATAGTTCTATTTTCCTGATGTTTCCCTCTTTGGCTGCGGCATCCATTAAATGTACCAATCCGGTTGCAATCGTTCGGACAATGATTGTCAATAATAGACCTGCAACTGCAAGCGGTACTGCAATCGCGATTGCAGAAGATACACCAGCTTCGCCCTGACCACCTAATACGAGAATAATAGCAGATGCAACAGAGGCCAACGCAGCATCTGGTGCTACAGCAGCTCCAATGTTTGCCCAGCCTAAAGCAATTAATTGTAAGGTACCACCTAAGACAAGGCATGGTACTATTTCTCCTGTAACTAAGCCGATTAACGTACAGGCAATGATCGGCTGATGGAAGTGGAATTCATCCAAGATTCCTTCTACACCAGCTAAGAATGCTACGATAACAATTAATATTATTTGAATAATCGTCAATTCCATAATGATGACTCATCCTCCTTCTTTTGATAATTAGGATTATTTCTGTTTGCTGAGCTCTGCTTGAGCCCTTTTGATAATTTCATCCATGTCACCTTGTGAATCGTTGGGAACTTTACGTACATCGAACTTCAAACCAGCTTCTTTTAGCTTAGTGAACGCATCGATATCCGCTTGACTAAAGGCTAACACCTTATTCGGTTGAACTTTACCAGGTGAGTGCGCCATTGATCCAACATTAATTGTCTCTAACGGAACGCCACCTTCAACTGCTCTAAGTACATCGTTTGGATTTTCAAAAAGAAGTAACGCGCGCTGTCCGCCAAAATGTTGATCATCCTTTGCCAGTTCGATCATTTTATTAATTGGAACAACATGTGCCTTTACACCCGAAGGAGCAGCCTGCTGAATCAATTTTTTCCGAAGCTCGTCCTTCGCGACTTCATCCGATACCACGATAATACGTGTAGGCAATGTATTCTTTGTCCAAGCAGTTGCTACTTGCCCATGAAGTAAACGAGAATCAATACGCGCTAACACATACTCAAATTTTCCTGGGGCACCTGTATTTACTGACTGATCAGCTGTTGCACCAGCATCTGCTGGTTCTAATTCTTCCGGTTTCACCTTAACCGCTTCTTTTGCTGTGCCCAAGATATGTGCAGCAATTTCGTGTGCGGTGTCCATGGAAAAGCGCGATGAATAAGTTTCGATCAACATTGCTAAGTTGACACCAGCAACGATTGCCCATTTATCTTCATGCGCTTCCATCAAGCCATTTGCTTGATTGAAAGGAGTTCCACCCCAAAGATCGACTAAGAATAATACTTCGTCTTGGTTGTCGAATGAGGCAATTGCTTCTTTCATTTTTACCTTTACATCATCGGGTCCTTCGCTCGGCATCAATGTAACAGCTTTTACATTTTCTTGTTCTCCAAAGATCATCGCTCCAGATTGCAAGATACCATTGGCAAATTCACCGTGGCTAGCAATGATAATTCCTACCATCTTCTTACCTCCTATTTTTATTGGTAAAGCTTACGTAGCAAACCCCTAAAGTATATTCCATCAGCTTATCTAAAGCGATTACACTCTCCTGAAAAAATTAAAAAAGGCATGAGTAAAAATAAGATCAAATGAAGGCAGGGGTATAGAAGGTCCCTTATGCTTCGTTTAATCAATACTTTCACTCATGCCTGATCGAATCAGTAACACGTAAAAATAATGGAGACAACTATATAATTTTATATTGAAAACGCTTTTATAAAACCACTAAAAATAAGCAAAAAACACTTTAAAGATCCCTGCAGAAATTATATCACAGCCGTCCCCCTGATTCAAGAGGTTATTTGACTATATCCGGTCCCCTTCCTGCCTAGGACCACTTAATCTTAACACAGATACCGTTTATTAACATTCATACCATACTTATCCCATACAATCGCCGGCTGCTCTTCTATCATTTTTATAAAATCATTGCGCAGCCGGCAATGCTCTGTTTCCTTCCGAACAACGCTTTGCTTTCGTACACATGAAAACCAGAAAAAACAGTTTCTATTCCTTTTTTAATTTACTCTTCACACTGCGTTTGATTACATCAAAGAAACCCAATGATTGGACCATATGATCGGGCTCAACGTATTCACGCATTGCCCGAAATACTTTTTTGGGATCTTTAGAAGAAAATGTAAATGTTCCATTCTGCTTCGTTTGGATCGCATAACGCGGGATCCATTTCCCTTTGAACAAGACGGAAGCGATTACGTAATCCACTTCTTCCCAAGGAATTTGAATAAACTTGCGCGTATCGCGTTTATTGAAGAACTCAAACCCTTTATCTCCAATCATAATCTGACCATAGTCTGAAACATTTATATGTGAAGTCGCATCTATTACTAAATCGACCTTTGTATTGATTGATTGAACCATTTGATATACTCCTTTTCTTCCGCTTACTAATTATTATACACGTTGAAACACTTTAAGCAAAAAATACTAGGGATAGAGAGGTCTGTTAACTGTGGACTTCTATTTAACAATCTGTATTCTATCAACTATTCGTTTATATCTAATGAATCTTTTATGAACAAGTTTTATTTTGACAAAGTAATTTCCTATGTAGATAATTTCAAACACATCCACCCACCAACCATCAAAAAGAACCTTTAATCTTAAAACAGATCAAGGTTCTGTGTTTATATTGTATTTGTTATCAGAATTTCAGAGTAAATCCTTGTTTCAGTTAACTATGCACCTTTTCTTTTGCACTAAGTCCAAGTATCTGTGCTGTTGAAGTATGAATTTCTTGAAGAAGCTCTGGGTTTTCCGCTAGTGAGACACCATAAGAAGGAATCATCTCTTTTATCTTCGGCTCCCAGTCTTTAACATGTTGAGGGAAACATTTTTCGATAACCTTGAGCATGACATGAGCCGCAGTAGATGCCCCCGGAGAAGCTCCTAGTAAAGCAGCTACCGAACCATCAGCAGAGCTGACAACTTCCGTACCAAATTGTAGTGTTCCTTTACCACCATTCTCCGTATCCTTGATAACTTGCACTCGTTGTCCTGCTACTACTATACCCCAGTCCTCACTTTTAGCATCCGGAATAAACGCTCGTAATTCTTCCATGCGCTTTTCTTTGGAAGATATCACTTGCTCACACAAATATTTAGTCAAGGAAGCATTTTTTACACCTGCCGCTGACATCGTCACGAGATTATCCGTTTTAACCGAGGTTAACAAATCTAGTATTGATCCCTTTTTCAAGAACTTCGGGGAAAAGCCTGCGAATGGTCCAAAAAGCAATGATTTTTCATGGTCGATAAATCTCGTATCAAGGTGAGGCATAGACATCGGTGGAGCTCCTACCTTAGCTTTACCATACACCTTTGCATGATGCTTTGCGATCACCTCTTGATTGTTACATACCATGAATAGTCCACTTACAGGGAAGCCACCAATATGCTTCGATTCAGGAATACCAGTTTTTTGCAGTAAATGCAGACTACCTCCGCCCCCGCCAATAAAAAGAAAATCGGTCGTATGGTACTCGATTTTCCCATTATCGATGTCACGGACTTTTACTTCCCATGAACCGTTACTCAACCGTTGAATGTCCTCAACAGTATGTTTGTAGTTTACTTCAACGTCTTGATGTTCTAAGTGATCAAACATTTTACGCGTTATTTCACCAAAATTGACATCTGTGCCAGAATCAATCTTTGTTGCTGCTATCGGCTGATCCGTTACCCTGTCTTTCATCATAAGTGGAATCCACTTCTTAAGTTGTTCTGGATCATCGGAAAACTCCATGTCCTGGAACAACGGATGATCTGACATAGTTTTGTAGCGCTTTCTTAAAAATTCTATGTTCTTCTGCCCTTGAACAAAACTCATGTGAGGCAAAGGCATAATAAAATCCTTTGGATTACGTATCAGATTGCTGTTTACGAGGTAAGACCAAAATTGTTTTGAAACCTGGAACTGCTCGTTTACTTTGATTGCTTTTGTCATATCTATCGAGCCATCAGGTTTTTCATACGTATAGTTCAGCTCACACAATGCAGCATGACCAGTACCTGCATTATTCCAAACATTTGAACTCTCTTCTCCTGCTCTTTCCAGTTTTTCAAAAACCCTGATGTTCCATTCTGGTACCAATTCTTTTAACAACGACCCTAACGTTGCACTCATGATACCTGCACCAATTAACATTACATCTGTTTTCGTATAGTTTTTGCTCATTCCTATCCATTCTCCCTGTTTTCAACAGAAAAGATGTAATCGCTCTTGTTGAACTTTCCCCTAGACAAGACTTATCTCGTTAAACATCTTTCCCAGAAATATTTAACCCACTCTCTAGCTTACCACTGTTAAACAAATATTTAAATTTTATTTGATAAAGAGGAGGTAATAACTGGACAGAACGAATAAAACTATGAAACGGAGTAAATCAAAACTACTACAGTTACGATGGTAGCCCCAAATTTTATACTTACTTATCTTTAAAAAATTATAAATTCATCATCAAAACTTTAAAAAAAATAAAATAAATCACACCTTATTCACTCTATTTGAGGTAAAATGAAACTAAGAAAAATTTTAAGGAAGTGGTAGATATGGAACAATTCAAATTTGATCCCAAAGATGGCGAAACAATTGTTCATGCTATAGTTGAGGGTTATCGTGATTATATTGACCACCGTAAAAATCGTAACGCAAATATGAAAATTAGTTCTGCTTTTGCCTGGACGAAAGGAAATTTTATAGAGAGCAAAATTGCAGAGTTCAGTCCAGAGTTAAATTTATCTTATAAAATTGCTAAAGCAGGACTAACGTGGGACTATTTACAATTATTCAAGATGATAAGAAGAAAATTTTTCTGATTAAAAATGCTGCCTATTTTAATGAAAATAGCTTCTCACAAGCAATATTACCTCATAAAAAATGCAAGAGCCATCGTAGAACATATCTCCATGAACTTTCTAAAATAAATCAAGGAATTCCATCTACATCTACTCCTGAGAACCAACAAATCTATGAACAAGGTGAACAACTTTCGTTATTTGTACCCATAGAACAAGTTAGCGACGAGCTTCAATGATTTCAATCTACGTATGATGAATTTCATATTCTTACTTACAAGATTGATGAAGCTTCGCAAATCTCGGAAGTTATGCATTACTTGCCAAATCCAGAGAATAATATCGCCTATAAGATTGAAGATCTTTCAGCCTATATATATGGTGCAGAACTAACTGATGAGGAACGTGCAGTTATAGCACCAGAACAAAAGGATGGTATAATTGATCCTGCAGCTTTCGATATTGGTATCTTTGAGGAAGAGGATAAAGAAAGTAATTAGACCTTTATTAAAATAAGGGGGAGCATTATGTTTATCGGTGAAAATTTAACTAATCTTCGAATCATGCATAGTTATTCACGCAAACAGCTCTCTGAAATGTTAAATGTAACAGAACAGGCAGTATGGCAATATGAGAATAATTATACATCACCTAAAATGCAAGTTGTGAATGATTTAAAATCAATTTTTAATGTAAAAAGTAAATATTTTTATAAAAAGGACGCTCTAAAGCGTTTCTTTGAACCAGAAAACATTCCCATTATGAATATTGCATATCGTTCAAAGATCATGCATGTTATTTCTAAAACTCAATCAGAAGCAAAGCACGTCGAATATTTAGACAGTTTCGTCAACTATTTAATAGCTAATTTAAGTCTTCCAACACAAAAAAGTATTCAATTAAGAGATGAAGTTATTAATTACTTAAATACCTCTAATGATGATAGGAAGATACAAATCCATAAAATTGCCAAGCTGGCACGGAATAGAATTGGCCTTCGAGATGACACCAATGATAATCTTTTGTTTTCAATAGAAAAAAGTGGTATTTTTATTTTTGAAAAACCAATTGGTGATGAAGTTGATGCTTATAGTTTATGGTCTAGACAAGATCGACCATATATTATATTGGGTAATATAAAACGTTCAGCGGTTCGTAGAAATTTCGATATAGCTCATGAACTCGGTCATTTGTTACTTCACTACAAAGTTGAATTTACTAATTTAGATCGTAAAGAACATAAAGAACTCGAACGCGAGGCGAATCAGTTTGCAGGTGCGTTTCTCTTACCAGAAGAATCATTTTTAGAGGATATGGAATCTATACATCATGTGACAAACCCTGATGCATATATCGATTTAAAAAAAGAAATGGAAAGCATCCTTACAAGTTTTAGGATATCGGGCAGCTAACTTAGACATATTAGATTCAAAAAAGCATCGTAATTTTTATGCTGCTCTACATCGAAAAGGTTATTTAAAAAGAGAACCACTAGATGAAATGATACCAATACAAAAACCCCAAAAAATAAAATCGATTATTGATTTTGTTGATAAAAGGGGAATGATTGATATCCGCAAAATGGTTGAACAGGATTGGATGGTAGAAACACCTTTTTTCCACAGAGTTACGGGAATTGACTTAAGCTTTTTTGATCGTTACATGATTAGTGAACAAGATTTTGAGCTAGATAATGTCACTAACTTATCAATGAATATAAATAGCAATTAATACACGAGGTAAAACCTTAATACATAGGGTTTACCTCGTTTCCTTGCACCAAGATATAAACTTTTTGATGTACCCATAAACCTCTCTTATCATAGCGATTTCATGTGAATAAAATTTATCGTTTTTATCTTATATTAAAGCTCCCTTTATTAATCTGTATATCTCTCTCCATCCTCTGCCACTTGTATTTCCCCCCCAAAGAATTCATTTGCATTGTACTCAACAACTTTTTCCAATCTACATTGCAAATAGCTCGCTAATTTCTGATCTGTACAATAAACAAAACAGCCTTTCTGGCCACGTGTTAATAGGGTACGATATGTGTTGCGAATAATATCATCAGCTATTTTTGCCGCTTCTTCAGGTTTTTCTTTTATCATCTTTTTAATACCAAATAGTGATCTATCAGACTTTGCTCGTTTCGTATAGTCTGTATGCATCTTACCATCTTTGTAAAATAAATCATCACCAATAATAACTCCGGCGTAATCAAACTCCAGACCTTGCGATGTATGGATACAACCTGCTTCATTTACCGATTCATCATCTATAGCCCACGTTAATGTATTGTCTAGATTCCAGCTGATTCCAAAATCTTTTTCAGGAATAACAATATCAGGGGTATCTGATTTGGTTCTTGTTTCCTTTGGCCACTCCCAACAATATCCTGCAAGCATTCTTGCTTTGTTTTTATCTTTATTTAGCTGCCGAATACTTTCTAGGAGATCATTGGGGTCGTCGAACACACGGAAGTCATAATCTTTTCCTATAAAGTTTGTATTCGCAGTATGTTTAATCTGTAATACATCATCAATCCATGCTAAATAACCATTAGAGCCATTACATCTAAATTGAGACTCCAATTCTAACTGGTGTACTTCTCCATTGTTTTCAGCCGTGTATTTTTTAATTAAATCAATACTGCCAACATCTTTGAGAGTCACTCTCTGGTGTTCATCAATAAAGAAAATCGTCATATTGGCTGCATTAATAAGTTCCTTGACTTGGTTTTCACCTAAGTTCTGGAACATCCCGGACTTTTCATTTAGCCGATGTGCTTCATCTACTATTAATACATCAAATTCATTACTCGGTGCATCAACATAGCTTCCTGATCCTTTAAACAAGTTATCTATCTGGGTCTTCTTAAAGTTCTTTTTAAGTTTCGTAGCATAAATGTTACGTGGGGCAGAATTTTTTGTTACATATTGAGCTACCATACTTTTTTTAGTTAATTCAACTAATAGATTTATTGCTAGAACAGACTTTCCAGTTCCCGGACCGCCTTCTACAATAAGCACCTGCTTTGTATTTGTTCGTTTAGCTTCATTTGCTAACCTTAAGGCTTCTTCGAAAACAACTTTTTGCTCATCAATCATTACAAACTCATCATTTCCTTGCAGCATCGAATTCAAAGCATCTTGCAATGATTTTGATGGACGTATCTTTCCTTTCTCAATTTTATAGAGCGTTTCCTTATTATCGCCATATTTAATATGTCTTTTTATAAAATCTCGAAGTTTCTTTGCGTCTCCTTTTGCAAAAACCGGAGACTGATCTATGTAATATTGATAAATATCATCTGTTAACGGGTCAGAAGCACCATTTACTATATAGTTATGTAAGTAGGCACAAGGATAAATATCAATTTCATCCTGTTGTACTGTGGCATTGTAATCTTTAATTAACGATCCATAAGACCACGCCTGATAAGAAGGATGGGTTGTTTCAGCAAGCCCATGATTAAACCTAGTCTTGACAATGGCTTCTTTTCCCTGAACCTTTTCAACTTTATCCCATTGTTTCAGCTCCACTACAACAACTGATTCTTCTTTATCTCTTTTTCCAGTAATCAAAAAATCTACCCTCTTAGAGGAATAAGGAACTTTATATTCAATAGCAACCCCGGCATTATCTGGTATTTCAGCATCCATTAAGACACGATACATATACTGCATGGAATTATCCCATGATCGAACCTCGCTCTTATTCACCGTACCTATTTTAGACTGGAAATTGTTGATGATGTTATTCGTTAATTCGTCATGAAAAACATCTTCCAAAAATTCGGACTTTACAGCTTCATAAACTAGCATTACTACCCCTCATTTTTTCTCTGTATGTAAAAATTATATGTGACTATAACCCTATTTTATCAGATATTTAACTAGGTATCACCAATAATTCCCATTATGAAAACATTGAAATTCTATAGTTTTAAAAATTATATTAAGATTTTAAAGTCTAATTTAAACTAAATAATGGTTTTATATAAAGTTGTTAACTTCTATCTACTTATGGTACGGTTCCCCTCTATTAATACGAAACCCGCGATACACCTGCTCCAATAACACCAACCGCATCAACTGATGAGGGAATGTCATTTTTGAGAATGACAAAGCCAAGTCACTCCGCTTCTGAACCTCATCACTGATCCCTAACGACCCACCAATGACAAAGGCAATTTTACTTTTACCGTATGTAGCTAGTTCATCCATTTTCTTAGCGAGCTGTTCGGAGCTTAGCATTTTGCCATTGATCTCAAGCGTGATGACATACGTGTCCTGCGAAAGATGGGATAGGATGCGTTCGCCTTCCTTCTGTTTTACTTCCTGCATTTCTGCTTCGCTCATATTCTCTGGTGCTTTTTCATCTGCTACTTCTATTATCGACACTTTGGCGTAAGCGTTTAATCGTTTCAAGTATTCATCGATGCCCTGCTTTAAGTATTTTTCTTTTAGTTTTCCGACCGAGACAATCGTAATTTTCATCGTAATTAACTTCCTTTATCGATTTTTTCTATTCCTTAGTTTAGCATATCCCCACGCAATCAGATTTCTATAACTGGTTCACGCTAACCATGAACCAAACAACTAGATATAGTGCTAGCGTACAAACAAGGCTGATACTGAATAACACCCTTGTTGTCCGTTTGGAAAGACGCTGCATTCGTTTTCCTTTATACCAGCCGGAGAATTGATACTTATTGCGATAGAGAATATAGATGAACCCAAGTATTCCTAGTGCTTGTAGACAACGAAGGAAGAACAAATAGCTATTGCTTTCAATCAGTGCTTGATAATTTATATTGGTCGTATCTTCAAAAAAAGCAGTTACAACCAAACTCGCTAATATAAACAAGAAAACCGTGATTACAAGCACACGCACAGTCTCCAATATGGCTGACAGCATAACCTTCATCCCGCGCACCCCCTTATTTCCCTCACTATACCAAAACATCTACCCATTTTGTATAAATTTTTCCAAATAGAGCTTGCTGCCTCCGCATTTTTCTTGTTTTATATATCTAAAAGATACATATCACATTGATAGGGTGATCACAATTGACGAAAACCTACAACCACACTACCTATGCTTTACTTGGCATTTTAACAACAGATTGCCGTACAGGATACGAAATTAAACAACTGATCGATCAGAGCTTAAATCATTTTTGGAAGATCAGCTACGGACAAATTTATCCGACCTTAAAAAAGCTTGTCCAAGCTGGACTCGCAACGGTTGAAACGACAGCACAGGATGGGAAGCCGGACCGAAAAGAATACTTTCTCACTGCCAAAGGGAAAGAAGCATTACAAACCTGGCTAGAACAGCCGATGAAGCAAATTCCCACGGAACGAAACGAAGTTATCTTAAAGCTTTTCTTCAGCCGGCACCAGCGAACCGAACCAACCTTAGCACTGCTTCAAGATTACAAGCAGCAATTACAGGAGCGCTATGCCACGTATCAATCGATTGAAGCGTTGATTACGCAAAGCTATAAGCAAAGTCAAGATGCCTCTTATTGGCTGTACACCTTAGATTATGGAAAGCGGGTTACGAAAGCCACCATCGACTGGTGTGATGTCACATTGGCAGATATCCAAACAGAAAAGGAATAGGAACATGGGTAAACACATTTATCAAGGTCGGTATACAGCAGCAAACGATGAGGATATCGTCGTATTTCTAATTGGTATGCGGATTAATCATCAGCTTGCCGTTCACAAATGGCTGCCTGTCTTTATGGCGATGCCTGGCATGATCAAAGAACTGTATACCGAGAAAGAGCGGTTAGGATTTTTATCGACAGAGATGTACTTTGGTTTACGAACGACCGTGATGATTCAATACTGGCGCTCCAAGGATGATTTACTGGCGTATGCCAAGGGTGCCAAGCATCTTACTGCTTGGAAAAATTTCAATCAAAAAGTCGGCAGCAGCAAAGCGGTTGGCATATATCATGAGACGTATCTATTGGAGCAGGGTAATTATGAATCGGTGTATGGAAATATGCCGTTATATGGGCTTGCTAAAGCAAAAGGACATATACCGATCACGAAGGAAATCATGACTGCTAAAAAACGACTAAAAGCTTAGATTAACCTAACCACATCTAGAACAATACCTCGTTCGATTCTTGTAGAATCCTCATACACGCATTACTATAATCGAATCTTTATTCATGCTAAAATGAAAATAGAAGGGTTGGTTCCCATACTGTGCTCAAAACTGGGTACAACTAATGTAAAGGAGTGAGAATGATGAATCAACAACAATTCGAAAAAATGAAGAACGGCAAAGGATTTATCGCAGCACTGGACCAGAGTGGTGGCAGTACGCCAAAAGCATTGGCCGCTTATGGGATTGGTGAGGATGCCTATACAAACGAAAAAGAAATGTTTGATTTAGTACACGACATGCGTACAAGAATCATTACCTCTCCTTCGTTTGATCCGGACTCGATTTTAGGTGCGATCCTTTTTGAACAAACGATGGATAGCAAGATAGAAGGCCTATACACGGCAGATTACTTAGCGGAAAAGAAAGGGATTGTCCCATTTCTGAAAGTCGATAAGGGACTTGCAGACGAGAGCAATGGCGTACAGCTTATGAAGCCAATCAATGATTTAGACGAGACACTGCGCCGTGCGAATGAGCGCCATATTTTCGGTACGAAAATGCGTTCGGTGATTAAAAAAGCAAATCCGGAAGCGATCAAAGAAGTCGTTGACCAGCAATTTGAAATCGGCAAACAAATCCTTGCTGCTGGCTTAGTACCAATTATCGAACCAGAAGTAGATATTAACAGCTCGGAAAAAGAACAATGTGAAGAAATTTTAAAGGCAGAGATTCTTAACCAGCTGGATCAATTAAATGAAGATCAAAACGTCATGTTAAAATTATCGATTCCAACGCAGAAAAACTTCTATAAAGAGCTAATCAATCATCCAAGAGTGGTGCGTGTTGTCGCTCTTTCTGGTGGTTACTCTACAGAAGTAGCGAATGAGAAGCTAAAAGAAAACGATGGCCTGATTGCCAGCTTCTCCAGAGCACTTAGCCAAGACTTAAACGTCAATCAATCCGACGAAGAATTCAACGATACACTAAACAGAGCCGTACAATCGATTTACGAAGCTTCAGTTTAACAAAAGAAAGGGCTGAATCATGAGCTATGATTCAGCCCCTTTTCCTTTTCCGGGAACTTCCCATGCATCAACTCTCGTTTACCCAGCTGCTTCATATGCCGCTGAAAGCAAGCCATGACAAAGCGATGCATAATTGCTTGCGTATAGCGATAAACAAACCATGGCAGCGCTGGGACGTAATCATGGATGGCAATAATCGCCTCATTCGATGCTGGGATTTTGCGAAATTCCATTCTTCCTCTATGATGCTGCTTCTTATCTGTCAAAAGCCCATCCGTTATATCATACAATGCCTGATCAGCAGTACTTCGCTCTGGAGAGTACGTTAATTCCAATAATGGACATTGCGGACGAAGGAAACCGATCGTACAATGCAACTTCTCATCGATCTCTGTTCGCACCCATGGCCGGAGAAAAGCTTGTAACCACCTGACATAATACTTGGCAATCGCATGAGCACTGTTGCCTGCTGGGACAATAATACGCTGCACCGAGCGAACGTCCTGCTTCAATGGCATATCTTTGGTTACAAACAGATGCTGTTCCGGCTTTTCTGCCACTAGACCCGTTCGTACGGCGGTGACAGGCGTGCCATATGCACGTAATATCCGTTCCACTTCCAATCTGCTCTTTAAATGGGAAGAAAGCTTCCTTGCAGAATTTGGCATCGGCCCGGTTAAGCAGATGACTTTCTTCACCCCCTGCGTTTTGGCAGCTTGGGCAAAATTATCTGACAAGATGGCATTCCTATCTGCCACATTTCCTTGGGTAAGTTTTGCAGAAGGCTTCAAGGCTTGCGCCAAATAAACTGCTATATCGGCACCCTCCACTGCTTTCTCTGTGTCTTTTATGGAAAATAGATCACAGGAACGCCAGGTGATGTCTTCTGTATCCTGATAATGATCGCCATTACGGGACAGGCCAATCACATGAACCTTCCCCTTTAGCTTTCTTCGTACATGTTGTCCAATATAGCCGCTCGCTCCAGCAATGGCAACCACCGGTTTCGTTTGTTTCATCTCCGCACTTCCTTTTCTCTCCGTTGCTATGATTTATCTTCTAATCTATCGGATTCAGCTACTATTTTCACGTATTTCTTCTTAATCTCAATGATCTACTCTATCACCCAGCAAGCAACACTTACGCTTCATTCTAATAGATCTGACAAGTAAGATTCAATAACTTTTCTCCCTTTTTAAGCCTTTTCATTTTGACTTATTCGCAAAAATGATGTACATTACTAATAGACGAACATTATTTTTGTTATGTTTGATATCATTCGGATTTTGGGGTGTATAACATGGAGAATGTATTTGATTATGAAGATATTCAATTAATTCCTGCAAAATGTATGGTTTCTAGCCGTTCACAATGTGATACAACTGTTACATTAGGTGGCAACACCTTTAAATTACCAGTCGTACCTGCCAATATGCAGACGATTATAGATGAAAAGATTGCTACGTTTTTAGCAGAACATGGTTACTTTTATATCATGCATCGTTTTGAACCAGAAAAACGTATCGACTTTATTAAAGATATGCATGCACGCGATTTAATTGCATCGATTAGTGTTGGGGTAAAAGGAGAAGAATATGATTTTGTTAAACAATTGGCTGAAGCGCAGTTAATACCGGAATATATTACGATCGATATCGCACACGGACATTCCGACGCGGTAATCAAGATGATTCGTCACATTAAGCAGTACCTTCCTGCTAGCTTTGTAATTGCTGGAAATGTTGGGACGCCAGAAGCTGTAAGGGAATTAGAAAATGCTGGCGCAGACGCGACTAAAGTTGGAATTGGACCAGGAAAAGTATGTATTACGAAGATTAAAACAGGCTTTGGAACAGGCGGATGGCAATTAGCAGCACTTCGCTGGTGTGCGAAAGCCGCAACCAAGCCGATTATCGCTGATGGTGGAATTCGTACACATGGTGACATTGCCAAATCGATCCGTTTCGGTGCTTCGATGGTTATGATTGGTTCGCTATTTGCTGGACACGAGGAATCCCCAGGGGTGACCATTGAAAAAGATGGCAAGCTGCTTAAAGAGTATTTCGGTTCTGCTTCTGAATTCCAAAAAGGCGAAAAGAAGAATGTAGAGGGCAAGAAAATGCTCGTGGAGCATAAAGGTTCCTTAGCTGATACGTTAAATGAAATGCAGCAAGACTTGCAATCTTCTATTTCTTATGCTGGCGGCAATAAACTTGATGCGATCCGTACCGTAGATTATGTCGTTGTGAAGAATTCCATTTTTAATGGCGATAAAGTTTATTAAACATTTCTTTACTAAATCAAGGCTTCAGCAAACATATTGCTGGAGTCCTTTTCTTTTTCAGAATTCTGTTATAGAACTTCACGCCTGCTTGATTTATAATGAGGAAAACAACGATTTAGGAGGATTCCAAGTGCCAATTACGATACCCAAACAATTACCTGCACGACATATTCTTGAACAAGAGAATATTTTCTTAATGGATACCGATCGGGCAACGACGCAAGATATCCGTCCTTTAAATATTGTGATTGTGAACTTAATGCCAGAGAAGGAACGCACCGAGACACAGCTGCTTCGCTTGCTAGGGAATTCTCCATTGCAAGTTACAGCGACATTCCTGCACACGGCGACCCATGAGTCGAAGACGGTCAGTCAATCGCATTTGCATCAGTTTTATCAAACCTTTGCGAATATCAAGCATAAGCGATTCGATGGCATGATCATTACTGGTGCACCGGTAGAAATGCTGTCCTTTGAAGAGGTTGATTATTGGGAGGAGCTGGCTACCATTATGGAATGGGCGAAAACCAATGTTACCTCTGTCTTGCATATTTGCTGGGCTGCTCAGGCCGCACTTTATTATCATTACGGCATTGGAAAATTTGAATTGCCAGCGAAATGCACGGGTGTATTAACGCATACTGTTGCCAATTCAACGGTTGAACTTGTGCGTGGATTTGATGAAGAATTTCTCGCACCGCATTCACGATATACCGGTACGTCAGGCGATACGATTCGGGCGGATGATCGGTTGCTCTTGCTGTCATCTACCAAAGACGATGATCCGTTCATCATTTTGTCCAGGGATGAAAAGCATGTCATGGTAACTGGACACTTAGAATACGATCATAGCACGCTTGCTGATGAATACCACCGTGATCGGAATAAAGGACTGGATCCAAGTATCCCAACCAATTACTTCCCGAATAATGATCCGAAAGAGAAGCCATTAAACCGTTGGCGCTCGCATGCACATCTCCTATTCTCCAATTGGTTGAATTATTACGTGTATCAAGAAACACCATACCAATGGGAATGAGAATGAACCTTCGAGCTTGAACCTTTCTGCTTCTACGCTTTATGATTGAGCAACAGACGATAGAGAGGAGAGCGTATGGGAAAAGTAATTGGACTATATGTATTTGCAATTCTATTTATGGGCGCCGGAATGAGTCATTTCTTGCTTGACCATTTCTTTATTAGCGCCATGCCGGAGTGGGTTCCGTTTCGGCCAGCTATTGTCTATTTATCTGGTATCATCGAAATAATACTGGCTTTCTGCTTACTTTATTCACGTACCCGCAGGAAAGCTGGTATCTGGGTAGCGATTTTCTTAATTCTTGTCTTTCCCGTTAATATTTATATGGCATTGATGCCAGAAGCTTATCATCTGCCTGCTATTGCTTTATGGCTTCGATTGCCGCTTCAAATTGTACTGATTTGGTGGGTGTTAGCGTTAACCAAAAAGTCTAGCTAAAGCAGAATGAAACATATCAAGCCAGCACGGAGGGTTCTGTGCTGGCTTGAGCTAACTTTATTTACAAACGCAGGGAACGCATTTGGGACAACGAATATCAATGCTAGCAGTTGAAACACAAACACACATGGTTGTTTAATTTTTAATTTCCGTTCCTGGCTTCCTACTAATAATAAGGCTGATATGGTCCTGGATATGGACCGTATCCGGGACCAGGGTAATACGGGCCTTCATCAAATGCATTAACCAATGTTCCAGCTAATAACCCGCCAGCTAATCCTCCAACAAACGGACCAAACCCAAAACCGAATCCGGGGCCACCGAAGCCAGGCCCTCCGAAGCCAGGTCCCCCGAATCCAGGACCAGGTCCAAATCCAGGGCCACCAAATCCGGGACCCGGACCAAATGGCGGACGTGGTCGTGGTCCAAATGGTGGTCGCCGAACCAGTTCGTTATCTGGATAAAATCCCTGCCCATAGGCTTGAGCTTCTGTCACTTGCGGGTAGAAATGTGGTTCATCCGAATAATACGAATGTGGATCAGGCGGGGTAGCAGGTACATTCCATTCATGACTCATCTTAAATTCCCTCATTTCTAATTTTATGCTATGGAATATGGATATGCATTTGCCTACCTAAACTATTGGGCGTTTATGCCAGGAATGAAAATTTTTTAGGTAAATACCCTTAATGATCTGGTGTAGATACAAGGAGCCGAAGTGCACCAACAAAAAAAGGTTGTCTGCGATAATGACCATACCGCTTATCCCATTTCCCAGACTGCAGATCTGCTTCCAATTTCGTTACCCCTTTTGAAGCCGTTTCCTCCGAAACAAATCCCCAGGCGGATTGATTTCTTCGTACCTCTGGATTTAAAAATGCTTCTGGCCGCCCATAGAATGCCTCCTGAAATCCATCCAAACAATCCAAAGGAATTGGTACAGCCTCTATCTGACAGCTTCCACCTAATGTTGTTGTCAGCCATTCCATCGTTGGGTATCGCTTCCGTTCTGCTTCTACCACTTCTGGGAAATAGGCCATATTCCAAAATTCATGTAATGCATCGGGGTCGAAGGTCAAAATAGCAACAGGCCCCTTACTGACTCTCCGTAATTCTTGAATTCCTCTTTCCATGTCCTGCCAATGATGAATCGTCACCATTGCCATAGCTGCATCAAAGGATCGATCATCAAATGGCAAAGCTTCTGCTCTTCCGATAACTGCAGGGGGACGTCCTTTCTCTTTCCGTTGCAAACGCATTGTTTTCGAAGGCTCTACAGCCATCACATATTTATCTTTCGGTTCATACGAACCTGCCCCAGCACCAACATTGATAATCGTTTGCGCTTCACCTATTGCTCGTTCCACATATGCAGCTATTCTTGGATCGGTTTGTCTGGACCTTCCATACGTCTCTCCCGCTTGATCATAATTGAATGATGATATGGACATTCCATCCTCTCCCTTAATGGTTTGTGATTTCCTATGGCAAGTATACTATTAGAAATTTGCTGGGTAAAAACCGATCAAAAACCCAACCAACGAATTGACCATTGATTGGGTTTTTTATCTGTCTTTTTACATTCTTACGATTACCGATCCCCCGCTACTGGGAGTTGTTACCATCTGACTTTGTTCTGGATAATGCTGTGCTCGCCTTAATAATTCATTGTTTTGTTTTACAATTTGACCAAGCAAATAATTCATATGATCTAATTTTCTTCCTAATTCTGTCTCGGAATTCGAATAGTAACCCGGACTATACGTAGATGCATACGTATCGGATTTAATCGGACTAGAATGTGAATGAATGGTATACGTTGGATAATCATAGCCTCTCGCATACGACGGATTGCTTGCATCGTCCGTTCGGGAAGCTGATGTTGGTTGAACATTAGCAGGCTGACTGCCTGGATAAGAATAACTTGGATCATGGTACCATTCATTGGAAGGATGACTCGTTACCGGCCGAAAAGAATAGCTGTCTTGCACATTTCTTCCCCCTTTCGTCACCAACTAGTTTATTCACCTAATAAGCAAGAGGGTACATCAATAAGAGAATTAAGGCATTCGCCTATGTTATTCAAATAAATGATGTAGAAGCCGATCGCGATTCTCTATAAATTGTTTTAACAATGTGTAATGACTTGTCTGTTCTAACGTGGTTTCTTGCATGCCATCTTCTGTTAATTCCAGTAGCTTCGCATCCGGATAACCCATCAACATTGGCGCATGGGTAGAAATGATAAATTGGGATCCATTCTCCACCAATTCATGAATACGTGCGAGCATCGACATTTGCCTTAATGGAGATAAGGCTGCTTCTGGTTCATCTAGAATATATAAGCCATTGCCACGGAAACGATGCATAAATGCCGCAAAAAAAGCTTGTCCATGCGACTGCTCATGCAATGATTTCCCGCCGAATCCATCAATTACTTTTCCCCCTGCCTGAGGTTGTTTATCCATTTCTTCAATATTGGTCGCCACATTATAAAATGTTTCCGCCCGGAAGAAGAAGGAATCATTTGGCCGCAATACCCCTTTCACTAAGCGGACATAGTGATCCAATGGAGAATGGGAATCATACGTAGAAAAGCGAAAATTGCGGGTGCCACCTTCCGGGTTGAACCCAAACGCAACTGCAATTGCCTCCAATAATGTAGACTTGCCCATACCATTTTCACCAATGATATAGGTCACATTTGGATGGAACACCACATCTTGAAAATGACGAATCACCGGCAAATCAAACGGAAACGTATGATAAGATGGAATTTCTCCTTCCTTTAGTTGCAGCCTTCGTATAAATGCATCGGTCTCTGTTAGCTTGGGCATTCGTTCCACCTCTAATCCATAAATCTATCGATCATATTGTATCCAGAGTTACCATATTGTTCAACTTTATTGAAAATTCCTCAGACTGTATCGATAACATCCTCCACCCTATGAAAAAAGCCCGAATCAGTCCGCTACGATTCGAGCTTTACCATCATCCACTATTCCGTTAAAATTCATGCTTTGCTAATGTAGTTGCTATTTCATCTTCAATATCCCTGATATCTCCACTTGAACCGAGATAATTATTAATCATAATGGAGAAAATCAATGGTTCATCATCTGATGTTGTGACATAACCAGACAAGGTGGAAACACCAGTTAACGATCCGGTTTTGGCTATGACATTTCCTTTTGCTGGTTCAGAAGTCATGCGGTAACGCAGCGTCCCCCCGACAAGACGATCCGGTTCCCCAGCAACTGGTAAGGAATACTGAAATGCATCGAACCACTCTTTATTTTGCGCTTCATACAGCAGCTGAGCAAGATCCTTTGACGGAATCATGTTTTTATGAGACATTCCCGACCCATCACGAAGCAGGATCGTATCTTCATTCACACCAAGAGCGGTAATGACGTCTTCCATGACTTCCAGGCCTTCCTCCCAGCTGCCTTCATCATGAACGAATTTACCCATTTCCTTGGTCAGTACTTCACCATGTCCGTTATTACTTAACTTCATAAACGGAATAAGTAATTTCTCTAATGGCATCGACTGTTTCGAAGTTAGCAGTTTTGCATCATCCGGGGTTTTCGCAAATGTCTCTCTTGATTTGCCTATAAACCTAATTCCTTCGTCTTCTAAGGATGTTTTAAACACATCCAAAGCATAGCCAGTAGGTTCCCAAACAGAAACCCATGAGCGGGAATTCGATCCTCCGACTGGCATGGTCCCTTCGACTATAATCGTATTCGTTCCATGTTCACGTTCTATCGAAATATCTTTCTCTTCATCTTCGCTCACCATTTCGGTTTTATTGTCGATCGTTACGTAATCTGTTTCTGGAGTAACCCTCACCTCTGCTTTTCCCCTCGCCTTGTTACTAGGTGTCACTTCGACAATGACGGTACCTGCATCATAATCATTATTTGGCGATAAAGTTAAAGCAGAAATTTGCGCACCCGTATAAAAAGGTTCATCTGACCAGTTTAAATCCTGAGAAAGCCGTACATCATCATACCACGTATCGTCTCCAATGAGGTCCCCTTTAATTTTATGAATACCTTCTTCCTTTAAGTCTTTGGCAAATTGATCAAAGTCCTCTTTCAATAAGGTTGGATCACCTTTTCCTTTTAAATATAAATCTCCATGAAGCACCTCGCCTCTTTGTCTTCCATCCGTTAATACTTCGGTGGTGAACCGATAATTTTTACCGAGGGTTTCCAAAGCGGAGACTGCTGTGAGCAGCTTCATATTCGAAGCTGGATGCAAGCGCGTATCTGGGTTTTGAGAAAACAGCATATCCCCCGACTCCGCATGCTTGATACTGACACCTGTTACCGCTCCATCCAATAGTTCATCGGATAAAATCGCTGAGAGCTTATCCTCCAACGGAGCGTCTTCTGGGAAATCATCTTGTGTAATCTCTTCGGATGCTTTAACGAATAGCGGCTCATCTGGTTCTACAAAGGGAATGACAGCAAGAATAACTAGAAGAAATACGAGAAATCCTTTTTTAGCTGTATGTTTCCACATCATGAGCATGTCCACACCCTTTCATTTATTTGAATATTTTAATTATACAGTAAAATGATTCTAACTCATAGAGGATTCATAAAAAGACATCCATGGTCCTAGATAAGCTAACTATATCTATCATCGTATCTGATCATAATGCCAGTATTGTTCCTCATTCCTCTCAAAACAATACGATCGAAGTGAACAGATGTCGCTAGGTTTATTTCTATGCTTAGCTGGGAATCGTTCTATAAGTTACAACTCTACCTAAAAAAGGAGTTTTACAATGAATCAAATTCTCTTTATTCAAACTGGAATGGGGATCGATGTTCATGGACAAGATATAACGAAAGCAGCCGTTCGTGCGGTCGAAAATGCCATCTGGTCGAACTCCATGCCTGGCATTGAAAAAAGTCTTCCCGAACAACGGCTGGAAAACATGAGCGTAACTGTTCGACTTGCGGTTCCGTTAGATCGCGAATCCCTCCATATCGACAAGGTAAAAGAGGCAATCCCTTATGGTACTGTAGATGTGGATGTAACCGATGGAGGAATGGCCACATCTAGCGGGATTATTTTAGAGGATAAAAATGATGAGAACGACTTGATGTATATCGTAAATGCCGCAGTAGAAGTAGGATACTAGGATAAAAAAGCATGCAGCACTTGTCTGCATGCTTTTTTCAACTTGTACTTATGGCCATTCGTTGTTTTGGACGTGCTGCGTGATACCAATGCAGGCAAAGTATAAAAATAAGAATACCATCCATTACATCTCCGCCATAATACATTAGCATCGCACCTGTTTCGGCTTGATCCTTTGGTACACCAACAGGCGGATTCGCATAAATGTACTTCGATAATATGGCATGTCCCGATAGAGCGCACACCAGTACAATAGCACGATACATATGGCTAAATCGATGGGGTGCTGGATCTATATATATCATACTGATGGTAAATAAATATCCAGCTGCGAATACATGAAAGTGTACGAATACATGAACCAGCATATGCTGCTGCATCAGCTCGTATAATCCCGTCGTGTACAGCAGCCAAAGACCGCCAATATTGAGCAACGACGCTGTTATTGGATGCCGAAAGAGACGAATCAATCTATTTTTTAATAGCATCGATAATCTACGTGCTGCGTGGACAGGAAGTGCCCGCAGAATAAGCGTGATTGGTGCTGCAAGGGCAATCAACAAGGGGGCTAACATGCCAAGAAATAAGTGGCCGATCATATGGACAGTAAAGTCTGTGTGCGCCTTTCCTGCAACAGGTCCAATCAAGGCAGCCCCCATTGCAATTATTCCAAACCACCAACAAACATAACGAAACAGGGGCCACGGCTTTAGATGCGTTTTTTGTTTTGAAAAAATACCTAACCCTGTATAGATACCAATTGCCAATATAAGCATGACAATAAGGAACCACTCCAGCCGCATTCCACTTCCATGCATTCCATAGTTAGTCATCCAAGCTCAGCCCCTTTAAAGGATTGGCTCTTTTTCGTGTTTGGAAAACCAGTACAATACCTATAATAATCATGATTGCCGCTATACCATTCCAGACGAAATCGTAGACGAAGACATTATCAACATAACGGATTTGATGAATCCGCATCCATTTATGCTGAATAATCCCATCATACAGCTGAAACGAACCCGAACCAAGCATTGCACTCCCCCACCACCGTTTAAACCATAATGCATTCCTTCGGCGTAGATCTGCAAATAGAAATAATCCACCAATGGTTGCAAACCAACTAAATGCATGGAAAAAACCATCCGAAATCAGCCCTACATCTGTTGTTGATTGATCATAAAAATGATGCCAGCGTAATAGCTGATGAAACACTGTTTCATCAATGAATGCTGCTAATCCAATTCCAAACAGAATCCCCGAAAGCAAATTCCGACCTGCATATTTTGATTTCACTGTATACAGCGACGTTTGAGTAACATTATCTGAGGCAATCCCCATAACGTGACCTCCGATCCTAGGTTTTTTATTTTTATACCCAAAATCAGCCAATTGCATGCAAGTGTAAGAGAAAAACACGTTACCATTTCCATCAATCGCTAAGTAAAATAAGATCGACCCAGTTCGATGTGATAGATTTAGACACGCTGAACTCGTAGATTATTAATCTATCGACCATTAACTTAATAAAACAACGGTTATTGCCCAGCCTACACGACAATGTATAATTATGGTAAATATGTAAATTTTTTAAAATAATGTTGAATTATGACATTTGTTTCGTTATAGTAATAATTGTAAGTCGGAAGGAGGTGAGCATAATGGCAGCATTTTTAAAACTTGTAGCACAGTTGGGTACTAAAGCAGCTAAGTGGGCTTGGGCTAACAAAGGAACGGTTATCAACTGGATCAAGAACGGTGCAACGTTCTCGTGGATCAGCGATAAAATTGACAGCATTATTAACTAATTCCTTGTAATTTGGTAGATTTGCGAGAGATAGAGACGTGACCTCTATCCTTACACAAAATAGGTTTTAAGGAGGTGAAAATACAAATGGCAGCTTTTTTAAAACTTGTAGCACAGTTGGGTACTAAAGCAGCTAAGTGGGCTTGGGCTAACAAAGGAACGGTTATCAACTGGATCAAGAACGGTGCAACGTTCTCGTGGATCAGCGATAAAATTGACAGCATTATTAACTAATTCCTTTGTAATTTGGTAGATTTGCGAGAGATGGAGACGTGACCTCTATCCCTTATACAGAATAGGTTTTGAGGAGGTGAAATAGAATGGCAGCATTTCTAAAACTTGTAGCACAGTTAGGTACTAAAGCAGCTAAGTGGGCTTGGGCTAACAAAGGAACGGTTATCAACTGGATCAAGAACGGTGCAACGTTCTCATGGATCAGTGATAAAATCGACAGCATTATTAACTAATTCCTTTGAAAGTGAGTAGGATTACATAAGGGGTAGAGCGTGACCTCTATCCCTTTTCCTAATTTTAGACCTTCTTAATAAGAATGATACCCAAGCTTTTAACTGCTTATCGTACCTTACCTTTTATTTTAAATCATATGTTTTCATTTTGTCTAATTCTTTCTTTCTGTTTCTTTGTAGCGATTTTCTTCCCCGGTGCCATTCTTCTGTTAGAAGAATGATGCCAACTATAAGAATGATGATATAGGCGGTAGTACTTTCGATACGATTAGATGCAAACATCCAAGTAAGACCGGATACAAAAATCACAGGAATAATAGCTCCCCAATACGCACTGCTGCGTGTCGATAGAAAGTATTGTACAGCAAAGGCTGCTATACAGATAAATAAAAATACGAACTCATTCATTAATGATCCATCCTTTCAGCTTTATATTTATCAATTATATTTTTAGCATCATCTAAGCTAATGCGGCTATCAATTGCCAATTGCTTGACATAATTAATTAAAGGTTCTTTCTCTATGTCTTCATTTAATTCTATTTTTTGAATGATCCTATCTAAACGGGTTCTTACGGTGGGATAGGATACCTCATAGCTTTTTGCTATCTGCTTTAACGAACCTGAGCTTAAAACGAATTTCCTAATAAATTCGATATCTTCATTATCTAAAGCTAAAATCCAAGCAGGTATATCTTTGGTATGCATCGTTAACCACCTCTCTTTATTTTATATTACCACATACATCAATAAAAACAAACATTTTTTCACCAAAATAATAAATAAAATTTATTTTTTGTTTAATTTAATTAAAAAAAAGGTGGAATTATCTTTGAACATATGATAAGTTGATTAGAGATCAGCAATCAATCTATATCAATTTGGAGGTAGGTAAAAATGAAACGCACTGCTGAAATACTACTGACTGTGATTGGGGTAATTATATTTTCCTTTTTGCTAATAGGGAGTGTTACTTTATTGGGAAGTACCCAAAATAATGCTCAAACAAAGGAGTTAGTTCAAGAATTTATAAAGGACGAAAACATAACCGCTGTAAATGCTGATCAAGTTGTAAACTTTTTAAGCAATAGTACGTTATACTTTGTTGTTATTTCACTAATTAGTATTGGCTTAGGGGTTATCTCAATCATCCTTTTGAAAAGAAATAAGGCGAAAACGGCAGGTAAGGTTTTAATTATTACAGCAATCCTGAGTACATTATTTACGTTATTTATGGGGCTGTTTGGAGGAATTGCCTATTTCATTGCCGGTGTAATGGCTCTTGTACGTAATAAAAGATAGATAGGCAAAATATATACGAAGGTGTGACCAGATGTTTACTATATGCTTAAGAGAATTTAGAACATTATTTAAAAGTATCCGTTCATTAATCATCATTATCGTGCTTTTTGGGGTTACCACTGGGGCAGCAAAACTGATTAGTCAGTTTGAAGCGCAACTTAAAGATCTCGGTTTAGGTGATAACGCATATGCAGGGGGATTAATGACACTCCTTTTCATCGCATCCCCCTTATTTGTCACTAGTTTATCTCATAGTGCCATTAATAAAGAAATTGACTCTAGAACGATTCGGTTTTTAGTAACCAAGACTTCAAGAGAAAGTATTATTGTCGGGAAATTTCTTGGAAACTTACTATTTTGGATAGTATGTTTGCTTATCGCTTTATTACTTATTATTCCGTTCTCTCACTCATTTTTTTTCTTGGAACTAATTCAATGTATTGTTTTTGTTTCCTACTTTATAGGGTTCACCATATTTCTTTCAACTATCATCCGTAAGCCATCATTAACTATGTTTTTAGGGATTACGGTTTCTATCGGCTTACCAATCATTGGATTATGGAGTATCGGAACAAATAATATATTGATTACAGCATTAAGCTATATCACACCTTATTTTTATTACACTCAAGAAGAAACCTTTTTCACGTATTTCACAGCCGTTTTTACGTGTATATACTTAGCACTCAGTTTAATGATATTTAGAAAGAGGGATTTGTAATGGACGCAATTACGACTCACAACTTAACAAAGACATACGGAAAAAATACAGTGGTCAATAACATCAATTTAAGTATTAAAAAAGGCGTGATTTTTGGATTTTTAGGTAAAAACGGTGCTGGTAAATCTACTTTTATAAATATGATCACGGGACTTGTAAATCCCACTGATGGATCGTTCGAAATCCTTGGGTACAAAGGGAATTCCATAAAAGAAATACGTCATAAAATAGGCGTATTGCCAGATTACTCTACGTTTTATGAGGATTTTACAGCCTTAGATCATTTAAAGTATTTCAGTAAATTATTAAAATTATCTCTAACGAAAGAAGACTTAATAACAACTCTAAAACGAGTTGAGCTGGAAGATGCCATCCATTTAAAAACAAAACAGTTTTCTTTTGGAATGAAAAAGAAATTGGGCATTGCGCAGGCCTTAATCAATAAACCAGATATATTATTTCTTGATGAACCTACTTCTGGAGTTGACGCTAATTCCGTTTTAAACATACATTCAATTATTAAAGATATAGCATTAAATGGCACTACCATTTTCTTAACCTCTCATAATCTGGACGAAGTGGAAAAGCTGTGTGACGAGGTTGCAATCATGAACAAAGGAACGATACAAACCAAAGGGAATATGGAACAGTTAAGATCGCAATATCAAAAGGATACTGCCATCCATATCAAACATCGTTCGATCTCGGAAGCTCAACAGGAACGATTAAAGAAGGATTTAGATTTGCTTGTGGAATATGCAGATATGACACCCACTTATTCCGAACTTTTCGTTAAAGAGGACAATGTGATTCCTGAGATTAATAAGATACTCGTACAAAACAATGTAGACGTGTATAGAATAGAAGTCGATGAGCCATCTTTAGAAGAAATATTTCTTAATTTAGGAGATCAAAAACATCCTGCTTAATTTGCAGGCAAAGAAGGCCATCTTATCTGGTATGTTGTACCTCTTCAAATAGGAGCTAGTTTCTACACGAAAGATTTGACGATCCTTTTTCGATATCTTTCGTGTAGAACGAAATTGGTAAAAGTATGAATAAAGGAAGCGAGTAATTGTGTATAAAATAAAGGAACCAACTCAACGGATATCACCAGACGCAATAAAGGTATGGAGAATAACAGATGCCCTTACTTCATTTATTTTTTTGGTTGTCGTGGCATTTTTTCTCTATTTACATCATTATTATGATTGGCCGCATTGGATTGAAATTGCTCTATACGCAGTTGCAGCAATTGTATGTCTATCTGCAATGATAGAGCTTATTGTTATACCGGTATATAAACAAAAAACGTGGAGATACGAAATTGACAGTAATTGTATTCAATTAAAACATGGTGGTGCAATTAGAAAAACACATATGATTATACCAATGAACAAAGTTTATTTTGTTGATACCTACCAGGGACCGATATTAAAGAAATACCATTTATCAACTATAAAAATTGGTACAGTCGGTTATGTCCATGAAATACCTAGTGTTCCCGAAAACACAGCTAGCGAGATTCGTAATGATATTGCCTATTTATCAGGAATTAATAAAAGGAAAACGTCAAAGGAGGAGGGAAATGAAAAATAATGCTATGAAGGATAACAGAACAGAACTAGGAAAATCACATCCATTATGGATGTTATTTGAACTTGTAAAATCTATAAAAGGTTTTATTTTCTTTTGTATTTTCCTTTCATTTGTATTCGGATTTTCTTCAACTTCTATATTTTCAGCATATGGTATTTCGCTTATTATACTCTTTGTAATCTATCAAATCGTTTCCATTCTATTGGAATGGAAACATTTTGGTTATTCTATAGATGAAGAAGAATTGTTTATTAAAAAAGGGAGGTTTGTTACTTTACATAGGCATTTTCCCTTGGCTAATATTCAAGGTCTACATCAAAATACGACTTTTTTTCCTCGATTGTTTGGTTTAACAACTTTACTAATTGATGCTGGTTCTAGTGACAAAAATGATTCTATAAAGCTAGAAATGATTTCTTTTCAGGAAGCTAATCATATTAAAACAACACTTTCGGATTTGGGCAAGGTTTATATAACCGAGGAAGAAAATAGGAAGGACATAGAAAAAAATTCACAAGAAATCACTTCTATCAAAAAGCATTATGAGATCAAGCGAAGAGAAATTTTGATTGCTTCGCTTACATCTCTCAGATTACTATTCTTTCTAACCTTAATTTATTCTGTATATTCTGAAGTCAATCAATTCTTTCAGATTGATGCGTATGTTGGAGATATTATCGGATTCTTCCAATCTTCTTGGTTCAGATTAACAATGGGAATAATAATTTTGATCTGTCTATCCATAGTCTATGGTGTGTTAAAAACATATTTACAGTATGGTGAGTTCAATGTAACCTCCGATCCGTATCGAATCTACATTGAAAAAGGAAAATTAAATACTGCTCATTTTTCCATACCCAAAGATAGAATCCAAGCTCTCAGTATTAACAGTGGGTTTATTCATAAGTTCTTAAATATAGTAAAGGTAAAAATGATTAGCTCAAGCGATACAGATGAAGATGTCAAAGCCTCCCATATCTTATTTCCATTTATACATAAAAATAAAGCAAAAAAGTTAATTCCGGAAGTAATTTCAGCGTTTGAAATCGAGGAGGACATGACCAAAATTCCTACATCCTCTATCATCGTAAAGCTATTAAGAACCATTTATTTGTGGTTATTTTTCCCTGTCATGTTGTATTGCTTTTTTCCTGGTTTTTGGTACCTAGCAACAATCATGTTTAGTTTAACCCTCGTATCACAACTACTAAGTAGTTTATTTAGTAGTTATGCACTTAACGGTTCTTTTATCCAGATAAAAAAAGGCGCTATAGCAACAAAAGTCTTCATTACCAGTAGAGACAAAATAGAAAGATTAATGGTAACAGAGACCATACTACAAAAGAAGCTGGGGTTGTCTTCGATAAAAATTATTTCTCGCGCAAGACCAGCAAAAGTTACCACTATGCATGATGTGCCTAAAGACATGGCTATTAGATACTATTCATGGTATTACGAAGGAATAGAAAACCATACAACCATATTAGCATCCAAGCAAACTTCATAATCCCCCGTAGATGATACCTGATTAGCTCAACATATCATATTTTGAGCTGATTGGTGTATCCGTGTCCACGGTTGAATAAGATTTAATCGGAATCACCTAAATTTTTTTCCAATTCTTCAATAAGGTCTTTTGCAGCCGTTCTACTTAGGGTTAATTTTCCGTTCGCAAGTGTAAGATTATCATTAGATACAGTACCTGTAATTTGGCACGCATTGGCAGATTGATGCTTTCGCAGAATAATTTTGTCATTTTCAACAAAGATTTCCATGGGGTCTTTAACTTCAATATCTAATGAGGAACGAAGCTCTTTCGGAATGACCACCCGTCCTAACTCATCTACTTTTCTTACGATTCCTGTGCTTTTCATTATAATAATCCCCCTATCTAAAAAATACCTTCCTTATAGTTAAACCATTCGATATGCATACTTTTTTTAAGGATGGGACAAATTCTTTATATTCAACTAAATAGCTTAAATTCAAAATAATATTTATATAGTTTACATACTATCTAGATTTAATATTTCCTGCAAATGAAATGATTTTAATTTCTGGAAATAATTAAAAGAGCACGGACATGCATTTGCAATGATTTATGCAAACAAAAGAAGCTCGTGCAATGCATCTTACTGACAGGGGATATTAAAGACTCTAATCATTGTGTTACTTTCTTTTATTTCTTAAATTAATAATGTACTTCTGCAATTGATAAGACAAATTGATCAGAGCAAATTAACATCAAATGTAAACGCTTTATTAAAAGGAGGGGGATTCTATAACGTCTATTCATCGATTCATAAAGTGGTTGATTTTTTTTAGCCTTATAAACATCGCTTTCATCATCTTTACGTTATTAGGTGGCATTTTATTTGGCTTCATTCCTGCTTTGTCAGCTTCTATCAAGGCTATCCAAAAAGAATTAAACAATGCGTTGCTTTCTTATCGCGATATAATTAAACAGTTTCTTGAAACTTTTAAAACAGCATTCATACCAATCAATCTAGCATCCATTACTCCTATACTCTTTGGAATTATTGCGATAACGAATATAAACATTACATTTGACGTAATGAACTTATTCGGAATAGCAACTTTTTATGGAAGTATTACTGTCCTTATTACATCTATATTTGTACTCATCCATCTTGCTCTTCTCCAAACTACAAATAAAACATTTTCAGTAAAGCAAATGATCAAGTTATCTTTTATAGCAGCATTCTACTACTTTCCACTAAATGTATTAATGGTTTGTTTCTTAATTTTATGGTTGCAATTCTTACTATTAGCTCCAGGAATATCCTTGTTTTTTGGAATTAGTGTACCAATATTCATTTGTACTGTCTGCTACAGCAAGACAAAGCTATATGCAAGTCAAATTTCTACTGGTATTGGGGAGATCAGCTTTGCAAACAAAAAATGATGTAGAGAAATTTATTCAGAGTTATGTGGAACATGTGGAAAAAAAGCTTCACAATGAAAATCAATTGATTTTCGATTATACGGACACAGCCTATGGAAAAGGAATCACTGAAATCGAATCCATACTTAGACCATTATGGGGCGAGGCATCACTTGCTCATTCTGAAAACAGATCGATTAATCAAACTATCTTGAACAAGATTACAAAAGGTATTGACCCGTCGTCGGCGGAATATTGGGGGATCTTGAACGATAAAGACCAAAGAGCCGTAGAAATGGCCGTATTAGGCTATTCCCTGCTATTAAATGAAACCGTGCTTTGGAATAACTTGACTATAAAACAACAAGAACACTTAGTCGATTGGTTACAACAAGTTAATCATATTAACCTACCGAATAATAATTGGCATTTTTTTCGAATCATCGTCAATATTGGGCTAGAGAATGTCGGCGTTCCTCTAAATACTGAAAAACAAAATGAATCGCTCCAGATAATAGAAAGTCTGTATCTAGGTAATGGATGGTATGCAGATGGTTCACCAAATCAAATGGATTATTATGTTTCCTTTGGTTTTCATTTTTTTAGTTTACTTTATGCCTATTTTATGAAAGAGAAGGATGCAAAAAGAGCCAAAACCTATAAAGAAAGAGCTCTATTATTCGCTGACGATTTTATTTATTGGTTCTCTTCTAAAGGAGATGCTGTACCTTTCGGAAGGAGTATGACGTATAAATTCGCTCAATCTGCCTTTTGGAGTGCACTTGCATTCTGTGATATAAAACCTTTTCGTATCGAAATTATCAAAGGAATTATCCTCCGGAATTTACGCTGGTGGGTGAAACAGCCGATTATTGAATACAATGCTTTCCTGCCAATTGGCTATGCGTATCAAAATCTGATTATGGCAGAAGGATATAATAGCCCAGGCTCTTCCTTTTGGGCATTTAAAGCATTAATAATTACCGCTTTATCAAAGGATCACACATTTTGGAAAGCGAATGAAGAGGACCTGCCATTACTAAGGGGAAAAAAATTACTAAAAGAAGCTAGAATGTTAAGTATCCGTCCAGAAAGCGATCAAGTTTATTTATACACTTCTGGACAATATTCTAAAACGGAACATCTGCATAATGCCGAAAAATATGCAAAATTTGTGTACTCCAATCTTTTTGGGTTTAATATTGCACATTCCAATTACCTACGATCACAAATGGCTGGGGATTCCATGCTTTCATTAAGTGAATATGATGACCTATTTCGATTTCGACGAGAATGTACTCAGATATCCTTACATGAAAACTATATCTTCTCAGAATGGTATCCATGGCGCGATGTTCAAATACGAACATACCTCATACCATTTAAGTATTGGCATATTCGTATCCATGAAATTCGTTCAACTAGGAACTTACAAGGAATTGAAGGTGCATTTAGCATCCCGAAACCAGATGTACTAAAAGATACAAACGCAGGGATACATGAAGAGGAAAATCGTTCTTATGTATCTGATGGTAACTTGTATTCCGCCATTATTAACTTACATGGTTATGATAATGGAGGGAAAGTGATTACTACAGAGCCAAATACGAATATTCTTACTTCAAATCCTAGTCTTTTACCTTCGTTGGAAGCTAACATCTCACAAGGAAATAACTTATTAGTCTCAGCAATTTATGGCGGGACCCAACCTCCCGTGTTCGAGAATGTGCCTCGTTTCTTTCAAGAGCGTTATGGATTCAGAATGGTCCAACGTGAATCTGAAACATTTGTTAAGAAGGAAGGATGAGACTATGAAATATAAAGGTGTTATTTTTAGTATTATTCTATTACTATTCACAGTAATTATTATAAGTTTATTAGGCAAAACGGAAAATACAACTAATGTTGCAAATGGAAAAATGCAAGGAACAATTACCGTATGGGCTTGGGGTGGTTGGGCTCAACATCTAGAAGATATAGCGCCTATATTCGAAGAGCGTAACCCCGGTATTAACATCAATGTAAACAATCAAGGAGTTGAACAAGTCTATCAAAGATTAACAACTGGTCTAGCATCAGGCCAATCAAGCCAACTGCCAGATATTGTGCAGATGGAGGAACAACGATTACCTATTTATAACAACAATTTTCCGAATCGTTTTGTGGATTTAACCGAATTTGGATTTGATCAATATGCTGATGACTTGCCTGAAGCAAAAGTTGCTGCATTATCAAATGAAGAGGGGAACTTAATTGGATTGCCAGGTGATATTGGACCTGTAGGTTTATTCTATCGAAAAGATGTTTTTGAAGATGCTAATGTTGATCCACAAAGCATCAAGACTTGGGATGACTATATTGATGCGGGAAAAACAATTAAAGATGAAACTGGTATCGATATGCTTGGCTTTATGGCAAATGATGATATATCTTTGTATAAAATTTTATTACAACAACAAGGAAGTTTTTATTTTAACGAGAACGGGGAAATTACAGCAGAATCCTTGGAATCAAAGAAAGCTTTTCAATTAATGAGTGAACTATTTCATAGTGGGATTGCAGCTAATGTAACAAATTGGGATGGAAGGATCGCATCACTGCAAAATGGTCAAGTTGCTACAGTGCCCGGTGCTGTGTGGTGGTCACGAAGTTTGATGCAGCAGGTGACGAACTCAAAAGGGAATTGGCGAGTCATGAAATTACCAGAATTTAAAGAGGGTAATACAAATGCAGCTGCAGATGGTGGATCAAATTTTGTTATACCTAATGCTTCTGATAAACAAAAAACAGCTTATGAATTCATTAAGTTCGCTACTACTGACTTGGAAAGTTTAACTAGCTTAGTTGAAAACTATTTTATGTTCCCTGCTTATACCCCTTTATATGAAGAAGAAATCTTTAAGGAAGGAAATGCGTACTTTGGAAATCAAAAGGTGCTGCAGTTATTTGCAGAGATCTCCGAAGAAGTACCTAATGTAAATTATACTTCGGACTATTTACGTGCGAACATTACCTATTCAGATGAATTAGCTTCTATGATGCTGCAAAATAAAAACCCTGAAGAAGCTTTACAAGCCGTATTAAAAAAACTACAGTCCAGCACAGGGCGAGAATCAAGCGAGGAGGATTAATATGGAAAGACCCACCATGAGTATTCATCGTTTGGATATTGGAAAGAAACATGCACCTCTCGTTCTATTAGCACCGGCAGTTCTGTTTTTTTCCTTGTTTATTGCTTACCCCATTGTGAGTTCTTTGCTGCTTAGTTTTCAAATATCAGAAGCAGGACAAACAAGTTTTGTAGGTTTTGATAATTATATTCGTCTGTTTCAAGATCCTTTATTTTATGAAGCGATGAAAAACACCTTAATCATCGGTGTTATTCAAACTCCATCTGTTATTATATTAGGATTACTAACAGCAACCTTATTAAATTCGGGATTAATTAAACTAGAAAACTTTTTTCGGTTAACCTATTTTACTCCAGCTGTTACCTCACTGGTTGGGGCATCCGTTATTTTTTTGTTATTACTAAATCAAGAAAATGGACTAATTAATTTCTTATTGAGTTTAGTAGGCATCGACTCAATCGGTTGGCTAAATACCCCTTTTTGGGCTAAGGTATCAATCATTCTACAAGGAACTTGGAGATGGACAGGGTATAATATGGTAATCATTCTTGCGGGATTACAGTCTATTTCAAAAGACTTATATGAGGCGGCTAGTATTGATGGGGCAACTAAAATCCGGCAATTCTTTTCGATCACGATCCCCCAATTGCGCCCTGTATTATTATTCTGTCTGATCATGTCTACGATCGGTTCCTTTCAATTATTTGATGAGCCTTATATTCTAACCAATGGAGGTCCAGTTAACGCAACGACTACCATAACTATGTATCTATATGAAAATGGATTTCAGTTTTTTGATTTTGAATATGCATCTGCCATTGCCTATGTATTGGTCGGATTTATCGCTTTATTAACCTATGTCCAATTTAAATTAGGAGGGGATAAAAATTGAGATCTTCCATAATGAATAAACTAATCATTTATGTCCTCTTATTATTGGGAGTCCTGTTTACAGTAGCGCCTTTTTATTGGATGGTAATTGGTTCTACTAACCCAACAGATGAAATACTCTCTTATCCACCGAAGTTTTTACCAGGTGATTTTATTGCTGAGAATTTGAAGCGTTTGATGGGTTCTGTAGACATCTGGAAAGCATTACTTAATTCATCAATCATAACGATTACCTTTACAATTCTAGCTGGCATTGTAAGTGCTGCTGCAGGTTTTACTTTTGCTAAGTATCATTTTAGAGGTAAAAAAATTATTTTTGCTATGTTTATTTTATCGATGATGATCCCTTATCAGGCACTTGTTATACCACAATTTAACTTATTTGCTAATTTCGGATTACTTAATACACATATCGCAGTCATTCTTCCACAGCTTACGTATCCATTTGCCATATTTCTGATTATGCAGAATATGAAATCCATCCCAGATTCCTTACTAGAATCTGCACGAATCGATGGGGCAGGTGAAATCTTTATTTTTGTTAGAATTGCATTACCGACTATGATTCCAGCACTAGCAGCAGTTAGTATCTTTTTATTTACCTTTCAATGGAATAATTTCCTTTGGCCGTTAGTGTCTTTAATTACAAAGGATATGTATACACTCCCTGTAGCTTTAGCTACGATAGCAAATCAAGATACAATTGATTATGGTCAGCTGATGCTTGGCGCAACCATTTCGGTTATTCCCATTTTTATTATCTTTCTATTTATGCAGCGTTATTTTGTCGCGGGTATTCTCGGTGGTGCAATCAAAGAATAAAAGGCAGGTGTTAACATGTTAAAAACTGGACTATGCTCGGTTACATTCAGAAAGCTTTCTCCAGAAGAAATTATTCATATCGTGGAAACATCAGGTCTAGAAGCTATTGAATGGGGAACAGATGTCCATTTAACCTTGCAAAAAAGTACAGCATATATCCAATCCATTAAAGAAAAATGCAGAAAAGCTGGTATTGAAACACCGTCACTGGGTACCTATTACCGGTTGAACGAAAGTCCGTTAGCTTACTTTAAATCATGCATAAAAATTGCAGATCAAATCGGAGCGCATCAATTACGGATTTGGGGTGGAAATAAGAGCCCGAAAGATATTACGCACTCAGATTGGAAAAAATATGTTCAAGAAACGCAAATGCTATGCGATGTTGCGGGAGAAAATAATAAAAGTGTCCATGTAGAATTACATGAAAAAACACTGACGGAAAGTGAAACCGCAGCCATTCAATTGATCAACGAAGTGAATAAACCCAATTTATACTGCTACTGGCAGCCTCTCTGGATAAGGTCACAATCTGCTAACATATCCGCATTAAAACAATTAAGCGATCATATTAGTAATGTCCATGTATTTCAATGGGATGAACACCAACGGTACCCTTTAGAACAGGGCTGCTCAACATGGTTAACCTATTTTCAAAAACTCGAACCATCGAATACACCTACTTATGCTTATTTAGAGTTTGTCAAAAGGGATGACGTGAATCAATTCTATAAAGATGCAGAAATATTAAAGAAGCTCGCCCTTCATTACCGGTAAGTAAGTTTACCTCCACTCTACCCGTGGAACAGTTAATTACCATGTAAAAAATAATATAGGTCATCAAGGAGGTAAATCGATTATCATGGAACCAAAAGATATGCAAAAGGACGGGACACCACGTCAACACCAAACCAAACAACCGGGAATCGAATCAAAAATGAACCCTCTGCCACATCAACCGATGGATTATCAAGGTTCGGATAAACTAAAAGGTAAAGCTGCTTTAATTACAGGTGGCGATAGTGGCATCGGCCGTGCGGTCGCGATTCTATATGCTAAAGAAGGTGCAAATGTAGCGATTTCCTATCTGGATGAACATCAAGATGCAGAGGAAACCAAGCAGCTAGTCGAGGCGGAAGGTGCACAATGCATATTACTGCCTGGCGATATTAAAAACTCTGATCATTGCGTGGAATTAGTAGAAAAGACCGTCGGGGCATTTGGCAAGATTAATATATTGGTGAACAACGCAGCGATTCAATTTGTTCGTGAAGATGTACTTGATATATCGGATGAACAAATGGAGGAGGTGTTCCGGGTGAACTTCTTCTCGCAATTCTATTTAACAAAGGCTGCTGTCAAGCATATGAAGGCGGGAGATTCAATTATTAGCACCTCTTCCATCAATGCTTATCGGGGTAATCCGATTTTCATGGATTATTCAGCAACAAAAGGTGCCATTACTGCATTTACCAGAAGTATTGCACAAAGTCTAGCTAAGAAAGGAATTCGTGCTAATTCAGTAGCACCAGGTCCGGTATGGACACCACTTATTCCATCGTCCTTTAATGAAGACGGCGTTGAGCACTTTGGGCAAGATGCATTAATGGGCCGTCCTGGCCAACCTTCGGAACATGCTTGGCCGTTCGTTATGCTAGCAGCTGATGAATCATCTTATATGACGGGGCAAGCTATTCATATTAACGGCGGGTCTTGGACCTCCTCATAAGCATCAAATAGCGCTGACGCACAGGTTTGCTTGAATCCTTTACATGAAGAGCTGACTTTTGCGTCAGCCTCTTTCTATATAAGCCACTTTATCGATAGTTTATTTGTGGTTTCAATTGAATAACCGAACGGTTGACTTTATTGGTTTCTATCGTATCTACGAGCACATCGACAAGCTTTTGGGCAATGAAGTGAGAAGGTACACCTACAGAATGAATTGGCGTATCAATGGAGTTAAATTGATCGATATGATCATAAGAGAATATCATTGGTGTTTGTTTAGTGTCTTTTACATGATGAAGCAATCCCATTGTGATATCATAACTACCGCAAACGACTCCCCCATTTAAGTCATGATTGGCTAAAAATGATTTCATTGCACGACTAGCACTCTCTTCTGATAATCCTCCAGAATCAATTATACGATACGTTATACGCCGTTGCTTGCAATGACGGATAAAGGTATCTTTTTTAACAATTTGTCTAATATCATTCGTATGAAGATCACCGAAATAATCGACTTGATGATATCCTTTATGAATAAGAGCGTCGATCGCTTGTTTCATGGCTAGATCATGATTGACATTAATTATTGGATAGTCTAATTCCCTTTCGACTCCATAAGCGACCACTGGTATATTCTTCGTAATCTTTGTTGGTAATGTCGTATGTTCCCCTTCATCAAAGACAATCACTCCATCGAAGCGGAGCTCTAAAAACTTTTGGGCAGCAGTAATCGGATCCTCGATGGAAACCACCATAAAATACCCTTCTTTTTTTAATGCCTGATTAATTTGGGAAGCTAAGGTAGTGATTGCCACCCTATCTACAGCAGGCCATATTAATCCAATGGTATTGCTTCGATTGGACACAAGCGACCGAGCGGAGTTATTAGGAATATAATTCATTTGTTCTGCTTTTTCTTTAATTTTTCGTTTAGTCGCTTCCGTAACTAATGGTGAATCCTTTAGTGCCTTACTTACTGTTGAATAGCTTACACCACATTCACGAGCGATATCTTTGAGTGTTACTGCCATTGCTTTACCCCTTGAAAAATCTATTGATTTATTAGTAAGATCATTATATCATAATAAATAAGCGGGATGGAAAATTTGTAGCCAAAAATAACAACGTTGTTATTCTAATAGGGGGGAAATCTACCACATAATGAAAACGTTGTTATTGGCTTCGTTTCCTTATACATGGATAGAAAAGCCGAATGATAAGGGGGAGAGCAAGTGAAGAGGTTTTTGTTACTTATTGTAAGCGTTTTAATCATTTTGGCTGGTTGTTCTAACTCGAAAGCAGCAGAAACAAAGGAATTAATCCTAGGACATAATCAACCAACAAATCATCCGGTTCATCAATCATTAGTGGACTTTAAAGAACGGTTGGAACAGAAATCAAACGGAAAGCTCCAATTAAAAATCTATGCGAATGGACAATTAGGCAGTGAACGGGAAGTAATTGAAATGACACAAACCAATGCTGTGCAGTTCACAAAAGTATCTGCCAGTGCGTTGGAAGGTTTCTCCGAATCCTATTCACTATTCAGTATGCCGTATCTATTTCAATCACAAGCATCCTATCGAGAAATAATGAAAAAACCGGAAATTCAGGACGCGTTTTTCAAAACAACTACAGATAATGGTTTTATTGGGATTACGTACTATGATGCAGGTGTCAGAAACATGTACACAAAAGATCGAATGATCGAAACAAATGCAGATATGAAAGGTTTAAAAACACGCGTTCAGCCTAGTAAAACAAGTGTTCAGATGATTGATGCGCTTGGCGGAACGCCTACACCGATGTCTTTTGGCGAAGTGTATACTGCGCTGCAGTCAGGAATTATTGATGCAGCTGAAAATAATGAAACCGCCTTAACGGATAATAAACATGGCGAGGTTGCTAAACATTATTTCTACACAGAACATGCCATGGTCCCAGATATCTTAATTATGAACAAAGATGCTTATGATCAATTAACAGATCAAGAAAAACAATGGGTCAAAGAGGCTGCCAAAGAATCCACTGTTTCACATGAAACACGTTGGGACAAGCAGGTGAAAAAAGCAATTAAAACTGCCAAGAGCGATATGGGGGTCGAATTCCATGAGGTAGATAAAAGCTCATTTATGAATGCTGTTAAACCACTGCAAGAGCAGTTTCAAACAAATCCAGCAACAAGGCAACAATATGAGCAAATAAAGGAGGCAGAAGAAAATGAGTAGATTAAAAGCATCTATTGATAGACTTCTTCTGATCGTAACTGGTGTGTTGATAACGATAATGTCGATTCTCTCCATCTGGCAAGTGGTTGCTAGATATGTACTAAATACACCTAGCACGGTAAGTGAGGAAATTATTCGAATGTTACTAATATGGTTTTCCTTGACTAGTGCGGCCTATGTCTTCGGTCAAAAAAAGCATATTGCTATCCACTTCATACGAGAGAAGCTTCATAAAAAAGCGCAACGTATGATGGAGCGATTGTCAAATATTATTTTATTGATCATTGCCCTTGTTCTGATGATATGGGGTGGTATCCAAGTAGTTGAGCTAACGCTATCGCAAATAGCGCCTTCAACAGGTGTATCAATGGCGATGATGTATGGAGCACTTCCTGTTTCCGGAATATTTGTTGCTTTTTATGCTATTCATGGTCTAACTACCTCAGAGGTATCACTATCCAAGGATGGAAGTGACGGGCCATGACGACAATCGCAGGATTCGTATTGTTTATTTCTTTTTTCATTTTGCTTGCTTTAAGTATTCCAATCGCTATATCGATTATTATTAGCGCTATTCTAACGTTGCTATTAATACTTCCATTTGATGTTACGATCATTACAGCAGCGCAACGTATGGTAACAGGAATTGATAACTTTACCATGCTTGCCATCCCGCTATTCGTCTTAGCTGGGATATTAATGAATAATGGTGGTATCGCCTTTCGATTGGTTAACTTTGCAAAGGTACTTGTCGGGAGAATGCCTGGATCGCTTGCGCATACGAATATCGTTGGAAACATGCTATTTGGGTCTATTTCTGGCTCCAGTGTTGCCGCAGCTGCGGCGATGGGAAGGATTATGACACCATTACAAATAACCCAGGGCTATAAGAGGCCTTATTCAGCTGCTGCCAATATCTCTTCTGCTCCAGCGGGCTTACTTATCCCACCAAGTTCCTTACTGATTGTTTATTCCTTAGTCAGTGGCGGGACTTCGATTGCTGCCTTATTTATGGCGGGTTATATACCTGGAATTTTATGGGGAATTGCTTGTATCACGGTTGCATATGTGTTGGCGAAGAAAGAAGGGTATCCCGTTTCAGAACGGATTGGCTGGAAAGATAAAGGATTTTTAATCCTTGATGCGATCCCAAGCTTATTGCTGATTGTTATCGTTATCGGTGGGATTGTAGCAGGTATCTTTACTGCCACTGAAGGGGCTGCAGTAGCGGTATTATATGCCGTCATCCTATCACTCGTCTATAAAAACTTAAAATTAAAAGATATTCCAAATATCTTAAAGGAAACGGTTGAAATTACCGGGATGATCTTATTATTAATTACAGCATCCGCCCTATTTTCATTAGTTATGAGTTTCACCGGCTTGCCAGAAGCTATCTCAAATGGACTTTTATCACTTACGGATAATCCAATCCTTCTTTTATTATTGATGAACATCATCTTATTAGTAATTGGTACGTTTATGGATATTACACCTGCTGTTTTAATATTTACGCCGATCTTCTTACCGATTTCGGAAGCGATTGGTCTGGACCCGGTACATTTTGGAATTGTGATCGCCTTTAATTTATGTTTGGGTAATATTACACCGCCAGTAGGCAGCGCATTATTCGTAGGTGCTAGTGTAGCAGATGTTCGAATCGAGCATGTAATTCGGACACTCGTTCCGTACTTTATTGTACTGATTGTCGTGTTATTAGTTATTACATTTATCCCACAATTATCGTTATTTTTACCAAACTTATTTGGAATTTAATGTGACTGACAAGGAGTGATCATATGGAATTCATTCATGAACATTTTTTACTTACAACAGATAAAGCGAAGCAGTTATATCAAACTATTCAAGATGTACCTATTTATGACTTTCATTGCCATTTAAGTCCTCAAGAAATATATGAGGACAAAAACTTTGCAACGATTACGGAATTATGGCTCGCCCATGATCATTATAAATGGCGGCTCATGCGGGCATACGGCTTGGATGAGTCGGTCATCACCGGCGATGCAGATGATTTCACAAAATTTAAAGCTTTCATCGAGTTGCTGCCTAACACCATTATGAATCCAATGTATCACTGGTGTTACTTAGAATTAGCTCGCTATTTTAACCACTATGAACCGGTGCAACATACTTCGCCGGAGCAACTATATCATGATTTAAATGAACAATTACAGCAATCATCTCATTCGCCGCGTCAATTAATAAAACAAAGCAATGTAAAAGTCATTTGTACAACCGATGACCCTTGTGATGATCTGAAATATCATCAATTGTTAAAAGAAGATCAATCATTTGATATTTCGGTTCGCCCAACATTTAGAGCCGATTTCTATATTAGTCTAACCAAAGATACGATTCAAACAGCAATCGATAAGCTAACGAAAGCAACAGGGCAGCCCATTGAAACACTAGATCACTATATTCATGCATTGTTATCGAGAATAGCATATTTCCACCAACATGGTGCACGGAGCTCCGACCAAAGCTTTACTGAAGTTGTCTTACCCGGACTAACGAAGGAAGAAGCCATCTCTTACTTTAATAAGTTAAAACAAGGAGAAGGTTTGGATAACCGTTCATTAAAACTATTATCCGGGTATCTTTTAACAGAGTTGTCCAAAGCATATAAACAATTTCATTGGGTTATGCAATTACATCTTGGACCATTACGTAATAATAATACCATGCAATATCGAGCCATTGGAAAAGACGCTGGTTTTGATAGTGTGGGTGACCCACTTAACGCCAAAGACTTGAATGCATTACTAGATCACTTAAATAAGAATAATGCATTAAGTGATACGATTATTTATCCAAATAATGCAAATGATCATTTGATGGTCCAGGCGACAGCAGGAAATTTCACATCCAGCAGCATAAGGGTCCAACTAGGTGCTGCCTGGTGGTATAACGATACGAAACAGGGAATGATTCAGCATCTTATCGATTATGCAAATGTTGGATTATTATCTCAATTCGTAGGAATGTTAACCGATTCAAGAAGTCTATTATCTTATTCACGTCATGAATATTTCCGAAGGATTCTCTGCCAACTGCTTGGAAATCTAGTAGAAGAAGGGGAAATTGAAGACAATCCTGAGTTGCTGACTGGAATATTAAAAGATATCTGTTTTAACAATGCCGTTCGGTTATTTACAATTAAAGATGTTGAGGAGGTAAAATAATGGAATTATCCTTTAGATGGTATGGAGAGAACGATCCTGTAAAACTACAAGATATAAAACAAATTCCTAATATGAATCATATTGTATCGGCTATTTATGATGTGCCCGTAGGGAATGTTTGGGAAAAAGAACGGATTGAGGCGTTAAAATCATCTGTTGAAAAAGAAGGTTTGGCTTTATCGGTGATTGAAAGTTTACCAGTCCATGAATCCATTAAACTTGGCGAAAACAATCGTGATCAATTAATTGCAAACTACAAGGAATCATTAAAAAACTTAGGTGAATCCGGAATCAAGACGGTCTGTTATAACTTCATGCCTGTGTTTGATTGGACACGTACCGATTTACATCACCGATTGCAGGATGGATCAGAAACATTATTGTACGATCATGAGTATGTGCAAACCATCGACCCTGTGACAACGAATCTCAACTTGCCAGGCTGGGATGAAAGTTACACAAAAGCGGAAATGGCTGCATTAATTGAGAAATATCGTACGATGACAGATGATGATCTATGGGAGAATCTTGGCTATTTCTTAAACGAGGTTTTACCTGTTGCCATTGAACATGATATCAATCTCACCATTCATCCGGATGATCCACCTTGGTCAATCTTTGGCATCCCTCGAATCATACGATCAAAAGAAAGTTACGACAAACTGGTAACGATAAATAATGCAAAAAATAATAGTATTTGTTTCTGTACCGGTTCCCTCGGTTGTTTAGAAGAAAACGATCTACCTGAGATGATACGAGCATTTGGAGACCATATCCATTTTGTCCATATGCGAAATATTAAACGTCTCGACAACCATTCCTTTGTTGAAACAGGGCATCTTTCTAAAGATGGTTCCGTTGATATGAAAGCAGTTATTAAAGCCTTAAAAGACATTAACTACAAAGGCACGATACGTCCTGACCATGGTCGCATGATTTGGGGCGAAACTGGCAAAGCAGGATACGGCTTATTTGATCGAGCATTAGGTGCCACCTATATCAACGGATTGATAGAAGGAGTGAATCAATCATGAACCAGCGATTTACCGGACGAAATGTGATTATCACAGGCGCAAGTGGTGTTATTGGCAAAACCTTTGTGAAAGCAATCGTGGATGCTGGCGCAAATGTTGGATTAATTGGACGACAAGCTGACAGATTACATGACGTTATTGCAGATGTTAATCCGAAAAAAGACCAGACCATTGCATTAACAGCAGATGTGTTAGATAAAGCCTCATTAATCGAAGCAAAACAGAAATTCAATCAGAGATTTGGTAATGTACATGCATTAATTAACTGTGCAGGTGGCAATCATCCAGATGCCACCACTGTAGATGAGCATTTTCATCCGCAATCAGAAAAGAACTTTTTTGGCTTACGTGAAGAAAGCGTAGATTACGTCTTTAAATTGAACTACACAGGCAGCTTCTTGCCAACCCAGGTTTTTGGTGAAGATTTAACGCAAGGAGAAGGGAATACCATTATTAATATCTCTTCTATGAATGCCTTCCAACCACTTACTAAAATCCCAGCATACAGTGGGGCAAAAGCTGCAATTAGCAATTTCACACAATGGTTAAGTACGTATTTCGAAGGAAAGGTACGTGTGAATGCCATTGCGCCAGGATTTTTTGAAACAACACAAAATAAAGCCTTATTAAGAAATGAAGAAGGCGCCTATTCAGAACGTGCACATAAAATTTTAAGTCAAACCCCTATGAAACGGTTTGGCAATCCAGAAGAATTAATCGGAACATTGTTTTGGCTGCTGGACTATAGTGCAAGCCCATTTGTAACCGGAATTGTTGTACCAGTGGATGGCGGTTTTTCCTCCTATTCCGGCGTATAAAAAAACGCCTGTCACCAAAAGTGTTACAGACTTTTAATGACAGGCGTTTTTTATACTGACTTCGTATTCCCCTTCAATAGGCTTCCTTATTCAAAATGATAATTTTCCACTTGTGTTAATGTTTGATTATACATTGGTATAGAAGCAAACCGTCGAACGAATAATGGAATTTTATCCAGCGTCACCGGTATTTGTATGGTTTGTCCACCTCTATAATAGTCACTTGTATGATAATCAATCCAACCTTCTTCATTTTTCGGTAAATACACCGTTCTTTCCGTCTGACCTGCTTCTACAATCGGACAAACAAGCAGCTTGTCTCCTACCATAAAATCGTCGGAGTCAAGATACGTAGCTGAATCTTGATCAAAGTCATAAAAGGTTGGGCGAATAATTGGCGCATAATTAGAATGGGAGTGCTCTACAAGCGTCTGTAAATAAGGTGTCAGTCGTTCATGAAAATGCATAGCTGCTTGCACTTCTTCCATCACTTTCGGGTACATCCAAGCCTCATTAACAGAGCCATCACTGTTCCACGAATGAATAGAAAACCGCGGATAAAACACTCCACACTGCACCCATCTTACGAATAGTTCAGGATCTGGTTTCGGACCAGAAAAACCACCGATATCATGACCAAAATTGAATACGCCAGATAGGCTCAGTCCAATTGCCATCTTATTATTAAATTTTAAGGTATGCCAGCTCGTTCGATTATCACCCGTCCATGTCTGCACATATTTACTCATACCAGCACATCCAGAACGACTAATAACATATGGCATGTTATCTTGATGATAATCCATTTGGATGTCTCTGGAAGCTTTCATCATGAGTAAGGGCATAATTGCTTTGTAATCATTGAACTTACCACCCTGGCCAAATCCATGCACCTGTGCGCTATCATCCCAAATCTCAAATTCATTATTATCGTTCCAAGTACAATGAATGTGGTTATCAAGCAGGGTTGTCTTCACCTTCTCTTGCCACCATGCGATGGTATCAGGATTTGTAAAATCTAAATAATATCCTTTATCGTCCCAGAATTGAATGAGTAACGGTTCGCCGTGTTCATCTTTAACAAATCCATCAAACGCTAACACTTCATCTAACAGCGGATGATGAAGCATCAATGACGGCTTAATGTTGGCAACGATTTCAACGCCTTTGTCTACAAATGACTTTCCAAATGCTTTTGGATCTGGAAACTTATCATAATTCCAATTAAATACATAGCGTTTATCATCAATGGACGTATATCCAGATGACAAATGGAATGAGCGTACGGTGATTTGATGTTCTTCACATTGAGCTAGAAATTGTTTCATTCGTTCATGTGAATGAGGTGCATCTGTATACTGCATGGTGGAACCGGAATAAGATAGACTCCATGGAGGCATGATGGTTGGCCGCCCAGTTAACCAGCTAAATCGCTGTGTGACATCTTTCACTCTCGGTCCAGCAATAACATAATAATCTAGAAAGCTACTTTTCGTTTCGTAGTATCGATAGGAGCCATGGTAATTGTCCAACTCTTGACCAAAATCAAAAACGGAATCTTGATAATCATCGTAGAAGATACCAACAGATTGGTCGATATCCGGTTTATACGTGATATAAAAAGGAATATGTTTATACAACGGATCGGTTGTTTCAGCATTGTAACCCATCGCATCGATATTCTTCATTCGAAAACGTCTCCCATGTCTATCGGCTGCACCTGTTTTCTCTCCTAGCCCAAAATACATTTCATTTTCTTGGCGTTGTAAATAATGGCATGTTGGATGGCTCGAACTTATATGATGTTTATAACTTTGTGTATGACGGTCGGTAATCACTTCCACAAATTCTTCTGTTTTATTTTTCTGAAACCAGGAAAGATACAGATCTTCTTTTTGAACAACTAATTTTAATTCCATTGTCTCTATTTCTAAAGTCTTTTCCGTTTCCGTAAATGTATAATTCGGACGGGAGAAACGAGACATATCTTGACGTGCAATTCCTTCAAAAGGCAAGACGGTATCTCCAGGAGTGACCGTCCATGTTGGAAGACTAATTTCCTTTTGTTCACTCATGCTGACATTAATGATATGCGGCTCTAGTACACGAATGTTGCAGTACGTGAAACCATCATATAAAGCCATTTGATTATGTTCATGTTCCATTACTTGGAAAACACTCATTATATCACTCCTACAAATAACAACGTTGTTATTATAATATGACATAAGATTGCTGAAAAATAAAGTCTTTTATAGGAATCGTTAAACGGAGTCTATAAAATGTGTTTTTTAAATTACATTTTATAGACTCCTGAATAGAATGGTTTTGCGTCTTGCTCTTTGAAAACGAGCAGAATCGTTTATTTCAAGAGTTTCTCCTGTAGGCGATTCATTTCGGACATCACTTTTTCTTCATCTATCGTTAAACAGCTTCTATCCTTCACAACCATCTTGCCATCAATATACACATCGGCTACGTCACTTCCACGTGCTGCATAAAGTAGATGGGAATACGCTTCACGGAGAGGATGTAGATGCTCCTTATCATAAGGGTAAATAGTAATAAAATCTGCCTTTTTGGCTGCTTCCAATGAACCCGTGCTTTTTCCCATACCAATTGCCTCAGCTCCTCCCCGAGTAGCTAAAGCTAACGCTGTTTGTGCAGGGAATTTAGTTGGATCTTTATATACACCTTTTTGCAGCAGGGAAGCCGTTCGGGTTTCCTCGAACATATCAAAGTTGTTATTGGAAGATACGCCATCTGTTGCAATTCCTACTTTTATCCCGGAATTTAACAGACGAACAATATCCGCAATTCCTGATCCTAATTTCAGATTACTGATTGGATTATGAGCAACACGTACATCATACTGTTTTAGCATTGCTCGCTCCTCATCATTAAGAACCACACCATGGGCCATCACCGTTGGCTGGTCGAAGAGACCTAATCTGCAAAGATGTTCAACAGGACGAAAACCATAGCGACTTTCAATATCCATGATTTCATCATTTGTTTCTGAAACATGAATGTGTACCATCAAATTATTGTCTTTAGCAATTCCGGCACTCGCAGTAAGAGCATCCGGTGTGCATGTGTAGGCACTATGAGGGGCTACCATGGTGGTCAGACGACCATCAGCAAACGTTTTATAGTTTCTAGAAAATTGCTCTGCTTCCCTCAGGTTCATTTTCTGCTCTTCCTCGGTACCAAAGCTAAATATTGTATACGAAAAAGCACCACGAATCCCGGTTTCTCCAACTGCATGTATAACATCATCTGAATCTATGCCATTTGGATTGAACATATCAGAGAACGTCGTAGTCCCTGATTTCAACATCTCCAAAATACCTAGCTTAGCACTAACAGAAGCAATTTCTGTCGTAAACTGTGTTTCCATCGGCCATATTTTCTTTTCCAGCCAAGGCTTTAACAGCATGTCATCTCCAATACCACGTAAAATCGTCATCACAATATGCGAATGCGTATTTACAAGACCAGGCATCACCCATTTCCCAGCAAGATCCACTACTTGGTCTACATCCACCAGCTGCTCTTTAGAATGTGAACCAATGTATGTAATGAACTGATCTTGTACAATCATCATCCCATTTTCAAAAACTCGATTTTCCTTATCCATTGTAAAAAAAGTAGCATTTATATAAGCTGTTTTTCGTTTCCTTTTAGCAACATCACTTCTTATCATTAAAAAACCCCTTACTATCGTATTTAGTTCGTTATCATTCTATCTTTTCTTGTTTAATCAATGGCTAACTTAAAAGTTACTACTATAATAGTAACTTTTTTCTAGATTACAATGAGCTTCTAATCTCTGTCAAATAAAAATAGAGGGATTGGTTTAAGCTAATACCAGCTGAAGAATAGGAGAATCGGCATTTATCAATTGAAATAAATGGTCCATATCATTTAATATAAATAACAGAATTATTTCATTAACTATTTATTTACCATTAAAATATACGTAAGGAATATAGATAGGAGTATATATGTTACAAAAATTTGGTTTTTCACAATATGAAAGTAATGTGTTTGAAACTCTAGCTTCTAGTGATGAACCTATGGATGCTACTCAAATTGTTAAATATTCTGGGGTTCCAAAAGCAAAGGTGTATGAAGTCTTAACACGTATGATTGATAAGGGTATGGTAATGGATTCGATATCAGAAAAGAAAAAGCTTTACACTGCGCTTCCATTACCCCTTGCTATTGAAAAACTAACAGCTGAATTTCAGGAAAATATTAAGCAACTAAAAACCAGCTCAAAGAAAAAGCCGTTCCTTGATGATCGCATATGGAGCCTGAAAGTAAATACATCTATTCAAGCACAAATGAAGCAACTTATCCAGGAAGCAAAAGAAACCATCCGAGTTTCGCTATGGAAAGATGATTTGGTAGAATACTTGCCACTCTTAAAAGAGAAAGAGAAAAACGGTGTAGAGGTTGAAGTCCTTGTCGTAGGGAACATGAACACCAACTTGACTCACGTCCACACCCTTATACCTGCAAAAGAGCATGATGTATTGGAACGGTTTCGATTGATTATTGTGGACGATCGAGAAACGATTTTTGCAGGAGTGGAAAACGATTCATGGCAAGCGATGAAGACCATGTCAAAACCATTTGTTAAGCTATTTATTGAATTTTTCTATCATGACGTTGCATTAGCTAAAATTAATGAAAAGCATAGTGAATTATTAATGAATGATCAAGACATTAAGCATATCCTGATGAAGCTGCGATATTAAGCGTAACCTAATGTCAATTTGAATCGATGCTGAACCTTCAATAAGCTAGAGCTGCTAGTAGTGAGCTAAGCCCACTACTAGCAGCAAATAAACTACCTTTTACCTAAAGGTAGTTTTTTCGATAGACTATTCATTAAACTAGTTCCGTCATAAACAGCATATGAATGGGATACTTTCTTACACAACGATTCAGAGCCTTACCTATAGAACTTTGTACCCTTTTTTCCTCTGAAAAAATCGGAAAATTGTTACTTCCCCCTCTTCTACCAACCTTTATATCATGCTATGATGCTCTACAATTAGTTTACTATATTAAATAGGAGGGATAGTTAGTTCATGAAAACAAAAAATAAGAAGATAGCTAGTATGATAACTTCGCTTCTGCTACTCACCATGTTCTCCACCCCCATCACCGCAGATACAGAAACACATGACAGAACCCCTCAACCTAAGAATTATCATCTTGAAGAAGAAGCGACACAACCGGTTTACGATTACGACAATGCTATTAAAGAAACGATTTATGTGGAGTCAAACATGGATAGTGACCGAGACGGCAACCTTGATCGCATTGCCGCTGATATTATCCGTCCCCAAGAAACCGACCAGGAATTACAAGTACCGATTATTATGGATGCCAGCCCCTATTATGAAAGTATCGGAAGAGGGAATGAGTCAGAAACGAAAGACCCTGATGGAGATGGAGTTAATGAAAAGTTTCCTTTGTTTTATGATAATTATTTTGTTCCACGAGGCTACGCTGTTGTACAAGTAGATATGGTAGGAACGAATAACTCTGATGGCTGCCCACCTACTGGAGGCTATGAAGAAACAGAGAGTGTCAACGTAGTAATTGATTGGTTAAATGGAGAAGGAACTGCGTGGGACGAAAACGGGCAAGAAATCCAAGCAAATTGGTCAACAGGAAAGGTAGGTATGATCGGAAAATCTTATGATGGGACATTAGCCAATGCAGCTGCTGCTACAGGCATCGATGGCCTAGAAACGATAGTTCCAATTGGAGCAATTAGCAGTTGGTATGATTATTATCGTTACGGCGGCATTCCATTTTATCGCAACGGGCCATCCGGTTTATCACATGCGGTAACAGCGAGCGAACGTATCGAACCATGTGCCGTTGTACGAGAGGAAATACGCAATGATGCAGATGATCAAACAGGTAATTACAATTCCTTTTGGGATGAGCGCAATTTTGTAAAAGATGCAGAAAATGTTGAAGCAAGTGTTTTCGTGATTCATGGCTTAAATGATTATAATGTGAAAGCAAACCATTTCTCCAACTGGTGGGATGCTTTAACAAACCATGATGTACCTCGAAAGCTTTGGTTAACGCAAACCGGTCATGTCGATCCTTTTGATTTTCGACGAGCAGAATGGGTGGATACGCTCCATCAATGGTTTGATTATTGGCTGCTTGACATCGATAACGGGATCATGAACGAACCAATGGTTGATATCGAACGAACGGCCGACGAATGGGAAACTACTGGAAATTGGCCGAATGAAGGGGCAGAACCGGTTACTATCAGGCTCGCTCCTGAAAATGAAGAAGTGCCCGGATCACTAATGACCAGTCCAATCCTTGGGGAATTCACCCAGTCTTTTATCGATAACCCAGAGCAAACAGAACAACAGATGGTGGAGGATGAATTTACAGCGAAAGAAAATCGGCTTATGTATTTATCTCCTGAGCTAAAGGACGAAGTCCAACTAAGTGGGGTCCCCAAATTAAATATAAACGCAAGCATTGATCAAGATGATTCGAATCTTACAGCCCTCATTGTCGACTATGGTACCACTGAACGAGTCAACCATCGTGATAGAGGAGAAGGTATTCGTACACTAGATTCAGAATCTTGCTGGGGAGCAAGTACAGATGTAGATGATGCTTGTTATAAAGAGACAGAAAAAACAACGCATGTGGCACCTTATGAGATTGTGTCACATGGTTGGTTAGATGTCCAAAACTGGGATGGACTAGAACATGCAGCGCCAGTAGAACCAGGAAAAACGTATACATTCCAATGGGACATGTTACCAGAAGATTATATTTTTCAAGAGGGTCATCGAATCGGAGTTATTATCGCAGGTAGTGATGACCAGATGCTGATGCCGGACAACAATCAAGCCTCGTTTGATGTTACCCTTGGCGATAGTTCGATTTCCTTACCTGTTGTTGGTGGTAAACAGACACTAGACAAAGCCTTTGATTATAAAGGCGGTACATCTCCAGAAAATGTAGCTGATATGAAAAAAATCATTTCTATCTATCAAGAAGAAGATGCCTTTGCAAATCCTGGTGTAGCACGCTCCTTACTTACCCATTTAACAGCAGTAGAGCGTTTTGAAGAGCAGCAAGCCACCGACAAATTCATGAAACATATGAAAGGGTTTCAACGATTAATTGAGAAAAAATGGGAGAATAAACAGATAGCGAGGCAAGCTTACCAAGTACTAACCATCGATGCAGCGAGTCTTCTGAATAAATGGGAAAACTAAGACGAAGACAAAAATAACTTATTCCTATCATAATCCGAACGATTTCACCCGAATTCGTTCGGATTATAACTTTACATAAAACAGATTCTATCATGCTCCGTCAACATACTTCGCTTTCCCCACGGGCACCGCTTCAGCTTCCTTGCCCTGGCAAGGGGGATGCCGACGTTGTCCTCAAAGGAAGCGTTTCGTAAGCCCTGATCAGAACACTTTCCTGCAGGATAAGGAAGAATCCGGCAGCGACATCGCGCACAGAAAAAGTGTTCTTCTTCAAGGAGCTACGTAGGTTGACTGCACGTGCTATTTTATCGTTCGGCTTTTTGGATTACCTATTTCGCCCCTTCCTCTTCCTTTTTTGATTACATAAATCATTCCTTCCATTCCGCTAGATTAATATAGACTACAAGCTTATTCGGGATCTGTTCAGGTTTACTCTACTTACCCTTCGTTGACTTGTCCTACCACGTTCGTTGAATCAGAGGGCGTTTCCCATTTCCCTATGATATAAGCAGCATATGTTTGCAAATTGGAATAGGCAAGCTCTGAAATGAATTCATTATCTCTCTGATACGCTAATAATCTGTTAAAGCTGTGCATATGCTTTATAACTTTATCTGCTTTCTCTTTTTTCTCAAAGCGATCAACTGCCGTGAGATGCAAGTCTAATGCTCTCGCATTTTCCGCTTCTTCAAATTCCCCTTCCTCTTCAAAGTGAGCAACAAGTGACTTCATATTAGCTGCTGTTCCAACATCTGTACTATCATATAACGCGATGCCTTCCACTTGGGTATATGTTGCTCGTTCATCAAACAAGAACGGAAGAATACCCATTTTTGGTTGGTCCATTGCAGCATACATTCCCCCACCATTCATTGCTTCTGTTTCTATAGCAAATAACTCTTTATAGATCTCTACCTCTTGCGTCTGATCATTTGTCAGCAAATAACCACTTGGTTTTGTCTCTAATATTGTTGTTGGATCAAAGTTATCGGCACCGTCCAAATAAAACGGTTCCGTTTGATCCGAGCCGGCCGCCTGTTGACGCTCTGGCGCACCAGAAACGACGGCACCTACATCATCAAATCGCTCTCGATAAAAGGATAATACCGATTCCAGTGTACGCATTTGCATGTCGACACGTCGTTGGGGTTCTTGTAGGCCTGCCGACTCTGTTAGTAAACCAATGCCGTTACGTAAACCGAGGATATTACGCAAAATACGCTCATCCCCTCCGCCGGCTCCTCCAGGGGAACCATATAATCCAGTAGTAAATCCTGCCTCCTCTACCTCTGGCAGAAGATAATCTTCCACCATCTCTTGATTTAATGAACGAAGCTGCTCATCGACATTTAAATTACGTGGCCATAACATCTCCATATCAGGATTACCGCTATCCCTCGGGCGTTCATGACCATCAACGGTAATATCTGGCGTAAACTCCTCTAAGACACTGGCAATTGCTTTTACTTCATTGGTACGCATACTTAAATGCTCCCGATTAATATCAATTCCTTCTGCATTGGCTCTTGTATTTGCCGCTCTTCCATCAGGATTAGCAGTTGGAATAAATAAAATAGTGGCTTCTTGTAGTTGATCCAATAACACGGGATCATCTGTAAAAGCTAAATTTCTCAATAATTGCAGCGCCATTTCTCTTGGAGCGCCTTCATTTCCATGCTGGGATCCGACTACGAGCATATTGCGACCGTCAGCTATTTCCTCGTCTGTTGGGGGTGCTGGGAAGCCCACTCGAACCAGATGAAGCGGCCACCCCTCCACCGTTGTTCCAATTTCCGAATAAGCAACACGATCCGACGTGGCAGCTACTTCTTCTAAGAAGGCCAACTCTTCCTCTTGGGTTGTCCAACCGTCCCCATTACGATCTTCAAAGCCTGTTGTCGGCACATCTGTTTCATCAGCCAAGCCTGTCACCGGTGTCATTGTAATAACGAGTAGCCCAATTAATATTATAGTTGCTGCTTTTTTCCATACTGATTGTGTCATTCAAATCCTCCTTATAAAAATAATATATACATACAAGGTGAAAGCTAGCTCCTAGGAAACATAGACAGCTAGTTAAGTAAGTTAATAGACGCCTACTGCATTATAGGCTTGTTCAACTGCCGCTGCTGCTTCAGATTGACTTCCATAAAGGTCCTTCGCTGCTTGAATGGCCGCTTGGCGCATCATACTAAAATCCGAATTACTCGTTAAATATACAGACAATGCACGGTAATAGATTTGCTCTGTTGCTTCTCGTCCTACCCCTGTTACTTCTACTCCATAATGCTCGCCACCTTCAGAAACGAGATAAGCAGCTTTATTATTAATACTGCTATTAATATGAACCCCTCCACCGTCTAACGGACCTGTATATCTCTGATCCCAATGATCTGGATACGGTTCTTGTGTTCTACTTTCAATTAATGCTGCAGGATCTTCCAAGGAGCGTAAGGCTAAGCTACCATCGGCCATGATGTCATCTCCAATCAACCAATCATCACGATCAACCATGGCTCCAAAGATATCTGCAAATGACTCATTTAACGCGCCAGATTCATTTCGGTAAATCAAACCAGCCGTATGTTGTACCACTCCATGACTCATCTCATGGGCAGCTACATCCAGTCCGCCGGCAAGCGGATGGAATCGAATACCATCGCCATCCCCATAGGACATTTGCCTGCCATTCCAAGATGCGTTATTCCAGTTGTCGCCAACATGGACTGCCGAAATTAAGATTTGTCCATGATCATCGACAGAATCACGGTTAAATGTATCTAAATAGTAATCATACGTTTTTTGCGCATTTGCATGAGCATCGACTGCTGAACCATCGCGAAACATCTTATTAATACTTGTTACATCAACGTTTTCTCCTGAAGTATTATCATATGTTACTACTCCTTCTCCCCGGGTCACATCAAACAGCCTAAACAGACCATTAAACGCCTGTGCCTCAAATTTCTGCCTTTCCCCAAATACGCCTGTACCGAATGCAGTGACTTGATGTGCCGCATTATAGGAATCTATGATATCGCCATTTGTGGCATCAATAAAGTAATGCCAGTATCCTACTTCTGGTGTTGTCGTTGATGCTGTGACAAGGTACGTATGATAAAACGTATCCTGATGTTTATAGATATATGGCGTTGCCTTTACTGCCCCATCATATTGCTTAACATTCCCAATCTTGTTTTCTATGTTTTCTTTAGCAATTGCCTTCGCCTTTTCCATTGATACAACAGCTTCTCCAGGTATCCTTTGATCTTCTAACTTAGGAATAACCTCTCCAAAATAGGCCGTCACCTGTTTTTCTTTATCTAGGGTAATCGACTGATCGGCGCCATACACTGGAATACCTTTGTACGTTTGGGCAACTCGAAGATGGGTTTCCCCCGTTTCTTGATCTAGTTGTTCAGATTGAATCGTAAAGTCTACATTGGGGTCGCCTGTTAATTGGAACTGGTTCTGTTTATCTGCAAAGTAGTTGCGCACTGCTTCTTCTTTGGTAGCTCCATTAGGTGCCTGCCAATTTCCAATAATATAGGAAGGTGTACCAGATTCATTCTGTTTCATGTTCGTTTCTTCCTCAGCATAGACAAGGCTGCTTTGCAACATCATTCCTAATGACATCGATAATACCAATGTGGAAATCGTTATTTTCTTCGTTAATTTCACTATCTTCATCCCCTCATTGCCTATTCATTATTTTTCTTCGCCTGCTGATTGTGTGGCGTTGAATGCCCATTCTAAAGCGAGACCATCACCCTGGTACATATTTTGTTCCGCATCATTATCAACAAACTCAAATTCCACCCAAAAATCATGTGTTTCATCTGTTTCCAATCCGCCACGCTGTTCCCATAAAGGATCCCATATATCACGCTTTACTACATCTGGATCCATTTGCTGTAAGTCATATAAGGTGGTTTCAAAGATAGGTTCACTTTCCTGCTGCCAATTCCATAAAAAGTTAACTTTAATATGCTTTCCGAAATCATCCACATTGTCATTGCCTACATCCGTAACTGCATACGCTGTTTCTAAGAACACATTTTCAATTTTTAAGCTTCCATCATTTGATATGGCAAATTCTCGCAGCATGGTATCACCCGGTTTTAAATTAACAAGATTTATAATGGCTGTTTCATTTACCGAGAGATCCAACGTTCCTGCTGCAAAGCTATTATTGGTCACTTCCTGATCACTAAAGTACGCATAGGTTCCACCTATCAGTAATACAAACCCAAACATGGCTGTTGTTAGGGCGAAGCCTAACTTTTTCTTTACGTTCATTCCGTTTCCTCCCTCACGAATTAACTTCTTAAAATTTCTCCCTTCCCTTATGAACAGGGAGCTTGTGTCTGCTATCACCTCACTAAGCTTTATATTTATCCCTAAAAAAAGAACACCTCTATTTCTTTCCTAGGTGAACCTCTTTGATGTATGTATAAAGTTGTAAAGACTATTATAATTTAATAGATTTGCTAGAGGTGTCGAAGCATGGAGTAAATATCTGGAATATTTAAAAATAATTAGATAGTACCAGTAATAGATTTTATAGATTTAGGCATAAAGTTCCGTTCTGAAAGGATCTCACGTATGTATGTCATCATTTCCAAGACGAAATAACTATGATTTCATTTATAGATTGAAATCTACTTCAAAAAAATCCACAAAAGCTCCTATATGTTCAAAGAATACCTAGCACAAATTCCACTATATAAGATGTTTTGTGATTCCTTTTTCCTCCTACATGCTCCATCTGAAGTTAAGTATGATAGCAAATGTACTTCCTTAGACTTAAATTACTAAAAAAAAACGATGACTGATTTGTATTTATTGCGAGCAGGATTATCGCAAGATTCGTCGAATATTACCTATAAAAAACGTGGAGGTAACAAATGATACGTGGGAATAATCTTTATTTACGTGCATTAACAACGGAAGATGTGGGTGACTTGCTTGCATTAGAACAAACGAACCGATCGTTTTTTGAGAATTTCTCCATGGATCGTTCGGAAGAATTCTATACCGAACAAGGCCAGTTACGTCGAATGAGACTAATTCGAAAACGGAGGGAAAACGATGAAGAATATCATTATGGTATTTTCCTCCAAACGCAACAGTTAATTGGCGTTATTAATCTCTTCCAAGTATATCGAGGACCTCTGCAACGTGCATTTATCGGATATTTTCTCGATAAATCCTATAACGGCAGAGGCTATATGACTGAGGCAGTGAAGCTATTAGTTAACGAAGGGTTTGATAAATTACAATTGCACCGAATAGAAGCAGGCGTTATGCCCCATAATATAGGATCGATACGTGTTTTAGAGAAAGCAGGGTTCCATAAAGAAGGTATTGCAAAAAAGAATGTCAAGATTAATGGTGTCTGGGAAGATCACCAAGTACTAGCTCGACTTAACCCTGCTGATGAATAAGTAAAAGTTAATGTTTTACTTAGATGTTTCCTGGAAAGTAATTCCTTCTACTTTTTCGGTATCTTGGTGATAACGAATATTTATCCGTACACCAAACTCTTTATTGCCTTGCCTTAGCCATAGTTTGAATTTTTCTACTTTGGAATCATCTTTTACCTCATTACCACTATATAAGTAATCGATGATTTCAGCATCTGGATACTTTGCCATTGTAGCTTTAACAGCCATTTTCCCCCATTTTGCATATGCTGGTACTCCTTCATCAACGGACAATGGTGACTCCGTCGCTGCCGGAGAAGCAATTCCAGTAAACATGAACATACTCAAACTGATCGCTATGAAAAATGAATGCATATCGAATCCTCCTTTTTGTTTAGAATGTGATAAAACATTGAAATTATTCGTAGATGATGAAGACATTATAATCGTTAACAAATTCAAAAGAAGGTATGATTTGATATAATAAGAAAAAATGAATGACGTTAAGGGAGAGAGGAACAATTACAACAGTTTGCTTAATAAGACATGGTGAAACCGATTGGAATGCACAAGGGAAATTGCAAGGGAAGACAGATATCCCACTGAACAACACAGGGAGAAAGCAAGCAGAAGAATGTGGTACTTTTTTAAATGCCGATGATTATGATGTTTTGATATACAGCCCACTTCAACGCGCGAAAGAAACTGCAACAATTATAAATAGACACTTAGGACTTCCCTTTATCGAGATGGACGATTTTAAAGAACGGTCCTTTGGGGATGCAGAGGGCATGACCATCGAAGAGAGATTTCAAGTGTATCCAGATAAGCAATTCCCTCATCAAGAAGAACGGGAGGGTTTCAAAAAGCGCGTAATGACTGGTTTGGAAAAGGTAACACAACAATTTCCCAAACAACGTATTTTATTAGTAGCTCATGGAGCAGTTATTAATGTCATTCTTTCCGAGCTGTCTAACGGAGAGGTTGGTTCAGGTATTACGAAGTTAATGAACGGTTGTATTAGTAATGTTCAATTCCAAGACCAAACATGGAAAGTACATAACTATAACCAAATTGAACATCTTTCCTAACACGTACTGCTTCCTCAATTGGAATCTCTTTCCACAGGCAATGGTTCATCCTCCTCATCAGCAAAAACGCTCACCGAGGGGGATCTTCTTCTCATTGCTACTATTCGATTTGCTATATCTATAAGAGGTATCTTACATCCCCACTCCCCACCATAATCATCATTACAAATAATAAATTGACATAACAAATCACCCCCTTACTCTATCGTTTATTTCCAGATAATACTAGGTATTTAGAATCAAAATTTAGATATTTCTGTTAATTAACTTGAAAATATTTGTAATAACAAATATGATATAGTTATTACAACAAAACATGCATGTTAGTAATCTACAAAACTATGAAAGCGCTTTTCATAATCTAAACATGAAAAGAGAGGATGCTGAAGTAGTGAATCTATTAAAAGGAACAAAAAAGTTCTTCATTTTTTTCATCTTTGGTTTACTAATACTAACAACAATGCCTACCAATCATAGTATAATTCAAGCAAAAGAAGCAGCAGCATCAGGCTACAACATCGTGGGGTATTATCCATCTTGGGCAGCTTACGGAAGGGACTTCCAAGTATGGGATATGGATGCGTCAAAAGTGAGCCATATTAATTATGCTTTTGCCGATATTTGCTGGGATGGAAGACATGGAAACCCTGATCCAGAGAGTCCCAATCCACAAACATGGGCATGTCAGGATGAAAATGGAAATATTGACGTACCAAATGGAACAGTAGTTATGGGGGATCCTTGGATAGATGCACAAAAAACCAACCCAGGTGATAATTGGGATGATCCATTAAAAGGAAATTTTCAACAACTCATTAAATTAAAAGAGGAAAATCCTCATTTAAAGACGTTTATATCAATTGGCGGATGGTCTTGGTCGAATCGGTTTTCAGATGTAGCAGCGGACCCGACAACAAGAGAACAATTCGCTAACTCTGCCGTTGATTTTATCAGAAAGTATGGTTTTGACGGTGTAGACATTGACTGGGAGTACCCAGTTAGCGGGGGATTACCTGGCAATAGCACACGCCCGGAAGATAAACAAAATTATGTCTTGCTTCTGCAAGAAGTACGGGAAAAACTAGATGCAGCAGAGGCTGAAGATGGAACGGAATACTTATTAACCATTGCTTCTGCTGCCAATGAAGAATATGTTAATAATAATGAATTAACCCAAATAGCAGAGATCGTAGATTGGATTAATATTATGACTTATGACTTTAATGGAGGATGGCAAACCCAAAGTGGGCATAACGCTCCGTTATATTTTGATCCTGAAGCAGAAACTGCAGGACTTCCTAATGCAGAATCCTTCAATGTAGCAAGCGCTGTAAATAGCTACTTGAATGAAGGGGTACCAGGGAATAAACTCGTACTTGGTACACCATTCTATGGTAGAGGATGGAGCGATTGTGAGGCAACGAATAATGGGGAATACCAGAACTGTTCACCTGCAACGGAAGGCACATGGGAAAATGGAACGTTTGATTTTAGTGACCTAGAAGATAATTATATAAACAAAAACGGCTATCAGCGCTATTGGAACGATGAAGCGAAAGTACCTTATTTATATAATGCATCTAACGGCAACTTTATTACTTATGATGATGAGGAATCATTTGGATACAAAACCGACTTTATCAAGTCGAAAGGACTTGCTGGAGCAATGTTTTGGGATTATAGCGGCGATGTCAATCATACCCTTGTCACCACACTAGCTACTAATCTTCAATTCACAGGAGGAGATGGTGGCGATCCTGAATCCCCTGCATTAGCACCGCAAAATGTGGAAGCAACAAAGGTAACCGCATCGAGTATTGATCTATCTTGGAACGAGCCAACAGATGCGACATCGGTTGTAGAATATGTTATTACGTATAATAATCAAGAAATTACTACAACAGAACCTTCCATTGTTCTAGAAAACTTGCAGGCGGCCACCGCTTATACCATCACAGTATCTTCTAAAGATGGAGAAGGAAACCTCTACCCAGCCTCCTCATTAACGGTTTCTACGAGTGAAGAAGGGGCGACCTGTGAGTATCCAGCATGGGAGGCAGCTACAAGTTATGTTGGAGGGGATCGTGTTCAACACAATAATAATTTGTATGAAGCCAAGTGGTGGACAAAAGGTGAAGAACCAGGGACAACCGGTGAATGGGGTCCTTGGAAAATCATCGAAAGTTGTAATGAATAGATAAGCTTGCTGAACTTTAATATTTAAAAGCTCCGTTACCGTTACGGAGCTTTCCCTTATTACATCTATTTTAAAAAGCTGCTGTCCAACCAGCATCAGCAGTAATTACCGTTCCATTAACAAAACTAGACTCATCAGATGCTAAGAATAGAGCCACATTGGCAATTTCTTCAGCTTCTCCGGCGCGCGGCATAACGCCTTGTCCAGCCTTGGTACGACTTGCACCGAATTCGTTCATGTTTTTCATCGATGCGCTAATATTTGTGGCAACCCCGCCTGGAGCAATGGCATTACAACGGATGCCTTCATTTGCATACATATAGCCCGTATTTTTCGTGAATCCAACGACAGCATGTTTGGAAGCTGTGTATGTTGCACCTGCATGGGCACCATTCAGACCACCAGTAGAGGCAGTATTGACAATGACACCATTGCCTTTTTCTAAGAAGATGGATAATGCTTTTCTTGTTGCACGCATCACAGCCGTTGTGTTAATAGCAAAGATGCGCTCCCAATTCTCATCTTCAATATCTCCAGCAGCTTCAAATCCATCCATTATTCCAGCATTATTCACTAAAATATCTAATGTTCCATATTCACTTACTGCTGTATCGATCATTTGATCCACTTCTTGACGATTAGCCACATTCGTCTTAAGTGCTTTAGCAGTTCCACCAGCCGATTCAATGGAAGAAACGACTGCTTCCGCACCTTCTAAGTTAATATCAGAAACAATTACCTTTGCTCCTTCTTTTGCATAGAGCTGTGCTATCGCTTTTCCCATACCAGAGGCTGCACCAGTAACAATAGCTACTTTACCATCTAATTTCATTGAAAATCTCTCCTTTCATAAGTATAGACCTCGAATCCCCTTTTAATAGAAACGATATGTTCTACCATATAAAAATTAGCCTTCCAACTAATGACCAAATCATGTAGCTGTATACTATAAGCATAATGTACTATAATGAAGGTAGCAATATTCAAATAACCGCTAACATGTTGATAAATCAACAAATGACACGGATAGTGTTTATAAAAATAAGCTAACTAAACAGATTGGTGGTAGATTGTATATGAAAGTAGATCGTCGCGTTCATAAGTCGAAAAATGCCTTAAAAACTGCATTGATTCAACTCATGAAAGAGAAGGACATGCAACAAATTACGATCACTGACATTGTTAACAAGGCAGACTTAAACAGAGGAACGTTTTATAAACATTATGACATTCAGGAAGCATTGTTTGAGGAACTGATGGAAGATGTCATCACTGATTTAACGCAATCCTTTCGAGAACCATACCAAAATAAACAAACCTTTATTCTCCATGAAATGAATGCATCGACGATAAAAATATTTGAGCATGTAGCTCGTTACTCCGATTTCTATCAAACAATTATCAACCGTGATACGATTTTTCCTGGATTTCAGCAAAAATTATGTACTGTCTTCAGAGATCTATCTGAAAAGGATTTAATTAGCACAAAAGAAGAGGGTGCCATTGATAAAGACTTACAAGCAAGTTATCAAACGTATGCGATTATTGGGATGATAATGGAATGGGTAAAGAACGGGTTTAAATACACTCCTGAATACATGGCCGATCAATTAATCAAAATGCTTTCCCACTCACCAATTACCATGACCTATCAAACTTCACAACACAGCCATTCTCCAGAACAAACACTATAATTAACGTCTCCTCAATCGAAAGAGACTTCAGTGTCGAGATTATTTTCTCGACAGACTTATTTTTGGGCTATTTTATGAAATTCAATTTTTTCGTTAGTAATATCGAATGCCTAATGGTAGTGATTGGTTTTAATCTAAGATCGCACTCGGAAAGGGAATAGTCCTCCCCCCTGAAGGAGAATAAAACGGGGAAGAGGGACTCTACAAGCTGAGGTCTCCTCAATCGAAGGAGACCTTTTCATTTAGTTCAGGTATTCATTTTCTAATAAATAATTAATGACTTGCTGTACAGCTTCATCTAAAGATTGTTCTTCGGTATCAATCGTCAATTCAGGGTTGATTGGTTCTTCATAGGGGGCATCAATTCCTGTAAATCCTGTAATCTCACCAGATCTTGCTTTTTGATACAATCCTTTAGGATCCCTATGTTCACAAGCCTCTAAACTACATCTCACATAAACCTCTATAAATTCGCGTTCTGCAACAAGAGCACGAACTTGATTACGATCTTCTCGATATGGGGAGATAAATGCAGTTAACGTAAGAACACCCGCATCGACAAATAACTTTGCTACTTCACCAATTCGTCTAATATTCTCCGTGCGATCCTCTGGAGAAAAACCTAGATTTTTATTCAGCCCATGACGAATATTATCGCCGTCTAAGCGATACGTATATATTCCAAGCTGATACAGCTTTCGTTCAAGCTCAACGGTAATGGTAGATTTCCCGGACCCTGATAAACCAGTAAACCATAAAATCGCACTTTTATGTTTGTTTTTGGTTTGTCTCTCTGTTTTAGTAATGATCGAATCATGCCACGAGATATTTGTTGATTTACTCACGTTTTTCCTCCTAATCAGCGTTGTCTTAGCCCTTCCATTAATACATGCGCTACCTCTGGTCGAGAAAACTCTTTCGGTAATTCTTCTCCATTGCGCAGCTTTTCTCGTACCTTGGTTCCGCTTAGATGTACATGGTTGGATTTATCATGCGGACATGTTTTTGCTGTCGCCATATTCTCACAAGCTGTACAATAAAACGCATGTTCAAAGGCCAAAATCTGAATACCTAATTCTTGCTCAAACTGTGAAATTAACTCCTGTGCTTCATAGGTGCCATAATAATCACCTACTCCAGCGTGATCACGGCCGACAATAAAATGCGTACACCCATAATTCTTACGTACAATCGCATGTAATATGGCTTCTCTTGGACCTGCATAACGCATTGCTGCTGGATAAATAACAAGTCTTGTTCGGTTTTTCGGATAATATTTATCTAAAATTACTTTATAACTTTTCATTCGAATCTCTGCTGAAATATCATCCGATTTTGTTTCCCCAACAAGTGGATTTAACAGCAAGCCATCGACGATTTCTAATGCACACTTTTGAATATATTCATGCGCCCGATGTACTGGGTTTCGTGTTTGAAATCCGACAATCGTTTTCCACCCCAGTTCAGCAAATAACTTCCTTGTTTCTTTCGGTTCAAGCTGATGTTCAGGAAATTTCTCATTTTGTTTTGCCTGCAGGAGAAAAATAGGGCCGGCGAGATAAATATCCCCTTTTTCATATACTTTTTTTACTCCTGGATGCTCCGAATCTGTGGTTCCATACACAAGCTTTGCTTCTTTTTCTTTATCAAACGTATACATATCCGATAATTCCAAAACACCATATACTTGTTCATCCTGACCAACTAACGCAACTGTAGAACCAATATCCAATGTGTCCGCAGTGGCTTCATCAACATCCAATGTAATTGGAATGCTCCAAACGGTACCATCGCTCAACCGCATTTGTTCTACAACACTTGTATAATCTGTTTCATTCATAAAACCAGTTAATGGACTGAATCCACCATTAGCAATTAACTCTAAATCTGACAGGTTCCATGCATTTAAATAAATCTTAGGCATCGTATCTATTTTTTTCAGGTAAGCATCTCGTGCAGATTCACTTACGTGACGTTGAATAAGCTCTCCACCATGCGGAATACTTCCTGAACGTTTGGTATCAATTGTTGTTGCCATCACTTTCCCTCCAATTTTAATGATTACCCAACGAGTTGTTGATAGTATTGCTTTAGCTCAACTACCATTCTCCCCATCTTAGGCTTGGTTGGCAGAAATACTTCTGCTATCTGTCGATCCATTAATTCTTGTGCAGTTACTTTTCCAACCGCTACTGCCAGCACATCCTCGTTAAAGGCCTGCCCTAACCGCTCGTCAGCTGCGTTAAACAGGTTCTGCACCTGGGTTTTACTTGTAAAAATAACGGCATCCAACGATTGGTGAATAATATGGTTCTGTAAACTGGCTAACGTTTCCCTATTTGGGGCTCTATAGAAGTATGGTTTGGCTAGGTAGACTTCATATCCCATATGCTGTAAAGCATCTTTTAATAGGGCATCGTCCTGATTGTATGCTTGTAAAAAAACACGCTGTCCAGTCTTGTTTGGCTGTTTTTTTAATGTTGCTAATAAATCCTTCATCGTTCCATCGCTAGAAATAAAATCCGGGGATAAGCTATGTTGCTTCAGCCAATTGAATGTTTTACTACCACGGATAGCTAATGTTGTGGCTGCAACCTTTTGAATAAATTCGGTTTCGTATCCCTTTTCTTTGGCAATCCTTTCTAAACTAGAAGCACCTATTCCCGTTGTTAGAATAATGTAGTCAAATCTTTCTGTTAGGAGTGCAGCAATATTTTGTTCGCAAGTAAGATCATCAAAAACTTGCTCGCCTTGAATGGAAAAGAGGGAAGGTTGCCCACCATTTTTCTTTACAAGTGTAGAAATTTCCTCTGCTTTACGCGTAGCCGCAATACCAACTTTTTTGTTAGCTAAACCGCTCATGTGAATCGTTCCTTCCTGTCTTCCTTTTTAACCAATTACTTATCTCCTTCTGTCTATCTTTATCAAGATATTCATCCGATAATAGAGATTGTAAAATCTTCCTTTGTTCCTGCTTGATAAATGAAGTTTGTTTCATAAACTGTCTCATTTCATAAAGGAAATCAACATAATCACCATACTGTTCATCATACTGGGACTTCAGATCGTTCTTAATTTTACTTGTCAGCATCGGACTTGCTCCGTTTGTGGAGACACTGATGGATAGTTTTCCTTGCTGGAAATGGGCAGGGATATGTAACGTGCCCCCTTTTGCATCTGAAGCATTGTTCACAAGCGTATATGGTGAGGCAGATTGGCAAATCGTTTGATTTAATGCTTCATTATTTGTAGCAGCAACTATAATAAATGCATGCTGTATATCCTTTACGTCAAAACATTTTTTTCGCCAATCTATTTGCCCAGCATCTGCCATAGACCGAAGAGAGGGGGCTACCTCAGGACTAACCACAGTAATATATGCAGCTTGTTTTAAAAATAATGAAACACGTCGCTCTGCGACATTTCCTCCACCAATTATCACGATACTTTTTCCACCTACATCAACCATTAACGGCATATGCGACACCTTTGTCACATCCTTTTTTATGATACTGCCTCGATTACCCGGTCCCTTAATGCTTGCTTCATCGCCACGTGTGCACCAAGGTGTTTGCATAATAAAATTTCTTTTCCATGATTATCTAACTCTGCTACTTTCTCGTTCATAAATCGTGTGAGAAAACCTGTAAACCATATATAAGGAACAATGATGATCTGTGCAGATTCCCCTGCGACAGCTTTCTCCAGCATGGTTTCAAAGGAAGGATCACATGCTGCTAAATAACAAGCTTCTACTTGATCAACACCAATAAAAGCTTGTAACCTATCAGCAATTGCCTCCATATCTTTCTTCGTTTGCGGATTACTGCTTCCTCTACCAACCACGAACACCTTTGCATTGGGATCTATTGGTCTATTCGTCTCCTTGATACGTTCTGCTAGAATGGAAGTTAGTCGATTCTGTACGCCTAAAGGCTGCCCATAAGAAAATGATACATGGGGATACATTGCTTTTTGTTGATTAATAATTTCTGGAATATCTTGATAATAATGACCGGCACGTAGTAAGAGCACTGGTATAACTGCAATTGCTGTGGCTCCTTGTAAGACGAGATTATTAATTCCCTGGTGGATATCTGGATCAGCAAGCTCTAAATAGCAGATTTCCTGTAGATGAATAGGGATTTCCTCTTTCACATCTGCAATAAACTGATTCACCTCTGACTTGGTAGTGGCGTAACGACTTCCATGACTTACATAAAGCACGCCCTGCATTCGCTTTTCCTCCTTAACCACTAATTGCAACCGGTGACGGAATATTCTCATCGGCAAGCCATTCAAACCATTGAAGCTGATCACGTAAACGGACGACCTCACCAATAATTATCATGGATGGATTTTTTATACCTTCTGCTTTAGATACAATGGTTTCTAATGTACCCGTTACCGTTTGCTGTGCTTGTGTTGTCCCATAGTGCACGAGAGCGATTGGTGTATCTTTGTCTTTACCATGACGAATCAGTTGATGACAGATCACCGGTAGATTCTTAACGCCCATATAGATACATAATGTATCCACACCTTTTGCTAGATTTCTCCAATACGTATCGATATCTTCATCCTGTTTTGTTACTCCTGATACAAATGCAACGGAAGAACTTATTTTTCGATGCGTTAAAGGAATACCTGCATATGATGGGGCAGCTGAACCAGAAGTAATACCTGGTACAATCTCAAATGGGATATGATGTTGTTGTAAAGCCAGCGCCTCCTCACCACCTCTGCCAAATATGAATGGATCGCCACCTTTAAGCCTCGTTACGGTCTTCCCTTCACTAGCAAACGAACATAGTAATTGATTAATTTGCTCCTGCTTCAATGAATGATGGTCCGGGCGCTTCCCGCAATAGATTCGTTTTGCATGTGGCGAAGCATATGCTAATAATTGTTCGTTTACTAACCGATCGTAAAGAATGACATCCGCTTGCTCGATCATCCTTTTTCCTTTTACAGTAATTAGCTCTGGATCCCCTGGACCTGCTCCTACAAGGTATACTTTCCCCATTGACTACACTCCCTCTATTCATCTTTTTCCTTATGGAAATTAAGTCCAGAATACACAGCTTCAACATAACCAGCACGAATAACATAGTCGCCGAAGTGTTCCTTTTCTGTACGTTCCTTGGCATAGGCATTAATAATCGGCTGCAGTGTTTCTAGAATTTCATGCTCTCCGATGTTTTCACGGTATAATTTACTTAAGCGATCCCCTGTAAAACTCCCACCTAGATACATATTGTATTTACCTGGGGCTTTGCCAATAAAAGCAATTTCTGCTAATGCGGGTCTGGAGCACCCATTCGGGCAACCAGACATTCTTATCACGATTTCTTCCTCTCTTAATCCAGCTTCATCGAGAAGATTTTCTATCTTTTCCAGTAGGGAAGGGAGATACCTTTCCGACTCTGCCATTGCTAATGCACAAGTTGGTAATGCGACACAGGCCATCGAATTACGTCGTAAGCCACTATACTGACCACCATCTGTAAGCTTATATTGTCTTATTAAATGATCGATATCTTGTTTCTTTTCGTCTGTTACATTTGCAATCGTTAGATTCTGATTTGGAGTAAGGCGAAAATCTCCAGTATGAACTTTAGCTATTTCCCTTAATCCCGTCATTAATTGGTAATCATCGGTATCTTTTACGCGACCATTTTGAATAAATAACGTGTAATGCCAATTCGACTTTCCTTTAATCCATCCATAACTGTCTCCATTATGCTTAAACACGTAGTCTTTTGCTGCTTCTAATTCCCAGCCTAAACGTTCATTCAGTTCTTGCTTTAACCAATCGATTCCTCGTTTATCGATGGTGTATTTAAATCTAGCATTTTTTCGATTCGAACGATTTCCATAATCGCGCTGTATCGTAACAATCTTTTCGGCTACATCCACGGCAGCTTCTGGTGCACAAAAACCGATGATTCTTCCTAACTGTGGATAGGTATCGGTGTTTCCATGTGTCATTCCCATACCACCGCCAACCGTTACATTGAAACCAAGCAGCTTATCTGCTTCCTTTACCGCAATAAATCCTAGGTCTTGTGAAAATACATCAACGTCGTTAGAAGGAGGTACAGCAATTCCAATTTTAAATTTTCTAGGAAGATAGGTTGTTCCATAAATTGGTTCCATCTCCGCTTCTTCTCTAGAATCAACTACCTTCTCTTTATCTAACCAAATTTCGTGGTATGCTCCCGTTCGAGGGGTAAGATGATCACTAATGTTCTGTGCCCATGCAACTACTTCCGCATGAACATCCGATTGATAAGGATTCGTATTACACATTACATTTCGATTAACATCCCCACAAGCAGCTATGGAGTCCATCAATGTATCATTAATACTACTGATTGTATTCTTTAAATTCCGTTTCAGAATGCCATGTAGTTGATAAGCTTGCCTTGTCGTCAAACGAATCGTTCCATTCGCATATTTATGTGCTAATTCGTCCATGACCAGCCATTGCTCCGCTGTTGTAACACCACCAGGGACCCGCACGCGTAGCATAAATTGATACGCTGGTTCCAATTTTTTACGTCTCCGTTCATCTCGGAAATCACGATCATCTTGCTGATAGCTACCATGAAATTTTAATAGTTTATTATCATCATCAGAAATGGCACCTGTAATTGGATCTGCCAAGCCTTCTGTAATCGTTCCTCGAAGGTAATTACTATTTTTTTTGATGCGCTCCATATCATCCAATGGTACTTGCTTAATTGAGTCGTTCCCTTTACCCATATAGAAACTCCTTTCGTTAATAGACATCTCTCTGGTAGCGTTTCTCCTGACGCATTTGATTGAGATACGATTCTACCTCATCTGGTGTCATATCGCCTTCTTGTTGCAAAATAGTGGCAATCGTTTCATTTACATCTTTCGCCATATGTTTCTCATCACCACAGACATAGATTGCTGCACCTTGCTTCACCCAGTCATACAATTCTTTGCTTTTTTCCAACATGCGATGTTGGACATATACCTTTTCTTCGGTATCACGGGAGAAGGCTACATCCATTTTTGAAAGTACACCTGAATTCAACCACTTTTGCCAATCCACTTGGTAGAGAAAATCCGAAGAAAAATGCTGTTCACCGAAGAATAACCATGTCTTGCGTTCAGCTTCTGTTTCTTCTAGTTCTTCTAAGTAAGAACGGAATGGGGCAACCCCTGTGCCCGGGCCAATCATAATCACTGGTGTTTCTGGATCTTCAGGGAATTGAAAGTTAGGGTTTTGATGAATATATACAGGTAATTTCTCACCAATTTCAATTCGATCTGCCACTTGTGTGGAACAAACCCCAAAGCGTTCGCGGCCATGAGCTGAAAAACGTACCTTCCCAATCGTAAGGTGGACTTCATCAGGATTTGCATCATAACTACTCGCTATCGAGTAAAGCCTTGCTGGGATTTTACGTAGTATTTTGACAAATGATTCTGGCCCCAGCCCATCCGGCGGATAGTCCTGCACCAAATCCAACATATCTCTGCCGTCAATATACGTTTTAAATTCGTCCTTTCTATCCGGGGTTATCAGTTCACTTAGTTCCTCATTGTGAAAGATCGATGCTGCTTTCTCTACTAATGGTTTTGTCAGGATACTGATTTCAAAATTAGAGATAAGCGCTTCCCGTAAAGACCGTATATCTCCTTGTTTATTGACAGAAACCGTCTCATCAGGATTCCATTGCAGTGCCTGAATGAGCTCATCTACTAGTACAGGATTGTTCTTAGGAAAGATACCTAAACTATCCCCGGGTTTAAATGTAAAGTTTGAACCTTCTAATGATAATTCCAAATGACGTGTCTGCTTGTTTGAACCGCGACCACTAAGGTTAATATTGTCAACGACCTCTGCAAGGAATGGATTTGTCCTGGAGAAAACCGGCTGCTCCGAAACGATTGTTCCTGCCGTTTGTTGGCCAGAAAGCTCTGCTTCGCTAGCTTGATCCATTGATTTTCGCAGTTCTCCAAGCACACCTGCCATCCATTCAGCCGCCGGTTCATCAAAATCTAAGTCACAATCGATTCGCTCATATAGCCTTTCTCCGCCTAATTCCTCTAATCTTGCATCAAAGTCTTTCCCTGTTTGACAGAAAAACTCGTAAGATTCGTCACCTAACGAAAGAACTGCAAAACGCAAATCTGCTAATTTTGGTGCTTTTCGACTATGAAGGAACTCGTGGAAGACCACCGCATTATCCGGTGGATCTCCCTCTCCATGAGTTGCGGTAATAATTAATAAATCTTCTACTTTCTTTAACTTATTTGGTTTAAAGTCATCCATTGCACTACATGTGACATCTAAATTGGTTGCTTCTAACTTCTGTGTCATTGTTTCTGCTAACGATTGTGCTGTACCTGTTTCTGAACCATATAAGATCGTTACAGATCGTGCTGCAGCACCTCCAGTTGTTGCTGTCTGTCCTTGTGTTGTCCTATTAGCATCTTGAATAGATGCCGTGGATTGCACAGCTGAAAGGTATCCACTCAACCACATTTTTTGTTGATCTGTTAGCATTGGTAGTAATCTGTTTAATTGTTCTGTTTGCTCTTCGTTAAAAGGGCTATTCGTTACATCAAGCGGCAATTCATCCACCTCACAGGCTTTTCTATAATTTCGACATGCATAAATCATTTATTACAAAGTATACCAATTAATTTACTCGGAATTAAATGAAATAAAAAAGATGTGTCATTACTTCCATCATAAGCGTTGATTATTTCCAGTTGTATGAAGTCCACATTCCGTCTTATTTAACCCCGTCCAGCGACCAGCACGAAGGTCATCAGAATCTGTCACTTGATTGGTGCAAGGAATACAACCAATACTTGGATAGTTCTGATCATGTAATACATTGTATGGCAATTTGTATTCGCGTATATAATTCCATACATCATCCCATGACCAGTGAATGAGTGGACATACTTTAATCGATTGAAACCGTTCATCTTTATTTACAAAGTCTGTATTGCTGCGACTTGGTGACTGATCTCTTCTTAATCCAGATATCCAAGCAGGTACATTACTTAATGCTTCCTCAAGTGGCTTTATCTTTCGAATGAAGCAGCATTGATCAGGTTCTCTTTTCCATAAAGCAGATCCATGTTTTGCTGCCTGCTCCTCTACAGTCAAATCTGGTTTCTTTAGCCGAATTCGCAGCTGAGGATACGTTGCTTTCACCTCATCAATTAAGTCGTACGTTTCCTGAAAATGCAGCCCGGTGTCTAAAAAAACAATTTCCGCATCTTGCTTCACTTTGGAAATTAAATCAATTAACACCATACCTTCAGCACCAAAGCTACAAGCGTACACAATAGAATCGCCATACGTCTCATACGCCCACTTTAAAATGGTTGATGCCCCTTTTGTTTCATCTTCTGGATGAAAATCTTTAAAAGGATCAACGGTAAAATCATGATAAGAAAGGATTTCACTAGTCACCTTCCATTCCTCCTTCCAAAACACTAGATTGAACAAAAACTCTTCTTACCTAGCGATAAGAAGAGTTAAAATACCATTTATTTGCCACTCTTCTTATCTATCAGACGCATATTGTCTGTAGGAATTAGCACAGTGTTAGCCATCAATAACCTGTTGCCGAAGTTTCATTGGGCCTTTTCCCTCCACTTCTCTTGATAAGAAATGTTTATTTGTACTGATTGTTATTATTGTTAGATATATTAAATCCTTTACCAGAAAAAGTCAATGCTTATTTCAAAAACAAATTAAAATTTAGACTTTTAATATATATACAATAAAATGAAGCTTCTTGTGACAATTATTTTTTAAGATAGTGCTTTTAATCCAGTAACACCGGTGATAATGGCAATAAGGCTTGCAATCCGATATTTATTCGTTGATTCTCCAAAGAACACCATATTCATGATCACTGCTCCAGCCGTTCCTATTCCGATAAATACAGAATAAGCCACACTAACTAGTAAATAAGAAAAAGACGCATAAAGAAATACAAACGAAGCACCCAATCCTCCCAAATAGAGCAAGCCATTTCTAACCGTCTTATCCTGGCTATATAATCGCAAACCCAATACACCTATCATTTCAAATAGAGCAGCGCATGCTATGAATAACCATCCCATTACGAATGCACCTCCTGTTTACTTGGTTGATCGGAGAGTTTAAGACCAACCACACCTGCTACGAGAACGATCATAAATATGATTTTCCCCATGTTTAAGCTTCCGCCAAAAATATACACATCCATGAGCGCCGTACCAACTGTTCCTGCCGCAGCAAAGATAGCATATACGGTTCCAGTAGGTATCCCTTCACATGCTTTCGATAAGAAGTGAAGATCCAGAAAAATTGCAGCAATGATTAGCGCCCAATGCCACCAGTCAGTGGCAGTATTAAATCCATAAATCCAAATTAATTCAAATACACTAGTTAACACGACATAAATCCATGATTTATTCATTTTTCCACCTCATAAAACATCTCATCGTTATTTTCATCACAATTTCATAATCTTTCCAAAAAATGAATGACTATCAGTCATTTTAAGCAATAAAACTTGGACAACTCCAAGTCATTGGTTATATAATGCATGTGTTGCAAATGTTAATACTTCATCCTGCTTGCTTTTAGCTGCTTGCTCATCCTGGTGATCATACAAATAAGATTGTTCAGCCGCTGATTCAATTAATCCGATCAACAGCTTTGCTGTTGCCTCCAAATCGAGAGAGGGACGAAGAACAGCTATAGCTTTTGGTTGTTCTAGAAATTCACGCATCCATGCATAATACGGTTCGTATATTTTTTCCCATTGACTTAAATACTCACTAGACGCCAATCCAGCAAATATTAAGGCAAATACCTCCCGATATTCCTTTGTAATAGCAAAAACAACATCAACCACCTGGGCAAGCTGATCCAAGAAGCTGCATTCATTATTTACTTGCTTGTGCATCTCTTCTACGATTCGTTCTACCATTACTTCCGCAATAGAAGGCATTACGGCTAATTTCGATGGGAAGTATAAATAAAATGTTCCCTGAGCAATACCTGCCCCCTTAACAATATCTGATACTTTGGTTTTTTCAATACCTTTTTCACTAAAAACATGAATAGCAGATTGAACGATTTTTTCCTTTTTATTATCCATATCCCAACTCCTACCCCTTGTGACTGACTATCAGTCATTTTATAATAGATAACTTGCATTGTCAATAGACAGTGTCCTATCCGGCACTGTCTATCATGAGGTCGTTTGAAAATGATCCGTCTGCCATTGCTGAAAACCACCTTGCAGATTCATCACGTCAAATCCTTTATTCACTAATATACTTGCTGCAATTGCCGAACGCTTACCCGAAGCACAGTGAACTACTACTGGTTGGTCGAAAGATAGTTCATGTGCTTGTTCGTTTAATTGAGGAAGGGGGATATGAATCGCTCCTGGTATATGAGCTTTTTCCCATTCTTTTTGGTAACGAACATCCAAAATCTGCACCTGCCCCGCATGTCTTTGCCTTTCTACATCTTTTGGATCCTGATTTAGATAAGAATTCGTATTGCCGGCAGTTTCAACGATTGTTGGGGAGAAAAATCCAACGATATTATCCATTCCGATATTGCTTACAATTGTCTGTATATCCTTTAAATCATTGGAATCAGCAATGAGGTATATGTCATCCTTATAATTCGCCAGTCTCCCCATCCACTCTGCAAACATATCTGGATAAGGAATGTTAATGGTTCTAGGAATGCTCCTCATTGCAAAAGAAGTCGCGCTTCGTGTGTCGATGATAAGATTATTCTTGTCCGTAGCTAACAATTCAACTTCGTCTCCAGGCCGATGGAATTCAACAGTTGATGGAACAGCAGCTAGTGGTGTTAAACCGGATATATTGACTTCTTTCATTTTTGCAAAATAAGCTGGGACTTCAGGCTGTCCATCCAATAAAAAGTCCATAAAAGCTTGCTCATTCGTATACCGTAGCGCTGGATTTGTCCTTTTTTCATAACCTACCGTGCTATTTGGTATGGAACCTAGACCTTTTCCGCAAGCACTTCCTGCCCCATGGCCTGGCCAGATTTGTAGGTAATCTTCGTACTTCTTAAATCGCTGTATAGAAGCAAACATTTGACGTGCCCCTTGAATGGCAGAACCTTTCACACCGAGTGATGTTTCTAAGAGATCTGGTCGTCCTACATTTCCAACAAAAATAAAATCTCCAGTAAATAACCCGATTGGTTGATCGGTTGTTCCTTTGTCTATTAATTCATATGTCATATGTTCTGGAGTATGACCAGGCGTATGCACTGCTTTCAGCTGGATATTACCAACATGAATCGTTTGTTCATCGATAACACCTTGAACAGGGAGGAAGGGGGGCCATTTATATCCTCCATTACGCTCTCCTTCCGTTGAATAATAGATCGTTGCTCCTGTTCGCCTGGCTAATTCAGCAGACCTGAAACAAAATCAGCATGAATATGTGTTTCGATTGCACCCATAATTCGAAAACCCTGTTCTTTTGCAACCGTTAGATACATATCAATATTCCTTATCGGATCTATAATTGCAGCTTCTCCTGTAATCTGGCAACCGATCATATAGGATGCTTGTGCTAAGGACCGATCATAAAAATACTGTAAATACACGGAGTCCCTCCTTCTGTCATGTGTCTATTCTTTTCAGAAGAATGAGCCTGGTACTTGGTTAAGATAAGAAACTTTAAAGCTGAATTCTTTAAACCGCAATCAGGAATACGGCATGCTTTTCGCGGGGACGGCCTCAGCTAACTTGGGTAAGAAAAATTAATTGCCCGCGTGGATTTTCGAGCCCGTGTTGTTCCCGCGCGAATCATGCCTATCAGTATCGGACACGGCTATCCTTCGTTATTTTATAAAAATTACTTTTGTCCCACTCTTAAAATGCTAATCAATCTCTTTTTGACAATAGTACCAGTCGACACATTCGTAATCCTTATTATTCATTCGTTCGTTCGCCTCTTCCTTTGTCTGCGGAGGTTTGACGACTACTTGATCACCTGGCTGCCAGTTTGCCGGAGTGGATACGCCATGCTCATCGGTTGTTTTTAAAGCTTTCACCAGTCGGACAATTTCACTCATATTGCGTCCAGTAGTAAGAGGGTAGTAGATAAGCGATCGAATCACCTGCTTATCATCGATTACAAAGACAGCTCTTGATGTTTCGGTTCCAGTTGATTCTGGCATTACCATCCCATAAGCTGTAGCAACCTTTTGATCCAAATCTGCGATAATTGGAAAATCAATGGTTGTATCAAAATTCTTTTCGATATTACGTAACCAAGCAATATGGGAACTTACACTATCGATGCTTAAACCAATTAATTCCGTGTCCATCTTCTGTAATTGATCATATACCTCCTGAAAAGCCACAAATTCAGACGTACATACAGGGGTGAAGTCAGCTGGATGAGAAAATAGCACGACCCACTTTCCTTGATAATCGCGAAGAGAAATATCCCCTTGTGTCGTTTTGGCCATAAAGCCAGGTGCTTTTTCCCCAATTCTAGGTAATGGATTTGCTTGCACATTTTCCTGCTGTTCCATATGTGAAGCTCCTTTCTATTTCAATATAGGTAGTTCTCCTAATCTTTACCTTTATATTCCGTCTAGCAAACATCCATGTTGAAAATAAAGCAATTGTCATTGATTGTTAACATTTAGACTTCACTTGTACATAAAAAAGGCCAATTCTATATATCATTGACCTTTTAAACGCAATAGCATTTGCCGATTATTCAGCTTGCTTTTCAATATATACTTGATGTGGGAAAGGTATATCAATATTATTTTCATCAAATGCTTCTTTAATCGCTTTACGTAATTGTCTTTCCACACCCCATTGCTCCATATTTTGTGTCTGCGCAATAACACGAAGGGTGATATCTGACTCACCGATCATCTGTACACCTACCACGTCTGGACCTTCGACAACCATATCATTTTCTTCTTTCACTCGATCACACACTTCTTGCAGCACCGTCATCGCATGATCGATATTATCACTATAGGAAATTCCAATATCAACAAGTGCTCGCATATTTCCGCGAGAATGGTTACTTAATGAGCCAATTTCTCGATTTGGGATAAAATTAAGCGTCCCATCAAAACTGCGAAGCTGTGTTGTACGAAGCCCAACTTCCTCTACAATTCCATCATATCCGGCAGTTGTCACATAATCGCCTACATCTAGTTGTTTTTCTAATAATAAGAAAAACCCTGTTACGATATCACTGACAAGCCCTTGTGCGCCAAAACCAATTGCTAACCCAATAATTCCTGCACCAGCAATTAATCCGGCAGCGTTAATGCCGAAGATCCCTAACACAATTACTAAGGTAATAAAAATAAGTATATAGGAAAAAACACTAATAGCGAGAGCTTGTAATGTTTGCGTTCTACCTGCTGACATCTGCTTTTTATTTTGTACCTTTGAAAATGAAGACCGAATTAGTTTTTTACCAATCGCTCGGACGATCATAAACGCAATAAGAATTGCAATTAATTGAATAAGTATAATACCTGCATCTACCGCAAGTTCTGCCCAGTTAATGTTTTCTAGCCAATTCATAACATGTCTACTCCTTTAATCATGATTTATTACTCCGAAAATAGGTATTTTTTCTAAAAAAATATACGTGTAATAATGCAAACTATGAAAATGGAAAGACGGATACATGAAAATCCAGCTTCCAATCATACGTAACCTAAAAAACAACTTCGTAATCCCCCTAAGATAGGGATCATCCCTTTTTCCAGCAAACCATTCATCCTAGTAACGTACGACAGATGAATCCTGCAATACTTAGCATTCACCCCCTACACGAAAGTATGGTGCATAATCACGTAAGAAATTCATTCTACCAGAATACAATGTAACATAAAACACCCATTATGTATGTACTCTATTACTACCATCCATTTCCCTAAAAAAAATTTGGTTAAACAGATCCTTTACAGGTTCTTCGCTTCATACGTAAGAGGCTGTTTTCCACGGGCAAAGACATAGCTAACCAACCGCTTAATCGATCATCATGTTCTCGCTGAATTCACCCCTATTTCATTTGCTGTGGTTACTGACAACACCGTTCTTTTAGGTAATTATCCTCTGCTATTCAAAAAATCCGAACTATTCATCATCCGGATATGACTTCGTATACTCGGATGAATAGTTCGGATATCTCTTTACCTAATTACTTTTAACGTATCCTCTAAAGCATTCTATGCTTCTACTTTTTTGAAGAACTGCGGTAAATGCTCCTGATGTGCCGCTAACATTTCATCTACGATTTCCTTTGCAATCGTATCCGAAGGAGTTAGTGGATTAATCGCTAAAGCTAGCACAGCTTTATTATAGTCGCCAGTTACAGCAGCTTCGGCGGAAACCCTTTCAAACGATTTAATCTGTTGAACTAAGCCACGAACAACTACAGGCAGATCACCAACAGCAATTGGTTTAGGTCCGTCTTTTGTAATAATACAGCTAACCTCTACTGCTGAGTCATCAGGAATACTAGCTATAGCCCCGTTATTTCTTGTATTCACTGGCTGAATATCTTGTTTGTCTGTATAAATAGAAGTAATTAAGCGAACTGCTGCATCAGAATAATAGGCCCCTCCACGTTTTTCTAACTGAGGTGGCTTTATCGCTAAATTTGGATCTTTATACAGCTCAAATAATTCATTTTCTAATTGTTGAACTACTTCCGCACGCGTGCCCTCTAATTCAGCATTTTTCCTATCTTTTTCTATCATGTCTTGCGTTTTATAATAATACATATGATATGGACAAGTTAAGACATTAAGCGCTTTAATAAACGCTGGCTCCCATCCCAATCCGTCAATATTTTTAACAAAACTACTATTATCCGGATCTGTTAATAAATCCATCACCTTATCTTTGACACTTTCGCCATCGACATAAACATCTATCCCATAAACCATATGATTTAGTCCTGCAAAATCAATACGAATTCGCGAATGATCAACATCTAATAACTTAGCAATACCCATTTCCATTCCAATTGGGACATTACACAATCCTACAACTTTTTTAATGTTAGAATAACGCAGTACGGCTTCTGTCACCATACCAGCTGGGTTTGTAAAGTTAATTAACCAGGCATTCGGACATAATTCCTCCATGTCCTTACAAATATCTAATATAACGGGGATTGTACGTAAGCCTTTAAATAAACCTCCTGGCCCATTTGTTTCCTGACCAAGAACGCCATATTTCAATGGAATACGTTCATCTTTTGCACGAGCATCTAATAATCCTACTCGAAATTGAGTAGTAACAAAATCAGCATCCTTTAAAGCTTCTCTTCGATCAAGTGTTAAATGTACATCGATTGGAAGACCAGCTTTTTCAATCATTCTTTTAGCAAGATTGCCAACAATTTCTAGCTTTTCTTTTCCTGCTTCAATATCTACTAACCATAACTCTCCAACCGGTAATTCGTGATATCGTTTGATGAATCCTTCTACTAATTCAGGAGTATAACTAGAACCCCCACCAACCGTTACAATTTTAATACGTTTGGTCATAATCGATACACCTCCGAATAATTTAACAGGCAATTGAGTTGTTTGCCGTTTAAAGAACTATTGCTTTTTAGCAAACGTAAAAGACTTATGCATGAATTGTATATCTATTTTGTAAGAAGGTAAATAAGTCACGAACAACTTGTTTTTTATAACGAAAGAAGGAATATGTTTCATAAATGTAACACAGTGTATCTGAAACATCGTTGTGTTAGGATAAAGTTAGCGTAGTAAGATGAATGATTTCTTATAAAAGGAGTACCTTCTTATATGTTCACACATGACATGATTGCTTCATTCAATGAGTTAGAAACTTCATTATACAATTATATTTGTCAAAACATCGATAAGGTTGCTTATATGCGGATTCGTGAACTTGCTGATGAAACCCATGTATCAACCGCTACGATCTTACGATTTTGCAGAAAAATAAATTGTGATGGTTTTTCCGAGTTTAAAGTAAAGCTAAAAATGCATATGAAAGACACTAAAAGTACGAGCTTACAACGTACCCAGCATGCAGTGATAGAATTTTTTGAGCGCACGCTAAAAGGGGATATAGAAGCATATATCAAGCATGCAGCGAGCCTTGTTGCCAAAGCAGATAATGTCATTTTTATTGGGATAGGAAGCTCAGCTATCCTTGCTGAATATGGAGCGAGGTATTTCTCTAGCCTAGGTAAATTTTCGATGTATATCAAAGATCCTCTTTTTCCGGTTCACACGAATCACCTTTACAATTGCGCAACAATCGCGCTATCCGTCTCAGGAGAAAATAGTTTCACAGTCACGCACCTTCATCAATTGAAACAAGAGGGAAGCAAAATTATTAGTATTACAAATAATAAACATTCAACCATTGCGAAAATATCTGAGATAAATATTCCTTACTATGTAACAGAGGAGTGGCATGAAAATGCGAATATTACTACCCAAGTACCTGTTCTTTATATTCTAGAATCAATGGCCCGTGAAATATATAAATTGAATAAATGAGGAGATAGGAAGAAGCTTGCATGTCTAGATGAATGGTCTTAGCAATAGAAAAAGCTACCCGATCAATCTCGAGCAGCTTGGAATATGCTTAACGCATTTGTACACGATGTAAATGTGCAAAGATGCCATCTCGTTTCAGTAATTCCTCATGACTTCCTTCTTCCTCAATACCATCTTTCGTTACTACCATAATGCGGTCCGCGTTTTTTATGGTTGCAAGACGATGGGCAATTACTAATGTCGTTCGATCTTTCGACAATTCCGTCAATGCTTTTTGAATAATTGTTTCGGTTTCTGTATCCAATGCTGAGGTGGCTTCATCAAGAATGAGAATAGGCGGATTCTTTAAGAACATACGAGCAATAGCAATTCGTTGCTTTTGTCCTCCGGATAGCTTCAATCCTCGTTCTCCCACTTGCGTTTCATATCCATCTGGTAATTCATTAATGAATTCCTCCATATGTGCGCGGCGGGCAGCTAATTCAATCTCTTCATCGGTGGCATCTAACTTTCCATATGCAATATTTTCACGTAATGTACCAGTAAAAAGAAACACATCTTGTTGGACGATCCCAATTTGCTGTCGTAGCGACTCCTTCGTCATGTTACGAATATCCATACCATCAATGGTAACTTGTCCAGCTGCTACATCATAAAATCTAGGAATTAACGAGCAAATAGTTGTTTTACCAGCACCTGATGGACCTACAAAAGCAACCGTTTCTCCCGCATGAATTGAAAAATTCATTTCATTTAACACTGGTTTTTGAGTTTTTTCATATGCAAAGGTTACCTGATTGAATGCGATGTTTCCATGTAGATAATCGACATGTTTAGCATCTTCACGGTTTTGTACATCCGGTTCAACATCTAATAAATCTACAAAACGCTTAAACCCAGCCATCCCTTTTGGATATAATTCAAGCAATGCGGTTATTTTCTGAATAGGTGTAAATAGGACATTTACAAATAAGACAAAACTCACCAATTCACCAATTTGCAGTTGCTGCTGATAGGTGAGCCATGCTCCTACTACCAATACTAATAAAGTAATTAGACGCATGAGCATATAAATATTGGAATGAACAATCGCCATTACTTTGTATGCTCCAACCTTCGCTTTACGGAAACTAAAATTATCTTTGGTAAAGCGATCCATCTCATGAGCTTCATTCGTAAATGACTGAACGACACGAACGCCAGATACAGCATCTTCTACTCGTGCATTCACTCCAGCAATATCTTCATACATCTTTTTCCATGCCTTATTCATTTGAATGTTACTAAAGGCAATTAGGAAAATTAGAACGGGAACCGCAAGTAAGATAATAAATGCTAATTTTACATTTATGGTAAACATGATAATGAATGCTCCAATAAATGTCATAATCGAGATGAAAAAGTCTTCGGGTCCATGATGTGCAAGCTCGCCAATATCAAATAAATCATTGGTAATTCGACTCATGATATGCCCGGTTTTTGTATTATCAAAGAATCGGAACGATTGGCGTTGTACATGTTGAAATAATTCCTGCCGCATATCCGTTTCAATATTTATCCCTAATTTATGACCTAAATAAGTCACTACATATTGTAAGGCGGTACTTATTATATAGACCAACAATAATAAAACACTTACTAACACAATTAAATCCCAATCATTCCCTGGGAGCAATTGATCAATAAATCGTTGAACAGCTACAGGAAAAGCCAACTCTAAAATAGCCACGATTACTGCTGAGGTAAAATCAATTATAAATAAACGCTTATGCGGTTTGTAGTAAGAGAAAAAACGACGTATCATTGCGATGGTAGCACTTCCTTTCCACAGTCTAAAAGAATTATACGGCTTTCCTTGCACGTTTACAAGAAGACTGTTTAAGAATTCATAAAAAGCTTGGCAAGGTTGTCCTATTTCTTGCATATACATAAGCAAATGGTGGAAAAGGAGGTTATCCATGAAAGTAAAATTAAACATGCCATTTCTTCCCTGGGTGTGTTATGCCATTGGCTTTGTATTCATCATTTCTGGAATGATGAAGCTTGTTGTTAATGATTTTAAGGTGACATTTTCCCAATTGGGGATTCCATTTCCAGAATCAACGTTATTTCTTCTAGCCATTCTTGAAATTGCTTGTGGTATTCTAATTGCAGGTAGAATGTATATAAAACTTGCTATCCCTCCATTAATTCTGGTTATGTTTGGAGCACTTTATTTAACCAAACTTCCTATTCTGTTAAATCAAGGTCTTCTTTCATTTTTATTTGAAGCAAGATTGGATATCGTAATGCTTATCTTACTGCTTCTTATTTGGGATAGAGTAAAAGAGTGGAAAACCACCTAACGATCTGTTGATAACTCGTGTATAAATCAATAATATCCTGTTGAAAACCAAAATTATTCACAAAGTTATCCACATATGCACAAGTGTTCGTAGATATTTTGTTATTACCTGTCATTTAAATTCTATATATTGATTTTTACCACAAAAATTATCAACAGATTGTTAATAACTATTAATTTCTGTGGATAAAAAAGCGAGTTATCCTCAATTAAAAGATAACTCGCTTTTTCTATTCCTGTGTACCTAATTTTATTGTTGTTTCGTGGCGTTCTCCTTCACGATAATACACAACGGATACCTCATCTCCAACCTCTTTTTCTTGATAGAGAATTTTGCGAAGATCGATCATGTTCATCACTTGCTTCCCATCTAGTTCTGTTATCACATCGAGTCGCTGTAATCCCGCTTGATCCGCAGGCGATAGCGGCTCCACGCTCCATACATAAACGCCGCCTTCTATATCATTAGGCAATTGAAGTGTATTACTCCACTCTGATTGCGGAACTTCTTCTAATGAGTAAATTTCCACACCTAAGTATGGTCTTGTCACTTCACCTGTGGATTCCAATTCTTCGATAATCGGCATTGCGGAATCAATCGGGATGGCAAACCCTAATCCTTCTACAGCAGTTTCATTAATTTTCATCGAGTTAATTCCAATTAATTGCCCGCTTATATTAATTAATGCTCCACCACTATTTCCTGGATTGATTGCAGCGTCTGTCTGAATAACTTCCGCTTGCCAATCGGCACGTCCATCCTGATTAAAATCTTGCGGAATCGTTCTTTCCGTACCGCTAATCACTCCTTGCGTTACAGAACTTGAAAACATAAGCCCAAGTGGATTACCAATTGCTATTGCTGGCTCACCGACTTTTACATTGCCTGATGACCCAAGCTCCATCACTTGATCCACATGTTCGCTATCCATTCTTAGTACCGCAAGATCGGAAAATAAATCACTGCCTACTAATTCTGCCTCTATATGTGTTTCATCATAGAGTACGACCTCAATCGTATCTGCCCCTTCAACAACATGATGATTCGTAACAACATAGGCTATGCCATCTTCTTGTTTGTAAATAACGCCTGAGCCTTCTCCAGCCTGATTATTATTACCTTCCTGCTGCCAAAAGTCATTTTGGCGTTGAATGTTAATAACACCTACAACGGCTGGTGTTACTTGATCAACGATATCCGTAATTTGTGTAGAAACATCTACATTTACTGACTGGGTTGGACCATTCGTATTATTCCCTGTATCTTCATTGGCTTGTTGATTGCTTTGATCTTCTGATAAAATTCCAGAATCAACAAGTGCTGGCAATGCTACCGAAACAAGTAAGACACCGATAATAATTCCAAGCAATAACGGCACTAGCCAATTTTTCTTCTTTCTTTTTCGATGTGGATTTGGTGGATAATGCTCATCATAATAACCCATTTATCTACCCCTTTGTGAGCTTTCGAATATGACATATTTCAATTTAGTATTATTCCCATCATACGCAAAAACATATACAAAAAATCATCCAACCTCATAAAGAGTTGTTGGACTCTGATGATCTGTATCCATTAAATCCAATGAAATACCATGCTCTTTTAACACACTATCTACCGACATGCGGGCAAGATCTTTCATATTATTATCGAGCGACAAATGGGCTAAGTAGATACGTTGTGTATTATTTCCAATAATATCTGCCAAGGCCAAACCTGAATCTTCATTTGAAATATGGCCAGAGTCCCCTAGAATTCTACGTTTGACATTCCATGGATATTTTCCCATTCGCAGCATGCTCACATCATGATTCGCTTCAAAGACATAAGCATCCGCTTGTTCTACGGTTTTTTTAATTCGTTCCGATACATAACCTAAATCGGTCACAAGCGCCACTTTTTTCCCATGATGATGAAACGTGTAAAACATTGGTTCGGCAGCATCGTGAGAGACACCGAAAGATTCTACATCCATATCGTTAAATGTCTTCACTTCATGCATATTAAATAGAAACTTCTGGTCCGTGGTAATCTTACCAATCGACCCTTCCATCGCTTTCCATGTCTTTTCATTTGCATAAATAGGTAATTGATATTTACGAGCCACAATTCCCAGCCCTTTAATATGATCACTATGTTCATGGGTAACTAATATTCCAGATAATGATGCAGGATCAATATCAATTTCTTGAAAAAGCCGATCCATTTGCTTCCCGCTTAACCCTGCATCCACTAATAATCGTTCCTGCTCTGATTCGATATAAAATGCATTCCCCGTACTGCCAGAAGCCAATACGCTAAACCGTAACGTCATTCCCCTTCACTCCGTTTTGTCTTTATACTTTCTTCTACTACTAAATTATCCACATACTTAACAAACGCATCTTTCCATTCCACGTCATCATTCATCCGCTTATATAAACTCAAATTTTTGCTAATCGTCTCGGAAATAAATTTCGTATCACTATCGGTAGATACGAAAAGCTCCATTGCATTTACAAAGAAGTTTTTCTCATCATTTACGGTAATTCGATAGTTCGGTGCAAACACTTGTGTCCCTGTATCCGACTCGATACGGGTATAATAGCCGTTTTCAATGAAAGTAACCTCATCCCCCTGTACAATCTGATTATCCCTGAACAACGTACTAATAGCACTTATTGGCTTAGAAAGGTTTTTGGCACCACCAAGCTCCTCGTCCTTTCCTAGCGTTGCCTGTGTGTAATAGACCATTTCATTGTCTTCGTTTAAGTACACGAGTAAGGAACCAAAGCGATTATAGTAAATAGGTCGATCGTTTTTTGTCTGAAAGAAAATTAATACATTGCTTTGTTGATCCCAACCCCAATAAGTAAATTCATCGGTAAATGCAGTATAGCTTTTAACCTGTTGCGCAATGCTGCCTTCACTTGCATTCTCCGGTATTGGCACAGGTTCCTCGAAATGGGAGACAATGAGATTATTATCAATAATTTGAGCATCCTGGTTTTTTAATCCTTCGATTTGTTCTGCCTCTTTCTCTGTAAACTCTTTTGGAGCGACATTGATGATCGAATCTTTTTGCAGCACATCTAGGTCAGCACTAATTTTGATGTTTTCTTGCTCCAATTGATCTTCAATTGTTGTTTCCGTACTATCATACGTTTCATAACTCGTTCGATCCTGTTTTTCTAGGAATTGAACAAATAAATAAATATTAAGGACGATAAAGCATAAGATAAATAAGGTCTTAATTTGATTCCACTGCATACCTTACGCCTCCTCCTGTTGAGCATTCGGCACATCTTCAAATTGAATCTGCTGCCATGCTCCATTAATTTCCATAAACCATTCAGGCTCGAGGATTACCGTACGATCATCCTGATAATATAAGTCATATCCAAGCTGAATATCTTCTACGTTTTCGATATTAATATCATTTGTTTCATTTTTGAGATGATAGATAACTTCTTCTCCTGATGGTAAAGATGTAGATTTATCATTTTGTATTTCATTATCCAATCGCAACAGACCACGGTTATAGCGTATTAAATCCTGACCTTGGAATTGTAACTTCATAATCGAATAATCATTTGGGCTATAGACAGGCAATCCAGCGTAATGCAATCGAAATGTAATTTCATTAGATGCCGAATTAATCTCTGATAGCAATTGGCCCGTCCATCCTTTATGACTGTTAACCTCATCAATGCTATTCTGTAATAATGTGAGTGCTCCTATGCTGGTTATACCTATATCCGAAGCATTTGGATTATAGAAATTCATTAATCTCTCGTTTGGACTTATACTAATCTCTCTTGTCCCATCATTATAATATTTTCCCAAATTTAAATTTGGTGTATTTTGAGGGTTGACCACCTGCTCATCTGGGAATAATTCTCTTACGAATTCATCTGGTGATATATGAGAGACAGCAATCGTACGTCGCGTGACATTATCTGTATTACTTCGTACATAGATCGGCTGGGCTCCGCCTTCAAATTCCACGTATTCCGTCAAGCCTTGTCGTGATGCCAATAATTCCGTAATTTGATCATAAACAATGGAATTAGTTAATTGAGCGGTTGCTTGATTTCTTTCATCGACAGATAAGAATTGGATGGTAATCGTTGAGTTATCCGGATTAAGCGTTAAATAAATCTTATCAAACGACCAGTTATCCGTGATTTCTACTTGGTTGGTAAAAGAAAACAATGGATCATTAATGATTCGAATTGGTAAGGCATCTGGTAAAGTCAACTCTACATCATAACCCTCTGGACTTTCCCCATCAGTTAAGGTTAAATCGGTAAATGTCCATGACTGCATTTCCTGAAAGAAATTAGCATTTTCTCTTGGGTTCTCATACCCTAAATGCTGTTCACCTGCATGAAAGATAATTGATTTTGGCTCAATGATCTGATTCTTCGTCACCTCGCTGCCACCAACATCCACTTCCCTCGATAACTGTTGTTGATCATATTGCTCATATTCGGTTTTATAGTTCCATATCCCAAAGGTAAGCAATAGACTAAGGCCGATTAATACGACTAATAAAAATGATTTAAACGTCTCTAGTTTCATTATGCACCTCTCCGCTTCTGATTCATCAGCGGAAGTGTAAAGTAGATCGTTGTCCCTTTACCTTCTTTGCTTTTCGCCCAGATTTGACCATGATGAGCTTCTACGAGCTCTTTCGCAATCGCCAAGCCAAGTCCAGTACCACCCAGTTTTCTAGTTCTTGCTTTATCTGCTCGATAAAACCGTTCAAAAATCTTGTCCACTTTATCATATGCGATGCCCATACCTTGATCTTGAATACTAATTAATAAATGATGCCGTTTATGTTCTACACCTAGTTTAATCGTTCCACCTTCAGGGGAGTATTTGATCGCATTCGATATGATATTATCGAGTACTTGTGTCATTTTATCTTTATCCATCCATACGTTATAATTTCCTTTTGGCAATTCGCGCTGCAAGTGAATTCCTTTTGGTGTATGCATTTCAAAACGATCAATAATATGATGATAATAGCTTATAAAGTCTGTACGCTCTTTCTGTAACGGATACTCTTGGGCATCCATCTTAGAAAGTTGTAACAGATCGTTCACCATCCGAATCATTCGCTCGGTTTCATTTTGAGCCACAGCCAAGAATTTCGGTGCGATTTCTTTATCTTCCCAAGCCCCATCATTTAATGCTTCAATATAACTCTTCATGGTTGTTAATGGTGTGCGTAATTCATGTGAGACATTGGATACAAATTCTCGACGCTCTGCTTCCACCTTCTCCTGCTCAGTTACGTCACTTATCACCGTAATAAAACCAGTGACCTCATCTTCATCATCAAATACAGTGGAGAAATTGGCGCGAATAATAGATTCCTGTTCATCATCACTAAAATCAATAATCATCGATCCACTCTCTTGCAGCTCAGCAATATCGACTACTTTTTCCTCTAGTTGTAATAAATCCAGCAAAAACTCGCCAATAATATCATCTGGATTATAGCCAATTAGACGGCCTGCAGCATCATTAATTAACGTAACCGCTCCACCATTATCTGTGGCAATTACCCCATCTGACATATTTGATAATACGGAACTTAGTTTTCTCCGTTCTTCTTCAATTGTCGCATAGGAATGCTTCAATTGGTTATTCAAGTCATTAAATGTTTCCGATAAATGACCTATTTCGTCTCTTCCATACACATTTACTTTCTGAGTAAAGTCACCTGTTGCCATTTTTTGCGCTTGTCTGCGCATTTCTATAATTGGCTTTGTGATAGTGCGGGCCACTAGAATACCAATGATTGCTGAAACAGTTATCGCTAAAATCGATCCTTGCAGAAAAATTTCATTAATATCATTTAATTGATCATAGACCGGCTCTAATGATGCGCGCAAATAAATAACACCTAAGATAATATTTTCATCATCATCATCCAAAATTGGCTGTGCAAGTACAAAGTAGCGATCACTATCTATTAAATGCCGCCCGCTGCTTTGGGAATTATTCATAAGTGCACTCTGTATATGTTTATCGTTTATTTTCCTGTTGACTTCATCATCTGCATTTAACCCATTGGAAGCGATAACTCTACTCTGGTTATCTATTACTTGCAGACTGGTGATATCAGATGGATCAATACCTGATACAATGCTTTTAATCTCTTCTTCCTTGGTAGGTACATTCGGATCGTCTGCATCTCTCTGCCGTTCAAATGCCTGCTCAACATTACTACTTAATAATTCAACCCGATCGTATATCGAACTTTCAAAACTAGACATTAAATTGTCTTCTAGCTCCGATGTAAAAAAGGAGCCGATAACCTGAATAGCTATCAGCAAGAGAAGAATATAAATAATAATGAATTTAAGCTGGATTGAGCGGAAAAAACCGACTTTTTTCATAAACCTACTCCTGATCTGGGTTTCGTAAATAATATCCGACACCGCGACGTGTTACAATCCACATTGGATTACTCGGATTCTCTTCTATTTTTTCACGTAATCTCCTTACCGTTACATCAACGGTACGAACATCTCCAAAATAATCATAACCCCATACTGTTTCTAGTAAATGTTCACGTGTCATAACTTGTCCCATATGACGTGCAAGGTAATGTAATAACTCAAATTCACGATGAGTTAATTCAATTTGTTCGCCATCACGTGACACTACATATGCATCTGGATGGATGACTAAGGATCCTATGACAATGTCCTTCGATGCTTTTGTTGCATCTTCCGGTACTACCTGCTGTCTCCGTAAGTTTGCTTTAACTCGTGCAATTAGTTCACGATTACTAAATGGTTTGGTAACATAATCATCAGCACCTAGTTCCAAGCCAAGCACTTTATCAATTTCGGAATCTTTTGCTGTCAACATAATAATTGGCATCGTTTGGGTCTTTCGTATTTCCCGACAAACTTCATTCCCATCTTTATTTGGTAACATAATATCTAATACCACTAAATCTGGGTTTTCTGATCCTGCTAGCTCTATAGCTTCATCGCCATCATAAGCTACAACTACTTCGTAACCTTCTTTTTCAAGATTAAACTTTACTATATCTGCAATTGGCTGTTCATCGTCTACTACTAGTATTTTTTGACTCATTTATGCCACATCCTTCTTTTTTACCATACTGTTTATATTTTATCTTATTTTCGTTTAAATGTCTTTTGGTGGATAACAATGTTTAACTGCTTATACTATAACGTTATATAAGTTCGAAAGCAATGAGAGGTTTTATTACGTAGATCGTAGAAAGGAAAGTATTATAAAGTAGAAATAAAACACTTCGTCGTTTTTTTGTGATTTTTAAATCACTTTCCATTCTATACTAGAAAAAAGACTGATTCAAGAGTCACTGCTCTTAACCAGTCTTCTTTTGCTTTTAATTCTGAACATAATCTATCGGGTTTTCACGCTGGTCGTCTTTATATACTTCAAAATGGAGGTGAACGCCTGTGGAATTCCCCGTAGAACCCATTACCCCTATTTTACTTCCTTTTTCAATCGTATCTCCTTTGTTAACGCTCAATGAGGACAAGTGAGCGTAAATGGTTTTCATTCCGTTATTGTGATTGATGATCACCTTGTTTCCATAGCCACCATCATCAAATCCGGCAGAAACCACTGTTCCATTATCAGCTGCCTTGATTGTACGATCGCTAGTACCTGCAATATCAATACCTTTATGCATTTTTCCCCATCGTTCTCCCATATGGCTCGTTATTTGACCACCTACCGCTGGCCATTCTAACTCGCCAGTACCGCGAGATGGAAGTTCTTTTGTACCTTTTATAATAATTTCTTTTTGGGGTTCTTCCGTAGTGGTTTCATTCAATACTTCTTTATTCACCTGATTTCCATTACGAGTTTCCGTTTCGTAAAGTACTTCTTTTTCACCATCTTTACCTTCTTGTTTGGTTTTTTCTTCCCCTTTATACAATTCACCAGACGTAATGATGTCTGTTTCATACTCTACTTTTTCTTCTTGTAGCTGCGTTTCCGTCACAATGACTTCAGCAATTGGTTTTTGTTCATTTACTGTTATTTCCTGATCGATTTTTAATACGCTTTTTTCCTCAAGGGATGCATTTAAATCCATTAATTTCTTGTTCGAAAGATTATAGTTTTCTGCAATTTCACTTAATGCTTCCCCTTTATTAACTTTATGCACCTTTTCTTCCGTCATTCCTTTACGCAATCTTTCAATCCCTTGCTCAAGTGTAGAAAGACGATCAGGTGTGACTTGCTTTTCTTTGTAATCAATGTCCTCAGAAATCGTTACATCTGTTACTTGCTTATCACCTCTGTTGCTTGATTCGAGATTATCCTCCTCTTTAGAAGCTAATGCCTGTAGGTTTTTTTCATCTACAAAGGTTGTGACATAGTTGCGGACAACCTGTTCTGCTGTTTCTCGATCCGTATAATATCCTACCGATTCCCCTCCAATGTTGAGTTCAACAGCATCAGCGATTATCGTGACATTTGCCTTAATGGAATGTAGCACACGCTCATGATCAAATGTTGGGTTAAATACCTTTTCGGATATAACAGAAATCTTTTGCTTTGGTTGCAATGATGTGTGGTTATCGGTTTTGGCTTTTGCCGTTTTTTGATCAATTGCGTCATCAACTACTTTTTCATTAGCTACTTTTCCAATATGTTCGCCATCTATGTAAACATGATAGACTGTATCTAAGTCTTCAGCTGCATACACCGTCGTAACCGTAAAGATAGTTGCTAGAATAAATCCAGTTAGTACTTTTATATGAAAGCCCGTTGAAGCTTTTTTATTATTTTTTTTCTTATCTTTGCCTATACCCACTTCCCGTTGCTCCTCCTTACATCTCTTTCTGTCCATTTAGCTTCTATTAATCTAACATAGGATAATAGACTCAGAAATAGAAATAACAGAATTGTAAAGAAAATGTATATCTACAGTCAATTTCTTAGTATAATTAGGAAATTTATTGGCGAATATTGGATGAAACCAATAGTTAAGGGAGATATTTCCAGATAACCTGGATAAGCAATGTATCAGCCCCAAGCTGTTACGCATTTCTAGGGTTAGCTAGTTATAGAGGAGTCTCCTTTTATGATGGGAAGCTCTAACGTCCATTCGCGAACATCCAGATAAAAAAGCTTGTAGAGAAACACGAGGTTTCACTACAAGCTGAGGGCACCACAATGGGTGGACTTTTTCTAGCTGTATACGCTTCGAACAATATTGGTTTGTGCACGATCTGGGCCAACAGAGAAAATGGATAAAGGAATCTCCGTAAGCTGTGAAATCCGCTCCAAATAATGACGGGCATTTTCTGGAAGTTCATGCAGACTTTTGGCGTTCGTTATATCTTCTGTCCAGCCTGGCATTTCTTCATAAACAGGTTCACATTCAGCAAGTGCAGCTAAGCTAGCTGGGAACTCATGAATGATTTCCCCTTTATACCGATACGCTACACAGATTTTAACCGTTTCGATTCCAGTTAAAACATCTATCGAATTTAATGATAAATCGGTAATACCACTTACACGACGCGCATGGCGGACAACGACACTATCAAACCAGCCAACACGACGGGCCCGACCTGTAGTCGTTCCATATTCCCGTCCAACCTCACGAATTTGTTCTCCAATTTCATCATGTAACTCCGTAGGAAAAGGACCATCGCCTACACGAGTTGTATATGCTTTAGAAACGCCTACCACATGGTCAATCTTGGTTGGTCCCACACCAGAACCGATCGTAACCCCTCCAGCAATCGGGTTAGAGGAAGTAACGAATGGATAGGTACCTTGGTCAATATCTAGCATAACACCTTGTGCACCTTCAAATAGGACACGACGTCCTTCATCCAACGCATCATTTAACACGACGGAAGTATCGCAGACGTATTTTGCCATTTGCTGCCCATACGCATAATATTCTTCGAGAATTTCTTCTACTTGCATAGGCGCTACTTCATAGACCTTTTCGAATAGACGATTTTTTTCTAATAGGTTTTGTTCAAGCTTCGCACGAAAAACTTCCTTATCCATTAAATCAGCGATACGAATGCCACAACGTGCTGCTTTATCCATATAAGCTGGTCCAATACCTTTTTTCGTTGTACCAATCTTATTTTCGCCTTTTGCTTCTTCCTGCAAAACATCTAATTTAAGGTGGTAAGGTAAGATAATATGAGCACGGTTACTGATCCTTAAGTTATCCGTTGAAATATTGCGTTCATGTAAATAGGCAATCTCATCCATAAACGCCTTTGGATCAATAACCATCCCATTCCCTAATACACATGTCTTTTCATCAAAAAATATGCCAGATGGGATCAAATGCAACTTGTATGTGACATCGTCAAATTTAATCGTGTGTCCAGCATTGTTACCACCTTGGTAACGAGCTACTACCTCGGCATTTTGCGATAAGAAATCAGTAATCTTCCCTTTGCCTTCATCGCCCCACTGCGTTCCAACAACTACTACTGAGGACATGGTGCACCTCCACTATATTTATCAATATTGTATGTCTTTAATTAATCACAAAAGTAATTTTATCAGTAATACTCCTAATCGTCAATGTGAAATACGAACATTACATTAAAATACAAATATATCGTTCGTATAAATTCAATAAACAAAAAACAGCCCCTCTTGGAGCTGTTTTATACGGAAACTGGTGGTATATCACTTTCTTGATAACGGTGGTCTAAGTCCACAAACTTATTATACTCTTTCACAAATGCCAATTCTACATTACCAACGGGACCATTCCGCTGCTTCGAAATAATTATTTCGATAATATTTTGTTTTTCGGATTCGGAATCATAATAGTCATCTCGATATAAAAATCCTACTATATCAGCATCCTGCTCAATACTTCCCGATTCACGTAAATCTGACATCATCGGGCGTTTATCCTGACGAGATTCAACACCACGGGATAGCTGAGATAATGCAATTAAAGGCACATTTAATTCTCTCGCTAATCCTTTTAATGCTCTGGAAATCTCAGAAACTTCTTGCTGTCTGTTTTCTTTTGAATTTGCACTGCCTTGGATAAGTTGTAAATAATCAATCAAAATCATGCCAAGTCCATGCTCTTGTTTCAAACGACGACATTTCGAGCGTATGTCTGCTACACGAATTCCCGGCGTATCGTCTATATAGATACCCGCATTTGATAAACTCCCCATAGCCATCGTCAACTTACTCCAATCATCCGCCTGGAGCTGACCATTTCGTAATCGTTGGGCATCTATATTCCCTTCCGCACATAACATACGCTGCACCAATTGATCGGCACCCATCTCTAAACTAAAGATGGCAACATTCTCATCGGTATTAACAGCTACATTCTGGGCAATATTCAGTGCAAATGCGGTTTTACCTACAGATGGACGTGCAGCGACAATAATGAGATCATTTCGCTGAAAGCCGGAGGTAATACGGTCTAAATCACGAAATCCAGTCGGTATCCCTGTGACATCACCAGTTTGATGATGTAATTGTTCTATATTGTCATAAACATCTATTAAAACATCTTTAATTGCTTTAAATGCACCTGAATTCTTCCTCCCAGACACATCAAGAATGCTTTTTTCAGCTTCATTAACAATTTCTTCTACTTCATCCTGACGTTCAAAACTAGACGTAACAATATCCGTTGCAGATCGTATTAATCGCCTTAACAATGCTTTCTCTTCAACAATTCGGCAATAATAACCGATATTTGCCGCTGTCGGTACACTATCAGCAACCTCAGATAAGTATTGAACCCCACCGGCTTCGTCCAATTGTTGAGCGTTATACAAATAAGAAGTAACAGTAACCACATCAATTGGTTCGCCTCGATCAGAAAGAGCCATCATGCATGCAAAAATACGCTGATGACTAGCACGATAGAAATCCTCTGGTACCAAGATTTCCGATGCAGCGGAAAAGGCATCTGGATCAATAAAAACAGCCCCGATAATCGACTGCTCCGCTTCAATATTATGTGGTGGTGTACGATCATTCCATGACTCGCTCATTGGGTCTGTCCCCTTTCTTAGGAGATAAAGTAAATCTTCAATTAGGCTTCTCGGACAAATCATCTCCTCTTCAAGTGGGAGTATTCCTGCCAATTAACCTAGGTTAAATCAAAATAAATGCGCCCTGGACACTAAACAGCGATTCTAGTATTCCAGGAATAACCTTGCTCCAGTACATTCTCCCGAAACGCATAGTGCGAGTAACCTTTACTTTTGTACGGAGGCTGTGAGCAAGCTAAAGAACTAAAACCTACCTGTTCGAAACTATCCTTTTTACCTTTTAAGAAGGAAGGCGCATCAGCATCATGATTTTAAAGAACCTTGATTATTTTTCCGATACATGTACTTTTATTGAACCGGAAACTTCTGGATGTAGCTTCACTGGTACCGTTGTATAGCCTAACGAGCGAATAGGTGAATCCAGTTCAATTTTACGTTTATCAATCTGGTAACCGTGAGCCTTTTTCAGCGTTTCTGAAATCTGTTTACTTGTAATCGAACCAAATAAACGTCCACTATCCCCGGATTTAGCAGTTAATTCAACTGTTAAATTAGCCAATTTATCTTTTAATTGAATCGCTTCTTCTTTTTCTTCTTGTTCTAATTGTTCTTGTTTCTTTTTCTTTGCATCTAATGCTTTAAGATTCCCCGATGTTGCTTCTTCAGCTAAATTATATTTTAATAGATAGTTACGGGCGTACCCATCAGAAACATTTTTCACTTCACCTTTTTTGCCTTTGCCTTTTACATCTTTAAGAAATATTACTTTCATTCGGATTCGCTCCCCTCATAATATTCATCTATAATTTCTTTTAATAGGTTTTCTGCCTCATCAATGGTGGTATCTTTAATTTGAGTAGCAGCATTGGTTAAATGCCCACCACCGTCCATCTTTTCCATTATAATTTGTACGTTAACATCTCCTAATGACCTGGCACTAATGCCAACTCTTCCATCTTTCCGCTCGGAAATAACAAAAGAAGCGCTAATGCCGCTCATCGTGAGTAATATATCTGCAGCCTGTGCGATTAATACCGGCCCATGAACCTGTCCTTCTTCTGCTTTAGATATAGCGATCTCATCTCTGAATATATCTGCCCGTTCAATTAATTTACTTCGTTCAACATACACATCAATGTCTTCCTTCATGAACTCTTGTACCAGCACTGTATCCGCACCTTTTGCACGTAGATAGGAAGCTGCGTCAAACGTTCTAGATCCCGTTCTTAACGTAAAACTTTTTGTATCCACAATGATACCAGCAAGCAATGCGGTCGCTTCCAACATTCTTAGCTTTAATTTTTTCGGTTGGTATTCCAATAGTTCGGTTACTAATTCTGCTGTCGAAGATGCATATGGCTCCATATATACGAGTGTTGGAGTTTTAATAAACTCTTCCCCTCGACGATGATGATCAATAACGACTTTATAATCCGATTTCTGCAGCAATGATTCACTTGCAACCATGGAAGGGCGATGGGTATCAACCACTACAATTAAACTTCGACTACCGATAACAGCGTCTGCCTCGTCAGGGTCAATAAAATACTGCCAAAGTTTTTCGTCATCCTGAATTGCTTTCACAAGGCGATACACACCTGTGTCAACATCCTCTGGATCAAATACAATATAGCCTTCCACATCATTTGCAAGAGCTATATTTAATATGCCAATTGCTGCACCTAATGCATCCATATCCGGTGCTTTATGCCCCATAATAATTACATTATCACTTGCTCGTATCAACTCTTTTAAGGCATGAGAAATAACTCTAGCTCTCACACGGGTCCGCTTCTCCATTGGGTTTGTTTTCCCTCCATAGAAACGAACCTTGCCTGATTCATCCTTGATCGCTACTTGGTCACCGCCTCGGCCGAGAGCTAAATCAAGACTAGATTGTGCTAATTCTCCTAATGTTGGTATATCCACATTGCCTACTCCAACACCAATACTTAGTGTTACAGGAGTATTGCGTTCGCCGCTTAACTCACGTACCTCATCTAAGATTTCAAATTTGGCCTTTTCCAAGCTCGCTAAAATTTCTTTTGAACCGACCGCAATAAACCGCTCTTGGGATGTTCGTTTTAAATAGAGGCCATAGTGATTAGCCCATTTATTTAACACGGAAGTTACTTGTGAGTTTAGATGGCTCTTATTCGTATCATCCATGTTTTGTGTGATTTCCTCATAGTTATCTAAAAAAATAAACGAAATCACGGTTTGTTCATTATGATAGAGGTTCTGTAATTCCGCTTGCTCGGTGCGATCAAATAAGTATAGTAGCCGTTCTTGTTTTTTTACCGTGGTTTGAAACATATAACCTTGTAATTGAAACCAAATATCATCTTTATTCTCTTTTATCTTTGGAATTAAATCCTCTGATAACGTATGAAGTGAATTTCCAACTAAGCTATCCTTTTCAAATCGATTCATATATGGGTTTGCCCATTCTATTTTATAATCCTCACTAAATAGAATGATACCAAACGGCATCTCCAATAATGCTTCTTCTCCTACCTTTTTAATCCTGTGAGATAACGTTGTTATATACTGCTCCGCTTCGTCTTGAAGCGTTTGTTCTGATCGTATACTATAGTAAAGCGAAACAGCTAATAGCACAGTCATGATTAGCCCCAACATCCACTGGAAATACCAAATAACTCCAAGTAGAATAATGGAAAGGAGATAGATAATCCATACATGATTTCTCAATGTTGGCTTATTTTGTTTATCTGACATCACATTCAGCTCCTACTGTGCAATACCTTTTATTTTCATTACCGTTTATTTCTTCTTCGCTAACCGATCTCTTAATTCAAATCCTAAATCGATAATCCCGATAAAGCGTACAATAAAAAGTAGGATAGGGATAAACAGTGCTAATATTGTACATATAACCGGAAACGCTTTTGTCATATTTTTATGATGCGTATAGAAAAACAGGAATGAAAACCCTTGAATCGTCACAAGCATTTGTGTGATTACTAATAAATTCTGAGTCGCCATATATAGCATACTATCTGGATCTGTAAAAATATATGCGAACAATAGTGCAATTACATAAACAAAAATAATTGCTACTGGAAAACGCAAATCTCGAAACGGTGGAAAATGTAAATTCTTTCTATCTAATCGGTTGATTACTTTATAGCTCACCCATTGACTAACAAAAGCAAATAAAATTGCTGATGCAGCTAGGAAAAATGGAAAAAGATCAACTAAACTATTCATCGTCTCTTCCATCGTTGCTTTTAATTCCTCTGTTTGTTCATCTGTAGCAAATTGCTCAATAACCCCAGATGACATTTCCATGGATTCTGTTGTCATCTGTTTAAATTGTTGAAGGATATTTACATCGAACACAAATTGTGTAAATACAAACGCAAATAGCAGTCCTATAATAAAACCAAAGGTGCCCCTTGCCCATGTTTCATAAGCAGTTAGCTTTCTATAAATAGCACCCCCAATTAAAATTCCACCAAGGCCAGCAACAATCGTTAGTGGTAACGTGTAAATCGTTGTTAGTAAAATTGTTATTAGCAAAGCTGCTGTTAACATTAGTAATGCCGGTTTCCAATCATGTCTCGATGTATATAAAATAAATGGAATTGGCAATAAAAAGATCGATACCATAGCTAAAATCGGAATAAACATGCTAACAAGCAATATTCCAATAAATACAGCTGTTAATAACGCACCATCGGTTAGTTGTTTTGATTGATTCATTTTGCACCCCATCTTACTTAGGTTGATACTATATCATTATAATATGATAACATGTTTTTAGCGTAAATAGTTGTCGAAAAGGGTAGAAAAAATATTTCCCGGGTAATAATTTATTCGCTTACCTCGAAATATAGGGGAATTATTTATTACGTATGCCCTGTTTTGTCATATATTGTAATTACAAATGAATAGGTTATATGAATTGTCACTGTTTTTTCAAGTCCGAGAAAGGCAATTATTGCTTGTTTGCCTTATAATAGTAATTGAAATAAGAAATAAGGATGGACAATCATGGTATTTCTAAATGCATTTATACATACTATCAAATTACCTAGAAAAAAGGCAATCTTTCAGCTTAATCGAGTTGGTATGGATATAACAATTATTTACATGTTTATTCTCTTGATGCTTGTTTCTATTCCGTCGCTGATTGATCGATTTACAACAGATAGCGGGCTAAGCGCCGATCTGAGTATCTTGTTTATTATTATTTACTTTTTCATTTTTTATTATTTGCCTCTGACCATTATCGTATTGATTTTAATTTCTATTATTGCTTATATTGCAACAGGTTTGGCAAAACTAATGGGGAGGAAGCTTAAATTTTCGATACTATGGAAAATGACAGCTTTTACCACAACGATTCCATTTATCTTGTATACGATAATAGCCTTATTTTTCTCAATTAGTGATACATATTTATGGGCGATTGCTGGATATTCCATTATTTTATTAATCATCATTATTTCCGTTTATCCCAAACGCCGGAGTACCAAATAATGATTTACAACAACTGCAAGGTGGGGTTATATGAAGCATCTTATTCTTCTTCTGGTTGCCTTACTCTCATTAACTGGATGTGCCATGTTTGAGCAAGAGGAACCTTTTCAAGAATCAACAGAAGAAAATAGAATATTAGTATCTGCAGACGCTAGCTTAACGGATGTACTACCAGAGATTATCTCTGCCTTTGAAGCGAGTCATCCTTACATTACGGTTGATGTAAACTACGGAGGGTCCGGAAAGTTATCTCAGCAGATACAACAAGGAGCACCAGTTGATTTATTTTTATCTTCTAATCAAGAGTGGATGAATGTATTAGAAGAAGAAGATGTTATTGTTAAAGAATCGCGTTCTAATTTTATTGGTAATAAACTCGTTATCATTAGTAATAAAGAATCAAGTCTTTCTTTACCTACGATTCATAGCCTCTTAGATACCTCTGTGAGTAGTATAGCTGTTGGCGATCCAATAACCGTTCCATCAGGTACGTATGCAAAAGAAGCTCTACAATCTCAAGGAGTATGGGATCAAATAGAGAATAAACTCGTTTATACAAATGATGTTCGTCAGGCACTTCAGTATGTAGAAACAGGTAAAAGTAATGTAGGCGTTGTCTACGCTTCTGATGCTGCTAGCTCCAAGCAAATAAATGTGCTAACAGAAATAAATAAAAAGCTGCATACACCAATTGTTTATCCAGCAGGTGTGACATCGTATAGTACCAATCGCCACGATGCAGAATCGTTTATTGATTTTCTAAACACAGAAGAAGCAACTGAGATTTTTGAGTCTTATCAGTTTATTAACATCAATAACAGAAAATAACCATTCTAACCACGAAAACCAAGCCCAGCATGAGCTTGGTTTTCGTTTGTTATAAATAGCCAAACAGGCAAGCTAATGAAGTTGGGTACGCTTAAGCAAATTCAACATTCTTTCAAACGCAATTAGAAGTTATGGCGCTTTCACAGGCACTGCCTCAGCAACTCCGTTAACCAAAAAAGGAAGCATCTCATGAAGATGCTTCCCTTTTATAGATATTATTAATCTGCAACGTAAGGCAATAATGCCATTGTACGAGAACGTTTGATTGCTCTTGTAAGTTTACGTTGGTATTTTGCTGAAGTTCCAGTAACACGACGAGGTAAAATTTTACCACGTTCAGAAATGAAACGTTTTAGCAAATCAACATCTTTATAGTCAATGTGTGTAATTCCGTTCGCTGTGAAGTAACACACCTTACGACGCTTTGCACGACCGCGACGAGCTGCCATAGTTAACCCTCCTATTCTTCATAGAATGCTCTTTAAAATGGTAAATCATCATCTGATATATCGATAGGTTCTCCATTATTCTTAAATGGATCGTCTTGATTGCGATTAGGTTCAAACTGGTTCTGGTTTTGGTCTCTGTTTGGTTGGAATCCTGATGAATCTTGTCCTCCTTGAGAAGAACCTTTTGTTTCCAGGAATTGTACACTATCAGCAACAATTTCTGTAACAAATACAGTCTTTCCATCCTGACCCTCGAATCGACGTGTTTGTACACGACCGTCAACACCAACCATACTTCCTTTTTTCATATAATTTGCTAGGTTCTCAGCTGGTCTCCGCCACACAACGCAGTTAATGAAGTCAGCTTCACGATTACCTTGCTGATTTGAAAAAGGACGGTTCACTGCAAGTGTAAAATTAGCTACAGCAACCCCGCTTGGTGTATACCGTAAATCAGGATCCTTCGTTAACCTGCCGACTAGTACGACACGATTTAACATCAGAACCACTCCTTATTTATTGATCATCTTCTCGAACTGCGATATGACGAATAATATCATCAGAGAACTTAGCTAGACGATCAAACTCATTAATTGCTTGCTCATCTGCACTAAAGTTAATGACTACATAATATCCATCACGATAGTCATTGATTTCATAAGCAAGACGCTTCTTGCCTTTTTCATCAACTTTTTCAATCTCCGCGCCATTATTAGTAAGGACTCCATTGAAACGCTCAATCAAAGCTGTTTGAGCTTCCTCTTCCATGTCTGGGCGGATGATGTACATGATTTCGTATTTTCTCATCCGTTACACCTCCTTTTGGACTTAACGGCCCCTATTTATTGATACACAACATTGCATATCGCAACAGGAGCAAGGAGTAATTCAAATTTTAATTACTCACAATAGTGTATTATACCAAATCATTTTATAATTAACAAGTCTTCGAGAGATCCGATTTACGTCGTTACTAATCTGTTACACATTAAAACGAAAATGAATAACGTCGCCATCTTTCACAATATATTCTTTTCCTTCTAATCTTACTCTTCCATTTTCCTTTGCTTGGTTCATCGTTCCAGCTGCTATCAAATCATCATAAGAAACGGTCTCAGCTCGGATAAATCCTCGCTCAAAATCTGTATGAATGATCCCTGCAGCCTGTGGTGCTTTAATTCCTTTACGGAATGTCCAAGCACGGACTTCTTGTTCTCCGGCTGTAAAATATGTTGCTAATCCTAACAAGGAATAAGCAGCTTTAATAAGCTTGTCTAATCCAGATTCGGCTATCCCCAGATCTTCTAAAAACAATTCTTTTTCTTCTTGATCCAACTCTGCAATTTCTTCTTCTATCTTTGCACAAACAACGATTACTTGGGCATTTTCTTTAGCAGCATATGCTTTTACCTTCTGTACGTTTTCATTTGAGTCAGGGTCTGTAATTTCCGCTTCACTTACATTTGCTACGTAAAGTGTTGGCTTGCTTGTTAACAGATGTAGTCCTTTTACAATCTTCTGTTGTTCTTCGGTAAAGTCTGTAGCTCTTGCTGGCTGTTCATCTTCTAATCCGGTTTTTAATTTCGATAGAACATCATATTCGGCTACCGCCGCTTTATCTTTTTGTCTAGCTAATTTCTCTACCCTTTGCATTCGCTTCGTAACTGTTTCCAAATCGGCAAGAATTAGCTCTAGATTAATCACCTCAATATCATCTATCGGGTTAATTCTGCCAGATACATGTGTAATATTATCGTCTTCAAAACAGCGTACTACCTGACAGATAGCATCTACTTGTCGAATATGTGATAGAAATTGATTTCCTAATCCTTCGCCTTTACTTGCTCCTTTTACAATACCTGCAATATCGGTAAATTCAAACGTTGTTGGTACTGTCTTCTTGGGCTGTACTAAATCGGTTAGTTTATTCAAGCGATTGTCTGGTACTTCCACTATTCCAACATTAGGATCAATGGTAGCGAAAGGATAATTCGCAGCCTCCGCTCCAGCCTGGGTAATAGCATTAAATAATGTAGATTTTCCAACATTAGGAAGACCAACAATTCCTGCTGTTAATGACATTCAAGATTCACTCCTTAAGGATTTCCATTCATATGAACGCGTTTGTCATCCTAATTATAGATATTTGCCTCTAAAATGACAAGCTAGCAAAAAACAAAAATAGGCATAAAATGATGCCTATTTTTGCTTTTCACCCTATTATCTTATAAGTTTTCTTTCTCTATAATGCTATAGTAACATTTTTATGGATAAATAGTCTATTTTAACTACTTATCCTTTTTCTGCTTTTTCGATAACTTTTTTTAGTTTTTTGGTGAATTGCCTTCTTGGTATTAATACACTATGATCACAGCCAAGACATTTGATCCGAATATCCATCCCCATACGTATAATTTTCCAGCGATTTTCTCCACAGGGATGTTGCTTCTTCATCTGTACGACATCATTTAGGGCAAATTCTTTATCTTCCATGGTATTCCTTCTCCTTTTCTGATCCTAGATCGTATATATCCCCACATCTATTGATCCCGTTGAGGTGCTTGTTCTCCTTGACTTGAATCTGTTTCCGGATATCCTTTTTGTAGATGATTTGACGTTGAGCCTTCCGTTTGTCTATCCTTTACGACGTTTTCCTTCTCTTTCCCTGTATACATAACAATTCGTGGTGCAGGAATTTCGATACCTTCTCTATACAATTTATCTTGTATATCTCTTCTAATATTTCGCTCTGCAGCCCATTGGAATCCAGGTAATGTATCAGCAATCACACGGATAACAAAATGAGAAGCTTCTAAATTTTGAACACCTATTATTTCCGGTACACCAACAAGAAAATCATATTTATCAGGAAGCGTTACAGCCACATCATTAATAATTTTCTCTGCATCGTCCACACTGCTTTCATAAGGGACATTAACATCAATTATCGCTAGTCCATTATGTGTCGAATAATTAATGACTTGGGTCACATTGCCATTAGGTAAGATGTGCATTTCACCGGTCCAACTCAACACTTTTGTCGTACGGAGGCCAATTTCTTCAACCGTCCCCTCAATGCCGGAGACCCCAACATAATCTCCAACGGAAAATTGATCTTCAAAAATGATGAAAAAACCAGAGATAATATCTCGTACTAGATTCTGTGCTCCAAAACCAATAGCCAAGCCCGCTACTCCAGCACCGGCTAATAAAGCCCCGACATTAAATCCGAGTACATTATCTAGTATCATGATCATGGCAATGAAATAAACCACATAGGCAACAACACTTTTAATTAATTTCTTTAGTGTGTTTTCTCTACGTTCGGTAATCCGTATGGGGGCATTTTCTCTTCTTCTAAATAATCGATCGACTACTTTTCGAGTAATACGTACAATAGCAAATGCTAACGCGACGATCATCAGAATTTTAAGAGCACCTTCCCCTAACGTCCACCAAAGCTCAGGACCAGTAAGATAATCCCAGAGTGTTGTAATATCCTCAATTCCTTGTTCTACATTTTTTTCTACATTTTGTTGTACATTGCCTTCCACTGAGGATCCCTCCTTTATGCCATACTTACATTACGTCTTTTTATCTTCAATTTTATTCCATAATGGAAATAATAACAATCTAGTTAATACATATAAATTTAAAACACCATAAATCGGGTACAAGTAATTAATTAAAGTAGAAAAACCGAGCGCTGTTAATGGAATCATTGTAACTAAGGTTACACAAACAATCAACCATAATGGTTGCTGAATATAATCTTGAATTCGCGTAACAATTCCCAGTATGCCAGAAGCTGCGGTCGTGAAAATGGCAAACCATAATAAGACACTCATTAACACTAGCATCTGAAATGGATAATGTTTTAATATCGCAAATAACGGTATTTCATATAGCAATAACTCATCTGCTATTTGAATTAAACTATTATTATAAATAAAAGAAATGACACCTAAGGTTAAGCCACTTCCGACACAGGCAATCCATATTTCTTGTTTGGATTGTACCTTATTCCCTATGGCACCCAATACAGCAATTAATGGAAGAATATTTAATGCCGTAAACGGAAACGCTGCTGTCCAATTTCGTTGTTCATCCCAATGTGAGAACAAATTTAATTCCTGATCAATCGTAAACCATAGCAATACAAATAATAGACCAACCAAAAGTAGTGGCAAGATAAATTGATTAATAGATAACAAGCCATTAATCCCTTTCAGAAATAAAACAACCAGCGCTATAATTATTATACTGATCCCCCACCAATAGGAGAAGTTAAATGCCTGAGATGTTGCCCCACTACCAGCAATCATGATAACGGTTGTGGTAAACAGGTAAATAAATATCATTACATCATAGATTCCTGTAAGTCTCCTACCAACTATATCTTTAAGGACAGGTAAATAGTGGGTCGATTTTCTTTGGTAGCTTATACTCATAATGACCAAACAACATATGGTGAAAAATAGAGCAAATAAACCAATAGCTAGTCCACTTTCATGGCCGAAAAATTGCCAAAGTTCCCTCCCCGAAGCATAGCCTGCCCCAATTGTTGTTCCGATAATTAAAAACATCCATTTTAATCCACCACGCAGCATTTCGGTTCCTCCAATATTTTTAATAATCAATGTATAGATCTGTTAAAAATTCCGTATACTATACCAATATGTTTTTGGAGGATAAGCTATGAATTTTAAAAACAGTTTATGGAAAAGAAATGAAAATTTACGGATGCTCCATACAGATTCTGATTTTATTCCTTCTATGCGTGATAAAATTATATCCTGGTTCCCAAATTCACCGCATGATTATGTTGTTGTTTTCATTGGCACTGACCGTTCTACAGGTGACTCGTTAGGCCCATTAGCAGGAACATTACTGGCTGAAAAAAAACCAAAGCATATTACCGTATATGGGACATTAGAAGAGCCTGTACACGCTACAAACTTAACAGAATATATCGATTATATTGAGACACACCATTCAAATCCATTTATCATTGCTGTTGATGCCTGTTTAGGCAAACATAGTTCTGTGGGTTTACTAATTACAGGTACAGGGCCAATTAAACCTGGAGCAGCATTAAATAAACCATTACCTGCAATTGGAGATATGCATATTACTGGGGTGGTGAATGTAAGTGGGTTCATGGAGTATTCTGTGCTTCAAAATACGAGACTTAGCCTAGTGATGGCAATGGCCCAACAAATTTCTTCCTTATTGGATGAATTGGATCAGTGTTTAACCTATGGGAAAGCTACTCCTTCTGTCGTTATCCAAGTATCAAAACCTACCATTATATAACCTTAAAGAGGGGAAAATATTTCAGCTAAACAAAACCCGAATCCATTTAATAGACTCGGGTTAATTATTTTTTACTTATTTAATCAATGATGATAACACTATCGGAACAATACTAGGGAAAAATTTAAGGGTAAGCGATTGTTGCTTACCCATGTTAACTGCTGTAGCCATACTTATGACTTCCATTCTGCTAGAGAATTAATTGTCTTTCAATCAGGAATGATTGCAAATACCTATTTTAAAATAATTGATAAATATAATAGATTATTCCTACCATAACAATAGATGGCAATAGATTACCGATTCGAATGGTCGTGATTTTCAGTAGGTTTAGACCAATTGCAAGAATAAGTAACCCACCGACAGCTGTTAATTCATTGATCATACCATTCAGAAATGACTCTGGAAGCATTCCTTCAATTTGGGTAGCTAGTAAAGCAATACTTCCTTGATAGACGACAACTGGGATTACCGATAAAATAACACCATAGCCTAATGTAGTTGTTAATACGAGGGCAACAAACCCATCAAGAATACCTTTCGTGATTAGTACCTCATGATCACCACGAATCCCACTATCTAATGCTCCAATTACTGACATCGCACCAATCACAAACACAAGTGAAGCAGTAACAAACCCTTGAGAAACACTAAAGTCACTATTTGTCGAATTTGTCGAGGTGAATTTACTACCAACCCAGTTACCTAAACGATTTAACCCGGATTCCAAATGAATTAACTCGCCTATAATGGCACCAGAGAGTAAACTTAATAAGACAACAATAATATATTCTGTTGATAATGCCATTTGAATTCCAATTAACATGACTGCTAGTCCAATCCCTTGCATAACCGTTTCTTTATATCTTTCCGGGATCTTTGTAAATAACAAACCAAATAAACTACCAATAATTATTAAAACACCATTAACTAATGTACCGTATAGTGCCATGTTATCCCATCTCCTATTATGTATCATCTAAATTCTAGTTCAAATAATCGCTATCATTTCTATTTGGTACATCTATTTGTTTCACGTGAAACAGTGGTATTATGTCTGTTTTACGTGAATTTATAGTAAAAGACTGACAACAGATTGTCAGTCTTTATAAACAAATCATATCCAGTTAGTTGCAAGCACTAGCACTGACAAACTAGCAATAGGCAGCCGTAACAAAAAAGCTTGTGATGAACACCTTTGCTTTATCGACCTAAAAATGGAATGATTACAGCGAGCTTCTATTACTCAAGTACGTCCATAATCCGCTGTAAATCGTCATCGTTATAAAACTCTATTTCAATTTTCCCTTTGCGTTTCCCTCGTTGAATAGAAACAGCAGTCCCTAAACGATTTCTTAAGTAAGATTCTCTTTCTTGAAGAAAAACATCTTTTTTGGGTTTCTCTTTTTTCTTCACTTGTTTATCATTCAGTTGAAGAATTAATTGCTCCACTTGCCTTACATTTAATTTTTCTCGCCTTATTTTTTGAATTAAAGGTTGTAATTTGCTTTTATCTTTTATTCCTAGCAATGCTCGCCCATGTCCCATGGATAATTCACCGTTATTAATATAGGCGATTACTTTCTCCGGTAATGATAATAAACGAACCATATTCGCTATATGGGAGCGGCTCTTACCGAGACGTTTAGACAATTCTTCTTGGGTAATCTTCAGCTCATTCATTAAATTAGCATAGGCATGAGCTTCCTCAATGGGGGTTAAATCTTCCCTTTGCAAATTCTCTAAAAGAGCAAGCTCCATCATTTTTTCATCGGATAATTCTTTAATTACTACTGGTATTTTTTCAAGTCCTGCCTCTTTCCCAGCACGATACCTTCTTTCACCAACTACGATTTCATATCCTTTTATACTCTTTCTTACAATAAGCGGCTGAATGATACCATATTCTAATATCGATTCCTTTAATTCTTCAATTGCATCTGCATGAAATGTTTTACGCGGCTGATATGGATTTGGCCGACATTCTGTTATGGCTATTTCCTGAACAACATCATCTTTCTCTTCCTCTATTTCTGGAAAGAAAGCGTTAATCCCTTTACCTAACCCTTTCGCCATTGGCCATCACTTCCTTTGCTAGTTCAAGATAAACTTCTGCTCCCCTTGATTTTGGATCATAAGTAATAATAGGTTGTCCATGACTAGGTGCTTCCCCTAACCTTACATTTCTTGGCACTACCGTTTGATACACCTTATCTTGAAAGTATTTCTTCACTTCTTCAATTACCTGTAAACCAAGATTTGTACGGGCATCAAGCATCGTTAACAGTACACCTTCAATCATGAGCGTCTTATTAAGATGCTTTTGAACAAGTCGAATGGTATTTAGTAGTTGACTTAGTCCTTCTAAAGCATAATATTCACATTGTACAGGGATGATCACCGTATCAGAAGCGGTTAACGCATTTAAAGTTAATAACCCTAAGGAAGGAGGACAATCAATAATAATATAATCATAGACTTCCGTTAAATTCTCTAATGATTTTTTCAAGCGTATTTCTCTAGATATTGTTGGTACAAGTTCAATTTCTGCACCGGCAAGCTGAATGGTAGCAGGTACGATATCTAAGTTGTCTACATTTGTTGGAATACAAACTTCTTCAGCTGGTAAATCTTCTACTAGAACATTATAAATACAATTCTTCACATCTGCTTTATTCACGCCTGTTCCACTTGTTGCATTACCTTGAGGATCAACATCTACAAGCAGTACTTTATTGCCAAGATGCGCAAGACAAGCACTTAAATTTACTGATGAAGTTGTTTTTCCTACGCCACCTTTTTGATTTGCGATGGACATTACTTTTCCCATGTTGACACCTACCCTAAAACTATATACTTTCTATTCTATCACTTTTTTAAAATTATGGATGCATGATTTTACATTGTAAGCTATTCGTAATTTACATCAGCGACTGTCTTTAACGAACGAATACTAACGGTGCAAAATACCCATCTTACTAATAAAGATGGGTAAAAATAGTTGTTCATTTATGCGTTCTTTTTTGGGATTTTAATTGTTATTTGATAATAATCATCTAAATCCTGTTCATCTGATTCTACTTCTACACCTGTATCCGAAACCATATTTAAGGATTGTCTTATCGTATTCATAGCAATTCGAATATCTTTATTAAACCCTTTTCGTTTTGTAACTGATTTCTTCTTTGGCGCTGAATCCTGCTCATTCATCTTCTTAATCCGATCTTCCGTCTGTTTAACGTTTAAATCATTTTCCAGGATTTCTTGCAGCAGCTTTACTTGCAATTCTGCTTCCTGCAATTTGATTAACGCACGAGCATGACGCTCCGTAATATATTTTCCTAATAACGCTTCTTGTACCGGTTGTGGGAGCTTGAGTAAACGTAACTTATTTGCTATGGTAGATTGATTTTTCCCTAAGCGTTGAGCTAACGCCTCTTGAGTTAAGGAATGAATATCAAGTAACTTCGCATAAGCTGTAGCTTCTTCAATTACCGTAAGTTCTTCACGTTGTAAATTTTCAATTAAAGCAACAGAAGCTGTTTCCGCATCTGTCATCTCTCTGAGAATCGCAGAAATATGCTCCCAACCTAAAGATTCGACAGCTCGCCATCTGCGTTCCCCGGCAATAATTTCGTACCGCGCTTCTTCCTCCCCCTCTGATTCATCTAACTTTCGAACAATAATCGGCTGTATCATACCATGTGTATGAATCGTTTGGGCAAGTTCATTTATTTTTTCTTCACTAAAAATCGATCTTGGTTGATAGCGATTGGGTTCTATATTTTTAACAGGGATCTGAATAACTTCATCCGGATGATAGGACTCTACATCAGTTTCAGTTTCATTATCAGATTTATCACCTATTCCAAAAAAACGGTTAAAGGGTTTTACCATAATCCCACACCACCTCTAATTTACTTTGAAGTTCTCATCTATGTATTAAATATAATATGTTCCACGTGAAACATATTATATGAATCTATCATTATTATAGCACAGGAAAAGGGTTTAATAAGAAAAAACGCTGCAGCAACCCATGCTACTGCGCGTATAAACGAACATTGAAACGGCTCCTCCATTTTTTGTAGAGGCTTGTTTCCGTTTTATTTTATCATATTTCTCATCGAAAGAATATGTTTATTTATTGTCCATTTCGATCAAAATAGCCACCCTCACTCAAGCGGCTCCTTATTAGGAAGACCTGCTTTTCGAGGATATTTTTTGGGGGTTTTTCTCATTTTTATAACTTCAATGATAGATCTCTCACTTGCTTCTTCCGGTAATGTAAACGTATGCATCGCAGATATTTTACCGCCTAATTCTCCTATAGCAACTTCTCCTTGCTTCACTTCCTCACTTGCTTTCGAACCTTTCATAGCAAGAAAAACGCCATTTTTTTCTGTTAAAGGTAAACATAATTCACTAAGAACGGACATACGAGCAACAGCCCTTGCAGTTACTACATCAAATGATTCTCTAAATTGACGATTCTTTCCAAAATTCTCCGCACGATCATGATAAAAAGCCACTTCTTTTAAATCTAAATCGGTTGCTAACTGATTAAGGAAGCCAATCCGTTTCTTTAATGAATCTACAATCGTTACTTGCAAGTGGGGAAAGCATATCTTTAAAGGAATACTTGGAAATCCTGCACCTGCCCCTACATCACAAATTGTCCTAGCATGAGTGAAATCATAATAAAATGCAGCACTTATAGAATCATAAAAATGTTTGAGATAAACATCATTTTCCTTTGTTAAACCCGTTAAATTTATTTTTTCGTTCCATTCAATTAACGTACGATAATAAATGGCAAACTGTTCTTGTTGCCTTTCATCCAATGATATCCCTTTTTGCTGAAGTGCTTGTACAAATTGTTCTGGATTCATATCCTATACTCCTTATGTAAGGTATTTCAGCGAAGAATACTTCCCTTCGCTGAAATGATTTTTTAATGGAATCTCATTTCTTCCTATTAATTAGCCAATCGTGCTATATTTCCTTGTTCAATATAGACAATTAGAATGGAAATATCTGCTGGATTTACCCCTGAGATCCGAGACGCTTGCCCAACTGACAATGGACGAACTTTTTTAAGTTTTTCCTTAGCTTCTGTTGCCAAACCGCCAATATCATCATAGTCAATATCACTTGGAATCTTTTTGTCTTCCATTTTTAGCATACGATCTACTTGTTCATTTGCTTTCTTAATATATCCTTCATACTTAATTTGAATCCCTACTTGGTCTGTTACTTCATTCGATAATTCTGGAGCATCTATAATTGGAGCAAGTAAGTCATAAGATAATTCTGGTCGTTTCAATAAATCATATGCTTTTAATGCTTCTTTTAATGGTGCTGCGCCTGCTTCTTCTAGAATGCCATTTACCTCTGGTGAAGGTTTAACGACGAGCTTTTGAAGTCGTTTTTTCTCTTCTTCTACTAAACGGTATTTCTCGACAAATTTAGCGTAACGTTCTTCGGAAATAAGTCCAAGTTGATGGCCTAATTCCGTCATTCGTAGATCCGCATTATCATGTCTTAATAATAAACGGTATTCTGCTCGTGATGTTAGTAAACGATAAGGTTCATTCGTACCTTTTGTCACGAGATCATCAATTAATACACCAATATAAGCTTGAGAGCGGTCAAGAATAACTGGATCCTTTCCGAGTACTTTTGCAGCAGCGTTTATTCCTGACATAATTCCTTGTGCAGCAGCTTCTTCATATCCAGAAGTTCCGTTAATTTGTCCAGCTGTAAATAATCCTGGAATGTTTTTTGTTTCCAGTGTTGGCCACAATTGTGTAGGAACAATTGCATCATATTCTATTGCATAACCAGCACGCATAATCTCAGCATTTTCTAAACCTTTTACACTTCTAACCATGCCATGTTGAATCGATTCAGGCAGTGAAGTAGACAAGCCTTGTACATATACTTCTTCCGTATCTCTTCCTTCTGGTTCAAGGAAAATTTGATGATGCGGCTTGTCGTTAAAGCGGACAATTTTATCCTCTATAGACGGGCAATACCGTGGACCTGTTCCCCTTTTCATACCTGAGTACATGGATGATAGCGATAGATTTTCATTAATTATTTCATGTGTGAACTCATTCGTATATGTTAGCCAACAAGGTATTTGATCGGTAATATATTCCGTAGTTTCATAAGAAAAACTTTGAGGTTTTTCATCCCCAGGTTGAATTTCAGTTTTAGAATAATCGATCGTATGGCTATTTACTCGTGGAGGTGTACCTGTTTTAAAACGTGTAATTTCTAAGCCGAGTTCCTCTAGGTTTTCAGACAATTTAATGGTTGGTCGTTGGTTGTTTGGTCCACTTTCATATTCTAGATCACCCATTAACACTTTTCCTCGCATAAACGTACCAGTTGTAATAATTACTGTTTCCGCACGATAAGCTGCATGTGTTTCAGTTATCACGCCTTTACATACACCATCTTCCACAATTAAACTGTCAACCATACCTTGGCGTAGTGTAAGGTTTTTTTCATTTTCGATAATATTCTTCATTTCTTTTATATACAAAGGTTTATCAGCTTGAGCACGTAAAGCTTGCACAGCTGGGCCTTTACCTGTATTTAACAAACGCATTTGAATATACGTTTTATCAATAACTTTACCCATTACGCCACCGAGAGCATCAATTTCACGAACAACGATACCCTTTGCAGGACCGCCAATTGATGGATTACAAGGCATAAAGGCTATCATATCTAAATTGAGGGTGAGCATCAATGTCTTTGCACCCATTTTCGCCGCTGCAAGTCCAGCTTCTACACCTGCATGACCTGCACCAACTACAATTACGTCATAATGACCTGCATCATACGTCATGGTTTTTCATCCTTTCTTCCTTTTTTATTATAACTATTTACCTAAGCAAAATTGTGAGAACAATTGATCAATCAAACTATCACTTGCCGTATCCCCAATAATCTCACCTAAAAATTCCCATGTTCTTGTTACATCAATTTGAACAATATCTAAAGGCATTTCCAGTTTTAGACCTTCCATTGCATCTTCAAGCGCTTGTTTTGCTTGTTTTAGCAATTGGATATGTCGCACATTGGAGACGTACGTTAAGTCCCCTGTATCAATTTCACCTTCGAAGAATGTCGTGGAAATCGCCTTTTCCAACTCATCTACTCCCGCTTCTTCAATTAAGGAAGTGGTAACTACAGGATTCCCTTCTGCCAACTCTTTCACTCGTGCAAGATCCAATTTCTGATCCAAATCCGTCTTATTAATTATTACAATATAATCAAGTCCTTGAATAGCCTTGAATAATTTTTCATCTTCTTCTGTTAGTACATCGTTATAGTTGAGTACAAATAAAATCAAATCTGACTCTTTTAGTACTTGTCTCGAACGTTCCACGCCAATTTTTTCGACTATATCTTCCGTTTCTCGAATACCAGCTGTGTCTACCAATCGTAATGGAACTCCACGCACATTCACATATTCTTCAATAATGTCCCGTGTAGTTCCAGGAACTTCAGTTACAATTGCTTTATTTTCTTGGACAAGTGTATTCATCAACGAAGACTTACCAACATTTGGCCTACCAATAATAGCCGTAGCTAAGCCTTCACGTAAGATTTTCCCTTGTTTAGCAACCTGCAAGAGGTTCTCAATTTCAGCGTGTACTTCTTTCGTTTTCTTTCGCATCATGTCATGTGACATTTCTTCTACATCATCGTATTCAGGGTAATCTATATTCACTTCTACATGAGCGACTGTCTCCAATAAATCTTGGCGCAACCGTTCAATCAGACCTGATAAACGCCCATCCATTTGTTTTAAAGCGACAGACATTGCTTTATCTGTTTTTGCTCGTATTAGATCCATTACTGCCTCTGCCTGTGATAAGTCAATTCTACCATTTAGAAAAGCACGTTTGGTAAATTCTCCTGGTTCTGCTAGCCTTGCTCCACTTCCTAAAATTATTTCTAACACACGATTAACAGCTACCATACCACCATGACAATTGATTTCAACCACATCTTCACGAGTAAATGTTTTCGGCGAACGCATCACAGAAACCATTACTTCTTCGGCAACTTCATTTGTCTGTGGATCCATTATTTTTCCATAATGAATAGTATGAGATTCTACTTTCCTTAAATTCTTTCCCTTAAATAATTTTGCTGTTATCGGAATTGCTTCCGGTCCACTTAATCGAACAATTGCTATTGCACCCTCACCAACCGGTGTGGATATCGCAGTAATTGTATCTGTTTCCATCGCTTTCACCTCCAACATTTATCCAGAAATATATATAGAAACGTAAAATTATTTTTATCGTCACTAACTTACTAGAATACCATAACCTTTCACAAAAATAAAGTTATCCACAACATATTTTTTCATCCTTTTCCAGCCAAAGTTATGCACATGTGGATAACTTTGGCTGGAAATAAGCACAATTATTTTATAATGAGAAAAAAATACCCGCCTGAATCAAAAAGACAGGCGGATATTTTTACAAACAAGTTTTATCTCTAACAGAGCTTATTATGGCACGATAACAATATGGCGATGTGGTTCTCTTCCATCTGAATGTGTGGAAACTTCATTTTTTGTTTGCAACACACTATGAATAATTTTTCGTTCAAATGCAGGCATTGGCTCCAACGCTACCTTTTTATTTAGGCGAATCGCTTTGTCTGCCATTTTCAATGCAAGTGATTCAAGCGTTTCTTTCCTCCGGCCACGATAACCTTCTGCATCCAGCGTAACCGTATAAAAATTATCACTGGATTTATTAATAGCAAGATGTAATAAATATTGCAGTGCATTTAAGGTCTGTCCACGTTTACCAATTAAAATCGCAATATTTTCACCTTGTATATCATAGGTTACATGATTCTCTTCTACTGTTGTATGAATGGTAGCATCCACACTCATATGCTGAACAATTTGCTGCAAGTAGTTTTTGGTTTCTTCAATCGGGTTTTTGGCAATTCGCACCCTAACAAAGGCACGTTTGGAGCCAAACAGGCCTAATAGTCCCTTTTTTCCTTCATCAATAACGTCAATTTCTACTTGGTCCCTGGTTGTATTTAACTGCTCTAATGCTGATTGGACCGCTTCTTCAACCGTTTGTCCACTAGCAGTTATCTCTCTCACTTTTTGTCTCCTCCATTATTTTTATCAGCCATCATTGGCTTACGGATTAATAAAGTCTGAGCAACCATAAAGATATTACCAACTACCCAATATAATGCTAATGCAGATGGGAAGAACATGGCAAACACACCAATCATAATTGGCATCACATAAAGCATAACCATCATTTGTGGATTTTGCGATGCAGGGCTACCTGCCATCATTAATTTTTGTTGCAGCCAAGTAGCTACAGCAGCAATAATTGGTAAGATAAAGAATGGATCACGGGCTCCTAATTCAAACCATAGAAAACTATGGGTTTTAATCGATTCTGTACGCATTATTGCATGGTACATAGCAATTAGAATTGGCATTTGAATAAAAATTGGCAAACATCCAGCCAATGGGTTTACTCCATTTTTTTGAAATAATTGCATCGTTTCCTGTTGCAATTTTTGCTGTGTATTGGCATCTTTTGAACTATATTTCTGTTGCAGTTCTTTCAGCTTTGGCTGAATATCCTGCATTGCTTTTGAACTTTTTAATTGTTTTACGTTTAATGGTAGTAGAACTAAACGTACAAGGACAGTAACAATTACAATTGCCAGTCCATAATTTTCATTAAATAACTCAGCAAAATAGGTGATTAGCCAAGACACTGGATAAACGAAGTAGGAATTCCAGATCCCTTCACTATCCTCTGTAATCGGCTCATTAACATCGGTACATCCAGAAAGAATTGCTAATAAACCTATTAGTGTCACTAGCAACCAAAACTTTTTACGCAACACCGTTTCCTCCTAACTAAAATATAAGCGCAAGCGCTTAACTATCAACAACTGATTCTTATAAAAAACGTATCCTAAAAGCTATTTTAACCTAAACTATCCTAAGATTCTATATCAAATTCATTGATTCTTTAATAAACGTTCTTTATATAAAAGATGCGTTAAACTTTTCTTCATTTCATAGAACTCCATATTCTTTGCTGGATTTCTAGCAATAATAACTATGTCATAGGGATAAGCAATCGTATCTTCTAATTCTTGAAAAGCTTGACGTAAATAACGTTTGATACGATTTCTTGTCACTGCATTTCCAATTTTCTTTCCCACGGAAAGCCCTATTCGAAAATGTTCTTGCCCCTTTTTTTCTACATAATAGATGACAAGCTGTCGATTAGCAAAGGATTTACCACATTTAAATGCATATTGAAATTCTTCATTCTTTTTGATCCGGAATTCTTTCTTCATCGTTATCACCTTACTACAAAACTACAAATACTTTCTTATCAGCTTGTCCTTATTTCAGTATATTTATATATGTATTCGGAAGTAATATTACTCCCTAGCTTTCCCTTTTCGTACACGCTTTCTACGTAAAGTGAAAAAAGACCACTGATTATTCAGTGGCCTATGCAGACAAGACTTTTCTACCTTTACGGCGACGGCGTGCCAAGACTTTACGTCCGTTTTTTGTGCTCATACGAGAGCGAAAGCCATGTACTTTTTTACGTTTACGATTATTTGGTTGATACGTTCTTTTCATTTATCCTGCACCTCCCTAAGGGATGAATTAATCATTTAAACTAAAACAGTCAATAGACAGTCTTTGTAATTATACGTATAAATACGTCTATCTGTCAACTTTATTCTAAAAATCCTCTATCCACAATCCCTGTATAGAATTTCCCCCGAGTATTTTTCTATCCACAGCATTTATCGACAATAAAACCACAAAATCTATCGCTGTGGACAATATTTGTCTACAAACACTGAACTTTGTGGATAAGTGTCGAAATGCCATTGCAACTACAGGATTTTTCTGATATCATATTTGTGTTTAACTTGTGAAAAAAGAAAAATAATAAATCAGTTATACACAAACTGTGGATAAGCTGTGGATACTTATAAACATGTTGGTTTATAACGTTATCAACAAGTTTGTGGACAACGTTTATAATTTTATATAAGCTTATTGTGACTATGTTTTTTTATCCACATTGAAATTATCTTATTTTTTTCTTATTCCATTCCTATTGAATGAAACATATGGATAACTGCATTTATTTCTATGTCTTCCTTGCCTTTCCATCTTCATAGATTGAGAGAGGCTTTTTATGTCATCTATATGAAGAATAAAGCTGAATGATGTCTAAAAGTAGGAAACAATCTATACTTTATTTTTCTATTGACGTTTTTCATCTATTTTTTGTAATAGATACATGGAATCCAATTACTTTGTATGAAAGGAGTGAACTTCTGCTTGGATAATATACAGGAAATATGGATCGCAACACTGGAGCGAATCGAAGAAAAAATAAGTAAGCCAAGCTTTGATACTTGGTTAAAAAATACAAAAGCAGAAACAATTGAAAATAATACTTTAATTGTTTCTGCGCCTAACGAATTTGCTAGAGATTGGCTTGAAAATCAATATACAAGGCTTATTTCAGAAATACTTACCGAAATTACAGGTTCTGAAATTGTTGCCAAATTCATTATTCCCAATACAAATACATCCATTGATGAGATTGAACAAACACCAAAACAAAAACCACCAACAAATGATAACGAAGGGCCAAAGTCGATGCTAAATTCAAAGTATACATTTGACACATTTGTTATCGGAGCCGGTAACCGTTTTGCACATGCAGCATCATTAGCTGTTGCCGAGGCGCCAGCACAAGCATATAACCCTCTATTTATTTATGGAGGAGTCGGACTGGGCAAAACACATTTAATGCATGCGATTGGTCATTATGTAAGGGATCATAATCCAAATGCAAAAGTTGTCTATCTATCTTCTGAAAAGTTCACCAATGAATTTATTAACGCCATTATGGATAATAAAACGGTTAACTTCCGTAATAAATATCGTAATGTAGATGTTTTATTAATTGATGACATTCAATTTATTGCGGGGAAAGAATCAACACAAGAAGAGTTTTTCCATACTTTTAATGCATTACATGATGATAATAAACAAATTATTATCTCTAGCGACAGGCCGCCAAAGGAAATTCCCACACTAGAGGACAGACTTCGCTCTAGGTTTGAATGGGGGCTAATTACTGATATTACACCACCAGATCTAGAAACAAGGATTGCCATTTTAACAAAGAAAGCAAAAGCAGAAGGTTTGGATATACCGAATGAAGTGATGCTTTATATCGCAAACCAAATTGATACCAATATACGTGAACTAGAAGGAGCATTAATTCGTATTGTTGCCTATTCTTCATTAGTAAATCAAGATATTGACGCATCCCTTGCAGCAGATGCATTGAAGGATATCATTCCAAGTAATAAGCCGAAAGTCATTACGATACCCAGTATCCAAGAAACAGTTGGAGCAAAGTACAATGTTCGTTTAGAAGATTTTCTTGCTAAAAAACGAACCAAATCCATTGCTTTTCCACGACAAATTGCTATGTATCTATCACGTGAGATGACAGATGCCTCTTTGCCTAAGATTGGAGAAGAATTTGGTGGAAGGGATCATACTACAGTCATACACGCACATGAAAAAGTATCAAAGCTAATGGAAAAGGATACACAATTAGCAAAAGAACTTGAAGAAATAAAAGAGCAATTAAAATCATTATAAAACAGAGCTTGTGAATACTGTGAAAAACTGAATGCTAGTTATAAACAACTTATCCACATGTGAATAACCTTTTTATTTTGATTAAAGAGGAGTTTTCCACATAATCACAATGCTTATTACTATTATTACTATATTTTTATAAAATAATATAATTAAAAGAACTTCCATTAGGAGGATTTATTTCATGAAATTTGTAATCCAACGGGATCAATTAATAGCAAGTGTACAAAATGTAATGAAGGCAATCTCTTCTCGAACGGTTATTCCTATACTGACTGGAATTAAAATAGAGGCTAGACAGGATGGCATTACATTAACAGGTAGTGATTCCGATATCTCGATTGAATCCTATATTCCAGCTGAAGAAAATGGGAATGTAAATATCGAACAAATAGAAGAAGGAAGTATTGTATTACAAGCTAAATATTTTCCAGATATTGTTCGTAAACTTCCTGAAAAGACAATTGAAATCCATTCCGATGAAAACCTAAAAGTAACGATACGTTCAGGAAAAGCTGAATTTAATTTAAATGGACAAGATGCTGGGGAATATCCACAATTACCAAAACTTCAAACAGATGATAGCTTTGAGCTTCCTATCGATCTATTAAAAAGTCTCATCAAGCAAACTGTATTTGCTGTTTCAACAATGGAAACGAGACCGATTTTGACCGGGGTAAATATGAAATTAGAAAATCAGACCCTTACCTTTTCTGCAACGGACAGTCATCGACTCGCTTCTAGAACGATTCCTGTATCAGAAGCGAATGAATTCTCAAATGTCGTCGTTCCTGGTAAAAGCTTAAATGAATTAAATAAAATTTTAGATGATACAGAGGAAAAAGTAGAAATTAGCGTAACAAGTAATCAAATTTTATTCCGTACCAAACATTTGAACTTCTTATCTCGTTTACTAGATGGGAATTATCCAGAAACTTCTAGGCTTATCCCTGACCAAAGTAAAACGGTTTTATATGTGAAAACAAAGGAATTACTTAGTACGATTGATCGTGCTTCGTTGTTAGCAAAAGAAGAGAGAAATAATGTCGTTCGATTAACTACACAAGGAAATCAACTTGTGGAAATTGCAAGTAACCACCCAGAAGTTGGAAATGTAACGGAAGAGGTTTCTATTACTTCCATGGAGGGAGAAGAATTAAAGATTTCCTTTAGTTCGAAATATATGATGGATGCACTCAAAGCAATAGAGTACGACGAGGTAAAAATCGAGTTTACCGGTGCGATGCGTCCATTTATTATCCGTCCAGCAAATGAAGACTCGATTTTACAACTTATCTTACCAGTAAGAACATATTAATAAACATAAAAGCAGGAATGAAACAATGCCATTCCTGCTTTTTCATTAAAAAAAATCTATCCACAAGTCCACAAGTGAATGAGTAAAGCTCCATTACTATATTGTTATTAGATGTTGTCCAAACGGTTTTATTTTTTGGACCTATAGAAGCAATTTAAAGCCCCATATGAGCGTTTTATTTAGAAATAAAGGGACTTACCTTTCCTTAAACACAAATCTTTAGTAAAATAGGAATTAGAGATTTAAATAGGTAGTATATAATAATTAACTATGAGAATGAGTGATAAGATGCAAGAAGAAAAAATAACCATTCAAACGGAATATATCGCATTAGGTCAGTTTATAAAATTAATCAATGTACTTGACTCTGGTGGTATGGTAAAAGCTTATTTGCAAGATGTAGGTGTGTTGGTGAATGGAGAGCGGGAACATCGACGTGGTAGAAAACTATATCCCGGTGATGTAGTAGAACTAGAAGAAGCTGGAAGATTCATCGTTGCTAGTGACTAGTGGAGACATTATTCCGGTAAAAGAGGATTAAGACATGCATATTAAGCAGCTACAATTAAAAAATTATCGCAATTACCATGATTTGGATATATCCTTTGACGATAAAATTAATGTTATCATAGGAGAAAATGCACAAGGCAAAACAAATCTAATGGAAGCTATCTATTTGCTCGCTTTTACCAAGTCACATCGTACGCCAAGAGAAAAAGAGTTGATCAAATGGGAAGAAGAATATGCTAAAATAGAAGGTAGAATTACGAAACGAAAACAATCTTTTCCGCTAGAAATCGTTATTTCTTCAAAAGGAAAAAAAGCAAAATTGAATCGATTGGAACAAAAGCGGTTAAGTGACTATATAGGGGCATTGAATGTCGTGATGTTTGCTCCAGAGGACTTGACTATCGTAAAAGGTGCTCCACAAATTCGCCGGCGCTTTATTGATATGGAACTAGGCCAAATTCAACCTCGATACATTTACCATTTAGGACAGTACCAAAAAATTCTTAAACAGCGAAATCATGTATTAAAACAATTACAACGTGGAGTGAGTAGAGATACTACCATGTTACATGTTTTAACAGAACAACTACTAGACCATGCCGCAACCTTATTGGAGAGGCGGTTTGTTTTTTTGGATTTATTGCGAAAATGGGCAAGTCCGATCCATCATGGTATCAGTCGACAGCTTGAAAAATTAGAAATCAAGTATTCTCCCACGATTGAAGTATCAGAAGAGGCAAATAAGGAGAACATAGAGACTATATATGCCAATAAATTCAATGACATCGAAGCAAAAGAGATAGAGCGTGGTACAACTTTGATTGGACCACACCGTGACGATCTTTTGTTTATTGTTAATAACAAAAATGTTCAAACATATGGATCTCAAGGACAACAGCGCACAACAGCTCTATCCGTAAAACTAGCAGAGATTGAATTGATTTATAACGAGGTCGGTGAATACCCAATCTTATTGCTCGATGATGTGCTTAGTGAACTGGATGATTATCGACAGTCTCATCTATTAAATACCATTCATGGGAAAGTTCAAACCTTTGTATCCACCACTAGTGTTGACGGAATAAATCATGAGACGTTAGAAAAAGCAGAGATCTTTCAGGTTGAAGATGGGAAGATAAAACGCTAAATATTGGGGGGATACAGAAATGTTTATTCACATTGGAAATGATAATGTCATTCATTCCAGTGATGTTATAGCTATTATCGATTATCAATTAATTTCATCATCAACGATTATGGAAGAACTAATGACAGAATCATTACAAGCCAAAAAGGTAGCTGGACCGACAGAAGATGCAAAGTCAGTCATGATCACAAAGGAAATGATCTATTATAGTACTTTATCTGTCTCCACCTTGAAAAAAAGATCCAGTATGATTTCTACCATTAGTAAACTGGATGATTTTTCAGACGAAATAAAAGAATCGGATACAGAAGAAGCATAGAAACGGAAGTGAAAACATGTCAATGGAAGATAAGATCATGAATGAACAAGCCTATGATGCAGATCAAATTCAAGTCCTTGAGGGATTAGAGGCCGTACGCAAACGCCCTGGGATGTATATTGGAACAACGAGTGAAAAAGGATTGCATCATCTAGTATGGGAGATTGTAGACAACAGTATTGATGAAGCGTTAGCAGGTTATTGTGATCGTATTGAGGTTATTATTGAAAAAGATAATAGCATTACCGTAAAGGACAATGGACGAGGTATCCCTGTCGACATCCAAAAAAAGACTGGCCGCCCAGCTTTGGAGGTCATTATGACCGTATTGCATGCTGGTGGTAAATTCGGTGGTGGCGGTTATAAGGTTTCTGGTGGGCTTCATGGTGTTGGCGCTTCTGTTGTTAATGCTCTTTCTACAAGCCTAGATGTTCATGTCCATCGAGATAACAAGATTTATTATCTTGCGTTTGAAAAGGGTGTTCCTCAAGGAGAAATTGAGGTGATTGGCGAAACTGATATAACAGGAACAATCACACATTTTGTCCCTGATCCAACGATCTTTACGGAAACAACCGAATATAATTTTGATACCTTAGCTCAACGTCTTCGAGAGCTTGCGTTTTTAAATAAAGGAATTAATATTTCGATTGAAGATAAACGTACCGATCAAGAACCAACCAGTTATCATTACGAAGGCGGTATTAAATCGTATGTTGAATTTATTAACCGAACAAAAGAAGCACTGCATGAACCTTTTTATTCAGAAGGAGAAGAACAAGGGATATCTGTAGAAGTTGCGATTCAATACAATGACGGATTTACAAGTAACCTTTATTCCTTTGCAAATAATATTCATACCTATGAAGGTGGTTCACATGAATCTGGCTTTAAAACAGGTTTGACTCGTGTCATTAATGATTATGCAAGGAAAAATAATTTATTTAAAGAAAATGATCCTAATTTATCTGGCGAAGATGTACGTGAAGGTTTAACCGCAATTGTTTCTGTGAAACATCCTGATCCGCAATTTGAAGGACAAACGAAGACGAAATTAGGAAATAGTGAAGTACGTACAGTTACCGATTCAGTGTTCAGCGAATTATTTTCTAAATTTTTATTTGAAAATCCAAATGTAGCAAAAGTGGTTGTGGAAAAAGGTTTAATGGCCTCACGTGCACGTGCTGCTGCGAAAAAAGCTCGGGAACTAACTCGTAGAAAGAGTGCGTTAGAAGTATCAAACCTACCTGGGAAACTAGCTGATTGTTCTTCAAAAGATGCGAACATTAGTGAACTCTATATTGTTGAGGGTGACTCTGCTGGAGGATCTGCAAAACAAGGACGTGACCGCCATTTTCAGGCAATATTACCACTTCGAGGAAAGATCTTAAACGTAGAAAAAGCACGTCTTGACCGGATTCTTTCTAATAATGAAGTGCGCACAATTATTACTGCATTAGGTACGGGAATTGGTGAGGATTTTGATATATCAAAGGCTCGTTATCATAAGATTGTAATGATGACCGATGCAGATGTGGATGGGGCACATATTCGTACGTTACTATTAACCTTCTTCTACCGTTATATGCGTCCATTAATTGAGCACGGTTATATATATATTGCCCAACCACCACTCTATAAAATACAGCAAGGAAAAGCTATCCATTATGCGTATAATGAGAAGGAGATGGAACGAATTCTTTCTGAACTCCCTCAGGCACCGAAACCTGGTTTGCAGCGTTATAAAGGTTTAGGAGAAATGAACGCTACACAGCTATGGGAAACAACGATGGATCCAGAGACTCGAACACTGCTTCAAGTGGAATTATCGGATGCCATTGATGCAGACCAAATCTTTGATGTGCTTATGGGAGATAAAGTGGAACCACGAAGAAACTTTATTCAAGACAATGCACAGTATGTGAAAAATTTAGATATTTAAGCTTGATAAATGTAATCACTATGTTTCCTTGCTTTTAAACCTATAAAAGGGTTTAAAAGTTTTGTTTCCTAGTGAATGGAGGTAGTAAGTCAATGGCGGATCAGCAACGTCCCAATGTACAGGAAATAAATCTCGGTCAGGAAATGCGTACATCCTTTCTGGATTATGCAATGAGTGTTATTGTGTCAAGAGCGCTCCCGGATGCCCGTGATGGAATGAAGCCTGTTCATCGTAGAATATTATATGCAATGAATGATTTAGGTATGCATGCAGATAAAGCGTATAAAAAATCTGCACGTATTGTTGGAGAAGTAATTGGTAAATATCATCCCCATGGTGACTCTGCAGTATACGAAGCGATGGTAAGAATGGCACAGGATTTTAGTTATCGAAATATGCTTGTTGATGGCCATGGTAATTTTGGCTCGGTTGATGGTGATTCAGCAGCAGCAATGCGGTATACGGAAGCAAGAATGTCAAAGATTTCAATGGAATTATTGCGTGATATCAATAAAGATACCATTGATTATACCGATAACTATGATGGAACAGAGAGGGAACCTATTGTTTTCCCTGCTCGATTCCCTAATTTACTCGTAAATGGTGCATCAGGTATTGCCGTAGGGATGGCTACGAATATCCCGCCACATAACTTAGGAGAAACGATTGATGCAGTGCTTGCCCTAAGTAAAGATCCAGAAATTACAATAGATGAACTAATGGAAGATTACATTCATGGTCCTGATTTCCCAACGGCTGGACAAATTTTAGGAAGAAGCGGGATTCGTAAAGCATATGAAACTGGAAAAGGCTCGATAACGATCCGTGCAAAGGTGCATATAGAAGAGAAATCGAACGGAAAATCAACGATTATTGCGACCGAGTTACCATATCAAGTAAATAAGGCAAAACTCATTGAGAAGATTGCAGAACTTGTTCGTGATAAACGTATAGATGGAATTACGGATTTACGAGATGAGTCAGACCGTAATGGTTTACGGGTAGTAATAGAACTACGTCGCGATGTAAATGCGAATGTAGTTTTAAATAATCTGTATAAACACACTGCTCTTCAAACTACTTTTGGTATTAATACCCTAGCATTGGTAGATGGGCAGCCAAAAGTATTATCTATTAAACAATGTTTAATCCATTATCTTGAGCATCAAAAAGTAATTATCAAACGACGTACTGCTTTTGAGTTACGTAAGGCAGAAGCTCGCGCACATATTCTAGAAGGTTTAAGAATTGCATTAGATCATTTAGATGAAGTAATCGAGTTAATCCGTGCATCAAAAACAGCAGATGTTGCTCGTACAGAGCTAATGGAGCGTTTTTCATTAAGTGAGAAACAAGCACAAGCTATTTTAGATATGCGTTTACAACGTCTAACAGGATTAGAACGGGAAAAAATTGAAAATGAATATAATGACCTGAAGAAATTAATTGCTGAGCTGAAAGCCATTTTAGCTGATGAAGAAAAAGTATTGGAAATTATTCGTGAAGAGCTGACAGAAATAAAAGAACGTTATAATGATGATCGTCGTACAGAAATAGTTATCGGTGGAAGTGATTTCTTTGAAGATGAAGATCTCATCCCACAAGAAAATATTGTTATTACGTTAACGCATCAAGGCTATATCAAACGTCTACCATCATCAACTTATCGAACGCAAAAACGTGGTGGTCGTGGAATTCAAGGAATGGGAACGAATGAAGATGACTTTGTAGAGCATCTTGTTTCTACCTCGACACATGATACAGTGCTTTTCTTTACGAATAAAGGGAAAGTATATAAGGCAAAAGGATATGAAGTACCTGAGTTCAATCGAACTGCAAAAGGAATTCCAATTATTAATCTTTTGCAAATTGAAAAAGGGGAATGGGTGAATGCAGTAATATCTGTTAAAGATTATCGTGAAGATCACTTCTTGTTCTTTACAACAAAGTATGGTATTTCAAAACGCACATCACTTGCTCAGTTTGCTAATATTCGTAAGGGCGGGTTAATTGCTGTCGGATTACGTGAAGAAGATGAGCTTATTTCCGTTCGGTTAACGGATGGTACAAAAGATATGATGATAGCTACGAAGAATGGTTATCTTATCCGTTTTCCTGAAGATCAAATTCGATCGATGGGACGTACAGCAGCTGGTGTAAAAGGAATATCTTTACGTGAAGATGATGAAGTTGTGTCTATGGAAATTGTCCAAAAGGATGCTAAAATTTTACATGTCACGAGCAAAGGTTATGGTAAACAGACACCAGAATCTGAATACCGTGTTACCAATCGAGGTGGTAAAGGTATCTTCACTTGTAATTTGACGGATAAGACAGGACATGTAACAGCCGTTAAAGCAGTATCTGGAGAAGAAGACCTAATGGTAATCACAGTAGACGGAGTACTCATCCGTATACCTGTGGTTGATATTTCTGAAACTGGCCGTAATACCATGGGGGTACGCTTAATTCGTTTGCGGGATGATGAAGCAGTTGCAACGGTTACTCGTATTGATAATGATGAGGAATCAGAAGAAGTTGAGGCAACTGATATGGAAACACAAGAATCTACTACAGAAGAGCAAGATACAACAGAAAATCCTGAGCAGTAATTGAAAAGATGGCTTTTATTTGAAAGCCATCTTTTTTTAAAAGATAAAATTAGAGCCAAAGGGTGATCTCTGTACGACCATCCTTGAGAATACAAAGGGCTGACAAAAAAGTAACGATAAGTAAGAAACAATAGTAATAGGAGGAAAAACATATGCTAGTTAATTCAGAACAGTTAATACCAGGTTGTATTTTGATTCGTGATGTAAAGGGAAAAACAAATCAACCGCTTATTCCTAGGCATACTGTTTTAACTACAGAACACATCGTTATTCTGCAAAAGTTTCTTATCCAAAAAGTAGATGTTTCAAAAAAGCTGTCTAATGGTAATTTGTACGAACCAAAAACAATGATGCAAGACACTAAAAAACAAGTTGATAATCCCATCGACCTTTCGTTTCAAGAACATTATCACTATGTTGTCCAGCAATACAAACAGTTATTTGAAGGCTGGCAGAATGGGTTAGCTATTGATATTCCAACAGTTCGGGACACATTGGTTCCTTTATTAGAGCGCATGGAGGATATTTCCGATGCGATCTATACCTTACATCATTTCGCGACTAAAGAAGATTATTTCTTTCATCATAATGTGGCTATTGCTATCCTTTCTGCTTATCTTGGTTATAAGACAGGTTATGTTAAAGGAGAATGGCTGCAAATTGGTTTTGCAGGTTTTTTAGCGGATTGTGGAATGGCTCGAATTGAATCATCCATTATACAAACAAACCGTTCCCTTACACCAGAAGAAGTAGTTGAAATTAAAAAGCATCCCACGTACTCTTATCGTTTAACAGAAAAATTACCAACGCTTAAACAAGCGGTAAAGCAAGCAATTTTACAACATCATGAACGAATGGATGGTAGCGGCTATCCCCTTGGATTGTCGAAGGGAAAAATTCATCGTTATGCAAGAATTATTGCTGTTTGTGATATGTATCATGCCATAATCTGTGAACGAGTATATAAAGAAAAACAATCGCCATTTAAAGCTATCGAAATTTTACAGCAAGAACAATTTACTAAATTAGATCCAGATGTTGTCTATACGTTTATACAAGGCATGACTAATTTTCCTATTGGTACAAGGATAAAACTATCGAATAATCAATTAGGTGAAATTGTATACACCGATATAAAGAAGCCTACACGTCCGATGATTCGATTAAGCGAGCAACAAGAAGAAATTGTAGCCTTACAAAATCATCCTGAATTATTTATCGTCGACGTATTAAAATAGCATCTACGTGTATCTATTTATATGTATGGAAGGAGAAACGCTCGAATCTGTTAGGATTTGTATCGCATGGGTGCTGCTTGATTGTCATGCTAATCCGTATTCCTTTCATATAAATTACTTCCTAGTAACAATGGTACTTTGTTTGCTGTTAACTCTAGGAAATGGATAATAAATGGAAAATCAATATCTGCCTTTGAAACAAATAAGTCTCCCCACCATTCTGTTTCATAGCGGCAAAGCATACTTAAATTATATAACAGCAAATAATGAACCATTACTTCATGGATTGGTAAGTAATCTTCTCGATTTGTAGGGAAATAAAGTTCCTTTGTTTGTCCATGGATAAAAAACGGTCCGTTAATTTTTGTTATTGGTTCAACTACTTCCATACGCAATATCTCTTGGTCACAGTCATAGTATTTAATCTTTGGTAAGAATGGCTGAATACGTTGAATAAATGCCTTATCTGTTAAGTGAAAGCTGTCAAGTATCCGAATCGGGAACGTCAATAATGGTGAGTTCCATTTTCCAACAGGCACTACCCTCTGCTGTTGATGGAACTGGAATAGCGCATTCATTTCTGGAAGGGTAGCAAGTAATGATTCCATGCTTTGTTTTTCAAAGGGAATAGCTTGATGATAAAGGTGCTCAGAGAAATAAGGAAACAATCCATTATGCTGTACTTTTACTTCATCTTTCAAAAACGTATAATCCTTTTTTTTTCGTTTTCTAGCAGTGACTCCATGGGCGAGTAAATTGGTCGATTCAGGATAATTTGGACGTTGTGTCAATAAGCAAGCCTTTATTAAATGAACCATTCCATAGAAATAAAGAATAGGCTGCATAAATGGTTCTGATTGTTTTCCTTGTTGATAAAATTTGTTACCATGATTTAAATAATAGATAAATGCATTACAATTTTCATAACTCTTCGTTTCAGCGTCTGGGCAATTTATTTTTTTATAACAATGCAATAAATACGCTTGGGAAGTTTGCTGAGATTGTAGGTAATTAACAAAGGTTTGTATGTTTTCCATGATAAATACTCCATAACTATTTATAAAATTTAGAATCTATTTATTTTTTTATTTCCAATAATCTCTTGTTGAAAAAGCTAACATGTTGGCGTATTGTATATAAAAATAGCAGTACTATTAGTGTATGCAAGTTCGGTTCTTGCATACATCAGAGAACATAGGAGCAGGATAAATCAAAAGGAGGATACGCATGCGACAAGATAAATTTACTAAAGAAGGTCTAACGTTTGATGATGTGTTGTTAATGCCAGCAAAGTCTGATGTACTACCTAAGGATGTAGATGTTAGTACAAAGCTTACAGCAACCATTAAACTAAATACCCCATTAATTGCAGCTGGAATGGATACTGTTACTGAAGCTTCGATGGCAATTGCGATGGCTCGACAAGGTGGAATAGGAATCATTCATAAAAATATGTCGATTGAAGAACAAGCCGAGCAAGTGGATCGGGTAAAGCGTTCGGAAAGTGGCGTTATTACGAATCCATTCTTTTTAACCCCAGAGCATCAAGTATATGATGCCGAGCATCTCATGGGTAAATTTCGCATCTCTGGTGTCCCAATTGTGAATAATGTGGAAGAGCAAAAGCTAGTTGGTATCATTACTAATCGTGACCTTCGCTTTATTCAAGATTATTCCACATCTATTTCGGATGTTATGACAAGCGATAATGTAGTGACAGCACCAGTTGGCACGACATTACAAGAAGCAGAGCAAATCCTTCAACAATACAAAATTGAGAAACTGCCACTAGTCGATAATGATGGCATTTTAAAAGGGCTAATAACGATCAAGGATATTGAGAAAGTAATTGAGTTTCCCTATGCCGCTAAAGATGCACAGGGGAGACTATTGGCTGGAGCTGCAGTTGGCGTAACTGGCGATGCTATGAAGCGAATTGAAAAACTGGTAGAAGCCGGTGTAGATGTAATTGTAATTGATACGGCACATGGACATTCGGAAGGTGTTATTGAACAAGTTAAATTCGTACGCAAGGCTTATCCAGACCTTGATATTATTGCAGGGAATGTGGCTACTGCAGAGGCAACGAAAGAATTAATTGAAGCTGGTGCATCCATTATTAAAGTAGGTATTGGTCCAGGATCAATTTGTACCACGCGTGTTGTAGCTGGTGTCGGTGTCCCACAAATCACCGCTGTACATGACTGTGCTTCCATAGCTGAAGAGTATGGGGTACCTGTTATTGCGGACGGTGGAATAAAATATTCAGGCGATATTGTAAAAGCATTAGCATCTGGAGCACATGCTGTTATGTTGGGAAGTATGTTTGCTGGAGTGACGGAAAGTCCTGGTGAAACAGAAATTTTTCAAGGAAGACAATATAAAGTATATCGAGGAATGGGTTCAGTGGGAGCAATGAAAGCCGGTTCAAAAGACCGTTATTTCCAGGAAGAATCCGATTCGAAAAAATTAGTGCCTGAAGGAATAGAAGGGCGAGTGGCATATAAAGGCCCATTAGCAGATACCGTACATCAATTAATGGGTGGTCTTCGTTCAGGAATGGGCTATTGTGGAACAGCAACGGTTGATGCGCTTCGTAATGATGCACGGTTTATCCGAATTACGAATGCAGGTCTTAGGGAAAGTCATCCACATGATGTACAAATTACCAAAGAGGCGCCAAATTATTCTGTTTAACGATCGTGTTGCAACACGTTAACTTTTTCACAAAATTTTATAGATGGGGATGCTTCCCCATCTATTTTTTTGTAATATTATGTGGTAAAATAACAAAGTGCATCCTTAGACGAAGTATGCATTAATACATAGAGGTTAAACCACAGGTTGGAGGTACAGAAAGTTGAAACATAATGTAAAACAAGGTTTCGTAATATTCTTAGCAGCAATGGTGATGATCGTATCTGTTATGGTACAACCATTTACTGCACAGGCTCAAGAGGTAGAAGTTGAAGCCGAATCTGCTATTCTAGTAGATGCAAATACTGGGAAAATATTATATGCCAAAAATGCGGATCAAGCACTTCCTCCAGCTAGTATGACCAAAATGATGACCGAATACCTGGTATGGGAAGCTGTCGAAAGTGGTCAAATCAGCTGGGACACAACAACACAGATTAGTGACTATCCATACAGTATTTCTGCGAATGCTTCGTTCTCAGGAGTAGGATTGCAACAATCAAAGGACTATACCGTACAAGACTTATATAATGCGATGGCAATCAACTCTGATAATGCAACGTCCATTGCATTAGCTGAACTGATTGCAGGATCAGAAGGCGAATTTGTGAAAATGATGAATGAAAAGGGAAAGGAAATGGGGCTCCCTGATTTTAAATTTGTCAATTCTACTGGATTAGATAATGAGTCTTTAGGAGATAATTATCCAGAAGGTACAGATCCGAACGCAACAAACCTGTTATCTGCAGAGTCTTCTGCATTACTTGCATACCATCTAATTAAAGATTATCCAGGGGCACTAGATGTCTCTAGTAAGCCAGTTGAGAATTTTGATGGTCAACAAATTCGTAATTGGAATCATATGCTTAAACACGATACAACCTTTTTAGATCAGTTCTACTATGAAGGTGTAGACGGATTGAAAACAGGGTTTACGGATTTAGCAGGGTATAGTTTTACTGGTACTGCTCAAAAAGGAGATCAACGTTTAATAGCTGTAGTTATGAAAACAGACAGTGAGGAAAAACGCTTTGAAGAGACAGCGAAATTATTTGATTATGGCTTTAAACAATTTGAATATACGGAGGTTTTTCCAAAAGGTTATCAAGTAGACGATAAATCTTCGCTTCCGGTTGCAAAAGGGAAAGCAGATGAACTTGGTATTTCTATTAGTGAAGGAATTACTATTCCAATTAAGCCAGATGAAAAAGATTTATATAGTATTGAATATACAATCGATAAAGATAAGTTGAATAAAGAAGGTGAATTGACTGCACCAATTGAAAAAGGAGAAAAAATCGGTACAGCACAACTAAAATACGAAGGCGAAAATGACTATGGCTATATTATTAAAGATAGCAATAGTACAGTAGATGTAGTAGCAAATGAAACAGTAGAAAAATCGAACTGGTTCATGTTAACACTTGGAGCTATAGGAGATTTCTTTGTAGATCTATTTACAACAGTTGTTGATTGGGTTAAAGGACTATTCTAGCCGACATTTATAACAAGGGGGATTTTAATATGACGAATACAGGTACAGAACGTGTAAAACGTGGAATGGCAGAAATGCAAAAAGGCGGCGTCATTATGGACGTTGTTAATGCTGAACAGGCGAAAATTGCTGAAGAGGCTGGGGCTGTTGCTGTAATGGCTTTAGAACGTGTTCCATCTGATATTAGGGCAGCAGGTGGAGTGGCGCGTATGGCTGATCCAACGATTACAGAAGAAGTATTAAATGCGGTTTCCATTCCTGTAATGGCTAAGGCACGTATTGGTCATATTACAGAAGCGCGTGTATTAGAGGCAATGGGTGTAGATTATATCGACGAAAGTGAAGTTTTAACACCTGCTGATGATATTTACCATATAAATAAATCCGATTATACCGTACCATTTGTCTGCGGCTGTCGAAATCTTGGTGAAGCAGCACGTCGTATTGGAGAAGGTGCTTCCATGTTACGTACGAAAGGGGAGCCTGGAACAGGGAATATCGTAGAAGCTGTTCGTCATATGCGTCAAGTGCAATCAGAAATCCGCAAACTAACTGCAATGTCTAGAGACGAAGTAATGACGTATGCAAAAGAAATTGGTGCGCCATTTGAATTATTAATTGAAATTCGTGAAGAAGGCCGTTTACCTGTTGTTAATTTTGCTGCTGGTGGGGTTGCGACACCAAGTGATGCGGCATTGATGATGGAACTAGGTGCAGATGGCGTATTTGTTGGTTCAGGTATTTTTAAATCTTCTAACCCTGCTAAATATGCCAAAGCGATCGTGGAAGCAACAACACATTATCAAGATTATCAATTAATTGCAGAGCTTTCAAAAGAATTAGGAGAGGCTATGCAAGGGCTTGAAATGGGCACATTAGAAGCTCATGATCGTATGCAAGATCGTAGCGAATAGAAGGAAGGATTCGATATGACAACAATTGGAGTGCTTGCATTACAAGGTGCAGTACGTGAACATCTTCGCGCTGTGAAAGCATGTGGTGCAACAGGAGTAGAAGTTAAGCGTAAAGAACAGCTAGCGGAAATCGATGGATTAATTCTGCCAGGCGGTGAAAGCACGACAATCAGAAGGCTAATTGACAGTTATGGCTTCTCTGATGCTATTCAAGCATTCGGGAAACAAGGAAAACCGATCTTTGGTACATGTGCTGGAATGATCTTAATGGCTACTGCCATTCAAGGTCAAAACCAACCGCATCTTGGATTAATCGATATGGAAGTTGCCCGTAATGCATTTGGGCGACAAGTTGCAAGCTTTGAGGCGAACTTAGAAATTAACGGCATAGCAGATGATTTTAAAGCCGTCTTTATTCGAGCACCTTATGCTACTAAGGTAGGTGCAGATGTAACGATATTATCTACGTATCATGAACAGATTGTTACCGTTCAGCAAGGCAACTTTTTAGCTACAGCTTTTCATCCTGAACTGACTGATGATAATCGAATGATCGGTTATTTTGTTGAAATGGTGGAGCATGCTATAGGAACCAATTCATCATTCAGAGAGCCAAATAAAATATAATCATACAATAACCCAAACGGTCATCTGCGAATAGGATCAGGTAATCGTTTGGGTTTTTTGTTCGACTTTATTTAACTGGTGGGAACCATTGAAGACAATGATACTTGTTCTTAATATAGCCAATGAAATAGTCTGCGAAATTTTCCTGTAGTAGCAAAAGGAATGTGAGCTCTATTTGTTAATGACCATTATGCTTGTCTGTTGTTGCTTCTTGTTCAATTTCATTAGATTCTACATGCTGAGCAATATGATCTTCGGCTGCCGTAGCAAAGAAAGTACCTCCTGAGACATCTTTTACGTTATGAACGACTACAAATGCATCTGGATCAATTTGCCGAATTAATTTCTTCAAAAATAGTAGTCGCTGCGATCGGACAACAACATAAATGATCTTTTGATCTTTCTCCATGTAACCACCAGTGCCATTAAATACAGTCGCAGCTGATCCCATCACTTTGGTGATTTGTTTTGAAATATCCAAACTGCGAGGAGAAATAATATTGACGGCTTTCTTTGCATCGAAGCCTCCAAGAATATAATCGCTCGCTACTTTCCCTATAAATAATGCAATGATCGTGTACATTGTATAAAGTGGCCCGATAACGAATATCCCCATTAAAACTATAAATGAATCTAAAATAAAGGTAGTACGAATAATACTAAATTCAAATTTTTCATAGAGAATCCTGCCAATAATAGAGGTTCCTCCTATCGAACTGCCTGCTTGGATAATTAGTCCAAAACCAATCCCCATCACCAGACCTGCAAAAATAGCAGCAACTAATGGATCTTTGATTGGCTGACCAAGATCTTCCGTGAGATAAATAAATAAAGATAATAACGGTACGTTAATCATCGTTTTGTAAACAATATGTTTAGGAAGGTATTTAAAACTAATCCCAAGTAATAGGATAAAACTAACAAAGGTTATAATGCCTGGTGAGAATTCAAATGCATAGTAAAGGAGCAAGGATAAACCAAGGATACCACCATCAGCGATTTGATTGGGCATGGCTAATAATGTTGTTGAGAGGGCGCATAACAATGTCCCTATGAAAATATAACTAATTTGCTTCATCATTCCACCTCTTTCGAATAAGCATCTAGCGTACAACATTCCCGTAAAAGAAGAAAATAATTCAACTTTTGCTGGTATATTTTTTAGGAAAGAATCTAAATCAATGATAGTTGCATACACATAAAAAATCGGCTATGATATATTATAATAATGAAAATGAACTGTATTGACAGGAAATAGTAATAGTATGGCCTTACTTTAGAGAGTCGATGGTTGGTGCAAATCGATGTAAGCTTGCTATGAATCCATCCTTGAACAGGTTTATCGAATTCCTCGGATAGTAAATAAACCCGGTTACGTACCGTTATCGCGATAAGCCGGAAGAGGTTTCTCTTCAACAAGGGTGGCAACGCGGGAAATATATACTCTCGTCCCTATTTATTAGGGGCGGGAGTTTTTTGATGTTAACTGTTCATTTAGTAAAGGAGGAAATACAGATGCTAGATATGAGGTTTTTACGTAATAACTTCCAAGAAGTGAAGGAAAAGTTAAATCATCGTGGGGAAGATTTATCTGAATTAGATCATTTTGAAGATCTTGATGAAAAGCGCCGTAAGCTAATAGCGGAAACAGAACAGCTGAAAGCAGAGCGAAATGAAGCTTCGAAACAAATATCTGTTTTAAAGAGAGAAAAGAAGGATGCAGAGCCTGCAATTAAAGAAATGCGTGAAGTAGGTGAAAAGATTGCTGCATTAGATAAAGAATTGAAGGAAACAGAAGAACAATTAGAGCAAATAATGCTATCGATTCCTAACATTCCACATGAGAGTGTCCCTGTTGGAGAGGATGAAGATGATAATATTGAAGTACGTCAATGGGGGGAAATGCCGACCTTCTCTTACGATGTTCAGGCTCATTGGGATATCGCATCGAATCTAGATATATTAGATTTTGAGCGAGCGGGTAAAGTTACGGGAAGTCGCTTTGTATTCTATAAAGGACTTGGTGCACGTTTGGAACGTGCTTTATTGAACTTTATGATGGACCTACATGCCGATGAACATGGGTACGAGGAGATGCTACCTCCTGCAATTGTAAACCGTACAAGTATGACTGGTACAGGGCAGCTCCCTAAATTTGAAGAAGATGCCTTTAAATTGGTGGATTGGGACTATTTCATGGCACCGACTGCAGAGGTTCCTGTAACCAATTACTATCGTGAAGAAATTTTGAAAGTCGATGATTTACCAAAGAAATATGTGGCCTTTAGTAATTGTTTCCGTTCAGAAGCAGGTTCTGCTGGACGTGACACCCGAGGTTTAATTCGTCAACATCAATTTAATAAGGTAGAGCTTGTTCATTTTGCAAAACCTGAGGATTCTTATGCTACACTTGAGGAATTAACCGGCCATGCAGAAAAGGTGTTACAAAAATTAGAACTCCCTTATCGAGTAATGAGCATGTGTACAGGTGATTTAGGTTTTACAGCAGCAAAGAAATACGATATTGAAGTTTGGATTCCGAGTCAACATACGTATAGAGAGATTTCTTCTTGCTCTAATTTTGAAGACTTTCAAGCAAGACGTGCTGGAATTCGTTTCCGTAGAGAAGCAAAAGCAAAACCGGAATTCGTGCATACATTGAACGGTTCAGGTTTAGCAATTGGTCGTACCGTTGCTGCTATTTTAGAAAATTATCAGCAAGCAGATGGTTCCGTTGTCGTACCACATGCATTACGTTCTTACATGGGTGGGAAAGAAGTAATAAAATAAGGTATTACATCCCCTTCTCTTAAGAGTGGGGGATTTTTATTTCATTTGATTTTCAAAAAATATAGACAAAGTACATAAGGATTGCTACTATATTAATGATAATGATTATCAATATCATTAATATAGTTAAGGTTCTCCTAAAGGAAGTGGATCGTATATGGCAGAAGAAAATCGCTCCTCAGATATACATAAACCACATATAAAAACAAGGCCATTGCCAGCTACGATCATTTTAGTAGGTGGTATCTTAGCAACATGCATTAGTTTAGTGGTATCTATATCTGTCGGAGCAGCGGATATAACATTTATGACCGTTTTGGAAGCGATTTTTCGATATGATGCTACGAATACTTCTCATTCGATTATTCAAGAACTTCGTTTGCCTAGGTCTTTGGCAGGTGTATTAGTTGGGGCATCATTTGCTGTTGCCGGTGCGATGATGCAAGGGATGACAAGGAATCCATTGGCTGATCCAGGAATTCTTGGGATTAACGCTGGGGCTGTTTTTATGGTAGCTGTTTGTTTTGCGCTTTTCCCAAGCTTATCCTATAATGGACTAATTTTGTTCGCATTTATTGGTGCAGGAATAAGTGTCGTACTTGTATTTGGTATCAGTTCAATGGGAAAAGGATCAGTAACACCGATCAAAATTGTGCTTGCGGGGGCTGCCGTAACTGCACTATTTACTGCACTCAGCGAAGGTATTGGTATTTATTTTAATTTAAGTCAGGATCTAGCTTTCTGGTTTGCAGGCGGAATTGCCGGTGTAAAGTGGACTCAATTAAAGTTGATGTTTACGTGGGTTTTGGGGGCACTCATTGTTGCTATGTTTTTATCCAAATCCATTACGATTTTAAGCCTTGGCGATGATGTAGCAAGAGGTCTCGGGCAAAAGATAAAACAAATACGTGCATTGGGTTTTATTGTTGTGCTATTGATTGCAGGAGTGGCTGTTGCTGTGGCGGGGCCAATTGGTTTTGTTGGATTGATTGTTCCGCATCTTGCTCGATATTTTGTTGGAGTAGATTATCGACTTATTATTCCTTGCTCTGCTGTCATTGGAGGATTGCTAACTTGTTTAGCAGATATAGGTGCTCGTATGATTAATGCACCACAAGAAACTCCGATTGGGGCTTTATTTGCTTTAATTGGCGTTCCTTTCTTCCTTTATGTTGCTAGAAAAGAAGGGAGGAATTTATAGTGCGTTTTCTAATGCGAGACAAGGCTGATCAGCATCGAACAAAAAAGCGTGTCGCTATTATTTTACTATTTATCTTGTTAATCGCAATCACATTTGTTATTAGCGTAAATGTTGGTGCTATACATCTCTCTCCTGCAGAGCTATTTCAAACCATTCTAGGCAATGGAACCGACCAGCAGGAACTTATCTTATTTGAATTTCGTCTGCCGCGTATTATTATAGCTATGCTGGTTGGGGCAGGATTAGCTGTATCTGGCTGTATCCTGCAAGGTGTAGCTCGTAATCCATTAGCAGAACCGGGCATATTAGGGATCACAACTGGAGCAGGCTTAATGGTTGTCTTAGCGCTTGCCTATATTCCACCTGATCAAAGTCTTCCAGTTGGAGTCATGCCATTTTTATCTCTAGCTGGCGGAATTGTAACTGCGATTATTATTTATCTGCTTTCGTTTGATAAACATAATGGATTAATGCCCAACCGTTTAGTACTTAATGGGATTGCTGTAGCAGCAGGTTTAAATGCTCTTTTAATTGTAGTATCTTTACAACTGCCTGAACAACAATATGATGTGTTGGCAGTATGGATGGCTGGTCGTATATGGGGGGCTGATTGGCGATTTGTTCTTACCTTATTACCATGGGTACTTGTATTATTACCATATATTAGTTTGAAAGCACGTACATTAGATGCCCTTACATTTGGAGATGAAGTAGCAACGGGATTAGGAGTAACGGTAGAAAAAGAGCGATTAAAGGTGGTAGCTGCCTCAGTAGGCTTAGCTTCTGCTTGTATTTCAGTTAGTGGCGGAATCGCCTTTGTAGGATTGATTGGTCCACATTTAGCTAGGAAGTTAATTGGTCCCACACATCGTTTTCTTATCCCATTATCGGCGATTGCTGGAGGATTGTTACTATTGGCTGCAGATACAATTGGTAAGGCGATCCTTCAACCATCAGAAATACCAGCTGGCATTGTTGTAGCTATTATTGGTGCACCTTATTTCTTGTATTTATTAACTCGTTCGTAGTACGAATAGTGTTTTAAAAAAATGGATAGGAAAAGGAGTTATGTGGATGAAGCAGTTACGTATTAGCTTCGTTTGTCTGTTTGTTTTAGTATCCCTTGTAGCTTGTGGATCTAGTAATGAAGAGGGAAAAGTCAATCAAGAAGGAGAAAGTGACACAGCAAATAAACAGGAAATATCTGATGAAACCCGTGTTTATAAAGGACCACAGGGGGAGGTAGAGATTCCTGCTAACCCAAAGCGTGTAGTGATAGCTGATCAAGATTATGTTGGTTATGCTTTGGCATTAGGTGTTACGCCAATCGCAACGACAGGTTGGATTTTTGAAACACCTTACTTCAAAGACCAGTTACAGGATACAAAAAAAGTAGGTGATAAAACATCCATTAACATGGAAGAGGTTATTGCTCTTGACCCAGATTTAATTGTCACTTATTCAGAAGATAAAAATGAGGAATTATCAAAAATCGCACCTACTGTCTTAATACCTTATGCAACTTATGGTTATCGCGATATGTTAACGGAGTTTGGGAAGATTCTAAATAAAGAAGAAGAAACCAAAGATTATTTTACGGCGTTTGATAAGAAGATCGAAGAAAAGGAAACAGAATTAGATGATGTCATTAAAAATGATGAAAAAGTAGTTATCTTAGAATTAGCTGAAAAAGAAATGTATCTATTTGGTGAGTCTTACGGTAGAGGTGGAGAAATCATTTACAATGAACTCGGTTTAAACGCACCAGAGAAGGTTATTGAAGTTACAAAAGAAGAAGGCTGGGCTTCGATCTCATTGGAAGCTGTGCCAGAATATTTAGAGGAAGCAGATCATATCTTTATGGGTGTCCGTGAGACGGAAAATGGGGACACAGAGGAAAGAAAATCCGATGTTACCTCATTAACCATTTGGGAGAACTTGCCTGCGGTTAAAGACGGAAATGTATATGAATATGAGGTTAACAATATGTATTTTACGGATCCAATAGCTTTAGAACATCAATTAGATTTTATTGTTGATAGTCTAAAATCAGAGTAAACGTATGATCATAAAAAACCCCTTCCACAAAAAGCGAAGGGGGTTTTTACTACTCTTCTTGTTCTTTTCGTTCAATAATTTTATCAACAAGCAAACCAATTTGTTCTTTTACTGCGATTGGGTCGTATCGATAGAAGGTATCAAAATCATTATAAAAGATTTGATCTTGCTTATTAGCATTTAAATTTTGCCATACAGCTGAGTCTTTTAAATCTTTAAGAGCAGTTCCTTCATTTTCTGGATCGTAGGAAGTTAAAAACATATAATCAGCAGCGTATTCTGGAAGTACTTCTAACGATATTTGTTTCGTACTTTCACCACCTGCGTTCTTTTCAGGCATTTTTAATCCAAGGGCATTGTATAAGGCTTGCCCACCTCTGCCAGCATTTTCACCAAATGTCCATAGTTCACCTTTATTGGTCAGCTCATATATCCCAAATGTATCATCTGAGTCAATAATACCCTCTAATTTTTTTCTACCTTCTTCGGCTTCTTGATTAAATTCCGTCATAAATTCTTCAGCTTTTTCAGGTGAACCGACGATATCACCAAATAGATTAACTGTTTCCTCAATATCAGATGTTGTACCGTAAGGGATATGAATCGTTGGTGCAATTTTAGATAATGCCTCATAATTATCATCATACATGACAACAATTAAATCTGGATCTAATTCTAATACCTTTTCCTCATTTAATGGATAGCCGACATCTGTAGCATCTTTTAGAAGATCTGCGATAAATGGATTATCAAACGCGGTCGGTTCCACTCCGACTACATTTGCTCCTACAGAAAGTAATTCTCCACCATAGTAATCGGTAACAATTCGTTCCGGATTCGATGGAATTTCAACGGTACCTTTGGCGGTTTCGAATTCACGCGTGCTATCTTCTTTTTCTTGGTTACTCTCATTTTCTTCGGCGTTATTGCTCCCACTACATGCTGCTAGGAAGGTTAATAGAATAATGAGCAATACATAGATAAATTGTTTCTTATTCATTCGTGTACTCCTTTTTAAACATCGTTTAAGATGATGATTGGTATAAATGCTTCAAAAGTTCTTTGTTTTTCGCATTAAATTTAGCGTTATGAGAAGATACTCTTGCTTTGGCAGCTGCATCTGGCTCTAGTAATAATTTGGCTTGGTTAACTGCATTAGCTGCGTCTACAAAAGCCCCTGCAATTAAATGAACTTTACCATCAAAGGCTAGTATATCGCCAGCAGCATAAAGCCCTTCAACGGATGATGCAGATTTAGATGTGCCTTTTACAAAGAAATCGTTTTCTATTTCAATATGAAGGGGGCTTTCTTTAATAAAGGTTAGTTCCCTTTCATAACCGTAATTAATAATTAGATCATCTGTTTCTAATCTTATTGACTCGTTGATTTCATGGTTATGAATACTTACCGCGTCAATTAGATTTCCTTCTTGATTTGCATGCAACTTCTCTATCGTTGAATTGAGATGAACATGGACGGATGAATTCATTAATTGCTGAATTTGGGCCTCATGACCTTTAAATTCATTTTTGCGATGTACAATATGTACTTGATTAGCAATAGGCTCAAATTCATTTGCCCAATCAATTGCAGAATTGCCTCCACCAGAAATAATAATGTTCTTTCCTTTAAAATGTTCAAGGCTTTGTACCGTATAGTGGAGATTGGTTACTTCAAATCGATCTGCTCCTTCAATATCGATTTTAATCGGATTTAAAATACCACCACCAACAGCGAGGATAACGGTTCTACTTACATATTGATTCCCAGAGTTAGACGTAAGGACAAATAACTGATCTTCATTCTTTTCGATTTTTGTGACTTTCTCATTTAGAACGATTTCTGGATCAAAAGTCACAGCTTGTTCCGCCATTTGATCAATTAATGTTGCTCCAGTTACTGGGGTTAATCCGCCAACATCCCAGATCATTTTTTCAGGATATACATGTACTTTACCACCTAGTTTCGGTTGATATTCTATGATGCGAGTGGATAAGTCCCGCATGCCGCTATAAAAAGATGCATATAATCCTGCTGGTCCGCCACCAACGATCGTTACATCTGTTATATCTGAATTTCGCATATAAGTACCTCCTCCATTTATGATAATGAGAATCATTATCACTAATTTTATTATACAGAAATTTTAGAGGAACGCAATAAACGATAGGTAAAATTACATAAAGGAAAGCGGAAAATTTTAAAATTTTTTCAAAATAGTGATTGACAGAATGAAAGAAGCGTAGTAATCTAATAATCATCATAATTATATTAACGAATACTTCTTATTCAGAGAGGTGGAGGGAATTGGCCCTAAGAAACCTCGGCAGCGGACTGTTAAAAGTACTGTGCCAAATCCAACAAGCTACTGTGCTTGGAAAATAAGAAGAGAGCGCCACATATGGAATCTCTTCTTGATTAAAAGGAGGGATTTTTCTTTTGTAAACACCTTTAAAACCGATTCATCAAGGATTGTATGATCGATCGTGAACACAAAATGTTTACATGTTCATAAAATTTTAATACTTCTTATCCAGAGAGGTGGAGGGACTGGCCCTAAGAAACCTCGGCAGCGGACGATTAAGTACTGTGCCAAATCCAGCAAGCGAATGATGCTTGAAAGATAAGAAGAGGGTAATGGATAGCCTCTTCTTTGATGAAGAGGCTTTTTTATTTAGAAGGGGAGTGACAGCATGATTACGTTTGATCAAGTAACAAAAATATATAACGGCAAAGAACAGCAAGTAAAAGCATTGGATCAGGTGAATTTACAAATTGAAAAGGGAGAAATATATGGTGTGATTGGTTTTAGTGGCGCAGGAAAAAGTTCTCTCATCCGCTGTGTAAACCTATTGGAGCGACCAACTTCTGGGAAAGTAATCGTAGATGGTCAGGACATACTCAACCTTTCAGCAAAGGAATTAAGGGAAGCAAAACGAAGCATTGGAATGATATTTCAACATTTCAATCTATTAAACTCGAAAACGGTGTATACCAATGTGGCTATGCCTTTATTATTAGCTAATATCCCAAAAAATGAAGTGAAAAAGCGAGTTGACGATTTATTGGCATTTGTAGGACTAGCGGATAAGGCAAATAGTTATCCTGATCAGTTATCAGGAGGGCAAAAACAGCGTGTTGGAATTGCACGTGCATTAGCCACAAAGCCAAAGGTGTTGTTATGTGATGAAGCAACGTCAGCACTCGATCCAGAAACAACCAAGTCGATATTGCAATTATTAAAGAAAGTAAATGAAGAATATAATTTAACGATTTTAATCATTACTCATGAAATGGGTGTAATTAGGGAAATTTGCGATAAAGTGGCCGTTTTGGATAGTGGAAAAGTGGTGGAAGCTGGTTCTGTATTTGACGTATTTTCCCAACCTCGAACAGAGATAGCCAAAAATTTTGTACGTTCCGTGATGCATGATGAGATACCGGAATCGGTTTATCAACTCGTAAAAGCACAAGACGAACGACATCAGATATACCGTATTGTATTCGTTGGATCTTCAGCAGGCGCTCCGTTACTATCGCAAATAGCTAAGCAGTATGCTGTCGAAGTGAATGTTTTATTTGGGAGTATTACGGAGTTACAAGGTATTCCTTTTGGCAATTTAATTGTCAAATTTGATGGAGACGAAAAGGAAATTAACCGAGTGATCATGCATATTCACCAACAAGATGTCACGATAAAGGAAGTGTTAGCAGATGTTAGTTGATAACCAACAAATTGTAGCAGCATTATGGGAGACAATCCTAATGGTTGGTATTTCTTTACTTTTCTCCTTTGTGATAGGACTTATATTAGGAATTCTATTAGTGGTAACAAGGAAAGGACATTTATGGGAGAATAAAGTGGTTTTTACGGTTTTGAACGCATTTATAAACATCTTTCGATCAATTCCATTCATTATACTTATGGTCGCTGTCATTCCGTTTACCAGATTAGTGGTTGGCACATCAATTGGTACTGCGGCAGCAATTGTCCCAATGATTTTGTATGCAGGTCCCTATATTGCTAGATTAATTGAAAACTCTCTATTGGAAGTTGACCCAGGAGTAATGGAAGCAGCTCAAGCAATGGGGGCAACACCGTGGCAAATTATTATTCGTTTCCTTATTCCAGAAGCGTTAAGTTCTTTATTATTAGGTATCACTATTGCAACCATTGGGCTAGTAGGCGCATCTGCGATGGCAGGAGCTGTTGGCGGTGGTGGTCTTGGTGATCTAGCAATCACCTATGGATACCAACGCTTTGATACAACGGTGATGCTGATTACAGTTGGTATTCTTGTCGTTATGGTTCAAGGACTGCAATCAACCGGTAATTTCATTTCTAAGAAAATAAGAAGAAGATAAGATAAAAAGGAGCGAACAGCATGAAAAAATTATTTGTGTTTTTAGCACTTATTCTATCAACAATCGTTATTACTGCTTGTTCTAGTAGTGATGCAGCTACAACAGTAAAGGTAGGGATAAGCGGATCCGACACAACCATTTGGGAATATGTAGCCAAAAAAGCAAAAGAGGAAGGGATAAATGTAGAGATCGTCCGATTCTCTGATTATGTGCAGCCAAATCTAGCTTTAGCTGAAGGTGAAATTGATGCAAATGCTTTTCAAACGGTATCTTATTTTGATGCCTTTATAAAGGAGCATAATCTAGATTTAACACCAATTGCCACGACCGTTATTGCGCCAATGGGATTGTATTCTGAAAAACATGATCAACCAGAGGATATTCCAGAAGGTGGAACGATTGCCTTAGCGAAAGAAGCGACAAACATGGGAAGAGGTCTCCTTCTTTTAGAAGAAGCTGGTTTAATTAAGTTAGAAGAGGGATTTGATGGCAATGGGTCACTAGACAAAATTGTTGAGAACCCAAAAAACCTTCAGTTTGAATTATTAGTTGCTGGTCAAACCCCTCGTGTATTACCAGATGTGGATGCTTCGATAATTAATAATGGTATTGCTGTTGATGCAGGATTTAGTCCGTTAGATGACGCTATCTACCATGAAGATGAAACAGCAACCCCTTATATAAATATCATTGCCGTCCAAGAGAAAGATAAAAACAATGAGGTATTAAAGCAATTAGCGGAAATTTATCAAACAGAGGATGTTGCCAACTTTATAGAAGAAGAACGAAATGGAAATTCTATTCCTACATTTGTTCCGTTAAGTGAAATCGGTCATTAATTAACAAAAAACGAGGTGAGCAAGGATGACAGTTGCAATTGATCGAACAACAAAATTAAAGAAACAAATTGCTGCGTATATTGATGCAAATTCAGAAAGATATATAGGAATAAGCCATGCAATCCATGAAAATCCAGAAATCGGAAATCAGGAAGTTTACGCAGCAAAAACACTAACTGATATTTTGGTAGAGGAAGGCTTTGAGGTAGAAAAGGATATCGCAGGACATCCAACTGCCTTTATTGCCAGAAAAACGGGGAAAAACAAAGGACGTACAATCGGTTTTTTAGCAGAATACGATGCATTGCCGGGTATAGGTCATGCTTGTGGCCATAATATGATTGGCAGCCTTAGTATTGCTGCTGCCATTGGTCTTAGCAAAGTCATTGATGAGATTGGTGGTGAATTGGTAGTACTTGGGACACCGGCTGAGGAAGGTGGGCCAAATGGCAGTGCGAAAGGAAGCTTTGTAAAAACAGGCCGAATAGATGATATAGACGCTGCGATTATTGTTCACCCAGGTGCTGAAACAAATACTACTCGACCAACGTTGGCTGTTGATCCATTGGATTTTGAATTCTTTGGGAAGCCTGCGCACGCATCTGCCTATCCTGAACAAGGGATTAATGCGCTGGACGGAGTAATCCAATTATTTAATGGAATTAATGCACTACGTCAACACCTTCCAAGTGATGTACGTATTCATGGAATTATAACAGATGGTGGAGATGCGCCTAATATTGTACCGGAATATGCTAAGGCACGCTTCTTCATCAGAGCAGCCTCACGAACCGTCTTAGATGATGTAACAGCTCGTATTAAGTCAATAGCAGAAGGAGCAGCATTGGCAACGGGGTCCAAGGTGAACGTTTCTGCATTCCAAAATCAAGTAGATAATTTTATTATAAATCGTTGTTTTGATGATGTATTTACCCAAGTAGTGGAGGAGTTAGGAGGGACTGTTCATACAACGGATCATACTGCACTTGGCTCGACGGACGCAGGAAATATAAGTCAGGTTATTCCAACCATTCATCCACATATTAAAATTGGTCCAAGTGATCTAATAGGGCATACGGAAGCATTTCGGGATGCTGCTAAATCAGAAAAAGCGGATCAAGCTTTGATTATTGGAGCAAAAGCAGCAGCATATACTGCTTTTCAATTAATTACGGATAAAACAGTATATAAACGAATACAACGTGAGTTTCAAGAAAGAATAAAGGAAAGGTAAGAGTTAGGTTTGAAGAAATCTTGCGAAACCAGGATTTCTTCTTTTCTTTTTACGTAATATTTATCTGCTAATCAAAAGAAAATTATGAAATCTGATTTTCTAATTGACAAGCTTATCCGACCGTGATATAGTATATTCTGTTGCCACGGAGGTATACCCAAGTCTGGCTGAAGGGAGCGGTCTTGAAAACCGCCAGGGGTGTAACAGCCCGCGGGGGTTCGAATCCCTCTACCTCCTCCATTTAAAAATTAGCGCATAAAATTTTGGAGATAAGAAAACCGTTACTGTGTAGCGGTTTTTTTCGTATTTTATAAGAAAATGCTCTTTCATTTCTTATAGAAAAGCTTTCATTGTAAACATATAATTACTATAACCTTATTATACTTAATTATAGATGAACTTGACATTTCACGTATTTCAGCATATAGTACATATCTAAGCCAATACTATAAAAAGGCAGTGAAGAGGCTAGTAGTACCATGTACGTACGAAAGAGAATGGGATTCATCGGCTGAAAGATCCCAACGTCAACGACGGGTATGAACCTACCTCTGAGCCGTTAGTTAAAAACTGACCGCAGATAAGACTGTGTTAAAAATAAAAGCTGGACATAGGAAATCTATGTCAATTTAGGTGGTACCGCGGAAAACCCTTTTCGTCCTTCATATTGGATGAAAAGGGTTTTTTTGATTCTTAATTCTAATTTAGTAGCAATAACCTAGAGGAGGTTTTGATAATGAATAAAAAAATAGCTTTTATTGGTGCAGGATCCATGGCTGAAGCAATCATTTCAGGTATGGTACGTGCTGAAATTGTAGATAATGAAAAGATCATCGTTACAAATCGGAGCAACCGAGAACGTATTACGCGGTTAGAACAGCGCTATCAAATTAATAGCATGATGGATAAGGAAAAATTGACAACGGATACGGATATCATCATTCTTGCTACGAAACCATACGATATGGAGCAGGCAATTGATTCAATTAAGGCTTATGTTACAACAGATCAATTAATTATTTCTGTTACAGCAGGCATTTCTACGGAATCCATTCAAGAATTATTTGGCATTGAGATTCCAATTATACGGGCAATGCCCAATACTTCCGCATCCATTGGCTATTCTGCTACGGCACTTGCAGCAGGAATCCATGCTAGTGAAAACCATATGAAGGAAGCAAGGGTACTTTTTGAAACAATAGGAACAACAGAAATTGTAGATGAATCCGATATGCATATCGTTACAGGTATTTCTGGAAGTGGGCCTGCTTATATATATTACCTCGTAGAAGCAATGGAAGCAGCAGCCATATCATCTGGACTAGATAGGGATACGGCCAAATCGTTGATTGCTCAAACGATCCTAGGTGCTGGCGAGATGTTACAGCAGTCAGAAGATACTGCTGCGGCATTAAGGGAAAAGATTACAAGTCCAGCAGGAACCACACAAGCGGGTATCGAATCCTTAAAAAGAAACGATTTCCAAAAGATTATTATGGAATGTGTGCAAGCTGCCCGTGATCGGTCCATTGAATTAGGGAATGAAAAATAAGGAGGCGGATCCATGCCAATTTGTGCTCATTGTGAGAAGCAGTGGGAGTATGTAGATACATTGAAACGTTGTTTTCGAATAAAAATGCCATGTCCTTATTGTGGTGAAGCAAATTATCATTCTGCACAGAGTCGGAAAAAAGAGGCGATGAATTCCATTATTATGCTTCCTTTTATCTTTCTAATGAATATGATTTTCGACTTTTCCGTTTCTGGATTATTTATTATGGCGGGGATTTTACTAATGTTTATTCTAGCAATCGTGCCATTTTCAATCGAATTGAGCGAAGAAGAGGAAGCACTATGGTAGAGGTATTCTTTTGTTAACAAAAATGCGCCCTGGTATGGGCGCATATTATTTGATTAATTCTCTTGATTTCCAACGTCTCGATTGTTGAATAAAGTGTCCAACCTTTTCTAGGATTGGTTCGATTGATTCCTCTTGTTTCAAGAGATCATAATCGGAAATATTAATTCTTAGTATTGGGCAGGCGTTAAAATTATTAATCCAATCTTCGTATCGTTTATACATTTCTTTCCAATAAGAAATAGGTGTGTTTTTTTCCATTTCACGGCCTCGAGATTGAATTCGATTAATAACATCGTCAAGAGAGCCTTCTAGATAAATTAACAGGTCTGGATGTGGGAAGTATGGTGTCATTACCATTGCATCGAATAAGCTTTTATAGGTCTCATAATCGGTTTTTGACATGGTCCCATTATCGTAATGCATTTTCGCAAAAATCCCTGTATCCTCATAAATGGAACGATCTTGTATAAAACCTCCACCATATTCAAATATCTTTTTCTGTTCTTTAAATCGTTCCGCTAGGAAGTAAATCTGTAAATGAAAGCTCCAGCGCTCAAAATCATGATAGAATTTTTCTAAATATGGGTTCGTATCCACTTTCTCTAGTGAAGTTTTAAATCGTAGTGCTTTTGCTAAAGCATGAGTCATGGTTGATTTACCTACTCCAACTGTGCCTGCTATGGTAATGATACTATCATTTGGAATATGGTATTTTTCTCTTAAATTCATGATTGTTTCCCCTTTTTTAACCTTTTCTTACTTCTGAAGTAACCTTTTGTAGCTGTTCATCCACTTGGTTAATAATTTGTTCTAAATGTTTTTGGTATCGAACAAAATCAATTTCATCTCCATTCACTCGAATAACAGGAATATCAGGATGCATGATTTCGAATTCATTCATATAATTTTCATAGTCCTGTGAAAGTTGAGCGAGATAAGAAGTTTTAATATGTTGTTCGATTTCCCTGCCACGTTGATGAATTCGATTTATAATCGTATCCAAACTACCATGTAAATAGATCATCATATTTGGTACAGGCATATCCTTTGTTAAGATATGATAAATTTGCTCGTATTTCTCAAATTTATCCGCTGGAAGGGTACGTTTTGCAAAGATCATATTTTTCGATATATGGTAATCAGCGACCACTGCTTTATTGTCGCTGAGATATTTTGTCTCAATGTCTTCCAATTGTTTAAAACGATTGCAAAGGAAGAACATTTCTGTTTGAAAACTCCATTCCTCGATATTTTCATAAAATTTTCCTAGAAATGGGTTTTCCTCCACAATTTCCTTTAACAAATGATAGTCAAAATGCGAGGAAATCTTTTTGGCCAATGATGTTTTTCCTATACCTATTGGCCCTTCAATGGCGATAAAAGGAGCTCTTGCCATTACTTCATCCTCCAATCCATATCTACCTAAACACATGTATTATATTTTATCATACAAGCAAATCGAGTACCATGTATAATTAGATCTGATACTTTTCAAGTCTGCCACAATTTTGTATAATGAATATTGCTTGGTAAAAAAGCCTGTAGATCAGATAGGGTCAAAACGATTGTCTTTCTATATCATGCCCCCGTAGCTCAGGGGATAGAGCATCGGTTTCCTAAACCGTGTGTCGCAGGTTCGAATCCTGCCGGGGGCGTCTCTAGAAACCTAATTATAACAGTAGTTGGAGGCTTATTACAGCCTCCTTCTTTTTTGTCTAAAATGTCTAAGTGGTCACAGAATGATAACCTTTAGTTTGTTAAAGCGAATTCTTGTTTTTATTTTCTTCATCAAAATCTGAAGAAATAAAGTTAAGCCCTGCCTTTTTGGGCGATGAGAGTTTTTAAATTTAAATGTGACTCCGAGTAGTAGGTATATGAGAGTGAGGTAATTAAAAATAGTCCCATCCTTAGTTGGCTAGGGCTATTTATTTTTCTATAATTTCTATTTTAACGGCATGTCCACTAGGTGGCTAACCTTCCCATATACTATCAAACCATACTCGTATCGGCTGACCTACTTCTATCTCATCTAAATTAATATCAACATCTGATAAATTCACAGACATTGCATCTGGATAGCTTATTCCCAATTTACTCTCTTCATATTTTTCCAACAATTCCTCTTGCCAAGTAGGTGCAAATAAAAAAGTAGTTTCGTTTTTTTGTATTACATAACCTTCTTTTCCTGCATCTCTAGGTAGATTTTTTGGCGGGAAATCTTGATTTAGGTCCTTTTGTTGATTTTTCCATTGTTAGTACAACCTACAACAAAAATTAATAATATGATTAAATAACAAAGAGATATGCTTGTTCTTAACAAACTTCATAACCTCCATAATATTGTTTTATACATATCAAACATGATCCCGCAGGAGTCTACGTATTTTCCTGCATGTGTATCGGTATTTATTTCATTCCTATTTTACCGCTCGGCTGTTACCAGTTTTTTGAAATTGGACAATCCTTTTTGATTAACCTAATGTAATAGGTGAAATGCGGTAAAATGCTCTTATAGGTTTCCTCGCAAGTTCGAATCCTGCCGGGGGCGTAATAAAACCAATTTATGTTTAGATCCCTTTATAAACAAAAAATAAGTAGGCAGCTACCTACTTATTTTTTTATATAATGTTTTTTAACTTCCCATTGTAAGTTTGTTTGTGTGTTCATGTTGAGTTTCTTTGCTAATAAATTAGCAGCATTAAAATCAGTGAAAGTTTTACACGAGTGGCTGTTAGAGTCCTTCAACATTTCAGTTGTCCCATTAATAGTTCTGGAAAGAACAAAGATATGGATCAACTCCTTTCGACTTAACCAAAGCCTAATTATATTATCTCATAGATTAATTAATGTGTATAGTTTGGATGTTTAATTTCACTACCAATTGGGAAAGTAAGAAGAAGATGTGTATTTTTAACGACGGAAAGTAGGCTGAATGACATGAATAATTTATTTGAACAAGCATATTTAGGAATGCAAATCTTAAAAAATCGTTATATCGTGGCACCGATGACAAGAGTAAGTTCAGAAAAGGACGGTACGCCAAATGAGCGCGTAAGTGAATATTATGAACGCTTTGCTAAGGGTGGATTTGCCGCAGTTATCACTGAAGGAGTGTATCCAGATACAAAATATAGCCAAGGTTATGAAAATCAAGGGGGACTAGCAACCGAAAAGCATGCAACCCATTGGAAACCAATCGTAGATCGTGTTAAATCGCATGGTTCACTCATGATTGCTCAATTAATGCATGCAGGAGCACAATCGCAAGGGAGTTATTATTCAGATGTAACGGTTGCTCCTTCCCCGTTTTCACCTCCTCAAGATAAAGTGGAAGTTTATGGTGGCAGTGGTCCATTTCCTACTGCCAAAGAGCTATCGGTAGAAGAAATGACTGAAATCAAGCAAAGCTTTGCACAATCCGCTATCTATGCCAAGCAAGCTGGATTCGATGGGGTTGAGCTGCACGGCGCAAATGGTTATTTACTAGATGAATTTCTATCGGAAATTAGCAATCATCGTACAGATCAATATGGTGGAAGTGTGGAAAATCGTCTTCGCTTCTTAAAAGAATTAATTGAAGAAGTTCGAGCAGCTATCGGTGGAAACATGATCCTTGGCATTCGGATTTCTCAATTGAAAGCGACAAATGGCAGTTATAAATGGCCAGGAGGAGAAGCAGATGCTGAGATTATCTTCTCTGAATTAGGTAAAACCGATATTGATTATATTCATATTTCGGATGATGACGCAGCCACATCAGGATTCGGTGAAGGTACGATGACGATGTCTGAAGCTGCCAAAGCATTCTCTGGGAAACCAGTTATTGCTTGTGGTCAATTAGGTGATCCAGAAAAAGCTTCAACTGTGATCGAAAAAGGCCAAGCGGATTTTATTGGTGTTGCCCGCCAAGCCCTTGCTAATCCTGATACCCCAAACCGCGTAAAAGAAGGCAGACCGTTAGATAAGTGGGATGGGAAAGCAATTATGACACCAAAAGCCTATATTAAAGATTTCGAGTTAGAAATGTAACGTAACAATGAAATCCCAGTGGGAGCAATTGCTCTCACTGGGATTTTTTCATAAATGTATTTTCCAATTATTTACCGTTATAAGGTAACGGCTGCTGTTGAGTAATACAGTGGATGTTACCACCACCGACGGATATTTCCCGGGTGTTGATTGGAATTATTTTTCGATCTGGATACATTTCTTTAAACTTTTCAATCGCATAAACATCTTGAGGATCATCAAATGTTGGTAAAATCACTCCACCATTACATAAATAACAATTAATATATGTTGCTATAAAGGTTTTCTTGGATGTTCGTTCAAAACTGTGATTGGAAAAATCGATTTCTAGGCTTTCTGATTCACTCAAAGTCACTTGTTGGGGCAGATGCAATTTATGAATCTTCAACTTCCGCCCCTTGGCATCCGTAGCCTCTTGGAGTATCGTAATGGCTTCTTGAAGCACTGGATATTGTGGGTGATCTGGATCGTCTGTCCAACCAATGGCAACTTCACCTGGTCGGACGAAAAACACCACTTCATCCACGTGGCCATCTGTTTCATCGCCGATTAAACCACCTTTTAACCAAATGACTTTCTCAATACCTAAGTATTGGCGTAACTTTTCTTCGGTTTCTTCTTTTGTCAACTGCGGGTTTCGATTCGGATTTAGGAGACATTGTTCAGTCGTAATAAGTGTTCCTTGCCCATCTACGGTAATTGCTCCACCTTCTAGTATGAAGTCATTCGCATCATATCTATTGATTTGTTCAATTTCCAACACTTTTTGTTTTACAAGAAGGTCTTTATCCCATGGATAATAAAGACCTTCCTCTATACCGCCCCAGGCATTAAACCCCCAGTCTATGCCTCGAATGTTGCCCTTATCATTAGTAACAAACGTTGGTCCAATATCGCGCATCCAGGCATCATTAGATGATAGTTCCACTATACGGATATCGTCCGGTAAAAGTGCACGAGCATTTTCAAATTGTTCTGCCCCTACACACATTGTAACTTGCTCAAACATTGAGATTGCCTTAGCTACCTTACTATAAACTCTCTGAGCAGGTTTAGCTCCTGATCTCCAAGTGTCTGTTCTGGTCGGCCAAAGCATCCATGTACCTTTATGATTTTCAAATTCCCCAGGCATTCTATATCCGTCTTGTTTAGGTGTACTATATAGGTCAACTACCATGTCCATCCCCCTTAAAATAAGTATCTTTAACATCTATGCAAATTTAATGCCATTTTCAATGCCTTCCAATTGATTTAGATTGTTATTCTTATCAGCATCCTTTCTATTTGAAAATAATCGTTATAGACTTAATTATAGGATTGAGTTAATTTCGGTTCACTCCGTTAGGAACGGGGGAAGCTTATATTAAATGTTGTATTTTTTTAATCTTCGCATGAAAGAAGATTGGGTTATTCCTAGAGATTGAGCAGCTTTTCTTGTTGATTGGTGCTCCATTTGTGCTTCCTGAATGACTTTCTTTTCAATTTGACCTAAAAAACTGGGGAGGCTTTGCCCATTTAAACTAAAAGCAGTTTTTTTCTTATGGTGAAATTCCTCCAGCACTTCTTCTGATAGGTCTGTTTTTTCAATTGTAGTTGATTTTGCGGTAACTACTAATCTTTCTACCATGTTTTCCAACTCACGAATATTGCCTGGCCAACTGTAATTTTTTAGGTATGATAACAAGTCTTTGCTCAGGTAAGATGTTGTTTTATACTTGGTTTTAAACAAGTCAAAGTAATGGTAAACCAGAGGAAGGATATCATCTTTCCGTTCTCTTAACGCTGGAATATGGATCGAAACAACATTAAGTCGATAATATAAATCCTCTCGAAATTGTTTATCCTCTACCATTTTTAAAAGGTTTTGGTTGGTGGCAGTTATAATTCGCACATCTACCTTCTTCAGATCTGTTGAACCAATTGGAATAAATGATTTATTTTGTAATAGTTGAAGCAGCTTTGGTTGTAGAGCCAATGGCAGTTCTGCAATTTCATCAAGAAAAAGAGTTCCCCCATTTGCCTTCTCTACCAAACCAACTTTTCCTCCACTATTTGCGCCTGTAAATGCCCCTTTCTTATAACCAAATAACTCCGATTCCAGCAATGTTTCTGGTATTGCTCCACAATTGATTTCTACAAACGGCTTGTCAGGTCGGTTACTTCTTTTATGAATTTCCTCAGCTATCATACTCTTTCCGACACCTGTCTCCCCATTTAGGAGAATGGTTGCATCGACTTTGGATACCCTGCTTATTAAATCCAACATTTCCTCATGCTTCTTACTTTTTCCGATGACTACTTGCTTTTTATTTACTTCGTTTTGTTTTTCCTTCATTAATTGTAATTCTTCCCAATATTTTTGCAAAAGTGTTTCTGCTTTTTCTAATTTAAATGAAGCTCTCACTGTTTCTGTGATGTCTTTAACCTGTACTAGGATATATTTCGTATTATCGGTTTTGATGTTGACTAAATATCCAGTTGCTAAATATTGCCGCCCTTTCGAGGTTTGAACCTTTGTGACGGTCTCTTTTTTTTCTAAGACAATTTTTGTGACAGATGGCGTAAATAGTCCGTTATTTTCCAACTCCTTCACATTTCTGCCTATCACCTGAGAGCGCGGCGCCCCCATTTGTTTCGTACTTGTATCATTAATCCATAGTGCAACCCCATTGCAGTCAGCAATAAAGATGCCATCCTTTAAATGGTTAAAAATATGATGAAAGTGACTATCTTCAAAAAATTTTTTGTCCATATCCCTCTCCCCTTTATAGGATGAACCGAAATTGATTCGATTCGATCCAAAATCAACTCGAATTTAAACTATATCGTATCAATTCTCAAACTAAAAATCTAATTTCTCACGTTTTTTGCAATTTTATTTTTGGCATGAAAATTGCATGATTAATAATGAGGAGGTAAGATATGGAGTCATTGATGTTGAGAATTAATAGAAATCGTTTACTAGAAACAATAAAAGTAAGCTCCTCAATTGGTGCTACTAAGAATGGAGGGTTAAATCGGCTTGCCCTAACAAAAGAAGATCAAGCGATGCGTAATAAATATGTTACATGGCTGCGCCAAGAAGATTTGCAAGTGAGATATGACGATTTCGGCAATATTTATGGAAGAAGAGAAGGTAAAATCCATGATGGACCCGCTGTAGCTGTTGGTTCTCATCTAGATACACAGCCTTGCGGAGGGCGTTTTGATGGAGTTTTAGGTGTTTTAACAGCGTTGGAGGTGATCAGGGTATTAAATGAGCATAATATTGAAACCGATTACCCAATAGAAATTATCAATTTCACTAATGAAGAGGGCGCAAGGTTTGAGCCTCCTATGCTTGGTTCTGGAGGGTTAACCGAAAGTTTAGCAAAGGAATTCATCTACAATATAAAAGATGACGATAATGTATCCTTTGAAAAAGCGCTAATAGACAGTGGGTACTTAGGAAAAGAGAAAAATCGAATAAAAAATATAAAAAATTTTATAGAACTTCATATTGAACAAGGACCAATTCTCGAAAATCAAAATAAGTCGATAGGTATTGTTCAAGGTATTCAGGGGATGAGCTGGCTAAATGTATCTGTTACAGGTGAAACAAATCACGCCGGACCTACACCTATGAGTAACCGAAGAGACGCGCTTGTTCCTTCCTCCAAAATGATTACAAAAGTAAACGAGTTAACGAAAGAAATGGAAGGATTAAAAACAACAATTGGTAAATTGCATGTCAAACCTAATGTTACAAATGTAATACCAGGCGAAGTCGAATTTATGATCGATATTCGTCATGAAGATGATGAAATAAGATCCTATGCTATTGAAAGGTTGAAGGAACAGCTAAGTACCATTGCTTTAATGAATAATGTCGAGGTAACGATTACTACAGACTGGCACTCGGATGCCGTTAGATTTTCTTCAACTGTAACCGAAGCTATTAATGAGGCAGCCCAAAAATGGGGGTATTCCTCTTTAAAACTATTCAGTGGTCCAGGTCATGACGCTAAGTATATGACCCGATTAGCTAATAGCGGCATGATTTTTCTGCCTAGTATTCACGGGATCAGTCATAATGAGCAAGAACTTACTTTAGATGATGATATAGAAAAAGGGGCAAATACCCTTCTGTATGTTATACAAAAACTAGCTAACACGGTGTAAATTTATCTTTATTAAGGAGTGGTTATATGAGTAAAAGCAAACTAGCCCAACATTCAAATCCTGAAAAATTAGCAAGTGAATTATCAATCTTAGATCGGAAGCATCTTCTGCATCCATCTACGAATCCTAAGGCACAGGTTCAACATGGTCCAAAACTTATTTTTTCTGGAGGTGAAGGTATTCATCTTCATGATATGAAAGGCAACACTTATATCGACGGAGTGTCGATGTTGTGGAATGTTAACTTAGGTCATGGACAAAAAGAATTGGCAGATGCTTCTTATCAACAAATGACCAATATTGCTTACGCTTCTACTTTCTATGGTTATGCCAATGAGCCAACTGTCCGTTTAGCTGAAAAGATAGCAGCTTTAGCACCAGGAGACCTAAATACAATATTTTTTACTTCTGGTGGTTCAGAATCCAATGATACGGCATTCAAACTATCCAGATTTTACTGGCAATTACGGGGCTATACGGAAAAAAGAAAGATTATCTCTTTAAGAAGAGGCTACCATGGTGTAACCGTTGCAGCACAAAGAGCAACAGGAATCGATGCTTACCGCAACTTTTCCGGGTCCATCGATCCGGATATCGATAATGCCAAAGCCCATCTTACTGAATGTGAGCTTGGTGCCAAAGATCATCCTGAGTATGAAGGGAGTATTAGAAGCATCATTGAAAAGGAAGGTAAAGATAGGATCGCTGCTGTCATTGTCGAGCCTATTCAAGGTGCTGGAGGAGTCCATATCCCTCCTGAAGGATATCTCAAAGCGGTAAGAAAACTCTGTGATGAATTTGATATTCATCTCATCGCTGATGAAGTTATCTGTGGATTTGGACGAACTGGAAAAATGTTTGGTGTTGATCACTGGGAGATTGTTCCTGATTTTATGTCAATTGCAAAAGGAATAACTAGCGGATATGCCCAACTAGGCGGTGTAATCATGAAAGAACACATCCGCGATACGATTACCGAGTATGACGACATGTTAGCACACGGATTCACATACAGCGGACACCCAACAGCTTGTGCCGTTGGATTAAAAAATATTGAAATTATAGAACGTGATGGTCTTGTTAGTAATGCAAGTCTAATGGGGCAAGAGCTTGAGAAAGGACTTCACTATCTGGAGGATAAGTATCATTTTGTAACAAATGGAAGAACCAAAGGCTTATTAGCTGGGTTTGATTTAATGGAGGATCCAAAAGCTGATATTCCCTTTGATGGTTCTGTAAAAGCAGCTACTACGCTTGTAGAAAATTGCTATGAAAGAGGGCTGTTAATTAGACCATTTGATTTTGAACCAGGAATGAATATTGTAGCTATTGCTCCTCCTCTGATCGTCAATAAAAATGATGTAGAGAAGATCATCCAAATTTTGGACGATGCATTAACTGCTTTCTCACAAAAACTTAAAAACTAGGCATACTCTAATCTTTGGTAAACAGGAGGTCTACTTGTGATTAAACATGAATTAGAATTGCACCCAAAAGTAACAGCATTTTTAAACGAACCGAAAAGATTATTTATCAATGGGGAATGGCATGAATCCATAGACGGCAATTTGTTTGAAACGATTAATCCAGCAACAGGAGAAGTATTAGCAACTGTTCATGAAGCTGGCGAACTCGATGTTAATATGGCTGTTCATGCCGCGTCTACAGCCTTTGAAGAAGGGGATTGGCCGGCAATTAGTTCTTATGAAAGATCGAAATTAATGCATACATTAGCTGATTTGATGGAACGCGATTTTGAGGTTCTAGCACAGATAGATAGTTTAGACAATGGGAAATCGATCAAAGAAATGACCCAAAGTGATTTACCCAATGCTATTGAACAGCTTCGATATTATGCTGGCTGGACGACTAAAATGACTGGACAAACGATTCCTATTTCACAATCATATTTTAATTATACGCACCATGAGCCTGTAGGTGTGGTTGGCCAAATAATACCTTGGAATTTCCCTATTATGATGGCTTTATGGAAAATAGCCCCGGCTCTAGCAACAGGGTGTACGATTATATTGAAGCCTGCGGAGCAAACCCCGTTGTCCGCTTTGTACTTGGCTAAGCTGATTGAAGAAGCCGGGTTCCCTAAAGGCGTCATAAATATTATTAATGGCTTTGGCAAAACGGCTGGCGAAGCACTTGTGAAACATCCGAAGGTAAATAAAATTGCTTTCACAGGCTCTACCCCCGTCGGCCAATCTATCATGAAGGAAGCTGCTAATACGTTAAAACGGGTTACATTGGAACTCGGTGGAAAATCACCAAATATCATTTTGCCTGATGCAGATCTGAATAAAGCAATACCAGGTGTATTTAGCGGAATTATGGCTAATCAGGGGCAAATATGTTGTGCAGGATCTAGAGTGTTTATACCAGACCATCTTTACGATGAGGTTGTTAATAAGTTAGTAGATTATGCTCATAACGTTAAGCTAGGTCATGGCTTAGACGAAAATACAGCCATGGGGCCACTAGTATCCGCCAGGCAGCAAGAAGTAGTTATTTCTTATATAAATAAAGGTGTTGAGGAAGGGGCGAATCTGTTAACTGGTGGAGAAAAGTCAGAAAAAGGATACTTTGTTATACCAACCGTGTTTTCAGATGTAGAAGATCATATGACCATAGCAAAAGAAGAAATATTTGGACCTGTTGTTGTAGCGATGCCGTATAGTACAGTTGATGAGGCAATTGAACGTGCCAATTGTAGTTCTTATGGTTTGGCAGCAGGTCTCTGGACGGAAGATTTAAGAAATGCACACAAGTTATCTAGGAAGTTAAAGGCTGGAACGGTATGGGTGAATTGCTACAATCTCACAAATGCTGCTGCGCCTTTTGGAGGTTATAAGGAATCCGGTATCGGTCGTGAAATGGGATCCTATGCATTAGATAATTATACAGAGGTTAAGAGCGTATGGATTAACTTGGAGTAAAAACCCCTTACCTGACAATTCTCTATTGTTATTTATAGAGGTTGTTAGGTAAGTCCTTAAGATAGAAATGGTTTTGGTTCAGTTTTCATCAAGATACTACTCTATGCCGGAATCAGATTGTAGCAATGATTAAGCAGCTAATGGATGTCTTTTATATCATTTGTTGTTCATCACTTTCTGAATGTCCGTACATTTATATTTGTGAAAGGGTGGGGGAATGGGAGAAAAAAGTACCGCGGACCTAAAGCGAGTATTATCCTTTAGACATGTAGTTTTTTTTGGATTAGCTTTTATGGCGCCTAGTACAGTATTTGGAACGTATGGTGTTGCTGCCTTTCAAAGCGATGGAATGATAGCTACAGGGTATATTATAGCGCTATTTGTAATGCTATTCACTGCATATAGTTACGCACAATTAGTAAAGGCATATCCCTCTGCTGGAGCTGCCTATACATTTACAAAAAAAGCCATTCATCCCCATTTAGGTTTTTTAGTTGGTTGGGCTATTTTGTTAGATTATATGTTAAGTCCGATGATAAGCTCCTTACTTTTAGGAATAGCTTTAAAAGCATTTTTTCCTAGTATCCCAATGTTTGTTTGGATCATTCTTTTCGTAATCATTTTCACGGCAGTTAATATTCTTGGTATCAAATTTGCGGCAAATTTCAATACGTATGTGTTTCTTATATCTCTGTTGGTGTTTGTTCTCTTTGTGGTTTTCGCTTTACATTATTTACTTAAAGGTGAAGGAGCAGGAACAGCTTTCTCCATTTTGCCTTTTTATGATCAGGAAGTTCCATTGTCGGGTTTGATTGGAGTAATTCCGATCCTTTGTTTCACCTATTTAGGATTTGATGCAGTTACAGCTTTATCAGAAGAAACAAAGAATCCTACAAAGACAATCCCAAAGGCTATTTTCATTATTCCAATAGTCGGCAGCATTCTCTATGTTATCGTCACCTATTTACTGCAGTTGGTATATCCAAATATAAGTTCGTTTACGGACCCGCAGTCTGTTCAGTACGAAATCGCCTACTTAATAGGTGGCATCTTTTTTAAAACGTTTTTTGTAGTCACGGGAATTATTCCAAGTCTAACCTCTGCAATTGCATCCAGCTCCAGCGCTTCTCGAATTATGTACGCGATGGGGAGAGAAAACATTTTGCCTAAGAAAATTTTTGGTTATATCTCGCCAAAATTCCATACGCCAGTCTATAATATTTTGATTGTTGCCTTCGTTGCACTATCATCTTTGTTGTTTAACTTAACTACTGCGACATCACTTATTAACTTTGGCGCTTTTTTCACGTTTATTTTCGTTAATATCTCTGTAATCAGCCATTATTTTATTAAGAAAAGAAACCGCTCATTTAAAGGGACAATAAAATATCTGATCATTCCGTCAATTGGGGCTGTCTTTATTTTGTGTTTATGGCTGAATTTAGGGTGGTATTCTTTTTTCTTAGGCGGACTTTGGCTAGTTGTGGGATTTATATATCTTTTAAAACAAATAAAAGAATCGAAACAATCTACTTCCGATATCTTTTTAGATAATGAATACGAGTCTAACCATTAATAAACTATAGATGAAATTGGAGGAATTAGTTATGTGTTTACAAAACGAAGCGGATATTATCCTGTCAAGTGACGCTGTTTTTACGGGGATTTTAGATAAACCAATCTCCGCATATATTGCAATTGTTGATAATAAGATTGCAGCGATCGGCTCAAAGACAGAAGTGGATCCGTTTTTGGGACCAAATACGAAAGTATATCACTATGGAGATCAATTAATTTTACCAGGTTTTCATGACTTTCACTTACATCTGATGATGGGGACGATATTTGAGAACGGTGTGGATCTATCGGAAGCTCGGTCTGAAGATGAGGCTGTACAAATGGTCAAGAGGTATGCGGATGACCACCCAGATGAAGAATGGATTATAGGATTCGGTTGGGATGCTAGTTACTGGGATGGTAAGCAATTGCCAAATCGCTATTCATTGGATCACGTCATTGGAGATCGGCTAGTTTTACTCAATCATGCAGAAATGCATTATGCGTGGGTTAATAGCAAAACATTAGCGTTTTGCAACATCCATCGTGATACAGAGAACCCACCTTATGGGTTTATTAACAAAGACGAGAATGGTGAACCAACTGGTATATTATACGAAAAAGCAACTAAATTGGTTGATCGAAAGGCATTTAATTATTCAAAAGACAAGGAAAAGCAACTATTGGAGAAATTTCTTACTCTCTCTGCCAGGGTGGGAGTGACATCAGTCAATGATATGTACGGAGATAATAATGAGAAATATTATGAGCTTTTTAAGGAATTTGATGAAAAAGATCAATTAACAACGAGGATACATATTTTTCCGTCTATTGATTTTGACCTGGAAATGCTCAAACAATTACATCGGGAATATGCATCGAGTAAACTTCAATTTTCAGGCTTAAAAGGATTTATTGACGGGGTAATAACAAGTCGTACAGCCTATTTGGTTGGCCCTTATGCAGACGATCCAGAGACGTGCGGAGAATTAGTCTATTCACCGGAAGAAATCAAGCAAAAAGTCATTAAAGCGGATAAAGAAGGATTTCGAATTCGATTTCATGCGATCGGTGATGGGGCTGTCCGTTTAGCTCTAGATGCATTCGAAGAGGCACAAAAAGTTAATGGGGAAAGAGACTCCAGACATACGATTGAACATGTAGAGGTTATTCAGAAGGACGACATTTCACGTTTTCATGAGTTGGGTGTTATCGCTTCTATGCAGCCGGAATTGATGGCTCAAAGTGAAAGAGAAACATATACTTCCCTTATTGGTCAAGAGCGAGAGCCATACGTCTTTCCAATTAATACATTAAAAAGCAGCGGAGTAACTGTAGGGCTCGGCACCGATTTTCCTGTTGCAACATTAAACCCTCTATTGGAAATTTATCGAGCAGTAACAAGGATCTCAAGTGATGGGACGCCATGGCATGAGCATGAACGCATTTCTCTAGCAGAAGCATTGAAAGATTATACCAAAAGCCCTGCTTATGGAACCTTTAGAGAAAATGAATTAGGAACCTTGGAGGTTGGAAAGCTTGCGGATCTTGTTATTCTAGATAGAAATCTTTTCGAGGTTCCTGCCGAAGAAATGTTGGTATCTAAGGTAAAACTTACAATTGTTGATGGCCAAGTTGTTTACGATTGTAATCATACGTCTAACAAAACAAAATCATAGACTAGGTAATTAGGATAGTTTTATAGCAGGGATAAAGGTAAAAAAGGCGATAAAAAAGTATGACACCTCCCTGCATCCTATCCATAATCCCATTATTTGAAAGCGCATCCAATAAGGGGAGACCCTGATTAGTTAGCATTTTAGTTAATGGAAAACCATCTAGAAAGGATGTTTTTATGAGTAAGACAGCACAACTTCAACGAAATCTAAAATTAATTCATGTGGTAGCGATAGGAATAGCTTATATGTCACCTTTTGCTGTATTTGATACCTTTGGAATTGCCTCTGATGTATCCTCAGGGCATGTGCCTATGGCTTACATTATCGTATTTATTGCCATTCTCTTTACGGCATTAAGTTATGGAAAATTAGTCAAAAAATACCCAACCGCTGGTTCTGTCTATACCTACACAAAAAATACAATAAATCCATATGTCGGAATTATTGTAGGATGGGTGACTTTTATAGCTTATTTAGCACTTCCTATGATCAATTCCTTACTTGCCAAAATTTATCTTTCAACGGGAGTCCCAGGGGTTCCTGGGTGGGTTTGGATCGTTGGCTTGATTACGATTATTAGTATTTTAAATACCTTTGGCGTGAAGATCGCTGCTTCTATCAATGTCTTGCTTGTTGTATTTCAGTTTTTAATGGGTGCTATTTTTATTTACCTTAATGTTCGTGCCATTGTAGAAGGGCCGAAACACTTTATTTCATTAAATGAATTATTCCCTGCCAACATGGAATTTTCAGGTGTATTTGCTGGAGCAGCCCTCCTCGCCTTATCATTTATAGGGTTTGATGCAATAACTACACTTTCTGAAGAAACAATGAAACCTAAAAAGACGATTCCTAAAGCTATTTTGCTGGTTGCTTCAATTGGTGGGGTGTTTTTCTTTTCTGTTACATACTTTATGCAATCCCTATTCCCTGATGTTTCCGTATTACAGAATATCGAAGGCGCTTCTCCCGAAATAGCTTCTATAATAGGTGGAAATCTATTTCTCTCGTTTTTTCTTGCGGGAGCTTTATTCTCCGTATTTGCATCAGGCTTGGCAGCACAGTTAAGTGCTTCAAGATTATTATATGCGTTAGGGAGGGACGAGGTAATACCTAAACGGTTTTTTGGCTATTTACATCCCAAATTTAACTCACCAATACCAAACATTTTACTAGTTGGAGTGTTAGCTTTATCTGCACTTTTTCTAGATTTACGGACAGCTACATCCCTTATTAATGTGGGGGCCTTTACTGCTTTTTCTTTTGTAAATATATGTGTAATCAAAAATTACTTTAAATATAAAAAGGAAGGTTCTTTAAACTTTGCTTTAAGTAATTTAATAGGGCCGCTTATTGGTTTGGGCTTTGTTCTGTATCTTTGGAGTAATCTAGATTGGTACTCAATTATCATTGGTCTGATTTGGGCTTTACTTGGTGTATTGTATTTAGGTGTATCGACAGGCTTATTTAAAAAAGAGCCACCACAAATTGAATTTGATGAACTAGAAGGATGATTAGCTACATACTTGATATCATTTATTTGTTTACTAACGTCAACATGGCATATGCAGATAGGGAAAGTATACGCCTAAAAGCCCTGATATCACCGTATTCTTAAAACAAGGTCTGTTCATTTCGCCTAAAAGATGATAAAATAATAAAGCAACTCTAAACTTTTAAAAGTCCCAACTTAGTAATTCTGCATGAGATACTCTCATTTCCTTATTCCACCTTTCACCAGAATTCTCAGAAAAGACAATCAACAAGAAAGGACGAATGCTATGAATTTAACGAAAAAAATACTGATTGCACTTGTTTTAGGTGTAATTGCAGGTATTGGTTTAACGTTTTCATCTAATGACTTTTTTTCTGCGATTGATACCTATGTATTAAATCCAGTTGGAGAAATATTCTTAAATCTAATCATGATGATTGTAGTACCGATCGTCTTTGTATCAATAGTACTGGGAACGGCTGGTCTTGGTGATCCCTCTAAGCTTGGGAAAATCGGGATTAAAACGATAGGTTTTTACTTGGTTACTACCGCTGTAGCTTTAGTTATTGGTCTTGGAGTTGGGTTAATTCTAGAACCTGGTCAAGCAGGCACGTTTGATACAGAAAATGCAAGTTATGAAGAAGAAGCTGCGCCACCAATTATGGATACATTTATAAATATTATTCCCGAGAACCCAATCGAAGCAATGTCTACAGGGAATATGCTACAAATTATTGCTTTTGCGGTGTTTATTGGAGTCGCCTTAGCAATACTTGGTGAGAAAACAAGTGGAATACACAAGTTATTTGAACAAGCAAATGAAATCTTAATTTTTCTAGTTAATGCAATAATGAAAACGGCTCCTTATGGTGCGTTTGCTTTAATTGCATCAGCGATTGGTGAAGCCGGATTAGATGCTTTAGGGTCAATGGCAATGTATATGGTTGCTGTAATTCTAGCACTACTCATTCACGGGGCTGTTACGTATAGTTTAGCTATTAAAGGATTAGGAAAAGCTAGTCCAATAAAGTTCTATAAACTATTTTTCCCTGCTATGTCTGTTGCCTTCAGTACATCAAGCTCAAGTGCAACGCTGCCAGTTTCTATGAAAATGGCACAAGAAAGACTAGGAGTGAAAAAGTCGATTAGTAGCTTTGTTCAGCCATTAGGTGCTACTATAAATATGGATGGTACTGCGATTATGCAGGCGGTAGCTACTGTATTTATTGCTCAAGTATATGCAGAGCCATTAGGAATCAGCCAAATGTTAATGGTTGTCTTAACAGCAACCCTAGCGAGCATTGGTACTGCTGGAGTTCCTGGTGTTGGACTCATTATGTTAGCAATGGTTCTTAAGCAAGTGGGCTTACCTGTGGATGGTATTGCATTAATTATTGGTGTTGATAGATTATTAGATATGCTACGTACTTCTCTAAACATTACTGGTGATGCTGCTTGTGCTTATATTATTTCAGAAAGCGATAAACGAAATGAAAAAGATCAAGCGGAGCAAACTGCTTAGATATACACACGTCTATTTTTGAAATAGACGTGTTTTTTATAATCATCCAGACGTTCATTTAATTTAACGTACGTATTACTTTAAAATTGTCACGGAATGTTCTAAAATAAATACTAGTTACCAAAAAGTTTGCATAATTTTTAATACATTGTTAATTAATCGGTTTCATTATACAAAACATAAGGTCTTAAATGAATCGTCTAGTATAAACGATAGATGTAACCGATTTCAATTCTAATAACGAGGTGATTGGATGGATATGCAAAAGATACCAGCTAGAGAAGGTAACCACAATCTAACAGACTATGAAAAAACTCGAGAGACATTCTCATGGGAAGCATTGAAGAAACATTTTACTTGGAATGAAACGGGAAAAGTAAACATGGCATACGAGGCGTTAGATCGCCATGCAGAAAACCCAAAGAAAAAAGATCAAGTAGCATTGCTTTATTCAGATCCAGAAAGAGAAGAAAAGGTTACATTTGCAACTCTTCGTGATGAAAGTAATAAATTCGCTAATGTACTTCGTAAATATGATGTGAAAAAAGGCGATCGCGTATTTTTATTTATGCCGAGAAGTCCAGAGTTCTATGCTGCCTTCTTTGGTATTTTGAAAGTAGGTGCTATTGCAGGACCTTTATTTGAAGCGTTTATGGAGCAAGCAGTTAGAGATCGACTGCAAGACAGCGAGGCTCGAGTCTTAATTACTACGCCGGATTTATTGTATCGCGTTCCTCAAAACGACCTACCAGCTTTAGAAAAAATTGTACTTGTTGGAGATCATCAGGAAACTGGAGAACAATATATTGATTACAATAAGGAAATGGAGAACACTTCAGCTAAAACAGAAATCGAATGGGTTGACTTAGAAGATGGAATGTTACTCCATTATACTTCCGGTTCTACAGGGAAACCGAAGGGTGTTTATCATGTGCATCATGCGATGATTCAACATTATGCTACTGGCGACTGGGTGTTAGATCTGAAAGAAGACGATGTCTACTGGTGTACAGCAGATCCAGGTTGGGTAACAGGAACCAGTTACGGCATTTTCGCACCTTGGTTACATGGGGTAACCAATGTCATAAGAGGTGGTCGGTTTACACCAGATGACTGGTACAATACAATCGCTACGTATCGTGTCACGGTTTGGTATACAGCACCAACAGCTCTACGAAAATTAGTTAGTGCTGGTGAAGATATTGTGAAAAAATATGACTTATCTTCATTACGGCATATTATGAGTGTCGGGGAGCCATTAAATCCAGAAGTGGTGACTTGGGGACTCAAAGCATTTAACTTACGGATTCATGATACATGGTGGATGACAGAAACAGGGGCGCAATTGATCGTTAATGTACCGTCTATGGAAATACGTCCTGGATCCATGGGCAAACCTATACCAGGTGTAGATGCAGCAATTATTGATAATGAAGGAAATGAGTTACCGGCGAATCAAATGGGCAACTTAGCTATTAAAAAGGGTTGGCCTTCTATGATGCGGGCGATATGGAAAAATCCGAGTAAGTATGAAAGTTATTTCATACATGGCTGGTATGTTTCCGGAGATAGTGCGTATAAAGACGAAGATGGATATTTTTGGTTCCAAGGACGTTTGGATGATGTTATAAATACTTCTGGAGAGCGAGTGGGGCCATTTGAAGTGGAAAGTAAATTAATTGAACATCCAGCTGTAGCAGAGGCTGGCGTAATTGGTAAACCGCATGCGGAGCGTGGGGAAATCATTAAAGCGTTTATTACATTGAATGATGGTTATCAAGACTCCGAAGAATTGTTAGAAGATATTCGCAGGTTTGTGAAGACCGGATTAAGTGCGCATGCTGCTCCGAGGGAATTAGAAGTGAAAGATACCATCCCGAAAACCCGTAGTGGTAAGATTATGAGACGTTTATTAAAATCGTGGGAGTTAGGACTGCCAACAGGTGATACCTCAACATTAGAAGAATAAATTCACAAAGGCTGACGTTCTGAAATGATTGAATGTCAGCCTTTTTATATGTTTAATTTTAATGTACTTGGGAATATGTAATTATGTAGCAATCGTAAAGGAGTGGATATCAATGAGTAAGAAAATAGCAACAGTCATTACAGATATGTTTGAGGATGTAGAATATACGGATCCAGTAAAGGCTTTTAAAGAGGCTGGTCATGAAGTTGTTACCATTGAAAAAGAAAAAGGAAACAATGTAACAGGAAAGCAGAAAGAAACCACTGTCACGATTGATCAAGGAATTGATGATGTGAACCCGAGTGATTTTGATGCGTTATTTATTCCCGGTGGCTTTTCTCCAGACATGTTACGTGCAGATGATAGTTTTGTTACATTTGCAAAGCATTTTATGGATGAGAAGAAACCGGTATTCGCTATCTGTCATGGTCCACAGTTATTAATTACGGCTAAAACGTTAGAAGGTAGAAAAGCAACAGGATTTAAATCGATTCAAGTAGATATGGACTATGCTGGTGCAAAGGTAGTAGATGAAGAAGTAGCGGTTTGTCAGGATCAACTTGTTACAAGTCGTCAACCTGATGATATACCGGCATTTAATCGCGAAGCAGTTCGTGTATTAAATAAATAATCGAAAAGAAAGAGGAGCTCTATGCATCAAGCAGAGCTCCTCTTTTTTTATGGTTCCATTTTTTCGATGTCAAATTGATCCTGCAGTAACAGCCAATTTTGTGGGAAAGCAAGGCCCAGCTTCCAATAGGATATGCCTAATAATCCTAACTCTTTAATTAGATTAAATTTGGCTTGGATGGATCTGGCATCCTCAAACCAGACCTCATGTTGATTGCCTTCGTTATCCGTATAAGTGAAATAGGGAGCTTGCGAGCCTTCATCAAATTTTATTTCTGCATTGTTCTCCCTCGCTATTGTTATTGCTTGTTGCGGGCTAACTGCTTGTGCAGCTTCACCACCTTCTTCATAAGGTAATGTCCAATCATAACCATATAAATTTTGCCCCAATAAGATTTTATCAGCTGGCATTTCCGTTAAGGCATATTCAACAACTTCTCTTACTTGATCTAGTGGAGATACAGCCATTGGCGGTCCATAACTATACCCCCATTCATATGTCATGAGCACGACAAAGTCTGCAATCTCTCCATGTGCTGCATAATCATGTGCTTCATACCATTGCCCGGTCTGGGTAGCGCTCGTTTTTGGTGCTAATGCAGTTGACATCAGTAAACCGGCTTGTGATAAACGCTCTTTTGCTTTCCGTAAAAAGTTATTGTACGCCTCTCTATCCTCTGGCGGAAGAAACTCAAAGTCAAAATGAACATCGCTATATCCGCCAGTAGTAGCTGTATTGACGATATTATCCAGTAGTGTGTTTTGGACACTTTGAACGGTTACAATAATATGACCAAGTTCTTGGCTGAATTCGCCTTCTTCCAGGTTTGTTACCACAAGCATCTTCGCTGCGTTATTCTGTTGGGCAATCTCTGATAACCCGTTCAATGGGGGCGGTGTCAAACTTCCATCACGACCAACACGATAGCTGAAAATTGCTAAATAGGTTAAGTAAGGTGTTGTTTTTGTGGCTGCGTTTTCTAATGTTTCTGATACGGTTCCACCGGTTGGCTCAATATAGGCGTTTGTCGTGATAGGTGACTTAGAGACTGGCGGTATATAAAGCCTAAATCCGACTGGCAGGATATTACCTGGTGGGAAATTATTGATTTGTGCTAATTCTTGATAAGAGATACCAAATTGTTGAGCAATGGAATATAAACTATCACCAGGTTGAACAAAATAAAATTGTCCAATGATCGGGATCACTAAAGCCTGGCCGACAACAAGATTATTTGGAGCATCAAGTTCATTTGCATCGATAAGCGCCTGCGTAGTTGTGTTATACGTATTGGCAATTCCGTACAGTGACTCGCCTGAGGTAATTACATGTATTTGCATACCGATTCCCTCCTTTATGAGGTTGTTCAAAACCTACAGTTTATAGATGTGCTACTTACAATCTATGAGAAGGGAATCTTTGTTATTCCAATTATATCGCTGAGATATCAGCTTTCATGACAGAATTTAATAAATACAAAGCATAATCATTATTGTCTTTTCCTTCGGATGCCATGCAATTCTTTGGAATATGCATGTTGTATCCGTACATATAGGCATCCTTTGCAGTAAATAGAATGCAAATATCACCAGCAATGCCAGCCATTAATAGATGTGTCTTTCCTAATTCATTTAACAAGGATTGTAATGGGGTTTGAAAAAAGGCAGAGTGCTGTGGTTTAATTAAGAAATAATCTTGATCATCTGGTTTTAACGTTTCGATGATTTCTTGACTGCGATCGTTATGACAATAATCGATAATTTTGTGAAAATCAGCCTGCCATAGACCATAATGGTCATTAATATAGATGATAGGTAATTTATTCTCTTTCGCATATATCCGTAAATTTTTTAAGTCAGGTAATATTTCTTTTGTATTTGCTAATAAGTTATCTCCACCATCAAATCGAAAATCATTAATAATATCAACAAAAAGAACAGCCGTATTTTCTAATGATGTATCCAATGTGATTACTCCTTTCTAAGAGAAGGGATTACCAGTGTTACCATTTAAAACTATGATGAGCTGCTAGAGGCAAGTGCTTTATGCTTTTCTTATTAATTATTACCTTTTTCAAGGTTTTCAAACTTTTAAAGAAAGGTTGTGATAAAATTGTCAGATGAAACGTTCATGCACGTTGCAATAGAAGAAGCAAAAAAAGCAGCCAACCAAAATGAAGTACCAATTGGAGCAGTTATAACCTATGAAGGGGAAGTAATTGCCTCAGGATATAATCTTCGAGAGACTTCTCAACAAACTCTTTCTCATGCAGAGTTAATAGCAATTCAGCAAGCAAATGAATTTATTGGTAGTTGGCGATTAGAAGATTGCACACTTTATGTAACATTAGAACCTTGCCCTATGTGTGCTGGGACAATCGTTCAATCACGAATAAAGCGTGTTGTATATGGAGCTAAAGATCCGAAAGCTGGTTGTGCAGGTACGTTAATGAATCTCTTAGAGGAAGAAAGGTTTAACCATCAAGTAGAAGTAACAAGTGGAGTATTAGAAACAGAATGTGGCGACCTTTTAAAGAATTTTTTCAAAGAGCTTAGGCAGCAGAAAAAAAACAAGTAAGGGAGAGACGGCAATATAAGCCGGAAAATATAAAAGAGTAGTAATGAAACGCTGAGCGAAGATAGAACCTGTCACGATTAATCCGAAATCGAAATGATCAAGTGAAATCATTGGCGGTCTATTATATGAATAATATACTTTTGACTCAGACTCTTAATTTTCCATGCTCTACCATTGCATTTTTAATATAATATAGGTATAATGATTAATGCCGTGCTAAGTGGGGAGGTAGCGGTGCCCTGTACTCGCAATCCGCTATAGCGAGGCCGAATCCCCACCCGAGGTACAATGACTTTATGGTCTGCCTCAAGAGAGTGGTGTTGACGCTTAGGTCCTGCGCAACAGGAACCCATGAACCCTGTCAGGTCCGGAAGGAAGCAGCAGTAAGTGGTCATTCCTGTGTGCCGCGGGGAAGCCTAGGTAGAGCCATGAACTTGAGTAACGCATAGGGTTGTTGTATCAACGGTGGGTGCACGGTTTACATATAAAAAGAAAACCTCTGACTCATTATAGTCAGAGGTTTTTTAATTACTTTGTATAGCCTTCTTCAACAAGATCAAGCCTTCCGGTATTTGGATCAATAATTAATCCATGAACAGGGATATTATCTGGAATGAGTGGGTGATTACGAATGGTCGATACACTTGTTTTTACACTGTCTTCTACATCTGCAAAACCATTTAAGAACTGATCTAGATTTACTCCAGCGTTTTGTAAGGTATCTAGTTTTTCTTGCGTAACCCCACGTTTCTTCATTTTTTCTATTGTTTGATCTGCTTTAACATTTCCCATTCCACAATCATAATGACCAATGACGCATACTTCATCAACGTTTAATTCATAGACTCCTACAATAATACTCTGCATAACATTACCAAATGGTTCGGAGACAAGTGCCCCCGCTGTCTTTACAACCTTGGCATCACCATTCGCGATATTCATTGACTTGGGTAATAATTCTACTAGTCTTGTATCCATACAAGAGAGTATGAGTACACGCTTATTCGGAAGTTTATTACGTTCAAAATCTTCATATTCTTCATTTTGAACGAACGCTTTGTTAAAGGATAGAATTTCATTTAATAAAGTCATTGTTAGTCTCCTTTTCTACATATTCAATACTAATTATAAAGCAAATGATTAAAAACGACACGAGTTATAGTCGAAATGTTAGATAATGGGATTGATTTTTTCTTATTTGTTGTACCGCCATGGTTCACATTCCCCCCTAAAATAGAGTATAATTAGAAAGAGATTTTAAAGGAGAATCGTATCATGAGCTATCAGGCATTATATCGCGTATGGCGTCCAAGGAATTTTGCTGACGTGGTCGGGCAAGCCCATATAACACGGACATTACAGAATGCGATTGTACAGGAAAAATTCTCCCATGCTTACTTGTTTTCTGGCCCACGTGGTACAGGGAAAACTAGTGCTGCGAAGATTTTTGCTAAAACGATTAACTGTGAACGTTCGCCAGTCAAAGAACCATGTAATGAATGTGCAGCATGCCGTGGAATACAAGACGGTTCTATTTCTGATGTCATTGAAATTGATGCTGCATCGAATACAAGTGTTGAAGATATACGTGAAATTAGAGATAAAGTAAAATATGCCTCTAGTGTAGTACCTTATAAAGTATATATCATAGATGAGGTACACATGATATCCGTAAATGCGTTTAATGCATTGTTAAAAACATTAGAAGAACCGCCACAGCATGTCGTATTTATCTTAGCTACAACAGAACCCCACAAGATCCCGTTGACGATTCTATCTAGATGTCAGCGGTTTGACTTTAAGCCTATTTCAAATCAATCGATTGTAGAACGCATGCAAACGATTCTTGATGTAGAGGGAACCGCTGTATCTAAAGAAGCATTAGATACGGTAGCCTTAGCGGCTGAAGGCGGTATGCGAGATGCCTTAAGTATTTTAGACCAAGCGATATCTTATAGTGAGGAATCGGTTGAACTAGAAGATGTTTTAGCAGTTACAGGGGGCGTATCGCAACAAACACTAACAAGTATTGTCCGCGCAATGTATGAAAAGGATGTACAACATGCGCTTATGCAGCTGAATGAGTTGATTCAAAAGGGGAAGGACCCAGCTCGGTTTGTTTATGATATGATCTATTTCTTACGAGATGTATTACTTTATAAAAGTGCCCCAACCCTAGAAGCGCTTCTTGAACGAGCACGTGCAGATCAACCTTTTAAAGAATTAGCCGCGAAGGTAACGAATAGTTGGATTCAAGAAGCAATGAATCAACTAAATCAATGTCAACAGGAAATCAAGTGGACAAATAGCCCTAAAGTATACATTGAAATTGCTATATTATCCATTACAAATGGAAAAGACAATCAAGCCCAATCAGCTCAACCTGCGGATTCAGAGATGATAGCTAGATTAACCTCACAACTTGGGCAATTAGAAAAAGAGGTGAACTTACTGAAGGAAAACCCTGTAGTAAGTGCGCAACCTGCACCGCAGCGTGAAACACGGAAAGCACCATCTCGATCATCTAAGAATAGCTATAAGATTCCATACGAGCGAATTAGAGATGTCCTCAAGCAGGCAGAGAAATCCGCATTAAAACAAGTACATTCACAATGGGCGGCCTTTTTGTCCAATTTAAAAAAAGCAAACGCACCGGCTCACGCTACCATACAAGACAGCAAACCAGCGGCAGCTTCAGATAAGGTGCTTGTAGTCGCGTTTAAATATGAAATCCATTGTTCCTTGTTCTTAGATAACCAGGAAACCATAGAATCCGTATTGGCAAATGTCATGGGAAAATCGTTAACAATCATACCAATACCGGAAACGGATTGGAAAGAATTACGCACAGAATATATATCGAATCAAGAAAAAACAACGACAATTCAGGAAGAAAGTACTGCTGACCCTCTTGTAGAAGAAGCGAGAAAACTGTTCGGGGACGATGTGGTTGAAATTCACGATTAACCAATGAACGTATCTATTATTAAAAGGAGGTATTTCCATGAAAGGAAATATGGGAAATATGATGAAGCAAATGCAAAAAATGCAAAAGAAGATGATGAAAGCACAGGATGAATTACATGAGATGTCTTTTGAAGCATCTGCAGGTGGCGGAATGGTTACTGTAACTGCAAATGGAAAAAAAGAGATTACAGATATTCAAATTAATGAAGAAGTTATTGATCCAGATGATGCAGAAATGCTACAAGATTTAATTCTGACAGCTACCAATGATGTTCTAAAACAAATTGATGATAAAACAAATGATACAATGGGACAATTCACGAAAGGGTTGAATATGCCTGGAATGTTCTAATTCTTGGAGGCGTATAAATGTATTATCCAGAACCAATTTCGAAGCTAATTGACAGTTTTACTAAATTGCCAGGAATCGGACCAAAAACAGCAGTCCGTCTGGCTTTCTTTGTTTTGAATATGCAGGATGATGACGTAATGGATTTTGCTAATTCCTTGGTTAATGCCAAGCGAGAACTAACCCATTGCTCTACCTGTGGTCATATTACCGATCAGGATCCTTGCTCCATTTGTCAAGATACAACACGAGATCAATCGATTATTTGTGTGGTACAAGATCCAAAGGATGTTATTGCCATGGAAAAAATGAAAGAGTATCATGGCAAGTACCATGTACTTCATGGTGCTATATCTCCTATGGATGGCATTGGGCCAGAGGATATTAATGTACCAGATTTAATTAATCGACTGAAAGATGAACAAGTTGAAGAATTGATTTTGGCTACAAATCCAAATATTGAAGGGGAAGCTACAGCAATGTATATCTCCAGACTTGTAAAGCCATCTGGCATCAAGACAACAAGAATTGCTCATGGGCTGCCTGTTGGGGGAGACTTGGAATATGCAGATGAAGTAACCTTATCAAAAGCGCTTGAGGGTAGAAGAGATCTGTAGGAATTAGGTGAATAAATGGCTAAAAAAATAAAGAAAAAAGAGATGGACGGACAATTACTAGAAACAATGATACGGTTGGAAAAAGAGTGGAAGCAAATTGAATCGATGGTATCTAGAAGCATTGATCCCTCTATGGATGGAAACTATTGGGAAGCTTTTGCTCAAGCTAAGTATCTATTTTTACTACGTGAAGCAAGGCATCGAAAATTGCGGGCGACCTATCATTAAATCCAAAAGTTAATTGATTTGGACAGCAAAGACAAGGCAGTGATGTACTTGTCTTTTTCTATAGGTAAGGAAGTAGTTGCTCATAGAAATTTACAACTGCAGCACATCTCCTACTTGGCTGCTTTTATATTTTCGTATGATACTTTTAAAAATAGGGGGAATGAATATGAGTGATCATGCTAAACGCTATCAATTATTTGCCCAAGAAGCGAAGGATAGCAGTCCACTTTATGAGCATTTGGCGTGGAAGATTTCTGAAGATATGGATATGTTACGCTTAAGCGGTCATGCAGCAAAAGGCCAGCCAGAGCCGAATTTATTCTTAGGAGCCGTGCATTATCTGTTGCTTCAGGGAAGAGACCATTCCTTGCAAGCATTTTACCCGAGTTTAGTAGAAAATCCTGCTGATTATCAACAAGTATTCCCAGAGTTTAAAGACTTTTGTACTACCCATCAATCATCGATTATCGATATTCTTGAATCAAAGCGGGTGCAGACCAATGAAGTCAGAAGATGTGCGTACTTGTATCCAATATTCTGTGGCATTTTTAAGCAGACAAATAAACCATTGTCTTTAATAGAAATAGGAACAAGCGCAGGATTGCAATTACTGGTAGAACAATATAGTTATTCCTATGGGGATGGTATAATATATGGAAACCCAAGCGCTGCATTACACATCACTTCAAGAGTGAGGAAGGGGAAGAAGCCACCGCATTTAGCGATTCGGCCTTCTATTGTTTCTCGAGTCGGTGTGGATTTGCATTGTTGTGATGTAACAAAAGCCTCCGATTATAATTGGTTACGTGCGCTTATTTGGCCAGAAAATCAAGAGCGGGTAGAACTTCTAGCATCTGCAGTTGAGCAGCTGAAGAAAAGCCCTCCATGTCTGTTAGAAGGAGATGGTGTGAAACGAATCGTTGACTTATCGAAACAAGCACCAGCCGATAGCATTGTTTGTATATTTCACACGCATGTAGCTAATCAAATACCATTAGAAGTAAAAAATAAATTGATGGATAATTTACAGCAAATAGCCAAGCATCGTGATGTTATTCATATCTATAATAATATGTCAGACCGCAATTTACATATAGACGCTTACATTAATGGCGAAGAGCATATGTATAATCTAGGTGAAACCGATGGGCATGGTAGATGGTTTGACTGGGAATGGCAGAATAAGTAATAGAAACAAACGGTATTGTACCTAATTCTAGGTAGGTGTAGATAATAAAGATGCTGTGTTCGGAAAAACTAAAATATATATGTATCATCAACCTTGTTAATAATGTAATCTGCCGTTTGCACAGCTCTTTCCCATTGTTCAGTTTTTAGGAAGTAATTAAATAATTCCTTTTCATATCGTTTCATGGTAACGAAAAATCCATGTTCTTTAAAATAAGGTAATGCTTTTTCTGTTAAGTAATGATAATACTGTTTTTCTTGATCAAATATGGTGTAATAATGTAGCAAAAACACATGGTTATATAGGGGTTCTTTTATTTCTGAAGCAATGGATAAGCCCTCTTCAATTAAGGATATTAATTGGTCTTTTTCTAAAAAATCCCCTTCATTTGCACATCGAACATATCCTTCTAGTGACAGTAAATAAATATTACTCTTCTTTTCTTTTAAATCCATGGATGCTTTATATAATTTTCCTGCTTCATGGTATTTTTTTCTTTTTAAGTGTTCATAGGCAAAGTTATGTAGTATTTTCCCCTTTTTATCTGGTGAGTTACACAGATCGCAAAGACGAATTAAATCTTGATATTGTTCTTTTGTTTCTTTGAAATTACGATGTTGACCCGACTCCACTTCAATTAGCATTAAATTTTCTGTATCAATAACCCCGAGAAAATAATTTTTCTTTTTATAAGCATTAAGTGCTTTTTCTCCGTAATAATATGCTAGCACGGGGGAGTGAATATGATGATAAGCTGCGGCTAAGTCATAATAAACTAATGCATTTGAATAAATATCGAATTGAATACTTTTTAATAGATGGATGGACTTTAAATGATCGTCTGTCATCATAAAGTAGATACCTAACACATGTTTCATAAGATTTTCTTCATAATTATTGAGTTTATTGCGCTTTTTTTGCAGTGTTTTAATTAATGTTCCTGCTTCTTTAATAAAACCTTGCTTCAAATGATAGATTCCTTTTAGAAGCAAATAGTAAAGATAATATTCTGAAATAATTATCATTTCATTTTCCTGGAATTCATCATAAATGGTAGTAGCACTGCTATAATCTTGAGATATTATCATCTCGTGCCACTGGTCTAACTTCTTTTTTAAATTGATTAAATTGGCAGTTTCCTGCTCCATATTAATGTTAAGTCTTTGAGCTAATAACATAGTGATTTCAGGAGAATACTCCGTTAACCCTCTTTCTATTTTACTAATATGTGTCACAGAACAAATTCCCCGCCCAAGTTGCTCTTGGGTGATTTTTGCTTTTTCTCTGTAAAATTTTAAGATTTTCCCTTCATACATCGCTGTGTGCCCCCTTATTAGAAGATCTTCATCATTAAATAATCATAATCTTTGTATGAGGATTAATGAAAGCTCCTGTCAATACAATAACCGGCTTTTTTATACCAATTATAGCTGACTTGGGGTAATTATTAATAGTGCTTTTGATGTGAATTTAGCTCTTATAATTACACGTAGGCCAGAATACGATTGACGATTAGAATATAGTACGACTGATTAGAGTAAATTTTTAAACCTATTGTATTTCTAGGAATAGTAATCCGAATTTACTATTTTAAATTTTCGGAAATAACAGAATTACCCCAATTTACAGTATTAAAAAGTAGATATAACATATTTAATAAGAAGGAATTTTACTTGAAGTCCACTACATGAAAGGAGGAAAGTGATTCAAATCTAATTTTAGTAGAAAAAAGAGAGGGGAATAGTAGGCTATGTTAAAACGTAGATTGCAATTGTTCACAATTTATTTATCTATTTTTTTACTTATCATGTATCTACTTCCTGGTCACACATTCGCTTCGTCGAATAAAGATAAGGAAATAAATAATCTATTAAGTAACATAACTGCAGAAGAGCGCAAGGCTATCCATGAATTAGAAGCCGATAAAGGTTTTACTATACACCCAGATATTAATATAGAAAGTTCAGAGCCCGTAAAAGTAATTGTTGAATTTAAGCAGGATCCTGCAAAGGTTGAGGTAGCAAAAGCAAAGGCAATGAGGTCACGTAGCAAGGTTACTTTATCGCAAGCAAAAGAAAAAGTAGAATCATCACATAAACAATTTAAAGAAGTCCTAAAAAAAATGAAGAAAACAAAATCTACTGATGGGCCTTCTATTACACATGAGTATCGGCATGCAATAAATGGTGTGGCAATGACATTGCCTGGAAATTCAGTTAAAGATTTAATTCAAACGGGTGTTGTTAAGCGTGTTTGGAAGGATAAAACCGTTCGCTTAGAATTACCTAAAGTTGATCAAAAGAAAGTGGAACCAAAAATGGCAGATAGTGTCCCGCAAATTGGTGTAGACCGATTACATGATGAAGGCATCAAAGGGGAGGGAATTAAAGTTGGGGTAATTGATACTGGTATTGATTATAACCACCCTGATTTGACGGATGCCTATCAAGGTTATCGTTTTACGGAAGGAGAAAACCCAGCTGAAATCGATCCTAGCCAGGTTAAAGGCTGGGATTATATCGATAATGATGCTGATCCAATGGAGACGACCTATAAAGATTGGCGAGAATCTGGTGAAGCTGAATTTATTAGTGGCGTAAGTTATTACACATCACATGGCACCCATGTATCTGGGACGATTGCTGGTACAAAGAGCAATGATGTTGATTATGCGGTCAAAGGTGTAGCTCCTGAAGTGGATTTATATAACTATCGTGTTTTAGGTCCTTATGGTTCTGGGCCAACCAATGGGGTTATCGCAGGAATTGATAAGGCTGTTAAAGATGAGATGGATGTTATCAATCTATCCTTAGGATCTAATGCGAATGATCCTTTGTCTCCTACATCTTTAGCAGTTAATAATGCTGTATTATCTGATGTAGTAACAGTAGTAGCAGCAGGTAATGCTGGACCAGGTGAGAAAACAGTAGGATCGCCTGGGGCCGCTGCATTTCCTATTTCTGTTGGAGCAAGTGATGTGTCACAGACTATCCCCACGTTTAGCGCTACAGCAGGAGATGTGACGGTAACAGATATGCAACTGTTAGCAAAAAATTTCACAGATAATCTAGAAGCGTTCAAAGATCAATCCTTTTCTATAGTTGACGCAGGGCTGGGGTATGCTGAGGATTTTGCAGCGGTTGATGTAGAGGGGAAAATTGCATTAATAAAGCGTGGCGAGATTTCCTTTGATGAAAAAGTTAAAAATGCAAAAGATGCAGGTGCAGAAGCTGCCATTGTATTCAATAATGAAGACGGGCAAATCCCTTATTATATTGGAGAAAGTACAGCCTATCTTCCAGCATTCCGTCTTTCTAATGAGGATGGACAGGCTTTGAAAGAGGTTCTTTCAGATGAACTTTTACTAACGTTTGGCGAGTTAACAAATACGGAATCAGAAGGTGACCATTTAGCAGATTTCAGTTCGAGAGGACCTGCAGCACAAAATTATGATATCAAGCCAGATGTTGTTGCACCTGGGGTGGCAATTTTCTCTACTTACCCATCCTATGTTAATGATCCAGAACATAATAATTATGATTTAGCTTATGCACGTATACAGGGTACATCCATGGCTTCTCCACATGTTGCAGCGTCAGCAGCACTTATTTTACAAGAGAATCCAAATTACAGTCCCTTTGAAGTAAAAGCCGCCTTAATGAATACCTCTGTTGATCTAAAAGAAAATTACTCTGTCTATGAAGTAGGATCGGGGAGAATTAATGCTTATAATGCTGTTCATACTAATACATCGGTTAAAGTCCTTGATAAAACAGAGATGTTGGATGGGGAAGAAACCACTATGATCGACGAGGTTACTGGTTCCATTGGCTATGGCAGCTATTATTTAGAGGAAGGGGAAGGTTTGGAAGAAAAGAAAGATATTCGCATTGAGAATCACTCAGCCGAGGAGAAATCATATGCCATAAATGTTGAATTCCTACACGGAAATGAAGAAGGGATCGAGTTAAACGTACCTGAATCAATAACTGTTGGATCTGAACAATCAGAGGAAATCAATGCAACGATTCAAGTACCAAAAAATGCAGAATATGGCATGTTTGAGGGATATATCCATGTTGAAAACGAAGCTAGTGAAGAGAATTTCCAAGTACCATTCGCTGTTCGTGTTACCGATAAAGGGATTGATTATGTCGATTTAGACCGCCAAGCAGTTCCAAATGAATGGACATTTCATCCATTTTTACTTCCATTTATCAATATGGCCTTAAAAATAAAAAGTCCAATCGAAACAATGGATGTTATTGTGAAAGATGGAGAAACACAAGAGCCGATTGGATTAGTCGGTACATTAGATAGCAGTAATATGGAAGTTGGTAGAGAGTATTACGTGTTGCAAGCATTTATGGGAAGCGTTTTTCCATTTACCGATGACACAGAAAATCCAATAGCAGAAGAAAGAGTCAAATTACCAGAAGATGATTATATCCTTGAAGTGATTGGTCACGATGAGAATGGAGATACGTACACCATACAGAATGTTGCTATTGTCGATAATACACCACCGGAATTAACGTTTAATGATTTGGAACCAGGAGTACATGAAGTGGATGAGTCTATGTATACAGATGAGGATGGGCATCATGCTCTATGGGTTCATACGAATGTGTATGATTCTACAATTGATGTTTTAAAATCAAAAGGCTTGGATTATGATCAATCGGAAAATATTGTCGCCTATTATCAGAATTCTCCATTTCCAGGTCAGATTCCAGTTGAAGCAAACGGAAATATGAAGTTTGGTTTATTGCCTGAAGAAATTGAGAATGGACCAGTAAATTTAGATTTATTGCCTGTTGATTTAGCTACGAATGCCGATATTGTTAATAAAACGAGGTACACATTTGTTGAAGAAGGAACAGCCTATGGCATGTCTACTTATGACAAAGAGGAAATAAAGAAAGGCAATACATTTACCTTGACATTAAGTCTAAACAACGTGAAGGCGTTAATGTCTGGGGAATTTGAAGTAGAGTATGCGAAGGATCTTTATCAGTTTGATGGAGTTCAGGTAAATGAAGCATTTGCAGCATATGCAGAAGAGAATGACTTAGAAATAAACTTGAACGAACCTTCATTTAGAGAAGACTATTGGACAGATTTTGTGAAAGTAGGAGCATCTATCGAAGGTAATGCGTTTTCAGGCATTGATAAAGATATGAAATTTCTTGATGTCACATTTGAATTAATTGATGACCACTATTACGGTGGCGCAACAAGTCTATCTGTTGACGATTTTAGTTATGAGAAAGCCGGTGAATCAGAACCAGTATCGATCTCTGTTTTCTCACATGACAAGTATACGATTGTTCCAAAGCATTCTACTATTACAGGTTTTATCGAGCCAGAAGCATTTCTTCATGAGGATGGATTTGTATTACAGAAAGATTATGAAGAAATGGGCGTTAAGATATATGCAAAAGATCAAGATGGTAAAAAATACAGAGGTACGATTACAGAGCAGGGGAATTTTACGATCAAGGGGCTTCCGGTATCTGAAAGAACGTACAATGTCTATGTTGAAGTCCCCGGTCATTTAAATAATGTATTGGAGACAGAAGTAGGGATAGAAGAGAATGGTGAAGTTATTGGCGAATCCAAGCGAGTGCATCCAGACATGAACACTGCTGGAGATATCAATGGCGATAAAGTTGTCGACATCCATGATGTAATGCGTGTTGTAGCCCATTATGGTAAAGAAAATGATAAAACGGATGTAAACAAGGATGGAATTGTTGATGAAGCAGACATTCGTTTCATTGAAAAGAATTTCTTAGATATTGGTTTTGACGCACCAGAGAATAAAACCCCGTTAGAAAAATTAGGAAATAAAGGGTTGAATGATTTTCTTAAATCAATAGGGCTAGAACCAAATAATTAGAGAGAAAAGTATGAATTGGGAATGCTACACACTTCGGTGTGTGAGTTCCTATTTATAAAAATGAGCTGTCAGGAGGGAGAGGATGGTTGAAATCAAAGATAAATTTAGGAGAGCACTGAAGATATTGCTGCGTCTTTTATTTGTTCTAATGGTTATCTTCGTTCTATTTATTGTGATTCAATTGCTTCGTAATCCTGGACAGCCTCCTTCTTTGTTTAGTTTTCAGCCTTTTACAGTCTTGTCTAATAGTATGAATCCGACATTCGAAACTGGTGATATGGTCATTGTAAAAAGATTGGAAGCATCAGAGATTCAAGAAAATGACGTTATTACCTTTAAAGAAGCAGCGGATAAATATATTACTCACCGAGTAAGTGAAGTGATTTTGCAACAGGGGGATATCCAGTTTGTTACAAAGGGGGACAATAATAATGTTGTTGATGAGACGCTGGTGTCTGCAAAGAATGTTATAGGAAAACAGGTATTTATGATTCCGAATGTAGGTTTTATTTCTAAGTTTATCAGTGGACCGGTAGGGTTTTTTCTGCTTATCCTTCTCCCTTTTACTGGATATATTTGTTTGGAGGTGTATGAAAGGAGTCAGAAATCCGCAAAAAGGCATCCATCAAAACAAAATATTAAAAAGATATGAGGAGGAACTTTTATGAAAAAATTAAAGAAAACATTATTAGGTACGACTTTTGCTGGAATTTTGGTAGCTTCAGCTGGGATAGGAACATACTCTTGGTTTACTTCAGAAACAGAGGCGCAAGGTGACATGCAGAATGGAGTATTACAAATTAATAATGATAGCAATATAGAAACACCGATTTTTTCCGGAGTTAAATTTGCCCCCTCACAGCTTGAATATGGAAATTGGGTGACTATTGAGAACAGTGGTGACTTAGATACGTATCTAAATGCTACTTATACACATTCAATTGATAAAGCATCCTTAGATGCATATGAGGTTGGATACATGGCTATGAAGTACACAACTACTCCCGATCAGGATACCTATGAAAAATCAAAAATACAATTAGAAAATCTATTTAATGGGGAAACAAATGAACGGACATTTACAACTGCTAATACTGAAGGAGTAGAACTTTCTGGAGAACTATTAACAGACGAAGAGGTTGATTCAGGTGAGATTACGTTCGGTGAGGGGAGTGAAGATTCCTTCTGGCAACTTGATGAAGGTCAATATATTGATATTATGATAGCTATTAAGTTAGATGAGAGTGCGGGCAATGAATACCAAGGTGCACAGTATGATGCAACTTTTCATGTGATTGGTAAACAAACAGATGATGGTGCAACGTATGAGTAATGCGAGTTAGAGGGGTGAGCGTGTAGTGGAAAGGAGAAGAGCTTTTATTATACTGCTTAGCTGCATACTCGTTTATACACTATGTATATCTATATCTTCATCTACTACAAAGGCTTGGTTTATGAGTGAAACTGAATCACACGGAAAGGTAGTCAACGCAACTACAAAAGATCTTCTAGATATTGATGCTGATCTTTTATCTTTTGATGCAGCATGTGTTACTAACATAGAAATAAAGATTAAGAATATTGCAGATGTAGAGATACCAATTAAGCTAGATGAAAAGAAACTACAATTATCACCGGGTGAGTTATTTTCGGAAGTAGTTACAAGAAAGGTGTCCTGTGAAGCTGAGCAAGTAAATTTTCATTTAATAGGATTTAATTCCTTTATTGATGAAATTATCATTGTTTCATTTGATCCACCTCCTACTTGAAGGAACGGCAGTGAAATTGAATACAGAGACTTCTAATATCTGATTAGAAGAACGCAATGTATACTGTGTAGTGTTTTTACTATGTCTGGTTCTTTTTCTTTCATTTTATGCATAAGTAGTAGAAAGGGACAAGAAAGAGGGGTTGATTAGTTTGAATTCGACACTAGTAATTTCTATTATGGTTGCATTAATTATTATCCTATTATTTGTAGGGGCGCCCGTAAAACCAATGCGCTTTATTGGACATACGACGGTAAAGCTTGGAATCGGGATATTATTTCTGTTTTTTATTAATGTGTTCGGTGGAGCAATTGGATTGCATATTCCAATAAATTTATTCACAGCGGTAATAGCTGGATTTCTAGGCATCTTCGGGTTGGCATCGTTATCAGCAATTCATTTGTTTATTATTTCATGATTGATTAAATGCAAATATAAAAGAAATTCTTAAAGCTTACTATTTTCAATTCATTTTCAAAGATTTTTTTGTATAAGATCCGTTAGATTAGGAGATACTAATTCATAACGGAGGTGGAGAAATGAAACAAAGCTTAACACATGAACGTTGTGGTATTTGTGAAGAAGAAAAGGAATCAGGTATTCATTTGTACACATTGTTTATCTGTTCAGAATGTGAGCATAATATGATTCATACGGAACCACGTGAAGAAAAGTATAACTATTATCTCCATAAATTAAAAAATATCAACAAACCAAAACTATATTCCTAGATCGGTAAAGTCTTTGTCCGCAAAGGCTTTTTTTGTTATCTAAATGAAAGTCTAGTGCTGATATGATAAGATATGATCAGTTAATTTCATCATATTGAGGCGAAGATAAATGAACCAACAACGAATGCCGTTATTTCATGCACTACAACAATTTTCAGTGAATCGTCCCATTTCCTTTCATGTACCAGGTCATAAAAACGGGAATATATTTCCTGAAGCAGTGAAACAATATTTTCATACACTGCTTAAATTTGATATGACAGAGTTAACAGGATTGGATGATTTACATGCACCAGAAACGGTTATTGCTGATGCGGAACAGTTGGCTGCCGATTTCTTTCAAACAAAGAAAACGTTTTTTCTAGTAGGAGGAAGTACGGCCGGCAATTTGGCTATGATATTAGCTACATGTAAGGCATCTGATAAGGTTATTGTACAACGTAATGTTCATAAATCAATTATGAACGGATTAGAATTATGTGGAGCAAGCCCGGTATTTATTGCGCCAGATTATAATGAAGCTGTTCATCGGTATAACAATCCAAATATAAACACATTAAAGCGAGCCATAGAACAGCATCCTAATGCGAAGGCAGTCGTGCTTACATACCCGGATTACTTTGGACATACATTTGCTTTAAAAAAGATGATAGAACTGGCACATTCCCATCGTATTCCTGTTCTAATTGATGAAGCGCATGGTGTTCACTTTTCTTTGGGTTCTCCCATGCCTCCTTCTGCTATAAAACTAGGTGCTGATATCGTTGTTCAATCGGCTCATAAAATGGCTCCAGCGATGACAATGGGATCGTATCTTCATATGAATTCTAGGTATGTATCTGAACGGCAAGTTGCTCACTATTTACAAATGATTCAATCCAGTAGCCCTTCTTATCCATTAATGGCTTCGTTGGATATCGCACGTGCTTTTCTGGCAAACATGCCTCCAAAAGCTATACATGCCATATTAGATAGCGTCGACAAGGTCAAAGGGGCGTTAAGTCAAACCAATTACTGGAGTATTGTAACAGCAGATGATCCATTAAAAATTACATTGGAAATGCAGGAAGGGATTACTGCAACACAAGTTGCTAGCTACTTTGAGGAACAGCAAATTTATCCAGAATTAGCAACACATAACCAATTATTATTCATTCACGGATTAGCTCCATTTACTGAAGTAAATCGCTTGAAAAAAGCAGTAAAAACCGTGAATGATCAATTAAAAAATACTGCTAGACATGATACAATAGACATACAAGGACTTTTTACTGAGAAGGTTCAGGAATTAGCTTTGTCTTATCAAACAATGGATCAGTTGCAAACGAATTACTTCCCGCTTCAAGATGCAGTTGGGTATGTTGCGGCAGAATCGGTTATTCCATATCCACCTGGAATCGCATTAATACTAAAAGGGGAAGTAATCACAACTACACATATAAACACGCTATTCCTACTGCGTGAACAAGGAGTACGTATGCAACACCGGTATACAGAAGACATCCAAGTATTTATAAATATAGGATTGGAAGAAGGAGAAGAAGGAAGTTGAGGGGACTATTTATCACATTTGAAGGTGGGGAAGGTGCTGGAAAAACCTCGATTCACCATGCTTTAAGTCAACGGTTAAGCAATGAAGGCTATGATGTACTTGCTACTCGAGAGCCAGGTGGTATCAAGATAGCTGAGAAAATAAGGAATATTATCCTTGATCCGCTTCACACAGAGATGGAAGAGCATACAGAAGCGTTGTTATATGCAGCAGCAAGAAGTCAGCATTTCTTTGAAAAAGTGTTGCCAGCATTAAATCAGGGTAAAATAGTGTTATGCGATCGCTTTATAGATAGCAGCCTTGTATATCAGGGTTATGCGCGAGGTCTAGGAATGGATGAGGTACTAAAAATTAATCAATTTGCCATTGGTGATTGCATGCCTGATCGAACTTTATTCTTCGATATTGAGCCCAAAAAAGGATTAGACCGGATCGCGGCGAATAAAAATAGAGAGCAAAATCGTTTGGATCTGGAAAATCTTGAATTTCATGAACATGTCTATGATGCTTATCATATACTTGCAGAAAGATTTCCTAATCGATTTCAATTCATAAATGCGGATCAACCAATGGAAGATGTGGAAGAAGAAGCTTTACGTCATATCTTATCTTTATTTAAGGAAAATAAGAAAATCTAAAGGAGCTGGCAAAAATGAAGTTACTTATCGCAGTGGTTCAAGATAAAGATTCTAATCGTCTGGTGGATGCACTAGGTGAAGAGAATTTTAAGACAACCAAGCTTGCTACTACTGGCGGTTTTTTAAAGGAAGGAAACACCACCTTAATGATCGGGTGTGAAGACGAATATGTTGATGAAGCATTAGATATCATTAAAGACAACTGTTCGCATCGTGAACAAATGGTTGCACCAATCTCGCCAATGGGAGGCAATGCTGATTCTTATATTCCAAAGCCAGTTAAGGTAGAAGTAGGTGGAGCCACCGTGTTTATTTTGCCGATCGAATCGTTTTATCAATTTTAAGGCTAAGCTGTCTTGATAAAAGAGATTGTAGGCCGGAAGGGACTGAGCATTTGAAAATTAGTCAGGATTTAAGACCCCAACCTGAAACAAAGTATATTAGACCAGCTGGAGAAGAGAACCGGACTTTCCAGAAATCGCTGCAGTCCCAGGCCCAACAACTTAAACAGCAAGAATTCCAAGTTTTAATAAAAAATATTAGTCTGCAGGGAGACAAGCTAGCTCGATTCCGTTCGTTCCGAGATTTAGCAAAATTTAAGCGGTTAGTCAAAGGTTTTTTGCAGGAAGCAGTTAATAGTGGGTTGGACTTGGAAAAGTCTCATCGTTTTGGGGTGGATCAACAAAGTCGAAACCTAACCATCGTAAAAGCTGTTAATGAAAAATTAATGGAACTAACCGAAGAAGTCATGAATAACGAAAAAAAGACAGTAGATCTACTAGGTTTAATTGGTGAGATTAAAGGTCTGCTGGTTAACATATATACGTAAGAAGCATGATAATATGAAGGGGATACATATGGAAACGTGGCCTGAGGTTGCCGAAATACAGCCGTTAGCAAGCAGGATAATAACAAATAGCATAAAGAAAGACCGGATTTCCCATGCTTATTTACTTCAAGGTGAACGAGGCACGGGTAAAGAAGCGATCGCCTTGCTCATCGCTAAAGGGTTATTTTGTGAGAATAATTCAGCTGATGAGCCATGTTCACATTGTAATGCGTGTCACCGTATTGCATCTGGAAATCATCCGGATGTACATTGGATTGAACCAGATGGACAATCGATTAAAATAGAGCAAATCAGGAATTTGCAGAAAGAATTTATGTATTCTGGTCTAGAATCGGATCAAAAAGTTTATATTATCAAAGGTGCTGATACGTTAACCGTTAATGCTGCCAACCGTATTTTGAAATTTTTAGAAGAGCCGAATAAAAAAACAACGGCGATTATGATGACAGACAATAGTCAATCAATTCTCCCGACCATTCGTTCCAGATGTCAGGTCATTGATTTAAAGCCTCTTAATCCAGTAAACTTCCAAAAGCAATTAATAGAAAAAGGGATGCATAATAGAAATGCAGTTTTAATGAGTGCACTAACGAATAATTTAGACGATGCCTTTACTAGAAATAACGACGAGTGGTTTGCCTCCGCAAGAAAGATAGTGGTACAATTAGTAGAGGTACTTTCATCCAATCCAGAGGATGTATACTTATTTATTCATCAGCATTGGGTGACTCATTTCAAGGAAAGAAGTGAGCATGAAGAAGGATTGGATCTCCTACTATTCGCATTCAAAGATATTCTTTATTACCATATAGAAAACGAAGCTGGGATGGTATTTTTCGCCCCTTCTGATGAATTGCTTGAAAAGGCAGCAAGACGCTTTTCGCAGGAGCAATTATTAGACGTCTTACAAACGGTGTTGCAGGCAAAGCGAAAGTTAAAGCAAAATGTCCATCCAACCTTAGTGATGGAGCAGCTCACACTTCAAATACAGAGGTGATAAGGAATGATAGAAGTTATCGGTGTTCGCTTTAAGAAAGCGGGTAAAATATATTATTTTGATCCGGGGGAAGAGACGATTCTGTTAGATAGTTATGTCATCGTTGAAACCATCCGTGGAATTGAGTTTGGTAAAGTTGTCCTTACCAATAAACAGGTTGATGAGGAGGATGTTGTTCTTCCACTAAAGAAAGTTATTCGACTCGCAAACGATAAGGATAAATTAACAGTAGTGGAGAACCAAGAACGCTCACAAAAAGCATTTCAAGCGTGCTTGGAAAAAATTAGAGAACATGACTTAGATATGAATTTAGTAGAAGTGGAGTATACATTTGATCGTAATAAAATTATTTTCTACTTTACTGCTGATGGTCGTGTAGACTTTCGAAACTTGGTAAAAGATCTTGCCGCAATGTTTAAGACGAGAATAGAACTTCGTCAAATTGGTGTACGTGATGAAGCAAAAATGCTAGGAGGAATCGGTCCTTGTGGCAGAATGCTATGCTGCTCCACTTTTCTAGGTGACTTTGAACCTGTATCTATAAAAATGGCAAAAGATCAAAATCTCTCCTTAAATCCTGCAAAAATTTCTGGTCTATGTGGAAGGTTAATGTGTTGTTTAAAATATGAAAACGATGATTATGAAGTAGCCAAACGTGAATTACCAGATATCGGACAATCAATGGAGACACCATATGGAAAGGGTAAAGTAGTTGGTTTAAACATCTTAGAACGACTCATCCAAATCGAAATACCTGAAAAAGAAAGAGTAATCGAATATACTTTAGATGAACTAATTGATGAAGGAATTTTAGCGCAAGCCACAGAATAACGGGGTGAGTAGCGTGAAGAACAGGAAAATTTTTGATCAAGTTTCAGATATGGAAAAGCAAATTGGCGAATTATACGAACAGTTAGGTGATTTGAAAGGTAAACTGAGCGACCTTTTAGAAGAGAATCATCGACTAGCCATGGAGAATCATAATTTACGTAGTCACTTAAAACATACAAAAGAGGACAACGCAGACAATGATAATCATGCAGAAGTGAACAAAGGTTTTCCTGGTGAAGGGTATGATAATTTGGCTCGTTTATACGAGGAAGGCTTTCATATTTGTAATTTGGAATTCGGCAGTCCAAGAAGAAATGAAGATTGCATTTTTTGCTTAGACTTCCTAAATAAAACGAAGTAAGATACATGATGTATGGCTGTCTCGATTTCGGGGCAGCCTTTGTTACAGTTAATGCTATGAAAGTAAAGCAGCTCCTGAATCATAAGCTTCATGTTCATTCAGAAAGGAAATACTAAATGGTTGAGGTTGAGTTATATGATGATGAACGAATAGATTATTTACTAGCAGATAACAGCATGAAAATTATACAGAGTCCTTCGGCTTTTTCTTTTTCTCTTGATGCCGTGTTGTTGGCTCATTTTGCTTATGTTCCATTTAAAAAAGGAAAAATACTTGACTTATGTACGGGCAATGGTGTTATTCCTTTACTACTATCGAGAAAAACAAAGGGTTCTATTACTGGAGTTGAAATCCAGGATCGAATTTATCAAATGGCAACGAGAAATGTTGCAATGAATCAGTTAACGAGTCAAATTGAGCTGATTCACGGTGATTTAAACCATTTACAAACGCGTTTGCTCCAAAGTCATTTTGATGTAGTTACTTGCAATCCTCCTTATTTTCCAACACCATCTAAAACAGAGCATAACCATAATGAATATTTAACGATAGCCAGGCATGAAGTATATTGTACATTAGAGGATGTTATCAAAGCCTGTAAACGCTATGTGCGACCAGGAGGCAAAGTGGCCATGGTACATCGTCCTGGTAGGTTAGTCGATATCATCCGTTTGTTTCGGAAATATAAGTTGGAGCCAAAACGATTGCAATTTGTTTATCCAAAGCAGGGAAAAGAAGCAAATATGTTATTAATTGAAGGAACAAGGGATGGGAAGGCAGATTTAAAAATCTTACCTCCACTCTATATTTATCAAGCCAATGGATCATATACAGAAGAAGCTGAGGATATTATATATGACAGAAAATAACCACGTGGTATATATATTAAAATGCAATGATGGGTCATTATATACTGGATATACCAATAATTTGGAGCATCGAGTCAGGATGCATGAAGAGGGAAAAGGTGCAAAATACACCAGAGGTAGGGGCCCTTTTCAAATTGTTTATGTTGAACGGTTCGCCAGTAAAACGGAAGCAATGAGAAAGGAATACGAAATTAAACAATTGACACGAAAAGAGAAATTTCGAATGATTCGTGACAAGTTGAAAGAAGTGATGAGCCATGCAGATTCAAAAAAGTTATGATCAAGTAACGGCAACAATATATATTGTTCCTACACCAATAGGGAACTTAGAAGATATTACTTATCGAGCGCTAAAAACTCTCCAATCCGTATCTGTGATAGCAGCTGAGGATACGCGGAATACAAAAAATCTACTAAGGCATTTTGATTTGAACACACCGCTCATTAGTTATCACGAACATAATAAGTTGGCTCGTGAAGATCAATTATTAACAAAAGTAGAAAATGGAGAATCGATTGCTCTTGTAAGTGATGCAGGGATGCCAGCGATTTCTGACCCAGGACATGACCTTGTACAAGCAGCAATTGGGAAGAGAATACCCGTCGTGGTCTTGCCAGGGGCTAATGCTGCATTATGTGCATTAGTTGGATCCGGGCTTCCAACAAGTGAATTTTATTTCTATGGGTTTTTGCCAAGAAAAAAGAAAGAAAAAGAAACGGAGATCGAGCGGCTGAAACCCCTGCGTGCGACATTATTATTTTATGAGTCCCCATATCGTTTAAAGGATACTTTAAAGGCTCTACATGGGCAGCTTGGCGATCGCCAGGTTGTCCTTGCTAGAGAATTAACCAAACGATTTGAAGAATTTATTCGCGGAACATTAGCTGAAGTAATCTCACATATTAGTGAAAAAGAAATGAAGGGCGAATTCTGTATTGTTTTGGATGGAGCGGAAGAAGATCAGGATATGGATCGATTATGGTGGAGTAATCTATCTATCATTGAGCATGTAAACCATTATTTAGAAAGTCAAACTAATTCAAGTAAAGAGGCCATTAAACTAGTCGCTAAGGAAAGACAATTGCCGAAGCGAGACGTTTACCAAGCCTACCACATTCAAGAATAAAATTTGTTATAGATAAAAAAGGTCTGACGTAGTGATGAACGTCAGACCTTTATTACATGTATAGCGATAAGTATAATTCATTTTATGTAGTGTAATGTACCATCACACTATACCTTTATTATACTTATTTGTTAAGTCGTGATTCTATCTCTTTAACCAGTTCTTGTGCGCCTTCAGGACTAAGGACAAGTTTGCCGTTCGCTAAAGAAAGGTTCTCATCTGAGACCTCGCCAGTAAGATGACAAGTCATGTTGGGCTTATACTTCTTAAGAATGATTTTGTCATTTTCTACATAGATTTCCATCGCATCTTTCTCCTGAATTTCCAGTGTACGACGAAGCTCCATTGGAATAACGACACGTCCAAGCTCATCAACTTTACGTACAATTCCGGTAGATTTCAATTTCTTTCCCCCTAAGGTTAGAAAAACGCGGCATTTTACTTGTCAGTGAGGCCTTCGTTCTTCCTAAAATTTGTTGTATTAAAAAAATCGTCATATTTCGACATCGCTCTAAGCAATAGAATACCAGTGTTTCTTTTTTCTGTCAATAAATATTTACCTGAAAATTTAATTATTTATAAACAACTTATAAACCTTGATATGACAAGGTTTATCCACTGTGATTATGGCAATACTGAAGAGGTATAGGAAAAAATAGGAAATAAACAAATAATATTTTTCGACATAATTCGATTTTGTTTTTCTAATAATTGTCCAAATTAGATGATATTGCACTCTATTTGGCAAATTGCAGGATAAAAGCTACAATAGTAATAGTTTATGGATGCAGGTGGAAATAGGAGGTAAGATAAATGGCAGATAATAAAAAAACATTTTATATAACAACACCGATTTACTATCCAAGTGGAAATTTACACATTGGTCATGCGTATTCGACAGTGGCTGGTGATGCGATTGCTAGGTATAAGCGGATGCGTGGATATGATGTTATGTATTTAACCGGAACGGATGAGCACGGGCAGAAGATACAAAAAAAAGCTACGGAAAAAGGTGTTTCTCCACAAACATATGTAGATGAAATCGTAAGCGGTATAAAGGATTTATGGTCAAAGTTAAAAATATCAAATGATGATTTTATTCGAACAACGGAAGAACGACATAAAAAAATTGTAGCTAACATATTTGATCAATTGGTTAAGCAAGGCGATATTTATCTGGATGAATATGAAGGATGGTATTGTACATCCTGCGAATCCTTTTTTACGGAAAGACAACTAGAGGATGGACATTGTCCAGACTGTGGCGGACCAGTAGAGAAGGTGAAAGAAGAATCTTACTTCTTTAAAATGAGTAAATATGTAGATCGATTGGTGCAATTTTATGAAGATAACCCTGAATTTATTCAGCCGGAAAGCCGTAAGAATGAAATGCTGAATAATTTTATTAAGCCAGGCCTAGAGGATTTAGCTGTTTCTAGAACGACATTTGATTGGGGAATTAAAGTACCTGGGGACCCCAAGCATGTTATCTATGTATGGATTGACGCATTGACAAACTATATTACAGCTTTAGGCTACGGGACGGATGATGACAGCAAATATCAAAAATTTTGGCCGGCCGATGTCCATTTAATGAGTAAAGAGATCGTTCGTTTCCATACCATTTATTGGCCAATTATGTTAATGGCTTTAGATCTTCCATTGCCAAAAAAAGTCTTTGCGCACGGATGGATATTAATGAAAGATGGCAAGATGTCAAAATCAAAAGGAAATGTAGTCGATCCCGTTAAGCTTACGGATAGATATGGATTAGATGCACTTCGCTACTACCTGCTACGCGAAGTACCATTTGGGTCAGATGGTGTGTTCACTCCCGAAGGATTTGTAGAGCGAACGAATTATGACCTAGCAAATGATTTAGGAAATTTATTGAATCGTACGATTGCGATGATCAATAAATATTTTAATGGGGAAATTCCAGCATATACTGCCAAGGAAACAGAATTTGAAGCGTCACTTGAAGCGTTTGGCAATGAATCCATTCGCAAAGTAGAGGAAGCGATGGAAAATATGCAGTTCTCTGTCGCCTTATCTTCGTTATGGCATCTGATTAGCCGCACCAATAAATATATTGATGAGACAGAACCTTGGGTATTAGCTAAGGATGAAGCAAATAAGGATCGATTAGGAAATGTAATGGCCCATCTTGCGGAGTATCTACGTAAAGCAGCGGTCATGCTTCAACCATTCTTAACAGAAGCACCGGCAGAAATTTTCAGGCAGCTTCATATAACAGATGAAACATTAAAAGAGTGGGATAGCCTTTATCAGGAAGGACAGATTAAAACTGGTACAATTGTTCAAAAAGGAAGTCCAATCTTTCCACGACTCGATGTAGAGAAAGAAGTACAAACCATCAAGGCAATGATGCAAAAACCGGCTCAAGAGCCAAAGACAAGCAATCAAGAAGTAACAAATAAAGATGAAATTGTTTTTGATGATTTTATGAAAGTAGATATGCGAGTAGCTGAGGTAGTTAAAGCAGAACCAGTAAAAAAGGCGGATAAATTATTAAAATTGCAATTGGATTTAGGTGCTGAAAAGCGGCAAGTAGTCTCAGGAATCGCACAATATTATCAACCAGATGATTTAGTAGGAAAAAAAGTAATTTGTGTCACTAATTTGAAGCCAGCTAAATTGCGTGGTGAAAAATCAGAAGGTATGATTCTATGTGGTGAAGATGAAAATGGGAAGCTTGTACTTGCTTCTGTAGAAGAAAACTTACCAAACGGTTCCGTTGTAAAATAATGAAGCAGAAAAGACCAATCTCAACGAGTTTGGTCTTTTCAACAATAAGAAGAGCTTATGTTTATAACTGAGGAGTGAAGAAGTTGTTGTTTGATACCCATGTTCATTTAAACGCAAGAGATTTTTTTGAAGATCGAGAAGAAACGATTCAGCGCGCTTTTGATGCTGGAGTTAAATATATGGTGGTTGTTGGCTTTGATCGTGAAACCATTCCCTTAGCAATTGAAATTGCTGAACAATATGAAACAATATATGCAGCAGTTGGTTGGCATCCGGTTGATGCCATTGATATGACAGGTGAAGAGCTTGCTTGGATTGAAGAGTTGTCTTCCCATCCAAAAGTTGTGGCGATCGGTGAAATGGGCTTGGATTATCATTGGGATAAATCACCGAAGGATGTACAAAAAGAAGTATTTCGAAAGCAAATTCGATTGGCTAAAAAAGTAAATATGCCAATTATTATCCATAATCGTGAAGCTACCGAGGATATTATTGATATTCTCAAACAAGAAAATGCGGAAGTGATTGGTGGAATCATGCATTGTTACAACGATTCAGCAGATTATGTACAAACATGTTTAGATATGAATTTTTATATATCTTTAGGAGGACCAGTAACCTTTAAAAATGCTACTTTACCAAAGGAAGTAGCGGTGCAGGTTCCTATGGATCGGTTGTTAATTGAAACTGATGCACCTTTCCTAGCTCCTCACCCCAATAGAGGAAAGAGAAATGAACCAGCTTATGTTAAATTAGTAGCAGAAAAAATAGCAGAACTTCGAGAAACAACCTTGGACGAAATTTGTGAAAACACGACAAAAAACGCTATTTCTCTCTTTGGTTTAAACTTATGACGGTTGTAAAAAAAGAAAAATAATTTGTAAAAAAATAGGAAAAATACGGTATAAAAAGAAGGTTAACGTAAATGTTAAGCTTCTTTTTTTATGAAATAATCGATTCTAATAAACCCCTTATGTATCAATGGTTATGAGGTATTTTTACTAATAAAAAAGGGCTCTCTTTTTTCTATGTAATCTAATTGTAACTTAAACGTAAACGGAATTACTTTGACTTTGCATATAAGTGTTAATATAATCAAAATGCATTAAGAGGGAGGCAGAAGCATGCGAATGATTTCAAAGCTAATGCCGGCGTCGACAATGAAGCTGGTTATTTCGAGCATTGGTGTTTTGGCACTTGTTGTGTTTTCCGGACTCGTCTTATTTGATGCTACTAAAGCAGAAGTGGTTATTGCTGAAGACGGCAAGAAACAAACTGTAAAGACGCATAAAAACACCGTAGAAGAATTACTAGCTGAAGTTGGAATTACTGTTGGAGAACATGATTACTTATCTCATAACAAAGCAGATTCCGTTGAAAATGGAATGGAAATCTCGTACAAACAAGCAAAACAAGTGACTGTTACAATTGACGATGAACAGAAGAATTACTATACAACGGTAGATACAATAAATGAATTCTTAGAAGAAAATAACCTTTCTTTTAAGCAACGAGATGATGTTTCTTTTAAGCCAGAAGATGCAATAGAAGATGGATTACATATTAAAGTTAAGCAAGCCTACCAAGTTACCATCAATAATGGCGGAAAAGAGAAAACAGTATGGACAACAGGCGGCACTGTAGCCGATTTGTTAGAAGAATCTCAGGTGAAGTTTGATCAGGATGGAGCGGATAAAATTAAACCGGCTCTGGGTGAAAAAGTTACGAAAGATACAACCGTCTCGATTGTACGTGTTGAAACAGAAAAAGATGAAGTTACTGAAACAATAGCCTTTTCGACGGAAGAAAAGAATGATAGCAGTCTTCCAAAGGGAGAGAAAAGGGTCCTCTCTGAAGGGAAAGAAGGCAAAGTAGAGAAAGTTTATGAAATTGTTAAAGAAAATGGAAAAGAAGTAAGTAAAGAACTAGTAGATGAGAACGTCATCGAAGAAAGTGAAGATCGAGTAGTAGCTATCGGTACGAAACAGAAAGAAGATAATAATTTGGTTACGTTATCAACTAAAAAGCCCAAGCAATCCGAAGCAAGTTCAGAGAGTAATAACGCACAAAACGCAAATGATCGTTCGCAAGGCGGAAAAACCTATACAATGTCTGCGAGTGCCTATACTGCAAGCTGTAGTGGTTGTAGTGGATTTACTACGACAGGTATAAATTTAAACGCGAATCCGAATAAAAAAGTGATTGCTGTAGATCCAAGCGTTATTCCGTTAGGGTCAAGAGTTTGGGTTGAAGGATATGGGGAAGCGATTGCTGGAGATACCGGTGGTCATATTGTAGGCAATCGTATTGATGTTCATGTACCTTCGAAACAAGCTGCCTACAATTGGGGTCGAAAAACCGTTACTGTAAAGGTCATTAATTAATAAAAATGCTCTTACCATAGAGGTAAGAGCATTTTTTGTATTATAATAAGTGTATAGCTTTAATCGAACTAGAGGAAATTAAAAAAGGCTAAAATGAATGAGTGTAGAAAGAGGAAATAATGTGAGGATAAAAGAAGTAATAGTGGTAGAAGGAAGAGATGATACAGCAAAAGTCCGCCAAGCTGTTGATGCGGATACAATTGAAACAAATGGTTCAGCAATTAATCAAACGATTCTAACCCAAATACAACATGCCAAGGATAAGCGAGGAGTCATTATTTTTACAGACCCAGATTATCCAGGGGAACGTATTCGTCATATTATTGATCAAGCAGTATCTGGCTGCAAACATGCTTTTTTGACGCGACAAGAAGCAACAGCGAAGCATTCTGGTATAAATAAAAGTTTAGGAATCGAGCATGCCTCGATGAAGTCCATTCAACAAGCTCTCTCAGAAGTTTATGAATTGAATGAAACACAAACCAGCGATATTACCAAACAAGATTTAATTAACTATGGCTTAATTGGCGGCGCACAAGCAGCTCAAAAAAGAAAACGCTTAGGAGAGATACTTCAAATTGGTCATATGAATGGCAAACAATTACTAAAGCGGCTCACCATGTTTCAGATAACCAAACAAGAATTTGAGGCAGCTATTGCGCAGATTTGGCAGGAGGATAAGCATGACAACGAATAAATTTATAGCAACACCGTCACGTACAAAAGAAATTTTATCGAAGTATCATTTCTCCTTTAAAAAGAGTTTAGGACAGAATTTTTTAATCGATAGCAATATCTTGGAGAACATTATTGAACATGCTGGTATTGAGAAAGGTGCTGGAGCTATAGAAATCGGTCCAGGCATTGGAGCGTTAACAGAACAATTAGCCATTCATGCTGATCAAGTTATCGCTTTTGAAATAGACCAACGACTGTTACCTGTTCTTGCAGACACATTAGAACCCTATCCAAATGTTACTATTTTACATCAAGATATATTAGAGGCCGATGTTGCGAATATGATCACAACGTACTTTAAGCATGAGCAACCGATACATCTTGTTGCTAATTTACCGTATTACATTACCACGCCAATTCTTATGAAAATATTACGTGAGGATCTCGCAGTGAATAGTTTTACTGTCATGATACAAAAAGAAGTAGCTGAACGCATGGCAGCTGGCCCCAATAATAAAAGCTATGGTTCGCTGAGTATTGCCATCCAATACTACACAAAAGCAGAAGTAGTTATGCATGTGCCTAAACGCGCGTTTATGCCACAGCCAAATGTCGATTCAAGTATTCTGAAGTTAGTGAAGCGCATTCAACCACCTGTCCAAGTTGATAATGAGGATTTTTTCTTTCGAATGGTTCAGGCTAGCTTTGCACAACGAAGAAAAACCCTTCGCAATAATTTAACCAATCATTTTCAAAGCTTGTTTACCAAAGAACAGGTTACCCAGTACTTAGAAAAGGCGGGGATTGATGGCAATAGACGTGGAGAGTCGTTGACGATGGAAGAGTTTGCATTGTTGGCTAATACCTTATATCGGATCCAGCCAAAGGAAGATAAAAACGAAGGCTGAATTTTAGATAAACGCACAGTTTTAGCCGCCTCCTCATAGGCTATATCAGAATGCTTGGTAGGAAGGCTGTGAGGAGAAGGTATGAGCTTTGCAAAAGGTGATTTAGTAACGAGACAATCGTATAATCATGATTTATTATTTCGAGTAGCCTCGGTAAAAAGAGAAAACGTTGAATTATATGGCGAGGATATCCGTCTCAAAGCAGATGCGCCGGTAACTGATTTGGAAATGGTTCAGCAGAGGGAGCTTGAGAAACGGAGAAAAAGAGAGCAGGAAAAAGAGGAATTCTCCTATCGATTATTTCGACAAGATTATCAATTAATGAAAGAAAAACGGGAGTACCAGGCAACCGATGGATACCAGCATGAAACCATGTTTTTTCAACTCCCTGCGAAAGTACTTCACCTTGATGGCGATCAGATGTATTTAAGAAAGTGTATTGAACTATATCAGCGTATAGGACTGCAAGTGCATGGTGTTCATTTACAAGAGCGTGAAATGCCGCTTCAAATTGGAGAGTTAGTGGAGAAGATACAGCCAGATATTATTGTAATTACCGGCCATGATGCCTTCTCTAAAAATAAAGGGCAGAAAAGTGATATTCGTGCATATCGACATTCCAAATTTTTTGTTGAGACAGTACGTGAAGCCAGAAAAATTAACCCTAACCTAGACCAGCTCATCATATTTGCGGGAGCATGTCAATCTCACTTTGAGTCATTAATACGTGCTGGTGCGAACTTTGCCAGTTCGCCACTACGGATCAATATACATGCATTAGACCCGGTATATATCGCAGCAAAGATAGCTTATACACCATTTATGGAAAGGGTTAGTGTTTGGGAGGCATTGAGGAACACGCTGACAGGAGATAAGGGTATGGGGGGCGTAGAGACAAAAGGACTGTTGCGGACTGGTATGCCTTATTTGGAGCAAGAATCGATGGATTAAGCAACTTACCTTGGCAGGTAAGGTTGCCGTATGAAATAAGGACAAGCATTTTACAGAACTATACCTACCACTTTTTTGAAAAAAATATACATAAAAATTTAACATATACAAATAATAGGGTTAATCGACAAATTAAACTGTTGACATTAAATTTGGTAACTTGTTATAATGATAAGTTTTATTTGACATTTGTACAAGTTTATGGTATACTATTTGCAGTGAGGTGGAGTATAGTGGCGAAAACATTAATCGAAATAAAGCAAGGTCTTGAAGGTCATGTTGGTGAACGGTTAAAGCTTAAAGCGAACGGTGGCAGAAGGAAAACGATTGAACGTTCAGGCGTATTAGCAGAAACATATCCTTCTGTCTTTATCGTTGAGCTTGACCAAGAAGAAAATGCATTCGAACGTGTTTCATACAGCTATGCAGACGTTTTAACAGAAACAGTGGAACTAAGTTTTTCAGACGAACATACCATTGCTTCCGTGATTGAGCAGTAGCCCTAAAGGTTTACTGCTTTTATTTTACATTAAAATAACTGAATTATTCGTCAATAATACTTCGATATATTAATGACGTACATTTAGGTTTAACAATCACTTTAAAATCTATCCAAAAGTTATTTGGGATGAACCATAAAATTTTTCCTTTTTTGTATACATATAACGGGATTGTTCGAGAACCTATTAAGCCATACTAAGCATGTCGTAAGGGAATTACTACTCATTTAAATGAAGGGGGTTGTTCTTTCGTGGCTAGACGAAGAGGGATGATGTCAGACCATTTGAAAGAAGAAATTGCCAAAGAGTTAGGATTTTACGACACGGTGCAAAGCGAAGGCTGGGGCGGCATAAAATCTAGGGATGCTGGAAATATGGTTAAACGTGCTATTGAAATGGCCGAAGCGAACATGCAGCAAAAAGGCAGATCCTAATAGGATTTGCCTTTTTTGCTGCTAGAGAAAGCTGAATGGATGTGTTTTCTTTGAATTCGCTTGGTGATTTCTAATATGTTACAATTTCATTATCTATGTACAAGAAGGTGACGGGTGATGGCGCTATTTGAGAAAGCCCCTGCTAAAATAAACTTATCACTCGATGTGTTAAGTAAAAGAGAAGATAATTACCATAATATAGAAATGGTTATGACAACGATAGATCTGTCAGATCGAATTAAATTATACGAGCTAAAGCAGGATCGTATTGAAATTTCGTTGGAAAGCAGGTTTGTGCCTAGTGACGAGCGAAACTTAGCTTTTAAGGCAGCATATGCCTTGAAGCAAATATATGGAATCCGAGCAGGGGTTCATATCAATATAGAAAAGAACATACCCGTTTCAGCAGGATTAGGGGGCGGTAGCACAGATGCAGCTGCCGTCTTGAGAGGGCTGAATCGATTATGGTCATTAGGCATACCGAATGATGAGTTAGCGAGGTTAGGTTCAACTATCGGAACGGACGTGCCCTTTTGTATATATGGAAAGACCGGTATTGCGAAAGGACGTGGCGAGATTATTGAGCCACTCCCTTCGCCTCCGCCGTGTTGGGTTGTTTTAGCGAAACCTGATATCGGCGTATCCTCTAAAACAATATTCCAGCGAATAATTATAAATGAGCTTGCCCATCCGCAGACAAATAAAATAATCCAAGCGTTACGAGAAAATGATTTTCAAAAACTTTGCATCCATTCAGGAAATTCGCTAGAATCGATAACCGTTGAGTTATATCCGGAAGTACAACGGATTAAAGAGGCCATGCGTCAATCAGGGGCTCAAGGTGTGCTGATGAGTGGAAGTGGACCGACTGTATATGGCTTAGTAGAGCAGGAAAGCAAGGCAAGGAGAATTTATAATGGGATGCGAGGATTTTGCGAAGAAGTATATTATGTTCGATTATTAGGTTAAAAATTGATAAAAGGCATATGTTAATGGTATATTAAAGAGAAATATTCGGTTTTGAGGTGTGGTTATGAAACGAAGTAATCGTTTGGTTGCTTTAACAAACTTTTTTCTAGAGAATCCACGGCAACATACGCAGTTGCCTTACTTTGTATCCAATTTGGAGACAACGAAGGCTTCTGTAAGTGAAGATCTTGATATAATTGACACGGTATTTCAAAAAGAGGGCATTGGTTATTTACAACGAACTACTGGCGCTGGCGGCGGCGTTCAATACATTCCTGAGTTCAATAATGGGAGAAATAAAGCTTTTATTAATGATCTATGCCGAAAGCTAGAAGATCCAGTGCGAATTCTACCCGGTGGTTATCTCTACATGAGTGATTTGCTAGGTGATCCAAAGACAGTAAGAGAGATTGGAAGTGTATTTGCATCGTCATTCTCCAAAATGGATATTGATGTTGTGGTTACGGTTGCTACCAAAGGAATTCCTTTAGCCTATTCGGTTGCCTCTTTCCTTCGAGTGCCGGTTGTTATCGTGCGGAGAGATCCAAAAGTAACAGAAGGCTCATCTGTAAGTATTAACTATGTTTCTGGGTCATCAAGAAAAATTCAAACAATGGTTTTGCCTAAGCGAAGCTTAACAGAAGGATCTAATGTTTGTATTATCGATGACTTTATGAAAGCAGGAGGCACCATTACAGGAATGATTAATTTGTTAGAGGAGTTTAATGCTCAAGTAAAAGCAATTGGTGTACTAGCTGAAGCAGACGATGAAGAAGAGGAACGCGTAGTAGAGAATTATACATCGTTAATTAAAATTTCCAATGTCGATTTGAAAGAAAAAAATATAGATGTCCATCCAGGTAATTTTCTTACAAATAGCATGGACGGGAATTAATGTGATTGTTGTTATATAAGTGTGGTTTCTGCTTTTGTGAAGCGTTTAGGAGGAACCATATGAGGAAAATTACCTGTTAATCACCTTATTTGAAAATATTTTATTTTTTTTAATAATTTAGCAGGACTTTTAATAGTTTTGTTGAACTAGTTAATATAGATTCAAATGGGAAAAGGTGGTGATACATCATGGAAGTAACTGACGTAAGATTGCGCCGCGTTAATACAGAAGGTAGAATGCGAGCGATTGCATCGATTACTTTGGATCAGGAATTTGTTGTCCATGATATCCGTGTTATTGATGGGAACAATGGACTATTTGTAGCAATGCCATCTAAGCGTACTCCAGATGGTGAATTTAGAGACATCGCACATCCGATTAATTCCGGTACACGTGCAAAGATTCAAGACGCTGTTTTAGAAGAATACCATCGTGCTGGTGAAGCTGAAGTGAAGTATGAAGAAGCTGGAGCTTCGTAAAACGCACATTTTTTAATACAACTAGAGGTCTAATCTACATCAGGTTAGCCTTCTTTTTTTGTCTGAAAGTACATAACTTATATAATATTTTATTGGAATACATAGGTATAAAAATGCTTAAATACGCATTTAATGGAAACTTTTACATCATGTAAGACCTTGTTTCACACGGTTTATTTGTTGAAATGGAAAGGTTTTTAAGATATATTCATAATGGATAATTAGAAATGATGGAGGTTTCCTTTATGTCGAATCGATATGCTGTTGTGCTGGCAGCAGGGCAAGGTACGAGAATGAAATCAAAGCTATACAAAGTACTCCATCCCGTAGCGGGCAGACCAATGGTAGAACATGTCATAAATCAGATAAACACGGTTCATTTAAATAAAGTAGTAACCGTAGTAGGTTTTGGAGCAGATAAGGTTAAAGAGCGGATCGGGAGTGAATGTGAGTTCGTCGTTCAAGAAGAACAATTGGGCACGGGTCATGCTGTACTGCAGGCAGAAGAGTTGTTAAAAGATAAAGAAGGTACAACGATTGTTGTTTGTGGAGATACGCCGCTTATAACTGGTGAAACATATCAAGATCTCTTTCAGCATCATGAACGAACTGGAGCGAAAGCAACAGTACTAACTGCTAAGGCCCCAAATCCTTTTGGCTACGGACGAGTAATTCGTAACAAAGCAACTAACGAAGTGGAAAGAATTGTAGAACAAAAAGATGCCAATGAGGAAGAACTTCTTGTAGATGAGATAAATACAGGTACATACTGTTTTGATAATCAAGCTTTATTTCACGCTTTACAAAATGTTTCGAATGATAATTCGCAAGGTGAGTATTACCTGCCGGATGTTATTGAAATTCTTCAAAAGGAAGAAGAAAAGGTTAGTGCTTTTATGACAACGAATTTTGACGAGACATTGGGCGTAAATGATCGTGTTGCTTTGGCTCAAGCCGAAAGGTTAATGAAACATCGTATTAATGAAAAGCATTTACGTAACGGTGTTGCTATTATAGATCCTGATCATACGTATATCGAACCCGATGTCGAGATTGAAGCAGATACGATCATTTATCCGGGTTCCATTCTAAAAGGAAACACGGTTATAAAAGGAAATTGTGCAATTGGACCACACTCAGAAATAACAAATTGTTATATTGGGGAAGGTACGATTGTTAAACAAAGTGTTGCTAGTGACAGTAAACTAGGAAATGATGTAAAGGTAGGCCCATATGCACATATTCGTCCATCAAGTTCTATCGGTGATGAGGCTAAGATCGGCAATTTTGTTGAGATCAAAAAAACTGAACTAGCTGAAAAGAGCAAGGTTTCCCATTTAAGTTATATTGGCGATGCAGACGTTGGACGAAATGTTAATATCGGCTGTGGAACAATAACTGTAAACTATGATGGGAAGAATAAATATTTAACTACCATTGAAGACGATGCATTTATTGGGTGTAATTCGAATCTAATTGCACCAGTAACTGTTGGAAAAGGCTCTTATGTTGCAGCGGGTTCAACAATTACAAAAGATGTCCCTGAAGATTCTTTGTCAGTAGCAAGATCTAGGCAAACGAATAAAGAAGGATACGCATCTAAAATAAAAAACAGACAAAAAGACTAACGGAGGGTTCTTACTCATGGCATCTACGTACAAGGATACATCTTTGAAGGTATTCACACTTAATTCTAATCCCAAACTAGCAGAAGATATAGCAGCACATATAGGTACAAATTTGGGAAAATGTACCGTGTCTCGTTTTAGCGACGGAGAAATTCAAATTAATATTGAGGAAAGCGTCCGCGGCTGCGATGTCTATGTAGTTCAATCTACTTGTTCACCAGTAAACCAGCATATCATGGAGCTATTAATTATGATTGATGCTTTAAAACGGGCTTCAGCCAAATCAATTAATATTGTGATGCCATACTATGGTTATGCTAGACAGGACCGTAAAGCTCGTTCCAGAGAGCCAATTGCAGCAAAGCTTGTTGCTAATTTATTAGAGACATCGGGATCGGACCGAGTAATAACGCTTGATTTACATGCACCGCAAATTCAAGGTTTCTTTGATATTCCTATAGATCACTTACAAGGTGTACCAATTCTTTCCGACTACTTTGAAAAGAAAAATCTAGAAGACATCATCATTATGTCTCCAGATCATGGAGGCGTTACACGTGCACGTAAAATGGCCGATCGATTAAAAGCTCCAATCGGTATTATAGACAAGCGTAGACCAAGGCCTAATGTGGCAGAAGTGATGAACATTGTAGGTAATATTGAAGGAAAGACAGCTATCCTTATAGACGATATTATTGATACAGCAGGTACAATTACGCTTGCTGCTAATGCCTTAGTAGAAAATGGTGCTAAAGAGGTGTATGCTTGTTGTACACATCCTGTATTATCTGGTCCAGCTATTGAGCGAATTGATAATTCTAGAATTAAGGAACTGGTAGTCACTAATTCCATTCCATTACCGGAAGAGAAGCAACTTGAAAAAATCACAGAATTATCCGTCGCACCACTTATTGGAGAAGCGATTATTCGTGTACATGAATTGCAATCTGTAAGTATCCTGTTCGATTAGATGTTTAGAGTATGTTAGATATGGGTATTCTCTATTATGGATGTTTTTAATATAACTACTACAAGAGTTACACAGACAAAAACAGAAGAGTAAGACTTTGATAATTCGTAAATCTTGATAAGTCAAGTTTTTCAAATAATTTGGAGGGTGATCAACGTGGCAGTTAAATTAGCAGCAACTTTAAGAGAGGATCAAACAAAATCAGCAACGAAAGAAATAAGAAACAGCGGTAGAGTGCCAGCTGTTTTATATGGAAAGGCAATCGATCCTAAATCGATTTCAGTAGATAGCATTGAACTAGTAAAAACAGTAAGAGATGAAGGAAGAAATGCGATCATCTCACTTAATGTTGGCAATGATAAGCCAGTAAATGTTATGTTACATGAATATCAAATCGATCCGTTGAAAGATGAGCTCATTCATGCTGATTTCTATATCGTTAATATGGCAGAAGAAATGGATGTTGAAGTGGCACTTCGCCTAGAAGGTGAAGCAAAAGGGACCAAAGATGGCGGTGTACTACAACAACCAATGTACGAGTTACAGGTTCGTGCTAAACCTGCTGATATTCCAGAAGAAATTGTAGTAGATATTTCCGAACTTGAGGTAGGAGATAGCATTGCTATTTCAGATATAACTACAACAGGAAACTTCGAATTATTAGATGAAGCCGATACTACTATTGCAACCATTGTACCGCCGGATACGTTGGAGGATGTAGAAGAAGCTCCTGACGAAAATGCAGAGCCTGAATTAGTAGATGCAGAGCCTGAATCTGAGAACGAATCAAAAGAAGATTAAAATTAATATTTTAAACTATATTACAATATACCCCTCCTGTACAGGAGGGTTTGTTGTATTGTATGATAACGGTGACGAAGACTTTGTAGTAAAGGAAGAAGATTATGAAGTGTATTGTAGGATTAGGTAACCCTGGTAAAAAATATAAACATACAAGACATAATGTTGGCTTTATGGTTATTGATGAATTACTTAGAAGGCATCAATGGGACTTAAATAAATCAAAATTTAAAGGAGATTATACGATCGCTACGCTGCATGGTGAGAAGGTCATGCTCATAGAGCCCCAGACTTTCATGAATTTGTCAGGGGACGCTGTCAGACCGCTGATGGAGTATTACAATATAGATATAGCTGATGTTTTAATTGTTTTTGACGATTTAGATTTGTCTCCTGGAAGAATTCGTTTACGCCAGAAAGGTGGACATGGTGGACATAATGGTATTCGTTCAATTATTGACCATTTAGGGACAAAAGAATTCAAACGAATACGAATTGGTGTGGGTAGACCGACCGCTTCAACTATTTCCATTGTAAATTATGTGCTAAGTGATTTTTCTAAAGGGGAAGCTGATGACGTTAGCGATAGTATAAAACGCGCTGCTGATGCATGTGAAGCTTGGTTGCAAGCTCCTTTTCCAGAAGTGATGAATGAATATAATCAGTAATCCGCTCATAAGCATAAAAGAAGTAAGTTGAAACACACATTAACAAAGCTCTTTTTGTATATTTTACTTGGTATTCGGATAAACTTTAACTGTTAGCTAAAGTTATTCGAGGAGGTTCCCAGTTTGTCTATTGTGTATATGTGCAGACACTGTGGTCAGGAAATAGGGCAACTAAAGCAGCAACGTGTTGATACATCTATGCTGGGGTTAGATCAATTAACAGCAAAGGAAAAAGAAGAGATGGTTACTTATAAACCTAACGGTGATGTACAAATCAAGGCTATTTGCGAGAATTGTGAGGATGCCTTAGGACATCATCCACACTATCATGAATTAGATTTTTTTATACAGTAAAATAGAGAGAGCAGCTTTGGTTTTTTAGCCAAGGCATTTTTGCGTTTTTACCATAAGTTTAAATGAAGATAATATATAAGCTGCTGAATGCTAGAAGATGGCCATGAAATAGGTGTAAGGGTTTTCTAGTTATTTACTAGGGTAAGTGGAGGTTTAGGAATGAAAGGTATACAGAATTACTTACAGTCGAAAGAGGATATACAGTCAATAATTAATGGAATATCAGATGGAATGGAAGAACAACTTGTTGCTGGACTATCCGGTTCCGCGAGAAGCTTGCTTGTCTCTATTATTCATGGTGCTATCCATAAACCTGTGCTGTTAGTGACACATCAATTGGTGCAAGCGCAACAATTATACGATGATCTCACGGCATTCAATGGCGAGGATAATGTGCATCTTTATCCGGTTAATGAATTAATTGCGTCAGAAATTGCAATTGCTAGTCCAGAATTGCGAAGTCAGCGGATTGAGTCATTAACTGCTTGGACTAGAAATAAATCGGGTATATTAATTGCGCCAGTTGCTGCCCTTAAGCGAATACTTCCCCCACCGGAATATTGGAATAATTATCAACTGCCATTTAAGCTTGGAGAAGAGATAGACGTAGAGCATTATTTAGCATCATTAGTAGATATGGGGTATGAACGCGCTTCTATGGTTACTACGCCAGGGGAGTTTAGCAGACGTGGGGGAATCATAGATATTTATCCGATAACCGAAAAACATCCAATTCGCATTGAGCTATTTGATGAAGAGATAGACTCTATTCGTTATTTCGATGCAGAAACACAACGTTCATTAGATAAATTGCAAAATATTACGGTAGGGCCTGCAACAGAGTTACTTTTAACGGAATCGGATATTTATGCAGGTGGCGAACGTTTAGAGGAAGCACTGTCTGAAACGTTAAAATCGTTGAAATCTTCTGAAGCCAAAGAAAAATTAATGGAGTCGATCAAAGGTGACATCGAACGGTTAAAAAACCTCGAACATTTCCCTGAAATGTATAAATATATTGGATATCTTTATCAGAATCCTGCTAGTCTACTAGATTATCTCCCTCAAGATGGACAGATTATTTTTGATGAGATGAGCCGCATACAAGATACAGCTGTACATCTAGATAAGGAGGAAGCTGATTGGTATAGTAGCCTCTTAGAGTCAAACCAGATGGTGAAAAAAAGTATATTCTCATTTGATTGGTATCGTATTTGGGCGAATATTAAGCAGCCTCGTGTGTATATGTCGGTCTTCTTGCGTCATATACCGAATACGCAGCCTCAAAATATTATTAATTTATCTTCAAGACCAATGCAAGAATTCCACGGTCAAATGCACTTATTTAAAAATGAGCTAAAGCGTTGGGAAAAAGGAGACTATTCTGTCGTTATATTAGCGCCAGATGAGGAGCGAGCTGAAAAGATTCACTCTATCTTTATAGATTATAATTTGGAGATACCTATCTCGGATAAATTGGTTCTCCCATCTGATAAACCAGTGATTGCGGTAGGTAATGTAACGAATGGGATCGAATTACCAATGCATAAATTGGTATTGGTAACAGAACAAGAACTCTTTAAGAAGCGTACGAAGCGGAAAAGAAAGCAACAAAAAATATCAAATGCAGAACGTATTAAAAACTACCAAGAGCTAAAAGTTGGAGATTATGTTGTCCATGCGAACCATGGTATCGGTAAGTATCTAGGAATTGAAACATTACAAGTAAACGATCTACACAAAGATTATATGCTTATTAAATATTCTGGGGACGATAAACTGTTTGTGCCAATTGATCAAATCGATCAAGTTCAAAAGTTTGTTGGATCGGAAGGAAAAGAGCCCAAACTATATAAGTTGGGCGGGAGTGAATGGACAAAAGTAAAACGGAAGGTACAGTCTTCTGTAGAAGATATTGCTGACGATTTAATTAAATTATATGCAGAAAGAGAAGCAAAAAAAGGTTACGCCTTTTCTGAGGATACCGAAATGCAACGAGAGTTTGAAGCGTCCTTTCCATATCAGGAAACAGAAGATCAGCTACGATGTATCGAAGAGATTAAACACGATATGGAACGAGAGCGCCCAATGGACCGGCTGCTTTGTGGGGATGTTGGCTATGGAAAAACGGAAGTGGCAATTCGTGCAGCGTTTAAAGCAATAGCGGATGGAAAACAAGTAGCTATATTGGTTCCGACGACTATTTTAGCTCAACAGCATTTTGAAACGATTCGCGAGCGATTCCAAGATCATGCCATTAATATTGGTTTGCTAAGTAGGTTCCGAACAAGAAAACAACAGAAGGAAACACTAGAAGGGGTAAAAAAAGGTACGGTAGATGTTGTTATTGGTACCCATCGAATTCTTTCTAAGGATGTACACTATCAAGATTTAGGTCTTCTAGTCGTTGATGAAGAGCAGCGATTTGGTGTAAAGCATAAAGAAAAGATTAAACAGCTAAAAACAAATGTAGATGTACTTACATTGACAGCTACCCCAATTCCAAGGACATTACATATGTCCATGCTAGGTGTACGTGATCTGTCCGTGATTGAGACCCCACCTGAGAATAGGTTTCCGATCCAAACTTATGTGATGGAATATAATCCTATTTTTATGAGGGAAGCGATCGAAAGGGAGATGGCCCGAGGAGGGCAAGTGTTTTTCCTATATAATCGAGTAGAAAACATCGACAAAGTCGCAAGAGATCTTGGTATGCTTGTTGATGCAAGAATTGCTGTAGCGCATGGACAAATGAACGAAACGGAATTGGAAAATATTATTTTTGCTTTCTTAGAAGGTGAATATGATGTACTTGTAAGTACAACAATTATTGAAACTGGTGTCGATATACCAAATGTAAACACGTTAATAGTGAATGACGCGGATAAAATGGGATTAAGTCAACTGTATCAATTAAGAGGTCGAGTCGGCCGATCCAATCGTGTTGCTTATGCTTACTTCACCTATCAAAAAGACAAAGTATTAACGGAAGTTGCGGAAAAACGCCTACAAGCAATTAAAGAATTCACCGAACTGGGTTCTGGTTTTAAAATTGCCATGCGAGACTTATCCATTCGAGGAGCAGGAAATCTGCTTGGTGCACAACAACATGGGTTTATTGATTCCGTTGGTTTTGATATGTACTCACAAATGCTAAAAGAAGCAATTGATGCTCGTAAAGAAGGAAAAGAAATCGAAGAGATTACTCCTTTTGAACCGGAACTCACTTTATCTATTGATGCGTATATTCCTGATGAGTACATTGATGATGAGAAACAAAAAATTGAAATATATAAGCAATTTCAAGCAATGGATGAAAACGGAGATGCAGAAGACTTACGTGACGAATTAATGGATCGATTTGGTGACTATCCAGAAGAAGTAGAACATTTATTCACCGTGTCTACTTTGAAGCTGATGGCTAAGAAAGAGAAGGTTGTATCCATTACTGAAAAAAATAATAAGATTGAACTGTTAGTAGATGAAAACAGAAGTCAACAAATAGATGGGGCTAAATTATTTGAGCTTGCCAATGAATTTGGGCGAGGTGTTCAACTAGGAACAGAAAATAATAAGTTAAAAATTGTGTTTAAATATACAAAAGATAAGAAGCATCAACGCTATGATCTGGTTGAAGAATTCATTGGAAAATTGAAAGAGGCGAATCGCTCGGAGTAAAACTTTGGTATCTTATGTATAGATATCCTGTATTGCATCATACTAAAAACACACCTGGTGATTTTTACACATACAGAAAACATTTAGAAGTGTAAAAAGAGAGCAGTAATCATCATTAGAAAGTGAGGCTACTTAGTATGAAAGCAACAGGAATTGTCCGTCGAATTGATGATCTAGGAAGGGTAGTAATTCCAAAGGAAATCAGAAGAACCTTACGGATACGTGAAGGAGATCCGTTGGAGATTTATGTGGACAGAGAAGGGGAAGTAATTCTAAAAAAATATTCTCCAATAAATGAGTTGGGTCATTTTGCAAAAGAATATGCAGAGGCTTTATTTGACTCTCTGCATGTACCTGTTATTATATCTGATCGCGATGAAATTATTGCGGTAGCAGGAGAATCAAAAAAGGATTACTTAAACAAAAACATTAGCTCCCAAATAGCTAAAATGATCGAGGGTCGTACACAAGTAATAGAAAAAGAACAGAAACCATTAGAAATAATAGATGGAAATGAGCAAGAACTGAATTCTTATTGTATTAGTCCTATTATTGCGAATGGGGATGCGATTGGTTGTGTGTTAGTCTTTTCAAAAGATGGCGAGGCATTTACGAAAGTGGAGCAAAAAGCAGCAGAAACAGCGGCAAGCTTCCTTGCCAAACAAATGGAATAATACTTCATTATTGAGGATTATTCAACCTGTTAGTTTGTTCAAAGCTTATTCTCTTTGGTATAGGGTAAGTAAAGAGGACGCTTAACATCATTGCGTTCGGCTCAACGATTATTGCTTCGTTGAATTAGCCCGAACAGAAGCTGTCTTACCAAAACGGTAAGGCAGCTTTTGTTTAATACGAGGTTGTTTTTTGCTATGCTATAATGAAATAGAAGTGAGAACAAAAAGGAAGTAAGTTATTGATGAGTGATAATGAAACAAATCGGCTTGTGAAAGGGGCGTTAGTGCTTACACTAGCTGGTTTGATAAGTAAACTATTAAGTGCAGGTTATCGGATACCATTACAAAATCTAACAGGTGACATCGGTTTCTATGTCTATCAGCAGATCTACCCAATCTTAGGTATTGTATTTGTTTTAACCCTATATGGTTTTCCTTCCGCCATCTCGAAAATGGCAGTAGAGCTAAAAGCACAAGGAACCCCCCTATCTATCAGAGGTTTTTATATACCAGTCTTTCTTATTTTATTTGTATTAAGTACGATTTTATTTCTTTTTCTTTATTTCAATGCACCGTATATAGCAGGCTGGGTAGGCGACTCTCATTTAACATCAACCTACCAATTTGCTGCTTTTGCATGCTTACTTGTACCATTTTCATCATTCATTCGTGGGGTATTTCAAGGTGAATATATGATGAAGCCAACCGCTCTTTCTCAAGTTGTAGAACAATTTGTCCGTGTAACTATTATTATCCTGGCAGCACTTTTTATCTTTAAAGAAGGCGACCATATATATCAAGTTGGTAGAGCGGCGGTTTTAGCATCAATACTTGGGGCAATTGCTTCAAGTATTATCCTGATTGTTTTGTTTATGCAGAAGAAACCATATGCGAAACAGCAAAATGAGGAAATACAATGGCAATATTATATACGTACTATATTTATCTTAGGGATTGCTGCAGCCTTAAATCATATGATTTTACTTATCCTTCAATTTGCAGATACGTTTACGTTGTTTCCTAGCTTAATTGAAGCAGGTTATTCGAAAGAAGCAGCAATGGAAGCTAAAGGGGTATTTGATCGCGGCCAGCCATTAATTCAATTCGGAACGGTGTTAGGCTCGTCATTTGCTTTAGCACTGCTGCCATCAATCTCTCTAAAAAAAATAAAACAAGAACCGAATACGTACTACCCTTATATTGGAGGAGCAATGCTGGTTAGTATTTATTTAGCCCTTGGAGCGACAATTGGATTAGTTGCTATCTTTCCAGAGGTTAATCGATTGCTTTTCCAAGATAATCAGGGGACACTAGAACTCCAATTATTAGTTGTATCAATTATACTTAGTTCGATCGCCATTACAGCATCTTCTATTCTACAGGCACTAGGGTTTATCAAACGAATTGCCTTGTTCATACTGCTTGCTTTTTTTGTTAAATGGATAGCGAATCAAGTGCTAGTTGTGCAGTTAGGTCTAATGGGAAGTGCGGTAGCAACCATTCTCTCTCTATTGTTGTTAAGCTGTATTGTATTAATCGAATTACAAAGAAAATTACCTATGTTACACCTTTGGCAAATGTTACGCTGGAAGGCATTAATTTTTCCTGGGATCATCATGGTGATCTATCTATCAATTGTTGAGTGGATCGCTTTGCCTTGGCTAGATAATTCTCGCATAAGCTTGTTCATATATGTCGTTTTCATATCGCTTTCTGGTGCTCTACTATATGGATACATGCTTATTAAATGTCAAGCATTCACAGAAAAACAGTTACGTATGCTTCCATTTAACCAATTTTTTAAAATGAAATAGGAACAGTTACTATATATTAGGAGGAACAACGATGTATAAGGTTGAAGTTGTCGGCCTAGGAGCAGGTGATATGGACCAGCTACCTTTAGGCATTTATAAAAAACTAATCTCTGCTTCTAATCCAATATTCATGAGAACAATGGATCATCCAGTGGTGCATGGATTACAGCAAGAAGGCGTCCGTTTAGAATCTTTTGATACCATTTATGAATCAGAAGATCAATTTACGTCTGTTTATGAACGAATTGTAGACATCATTTTACATAAAGCCAATGAACAAAATGTGATTTATGCTGTGCCTGGACATCCAATGCTTGCTGAAAAAACAGTTCAGTTACTACTAGAACAACAAAAAGTTCCGGTGAATATTATTGGTGGCAAAAGTTATTTGGATGATCTTTACACTGCTTTAAAGATTGATCCAATTGATGGGCTTCAATTTCTAGATGCGACATCATTTGATCGAAGCCAGATAAATTATCAAAATCATCTTATCTTTTGCCAAGTGTATGACCAATTTACTGCTTCGGAAGTTAAACTAACTTTATTAGAGGATCTTCCTGCTGATTATCCAATCACCATTGTTGAAGCCGCCGGAAGCAAAACTCAGGAAGTTATTACCCTTCCATTAGAAGAGCTGGATCGTATGGTGGAAATCAGTAACTTAACAAGTGTTTATATTCCACCTGTTCCAGATCATTTATTACATCATTCATTCCAACAACTGCGTCATGTTATTCGTTTGTTACGTGGACCAGATGGATGCCCTTGGGATAGGAAACAGACACATGAGTCCTTACGAGAGTATGCAATTGAAGAAGTCTATGAATTAATTGATGCCATTGATCATCAAGATGATGAAGGAATCGTAGAAGAGCTTGGGGATGTGCTTCTTCAAGTAATGTTACATAGCCAAATTGGCGAGGATGGGGGCTATTTTAATATAGACGATGTCGTTCGGTCGATCACTGATAAAATGATACATCGACATCCGCATGTTTTTCGGGATACAAATGTGCAGTCCGTTGAAGAAGTGATCTCTAACTGGGAGCAGTTGAAGAAGCAAGAAAAGGGCGACAAACGTACATCTATTTTAGACGGGGTGGCCAAACATTTACCTTCTCTTGCACGCTCCTATCAATTACAGAAGAAGGCGGCTAAAGTTGGCTTTAATTGGGATGACGAAAATGATATATGGGAAAAACTGAATGAAGAAGTACAGGAGTTTAACGAAATGGTGGAGGCAGCCAATAAGCTTGAAATGGAAAAAGAATTTGGAGATGTTCTATTTGTACTTGCAAATCTTTCAAGGTATTATAAGATCAACCCTGAAGTGGCATTAAATCGAACAAACGAGAAGTTTATTTCCCGTTTTTCGTTCATTGAGCAACAATTAGCAATACAAAATAGCAGTGTACAAGATGCTACGTTAGAGGAAATGGATGAATTATGGAATCAGGCAAAGGAAAAGGGGGAATAACATGAGACTAGATAAGTTTTTAAAAGTTTCAAGACTAATTAAGCGTAGAACATTAGCGAAGGAAGTAGCTGATCAAGGACGAATTACAATCAATGGAAATCAAGCAAAGGCCTCTTCTACGTTAACAGCTGGTGATGAGCTTGTTATTAAATTCGGCCAGAAACTTGTAACTATCCATATTAATGACTTGCGTGGGACAGTAAAGAAAGAGGAGGCAGAGTCGTTATATACAGTTGTCAAAGAAGAGAAATTAAATAATTAAAATACTATGTTCTATACTTGTCCCTCCTATCATAAAGTAATAATGATAAGGAGGGCTTTTACGATGAATTATTATGAAAATAAGGAAAATATAACGCGTGTCCAAACAGATCATTATGTGAAGATTAATAATCGAAAAAACCTAGAAATCAGTGGTGTGAAAGAAGTAGATAGCTTTGATAATGAAGAATTTTTATTGGAAACAGTTATGGGGTATTTAATTGTTCGCGGACAAAACCTGCAATTAAAGAATCTTGATGTAGGTGAAGGGCTAGTAACGATTAAAGGTAAGATATATGAGCTTTCCTATGTAGATGAGCAGCAGGAGAAGGCTAAAGGATTCTTTAGCAAGTTATTTAAATGAGTCTAAGTACGCAATTTCTAACAATGATTACAATGATTGCGGGTGGGTTTTATCTTGGATTGATTCAAGATACCTTCCGTCGCTTTAGTGCCTATTGGAAAGATAGGCGGATAATGACCTATCTGATGGAAGTGTGCTTTTGGCTAACACAAACGATGTTATTATTTTATATTTTATTTCGAATTAATGGGGGAGAATTAAGGTTTTATATCATTGCGGCCTGTTTATTGGGATTTGCCTTTTATCAAGCAGTGGCTGCTAACATCTATAAAAAATTGCTTGAATATTTAATTCATATAGCAGCAAATATATATCGTTTTATAGAAAATGTTGTACAAGCTCTCATTATTTCTCCAATTAAATGGGTCGTGAAGTTGGTCTACGCCATTGTCCTTTGGCTTATAAAGATTATCGGAACGATTCTCCTTTTTATTTTAACGGTTATCATAACTCCTTTTAAATGGTTCTTTCAACTGATATATCGCCTATTACCGGAAAAAATTCAATTATATATTTTCAAAGTAGCAGGATTTTATAGTACAATGAAGAATATATGTATTAAGGTGATGAAGTATGTTAAGTTTAAGAGGAGGTAACCATCGTTGGCTTCAGACAAACAAACGGTAACAAGATTAGACTCTAATTATATGCAGCAATATGATGCGTACGTTGACAGGCAAAAGCGAAAGAAGAAGCGGTTAATTCGCAGACTTGTGCTTTTTTCTTTAATCGCCGTAATTGCTTTTGGGAGCATGGCAACATACCATATTAAACAACGTGTACTTCATGCTGAAAAAACGGAAGAATATGAAGCCTTACAACAAGATCTTGCTGAATTAGAGAAACAAGAAAATAATTTAAAAGAAGAAGTAGAGCTGTTGAAAGATGAAGATTACGTATTACAAATAGCAAGAACGAATTATTTCTTTTCAAAAGAAGGAGAATTAATTTTCAAAATTCCTGAAGAAGATCCGTCTTATTGACACACTTTTGTTTGCTTGGCTATAATATAATAGTAAGCTGATGAAGCTTCATCAGTGATGATATATTAGTTTTCTTAAAAATTTTAAGGAGGAGCATTTTTTTTATGTCAATTGAAGTAGGCAGCAAGCTGCAAGGAAAGGTAACTGGTATCACTAATTTCGGGGCCTTTGTAGAGCTTGAACAAGGCACTACTGGTCTTGTTCATATTAGTGAGGTTGCTGACAACTATGTAAAAGACATTAACGATCACCTTTCCGTAGGAGATGAAGTAAAGGTGAAAGTTATTAATGTCGAGAAAGACGGAAAAATCGGCTTGTCTATAAAAAAAGCTGTAGATAAACCAAAACGTCAACGAGATAACCGTGAACGGATGGAATCTTTTGAGTCAAAAATGAATCGTTTTCTTAAAGATTCAGAGGACCGTCTTGCCTCTTTGAAGAAGCACACGGAATCCAAACGCGGGGGTCGAGGTGCTAAAAGAGGATAGCAGTTGCTGTCTATATAATAATGCTCTATAGGATAGATACGAAAAAAGCAGCAGCCGTAAATTAATTTACGGCTGCTGCTTTTTGGTATACACACATATGCATAAATAAAAACCCTACTAATGTAGAAACATAGTAGGGTTTTTATATAGATGGCGGCGGAGGGGATCGAACCCCCGACCTCACGGGTATGAACCGTACGCTCTCGCCAGCTGAGCTACACCGCCTAATTAGCCAACAGAAAATATAATACAGCAGGATTGGATGTCTGTCAATCATTTTTCGGTAGAAATAATAGAAAAGCAGAAAAAGTTATCGGTGTGCTCGGTTGTCATTATAAACTCGAATGAAGGGTTGCCCATTCGTCAAATTGGATTATGTTAGTAAGAATGATTCAGATTTCAACAAAATCTGTTTATCTATAAGAAGAAAAATAAATCAATGGAAACGTTTTTTATAATTGATTCAGCGCGAAGTACTGTAAAAGAGTGACTCTTAGTTAAAACAGGGATACACACGCGTGTTCGTGTTGAAAACTGTTCGATTGATAGAAAGCCGTCGAACGATTCTTGGTAATTGCTCTCTTGTTTTGACAAAAATAGTTGGCATATTGTGGTTTAATGATATGCACAAAGAGGGAGTGGTAGTTATGATGGATTCAATTACAAGAGTCGAACCGAAAGCATTTAGAGCAGAACGCACCAAACAAATGGACAAGCTCCGTAATCGATTATATGCGAAACTTCGTGTAATTCTACTTGAACGGGGATGGCTGTTTTATATTATCGGGTTTCTATTAGGTCGTGCCGTTATTTTATCTGTCGTATCCCCGTTTGCGGTAGCCTTTTTAGCTACTATATGGCTAGTTCATAAAGAAAAAACATTAAAATCGATTGTAGCTGTTCTAATAGGTGCATTAAGCTACTCGTTAGACCATTCAATATTTATTGCACTAGCTATGCTTGTCTTTGTCTTCTTGGGCGGATTTTTTAAGAAAGCTAAAAATCAACAGGTCCTTATTCCTTTATTTGTATTTCTTTCCACGGTAGCAACTAGAGTATTTCAATACTCTATTTCTCAACAATTATCACCGTACGATTGGATGCTCGTATTTGTAGAAGGAGTATTAGGTACGGTTTTAGTATTAATATTTATGCAAAGCATTCCTTTATTATCACCTAAACGTTATAACCCCGCTTTAAAAAATGAGGAGATCGTATGCATGATCATACTTATTGCCTCTATTCTTACTGGAACAATTGGATGGGAGCTTTATGGTGCTTCATTTGAACAGGTATTTTCTCGTTATTTTGTATTATTACTTGCTTATGTCGGCGGGGCGGCAATTGGTTCTACAGTAGGGGTTGTGGCTGGGCTTATTTTGTCTCTAGCTAATGTAGCAAATCTATATCAAATGAGCTTACTTGCTTTTTCCGGACTGTTAGGAGGGTTATTAAAAGAAGGTAGAAAGCCAGGGGTTGCCGTTGGTTTATTTGTAGGAACTTTTCTTATAGGTATTTATGGCAATGCCAGTCAATTAGTTCCATCGATTTTGGAATCATCGATAGCAATTTTCTTCTTTTTACTAACGCCAGCAAGTTGGTTTAAGAAATTATCTCGTTATATTCCAGGAACAGAAGAATACACCAACGAACAGGAACAGTATTTACAGAAAGTGCGAAATGTTACTGCTAAACGGGTTGAGCAATTTTCAAATGTATTTCAGGCATTGTCCAATAGCTTTACTACGGTTGATGGACAAGTAGAAGAAGACCAGGAATCAAGAAGGGAGACGGATTATTTTCTAAGTCAAGTAACAGAGAAAACATGTCAAAATTGCTTTATGAAGGAAAGGTGTTGGCAGAAAGAATTTGATAAGACATATTCGTTAATGGAGATGATGAAGGATGATATGGGAGAGGGTGGTAAACTTAATCGAAAGACGGCACGTGAGTTCGAAAGTTATTGCGTCAAGCCAAAGAAAGTTCTCGATGCAATGAAGGAAGAAATGTCTTATTTTGAAGCGAATCAAAAGCTTAAACAACAAGTGATGGAAAGTAAAAAACTGGTTGCAGATCAATTACAAGGTGTTTCAGAAGTAATGGAGGATTTTGCAAAAGAGATATTAAAAGAACGTCAGCATCATGAGCAACAGGAATTGCAAATTGTTCACGCATTGAAAAAAATGGGTATTGAACTAGAAAAATTAGAGATTTATCGTTTAGATAAGGGGAATGTAGATATAGAAATGACATTAACCTTCTATGATTATCATGGTGAGGGGTCAAAACTAATTGCGCCGGTATTATCAGATATTTTGAAAGAGGTTGTTGTGGTAAAGCAAGAAGAAATTGCACCATTTCCGAATGGATATAGTTATCTTGCATTCGGTTCTGCAAGAGAATTTGTAGTAGAGACAGGTGCTGCAAATGCAGCCAAAGGAGGAGGACTGGTTTCCGGTGATAGCTATACGACGATTGAGCTTGGTGCAGGGAAGTATGCGATGGCGATTAGTGACGGTATGGGGAACGGAGAAAGGGCTCAAGAAGAAAGTGTAGAGACACTTCGATTGCTCCAACAAATCCTACAAACGGGTATACCGGAAAAGGTTGCGATTAAATCGATAAATTCAATTTTGTCTTTACGATCAACGGATGAAATGTTTGCTACCTTGGATTTAGCAGTTATTGATTTACACAATGCGTTTGTACAGTTTCTTAAAATAGGATCGACACCAAGCTTTATTAAACGCGGGGATCAATTAATTAAGGTAGAAGCCAGTAATCTTCCAATGGGGATTATTCAGGAATTTGATGTTGACATTGTTAGTGAACAATTAATGTCAGATGATCTATTGATTATGATGAGTGACGGGATTTTTGACGGTCCAAAACATGTAGAAAATACGGATATCTGGTTGAAACGGAAAATCCGTGATATGCGAACCAATGATCCGCAAGAAATAGCCGATTTAATACTGGAAGAAGTGATTCGTACCAGGTCAGGAGAAATAGAAGATGATATGACAGTGGTTGTAGCCAAAGTGATGAAAAACATTCCCAAATGGGCTTCTGTTCCAGTTTATCATGATAAAGCGCAATGAAAAATAAAATCGTTTCAGTTGAATTCCATTGTTTCAACCAACCGTATACCTCCCCTGTTCTCTTCCGCGATACCATGTATAGATAGCTATAAAACTGGCGATGATGGTACTGAAAAGTTGGGAGGTAGATGGTGTTGAAAAAAGGTACGCTTAAACAAATCTTGTTAATCACCGACGGGTGTTCGAACAAAGGAGAGGACCCCGCCGCTACTGCATCATTGGCAAATCAGCAAGGAATTACCGTAAACGTAATTGGTATTTTAGAAGATGATCAATCTGAACAACCAGAGGGCCTTAAAGAAGTAGAAGACATTGCCTTATCTGGTGGTGGAGTCAGTCAGCTTGTTTATAAACAAGCTCTATCCCAAACCGTACAAACGGTAACAAAACAAGCAATGACACAAACCCTGCAAGGATTTGTAAATAAAGAATTACAGCAAATCTTAGGACAGGATCAATCGCTAGAGGATTTAGAACCGGAAAAACGAGGAGAAGTTATGGAAGTAGTTGAAGACATGGGAGAAACCTGTGATCTTGAAGTGCTTGTTTTAGTAGATACTAGTGCAAGCATGCATGATAAACTACCAACAGTAAAAGAAGCATTAATTGATCTATCTATTAGTTTGAATTCTCGTATTGGCCGTAATCGATTTTGTATTTTCAACTTTCCGGGTAAACGCAAGGATATCCAAAAAGTGTTAGATTGGTCTCCTGCTTTGGATTCAATATCAAGTATTTTTCCGAAGCTTACAAGTGGTGGAATTACACCTACTGGTCCTGCCATTCGCGAGGCAATGTATCAATTTGGTAAGAAGACCTTGCTAAGGAGCTTGAGGGATGAAGATGAATCAGGAATGGAAGAAGTATAGTACAGTTGTTCGCCCTGGAATGTACATTCAAGGGAAATGGCATAAGAAGGTTTACGTTATTAAACAAAAGCTGGGAGCAGGAGCAATTGGTTCTGTTTATTTATGCGAAGCAAATGGAAAGCCTGCTGCATTGAAAATCAGCGATAAACGTTCATCGATGACCGTTGAAGTTAATGTGCTTAAGTCATTAGGGAGGGTCCAAGGGAGTCGACTTGGACCTTCTTTATTAGATGTAGATGATTGGACAGCACCTTCCGGGGAAAAATATTCTTTCTATGTGATGGAATATTTACAGGGAGAACCAATGTCTGCTTATATTAGACGGCATGGTAAAGAATGGATAGGGGTATTTATGTTGCAACTATTAGAAGACTTAGAGCAGCTTCATCAGCATGGATGGGTATTTGGTGATTTAAAAATAGATAATTTACTTATCGTCTTATCCCCACCAAGAGTCAGATGGGTAGATGTTGGTGGTACAACTCAAGTAGGCAGAGCAATAAAGGAATACACCGAATTCTATGATCGTGGTTATTGGGGGATGGGAACACGAAAAGCAGAGCCTAGCTATGATTTATTTGCATTTGTAATGGTTTTTTTAACTATCTACTATCCAAATCGTTTTAATAAAGACACACAACCAGAAAAGATGCTGTTTCGAAAAATTGACGAGGCAAAAGGGTTACGGCCGTACCGTTTAGTGCTGAGGAAAGCGTTGATAGGCAAATATGTAACCAGCTCCCAAATGAAAAAAGAATTATTGCAAGTTATCCACAATATCCAAAAACAGAATACAGTAACTGGAAATCAAGCACAACCAACGAAACAAGACCCTTTTTTGCTTGAGGCTGCAGGCATTTCCTTTTTAGCAGCAAGCTATTATCTAATTTCTTTGCTTTTTCAGTGATTATGATTATGATACGATAAAAGTAGAATTGCTCTGTTGGAGATGGACAAATTGAACAGGAAAGTAACACAGTTTATAAACAAACATGATTTATTTGAGAAAGGTACTACGATACTTGTGGGGGTCTCAGGTGGCCCTGATTCTATGGCTCTCCTTTATTATTTAAATTCAATAAAGGATGACTGGGGATTACGTATTATTGCTTTGACAGTGGATCATCAATTGCGTGGTACAGAGTCTTTAGAAGATCTCCAGTTTGTGCAGCAAAAATGTAGGGAATGGAATATTGAGTTTAAAGGTACTTCTGTAGATGTCCCTGATTATAAACAGCAGTACAAAGTTGGTACACAAGTAGCAGCAAGAGAATTACGTTATAATTACTTTTATGAGCAAATGGAGTTATTTCATGCAAATTGTTTAGTATTGGGACATCATGGTGATGATCAGGCAGAAACAATGCTCATGCGTTTAGTTCGATCTGCTGATTCTCAATCGCTAGCGGGTATTCCCGTAAAGCGGCCATTTGCTAAAGGTTTGATTGTACGACCATTTCTTTGCGTAACGAAAGATGAAATTTGGCAGTATTGTAGACGTCATGACATTGAATCTAGAATTGATCCGTCAAATCAGGAAACCACTTATACGAGAAATTTTTTCAGAAAGCATGTACTACCATTAATAAAAGAGAAAAATAGTAATATACATACTACAATACAGCATTTAAGCGAAACCTTACATGCAGATCTATCGTATTTAAAGCAGCAAGCAGAAAAAATGACCCATGATATTGTTTTGTTTGATAAGAAAAATAAGCTTTTGTCTTTTTCTATTCCCACATTCAAAACATATGCATTTGCTTTACAAAGACGTGCCTATCATCTAATATTAAACTATCTGTATATTGATTTACCGAAGGATTTATCTTATGTCCATGAGGAGCAGTTTTTTTCGTTATTGCACCATCAAACTGGGAATACTCGACTCGATTTCCCTGAAGGGCTAAAGATAGAAAAATCATATGATCAGATACGTATTTCTTTCAATCAAGACGGCCGTCCCGATTCTTATCATAAACTATTGGAAGTTCCTGGTAGAGCAGTTTTGCCAGATGGTTCAGTAATTATTGCTGAATACGTAGAGAATTCTCTAGAACAATCCGAATTCACCTTTGTGTGTTACAAAGAGCAAGTAGAATTACCATTACATATTCGAACACGTGAGCAAGGGGATAGAATGCGTTGGAAGGGATTAAAGGGAAGCAAGAAAGTCAAGGACATCTTTATAGATGCTAAAATTCCAAGGTTTCAGCGAGAAAATTGGCCAATTGTTACGGATAATCAAGGAACTGTTTTATGGCTAGTAGGATTGAAAAAGGGACAACCTGCAAAAAGGGTGTTAGGTGCATCACTTATACAACTATATTATGACAAAGGCAACATGTAGGAGGAGCAGACATATGCATAATGATATTAAAGAAGTATTAATATCAGAGGAAGAAATCGCAATTAAGTGTAAGGAATTAGGACAGCAATTAACTGAAGAATACGATGGGAAATTCCCGCTTGCTATTGGTGTCCTAAAAGGCGCAATGCCGTTTATGTCAGATATTTTACGCTACACACAAACACATTTAGAAATGGATTTTATGGATGTATCAAGCTATGGTGGCGAAATGCGTTCATCAGGTGAGGTTAAAATTGTAAAAGACTTAGATACAAAAGTAGAAGGTCGCGATTTACTGATTATAGAAGACATTATCGATAGTGGATTAACATTAAGTTACCTTGTGGATTTATTTAAATATCGAAAAGCGAATTCTATTAAGATTGTTACTCTACTGGATAAACCATCTGGGCGTACTGCAGCTATTAAGGCAGATTTAATTGGTTTTGAAGTTCCGAATGAATTTGTCGTTGGATATGGTTTGGATTATCAGGAAAAATACCGAAACCTTCCATATATCGGTGTATTAAAACCAGAAATATATGGTGGAGAATAATATTAATTTTCTAGTGGAAGAATGAGATACATCATAGAAATAAAAATGCTGTTTTTTAAGTGAAATTAGTTGTATTCCAACTTTTTTGTATGGTACGATGTTATATAGTTTTTCCCGCTTGGGAGGAGGTAAGCAATGAACCGGATATTTCGGAATGTGTTCTTTTGGATACTTATTTTCTTCGTTATTATAGGAGTCATTGGAGTATTCAATGGACAGAATGAAGAAGCAGAACAATTCAATGTTAAGCAATTTATGGATGCTTTAAATAGTGGCGAGATTCAAGAAATGACGATGCAACCAGCAAACGGAATTATGCGAATTAGTGGTAATTTGAATGAGGGCGACCAGCAATTTGTTGCACAAGTCCCAGATAACACAGAAATCATCGCATCTATTACTGAACAAGCCAATGATCAAAGTGTACTTCATGTTGAAGAAGAAGAGCAACCAAGTGCATGGGTAACATTTTTAACGACGATGATTCCATTTTTAATCATCGGGTTATTCTTCCTGTTCATCCTTAGCCAAGCCCAAGGTGGCGGCGGTGGTGGCCGTGTTATGAACTTTGGAAAAAGCAAGGCGAAAATGTACAGTGAAGATAAGAAAAAGGTTCGCTTTAAGGATGTCGCTGGGGCGGACGAAGAAAAACAAGAACTTGTAGAAGTTGTAGACTTCCTAAAAGATCCGCGTAAATTTTCAACCGTAGGAGCAAGAATTCCTAAAGGGGTGCTTTTAGTTGGACCTCCAGGAACAGGTAAAACCTTACTTGCACGTGCAGTAGCAGGTGAAGCAGGAACACCATTCTTCTCGATTAGTGGTTCTGATTTCGTGGAAATGTTCGTAGGTGTCGGTGCATCCCGTGTCCGAGACTTATTTGAAAATGCTAAAAAGAATGCTCCTTGTATTATATTTATAGATGAAATTGATGCCGTTGGTAGACAGCGTGGTGCTGGTCTTGGCGGCGGACATGATGAACGTGAACAAACATTAAACCAATTACTTGTAGAAATGGATGGATTTGGTGTTAATGAAGGAATTATTATCATTGCAGCAACCAACCGTGCCGATATTCTTGACCCTGCATTATTACGTCCAGGTCGTTTTGACCGTCAGATTACCGTTGATCGACCAGATGTAAAAGGACGTGAAGAAGTACTACAAGTACATGCTAGGAATAAACCTTTGGCTGATAATGTTGATGTGAAAACAATAGCAATGCGTACACCTGGATTCTCGGGCGCCGACCTAGAGAACTTATTGAATGAAGCAGCTCTTGTTGCTGCAAGGCGGGACAGCAAATCGATTGATATGATAGATGTTGATGAAGCCATTGATCGTGTCATTGCGGGTCCTGCTAAGAAGAGTAGAGTTATCTCTAAAAAAGAACGAAATATTGTAGCTCATCATGAAAGTGGACATACGGTAATTGGTATGGTATTAGATGATGCGGATATGGTACATAAGGTTACTATTGTTCCACGCGGTCAAGCAGGTGGTTACGCTGTGATGCTACCTAGGGAAGATCGTTACTTTATGACGAAACCAGAATTATTTGATAAGATCACTGGATTGCTAGGTGGTCGCGTAGCTGAAGAAATCATGTTTGGAGAAGTAAGTACGGGTGCTCATAATGATTTCCAACGTGCGACTGGAATTGCTCGTAAGATGATTACCGAGTATGGTATGAGTGAAAAAATTGGTCCGTTACAATTTACAAGTGGCGGTGGTGAGGTATTTCTTGGTCGAGATCTTAACAATGATCAAAACTATAGTGATGCAATTGCTCATGACATTGACCAAGAAATGCAAAACTTCATCAATTATTGTTATGATCGTGCTAAAACCATACTTACAGAACACAAAGATAAGTTAGAATTAATAGCACAAACTTTACTTGAGGTAGAGACACTAGATGCAAAACAAATTAAGTCGCTGTTCGAAGAAGGTAAACTTCCTGAACCAGAGGAATCTGAATCATTAAAAGTTAATATTCAATCTAATGATAAGGATGAATCTCCAGAAACATTCGAGGAAGCAAAAGATAAAGCGAATAAGAAATTTGAAGAAGACCTTGAAGATGGCATTACAACAAATAATAAGCCAACTTCATCTAATGGAACAACTTCAAAAAATCCACCTTCAACAGATGAGATAACAACAGATAATAAACCATCAGCAGATGATGAAGAGAAAAAAGATTAATACAGCTAGAATGTAAATGAACAATGACACGAAGTTCAACCGCTTGTTAAAGGGCAAGAACTTCGTGTCATTTTTTTGCATGTAAAGAAAAGGTGGTATATAGGATTTGGTTTATTAAAGAATAAGTTTAGGTGGAAATAGAGCATACGTGTAATGGTAAGGTGATACCACTTTTCGATGGCATAAGGTAGACAATTGCACATACATCATATGCTTCAGTTCATATAGGTTTGTGCTCTGTCTATAAATTGCACACACTAACAAAGACAAACAGTACCTTTCTTCTCACTGTTGGCTGTCAGAATAAAGGTAAGTGTGTTTTGCTCATAACTAGTCGGTTTAATATATATTCCCTTTTAAATATGGTATATTAAAAAAATAAGCGTATCCTTTGGTTCTAATCCAAATTTGAGAAAGAAAGGTATGGAAGTTTATGTTGTTTGTACTTGATGTTGGGAATACCAACACAGTATTAGGAGTATTTGAAAAAGATCAATTAAAGCATCAATGGCGGATAAAAACAGACCGTTATAAAACAGAAGATGAATTTGGAATGCTAATTAAATCCTTATTTGATCATAGTGGAATTGCGATTTCAGAGATAAAGGGTGTTATTATATCTTCTGTAGTTCCGCCGATCATGTATGCTTTAGAAAAAATGAGTAAAGATTATTTCCATCTTGAGCCGATGATTATTGGAAAAGAAACGGTACATTCTTTCTTAAACATGCGTTATCCTAATCCAAGAGAAATTGGTGCAGATAGAGTGGTCAATGCAGTAGGGGCAATAGAAGATTATGGATCGCCATTAATTGTAATTGATTTTGGCACTGCCACTACGTATTGCTTTATTAACAAGGACAAAGAATATTATGGAGGAGTTATCTCCCCAGGAATCAATATTTCAATGGAAGCACTATATAGCAAAGCTTCTAAATTACCGCGAATAGAGATTCAAGCTCCTACAAGTGTAATTGGGTCTTCGACTGTGGAAGCAATGCAGTCTGGTGCTTTCTATGGTTATGTAGGACAAGTTGATGGGATCGTTCGCCGAATTAAAAGTGAAATGCAAGTAGAAGCTACGGTCATTGCTACAGGTGGTTTAGCATCATTAATTGCCTATGAATCAGAAACGATTGACCATGTAGATCCATACTTAACATTAAAAGGACTTTATCTTATTTATAATAAAAATAAAGCGAGCTGGAAAGGAGAAGAGACAACATGAAGGACTTTATATTAAAAGCAACAGCTTACGATGGTATGATTCGAGCTTATGCAGCTTCATCAACGGATACTGTTGAAGAAGCAAGAATGCGCCATGATACGTGGGCAACCACTTCTGCTGCGCTAGGCAGAACAATTACCATCACTGCATTGATGGGTGCCATGCTTAAAGGGGACGATTCCATCACATCGAAGGTTTTGGGGGATGGACCAATTGGTGCGATAATTGCGGATGCAAATGCAAAAGGTGAGGTACGAGGATATGTTCAAAATCCCCATGTCGATTTTGACTTGAATGATAAAGGAAAATTAGATGTTGCTCGGGCAGTGGGTACAAATGGAAGTATAAGTGTCATTAAGGATTTAGGTTTAAAGGATTTCTTTACTGGAGAAGTTCCGATTATTTCCGGGGAAATTAGTGAAGATTTTACGTACTATTTCGCCAATTCAGAGCAGGTACCTACAGCAGTTGGTGCAGGAGTACTTGTGAATCCTGATCATAGTATATTGGCGGCGGGTGGTTTTATCGTACAGGTTATGCCTGGAGCAAGTGAAGAAGTAATTAATCAGCTAGAGGAACAAATTCAGTCTTTTCCGGCAATATCTACTTTAATTCGAGAAGGGAATACACCTGAACAAATACTGCATCGACTGTTTGGAGAGAATGAAATTAAGGTACATGAGTCGATTCCACTGGAATTTCGTTGTAATTGTTCAAAAGAACGCTTAGAACGAGCAATAAAAGGCTTAGGAAAAGATGAAATTCAATCAATGATTGATGAAGATAACGGGGCAGAGGCGAATTGCCATTTCTGTAATCAGTCTTACCAATTTTCAGAAGAAGAGTTAGTTACGTTAAAAAATCAAATTGGTTAATTACATTCAGGGATTTTCCCTGGATGTTTATTATAATTACCTGTATAGTTCGTATAACCGTGCCTTAGGTACCGTAGGGTTATAGGGGGAACAAATGTCAATGTCAAAAAAATTATTATTAGCGATCATTGTTGTACTTTTAATTACAAATATAGCTACGTTGTTAGTTTGGAATAATGAAGAGCGTGTAGAATTAGGCAATGGAGATAGTAAAAGCTTAAGCCAAAAGGAAGATGTAGCTTCGGTTGATGGTGAAAATATTACATTTCAGGAATGGAATCAATCCTTAAGGAATAATTATGGTAAAAAACAATTACAAACACTAATTGACCAAAAAATTGTGGAACAAATGGCAGACGAAAAAGGTATACAGATTAGCGATAAAGTTATCAATCGCGAAATATCAAGGTTGGTAGCAAAACAAGGTGTATTGTCAAAATCGGAATACACAGCATTAGAAGAACAATGGATAGAAGATATCCGATATCGTTATCAACTACAATTGCTATTAGCTGAAGGGGCTTCGATACCTGAGGAAGAGATAACAACTTATTATAATACATACGGCGATCAATATAACTTCAGTGCTTCCATGCAAACGTCTCATATTCTTGTAGATAATATGGAGACTGCAAATAAAATATATGAAGAGTTAGAAGCAGGAGCTTCATTTAAATTACTTGCGCAGGAATATTCGAATGATGAAACCACGAAGAAAGATGGAGGCTACTTAGGATTCATTTATACATCGAGTCAATTCTTTCCAAATGGTTATGCGGATATTGCCGTAGATATGAAAGAACATACGTATAGTAAACCATTTGTCGCTGATAATGGTATTGCCATTCTATATCTTCATAGAAAATTACCCTCTATTGAATTCACTTATGAAGAGATGAAACCATATATAAAAAGTGAACTGGCCTTACAGGAAAAGAATCAACCTTTAGAGGCTGCCGCCCTTTGGAGTAATAAGGAGATTGACTGGATATACGGAGAAAACCAATAATATAAAACAATCTGACAATTATAACGTTTGAGTTGACATTTGACCAGGTAAAACGTAAATTAGAATTAATCATACAAAATAACTAGGAATTAGGAGGAAATGAGGATGGAAGTAGCGAATAATATAGCTGAACTTATTGGGGAAACACCCGTTGTGAAATTAAACAATATAGCAGATGACGACAGTGCGGACATTTATGTCAAGCTAGAGTTTATGAACCCTGGCAGTTCTGTAAAAGATCGTATCGCATTAGCAATGATTGAAGCCGCCGAAAAAGATGGGGCATTAAAAGAGGGCGATACAATTATTGAACCTACTAGTGGTAATACGGGAATTGGCTTAGCAATGGTAGCTGCTGCCAAAGGGTATAAGGCAGTACTTGTTATGCCAGATACGATGAGCCAAGAACGTCGCAACTTATTGCGTGCATACGGTGCTCAGCTTGTTTTAACTCCCGGTGCAGAAGGGATGAAAGGAGCCATTAGTAAAGCAGAGGAGTTACAGAAACAAAATAATTATTTTATGCCACAGCAATTCAATAACGAGGCCAACCCTGAAGTTCACGCACGGACAACAGGTGCAGAAATTGTTTCACAAATGAGTGAAGGTTTAGATGCGTTTGTTGCTGGTATTGGTACTGGAGGTACAATTACTGGGGCAGGAAAAGTATTAAAAGAAAACTTTGAAGGCATACAATTATATGCAGTTGAACCATCTGCTTCTGCCGTGCTTTCCGGTGAAACTCCGGGACCACATAAAATTCAAGGTATTGGTGCAGGATTCGTTCCCAAGATTTTGGATACGGATATATATAATGAAATTTTACGAATTGATAATGAGGAAGCATTTGCTACTTCAAGAGAAGTAGCTACTACAAATGGGATTTTGGGTGGTATTTCTGCTGGTGCTGCAGTTGCAGCTGCTAAGAAAATAGCTAAAAAGCTAGGTAAAGGTAAGAAGGTGCTTGCTGTATTCCCTGATAATGGAGAAAGGTATTTATCAACCCCGCTTTATCAATTTGAGGAAAAATAATTTTTAAGTTGTTTGCCAGTATCGTAAAGGTACTGGCTTTTTTACGTAAAACATCAACTATATAAAATAATAGTTGATTGAAAAGCTTTTCTTACGGGATCGGGTCGCCTGGTGTCTCGTTCTGTGATACGATAAATAATGAATTTGGTAGAAAGAAGGTACGGCTACTATGCGTTTAACAACGAAAAAGAAAGCTTATGATTTAACAGTACGCACGCATATTATGGGAATCTTAAATGTTACTCCTGATTCTTTTTCCGATGGTGGCAATTATACCACGATCGCTAAAGCAGTGGATCAGGCTATTCTTATGGAGAAGCAAGGTGCAGATATTATAGACATCGGTGGAGAATCAACCCGACCTAATCACGATCCAGTCTCACAGGAAGAAGAAATTGAGCGTGTAGTTCCAGTAATAAAGGCAATAAAGGAAAAGGTGCAGATTCCAATTTCCATTGATACATTCAAAGCTGGGACAGCCCAAGCCGCGTTAGAAGCTGGTGCAGATATTATTAACGATGTATGGGGAGCAAAGAAAGAGCCAGCAATTGCTAACGTTGCAAGCGCTTTTCAATCTCCAATTATCTTAATGCATAATCGAGAACATATCGATTATCAAAATTTAATTTCAGATATGCTCAACGATTTGCAAGAAAGCATTGATATAGCTTTAGCAGCAGGAGTGAAGAAAGACAATATTATTATTGATCCCGGGATTGGTTTTGCAAAAACGGCAAAAGATAATTTGTTAGTACTGAATCAACTGGAACGGTTCAAGCAGTTAGGCTATCCTATATTACTAGCTACGTCGAGGAAAAGATTTATTGGACGTGTATTAGACTTACCAGCTAATCAGAGGGATATCGGTACAGGTGCTACTACTTGTATGGGAGTAATGAAAGGCGCCCATATGGTACGTGTTCATGATGTGAAGACAAATGTGGAGTTATCAAAAATGATGGATGCTATGCTTCATGTAAAAAGAGGGTAGAATATGGATAAAATAATCTTAAATAACTTGCAATTTTATGGATTTCATGGATTACTTTCAGAGGAAAATAAGTTGGGTCAACGGTTTCAGGTAGATGCGACATTATATATTGATTTACGGCATGCTGGGAAAAGCGATGATATGAATCATTCTGTCCATTATGGACAAGCATATGAATTGATCAAAGAAGTAGTTGAGGGGGAAAAGTTGAATTTAATTGAAGCAGTGGCAGAAAGTATTGCAACTAAATTATTAACTAGGTTTCATTTGTTGGAAGCATGCACGATCAAAGTTACGAAACCAGATCCCCCAATCCCGGGCCATTATGATTCAGTTGCCGTAGAAATTTATAGGGAGAAGAATGATGAATAAGGTATATCTAGCATTAGGAACAAATATTGAACCAAGAGAACAACATTTAGAAAGTGGGTTGCGGGGAATAATGGAGCACCCTAATATTACAGTTACCAGACAATCTTCTATTTACCAAACAGCTCCTGTAGGGTATACAAACCAAGCTGATTTTTTAAATATGGTCATTGAAATAGAAACATCATGTAGCCCGTTAGCCTTATTGGATTATTGTCAAACGTTAGAGCAAGAATTAGGAAGAGAACGAACGATTCGTTTTGGTCCAAGAACAATAGACCTTGACATTTTACTTTATAATCAAGAAAATAGTAAAACAGAGCGATTAATCATTCCGCATCCACGGATGCATGAACGTGCATTCGTTCTAATTCCATTACATGAAATAGCGCCAGATATAGTAATACCAGAGCAGGAAAGGCGAGTATCTGAATTAATAAAAAAGCTTCCGGGAAAAGACATAAAGGATGTATCTATATGGATAAAAAACGAATCGGCAGACGAATAAAGGCATTTCGCAAGTTAAAAGGCTATACACAAATAGATTTTGCCAAAGAACTAGATGTTCCACTATCTGCCATTGGTGGTGTTGAACGAGGATCGAAAGAACTTTCTGACGACCTTTTACAAAAGGTGGCTGCTACATTAGAAATATCCAAAGAAGAATTAACATTGCAAGTACAAGAGGTAGATAATAATTCAGGAGAATCATAAAAGAAAAGAATTGTTTATTCCAAATTGGGAATTAAATATTTCTTTGTAGAGTATGTAACTAAATGGGAAGAGGAAGCTAAAGCTTAATGATTATTATAAAATTTGCAAGTTGCGGGTTTTTACCATGAATTGTATTTGTTTTATCAAAGCTCATGAAATGAAAGATGGATTAGAATAAGCTATACTTACCTATAGAAAAGACTGGAGTGATAATGGTGTCAGAGGAATTAAATGAACATATGCGGGTGCGCCGAGAAAAGCTTGACCAATTTGTAGAACAAGGGGTAGATCCGTTTGGTGGAAAGTTCACACGTACCCACTTGGCAAGTGAATTAAAAGATATGTATGATCGTTACTCAAAGGAAGAACTAGAAGAGAAAGAAGAAGAAGTAACCATTGCAGGAAGAATGATGACAAAACGGGGTAAAGGAAAAGCGGGGTTTGCTCACATTCAGGATATCAGTGGTCAGATCCAACTTTATATACGTAAAGATAAAGTTGGAGAAGAGGCCTATGAAATTTTCACATCCAGTGACATGGGGGATATTATTGGTGTCACTGGGGTAATGTTTAAGACAAAAGTGGGTGAGCTATCAGTAAAGGCTACTAGGTTTCAGTTATTGACGAAATCCTTACGCCCATTACCTGAAAAGTACCATGGTTTAAAAGATATAGAGCAGCGCTATCGTCAGCGTTATCTTGATTTAATAACAAATATGGATAGTAAGGAAACGTTTGTGCTAAGGAGTAAGATCATTCAAGCAATGCGTCGTTATTTGGATGGACAAGGGTTCTTAGAGGTAGAAACTCCGATGCTACACGGAATTCCTGGTGGTGCATCAGCACGACCTTTTGAAACCCATCATAATGCATTAGATATTCCTTTATATATGCGTATAGCTATCGAACTTCATTTAAAACGTTTAATTGTAGGCGGTTTGGAAAAGGTTTATGAAATTGGACGGGTCTTTCGTAATGAAGGTGTATCTACAAGACATAACCCAGAGTTTACAATGATCGAATTATATGAAGCCTATGCAGATTATCATGATATCATGTCACTAACCGAAAACCTGATTGCCCATATTGCTAAAGAGGTATTAGGAACAACGAATGTTACCTATGGAGATCATGAGGTGAAACTGGCGCCAGAATGGACAAGATTGCATATGGTTGATGCGGTTAAAGAAAAAACTGGTGTGGATTTCTGGAAACAACTGACGGATGAAGAAGCTCGTAATCTGGCAAAAGAGCATGGAGTAGAGATTACTGATACGATGACATTCGGGCATGTAGTGAATGAATTCTTCGAACAAAAAGTAGAGGAAGAACTAATACAGCCAACATTTATTTATGGACATCCAGTGGAGATTTCTCCACTGGCTAAGAAAAATAAAGCAGATGATCGGTTTACAGATCGCTTTGAATTATTTATTGTTGGACGCGAGCATGCCAACGCATTTAGTGAATTAAATGATCCGATTGATCAACGTGAACGTTTTGAAGCGCAGGTTAAAGAACGCGACCAAGGAAATGATGAAGCCCATTATATGGATACGGATTTTCTTGAAGCTCTAGAATACGGAATGCCGCCAACCGGAGGTCTTGGAATAGGTGTAGATCGATTAGTTATGCTTTTAACTAATTCTCCATCTATAAGAGATGTACTGTTGTTCCCGCAGATGCGAAATAAATAATAATAAAAGTAGTCAACATAGGACGAGCATGCTCGTCCTATTTTTTATAAGAAAGCGGATGTAGCCAAAGAAGGTTTTAGTTTATGTATAAGGGGTAGATGATATATAAAGACGAAATAAATAAAAGAAGGAAAATATCGAATTTAAGAAAGAATACAAATTAAAGCTTCGTTAATTTTTCTTTAAAAAAAGCTTGATTTCAAACTACAAACATGGTAAATTAAATACCGTTGCTTCATAAGGCAACAGAACACATGCCATGCATAACTCTTGAAAATAATTTAAAAAAGTTATTGACTTATGACGCGCTGCATGGTATATTAATAAAGTCGCCAATTTGGGAAGCGAAACAGTTGATTATAAAAACTTGAAAAAAGTTATTGACACACGCTAATCAAACTGGTATAATAAAAGAGTTGCTGCAAAAAGCGACTAAGAAATATTTGCTCTTTGAAAACTGAACAAAACAACCAGTATGTCAAGAAAAACAGGTAACCTGTTATTTCTATAAAA